>NZ_JAHESE010000180.1 GCF_018598175.1 Dawidia cretensis
TGGTACCACCGTCAGCAACGCTGCGATACCGGCTAACAGTACGGCATTCTTAATACCGACGATCAACAGGCCGATGGAATAGAGTGTAGCCAGTGTGAGGATGGACATCACGCGGCCCGTGAGATACTTCTGCGCAACGGTGGTAATCTTGTTAACGATCGTCTTTACTTTAGCAGGCTCTTCATCCTTATATAACTTCAGGAAAAAGGACTCGTAACGTTCTTTGTTGAACAGAAAAAGAAAGGTAAACACCAATGTGATCAGCAACCCCGCGATAGTACCGGTAATAC
>NZ_JAHESE010000181.1 GCF_018598175.1 Dawidia cretensis
CCTGTAACCTCCAGCAAGGGCATCAGGCCCCCTACTAATCGAGCTTTCATCAAGAAGTACTGCGTCCCCAGGCAGGCGCAGGGCGAAACACCACAGCAGCCTGGGGATGGCGAGCAGCGGGCAACATACGCACCGCCATCACCTCTAGAGTTCACCTCAGCTCATCCGCAAAAAGGTTAGAGCGTTGCCTACGACACATGGCCGACCAGCAGGCTACCAAGTCCAAAGCCAAAGGTAAGCAAAGTACTAGGTCAGTGACTGCCAAGTCATAACGCGTCCAGCTAAAGA
>NZ_JAHESE010000182.1 GCF_018598175.1 Dawidia cretensis
CTATAATCGGGGCTGATTCTACACTATACCGGGACGGTCGTGTATGAAAATTGATTACTTAACGGGCAAATACAACGGTTTGGCCACATTTTATACGTTGGGTCTATGCGATTGATGGCCCGGGGGCGTACACGGTGGGGGGAATGAGGGTGTGGGGGGCCTGTAAGGTCGATCGTTGATTTTTTACAATAGTTGTATAGAATGACCGGTATTGGACGGTGGAGGGTACTGGTTTTCGACGAGGACAGGTAAGGATACGGTTGCGCAGGCAGCTACGAAGTTTTGCGG
>NZ_JAHESE010000183.1 GCF_018598175.1 Dawidia cretensis
TAATATTCCTTACTCGGCTCCGGCTGCAAATACCCACTTTCGTCAAAGAGATTAAAGAAATGCGTCATCTGTTCCTTGCGCAGGAGAATCGTCGCATCCAGTTTCTCTTTAATCGCCGGATACTTACGCGAGATCTCCAACACATCCAGGTTAAAAAACAAATACTTCGTCTGAAAGGGCTCCAGCCTACGCAGGTACGTATCGATTTGTACAAAGGGGTCCTGCGACTGAACAATTTCAGATAAGAAAGAATACACTTCGTCCTTCATACCCATAAAGATCG
>NZ_JAHESE010000184.1 GCF_018598175.1 Dawidia cretensis
CCACGCTACCATCGCGTTTATAGAATAACCACTTACCGTCTTCTGTAAAGCCGGCGAAGCGTTTGCCGTAGAAAGTACCGATGGCGCCGCCTTCGAACGTACGGATGGCATCGCCAAGCGCGCCGCTACCGCCAATCGGAGCAAAGGTTCGGAAATTAACTTTATAAATGTCATCGGAGAATTTCTCCATTTTATTCGACGCATGGCTGGCAGCAAGATCCATTTTCCACTGGAAATTAGCCTTACTCATCACGGTGCCGCTTAAGGTCAACTCTATACCAT
>NZ_JAHESE010000185.1 GCF_018598175.1 Dawidia cretensis
AATAGATCCTCAAACCAACTTGTTGATTATCAACTACCGGCGATGACTGGGTTTCCTGGAGTTTTGTCTAACTTAGATGCAACTGTTGAAAACGAAGGTATTGAGCTTGCACTTCAAACCCGAAACATTGAAACTGAAAATATTAGATGGTCGTCCATCTTTAATATAACGTTCCCCAAGACTAGACTCGTCGAGTTTCCTGGACTTGAAACGTCTCCATACGCTTCACAATTCAAAATTGGCGAACCCCTGTCCATCCAACGCGGATACGTCTGGGC
>NZ_JAHESE010000186.1 GCF_018598175.1 Dawidia cretensis
GTATAGAAGCGACAGTCTTTAACAGGGTTCTTATCATACTCAATATCAACATCTCCATTGATTGTGCTAGCCTCTGCTTCGCGTACTAAATCAGATAGCTTAATACTTCCATTGATATTGTTTGCATCCACCACTCCCTTAACATTTTCAACCGTAATATCACCCTCGTTGATTGTGCTTACCATTACGTGTATTCCAGCAGGCACCTTTAATGTAAAGTCCATTCTATAATCGTAAGTAGTTTTACAGTTATTGTCTTGGTTATCCCAATTGTAGCC
>NZ_JAHESE010000187.1 GCF_018598175.1 Dawidia cretensis
ACTTACACCTGTAATAACAGTTATTTGATTTTTTGGAATTGTAACCTCAACATACTTTAAATTGTTTTGCCTTCCTCCTTTTAAATAGATAGAGCTTTTATTATGACAAAGTGAATTTTTAATTGATTTATTTATTGATTTTGTAAATTTGAATTTCTTTTCTAGTTCAAGAGGATTGCCTAATTCTTTTATTTCCGAAATACCTAATATTTTTAACTGAGAAAAGATTGATTTCAAATAATCTTCAGGCAATTTTTCTATTAACAAATTAAGGT
>NZ_JAHESE010000188.1 GCF_018598175.1 Dawidia cretensis
TAATAATACTGGCTTTTTTGTGCCCGGAGAAATTGCTTCTGAGCCCGATGGAACACTTGAAAGCATGATAAATGCGAATCTTTATAGTGCATATTATACGACTCGTGGACTTGTTCAGATAATGAAGGAAAGAAGATCCGGACATATATTTAATATATGCTCAATAGCCAGTATAAAAGCTTATTCTAATGGTGGATCTTATGCTATTTCAAAATTTGCATTGCTAGGATTATCAAAATGCTTGAGAGAAGAACTCAAACAGGATAATATACGGG
>NZ_JAHESE010000189.1 GCF_018598175.1 Dawidia cretensis
AATCATAACTGAGCTACAACATCAGGATTTTGAAGCCCATCATATGTTTGAGGTAGGGAAAACTGTGTCCTTTAAAAATGAGTTTGTCTGGCAGGTAAAGAACAGTAAATAAATCAGGGTCATTATTTGATAATGACCCCGACAGCTATTACTCTGGACTTTCGTAAACAATCTTTTCTTTTAACCTCGAAGGCATCGCCACAGGAGCCGTTAATGGTAACTTACCAAATTGAGTATGTAAAGGGTTTCCAAAATCGACATTATGGAAGAAG
>NZ_JAHESE010000018.1 GCF_018598175.1 Dawidia cretensis
CTCCGAACCTTCTTCGTTTTCTTTTATTTCTTCGATCGTAGGGATTTCTTTCTCTTCCACGATTTCGTTATCGGTCAGCTTGGGCTGGAGATATTTAATGATGGTTTTTACCGGGGGCGGAATGTTCACCTGCGGGGGCGGCGGTGTGTTCTGAATCGGCGGGGGCGGTGCCAGATCGGTATATTTTACCGTCTTCAGCACGGGTATAACCTCATCGCTTTGTGATTCGAACAGTTCTACAATTTTCGGGTACGCCAATACCAGCGCAGCCGTAATCAATGTAATAATCGCTGCCAGCAGGACATGCTTGGAATACGAACGACGGTTCTCGTACGCTCCGTAATCCTTGTTGCGGTATTCGAAGACAATGTCTTCCCACCGCTGCGGTGTCAATTGTTCTGCTTTCATAGATTCGATTCTTTTACTAACTCCTTATCCGTGTCCGTTATCTTCACCAACGCGTATCGCTGCATGTTCGTGATGTTCATCTCGTCGAGAATGTCCACCATGTTTTTGTAGCGCGAATCATCACCAGGCTTGATCAACAGGATCATACCGGGAATTTCGGCGGCTTGCTTCAACAATATTTTACGGATACCGTTTGCTGAAAAGTCAGTCACTTCCAGTTTCGGGTCTGTGATGCCGTGGTACCAATAGATTTTGTCATTGGAGCCCAGGATCAGCGTCACTACTTTCTTCTCGTTCACTTCGGGAAGTTTGTCCTCCTCTTTGGGTTTCTCAGGCATGGTAATCTCCATCGTCTGAGGCTTGCTGAACGTCGTGGTCAGCATGAAGAAGGTAAGCAACAGGAAGGCCAAATCCACCATTGGCGTCATGTCGATTTTGGTCGACATTTTCTTGGCCCGGACTTTACCGCCTTTCTTACCACCTCCACCACCTTGTTGTATTTCTGCCATTGCTTCTTTTGAATTTAATGGTTACGAAGGTTTCTTAGTCATTTCCATGTTCGTGATCAGGTTGAACCGGTTGACTTTATTGTCAATCAGTGTATTGACCACTTTCTCCACGATCGGGTAGCTCGAGTCCGAGTCGCCCTTGATCGCAATGCGCACCTTTTGGTTGGCCATCCGCGAAAATATGATCCAATCTTTCAATTGATTGTTCGCCGAGTCCACCGGTATTCCCGGCTGCGTCACATTTTTACGCTCCTCTGGTCCCATGTTGATAAACTCTTTCAGGTTGCCGATCGGCAGCCCGAACGTAGACATTACAGCAAAGCGGGATATCTCCTGATCGGAGAAGCTAACGCCATAACGCTCACCCATGCTTCTCAACAGCTCCTGGCGAGTGTATTTACCGTCCAGGGTGAAATATACCTTGCCGTCTTTCGATACGGTGATCAACATAATGTCGGTCTCCGGCATTTTAATCTCCGAAACAGACGAAGGCATATCAACAGTTACTGGCTCGTCGGGACGGGCTGTCGCTGTCAGCATGAAGAATGTTACCAACAGGAACCCCAAATCCACCAATGGCGTCATATCCATCGACGGTGGTACTCTATGTACTTTTGATTTAGGCATACCTTATAGTATTTAGTTAATGTTTAAAGGACTAGTGCTTTCCTTGTTGCGTAGCAGTGAAGTTCTGCACAATGCTGAAACCAGCTTCGTCAATACCGTGTGTCAGGGCGTCGATCTTGCTGGTGAACAGGTTATAGAAAATGATCGCAAGGGCTGAAGTTCCTACACCAAGGGCCGTATTGATAAGCGCCTCAGAGATACCAGTGGCCAGACCTACCGAGTCAGGAGCACCTGCCTGCGCCATCGACGAGAAGGCCTTGATCATACCCAATACAGTACCCAGCAGACCCAACAGCGTGGCAACCGAAGCCACCGTTGCAAAAATCACCAGGTTCTTTTCCAGCATTGGCATTTCAAGCTGCGTTGTTTCTTCGATATCCTTCTGGATCATCGTAACCTTCTTCTCCAGTTCGATGCTGCTGTTGTTTGACAGCTCATTGTATTTCAACAAACCGGCTTTCACTACGTTGGCTACAGAACCTTTTTGTTTGTCGCACTCAGCAACAGCTTGCGTGATGCTGCCACCGGCTACCAACAGACGAATGCGCTGAATGAAAGCCTTTACGTTACCTTTGCCCTTAGCGCGGCTGAGGGTAAAAGCACGCTCGATAGCAAATGTGAAAACCATCAACAAAAGCGCGATCGCGAGCGGCACCAGGTAGCCACCTTTATAGAAAATGCCCAGGAAGTTTCCTTCTATTGGGTGGTTGGTCGGATCTCCACCTACGAAGTTGGCAGGATTTCCAAGTACAAAGTGCCAGATGAGAATCCCAATGATAATCTCGATAAAGATCACAGCCGCCGCAAATCCAGACTTCAGGCTCTCAGATAAGGATGAAGAAGATGATTGTTGAGTTTTCATAGTTTAAAGTAAATTGTTGATAGTTTAAAGTTTAGGAAAAATTTGCGCTATTATATTAATTCTTGAGCGTTTAAATAGTCACTGATCATATTAAATATTCTTCAATTTTGATCTGAATTTTGTTTTCCGGCCATATTCCGCTGTCTCAGCCACGATACTACAAGAGGAATGGTCGTTATTAAAATCATGCCCGCCACAATAAGCTCCAGGTGATCGATTATCGCCGGAAACCGTTTTCCAAGCAAGTGTCCCGCCAGCACCATGACAACTATCCAGACCGCAGCCCCTACAAAGTTGAAAAAAAAGAATCTCCCAAAGGCTATACGTACCATACCCGCCAGGATCGGTACAAACGTTCGCACCACCGGCAGGAACCGACCCAGCACAAAAGCCATCATACCATACTTCTGATAAAACTCCTGAGCCATGTCTAAATATCTCTTCTTATAGAAGAAATTTTCACGTCTATTTTTTAAGTACCGCTGGGACCACCGGCCGAACCCATACCCTACCGTTGTGCCAGCCGTCGCCACGACGACCAACATGACGATCAACAGCCATATGGACATCTCAAATTGCGACTCGCACAATATTCCCGCAATGAACAGCAACGAATCTCCCGGTAAAAAAAAACCAAAGAACAATCCTGTCTCGGCGAAGATGATGAAGAGCAACAACGCTACTCCCCCAAACCGAATAATGGCCTCCGGATTAAACAAGTCTACAAAAGGCAAAATGGCTGAAATCATAGCGGCCGGGCTAATACTCGCTTAGCCTAATCGTTTAAAGCGTAAGATTATTGAGCTGGGACGGGGATCTGTCAAACCGAAAGATCTCCCCGGCGATAAGTCGTGATACGGTAAACGTATAGCATTACGGGGCATTGTCCGTTGCCGTCACATAAAATATACTCCGTTCAAAATGACTTACGGTCAGGGCCTTGCTCAACGCAAGGACTGCATTTGATAAGTCGCATGCAAAGGGTGGGAACAAACCGGAAGCGAGCGGGAACTTCGACAACACCTGGTCGCAGGGGTGCGACGAGAAATGGTTACGAAGGGTGATCTCGTGAAACGAAAGAACACTTTTCAGCGGCATATCCCCCGTGTCGGTGGGCTGCTGCGATAAGGCGCCTTGTGAATAAACAAAGATAAAAACGAGCATCAGAGCCTCTAAAAAGAGCCCCGCTACAGGTTTAAATTTTGCCATTTCACTTTTCATGGTTCGGGCAAATGTAATCGAAAATTTTCCAGGAAACGGTCGTGAACCCAATTAAATGTTACGAACGGTTGCCTTTTTGAACGTTTTTCGCTGTTTTGAGGTACTTTCCGAAAACGTATGCGGTAATCTTGCAGGGCCTCCCAAAACACTCAGATCCCCTGGTTTTCAATATTTTACTAAAAAATGTAACCCACCAATACTCTATCGGCCGATAGGAGAAATTACATACGCACGTTTTTACACAGAACATGCTTTTGTGCCCGCAAACAGTCGCGTTTTCCATCACACGAACACACAGAACCGAGAGCAAGAGCCGGAAACCAGAGTGAGTGTGAGAACGAGCGCAAAACAGGTATCGGTTGCTGGCAAGTCTGCCGCCCCGCGCAACACACAAAACATTCCGTGTAGGCCACATCCCGAACTAACCATTATATTTGCCCCCTGAATTATTAAAAACAAACTAGAATCTATGACAACTGAACAGTTGAAAGATTTGAAGGCTCGTGTTAGCGCCTTGAGGAGGTATCTTTGACTACGATCGTAAGGCGCTCGAAGTAAAAGACGAAGAACTCATCACCCAACAGGCCGACTTCTGGAACAATCCCAAGCAGGCCGAAGTGATGTTAAAAAATATCCGCATCAAAAAGGTCTGGACCGATGCCTTCGAAAACGTGTCGAAGCTCATGGACGACCTGGAAGTGCTGCAGGAATTCCATTTGGCCGGCGACGTAGGCGAAGACGAGCTCGACCGCGAGTACGACAAAGCTGCCCGTGCCATCGAAGAGCTGGAATTCAAAAAAATGCTGAGCAAGGAAGAAGACCAGCTCAGTGCCGTCGTCGAGATCAACCCCGGTGCCGGTGGTACCGAAAGCAACGATTGGGCCGACATGCTCAACCGTATGTATATCATGTGGGGCGAAAAGGCCGGCTACACCGTATCGCAGATCGACTACCAAAGCGGCGAAGTGGCCGGGATCAAATCTGCCACGCTCGAGATCGAAGGCCCCTTTGCCTATGGCAAGCTCAAGGCCGAGATCGGCGTACACCGCCTGGTGCGCATCTCACCCTACGACTCCAACCAACGACGGCATACCTCGTTTGCTTCGATTTTTGTCTACCCCAAGGTAGACGACTCGATTCAGATAGAAGTAAACCCGGCCGACGTCGAGATCCAGACATCACGCTCGGGCGGTGCCGGCGGTCAGAACGTTAACAAGGTAGAGACCAAGGTACAGCTCACGCACAAACCGTCGGGCATCGTGATCGTATGCCAGGTAGAACGCTCACAGCATGCTAACCGCGAACGCGCCATGCAGATGCTGAAGTCAAAGTTATACCAGGTGGAGATGGAAAAGCGCCACGCTGAACGCGACAAGATCGAAGCCGGCAAGATGAAGATCGACTTCGGCTCGCAGATCCGGAACTACGTGCTTCATCCCTATAAACTTGTGAAAGATGCCCGCACCGGCATGGAGCGTCACGACGCACAGAATGTACTCGACGGCGACCTCGACGATTTTATAAAAGCATTCCTTCTCGGTGCACAAGAAACCAGCGTTGAACAATAGTTCTTCCGCGGTCCCCGACCGCTCTTCTATTATTGAACCTCCCGCCGCCGTCTCTACACCGGAGTCGGCGGCAGGCCTGGGCACACCCCGGGTCTACACGCGCCAGTTCTGGCTGGTCTGCCTCAGCTCACTGCTGTTCTTCTCCAGCTTCAACATGATCATTCCCGAGCTCCCCGCGTACCTCACGGAGCTTGGCGGTGCCGATTACAAAGGATTGATCATCTCGCTTTTCGCACTCACCGCCATGATCTCGCGTCCATTCAGCGGCCGCCTGGCCGACACCCTCGGACGCGTTCCGGTCATGGTCGTCGGCTCGGTGGTATGTTGTCTGTGCAGCCTGGTATATCCCGTACTTACTTCTATCGCGGGCTTTCTGTTGCTGCGCCTCGTACATGGCTTTTCCACGGGCTTCACGCCCACGGGGCAGACGGCCTATCTTTCCGATATTATTCCGGCGCACCGGCGCGGCGAGGCCATGGGGTTATTAGGCACCGCAGGCTCCGTTGGTTCGGCGGCAGGTCCCGCGCTGGGTGGTACACTGGCCAACCACTTCGGGTTGAACGTGATGTTTTACTGCTCGTCGTCGTTTGCCATTCTCTCGATTATCATCCTGATCGGCATTCGCGACACCGTCGCTAAAAAACATAGCTTCCACCCCCGCCTGTTAAAAGTACGCCGGGAGGATCTGTTTGAACCGCGTGTGCTGACGCCGGCGATTATTATGGCGCTTATTGCATATGCATACGGTGCTATCTTTACATTACTGCCCGACTTAGGAGGACAGTTCGATGTACGGAACAAAGGGCTGTTATTTTCGTATTTTACAGTAGCATCGCTGCTGGTTCGGTTGCTGGGTGGTAAAGCCTCCGATCGCTTTGGCCGGCGGGCTGTGTTGCGTGTGTCGGCAACCTTCATCGCTATCGCTATGCTTATCATCGCCTTTGCCGACAGTCGCTACATGCTGATTGCCGGTGTCGTCGTGTATGGCTTTGCGCAAGGCATCACCTCGCCCACGTTGCTGGCGTGGGCTGCGGACCTGGCACATCCTACCCACCGCGGCCGGGGCATGGCCTCTTTATATATCTCGATGGAGCTGGGTATCTTACTCGGAGCATTGGCATCTGGATGGCTATACGGCAACGAGCCCGCCAACACGACGCTCACCTTTTGCGTATGCAGTGCCATGGCCGCCATGGCATGGATATTTATAAACTTTAATCATACTCGAAAAAAAAAACCGTAAAGAACTATGAAAGCATTCCTGTTTGACATGAACGGTACCATGATTGACGACATGCACTTTCACCTCGACATCTGGTACGACGTGCTGACAAACGACCTGGGTGCGGGCCTGACCCGCGAGGAAGTACGCAGCCACATGTACGGCAAGAACGATGAGCTGCTCGCGCGTGTATTCGGCGTAGGCCGTTTTACCCCCGACGAAGTTGCCGCCATCTCCCAACGCAAAGAAGAAAAATACCAGGCCATCTATAAGCCACACCTCACCCTGCTGCCCGGCCTCCACGACTTTCTCGAAAGCGCCTACCGCGCCAATATCCCCATGGCCATCGCCTCGGCGGCCATTCCCTTCAACATCGACTTTGTACTCGACAACCTCGACATCCGCAAATACTTTAAAGCGGTGGTCAGCGCACACGACGTGTTCGAAAGCAAACCGCACCCCGAAGTATTTGAAAAAGCAGCGTCGCTTCTCGGCGTCGAGCCGCTGTCCTGTATCGTCTTTGAAGATGCCCCCAAAGGTGTAGAGGCCGCGTTGCGCGCCGGCATGAAAAGCGTCGTGCTCACGACGATGCACAGCCAGGAAGAGTTTGCAGACCTCGGCAACATCATCACCTTCGCAAAAGATTATAAAGACCAGAACGTCATACGGCTCGTGTAGTAACGCCAAGCCTGTACACCATAAAAAAAGGCGTGGAAGCAATTGCTCCACGCCTTTTTAGTTATGAGAACTGCACGAATGATCGCATGGATTTCTACCCTCAGGTCAACCCAATCCGCGAGTAAGAAATTTATTATATTCTCCCTGCAAAAAATCAGCGAAGGAAACATTGAGCACCGCTACCGTAGGTCGGTCATTGATATCCATGGCATATATTCCCGAATCGGACAATCCAGGCAGTACATAGAGAAAAGTGTCCTGAAACTTTAAGAAGGGTATAGCGTGATCCAGTTCAGACTCGAGAGAACCCTCCTCCTTATATTTATTGACCCAATCGAAAAACAAGTTCCTGATATACTCAAGTTCATCAAATCCATGATGGTGATATTCAGAAAACAGCACGGTCTTTCTACCCATAAGAAACAGGTACTCCCGGAACGAGTCGGGAAAAGACGTATTCAGCGTATGCTCCAGCGCAGCAATCTCCGCCGCCAGGCAACCCTCCGCCGCCTTTATTTTTGAGGGGTCTATAAAATTGAGATACTTCATCTCCATTGTTAGAATTTAAGCTTGGTCCCACTTCGGTCAAGTTAGGCCTTGCTGATAAAAAAGGCGTGGAAGCAAATGCCTCCACGCCCTTTTTTATAATATCAGCGTTGGATTAATCCAGTACCACTTTTACCAGTACGTCTTCTTTCTTCTTTTTATAGGCTTCGAACACCAGCGTGTTCAGCGCCGTGCCCAATGTGCGGCTCGGTTTAAACTGGAACAGCTCCATGCCCTGCACGTCACGCGTGTCCAGAATCTGCGTCTTTTTCATCTCGCCGGTCTTGTCATTCAACTTATAGCACACCAGGAAGCCACCCTGACCGTCCATGTGGCGAGCGGGCACTTCATCCTTTGGAAGGTTCATGTTCTTCTCGTTGTCCAGGAACAGCACATAGTGGCTGCCAGCGCCCGACAAGTAACGATACGACATGCCGCCTTGACCGAGGCCACCAAGCTGGCTCTTCGGTAATTTCTGAATCCAGGCCAACTTACCCGACGCATCGATCTTGGTAATCAATATTTCGTTGTAATGGTATGTCGTAGTCGTACGAGTTGAATTGCCCATACGGGTGGTGCTGGTCGTTATATATTGTTGTTCGCCAATCAGGATTACGCTTCCGTCTTCTTGTACGTTCATATCGTTTAAGATAATATTCGTTGCCTCGGCCTCATCATCGTCTTCCTTCTTCTCGTTCTTACGGCGGGTCTTGTTGCTGACATACTGATTCAGGACGTCTACGGGAATCTCAAACGTCTTCATATCGGTCACACGGCCGTCAGTGTTGAACTTAAACAAAATCATACCGTCTGCGCTGCTCGCCGAATTGCCCTTGTTATAATACCCGGCGCCAATCATGGGACCCTGCGCCGTCTCGTACAACCAGAACCGCTGAATAAATTTATCCGCAATATCCACCTTGCTCGATGTGATCTTACCTGTACCGGCTGCGATCTTCATGACTTCGATCTTGTAGTTGGCGCGGTCGTCGTCGTCCTTCTTGTCAGTGGTATTGTCGTTATACACACGGGCAACCAGGTACACGTTTCCGTTGGCATCGACAGAATAGTCCAGGTTATCCATTTTCTTTTCTGTATAAGGCATGGTCACCTTGCCACCCCATTTCTCTTTCATGGACGGGTCGAACACATGCATGCCGATGATATCAAAGCTCTTGCTGTCGCGCTTCGTCTCGGGAATCATGCGATACTGAATGATCAGCGCGCTCTTATCATACGAGAAGTAGAAATTATATTTGTCAGCGGATATCATTGACTGATACGCGGCCAACGTCATAATGCCGCCTCTAATCCGGCCGCCATCAATCTTATCGGTGATCGATAGAACCTTTTTAGCTGCCCCCTTAAAGGTACCCGCCGCAAAATCCAGCTCGCGGGCAAATAGCTGCTCCTGCTTGTCTTCGTACAGCGAATAGTATAGATAATAACGATCTTTAAACTGTAGCACCTGCTCCAGTGTAAAGCCCTTCGGAAAATCGTCATACACCCGCGCCTTGAGAAACTTAAGCGTTTTAGCGCTCATTTTCTGAATAATGACATCTTTCTTGTCGACCTTCACGGTCATGATCTCCCCGTTCTCAGTAAAGTAATGCTTGCTTTGTGCGTCAATCACGTCGTAGGGATCGCCGACGGTGATCTTCGCTTGCGAAAAAGCCGTAAAAGACCAAATGCTGAGTAGAAAAACGAATACGCGTAATCGTAACATGAGGATAAAGGGTAAAAAGGTTAGATAGGAGTGATTAAAAAAATATAGTATACACGCCCGCCGAAACGGACGGCGACAAAAGTATCAAAAAGCCGCACAGTGCCACCTAACACCACTCCTGGTACCTAATGTCCACTCGTAAAGAGAACCCGTAAAATAATCGAAACCGTTGTCGATACAGCGATTCAGCCTGTTTTCTTACATGGATGTAACGGTAGGTATGATACCGGCATGATACTAAAAGCGGGATCGGGAGATGCTGGTACAGGTTTCGTTACCAGGAAGAAGAAAATTCAAAGATTCTTGCCTGTGATCTTACAGGAAACGAAGCAAATGCTAAAAACTATGCTGGCCTGGAAAACCAAGCGCTGTATAAATCGGTGGGATGAGTAAATCTGGCACAGGCCTCACCCCGAAGTGGGGCCAAGACCTGCGCCAGCAATCTAACCTCTATCAATATGAATTACGGTGCAACAACAATACGTCGTACCCGCGTGCGGTTGCCCTCTTTCAGGGTAACCGTATAGATACCCGCCGGAAGATTTTTCACCAGCGTAGTTTCTTTTACTTCCCCGCTGAACACCGTGCTGCCGTCGGCCACACTGCGAATCTCCACGTGCGAAGGCTTACCCACCTTCAGGGTGATTTGCCCCACCGAAGGGTTCGGGTATACCGAAAGCTCTTGCTCGGTGGCCTGTATTTCACCCGGCACATGCGCCGCGGCTGCCAGACGCGCTACGCCCACAACGCCCCAGTTGAAGGACTCCCAACCCTGAATGGTCGGACGGGTACAGGTCATCGCCTGCTCGCCATTCTCAGACGATACATACAAACCATTGTTGCCACGCAGCGAGATCGTGTTATCGGCGTTGACAATCCAGTCAAAACGCTCCCAGTCGCTGATGGTCAGGCGGCTGCACGTTATAGCCTGCAGGCCATTTTCAGACGATACATATTTGCTCATGCTCCGCAGGGCTACTTTGCCATTGCCGGCATCCTCTACGGTGAAGTTCTCCCACGCATCGGCTACGGGCCGTGTACACTGCATGGCTTGTGTGCCGTTCTCACCGCTCACGTACTGACCGTTAAAGCCGCGCAGCCAGATGGTCTGCCCGATCGGTGCTGTAGGGGTCGGGTTGTTGGTGTCACCCACCACGCGGATCCAATTCAGGTTAAAGCCCGCACCGGTTACCGCGAGTCCGAGCTCTTGCTGACCCGCCGGCAGTTGCACCGTGTGCGACAGTGTCTGCCACGTTTGCCAGCCGCCCGTTGCCGGGATCGACAGCGTACCATAGGTAGCACTACCACCAAAACGCTCCAGGCGCAGCGCGCCGCCGCCAGTCTGGCTGGCCACACGATACTCGATGGTATATGTACCCGCTGCCGGCACGTTGATGCGGTACCCCAGCCAGTCACCTACTTCGGTCCAGCCTACATATTGGCCACCACCCGTGTCGGTCGTAACATCTACCTGAATACCCTGGGCTGCGCAGAAGCCTTCTGCCTGAAGCGTCGCCGGCACCGTTGTATAAGCACCGCTACACACTGTCGACAACGGCGTGCGACGCGGATCGACCGCGGCCAACGGACCATTGTTGATGACCGTATTGGCAAACTTGATGTTGTTCAATACACCGCTCATGGCCGATACACCCGAAGTCAGGTACGGCGGGCCTACGATACGACGCAACGCGGCATTGGGGCCGGGGCTCGTGCGCTTATACGTCCAGTGCGCATAGCCAATGCCGTTGGCATTCAGCTTGTCTACATTCTGACGCAGCCACTCGTCACTGTCCTCGCCAGTCTCTCCTACCCACACGGGCACGTTGTGACGGGTGCGGAACTCGACCAGGTTGATGAGGCGATTGATCTGGTTGGGATTGCCATCGCGAATGTTGTCGTCGCCCGGCGGAATCCAGTAGCGGTGCGCGTTGTACACCAGGTTCGAGCGGTTGGTGAACGTAAACGGCTCGAGGTAGTCGTAGTTGTTACCAAAACCATTGCCTTCGATCATGATCAAGTGGGTATCACCCAGGCCACGGATCGAGTTGACCAGGCGGTTTTTAAGCGCGTGGATCATTTGGTTCTGCGGCACGGCGTTCGGCTCGTTGATCAGATCCCAGAATGCTACGGTGTTGTTGTTGATGTAACGGCTTACGATCTTCTCCCACAGACGTACGGTGATGTTCTGAAAGATCGCGCGGTTCCACAGATCGTTCTCCACCAACAGGTCGGCGATGTTCGCGTCTTTACCCTGGCCACCCGGCGCGGCGTGCAGGTCGACGATCACATACATACCACGGGCGGCGCACCAGTTGAGTGTGTTCTCCAACGTGCGGAAGCCTTCCAGGTTCGGATCGACAAACAGCTCGTTGTTGTTATACCAGGTCGTGAGGGAGTTCACGTATGTCTGGTAGTTGCCGGGATTGCGGATTACGTTATGGCGCACCGTACGCTGTGCCGGTGTCAGGAACAGGTCGTAGTGCATCGGGAGACGCACGCAATTGAAACCCTGCTCGGCAATCCAGTTGATATCGGCCGGCGTGATGAAATTGTCACGCCACGCCTGGTAGAACGCTTCTACTTGCGCTTCGCTCTGTCCCTGGTCATACAGGCGTTTCTTAAAGGATCCCTGGGTGCCGCCGCCTTCCGGGTTCATCATGTATCCTTCTTGCAAAAGCCAGCCGCCCAGGCCGACACCTTTCAGGATTACTTCTTGTCCCGCTTCGTTGACGATGCGGGTACCATCCGCCCGTAGGCGGCTTAGCTGCGCATTTGCCTGCGCCAGGCTCGTGAGTACCAGTAGTAGTAGCACCCACACTCGTTTCTGTAAAAACATGGCCATCATAGATGTTTATTTAAGTTTACGAGGCGAATATGACGCATCGTGGCAAGAAACCGTCCCGCTAATCTTTTAGCCGCCGCGACCGAACGGTGCTCTTATGCGGGAAAGAAAAGTGTCTATATCGTTATAGTATATAGTGGTCATTGCACCGGGTGATGATCAATCTTTTGGACTAATCGTTATATTTGCCGTTATAACGCTATACCTGGTGTACGTTTTTTAAATAAATCCGTTAAACGGGAAGAAGTCTTTCGACAAATCCATAGCGGTGGTGACAAAAGACCGAATAGTCTGTTATTTATACCGGATTAATCCGGTTGACTCGGACAAACAAGGCAATTTTGAATTTTTAGGTTATCGCTGCAGTTGAAAAGGGTTTACGCTATACATGCGGAGGAACCCGCATCCGGCGTCACTTTCAATCGCTTACTCCATATCCATTCGGCTCATCAGACCTCTCTTAACTGTACGGCAACGGTATAGTATCTACATAGCAACTTCCTTTATATTCAAGAGATAACCTACTGATAGAGTACACATCTCCCACTCTATACCCAGACCTATAGAGGTCTGGGTCATCTTTTGCTTGTGAATACATTGTGCGTAAATTGTGTCTTGTTATTATAGGGAGTATACAGGAAGTAGCTATCTTGTTCGTAGAAGTATGGCCCAAAGTCGTTACGACCCTGACGACGTTAGCTAGTTATTTCGTTAACCAACATAACCCAACAGTATGGCATTCTTAGAAGAACTGCAATTCACCGGCAGCCTCGGTGACCTCTCCTTTTACCGCATGCGCGGCACAGACAAGATCGTGGTGCGTCGTAAGGGCGGTGCCTCGAAAGAGGCGATCAAAAAATCACCCAATTTTGCGCTTCCACGACTCTATATGAGCGAATTTGGTGGCTGCTCCACCATGGGCAAAGAAGTCCGTTTTATGATGCACCCGATGCGCGCCCTTGCGGACTATAATTTCAGCGGGTTTATCAACAAATCGCTCAAACTTATTCAAAAACAAGACTCCACCAGCAAATTAGGTCAACGTGCGATCGAGCTTTCGAAACATCCCAAATTACTGGAAGGTTTCCAACTTAACAAATATACCACATTCGACTCTATGGTACGCAGCACGCTGAGCTGGTCGATCGACGAGGAAAAAGGTTCCGCGAAGGTGGAGATCCCGGCGTTGGTACGCGATATCAATTTCTTTCCAAATAACCGCCATTCGAAGTTTAGCATTACGATTTCCCTCGGCGTTGTGCCAGATTTTAAGTTCAATCAAGCGACCGGCAAATTTACAGCGCCGAAGTGGTATGATACAATGTATGGATGTGATTATACCTCGTCGGAGTGGCATTCGGCATTAAAGGGCTCACCGGCCACTACGTTGGAACTGTCGCTGGATCAATTGCCCCCGGATGGTGGGTATAGCCTGATGTTGGGGATTGGGATTTGTTTTGGGGATTCGCTGGATGCTGGCGAGGTGAAACAGATCAAGCGTGCCGGGGCGGCGAAGATTTTGGGGATTGTTGCCGGCAAGGCGCAGGACGCTGATCTTGCGATGGATGACACAATGAATGATAATACTCAGGATGTCGCGCCTGTAGACATATGCCCTGCCCCGGTCGAGACCACACCCCAACGAACCACGACCTCGCAAGGTCCAACCCAGCGCCATCTCCGGGCTGTTCCTCCTCTATCGTGCGATCCGGAGCCAATACATCCGTTACGCGAAGAGACGCGAATTCCTGCCGTACGCTCCTATATGTATCACTATACGGTGACGGGTGTTACGTCCACAAAGTTGAACGCGGGCATTACGTATTGGTATACGATACCTTCTGACGTTGGTGACTACCCCTTGTACTCCGTCAATATGGAAAAAGTGCTTGTGATGCCGGGGACCATGACCTCTGTATAAAAAAACCACTGTACGCCATAGCATACAGTGGTCTTTATTCACAGGGCTTCGGCCCCCGACAATCAATAGAAACTAGTTAGCAAACGCATGCGTTTTGCTCAGCTGGATTTTTGTTTTCAGCGTACCGATTGACACTTCGTAATCGCCGGCCTCTACGGTCCAGCGCAGGTCTTTATTGACAAATGCCAGGTCGCGGGCCTTCACGGTAAACGTTACCTTCTGGCTTTGGCCCGGGGTCAGCAGGATCTTGTCAAAACCACGCAGGCGTTTTACATCGGGCGTCATCGACGCATAAAGATCCGAAGTAAACAGCTGAATAACTTCTTTACCCGCGCGTGCGCCCGTATTCTTCACGGTAACAGAAACCGCAAACGACTCCTCCGGATTCAAAACGGTCTTGTCCACTTGCAGGTCGCTATACTCAAAGGTGGTATAGCTCAAGCCAAAGCCAAACGGGTATTGAATCGCGAAGTCCGACTCGTAGTCATACATGCCTTGCATCTTGTTCTGCTCTTCCGACGGTTTGTGGTCATACGTCACCAGCGTGTTGGCGTACATCGGGTAGGTATACGGCAGCTTGCCGCTGGGGTTTATTTCGCCGAAGAGAATGGCGGCCAATGCATCGCCGCCGAAGTTACCGGGCAGGTAGGTTTGCACCACGGCCTGGACATCTTTCTCAAAGGCGCTGATCAGCCGCGGGCGCCCTTCGTTCAATACCAGGATCACCGGCTTGCCCGTCTTTACCAGGGCTTGGGCCAGCGCCACCTGGTTGGCGGAAAGCGACAGATCGTGCAGGTCGCCGGGTTTCTCGGTATAGGAGTTTTCGCCCACGCACAAGATCACGTAGTCGACACCCGCCGCCGCTTGTACCGCCGCGTCGATGTTAACATCTTTCTCTTGCCAGTATTTGCCGTCGTCTTTATAGGAAACACCCGGAACAAACTTAACGGCATCGGAGCCGGCTTTCTTCTGCAGCGCTTCGAGCATGGTGTTATACCGATCGGCGAACTCGCTTACCTTTTCGCCTTGCCAGGAATACGACCAGCCGCCGTTCAGTGACCGCATCGAATTGGCATTGGGGCCGGTCACCAGCAGCTTCGCGCCTTTCTTTAAGGGCAGGACATTGCTGGTGTTCTTTAACAAGGTGATTGATTCTCCGGCAGCTTCGTATGCACTTTGCTCAAAGGCCTTGCTACCGAACTCCGGGTAATTTTTGAACGATGTGACCGGCGTCTTAAACAAGTCGAGCTCAAACTTCAGCGTCAGGATGCGGCGTACCGCATCGTCTATACGCGTCATCGGCACCTGGCCTTCTTTGACGAGCTCCACCAGGTAGTCGCAGAAACGGAAGTTATAGGGAATCATCGACATGTCGACGCCTGCGTTGATGGCCAGCTTTACAGCCTCTTTGGGAGTAGCCGCCACTTTGTCGCGCTCGTGCAGGTTGTCGATATCTTTCCAGTCGGTCACCACTACGCCTTTAAAACCAAGCTCTTCCTTGAGCAGCTTGGTGAGAATGTCGTGGTTAGCGTGCACGGAAATACCATTGATGATACCGGAGTTGACCATGATCGACCTGGCGCCGGCATCGATGGCCGCTTTAAACGACGGCAGGTGACGTTCGCGCAGCTCTGTCTCGGGAATAAAGGCCGGCGTGCGGTCTTTGCCCGACTGCGGCACCTGGTAGCCCAGGAAGTGTTTCAGGCAAGAGGCCACGCGGCGGTTACCGGCTACGTTGTTGTCGTCGCCTTCCAGGCCGTCGACCATCTCTTTGCCGAGGGCCGACACCAGGTATACATCTTCGCCAAAGGTTTCCCACAAACGCGGAAAGCGCGCGTCGCGGCCCATGTCCAGTACCGGCGCAAACGCCCACGGAATGGACGAGGCCCGGGTTTCATAGGCACAGATCTCCGCGCCCCGACGCACCAGCGCACGGTTCCACATCGCGGCCTGGCCTATTTGCTGAGGGAAGAACGTAGCACCCGCGGTATACGTCGCGCCGTGCACCGCGTCGATGCCATACAGCAGGGGTATTTTCAGCCGTGTTTCTTTTGTGGCTACATTTTGCAGCTGGCTGATGATCTCATACCACTTCTCCGGCGTACGCGCCCGGTTGTTGGCGGTGTTTAATACAGACCCTACGTGATACTGCACCAGCGCCTTTTTCACCAGGGCGGGGTCGAGCTGTAGCGGCTCGTCGCTGACGTATTCATTGGGACCTTTGGTAATCACATCGAGGGTAACTTGTGCCATTTGGCCGACTTTTTCCTCTACCGTCATCTTCGCCAGGAGTGCTTCTACCTGGTCCTGGAGGGTGAGTGGTCGAACGGGGGCTTGCGCCTGGAGCACAAACAAAAGCATCACCGAAAGACCGGTGATGCTGAGCATTTTTCGCTTACTGTACAAATACATGTTGGGTGTTGATTGGGGATTGATCGGTTAATTAAAAAAACTACTTACTCTGTCGCAGGCCGCGTCGCTGTCATGGTAAACTCCAGCGTGCCGCCTTTGACAATATCTTCATGGGTTATAAACGGTGTGGTGAGTGCCTGGCCATTGAGGGTAATCTGGCTGGCGTATTTGTTGGCCGGGCCGTTGTTTACAGCACGGATGGTAAAGGGCTTGCCGCCTTCTGTGTGCAGCGTTACCTCATCGAATAACGGACGCCCCAGGGTATAGCGCGGGTCACCCGGCGCAACCTGGTAAATGCCCATGGCGCTCATGACATACCAGGCCGACATCGCTCCGCAGTCTTCGTTGCCCGACAGGCCATTTTCGTTATTGAAATATAGCGTGGTTAGGATCTTATCCACCAGCTCCTGCGTCTTCCACGGTTGGCCTACATAATTATAGAAGTAGGTAATGTGGTGGCTTGGCTCGTTGCCGTGCGCATACTGGCCGATAAGACCGGAGATATCATCCGACTTATGTTCACCTTCAATCTCCGACGTAATCGAGAACAGGCTGTCCAGCTTTTTGATAAAGAGCTCCTTGCCGCCCTGCAGCGCAACAAGTCCCTCGACATCGTGGGGCACAAACCACGACCACTGCCACGCATTGCCTTCTACATATTCGCTCTTGCCGTGGTGGGAGAATCGCGGGCTGAACGGCGTCTTCCATGACTTGTCGGAGTTCACGCCACGCATAAAGCCGGTGCTCTTGTCGAAGTATTTCGCATAGCGTTTACCGCGCTCCGTATATTTTTCATAGTCGGCCGTTTTGCCCAGCGCTTTGGCCATTTGGGCAATACACCAGTCGTTGTACGCATACTCCAACGCCTTTGCCACTGACTCGTTCTCTTTGTCACACGGTATAAAGCCGAGTGTCTCGTTATAATATTTTGCCAGCGGCATGACCGCTCGCTGCACGTCTTTGCCGGGGAAGAAGACACCCGTGGTGTCATACGTCGAGGCTTGTACAATGGCGGCATACGCTTTCTCGGCATCGAAGTTGCGATATCCTTTCATGTAGGCGTCGACGATCACCGGCACCGCGTGGTAGCCGATCATCGTGCCCGTCTCGTTCGACGATAGTTCCCACATGGCCAGCGTACCGCTCTCGTCGTACTTCTGTAACAGGGCGCGAACCCATGCCTCGTTGCGTGGACCATTCACGAGTGTCATCAACGGATGGAATGCACGGAAGGTATCCCATAGCGAAAAGACAGTGTGGTCTTCCTGGCCCGCAGGGGCCTGGTGAAGCTTCCGGTCCATGCCGCGGTAACGGCCGTCGACGTCGGTATATATATTGGGGCTAATGGCGGTGTGGTACAGCGCGGTATAAAAGATCTTGCGTTGATCGTTGGTGCCGCCTTTTATGTCAATGCGGTTGAGCCATTCCTCCCACTGTTGACGGGCGTTGTCTTTCACCGCGTCGAAGTCCCAGTCGGCAATCTCTTTCATTACGTTGTTCTTAGCACCCTCGTAGTCTACGGCGGAGATGCCCACTTTGACGAGCAGCGGCTTGCCGGCAAGCTTATTAAAGTGCAGCAGGGTTTTGATAGCCTGCGTGGGAAGGTCATCTATCCCTCCGGGCGGCAGCGGCTCCGTAATGATTTCCATCTCGAATGGCTCTGAAAAGACAGCATGAAAATATACACGCTGCTCTTTCGCCCAACCGCGGGTGATCTTGACGCCGCGCAGCTCGTGGTCATTGACCTTTATAACGCGGTTGAGAAGGTTCTGTTGTGTTTGCAGATGATGGCTGATGTCGATCATCACACCCGGTGTGCTGTCAGCGGGAAAGGTATAGCGGTGCATACCGGCATGGGCGGTGGCCGTCAATTCAGCTTTCACCCCATAGTCGGCCAGTTGCACAGTATAGTACCCGGGGGTTGCGCTTTCGGAGCCGGTGGTCTTAAATGATCGGTAGCCCGGCTTCGTCGCATTGCCTTGCTCCAGGAGGTAGTCGTTATTGCCCGTAAGGGGCTGGAAGAGTATATCGCCGTAGTCGCCAATGCCCGTGCCGCTTAGGTGCGTGTGCGAGAAACCCAGGATCACACTGTCCGAAGCATGATAACCGGAGCAGGCATCCCATCCCTGCAGGCGCGTGTCGGGGCTAAGCTGTACCATACCGTACGGCACCGTGGCCCCGGGAAAGGTATGTCCATGACCCCCCGTGCCGATGAACGGATTGACCAGGTCGGTTTTTTGCACGACGACGGCCGACGGCGGCGTGTCTTTGGTGCTGCAGGCAGACAAGGCCGCGGCACACGCAAACATTGCTACGATTCTTCTATACATGGCTATTGTGATTTTTACAGAATAAAAAAAACAGCCGGCCACGGAAAGGGGCCGGCTGTTGTGATTAATGTGCCAGCTTGGCCGCCAGCAGATCGTACAGCTGTTTTTCTTCCGCAGGCTTCTTCCCTGCGTAGAAGTTCGTCGCCGGTGTTTTTACCGACTGCTGGAAGAACGAAAAGTACTGGGGGCCTTGCGGGTATACCAGCTTCACACGAAGCACAGGTACCTCCGCCCACTTCACCATAATCTGACCGGAGTCCGGCAGTTTGTTGACCAGCGTAGCAATCTCCGTCAGGGTTGCCGCGTCGGTGATTTCCACCGTCTTCTGCGGTGCTTCGTTCGCACCTTCTGCCGAGATGGAAGCATATTGTTCCAATACAATCTTCTCGGGGGTTGCAACCTTAAAGGTGGTCACATACGCCAGGGCCGTCACCGCGGTGGTGTCAGCTTTAGCATCGGGCACAGCCTCGGGTGCGGTAGCATCGGCCGGCACAGTAGCCGTCGTATCGGCCGAAGCCGCTTCGTTTTTGGTACCACCGCCACAGGCGGCCAGCATCAATGCCACCAGGGCACCGGGAAATAATTTGGTAAGCGTCATGATCTGTTGCATTTTTTGCGGTCCAAATGTAATGAAATACCGCAACCTGCCTACCCCGCCCATTGCCAGCGGGCATAGTAATTTATGCCTCCTACAGGTATGAAAGCCTTACTGTGGACCTTACAGATCACCGTAGCCGTTATTTTATTGGTATCGGGCTACACGAAACTTTTCCTGCCGCACGAGCAGGTGGCGGAAGCCGCCGAATGGACGGGGGCCTACACGGAAGTGTTTGTGCGCTACATCGGTATGATCGACATCCTGGGTGGCCTCGGCCTGATCCTGCCGGGCCTGCTGGGCATCTATCCCCGCATTACGGGGTATACCGCCATCGGCATAGCCGTGCTCATGATCGCGGCCATGGTGTTACACATCGACCGCTATGAGTTCGGCGCCATCTGGGTAAATATCTTTATCCTGATTGCCAGCGGCGTCATCGCCTATGGGCGGTTGTGGCATGCACCCACCAGCGCTCCGCGGCGTCATGCTACTCCACTTTAGAGAAGCGTGCGCCGAAGAAGAAGATCACGATATAGCAGATGATCGGCAGATAATAGGACACCGCCACATCGTGGTCGGCAATCAATCCCATCAGCGGTGGGAACAACGCACCGCCTACTACACCCATCACGATAAACGATGCACCGCGCTCGGTATGTTTGCCCAGGTTCTTGAGCCCCAGGCTGAAGATGGTCGGGAACATGATGCTCATGAAGAAATTCATCATCATCAATGCGCCGAAGGAAATCCAGCCTGCGCTCTGCGCTACAATCACCGCCATGATAATATTACCGACCGCCGCGGCAGCCAACAATCTGTTCGGCGTGATATACCGCATGAGGAATACGCCGATGAAACGACCGATCATCATCAAAAACATGCTCAGGCCAAAGAAGTATGCGGCACGTTCGTCTGTCATACCGGGCATCTTCTCTGCACCGTATACAATAAAGAATGCCCAGGTTCCCCCTTGCGCTGCCACGTTGAAGAATTGTGCGATGACCGCCCATACAAAGTGTTTGTGTTGAAACAGTGTCTTGCTCGAGCGCTGAATATGACGCAGGTCTTCCGCACCGTCTGCTTCGGCATGCGGATCCGCCAGCGGCGGTACTTTTACGAGGGAGAACGAGAACGCTACTAGCAGAATGATCGCGCCGATGATGGCATAGAGTACTTTGACCGATGTCAGGTCGTTTAGCTCTCCATGGCCTACACGCAGAATGAAGTACCCTCCGATAAAGGGACCGATGATGGCACCGACGCCGTTGAACGCCTGTGCAAAATTGATACGCTGATCGCTTGTGCGCTGGTCGCCAAGGGCGGCCATGAACGGGTGGGCTACTGTTTCGAGTGTTGCCAGGCCACAGGCCAGCACAAACAATGCACCGCGGAAGGCTGCAAACGACTCGGCGTTGGCAGACGGTATAAAGAGAAATGCCCCGATGGCATACAGCGCCAGGCCCAACAACACGCCGTTCTTATAACCAAAGCGTTTCATGAAAAGGCCGGCGGGGATTCCCATGACGGCATACGCGCCAAAGATCGAGAACTGTACCAGGCCCGACTCGGCCTTGGAAATATGCAATACCTTTTGGAAGTGGCGATTCAATACATCGCCCATGGTGATGGCGATGCCCCACAACATAAAGAGGGATGTGACGAAAATAAAAACAACCAGATATTCCTTCTTGGTAAAAGCCGGCTTCGCCGAAGTCGTACCCGCGTTGTCCGGGCGTTGGGATGCTACGTCCACTGTCTCCATGTTGATGTTTAGGGTTTGGCAAAAGACCGCTCTTTCGTGCAAACGGCAGAGCTGGCAATCGTTTGAAACGCCTAAATTATTGTTTATATCGGTTTCAACCGCATTTTCTTCCGAAATAACGCAATCGTTTACACGAAAATTGGGTTTTCGATGCCAGAAGGTTTTAAACCGTAAAAGAAGAAAGGAGTGGAATGGTATCTGGCGCATGGAGCCTGTCTCCAGGCTGGCGTGGACAGCGGTAATGTTATCTACGCCGGCCTATCCGCCGCACAGCAGTCTCTCCAGTCACGCGCTCTGCAGAAGATTTCCCCGCCATCCTCTTCAGAAGCCCCGAAACCGCATGCGCACTGGCAAACCCCACCGCCACACAAGCCTGCTTAACAGACACCCCCTTCCGCAACAACTTCCTCGCGGCAATGATGCGCACTGCCACGAGATACTGATGCGGCGTGCGTCCATAGACAGCTTTGAACAGCCGGATGAAATGAAACCTGGAGTTGAACGTCTTGCCTGCAATATCATTCAAGTCGATGGCAGCAAAAAAGTGACGATCAATAAACGCCTTCGCTTGCACGATCTGCCGGATCACCGCGTCATCCGGATAGACCTCGGCGCGAATCTTTAGTATCTGTTGATGATAGAAGGTTGTGGTTGGCGCTGCCTGCATACACTATTGCTGCTTCTATACTACTGATTTATACAACTCTGATCCTCAGCACAGGAGACGATGCCCGGTTTATTTAATTGGAGCCCGTCGAAATGCACTTTTACCGACAACGACCAGGCATCGAGCCTGTGCTTGAGAATAAGAGCAATGTTTTTGTCGTTTGAGATTCGTATTGAAGGTATACTTGTGATGACCTCCAGACGAGATTCTCAAATATACGGATATAGACGTTAGCAAGTCTGTTAACAAACCATTATAAATCGAAAAATTTACTGTGAACCTTATTTTTCAGAGGGGAAATTCCGTTCAACGAATCGTTAACGTCGGTGAACAACAGAATGTATACCTGAAAAATCAGGTATTCAACATTTCCCCAATCCTACACACAACGTCCCGGCACAGCGTGCTTACTACCCTGGAAAAGGTAGATAAGTAGAGGAAAATTTACCCCATCAATAAAAAGGACATAGGGCTTTTACACCGGCCGTGTTTAGAAAGCGGTACCACGCTTCCTAAACGGGCCAGGTCTGGGTTTCTCATCTCCCGGACCAATTTCGACCGGTAGCATGTTGAACTTCTTTTTGAACGCGGTCATAAAGTTCTTGGCATATTTATAGCCCACCTCTTCGGCTACTTCCTCTACTGTCATGGTACCTTGCATCAACAGTTGGCGTGCATGCTCCATGCGCAGGTCGAGCAGATAGGAAAAGATCGTGGTGCCAAACAATTCACGAAAACCTTTCTTGAGCTTAAATTCATTGAGCCCTACCTGGCGGGCCAGCTCACGCAACGAATGTTGATGCGTAAGGTGTTGCTCCACCACGCGTTTGACTTCATAGAGTTTGTCGACGTCGTCGAGCCGCACGGTCAGGCTCTTGAACGGTTTTTCCGGCGTGATCTGTTTCAGCAACAGTACGAGCAGGTCGAGCACCTTACTCTCCAGCAACATCCGTTTGAGCAGCCCACTGTACCGGCAGGTACGGATCTTATACAGCACAATCTTCATGGACGGCGTCAGGGCCATGGTATATACCTGACGGACAGCAGCACCTTGTGTCATGAGCCAGTCTGCGAGTGTGCCCGCAAAGGGCGCAATGACCTGCTGCATAAAAGACTCCGACAACAAGATGGTCACGATGGAGTAGCCGGCCTGGTGGCGCATGATCTGAATGGGTCGTACGGTATACGATCGGTAGAAATAACAGATGTCATGCTCCGGAAAAAAGGTAAGCTCGTACATGGCCGGCGTCGTATAGGCACGCAGGTGTACGGGGTGGGGAAAGAGCACCTCACCACTCACGATGTGCACGCCGCGAAACCGCGTATGTACGGCATTCACCTCCAGGAACGGATGCCGGATCACTAATTCGCTTTCTTCCACGATACGCTCGAGCGTGGGATCACCGGCGTATTGCTGCTCCCAGATAACGTCTCGGTGCGGGTGCCCGGAAAGTTGTATACGCAATGCATTCACAGAAAAATGATTCAACGTAGTTAAAGAGTATACACGACGCGTTGTGCGAGACAGCTCCCGCACGATGGCGTTGTTAAAAAATATTGCGTGCATACTTATTGCATGGTAAACCGATACTTTTGCCCTGTTTAATATACTTTACTATTCACGCCAGTATATGGGTAAACATTCCCCCCACGAAGAAGAGCAGGAAGCAACTCAGGACGAAATACGGAGTGTGGCAATGACTGCGGCGGTTCTAATGACGCTGATACTCGCCGTCGTCGGTTTGCTGGCTACAGTCATCTGGGGCATCACGCGGCTCTTCTAAAGAACCGCGCGCATACCCACTACCCTTGCACTATCGCAAGGTAAAATTGTTATCGTACCGGTAACATTTGCGGCTTTTATCAAAGCCGATCTCCGCGCCCATGTCGCGCAGCTTTTGCAGGTCATTAAAGAATGTGCGGCGGGATATACCCATTTTCGAAGCGATGAAGTCGGCTGTGCCACTACCGCTATGAATATAATAATCGACGCGCTTCAATCTTTTGAGTTGTTCTGTAAAATTCATAAGCTTCTATAGATACAATTGGGAAAACACGGCGATTTTATATGTTGCAGGTCGCTCCACTGGCTGCCAAACGGATTAATATTTCTGCTAAAGGGATTAATCCCCTCTGGCTAAAAATAATGACAAATGCCGGTAAAACTTACACTCCGGCCACGTTTATTATGACACGCCTATACCCGTATTTAACCATTTATACCATCTATACCGACGCATGCAGTATAAAATATCTATACACACCGGCCATTCTTACTTCCGGAGATCGCCTGCCGACCATCTTCGAAATTCATAATACTGCCTTTGGTCCTGTTACAGCCCAGCCCAGGAGTTCCCGTCATCTTCATATGAAGACGACAAACACTATGCAAAAGCAAAAAGTATGGTTTATTGCCCGGTGCCGTGCTTGCCACCGGTAACATGTGCTGGTGAACAACGTCGGCTATGGATTACTCAGTGCCGTCGAAGAAGCGGCGGATGAAGAAGTACGCAAGAACTATGATGCCAACGTATTCGGCCTCCTCAACGTCACCTGTACTGCTTATGCCAGCAGCATGCCGGACATATCATTAACATCTCATCCATCGAGGGGGGTGAGTGGTTATGAGGAATGATCCGTGCAGGCGGGCGCAAGCCATTATCCGCCTGGCGGAAGCAGAAGAGCCGCGACCTTAACGGCTACAGGTAGCTGAGCCACCACTGGTCTTTGTGCGTTGTTTTATACCGGTCGTACCACAGGCATAGCGGGAACAGTGCCAGTACAACGCCGATCCATACCAGGTAGGTAACACCCAGCGAGAAGCCGTAGCCCTTCAGGTTGGGCGAGTCGGTTACCCAGGTAGTAAAGATCATGTCGGAGAAATCATAGCCTGTAGCCAGCGCGGCGGCAACGGCCAGCAGGTGGATGAGATACAAATGCAGGATATAGTAGAACATCGGCACCCGACCCAATGCAATCGTATACTGTGCCACGCGACCTTTATATTTCTCGGCAAATGCTAAAAAGAGCATGGCCGGACCGAGGGTTGCCAGTATATATAACAATGACGGCGGATACTTGGCCACGTTCATAAACGACAGGAACGTGTGCAGGCCGTCGGCTTGGGGCGTCCATGGCACAGGGTCACCATAGACATTGGTCCACCGCAGTACGACAAACAATGCGATGGCGGCTATGCCGGCCGTTACCAGTAGGCGATGGCGCTTGTTGGCGTCCGCCCCTGCCTGGAATTGCGTACCGAGGCCATAGCCCAGCAGCATGATGCCGATCCAGGGAATGACAGGATAGCCGATATACAGGAAGAATGCGGGGAAAGCAAAGCCGCGTGCTTCGTGTAACAATGCCCAACCCACAGCGTCGGCGCCTTCACCGGCCACGTGTACCACGTCGAGGGCGTTGTGGCCGACGATCAGGATGATACCGGCAGCAATTATAGCCCGCAAGGGCAGGTGAATAAACGCGGCCAGCGAAATCATGCCGATCGCCAGTGCCCAAATGACCGTGCACAGGATCAGCTGGAAGTGTACATTAAAGAGCCACGCGAAGTTGATGATGGTGACCTCCAGTACGATCAGCCACAAGCCGCGTTTGAGCAGGAAGGCCGAGAGCTCGCCTTTACCGCGACGGCTGCCCACCAGAAATGCGGAAGTACCGGCAAGGAAAACAAAGACGGGCGCACAGAAGTGGGTGATCCAGCGCGTGAAAAACACCACACCATCCGTTTTGCTGATGTCGACAGGGTTATACAGAAACGCGTCGGCATGAAAGTAGTCACGCACGTGATCCAGGGCCATGAGGATCATGACAAGGCCACGCAACAGGTCTATCGATTCGATACGGGAGGCGCGGCCAGTCAACGGAACGGCGGCGACAGAAGCGGAACGGGTAATCACAGGAGTCAGGTCGTTAAGAAATAAGGGGCGAAACTACCCGTTCAAACGGCTTCCGGCCAACCCGGTTCCTGCTTTTTCGAGAAAATTTATGGATGCTCGACCAGGCAGTTGATCTTCACCAACTTACCGGCCATACACGCGGTCATACCGTCTGCTGCTTCATAGGTAATGGTCACTTTTTTACCGGCCCCGAAGATGAAATTGCTTAGCGGGTCGCCCGTAGTACCTTCCGCGGGGATCTGCGGCAGCAGGCGCGCGCCGTCGCTCAGCTCAAAAACATACTTGCATCCGTCCAGTCCCTCCAGGTCTACAACGGTTGCATCGACCCCGCCTTCACAGGCAGAAGCAGAGGTTTGTTGTTTACAAGCGGTAAAAGTGAAGGCAGCCACAAAAAGTGTTGCTACAGCGGTGCGAATCAAAGTCATGCGTTCGGATGTTAGTTGGCCTTTTAGACACCTTGCCTGGTGGAAAGGTTGGAACGCTCTTAGTCAGGCTGAAGTGACAAGACCATTTCCTTCCAGTCTTTTTTTGAGACGGTAGGCATTCATCATACCACTGCCTGTCCCCGTGCTCAGGGCAATCTACTCCGTATATCCCGCTACGTCGTCGTACGCACCGAAAATAGTTCAGTGTATTTTTATTTCGATCGGGTATGCCTCAGCGCCGGATCGACAATGAGCGGGTGTTATCCGAAACCGGAGAATTTGGCTATTACTTTAACGGAAGGCTTAACGACTTCATATTTACCGGCGATCGGTAGAGCTCCATGTTGTCATGGCTGCGTTTTGCTCCTTGCTCGATCCAGTCAGTATAACGAGCGGCGGCCTCATACGAAAATCCCGATATCGTGTACGCTGCAAATTTTGACGAGAGGTCGCCGACCTCCAGCGCATCGGTGATAAGTGCCGGTAGTTCAGGCAGGGTAACCTGCCGGGAGGCACCAGGCTCGGCATATACAAACCACCAGTGATCATTTGCTCCCTGCTTGTACTCAAAACCCACCGAGATCGTGGTGAGGTCTGACGCTGTCGATAACGTCACAGCATTGTTCTCCTTGTGCGCTACGGAAAGACCGATATCCAACAACTCGACATCATAGGCCGCATGTGTGTTGATCGCCTGATGGCGAAAGTCGGGGCCTGACAGCCACGTACTCGACATAAACTGTACAAACTTGTCCTCCGGCGGTATATATGATGTCACTGTAGCGCTGTTTTCGGAACGTGAATCGCCCAGATAAACCCGCTGGTCAAATTGGTTCGCTTTCAGCATGCCAAACAACGAGATCTGGGCCGACTGAGTAGAAGCCGGCAGAGACAAATCTTTTCCCGTCATGACGCCGGTTAAATCTTTTTCGTCTATCTCCAGGGTCTGGCCCGTAACAACGTTGTCGTAGAGCTTATAGTGGGGATCGACAATCGGCGGCGTTTGTTCACGAACAAAAAGAATGGACGGGCTTACACGTAAAGCAATTGGTGTAGTGATCGGAAATTCCGGGTTCCCCGGCCAGACATACGCCCAATAGACATCGCTGCTAAAAATATACTGAGTCGCCGGCTCACCCTGCGTTTCGTCACGCAGGATGACGTCCACTTTGCCGGCCGGAGGAGTAGCTACACCCGATTTTCCATAGCCCTCCGCCGGCCAGGATGTGCCACGCGGCAGCCGCGTATAGGATGTTGCCCGCATCACGTATTGATCCGTGTCTGAATCCCGCTCGATATATACTTCCGTGAGTGTGACCTCACCGCCGTCAAAAGGTTTATCGGGAATCAGCTCAAGCGTCTCGTTCGGATGAAATTCTCTCGCCGTCAGGACATTACCCTGCGCATCCGAGGCAAAAACAAACCCTTGTATGGTGCCTTTTTCGAAGTTATAGACGACGAATCGATCATGCTCTTGCGGCACCCTGAACGAAGCCAGTCTGTCGCGCGTGCCTTTCGGGCCGTCGTCATCACTACAGGAAGTTGATAAAAACGCGCACAGCGAGAGGATGGCGCCTACACGCAAGAGAGAGGATCTGGATAGCATATATACTTACGAATGGTTACGGAGCACGATACACCCATCACGTAAGCCCGCAACACGCGCTTTACCCCAGGATGGTTTGTATTTCTTAAATATACAAATCCCACCGGAATAAATGTATGCGGTGGTCTCCGACGTTTTTTGTCTCTGGTAATTCTGCAAAACTCCTGCATCTCATTGCGGTGATGTGCCAGGCGGTCGGATTTTGAGTTATAGCGTCGAAAAAAGCTCCCAATGGCGCACCGCACTTTTACAACGAACGTGATCTTCATGGGCCGCTCGAGAAGTAAAACTTTTCACCGAAAATTAGCATGCGCAGTTTCCAAACATTTTGCATATTTCCACCGGAATTAAAACAAAGCCGTAGATACCACGTGGGCCGGCAGCGACGTTATCCATCACGATTCGTCCTTTTCCAGAGTACAGTATTGCGATGGGATTCAGTGGGAAGAGTATATACGAAAGACATACCGTACAGCATTATGAACACACTATACCTGACTGAGACACAGGATACACCCCAGGTGACCTTAAACAAAAATGATGGCGTTTTTGAACTGGTGGGCCGTTCACTGCCGGAAGATTCGGTTGAATTTTATGCCCCCGTTTTGCAGTGGATCCGCGACTACGCCAAGGCTCCCAACCCCGTCACAGCCTTTCATTTTAAACTCGAATATTTTAACACTTCTTCGTCCAAGCTTATCCTGGACCTGCTCCACGAGCTAAAACACATCAAAAATATTACCGTGTTCTGGCACTACCATCAAGAAGACGAGTCGATGGACGAAGCAGGCCACGAATATGCCGAGCAGGTAGAAATACCGTTCGAGTTTAAGGTGCTACAATAACGGACAGTTTTTCTCCACACCACAGGCCGCCACACGGCCTTTTTTTATTTCTAAATGCTTCTGATTCAGCAGCTTTAAACGAAATTCATCATTTACTTAACAAAACTAAAACTAATACATTACTTTTACGTTCGTTAAGGTAATTAAGACCGGAATATGAGTAATCAATCACTCGGCGAATTTGAGGAATTGGTGTTGCTGATGGTGGCGGCGCTTCACGATGAAGCGTACGGCGTTTCAATCCTGGAAAATCTGGAAGGGAAGCTTTCAAAGAAGCTCAACATCAGCGCGGTGCACGTGGCCTTGAAGCGAATTGAAGACAAAGGATTTGTCAAGTCGCGTTTTGGCGGCATCACCAACGACCGCGGCGGCCGGCGTAAGAAGTTTTACGTGATCACCGCCCTGGGCAAACGGATGTTGGATGATCAGTATGCCCTGCGTACGGCCATTTATCAGCAGATTCCGAAAATATCCTTTAGCTGATGAAGCTGCACCCGCCTCAACGGCCTTTGAAATTTCTGCGCTGGTTTTGCCGCGAAGATTATTTGGAGGAGATCGAGGGCGACCTTATCGAGGTGTTCGAAAAACAGGCCGCCAACTCGCGCCGTCACGCGCGGCGCATCTTTACATGGAGTGTATTGCGGTATTTCCGACCCCGGTTTATTAAAAATTTCCGACCACTTTACGCTACCAACGCCATGTCTATCCTACGACACAACCTCCTGATCACACTCCGCGGCTTCAGTCGGCACAAAAGCTCTTTCCTGATCAACCTCACGGGCCTCTCCACGGGTCTGGCATGCGTCCTTTTAATCTACCTCTGGGTAAATGACGAGCTGCACGTAAACCAGTTCCACGAAAACAAAGCCCGCCTCTATAAAGTACTCGAAAACCGCGTGCAAGCCGACCGTATCTGGACGGCCGAAAGCTCGTCTGGTCCTACTGCCGATGCCCTGGTAGCGGATATGCCCGAGGTGGAATACGCAGTAACCACCACCCACAACGATGTTCACACCATGTCCGTCGACGAGCGTCCTGTCAAAGCCCCTGGCCTCTATGCGGGGAAAGATTATTTTAACGCCTTTACCTTCCACGTGTTGCACGGACGAAAAAGCAACCTGCTGAAAGAAAAAAATAACATCGTGTTGTCGGAATCGCTTGCGCGGAAGCTGTTTAACCGCGCGGACGAGACTGTGGTAGGAAAGACCGTCGAGCTCGACCACGCCAGACAATATATTATTTCGGGTATATATGAAGATCAGCCCCATCTGGCCACAGAAAAACCAGACTTTGTACGATCGTTTGAAGAGTTTCGCGCCGACCATCCTGACTGGGTCTCTACCTGGTTTAGCACAGGCGCGAACACGTATGTGATGTTGAAAGAAGGCGTCGATGTTAATGCCTTTAATGCTAAGATCGCCACGTATGTGCAGAAAAAGACTAACGGTGAGGTTAAACACCGTACCATGTTCCTGAAACTTTATACCGAAAAATACTTGTATGGCCACTATGAGAACGGCGTCGAGGCTGGTGGGCGTATCACATACGTCAGGCTCTTCTCGGCCATTGCGATCTTTATACTCGTTATCGCCTGTATCAACTTCATGAACTTATCCACCGCACGGGCCGCGCGCAGGCTGAAAGAGATCGGCATTAAAAAAGCGATTGGCGCCCGTCGGAATACGCTCGTGTGGCAGCACCTGGGCGAATCCATGTTGCTAAGCCTGGTGTCCATGCTAATAGCCATTGGGTTGGTTGTGTTGCTGCTGCCCTACTTTAACGTCATTACTGAAAAACAGCTCACATTGCCATTCAACCTCGTCTTTATAGGGCAAATGCTGGGTGTTGTTGTCTTCACCGGTCTGCTGGCCGGCAGTTACCCGGCGCTGTATTTATCGGGCTTCCATCCGGCGGCAATCCTGAAGGGCAAGCTCACCAGCGCCACGGGCGAGCTGTGGGTACGGCAGGGGTTAGTGGTTTTTCAGTTCACGTGCTCGGTAGTGTTTATAGTTGCTGTGATCGTGGTGTATCGGCAGACCCAATATATCCAATCGCGCAGCCTGGGTTATTCAAAAAACAATATGATTGTTTTTGAGCGCGAAGGGAAGATCATAGAGGGCCAAAACCTGGAATCCTTCCTGGCCGCCTTGCGCGATGTACCAGGCGTAGTGAATGCCTCCGCCACGTCCGCTACGCTGACCGGCCACGTCAGTGGCACCTCGGGTATAGCATGGGAAGGCAAAGACCCCAATGACCGAACAGAGTTTGAGAATGTGACGGTAGCCTACGATATGTTGGAAACACTGGGCTTCCAGATCTCAGAAGGACGTTCGTTCTCGCGCGACTTCCCCTCGGACACCGCCCACATCATCTTCAACGAGGCCGCTATTGCTTTTATGGGATTAAAAGATCCGATTGGCAAAGTGATCAAGCTTTGGGGCGAGGACATGGAAATTGTGGGAGTAGCCAAAAACTTTCACTTCGAATCGCTGCACGAAAATGTGCGGCCGCTGTTCTTCCGGCTGAACCCGGAAAACACATCGCGCATCATGGCCAGGATCGAGCCCGGCCAGGAGCAGGCAACGGTTCAGCGCCTGCAACAATTCTATGAAACGTATAACCCGGGCTTCACCTTCGACTTCCGTTTTCTGGATGCCGACTATCAAGGCCAATACCGCGCCGAGCAGCGGGTAGCCGTTCTCTCGCGCTACTTTGCCTGCCTGGCCATCCTGATCTCCTGTTTGGGGCTGTTTGGCCTGACAGCGTTCACGTTAGAGCGTCGCGAAAAAGAGATCGGCATTCGCAAGGTGCTGGGCTCTGGCGAGCTGCGGATTGTACTGCTGCTCTCGCGCGACATTACGAAAATGGTCTTACTGGCCATTGTCCTGGCGCTGCCGCTAAGCTATTACCTCACAAATTCCTGGCTTAGCTCCTTTGCGTTCCGCATCGACCTGAATGCAGCATACTTCATTCTCTCCGGCGTGGTGGCGTTGGCCATTACATGGATCACGGTGGGCGTCCAGGCGCTTCGCGCGGCCAGGCTCAACCCGGTACAGGCGTTGAAGCGCGAGTAACGTGCGGCACAAACCGGCGTGATGTGTATCTTGCCGCATGGCCGGAAAGGACAACATCCAGGTATACAACCCAGCTGCCTTTACAGCGCGCTTTATGCCGTCCCGCGCGCTGCAGGCGCTGCTCAAGGGCGACTTCAACAAATTCCTGATCGTGCGGGTGGAAGAAATGTACCGGCATGTGACCCGCGCCGTGCCGGCTACACGCGCCACCGTTCACATCTGCCTTTATCTGACCGAAGGTGAGGCCACCATGAAGATCGGCAGCGAGCAGTATACCGTACACCGGCACGAAATGCTGGTGGTTCCCGCCGGGCAGGTATTTTCGTTTGGCGAAAAAGATGTCAACAAAGGCTATATCTGTTTCTTTCACGGCGACATGCTGGTGGGCAAGTACGGCAAGCTCTCCCTGCTGAAAGAATTTGAGTTTCTGCAGGTATGGGGCACGCCCCGGCTGCAGCTGGACAAACAAACGGCACGTTTTGTCCTTCACCTCTTCAAACGCTTGCACCAGGAATATGCCGAGCACGCGCTGCAGCACATTAATGTGCTGCAACCCTATCTCATCACGCTCCTCTGCGAAGTAAACCGGGTGTATACACCTGCCCTGGGCCAGGAACGGACGGCAGCGGTAACGTTGGCCAACAAGTTCCGCGCGTTGCTCTTTGCCAACGTGTGTACCATGCACCGCGTATCGGACTATGCCGCCGCGCTGCACGTCTCCCCTAACCACCTCAACAAGTCCGTCAAGGCTGCCACCGAAAAGTCGCCTACCAAGTGGATCGACGAGGCCATCGTCCTCGAAGCCAAAGTACTGCTCAGCCAAAGCCCGCTCTCGGTCAGCGAAGTAGCGCTCGCCGTAGGACTGGATGATGCCTCCTATTTCGCACGTTTGTTCCGCAAGCACACCGGCACCACGCCGACGGCATTCCGCAAGAGGATTGAAAAGTCCTGACGTTTCCGCTGTCTGTCCTAGCGGCGCGAGGCTTCGATCCGGAGATTTGCGACGTTATGTACACATCGCTGCTTTTTCTGCACTCCCTCACGCGCTGGTTTGTTTTAGCCAGTTTGCTCTATGCCCTATACCGCGGCCTGCGCGGCTGGCAACGGCCTATACCATTCGACCGCTGGGACAATACATTGCGTCACAGCACCGCCACGATCGCACACGTACAACTGATGATCGGCTATACGCTATATTTCAACAGCCCCGTGATCCAGTACTTCCGGGATCATGCAACCGAAACCGACTTACCCTATGAGTTTCGGTTCTTTGGACTGATTCATATCCTCCTGATGACGATTGCCGTCGTGCTGATCACCATCGGATCCGCGATGGCCAGGCGGCAGCAAACCGATCATGGTAAATTTAAAACCATGGCCATCTGGTTCCTGCTGGGGCTGATCGTGATTCTCATCGCGGTGCCCTGGCCCTTTTCGCCACTGGCCAACCGTCCCTATATACGTCACTTCTAACTCCTTTTGTATGTTTTCATTATTGACCACCAAGATCGGCCGGCTGCGCCTGATCGGTATACTGGAAGGCATTTCATTGCTCGTCCTGATCGGCATCGCCGTGCCGTTAAAACATGTTTTGGATGAACCGTTGCTGGTCAGGATCATGGGTCCTGTGCACGGTCTGCTTTTTTTGATGTTTGTTATCAACACCTTGAGCGTGGGGATCGATTACCGGTGGAAGTTTTCAACAACAACATGGAAAGTGCTGGTAGCGTGCCTGGTACCCTTCGGAACGTTCTACATTGACCGACGTATCCTGTCAAAGATGGCGACCCTGTAAACCGAAAATCAGCGCAACCGTATATAGGTAAGCGACACCAGCAAACCATCGACGCGACTGTTGTACAGCTCGCGTGGAGGTAAGCGGTGCTATTTTAATGGAGCAACCAGCACCTGGTAAGGTGGAAGGGTCAACTGCAGTCCTATTTTTGCTATATTCCCTTTGACTGGTGCACCCGTAAGGACATTGTCAAAAAGTAGTGTACGTGTTGCGGGCATAACGGCAGGCGTGATATTGATGTTGGTACGCACGGTATCGGCACTCATGTTGATAACAACCAGGACTGCATCAGTATTTGATCTTCTCACGCCCGTAAATATATTCGGATCAGACGCCTGTACGGCATCGAGCAAGACATCGCTGTTGCGGAGTGCAGCGAATTTCTTTTTAGTCTGAAATATCTTTTTATAGTATTCTTCTTCTGCAGGCTTGACACCGGTGGGGTCTAGCGTTACGTCGGGCGTGCCGAAGAAGGCATGAATAGCCACCAGGCAAAAGTAGGGTGGCGAATACGATGATGAACCGGCACTTTTTTCCGGTGCATCGATAGAAAGCACGCGACTGGCACCGGTCCCGGATATGCGGTATATCGCTGACAGATATTGCTGGTAGTCGGCGGCAGTAAAATCGCCAGCCGCCAGGCGCGATAATGCGGTGTGTATTGACGCAGGGCTTTCGTTGACGTGCAGCACCGGCAGGGTGTATGGGACGAGGCCCGGCGAATCCAGTATAAGTATAAATCCCGGGTTCCTTTCGCGCGTAGCCTGTGCGATAGATGATACCAGCGATACGAAGCCATGGCCGGTACAATAGGCCGGTGCGCGATCGTTCAGGCTCCAGGAAACTTTCTGAAAGGAGGCACCCTGTATTTTGTATCCATCGACGTCATAGGTATCAAGACCTGCGAGGGCCGCCTGTACGACCGATAGCGTGGCGGCCGGACCAGCACCGTCCAGGGGCAGCGCAAACATTACTTTCAACCCGTGGCCATGTGCGTTGTCAACGAGAGTCTTCAGGTCGGCGCTGGTACCGAGTGCCGGGTCGATCTTCAGCGGATTCATCGGGGAGGATTCTCCGGGGCGATGGATTAAAAGTTGCACCGTGGTAAATCCAAGTTCTTTATACCGCTGAAGCCGTGATGTGACGGCCTTAAAGCCACTGGGAAAACGGTGTACATCGATCGTGAGGATGGTGTGATCACCGCCAGGAGCGGGATCCCGATCGTTTGACGTTTCTGTTTGGTGGTAATGTGTCAAGGCTTCCTTCAGGGAGGCACGCAAGCTGATGACTTGTGGGTCTGAGGACACGGCTACATCCTGCTGCAAATATTGCTGGCGCCAGTTATCATGGCAGAGTAACAGCGTCTGACCGTTCGTTTTGATGTACGGCGTATAGCTGGCTTCTCCCGTTGTCGACATCCACGTGGCGAAAATACGAGCTTGTTCCCTGTTTTCGAGGCAAAGCAAGCCAAAACCCATGTCTGGTGCGGACGGGAAATAAATCGCCTGACGGTTGACGAGGCTTCCATAGGGCGTGGCCGGCAGAGGGAGTAGCTCGGGATGAAGCGACCCGGGTGCATGGACAAAACAATCCGACGGTTCACCCAACATGATTCGGGGTAGCTCGAATCGGAAACCTTCCAATTTGAAGACGTCTTGCGGTTGCTTGCGCACCACACGCAATGTACTGCGTCGTTGTATTACCGCTTCTCCGGGGAAGAGCGTATAGACTGCTGTAAGTTCGTACGTATCGTCTATGTGCCAGGTGAGGGACATAGAGGCATATTTGCGATAGGGGTCTATGTCCACGACAAAATCTTTTAACGGCACGGCCCGTGCCTGGAAAATCCATTGACCGTTCACGTTGAAGTCGGGGACGGTCCTGGCGCCCATCAAATTGCCGGGACGGGAGGTGTGCTGCAGCATTGTCCACGCGCCGTCGCGCCGGTCGAACGCCAGCACTATAGAGTCATTGCCAAAGATGATCTGCTGGGCCCCGGCCTCGTAAAATACATCACGATAGACCACTTGCCGCGGGTGTTGTGCCCAAGCGGCGGCGGCGGAACAGATCAGTAAAAGCTGGATCAGTGGCTTTTTCAGGTGTCTCATATCTTTGATGGCGTCCCCCAGCAGAGAAACAGGGGGAAGTAAATGAAAAAAGCAACAAAAGAGAAAAGCAATCCGCCGATCGTACTGACCAGCATGGCGCGCCAGAACTCTTCCATCTGTCCATGGCCGACGAACGAGATTAATCCCAGGGAGACCGACAGAATGATGATTACCAGGCTGTGGGCATTGTATTGAAATGTCCGTATGCAACGGTATACAGGGCTGTGTCGTATTTTTCGGTGTTTGCGAACGGGGATATTGGATTGTGTCAACAGCATCAAACCCATGTATACCACCAGTCCGGTAAGCAGGATGAGCGAGACAAGCACGCCATTGTTAAAGGGAATTCCAAAGGCGGCCATTGACAGGAACGACCCCATGAAGACGATGGGTACGAGCATGATTAACAGGAGGGGTTCAAAGAACGATTCGAGCATAATGGCACAAATGAAGAAGATCGCCAGGAGCAATGCGGGGAGCAGACAATAGAGATTGACATTACTTTTTTTCAACGTGCCATAGTAGGGCAAGCTCGCTTTGAATCCCAGTGGCAGCTGGTCGCTTATGCGGCGGAGGAATTCTTCTTTGATGTCCCGTGCCAATAACGACGATCCGAGAAAATTATAGGCTACCACCATCCGATATTGCTGATCTATCTTGTAGATCTCGTCACTTACCTTTGTCTTTTGAATGGAGCCGAGGTTAGCCATTTTAAACGAGTTGCCTTTTATGGAGGCAGGTTGGAAATAGAAACTCCAGGTAGTAAAGTCGTTGCGGATATCGGCTGTCAGGAATATAGATTGTATTTGTGTATCCTCGTACCAGCTGCCAATTTGTTTTCGAAAGGACCTCTCCCGGAAGCTTGGGAACAGTTCAGCCGGCCGCAGGTTTTTGAAGGCCAGATGCTCTTTGTTAAAGTCGACTGAAAATTCATTCGTCCTGCGGGAACGCCAGTTATCGGAACTTGTGATATCTGCTTCGCCTACGCGGGGATTTGTCAATACCATTTGCTGGAGCGTTTTGGCATACTGATACAATTGTTCATAGTTGTATCCTTCCAGTACTATCTGTTCACCTTTATAGCTTTCCATAAATGCATTGGAGAAGCCATCGCCGACGCCCGTGACAGACCACGTAATGCCGCCGAGATCGAGCGCCCGGGTTTCGAGTTGACTCTTCAGAAGGTACGGCAAGTTGACATCGACGCCGGGTATAAAATCAATGACTATGCTGGAGTTGCGATAATTTACAACGGAGGTTTGAAACGACTGGACGCCTTTGAGCATGCGGATGAATTGCTCCATCCGTTCGATACCATCGTTCAGTTGTTGTACCGTACAGCCTTCCGGCATCTGGCCGGTTATGATAAGTTGTTTTTGCCGGGGTTCTTCAGCATAAAATCCTGTATATCCATTCCGGATCGCCAATCTCATGCTTCCGCCGACAAGTTGGTCGAGCACGGGTTTTACGGTGTGGCTGAACCAGGTCGTTCCAACGGATTGGTTGTATAGCTTCGCGAGCAGCGAACTACCTTCCATTTTTTCCGGCAGCAGATAAACCGGGATGCCAAAGCTCACTACAGCGATGATAATGCAGGCGGCGCGTGCTTTTATTATGCGTCGAATGCCGTCGGCAAAGAAACCAGCACGCCGTGCGGTCTTTCTTTTTTGCGCGAGGGTTCGGCGGGTGGTGGGCTTGATCGCGATCCTGTCGCAAAGTGCTGGTATAAAAAATATGCTCGTTACAATGGAGACTGCAAGATTGGCCATGATCACCCGGGCCAGGTCGGCGAATCCCTGGCCCTGATAGAAATCGACCAAGGTGAAACATGCCAGAATGCAAGCCATTATAACTGTAAAGGCTATAAGTGACCGGATGTGTTTATTGTTGCGTTCCCGTAAATATGCATGTGTGGCAATAATGGCATTGCCGGTCATGAGCGACAACGAGATGACAAGGCCCGCCAGGGAGAAGAATCGGATAGGAACAGCGAATAGAAAAAAGCAGCAACTCGTGAGCGCAACATTGGCAAATACCGCGAGCATGACGATGAATAGAAACCGAACCTGACGCCGGAACAGCAAAATGATGGCTATGAGTAGCAGTAACGACGAACCTATCCGAACGGCATACGATCTCAATGTTTCGCGCAGGAAATTGGTCGCGTCGGAGCCCATTGTCAACGTGTAGCCCGGCGGCAGCTGCGTTTCGATCTGGTGCATCTCTGCCTGAATGCGTTTTGCAGCACTCAGGGTATTTCGGGTAGGGTCTGTCGCCAACACGATGTTTACCGTATTCAGTCCATTCATTCTGAAGTAGCTGGATGGCGTCTGTTCGACATAACGGACGCTGGCGCAGTCCCTTACATACAGGATTCGGTTTCCAACTTTCTTAACGGGGATTTCCGCCAGGTTCAGCGCAGCATGGCCTGCCTCGCGGAGCATCACCGGGCTTTGTTGAAGCTGGTGGGAAGCAGGGGATCTGTATTGGCCGATTCCGACAAAACGTTTTGATAAATACTGGTCGATGGCCGTTGCCACATCCTGTGCCTGTATATTCAGACGTTCGATGGCATCGGTTTTAAATTCCACTTCCCAGATATAGGGCGATGCACCGTGTACATCGACGCGCGCAACTCCCGGAATAGCAGACAGGCCGGGCAAAATATGTTGTTGGGCGTAATCCTGAATATAATATGAGCTGGCGTCAGCCGTCAGCGTGTAAGTAAGTGTGGGTCCTTTGCTGCTGTTGGCCGATCCCGGCGTAAGCAGCGGATAGGACAAGTCCGGTGGAAGTTTGGCGAGGGATTGACGGATGAGGTTGGCCATTTCAAAGCGTAACATGTCAGGATCAGCATCCGACTTGATTTGGACATCGATCCTTCCCGTGCCATGCCCCGAGACGGAGGCTATCCGCTGAATACCTTTTAGGGTGACCAGCATGGCTTCGAGTTTTGACGTTACCTCATTCTCCAGCATCCGGGGCGAAACTCCCGGCCATTCATACGTTATCGTGAAATCACGTGACGCCTTATTCGGCTGGAACTCGAAGTTCAGCAGCGGAATTGTACTTAGTCCCAGAACACCGAGGCATGTGAATACAAGAATTACGGAAAAGGAAGAATGTCGCATGCAAGCTACAGGGGGTTCCATATTTTTCTCCAAAGCGGCCGGAAGCGCCCAGGCGAGAACAGTGTGGCTACTGCCTTACCTTCGACGTCTTCGGCGGCTATAAATCCCCAATGACGGGAGTCATAGGAATTGTGACGGTTGTCGCCCAGGACAAAGTAATAGTCCTTTTGAAAGGTGAATCGCTTGATCTCTTGTCCGCGGCAGTAGAATTTATTTCCAAGTTTATGAAGCGGCGTATTTTCATATCTGTGAATAATATCCGCATACAGATCGTACGTTGTGGAATCGAGCATGATGGTGGTTTTTGCTCGTGGGACATACAGCGGGCCGAAGTTATCCAGGGACCAGGATGCTTTACCGGCAGGATAAATGCTTGCGCGCACATAGGATTCGTACAAGGTGGGATCGACCACACACGCTTCGATGTTGCAAGCGGTGAGCAGTCTCTCTTTTTCACGTCCGTTCAGAAAGACCTGCAGAGCATCCGATGTGCGGCGGGGCTGCAGGGCTTTGTTCATGGTATGCAACATCGCTACTACGGACACCGGATCGCTGCAGCGGATCGCATAGGGAAGCCGTATCGATGGTACGGCCGGTAGGGGCTGACCGTTGATCCACACCTGGCCCAGACGAATCTGCACATGATCACCTGGAACGGCGGCACAACGCTTAATATAGTACGTCCGATCGGATCGGTGTTTAAAAAGGAGTATATCGTCGCGACCGATGGTATCGAACCCCGTCAGACGGTGTCTGCGCCTGGCTGCACTGTCGGCAGGTAGGCCATTTCCGAGCAAGTTTATCCAGGGAACTTCGGCGACCGAGTGGGGCAGCCACGGACCGTATTGCAATTTATTAACCAGTATTTTGTCTCCGGCATACAACGCGTCCTCCATCGATGCCGACGGAACCGTATAGATTTCAAAAAACAGCGTCCGAAGGCTGATCGCACCCATGAACAGACCAATGGCCATCAAAGCATAAGCCGCCATATTTGTCCACCGGTTTTTAGTCTTTGATAAATAATGTACGAAGGCAAAATATAGCCCGGCGGTGATAACAAGAAAAACGCACCAGGGCAGCCGCCAATAAACGAAGGGTACAGTTGTTGTCAGTATGATGAAGGTATACTTCAGGTGATATCGCCGGTTCGTTTGTCGCATCGTCTCAGGATTTACCTCTTTTTTGGAGTTGATAGTAACACAGCGGGATAAGATAAAGGCTGACAGCAGTGCCTAAGAGCATGCCGCCGCCCAGGGCGACTGCCAAAGGCCTCTGCAATTCGGCGCCCATGCCCGGGGTGAACAACAGCGGTACCATCGCAAGCACGGTGGTAAGACTTGTCATCAGGATCGACTTCAACCGTCGATGGCCGCCCAGCACAATGGCCCGGAGTAGTGAAACTCCACTTTTTCGGAGCTCGTTGATAGTATCTATTTTGAGGATGGAGTCGTTGATGATAATGCCTCCCATGACGACAATACCGATCATGGACATGAGGTTGATGCCGGAATTAAACAGCTTCAGACTAATGAAGACGCCCGCGATGTCTATAGGGATTTCCAGCAGTACGATCAGTGGTAGCAGGAGTGATTCAAATTGAGCGGCCAGGATAAAATACAGGATCAGGAGCGACACGGTCAAAATGGCCGTCAACTCGCGGATCAATGCCTGACTGGTGAATATGCTTCCCGTAAAATCGAGTTGGAACAATTGTTTTTGCTTCAGGGACCGACGGAGGGCATGCATCACGCTATCGGCATTTTCTGCTGTAGCATCGACGATAAAGGAAAAGTACTCGCCGCTTTGTCCCGCTGCGATCGTTTTTAGATCGATTTCTTTCGTCTCGAGCACGAAATCCCGAATGTAGTATGCCTTCCCGTGCATATTGGTGACTTGCGTCTGTTCCAGAATATCGTGAATGGTGTGCAGGTCGCCACCGAGCGTCACCGGAATGAACTGCTGATTTTCAGTTATCTGGAACACCCGTTTTTCGTTGAACGCGACCTTCAATTTTTCATACAGGATTTCCAGGTCGATGTCGTACATCTTCAGTTTGAGCGGGTCAATGCGAAGCACGCGATACTCCTGCCACGGGATTTCAGCGACGGTAGCTGCCGCATGGCTTTGAAGATTGTTTACCTCGATACTCAGAGACTCTGCATAACCCGGCCCAAGGTTTTGCTTAATCCGAAGATTAGCCACAAGCGGCGCTGTATTGTCGGGAAAAAGCATATTGAATATATTCTCTGCCGGCGATAGATGCACGATGGCTCCCGGGTACTGCCCGACGTTGCGGATGATCTGACTCTCCGCTTTTAGCAGATCGTCTGCGTTTTCAGTCCGAATATATAACACGGCCTCCGAACTTTGTTTGGCGGCTCCCGCGGCAAGCAGGAACTGTTGCTCACCCAGCAGGCCGGTATATTGTGTCAGCGGCACCGGCAGCGACTGAATGATTGACAATACTCTTCGTCTATTCTCCGCCACGGTAATGTGTTGATTCCAATCGATCGAAACGATTTCTTCCGTTTCTGTCAGAGGAGGAAGTTTTGATTTCGGCAACCCTACATAGGCCCAGGCGCCAGCCACGAGAATAAGTATCGCGGCTATGAACGCATAACACTGGTGCCGCAACAGGTAGTGGAAGCTGTTCTGATATAATTTCTCATATTTTAGTCCCCTTAAATTGTGCAGCCAGGCTGGCGGCATGGTTGAGGGTGACGTCCGCTGCTGAATGATTTTATAGTACACGGGTATGATCGTCATCGACAGTGCAAGCGATACAAACGCTCCTGCGATAACAGCAATAGCTTCATCATAAAACAATGCACCGGAAATCCCACTCATAAAGATGAGTGGGATAAAAACAGCGCACGTTGTAAACACCGAGCTAAGCATCGGCAGGAATACTTCTTCGGAGCCTCGTATACAAGCCTGCAGCAAGGAATAACCACGCGCACTGTACTGCGCGATGTTATCAATTACGATAATGGAATTATCGATCATCATGCCGATCCCGAGCACCAACCCCGACAGTGAAATGATATTGACGGATATTCCCAGCAGCCAAAATACAGCCAGCGTCAAGATCAGGGACGCGGGCATGGTAATGGCAATCAATAGCGGCGATTTTATATCCCGGAGAAAGAGCGTCATGAGCAACAAGGCGAGAATGGATCCCCAGACCAGGTCCTGCTGCAGATTGGAAATGGAGTAATCCAGCAGCTCGGTCTGGTCGCGTGTGATCGTAAACCGGATGTGTGGGTAGTCGGTTTCGAATTGATGGATCAGGTCGTGTAGTTTCCCCTCCAGGTCATTCATGCGTGCGTCGCCCTGTTTGATGATGGCCATTGTTAGCGCCTCGTTGCCATCGGACAGCACTAGCCCCCGGCGCGCCTGCGGAGCTTCTATTACACGGGCAACATCTTTTAATTGCAGGATCCGGTCGCCGGCCTGGAAATAAATGTTCTCGATCGATTCGCGGGAAGTGAGGGTGGAATTGAAACGTACGTTGTATTGATACTGACCCTCGTGAATCAACAGCTCGCCCAGGTCTATTTGGTTATCGCGGATGACCTGTTCCAGGTGCTCGCTGGTTAATTGCAGGGCTTGCATTTTGTCCGCGAGGGGTCGGACAATGATCTCGGGATAGACCAGGCCGGTCATGTCGACGAGTGCCACCTCAGGAAGTTGCTCCAGTCGGCGGCGGATGACCTGATCGGCAAAGCTGCTTAGTTTCATAAATTCGGCGAGCACGTTGGCCTCGCCGACTCCAGGGGAGTCGGATATGGATGTACTATCAGCGGGCGCGGTGGGCCTCCGATCAGGAAGTGTCACGTTAAGGTAAAAGACAGGTATATCGCTAGCGTTGGCCTTGATCACCCTGGGGCGGACGATGTTACGAGGGAACATGCTCATGGCCCGGTCGATCTTTTCATTGACTTCGATAAACGCCAGATCTATATTGGTGCCGTATGCAAAGCTGAGGCGTATTGTACTGGTCTCATTTCGTGTTTCTGACGAGAGGTCTTCGAGGTGCGTGACCTGGCCGAGTGACCTTCGCAAGGGGCCTGTGATAGTATTGTCTAATTCGCGTGGGGACATGTTTTCCTGCGTTACCTGCACGGTAATGACGGGAATGCTCACATCGGGCATTAGGGATACCGGGATGAAATATGTCCCCACAAGGCCGATGAGCATCAGCGCTACAAGGGTCATGGTGACCGCGATGGGTCTTTCAATCAGAAATTTTATCACAGGCCAGTGAAATGCAAAGGGATTATCTCTTGTACGCTGTTAGTGGAATAATTCTTTCACTTCCGAGAGGTCGTACTCCACTATGGGATCGATCGCTGTGGGATTGGCCGTAATCAGCATTTTGCGGTCCCAATCAACAACGATACCATCCGTATACTTGCTCAGTTCTAATTTGGCGACCGCATTTCCTTCCCAATCGAAAATGTGAACGGTGTTTGGGAATGCTTCGCGGTTTTCTCCATCGGGTTGGAGCACATTTCGGGGTCCTCCGTAGTACACACCAAAAATATAATCGCCTCCGGGAGCAATACTATAGTAGCCCCAGTTGCAATTGATGTCGCGGATGATCTGGCCGTTTTCATCCTTTTTGGGAGTGAACTCATCAGGACCGGTGAGAATATAATTTTTGGACTCATCGTTCAGGTCCAGGAAGGCGAGCGTATTCCAGCGAACGTACCCAGACACGGCTCTTTTCTTATCAGGGCTAACGATCAATGTTCCCATCGTAAAGTTTGTCCGGGCCATATTGTCTGCGAAGGCATCGGGTTTCAGAAAGTGTGTTCCCGTTTGGCGTTGGGAGCCGGTCTTTCGATTGATAACCGTCAGAACGGAGTTTCCAACGTTGACCGGATCTGTGGCCGGTTTGGAGTATGTGTAGAAGTTGTTGTCGTCTGCTTCCTGAAAGAAACCGTCTACCGGTGTGGCCACGCTGGAAGGTATATATTTCGCGCCCAGAGCCAGTGCACTATCCAGGTCATACCTGAAGAGTTTCATTTTGTCTTGCATGTGTTGGAAGATCGCCCCGTTCTTTTGATCGAAGAATGCATCCCCTACGTAGTTCCCCTCGCCCGGGCCGGCTCCTTTTCGTCCGAAAGTCGATTTCAACGAGTAGTCGTATTTATTGTATATATAGAAGTAATTGGATTTGCCGGCGAAGATGTCATAAACGATCAGTAACGAGTCGGTGGTCCACATTTTAAAGAACAGCCCGGGCAGATCCTCCTGGCGCATATCTTTTCTGGATTTACCTGTGAGTTGGTATACCGATTGGAATTTGTCGAATTTCTTCTCCGGTACGATCTTGGAAGAGCTGTGATCTGTTGTACACGACGTCGTCAGCGAAAGTACAACCAGGATCAAGAATGAATATTTCATGGTAGTGTATGGCACGGTGGTTATAATTGAAAAGAGCGTTGTGGGGGCGCCCCTTTTGAGGCGCCCGTGTGGATTAGCAGGTAATCGGGCCGCCAGAGCAGCCGCAGCAATACATTTGGATGATCATGCCGTCGCAAGTCCAGCATGCCTCGCGGATGTTCGGCGGGCACGAGTGGCAGCGGCCGGTTTCACCACCTTGAGCAGTAGCCTCTTTCAAGCCTTGCAGTGTAACCGATCCTTTGTCCTGATTTACTTCTGTGTTAACAAAGAAGCCGAGCGCTGCAATCAATGTGAAGCCGAGAATAAAGAACATTTTTTTCATAACATTTTTTCATTAAAGGGTATACAAATTAGTGTCATTTTTTTGGTAAAATGTCGACCGGTCGGATTCACGGACTGTCCGTTCCACAAACCATTGTTGGGGGAATTTGTTTTTATAGCACCTCCTGTATTACAAGTTTAAGTATCTTAATACCGGCATCACCGGGCGTCCACACTGCTTTCGTGTGACAGATTTATGTTCCCCGCGGTAATGATAATATCACCTTCGACTATTGTGCCGCCTTTGTCCGGATCGGGTATGATGGCGTACGACGCATTATTCTCGGACATTATCCGGACGTAGGTCCACAATGCTCTGCCGTTCACATATCGAAAAAGCACTTCTTGGTTCTGCCGCAGCACGATGGCAGATTTAGGCACGACCCATTGGCCGAGAATGCTTTTTTCAACAAAGACCTTTACATGCATACCGTCCAGAAGATGGCCTTTATTTTTGATGCTGCCCTTGACCAGAATCAATCCGTCTTCATTGACCACTGGGTTGATCTCGCGAATATTGCCGGTATATTCGGTGTCAACTGAGAGCGGCGCGACCCGGATCCGGTCACCCAGCCGGATGGTGCCGATCTCGGATTCCATAAGATAAAATTCAACAAAAAATTCACCGTCATCTATTAACGTGCAGAATTGCGCGCCTGCGGGTACCGTTGTGAAACGGGTGAAGGCGACGTTGGCCACCCTGCCATTGAAAGGAGCTGTTACGACCGTTCCTGCCAGGTTAACGCGTGCTGTTTTCAGATCGCGCAGGGCATCGTCGTAACCTGACCGGATGCGCGCCGCTTCGTGGATGTTTGGCGGTATAGCCGATGAATCATACGCGTTACCGGCGTAGCCGATCAACAGGTCCTTTAGCTCTACCGTGGCTTTTTTCAGGTTGGTCTCGGCGCGCATGACTTCCTGGCGGTAAGAGAAATCGTCCAATAAAGCAAGGCGTTGTCCTACCGTTACAAACGCCCCGTTTTGGACCAGAATCTGTGTGACGTAACCACCCATATGGAAATTCAGATCACTCTTTTGCGATGCCGTAAGCGAACCGTTGCTGACCAACTGCGCCTGAAACGTTCCCTTTCTGAGCACGGCGGTGTCGACAAGCATGCGGTGATCGGTATATGGCTGTTTCTCATCGTCAGCTTTAGCCGAAGCGGTTTTCTGATTTGTACAACTTGTCGTCAATACGCAGATGTTGACCAGCGTAAAGAAAATTCGCCGGTGGCATAATGTGCTCTTTCTGGATTTAGGTCTTACAATCACATTCGATCTTTTACTACAACTTGCCAGGACGTCGCAACGCCCCGGCAATAACAAACAACTGGTATAAAAGAAGGGGATTAACCGATCTGGATGAATGGATTAATATATTGTTTTGATGGACTATATTATGATTTATATAATCGTCGATTGTATGACTCGTGATTCCCTTAAATTGTGTGTAAAATCATATTATGGGTTCAAAGTTAGCCGCGAATGACTCGTTGATTGTCAGAGCCATATTCGTAATCTATGTCGTTGGTTTGTCAGCGTGCTCCGAGCAACGGCTGCCGGTCAATTACCTGAAAGGGTTACAGGGAGATGAAGCGACAGTCGTCACTATTAAGGAGTGGCGACTTGTGGGGGCTTTCCCGGAGGATACTCATGCCGACTGGGAGTCTTTTTTTGACGGTGGCCATACGCCGAAGGATTCACTCGAGTACGCGGCGTTCCTACGCGGCTTACCGGCGTACGATAATGATACGTCTGATCGGACTCGTGCACACAGTTTCCTGTATACGCAAAACGCCGCCTACCAGGAATTTGACGAGCTGTTCCGGACGCAAGAGGCGGCAAGTTCTTATGCCGCGTGTATCATTGATAGTGAAAGCGACCAGGATGTTGCTTTTCAGATGGTTATGGATGATGCCGTCAAGGTGTGGGTCAATGGCGTGTTGCGCATTAGCCAGTATCAGAACGATTACATCACAAAAAACAAATATGCCTACATCGTTCATCTTAACAAAGGCAGAAACGATGTTGTCGTGAAACTCTTTAACACGGCAACAAGTGCCTGGGGCTTTAGCCTGGGCGTTACATCTGCCCTGTATGCGAAGAAATATCCAACAGGAAAGAATTTTTTTAGTTTCAGCACTTCCTATTTGCTGGGAGACAAGGATACGTTGCAGATAAAGTTAAAGTATCCGTCGGTAATGTCTCCAACGCAGCATGCAACATTTTCTATATTCGATGCGAATCACGCTGTCGTGCTGGTAAAGAATCTTCCGTTGGGTGCGACGTGGAAAGTACCGTTAACGATGTTGAAGGATGGCGCTTATGCATGCGAGCTTTCGGTCGATGAGGAAATACTTGAACAGAAGATTGTGCGGGGGGATTATAAAAAACTATTTAAAAATTACGGGTCGAAAGCGCGAGCCCTTGCCCGGACCGACCTGGAGCGGATCAATATTGACGTCTTGCATAAACGGTTTACGTACCTGGAGGAATTTGGCGGACGAAACCTGTATGACGAGCAAATTCAGCGGAAGATCGCCGCGGTGGTATTCGAACTGGCCAATATGGCGAATCGGTTGCAACGGCAGGAACCGATGATGGAGAATACAGTTGGTTGGCACTTGAGGGGCTTCCGCTCCGGGATCGATCACGGTGTGGATCATTATATGCTATATGTTCCGCCACAGGTAAAGGATGGCAGGAAACTGCCCCTTGTCGTTATCATGCCGTACGTGGGGCTGCGGGCACCGTTTATTGAAAGTTACGCAGTGGCCAATATCGACCGAAATGAAATGTTGGAGACGTTAAGCCGCAAATACGGTATGGCTGTGCTATGGCCCAGCGCCAGGATCGTATCGCAAATTAACCTCAATCCTGTCGTACAAGCTTCGACGTTCGAAGCGCTGGAAGCGGTGAAGCGCGATTACGCTATTGACGATGACAGGATCTATCTCTACGGTTCATGTACCGGCGGATTGCAGGCACTGCTGATCGCCAATCGGTTTCCATCGCGTTTTGCGGCGATTGCGACCGATGGCCCCGAGATCGGGTATACCCGATGTGAGCACGACGCGACCAACTGTCCTTTTCCGGCCGACTGGGTGCGAGCGAACAGCGTCTTACATACGGCCGAGAACTTCCGGAACTTACCGCTCTACTTGTTCCATTCGGAAAAAGATGAAAAGGCCGACTATAGATTATCCCATAGGCTAACCGATAGTATCAGACAGGCCGGCGGATCGGTTTTAACAGACGATCTGAACCATGCTATCAAACAGACGTGGATCAACATGATCCCCGACAACACGGTCATTGGCAAGGCGTTTCACTTTTATAGTCAGCATGCAAGAGCGGTGCCGGATACGATTTCATTTTCGACTTACCAATTGAAATACAACCGAGCGTATTGGATCACGATCGACGATCTGTCGTCCTCCGGCAAAAGCACATTGTACGCGATTGCCGGTAACAACCGGATCGCGCTGCAGACAACGAATGTCAAAGCCTGTACGATTGACCTCGCGGGTGCGCCCGCGGCTGTGAAAGGCGACAGCGTTAGAGTTATGTGGAATGGTGTCGATCACTCCTATGTTTATCCCAAAGATGGTAAACTTCACCTGGGAGACGCGAGGGAACGGACGGCGTTCCGAAAAGGCGAAACCACAGAAGGGCCCGCGAATGACGTTTTTGCCAGTCGTTTCCTGATCGTGAAGGGAACATCCGGCACGGCACGGGAAAACGCGATCTGTCAGGCAGCGGTTGATACCCTGGTGAGAGGATGGATGGAGAGCTTATCCGGGAGGTGCGAGAATATCGTAACGGACAAGGCGGTGCGTGAATCGGATCTGAAAAATGCCAACCTAGTTGTGGTAGGTTCCGCGCAATCCAATGCTGTCTTGGCCAGGATGATGGGGAAGATACCCCTGATGGTCACAACCAGCCATATCAGGGTCGGTGACAGGACCGTCGAAGGCCGAACGCTGTCATATATCGTACTTTTTCCAAACCCTTATAACCCTGAGAAGTGTGTCCTGGTCGTGGGGGCCAATTACGATTATACCGCCTGGCAGCAGTTGAAAGGCCTGCCCCTGGAAGGCTGGTATGACTATCAGGTATGGAACAATATGCGAAGCGTAGCAGCGGGTAATTTCAATCGTGAATGGAGGTAGGTTATTTGGCGAGCCCTCAAGGGGCAGTGATAAGCGCCTTCATTTCGGCGCGTATTTGATAGACGGCGGTGGATTCTATCTTGACCTCCTTTTGAAGCAAGGCGTTGGCAATCGCAACGGCTTTGTTTTTTTCACCTGTCTCCAGGTAAAGTTTGGCCAGCAGGTATTCGGGATAAAACCGGCCGGGAGTCATTGCGCTGGCCATGCGGTAACACCGTTCCGCTTGCAGGTATTGCTTAAGCTCTTTGTAACTGTCGCCGAGGGTAGTATATGTGACAGTAGAAGTGTAGTATTTTTCTGCCCTTGTCAAGACGTCGATGGCCTGCTCATGTTGATTGGCCAGCGAAAGCGCTTTGCCGTAACTGGTAAGAAATTCACCGTCGTCCTGTAAGATCACGCTGGCCTGCTGATATCGGCTTATGGCTTCCGGCAAGGAGCGGTGTTGCTGAAGATTAAACGCTTCCTGGTAAAGTATAAATGCTGAATAGATGGATGTTGTCTTCACGTAAAGCGGGCACAGTATCGCCAGGATGGAACCCGTGAGGAGCATGCGTATAGCCTTGCCCGAACGATCTGTAGAATGAGAGATTTGTATGGAAAAGGTGATAGGCTGATACGCTGCCATGATGGCGAGACATAGCACAAGATTTGCCTTGATAGGTAGTATTTGGAGTGGGTAAGAGAAGATGGCAAAAAGGCAAAAGCCCAGGACGCCCGCTTGCGCGATAAGTAATGTCGGCCGGACCTTTTTTTTTCTTCCTGTCAGGAATGCCAAGCCGATGCCGGTGAGTACCAAGAGGGTGGCGACGACGCCATTTTCTGCCGTAAACTGAAGAAGCTCATTAAAGGCGTATTGTGTATTGTCTGCCAGGGGGGATTCGCTGCTGTCCGGACGCTCTTCAAAGAATTTTGCCTGATACCTCATGTAAACGGCTTTGAATTGGTCAAAGCCATGGCCCAACCACGGTCGGTCTGCAATCAACTGTCCTGTTACTTTCCAGATCAATACCCGACCGTCGGCGGAGTTCTTTTTGAGCCGATATGCGCCTACCGCCAGTATACCGATAAGCACAAATATGCCGATGCCAGCGAATAGGCGATGCTGCGTAGATATTTTTTTTCTGATCCAGGCATATCCGCCATGCTGTATGAAAAAGATATACATGCTCCCAGCCAATACAGCCAGGATGGCACCCCGGCTACGAACGGCGATCAGGATAAATAAGGACGTTCCAAGCAACGTGATAAAAAAGACTTGTAAGATGTTTGACGCTGCGAGCCGAAACCGGCGTGCGACGATACGGCTGCGAATAAAAAAGGCCACCAGCCGGTATCGGTAGAGGTATAGCCCGATGCCGATAATGAATACACTTGCTAGAAGTCCGGAATAGGGACCGGGATTAAAATATGCACCGGTGACTTTGAAGTTAATGTTGTAAGAGGGGACGAATCCCAATAGTTGGCGAAATCCCGTACCCACCTGTGCAAGACCGCCGAGGAGTGTAGCGATCAACAGGAGAAAATGATGTGATCGTGGCTGCTGTCGTATAATGGCATACAATACGCTGAGACCGATCATCTCATAATATCCGATTGAGAACGCATTGTGGGGTTGTAGAAAATACCGATTAATCGATAGATACACTACCAGGAGGAGAAGTATGAGATCCGACGCGGTAATGTTGAACACCGTTCCCGGGCGCAACATCTGCCCGGCCGACACCGTTGCAAGGACCAGGATGGCGTAACTGAACCCTATAAACTTAGCGGTCTGAACGCTGTTGTAAAGTTCCTGGTCGACAATGGAAGGTAACGTGACAAGGAGGACGATCAGGATAGCAAGCAGAAGCCTGTCAATCGTTATACCAAGCAATAGCCACAATTTGTCAGTCATGATTTGTTGACTCCAAATAACTAAAAAAACTCATTAATCTCCTAGTACGGGAGCATCGCTAAGCTATACTCCTGCTCACCGATGTTTGTTATCAACACGTTGAGCGTGGGAATCGATTACCGGTGGAAGTTTTCAACAACAACGTGGAAAGTGCTGACAGTGCCTCCTACCCTTCGGAACGTTTTACATCGACCGACGCACTCTGTCGAAGGTGGATTCCCTATAACCTCCGTTATCCCGTTTGCGTATATTGGCAATGTGAACCTAGTGCGTTTCATCCCTACCGACCGTTTAAAGCCTTTTGTAAAAGCCTACCTGGTAATCGCCAGCGAGCACGGCATGGACAATCGCATTCTGCCGGATACGGCCCTGGTTATGGCATTACGCTTTCAGGGTACTATTGCATTTACCGATCGTGGTCATTGCGAGAATATGCCTGCCACTGCGTTAACCGGATTACGCCACGCAGCGCGCATGGTGCACTATGCACAGCAGACGGCAATGCTGCTGGTGCAATTTCACGACGGTGGTGCAGCGGCGTTCTTCCGGCAACCGCTGCATGTGTTGTCCGATCAAAGTGTCGCGTTAAGCGATCTTCTGCCCCGCGACGCCGTAACAGCGTTGGAGGATCAGCTCTGTGCCGCGGCCTCGCATGCGCAGCGCGTCACCCTGACCGAGCAATTCCTTCTCTCCTTCTTACACGAGCCCGAACAGGACCGCATCGTACGCGAGGCATTGCGACAGATCCATGCAGCCCGGGGCACCGCGCGCATTGGCGATATAATAAAAGAGCTTCCCCTGAGCCGCGATGCCTTTGAAAAACGCTTCCGGCGCTTGGTAGGCACCTCGCCAAAACAATTCTCCATTGTCGTCCGCCTCCGCCACGTGATCGATACACACGCCAATCACGATAGCCTGACCGACGCAGCCTATCGCGCCGGGTATTTCGACCAGGCACACTTCATCAAAGACTTTACCGCCTTTACCGGACAGACCCCCGGCGTATTCTTCGCCACCAAAAGATCCTGGTAACGAACATCACTGATTTTTTACAATGGCCGCCGTCTCCACGACGGTAGTTTTGATGCCATAAACAAAAACGATTCGGTATATGAAAACGATCATCCGCACCGCGACTTTGTGGGGCGTGATATGCCTTGCGCATTTCTCACTGCTCGCCCAGAAAACTTCTCCGTCTTCCACAACAAAACAAACCAACACTATGAAAGAATATGTATTGATCATGCGGATCAACCCCGCACCCCTCGCTCCCGACGACCTGACCGACGTGCGCGCAAAGTGGAAAAAAGTTGTCGACGACTGGACAGCCCGCGAAATCTTTGTAATCAGCAATCAGATCGTACAGGAAGGCGTTGTAGTGAGTGGCCGCGAAGGCACAGCACGTCCAGGTTCCATTGCCAGTGACGGCCTGCGCATTGTAAGCACCATCAACATCCGCGCCGTGTCATTAGAAGAGGCGGCGACGCTCGCCAAAGTGGTTCCCCTGTTGGAATACGGCGGCACCGTAGAGATCCGGGAGAAATTGAACTAAGCATTACCCCCAAAAGTCAGAGTGAGTGTGAGCGCGAAGAGCGCAATTGCTGGCGCGGGTGTTAAGCACCAGGCGATGCGTAGGTGCGTCACCTGCGTTAGTCCCAATCCCATCGGGGTGCCCTGGTCGTAGCAACCCACCACCGCCAAAGTCGATACCCAACACGCTCTCACTCCCACACTCACACTGTTTTTAGTATCTTGCGGAAAACCTATTGTATGAAATATCCAGGATTATGCATTTTACTGTTGAGCTTCGTTATCATACTCTCACCGGCCGTACAGGCCCAGGAGAACTGGGGCTCGTATGTACAAGCCGTGCCCGTGAAGGCATATGCCGGCAAGAAATTCCGTGTACAGGTTTCAGCGCTGATTGAAGGCGTGGAAGAAGACGCCAGCGCCGCGCTGTGGGCCCGGGTATACCGCACCAATGAAGAATACGGCTTCTTTAAGATTGACAACGATAACCCCATGCGCGCCCGCGAATGGAAATCGTATTTTCTCGAAGGCACCTTCGATCCCGACGCCGACACACTGATGGCCGGCCTGATCGTGCAATACAACGGCACCTTCTACTTCGACGATTTCCAAATATCGGTAGAGTCCGGCCGTAACAAGTGGCGCACCATCTATCAAAACGACTTCGAAGGAAAATCTCCGCTGTTAAAATCCGGTATCGGCGAAGCCAACCAGGGTATCAACACCCTCTACACCCAGGCCGTGACACCTACTCAGGGACGCAAAGGCCGCCAGGCAATTGTTGTCACGGGCAAAGACGTTCCGAATTATGGATCCAGCCCCACGGCCGGCAAGTACGCCGACATCAACGGCATTAAACTATACTACGAAGTATACGGAACCGGTGCCCCGCTCGTCGTGCTCCACGGCAACGGCGGCTCTATCTCTAATGCCGCGACACATTATCCGGAGCTGATCAAAAAATACAAAGTCATCGCCGTCGACAGCCGGGCACACGGAAAATCCACCGACACCGATGCCCCACTTACCTATGAACAGATGGCAGCCGATGTCAACGCACTCCTGGACCAACTCCAGATCGACTCGACCTTCATCTGGGGACAAAGCGACGGCGCCATTCTGGGCCTCATCCTGGCAATGGACTATCCGCGCAAAGTAAAACGCGTGCTGGCATACGGCTCCAACGTGCAGCCCGATAGCTCGGCTATATTTTATTGGGGGATCCAGGCGATCGAGAAAGCTCTTCGCGAAGGCACAGACCATGAAAAGAAACTGAACGAGCTGATGATTGACTATCCGCATATTCCGTACACGCGGTTGAAAACGATCAAAGCCCCCGTGCTGGTGATGGCCGGTGATCGGGATATAATCCGGCCCGAGCATACGCTGAAGATATTCCAGTCTATACCCAAGTCACAACTTTGTATTCTACCCGGCAGCACGCATGGTGGGTCGTGGGAAAAGCGCGATCTGTTTTTGGATTTATTGAACACATTCTTCCTCGAGCCATTTAACATGCCGGATACGAAGAGCTGGTTTTAAATAATAAAACCATATAAAAAAGGGGTCCGTCTTTAAGAAAGACGGACCCCTTTTTGTAAACACACATCACATCATTCTTTCAGGAAGGTATACGTAAACACCTCATCCCCGTACACCACCCGCAGTATATGCAAACCGGGCCGCAGACGTTGAACGTCAATCGACGTATCATTACCCTCCGCTTGCTGCGACAACCGTAGATTCCCCGTAGCATCCCGAATCGTAATCGCCGCATCTTCCGGTACGCCATTTACCTTCAACACCGTCGTCGCCGGATTCGGAAACACCTGAATCAACGACGGCCCTGCTCCCTGGCGCAAGGCACTACCGGCATTTAACGTCGTAGCATGGTCCACCAGCTTGATGTAGTCATGCGTGAACTGATACCCCGTACTGCTGGTATTCTTCCCCGCCACCGTAAAACGTACCTTCTGCTGTCCGGTATAAAACGTAAGATTAGCAACCAGCACTTCTTTATACACCGTTGTGGGACTGTAGAGATCGAATACAGATCCATACGCCGCGCCATCCTTATAAACCTGGCCAGTCCCCTGATCAGGTCCCGCCCGGAAGCCCAGGTATACGTCATAGTTTTTCATGCCGGTGTGCGTGTAGGTATACTCCACAAAGTCACCCACGCCATCGGCCGATACACGCACCAGGTTGCCACCACTGGCTTGCGCCTGTGCGACGACCGTATTCGAAGCACCACTCGACCAACGGCTCGTAGTCTCTGCCTCGTAGAGCGTCGACATCAGACCCACCGGCGTAAACTCGATATAATTGAGATTGAAGCTACCACCGGCAATTTCCAGCCGCAGTACTTTATTGCTGCCGCCGGCTATGCTGATGTTGTTCAACGCAAGCGTCTCCCACGTTTCCCACGCACCGGTGTTGTTCGGCGTGACGGTGCCCAGCGTTACGCCGTCCAACTTTACCGTAATGTTTTTGCCGGCGTTGCTGCTGGCGCTGGCAGAACGTATACCGATATTGTAGTTGCCGGCAGCGACCGAGCCAAGGGTATATTCCAGCCACTCGCCGTTCATAGTATAGCCTACGACATAGCCGCCGCCGATATCGGTGGTAGTACCGAGGTCTACGTCGGTGCTGCGGTAACTATTCCCGTTGTTGCCGAGGTCGGTGTCGTGATAGGCGACGTCCTGGGCGCCGATATCAAAATCTTCGGTCTGAATGCGGCCCGGTATGGTGTGCGTGGCATAGGGCGTTTGTGTGCCAATGCCGCCCGCCCCGCCGGGTTGGTTGTGGTTTTGTAATTCAAAAAGCCAGTTCTGCATAAAGCGACCCTGATTCTCACCCGACATCAGGTTCCAGTTCCAGTCAAAGAATTGAGGCTTCCAGAAGTTGTCAAAGATCCATCCTTGCCAGCTGATCCAGGGGTGAGCATCGATATAATTCCGGAAGGGTGTGCCCCAGCCGCCGGTTGTGCCAAACGTCACACCGTCGGAATAGTTGGGATCCTGGTTCCAGCCAAACTCCGTGAGCATCACGGGGATGGTATTGGCCGCGTTGCCAAACTTGGTGTTCAGGTTTGCCGCCGTGGCCGCACCCTGGTTGGGATAAATGTGGTATACATAGACCAGGTTGCCACCGGTGAGTGGATTGGTCACGGCGCTGTTTACGCGTGTGCTCCACTGCGGGCTGCCCACCAGGATGAGGTTGTTGGGGGCCACCGCGCGGATGCTGTCAATCACGGGCTGGATGTAGTTTTTCCACGACGTCCAGTTGTCGGGGTTGACCGGCTCGTTGAAGATCTCGAAGATCACGTTAGGGGTATTCGCATAGCGCGGCGCCACGTACTTCCAGAAGTCCATCACGAATTGTTGTTTCACGCCACCCGAGCCGTTGACGTCGTAATTGCTGACCAGGTGCAGGTCGACAATAACATATTGGTTGAGGGCGATGGCCTGCTGCACATACGGGTCGATGTGCGTGGCAAAGCTGGTGGCGGGGTCTTTTACCTTGGCCGTCGTGACGGGTAGTCGCAGCACGCGCGAATACCATCCGCGGCTGCCATCGGCCTGCCAGGCGATCATTTCGCTCATCGGTTTGTTGTTACACGTGGTGCATTCGTTGTGGTGCTCGCTCGGTAATACGGACACGCCCCGCAACGTGACGGGGTTTCCGGCCGGGTCTTTGATCTGGTTGCCATCAATGTGCAGCCAGGGCTTTTGTGCCTGGGCACTGACTACGCTTACGATCAGGGCAAGCGCAAACAGGCATGCGTGAAGTGGGTACAGTCGTCTGGTCATCGTACTGAAGATTTAGTGGAACAAAGAGTGTTGGTAGCGCCGGGCAGCGTATGTACAAGCGGCCGCGGCGACTCATTAAAAGTAAGGCAGGACGCGACCGCGGTAGGGAGAAAAACCGGTATTAAAGGTGGAAAAACCTTCCAATTTGCCTTGCTATTGCATTTGTGCGGAAGTAGGGACAGACTGTCCGATGTTGCGGTACGCAGAAGGCAACACACCAAACTGTTTCTTAAAAGCTTTGCTGAAATACTTCGCATCCGCAAACCCCACGCGTGCGGCGATCTCGTGCACCGCATACTGTTCTGTTGCCAGTAACTGCACGGCGCGCTTCATGCGGATGTCGCGAATGAACTGGTTGCCTGACACACCCAACAGGCTTTGCAGTTTGCGGTACAAATTAGTCTGGCTGAGGGCGAGCTCGCGGCAGAATTTTTCAATATCGAAGTCGGGATTGTCGATGTGTTGCTCGACAACCGCCACCGCTCGTTGCAGAAAGTTGTCGTCGAGCGTAGCGGGTGCTGTCGGGTTGGTGATGAAGTCGCGATAATATCTCCGCTTTTGATTCTCGCGCAACGTGAGAATGTTGACGAGCTTCGCCAGCAGCACGTGGGGCTGAAAGGGCTTGACAATGTAGTCGTCCGCCAGGGCCTCGCGAAAGGCCCGGAGCTGCAAGGCTTCGTCGCCGCGCGCCGTAAGCAGCACGACGGGAATGTGGCTCGTCAGTATATCATGCTTAATGCGCGTACACAATGTGACGCCGTCCATAACCGGCATCATGACGTCGCTGAGGATGATGTCGGGTAGCAGGTTGCGCGCCTGCACCAGACCTTCCTCGCCATGATGGGCCTCCTCCACCTGGAAGACATTCTCAAAATGCAGACGGATAAACCGACGAATGTCGGGATTATCCTCCACCACCAGTAGTATGGGGCGTGTTCCGTCAGGAGTATCCGGTATGGCAGACAATCGGGCTTCGGGAGTGATCGCTGCCTCGGACAGCTCCGCGGGATGATCTTGCGGGGCATGCTCGTGCCGGGCAAATGCTGCCGCGTCGACCGGTAGCCATACCGCGAAGGTTGTACAGTTGTCACCGGTGTTGGCGAGTACGATGTCGCCCTTGTGCAAGCGGGCCAGCTGGCGCGCCAGGGAAAGCCCGAGGCCGGTACCCGGTGTACTCTGCTCGTCTTGCTCGATGCGGAAGAAAGGGTCGAAGATCTTTTCACGATAACTTTCGGGTATAGCCCGACCGCTATTGGTGATGGCGATGTGCGCGTAGGATTGGCGTCTCCAGGTGCCGCGAGGATCCGTGTCAGTTAATAGTAACGTCAGCGTAATATGTCCGTGATCGGGTGTATGTTTGAAAGCATTGGAGAGTACGTTGAGCAGGATTTTCTCCAGTTTGTCGGCATCGAAGTAATATCCTTCGTGCGCCGGCGCCGTCACGGTAAATTGAATGTTCCGTTTCTCCGCATCGAATTGAAACGTCTCGCAAAGGCTGCGGACAAATGCCCCGAGATCGCCCTTTGTGACCGCCAGCTTCATAAAGCCTGCGTCCAGCTTATAGATGTGCATCAGCTGATTAATCAGCTTGAGCAGGCGCTGACTATTCTTCTGCACCAACTGCAACATCTGGTGGTTGCGCGAGCCTTCCTCTGTCGTCGCCACCACCTGGCTAAGCGGCCCCAGCATAAGTGTGAGCGGCGTACGAAACTCGTGCGAGATGTTGGCATAAAAACGCAACTTGATCTGATCCATCTCCAACTGATTACGCACACGCAGGCGCTGTACCACGATCAGGCGCAACGCGAAGATCGCTCCTGCCAGGAGCAATCCATATACCGCACGCGCCCACCACGTTTGCCAGAACGGTGGCGTAATGATAATGCGCAGGGAGTTGCCTTCCGTATTCCAGACGCCATCGCTGTTGGTGGCCTTTACATGCAGGGTATACTCGCCCGGATCCAGGTTGGTGTAGGTAGCTTTGCGTTGCGTGCCAGTCTCGTTCCAGTCTTTGTCGAAGCCATCCAACGTATACGCGTATTGATTTTTACCCGGTGCCGTGTAATCGATGGCAACAAATTCAAAGGAGAAGACCGACTGATCGTACGACAGCGTCACCACCTGGGCTTCCGGTAACGGCTGTGCCAGGGGGCCGTCCTTCTCGCGGAAGCTGACGGGTTTATTAAAGACCTGCAGCTCGGTGAAATACACCGGCGGATGCACCGGACTATCGGTCAGGCTATCGGGGTGAAAATAACTGAGTCCGTTGATACCACCAAAGTACAACCTACCGGCGCGGTTCTTACACGACGACTGCCGGTTGAAAGCATTGTGTTGTGTTCCCTCGGCTACTTCATAATTGCGAAAGGTTTTAGTGCCAGGATCAAACCGGGAAATGCCCTTGTTGGTGCCTAGCCATAGCCGGCCATGGTGATCCTCCTCGATCGACTGCACTACATCGTTAGCCAATCCGTCGCGGGTAGTATAATTTTCAAACTGACCGGTGTCCCGATCCAGGCGGTTAAGCCCGCCTTGCGTACCCACCCACAAGTTACCACGCGCATCCTCATAGATCACGTTGACGATGTTGTTGCCCAGGCTGCCGTGCTGCGGGCGGCTGTAAGCAAAGCGCGTGAAGTCATCGGTCGCGCGGTTGTAGCGGTTGAGGCCGCCGCCTTCGGTGCCAATCCAAAGGTCGCCGCGGCCATCCTGGTAGATCGCGAAGATCAGCGTATGGCTGATGCTTTTGTCGTTGCCTGCTTCGGGTAAGTACTGTTTCCACGTGTTCATGCGCGGATCATATACCACTAAGCCCTCGCCCCAGGTGCCCATCCAAAGCTTACCCGTGATAGAGTCCTCCCCGATCACCGCGACGTGTTTTACATCGATGGTAAAGGGTGGCGTGTAGAAGGTGCGTGAGTCCGCGCGGAGCATGGAAGCCTTTCCGTAAAAGCACCCAGCCCACAGCTGACCGGCATGATCTTCAAACAAGCACAAGGGGTAGTTGCTGCCAATGCTTTGTTTGTCATCAGGGCGGTGGCGCAGGTGGGTGGCATGTTGGTGCCGATCATAGACGGTCAAGCCATTGCCGTCGGTACCGAGGTATAACGTTTCGTGAGGATCTTCGTACACCGATAGGATATTGCCGGCGGGCAAATGGTGAAAACGTGGCGGCGCGCTGTTGTAGTAATTTACACCACCACTAAAGGTCCCCACCCAGATGTCGCCCTGGCGGTCACGGTAAAGCGTATAGATGGAGCCGTTGTTGAGGTCCTCGGGGTTAGGGCCTTCGTGGATATAGCGCAGGCTTTGCCGATTGGCGTCGAGTATATTAATGCCTCCGTTCTGCGTGCCGACCCATAAGTTGCCACGCGCATCTTCGACGATGGATAAGACATCATTATTGTTGAGGCCTGCCGTGGACGCGGTAGCACGGATGGCGGCGAATGTGTTCGTGCGGCGGTCATAGCGGTTAAGTCCACCTTCGGTGGTGCCGATCCAAAGGTCTTGCCGTCGGTCTAAGTAGAGCTTTTTGAGCTTGTCGGACGTGAGGGTTTGCACATGATCGGGATCGTGCATATACCGTTCGAAGATGCCCGTCGCGGGGTCAAGTTTATTCAGGCCGGCATTCCACGTCGCGACCCACAGTGCACCGCTGGGGTCTTCCAGTATATCTTCGATCTGGTCACTGCTAATGGAGCGGCCGCTGCGCGGATCATGCCGATAGGTATAGAAAGTGTTTTGTTCGGGATCAAAGCGGTTGAGCCCACCGCCACCGGTACCGATCCAGAGCCGTTGGTGTTTGTCTTGCGTAATAGCCCGTATGTTGCCGGAGCTGATGCTCACGGGGTTTTGCGGATCGGGTAAGAACCTGGTGAAGTCGTCGGTAGTGCGGTTATATAGATTCAGTCCTTCGTCGGTACCGATCCACAGACGATGCTGGTTGTCCTCATACAGCGCGCGAATATAATTGTGCGAAAGGCTGCGCGGGTTGGCAGGATCGTGGCGGTAGACGGTGATCGTATAACCATCATAGTGGTTGAGTCCGTCACGCGTGCCAAACCACATAAACCCCTTGTAGTCTTGCAAGATACAGGTGACGTTGCTTTGCGAAAGCCCTTCACTGCGCCCGATGTGGCGAAAGTGATCCGACTGCTGCGCCCAACCCCACGCCGGTAACAGCAGGCAAAACAAAGCCAGGAATCTGGAAATCGGTTTTCGGTAACACGGCACGGCAATATCGGTTTAACTGGAATCGCGGTCCGTGGAATTACGGGAATTTATAGGAGAAATACCAGATTCAATCGTTTGAAATGATCCTGAACAAGATCAAAGGCTGACAACCAAGCCTCTCAACAAAGCAACATCAAACTTTTCAACAAAGCCACCCTGCCGTTTTGTATAGAATTTTGAACCATCAAACACAACAGAACATGAACACCCACAACAAGGGAATATCAGTCCTCGTTACCGGCGGCAGCGGCTTCGTCGGCGTACACTGCCTGGCGCAACTACTCCACCAGGGATATACGGTCAAAACAACGCTACGTAACATGGACCGCAAGCAGGAAGTATTAGACATGCTAAAAGTAGCCGGCATCACACCCCACCACCACAACATCTCCTTTTATCAATGCGATCTCATGGACGACAGGAACTGGCGCGAAGCCACACAAGGCTGCACGTATGTGCTACACGTAGCCTCACCAATCTCCCTGGCCGTCCCGAAAGACGAGGACGAAACAATCCGACCGGCCGTAGAAGGCACGCTACGGGTGTTGCGTATAGCGCGCGACGCAGGCGTAAAGCGTGTCGTGCTAACATCGTCGTTCGCAGCCGTGGGCTATAGCCACCGGGACGTCAATACACCTATTACCGAATCTTGCTGGACAGATCCGAAGGATAAACACCTCTCTGCGTACCTGCGCTCGAAAGTATTGGCCGAGCGTGCGGCCTGGGACTTCATCAAACAAGAAGGCGGTGACCTGGAGCTGGCCGCCATCAACCCCATGGCTATATTCGGCCCTACGCTGGGGCGCGATATGTCGAGTGCCTTTATATTATTAAAACGTATACTCGACGGTTCGCTCAAAGCCATTCCGAAGATCACCCTCGGCATTGTCGACGTACGGGATGTCGCCGACTTGCACCTGCGTGCCATGGTACATCCCGACGCCAACGGCCAACGCTTTCTGGCGCTCGCCGGCGGCACAATGACGTTGCCGGAAGTAGCGGACCTGCTGAAGCGTCAGCTTGGCAACGCCGCACAGAACGTATCGACGCGCACCATGCCCGACTGGGTCGTGCGCGTCGCGGCGTGGTTTAGTGCAGGAGCGCGGAATATTGCGCCACAGCTCGGGCAACGTAAGAATGCCAGCAACGAAAAGGCCCGCACACTGCTGCAATGGAAGCCCCGCAATAATCAGGAGGCCGTACTAGCGGCCGCCGAAAGCATGGTAGCCTTTGATCTCATCGCCTAATATTTAGTATCTTTGACGTATGCTGACGAAGGCAAACCAAATCACATCGTGCTATCTCGGTCCGCAAATTTCACCGGAACAATTTATAGCCGAGCATTTCTTTTTATACCTGGCCAAAGGCACCCTGCACGGATATGATGGCCACGCACATTATACCCTACACCCCGGTGAATATTGCATCGTGCGCAAAAACCACCTGGCTCGCTATACAAAGATCAGAGACAACGATACCTTTGAAAAGGTCGTCGTCATCTTCGACACCGCCTTCCTGCGTTTGTTCCAACAGCGTCATCATACACCCGATGCCGCCGCGTCCAACCACGAGGCATTTTTCCGGCTACAACCCAACGACCGGGTGCCTGCCTTCCTTCAGTCGTTGATGCCGTATTATACCCCCGGCGGAAAGATCGACGAAACCTTTGCCCAGGTCAAACGCGAAGAGCTACTATTAATCCTCTTACAATCCGACCCAACACTGGCTTCCATCCTCTTCGACTTTGGCGCCCCGGAGAAAATCGACCTCGAAGCGTTCATGAACCGGAACTACAAGTTCAACGTGAGCATCGAGCGCTTCGCCTATCTCACGGGTCGAAGCCTGTCGGTTTTTAAGAAAGAGTTTGCCGGTATCTTTCAGCAGACCCCAAGTCGCTGGCTGATCCAACGTCGTCTACAGGAAGCGCGTTTTTTGATTCATGAACAAGGAAAGAAGCCTTCGGAGATATACCTTGATTTAGGATTTGAAGATCTCTCGCATTTCTCGTTTGCGTTTAAAAAGAAGTTTGGCGTGGCCCCTACGCGATTAGAATAAAAAGTCCGATCAACGATTTTCCAACCACGCCAGAAATCCACTGGTCTTCTCTTTCCCAATCAGTAGCTTATCCGGTGTAGGAACAGCCAGTTTCACAAACAGCTTCCGCGCAAAGTAGTGCTCCACTTCTTTAATGGCACTAAAGTTCACCAGGTACTGCCGGTTAAGCCGGTAAAACTGATTCGCCGAAAGCGACGCCTGCAGTTGGTCCAATGACTGATCGATTGTATACTCCTGCCCTTGAAAGGTAACAATGGTAGACAGCTCGTTGCGGATGTAAAGGAAGGCGATCTGATCCGTCTGGACCGTAGTATATTTGTTACTCTTAAATACCAGGAAGCTCTTCTTTCCTTCGTCCACACCAATCTTTTTTAGCAGGCCTTCGAGGTCGAGCTGCTGGCCGTGTTGTTGAAAGAAGTTGCGGAAGCTTTCTACCTTCTCGAAGGCCAGTTGGAGGTCCTGACGGGAAAAGGGTTTTAGAAGGTAGTCAATGCCGTTGGCTTTGATGGCGTCCATGGTATATTCGCCAAAGGCGGTACAGAAGACGACGGGACATTGTACGCGCACAGCCTTGAAGATCTCGAAGCACAACCCGTCGGCCAGCTGAATGTCCATGAAGATCAATTCAGGTTGGGGGTTGTGTGTGAGGTAGTCGATGGCGCGCTCGACGCTCTGCAGCTGCCCTACGATCAGAGCGTTGGGCCGCAACGCGCTGATCAGCGTTGCCAGGGACTTGGCTGCCTTGAGCTCGTCTTCAACGATGAGGATTTTCATGCACGACGGGAAGTTTGATTCGGAAAATAGTATCGGTAGCCTGGATCTCTATCTTTTGATCTAACAGGTGCATATACCGTTGATTGATGTTTTCGAGGCCCACCCCCGTAGACGACTCGGGCGTACGCTTGCGCTGCAGGCCGTTTTCGACGACCAGCCAGTCCCCCTCTGAGTAGACGCTTATCTGCAACGGCTTGTCCAGCGACACGACGTTGTGTTTGATGCAGTTCTCCACCAACAGTTGAAGTGTAAACGGCGGCACGAGCGAGGCCCGGTGCTCGTTGGCAATACGGATCTCCAGGTCTATACCTTCTTCGAAGCGGGCCTTGAGCAGGAACATATAGGCCTGCAATATCTCCAATTCTTCGGACAGGCGAATGAGGTCCAGCTTCCGATTCTCTAACGTAAAACGATAGAAGTCCGACAGCTTCAGGATAAAGTCACCGGCGTGCTGATCGCCGGTTTCGACCATGTACTTTAATGTATTCAGGCTATTGAACAGGAAATGCGGGTTTACCTGCTGGCGCAACAGCTCGTACTGGGCACCCAGGTTGTCCATCTTGATGCGCTCCAACTCAATACCTACCTGCTGGTTCTGGTAGCTTTGCTGCACCATGTGCAGGAACATATAAAAGGTCAGGTTGACCAGGATGCCACGGATCTCAATCATCAGCATCATGGAGCCAAAGTGCAGGTGCGACAATAAATACTGCTGTGCACACGCCAGCAGGAACATCACCACCATGCCCACGCCCAGGCTTTTGGTCAGCCGCATGACCGAGAAGCCGTGGGCCACGTCGCGCGACGTGTACGCCGGCATGGTCGCAATGTTGTAATACCATATAAAAATGGCAAACAGCGCCGTAAGGACGGCGTTGACCAGCGCCTCGTAGGGATTAAAATGATGCTCGGCAAACTTGGGCACCGACGTCAGGATACCCAGGCAGATGGAGCTGAGCCAGATGACTTTGTGCGATATCTTAAAAGACTTTGTATTCATTCGGATGGTTGTACCTGCGGTGCTGTGGGCCTGGACCGGCAAATATCTGCTAAAAATACCGTACAGAGCACCATTATTCAACATGCAGGGTAGCCGGATCCGGCAATATCGACCGCGAATCCGGCGCGGGCTACCGCCAACCGGACAGGCCTGGGGCAGGTCAGGCTGCCGCAGGTCATTGTCTAACTCACCCCCCGATTTGCCTACCCCACGGGAATTTTGTCAACCCGGGCGGCGCCGACGCGTTCTCTTTGCAACACCAACGCAATAAGCGGCGGTAACAGAACCAAAAAAATACAATTCAACTTATACACTTTATGGAAACCATTAAACATTATTCGCTCTCTTCGGGTATCACCCCCATCGAAAACGTACTCTATACCGGCAAGACCCGCACCACTGGCGGCCGCGACGGTGCCGCACACAGCGACGACGGTCACCTGGACATCAAACTGTCCCCTCCCGGCAGCAAAGGCCTGGGCACAAACCCCGAGCAACTGTTTGCCGCCGGCTGGTCCGCTTGTTTTATCGGGGCCATAGGCCACGCCGCCCGCACGCTGCACATCGCCCTGCCCAAAGACGTTGCCGTCGACGCAGAAGTAGACCTCGGCACCACCGACAACGCATTCTTCCTGCAAGCACGATTATACGTAAGCCTGCCCGGACTGGAAACAGAAACTGCCGTACAGCTGATCGAAGCCGCGCACCAAACATGTCCCTACTCCAAGGCCACACGCGGCAACATCGCCGTAACCATCGAATTAGTATAACCCCATAGTCACTGGCTGGCGCCCCGATCCCATCGGGGTGCCCACCATGGCGCCAGTCTCGCATAGAATAAACAGATACTATAAAATATACTATATCAACCATGACACGTCCCGCACTACTCCTCGGCCTTTTAGTAACCCTATCGTTCACCACACTCGCCCAAACCGACATGAAACCCGGCCGCTGGCGCGCCATGCTGCAACGCAAAGACGGCCGCACCATACCGTTCATATTCGAAGTCGTTCGCCAATCAAACAAAACCAGCGTCTACATTGTAAACGGCACGGAGCGTGTCAAAACCGAAGACCCGGTATTCACGCAAGACTCGGTGGTCATCCGCATGCCCGTGTTTGAGTCGTACTTTAAAGCGCGGGTAACACAACGTGAGCGCTTGCGTGGCGTATGGGTTTCCGGGAACGCGACGGGAGAAACGACAATGCCGTTTACGGCATCAGCAGGCGGTAGCCGCTTTCCCTTAGCCACGGCGGCACTGCGCCCGGCCCAGGGAAAATGGAAGATCGAATTCACACGCGCCAATCAAACCAAGCGTCACGCTATCGGCGACTTCACGCAACAAGGCAATGCCCTGTCTGGTTCGGTACTAACACCTTCAGCCGACTATCGCTACCTCGACGGTGTCGTCTCCGGCGACTCGTTGTTCCTCTCGACCTTCGACGGCAGTCACGCGTTACTGCTCCGTGCCAAAATCAACTCCGACCATATGACCGGCGTATTTTACAACGGTGAGGCTGTTGCTGAAACCTGGCTGGCGGTAAAAGATGCCAACGTAGCGCTTACACCAAACGTGACCACCGTCAAGAAAGGCAATGACGGCAAGCTGGCTTTCAGCTTCCAGGACCTGGACGGTAACACGGTATCGCTGCCCGGCAACCGCTTCAAAGGAAAAGTAGTGATTGTCCAGATCATGGGTTCGTGGTGTCCGAACTGTATGGACGAGATGGCGTTCTTAAGCGACTACTACAAACGCAACCGCGATCGCGGTGTCGAGATCGTAGCCCTCGCGTACGAGCTGAGCACTGACCCGGCACGCTCACAAAAAAGCCTGCGCAAGTTCCAAACAAAGTTTGATGTACAATACCCGCTGCTGATCACCGGCGCTACTGCCAGCGACCCGCAACGCACGCAAAAGACATTGCCTCAATTAACCGACCTGAAGGCATTCCCCACCACCATCATGCTCGACAAAAACGGCGTCGTGCGCGACATTCAGACTTCTTTCTACGGTCCCGGCGCGGGTGAATACCACACCAGGTATAAAGCAACCTTTGAAGCCGCCGTCAATGCATTGCTAAACGAAACGCTGTAGTTTTTATACACATGAAACGTCTCACCCGCTCACGCTCCAAGGCCCTGCTCCTGGCAGGGTCACTGATAGCGGTCGCTATTCTCCTGTTGCAATTCACGAGTCCGGAGATTCCCAACCCACCGGTTACCGGCCCGCTCGCCGGCCCCGACTCCGTCACGACCATCTTCCAACATGCCTGCTACGATTGTCATTCCAACGAAAGCAACATTCGCTGGTACGACAAGGTCGCCCCGGTATCCTGGAAGGTGGCGGCCGACGTCGCCGAAGCACGCGGGCACCTCAACTTCTCGCAGTGGGACAGCCTCTCTCACGGCGAGCAGCTCAGCAAGCTGTGGTATATCGTCAACATGGTCGACCAGGGCCGTATGCCGCTGCCAAGCTATACAGCGGTGCACCCCTCGGCCCGCGTAACCGATGAAGAGATCAATACGCTTAAACGCTATGTCACCGCATTGACCAACAAGCCGAAACCGACTGTGATAAAGCCGGTGGCCCATACCACCGCCAAACCCTCCGCGAAGCAAGCCGCACCGACATCGATCAATGGCATTGCTTACTTCGACGACTACAAAAACTGGAAGGTGATTGCATCCACCAACCGATTCGACAACGGCACCATGCGATTAATATATGGCAATGACATTGCCGTCAAGGCCCTCGAAAAGAATACCATTAACCCGTGGCCGGACGGTGCGAAGATTGTGAAGGTCGTATGGGATAAGCAGCCGGTGGACAGCGTGGGAAACGTGCACGCGGGCAAGTTTAACAACGTGCAGCTCATGATCCGCGACAGCAAGAAGTTTCGCGAAACCGGCGGCTGGGGCTACGCACGGTTCAACACACCGCAGTTGATTCCGTACGGTAAGGCGATCACGTTCGCGGTCGAATGTTACCAATGCCACAAGCTGGCGTCTTCGAATGGTTTTGTGTTTGATATTCCTACGAAAGAGTAATTCGGATATAGTATGCGATATTTTATGAAGACGAGAAATATACTTTTGTTTTTGTCCTTTCTCTTATTACAGGCTTGTGGTTCTTCAGACAGGCCTGTATTGGCACCGGAGGCTATTTATGCGGAGCCTGGCATGGCGATTATTACCGCATTGTTTAATACAGCGGTACAGACAACGTCCGTGCTGTATGGTAACGCGCTCGCGGTGGCCGCTGCACACGATACTGCAGGAGTGCATCAGCCAGGAGAAGAGTACCGGTTAGTGACGTGGCGACAGAAAGGGAACCCGCTGTGGTTTGGTGGGAATATCAACGATAGTATTCAGGCTGTCGAGCGCGTGCGTGCGATCGCTACCGATGGTGTCGTCGACATGCAGTATGATGCGATGGTTGGCGATGTAGCTGGCAATTCTGGCGAACGGGTACGATTTATTATAGGACTTAAGGGATTAGAATTCCCGTCTGTGAGCCAGAATTGAATGGCGCGCCTGCGGCGCGAGTAAGCATTCACCAACTTCCCCATCGGCGCCAAATTATATGCTGGAAAGAACGCCCGGTGGTCAAAAAAAATAGCACATCAGCGTATGGAAAAAAGGCGGTGTCTGCATCACACCGATATGCCCTTAATCCTACGCCCTATGAAACGAATTTATACAACCTGTTTCTTGTTTTTTATTGTCTTCAGTGTCTGCAACGCGCAGTTTGTATTGCGGGGTATCGTACGCGACAGCACGACCGGCGAATACGTTATCGGCGCGAATGTAGTTGTCGCCCATGTACCTACAGTCCATGAGACCGTCGCGGATATGAACGGAGCCTTTTCCCTGAAATATCATAAACCCACGGCAGAAGTCCATGTATCGTTCATCGGCTACATCACCAGGACCGTTACGTTGGACACCGCGCGAGAAACCACCATTAGCCTACACATAGACCAAGCGGTAGACGACGAACTGCGCCGCCGCAAAGTTCGGATGCGTCTGGACGTCGGATACTATGGCGATGCAAAGTACGCCCGCACCGGCGTCATGGCCGTAATGCCGGTCCAAGGGATCGGCAGCAAAGACTGGATGATGTTCACGGCTTTTAAGTATTGGAAAGGCGACGGCAACGATGGTCTGGATGCTTCCATCAGTAAACACATGCGTGGCAAGCTTGGTATACTTGCTCACAATATCTTTCTATCCTATCGTTCGCTTAACTATCGAGACGCAGGCTTTCACTGGACACAATACCGTACGCTGCTGGTCAGATACCTGCCCGCAGGTTTCGCAGTGGACGTCGGCGCCGGTTACAATCAAATCAGCCTGAACAACGAAATTCCGCGCGACGACACCTGGCGACTGTCCGGATCGCTCGGCCTTGTCAAGCGCTTTCGTCTGAAAGGTAATCTGGGCATCCACACGAATTTTAATTACATGCCTGGCTATCGCTTTTTTGAAGCCGGAGCATTTAAGGAATTCGGCTCTCGAAAGTTTGCCTTCTTTACAGCCATCGTGAAATATTACCGGTATCAGGCGATGGAGGGAATAATGCTGTCGCTGGCCGTTAACATATTCTCCACGCAGGTCTTTTGCTGCGACTCACCGAAGATACATTTTGATTATTTTCATGCGATGAAATAATAGATAACGGAGGATCCGCCTTTCAATCTCAAATTACTATTTGCTTATAACGTTCGTTTGGAAGGCCTACCAGGCTAAGTGATGGCACCACAGGCTGTTCTTAAGCTTCAGGGGTACACTATCATTTGTATCATGGGCGCCGCCCTGCTGGTAGCGGGAGATCGCTGACCATATATCTGAAATACAGCCGTTTACAAACAATCCAATCATCCGTTCTACAAACATGAAACATATCCATTACTTTCACGTTTGTAGAACAAGCATGGCACAAACATCCCCGCCCAAATGGCCCAACCGTTTCCTGGAGTGGTACTGCAATCCCACCCTGCTGGAAGAGATCCAGGGCGATGCGTACGAAATGTATTTCCGCACGCGGAAGATGCACAGCCGTGTCCTGGCCGATCTGCAGTTTACGTGGAACATCCTCCGCTTCTTCCGCTGGTCTAATATCAAACGTTCACGAACCTCATCCCCCTCCTCGCTTATGATGCTGCACAATTACTTCTCGGTATTTAAAAGAGGCTTCATCAAACAGAAAGGATATTCCTTTCTCAACATCTTCGGGTTGGGCATTGGCATTGCCTGTTTTATCCTGATCAGCCTCTACATCCACGACGAGTATAGCTTTGATCGGATGCACAGCAAGGCCGATCGGATCTATCGCATACACGAAATCTTCGAGTCGGACGGCATCGGCGAGCGCTCGGCGAGTCAGCCGTTTCCGGTGGCCGAAGCGTTGCTGAACGACTACGATGCACAGATAGAGCAAGCCGTGCGTTTCTATAACTTTCAGGCTCCCACGCTGGCTGTAGCGACGATCGACGATAAAAACAAAAAAGAATTTAACGAGACGCGGCTGTTCTTTACGGAACCGTCCTTCTTTGATGTATTCGACTTTCCGTTGGTCAAAGGCAATCGTAAAACGGCCTTGCACGACACGCACACGATGGTACTGACCGAAAGCGCGGCGCGCAAATATTTCGGGGACGAAGACCCGGTTGGAAAGTATCTGAAATTTCAGGGCAACACCAACCTGCTCATCATCGGCGTACTAAAAGATATCCCGCCCAACACACACTTCCAATTCGACTTTCTCGTGTCCTTTGAGACGCTCAAATCATTTTACGAAGGGCACTTGCCCCCGAGCTGGTATTGGAATCCATGCTGGACATACTTACTCCTAAAAGACCCCGGTTCCGTACATACGCTGCACACCGCGATGCCGGCCTTTGTACAAAAATATTTCCCCAACATGGTGCGTAACGACGTCACGATGGAGTTCATGGCGCTGGCAGACATTCACCTGCACTCGCACATGGACTACGAGATCCAGCCCAACAGCCGCGAGTCCACCATCTACATCTTTGGTTCCATTGCCGTGTTTGTACTGCTCATCGCCTGCATCAACTTCATCAACCTCAGTACAGCACGCGCGGCCAAGCGCGCCAAGGAAGTGGGCATGCGTAAAACGCTGGGCAGTCCACGCGGCCAATTGGTCACGCAGTTCTTAATGGAATCGATCCTGTTGTGTTTGTTGGCGGCAATGCTCGCCGTAGCGCTGGTCGTTATTGCGCTACCCTTCTTTAATACCTTTGCCGAAAAAGCGATTTTCACACACACGCTGCTGGAGCCATTCTACCTGGCGTTGCTATTGGGTCTGCCGCTGGGCGTCGGCATACTGGCCGGCCTGTACCCGGCTGTGGTATTATCATCATTTTTGCCGATCACCGCGCTGAAGGCCAACGTAAGCCGGGAGAAGGGTGCTATATTTCGCAAAGCACTGGTGACGTTGCAATTTACACTGTCAATCATGCTGCTGATCGGCACCGGTGTAGCAATCGATCAGCTCAATATGCTGCAAAAAAGCGACACCGGCTTTGCACGCGAGAATGTGATCATGGTGCCCGTCATGCTTACGCCCGTCGCCGAAAAGTATGAAGCCCTGCGGACCGAGTTCCGTCGAAACGCGAATGTGGTCAGCGTTACTGCCATGGAAGAAATACTCGGCTCTAAACATCAGGTAGGTAATTTTATATTCGAGGGCATGCCCGAGTCCAAACCGTTTCCCCGGATGAACGTGCGGCACGACTTCCTCAAAACATTCGACATACCCATCGTCGCGGGCCGCGACTATTCGGAAGACGTCGGCACGGACGACACGCTCTCGTTGCTGGTCAACGAAACGCTGGTGAAACAAATGGGATGGGGCTCCAACGAAGCGGCTGTCGGCAAGAAATTCGGTACCCGCCCCAACCGTACCATCATCGGCGTGGTCAAAGACTTCAACTTTGCCTCGCGGCATCAATCCATCCGCCCCCTGGTCATGGACCTCAATCTCAACAGTCAGGCGTTCCAGATCTTTATGAAATACATGGCCGTTCGTATAACCGGCAACCAGGTGCCCGAGACCATTGCCTCCCTGGAGCAACAATGGAAAGCCCAGATACCCGGCTGGCCGTTCGAGTATTTCTTTCTCGACAGCAACCTGGAGAAATTATACCACGCCGAAAACAAAATGAGCAAGATTACGCTGATCTTTTCAGGCCTCTCCATGCTGGTCGCGTGCCTGGGTCTGTTTGGCTTGTCCACCTTTACGGCCGAGCAGCGTAAAAAAGAAATGAGCATCCGCAAGGTAATGGGAAGCTCCAATACGCAAATCTTTCTACTATTTTCGAAGGGGTTCTTCAGCCTCATCCTGTTGGCTAATGTATTGGCCTTCCCGCTGGCGTGGTTCCTGCTGAAACAGTGGCTCGCGGGATTTGCCTACCAGGTAAACATTGATTTCAGTTTATTTGTACTGGCCGGAGTCGCGGCGGCGGCGATTGCCTTTATCACCATTGGCTACCAGGCCTGGCGTGCCGCGCACAGCAACCCGGCCGAAGTATTAAAGAATGAATAAAGCCCCGAAGTATATACGATCATGAAAGGAACTTACATCGGCGAACTCGAAGAACTGATCCTGCTAACCGTCGGCATCCTATACAAACAAGCCTATGGCGTAGCCGTCATGGACGAGATCGAGCGCCAGACCGGCCGCAGCCTCAACATCAGCGCCGTCCACGCCGTCCTGAAACGCCTCGAAGAAAAAGGCCTCGTCACCTCCCAAATGAGCGACCCCACCCAGGAACGCGGCGGGCGTAGAAAACGCATCTTCTTTCTGACCGCCACCGGCAAGAAAGAACTCGAAGAAGCAAATACCTTACGGAACCAGTTGTTCAATCAGATTCCGAAGGTGGCGTTGCAATTTAAGATGGCGTAAAGTATCTGGCGCGAGTCTTCTGACCGAAGGGGAGGCGACTCGTACTTACCGCTGATGGGAGTCTTCAAACTCCCATTGGCGCAGGCACAAGTGACACGCCTACTCCGTCAACTGGCGGATTGGCGCAACATTTGCGCCAGATTCCGGGAGGCTCATATCCACCGCTAACTAATCTGCCAGGTTCAAATAAGCCTTTACTTCCGAATAATTATTCCAGTTTATCGACTCTGTTTGTCTGGCTGCTACAGTGCCCGGAATGATAACATAACGATACTGCAAGAAAACGAGGCCGTTCTCGTCCGAATACGAAGAAGCATCCCGATTGGAATACAGTTGAATGGCCCGCGTAAGCAACGTAGCCTGTACGAATGAACCGTTTTTGAATGTATAGGGCAGCATAGCCACAACGGGCTCTACGACTGCGCCCAAATTGACATATACCCGCACATCGCCACTGTTTATTATCGCATCGGTAAGCGCAGGAGCATCAATCAATGAAACATAGCCAGCCGGCTCGCCGCCATCTGGAAAGAATTCAAGATTCAACCAATCTGAATAGATAACGGAAGAATTTCCATCGGCGCCGTCTTCGCCCGTATCTCCCGTGTCCCCTTTATCGCCTTTATCCCCTTTATCTCCCTTATCACCTTTATCTCCTTGCTCTCCCTGTTCACCAGCGGGCCCGGGGTCGCCATCATTACCACAGGATGTGGCAAAACACAGCGCAGCCAATAGCAACAATACCGAAAACGATCTCATCAATTTCATGTCTTTTTTGTTTAAAAATATGGGCATATTGACGGCTATCGCCTTTAAGAAGCCGCCTAAATATTAAAGATAGCAGAGGGTTGCGTATATCGCAAAAGTTAACGTATTCCCTAAAACCGTCCGCTAACGCACAGTATTACTCCAATCCGTTTTCAATAATAATTCGGTCTTCCCTGTAACCAACAGCAAAAATTCAAGTATATTCCCCTATACCCACCCATTACACCTATGCTCAAAAACTACTTCGTTGCCGCTATCCGCAACCTGTACAAAAACAAGGGGTTTTCCATTATCAATATTCTGGGACTCTCCATTGGTCTGGCCTCGTTTGTGGTGATCGCCCTCTATGTATACCACGAGAGCAGCTTTGACCGCTATCACAAGAATGCAAATCGCATTTACCGCATCGTGGAGAACTTAAAGACCGAAAATGAGCTGTTATTCCAGGCCGCGAGCTCGCCGCCGATGGGGCCTGCCTTGCAACGAGACTTTCCGGAAGTAGAGGCCTATGTGCGATTTGTCGGTGGCGACATGGTGGTACGACGCGGCGATGTGGTTTTCATAGAATCTTCATGCTTACTCGCTGATTCTACGGTCTTCCAGGTATTCAGCTGGCCATTGATTGCCGGCGATGCGCGCACCGCGCTGACGGAACCGAAGAGTGTAGTATTAACCCGGGAGACCGCTATACGTTACTTCGGGAACGATGATCCCATCGGCCAAACATTGGACGTAGACGGCGATATGTGTAAAGTCACGGGTGTGATGGAAGATGTACCGGAGAACTCGCATTTCCCATTCACCCTGCTGATGTCGTTCAGCTCGTGGAGCATCGATAATAAAAACGCCGAACGCACTGCCTGGTTCTGGAACAGCTTTAATACCTATCTCTTGTTGCGCGAAGGTGCCGATGTAACCGGCCTGCGCGCCAAGATGAAAGACTTCATCGAACGCAACGTCGAAAAGGGCGACATGTATTACGAGGACCTCCCGTTGCAGGCGCTGACCGACATATACATGAAAGAAACCCCACGCTCGTGGGAAAGGGGCAAACGCGGCAGCCTGAGCAACCTGTATATCCTCTCCTTCATCGGGCTGTTTATTCTGGTGATTGCCTGCTTCAATTATGTAAACCTGGCCACGGCGCGCGCGTCACGGCGGTTGAAAGAAGTAGGGCTACGCAAAGTATTGGGAGCGCATCGCCGCACACTGATCGCACAATTTCTCAGCGAGTCCCTGATCGTGAGCTTGCTTGCCACCGTCTTGGGCGTAGCCATCGGGTGGGCCGCGCTGCCATTGTTCAATACGCTGCTGGATACCACGCTGAGCCTGTCGATGGTACCGGTGCATTACATTGTTGGCGGCCTCGCTACGTTGACTGTGCTGCTGGGTATTGTTTCGGGCATCTATCCGGCGCTGATCATTTCGGGGTTCTCGCCGCTGGAGATCTTCCGCCCTTCGCTGCGCGGTTTCTTCAGCCACCAGTTTTTCCGCCGCGTGCTGGTATCATTACAGTTTGTTATTTCGATCACACTGATCGCGGGTACGTTGCTGGTGTTTAGTCAGCTCGAGCTGGTCCGCACCCGCAGCCTGGGCTTTCGCAAAGATGCCACGTTGCTGGTGCGCCTGAATGGCAACAACGACATACGCGAGCGCATAGACGTCGTAAAAGATCAGTTTTCGAAACTTCCCGGCGTTGTTTCGGTTACCGCGTCCAACCGCGTTCCGGGTGAAGCCACAACCAACCTCTTCGGACAATTGGAAACCAAAGAAGGCAACCTATCCCCTACCAACATCAACACCAACTTTATCGACCACGACTTCCTGCCGGCGTATGGCATACCGGGGGTGACCGGCCGTAACTTCTCGCGCGACTTCCCTGCCGACGACACTACCGCGTTTATCGTCAACGAAACCGCCATGAAAGACTTCGGCTGGACCCTGCAGACTGCCATTGGCAAACGGATCGAGCACAGCGGCAAGAAGGGTACAGTCATCGGCGTGTGCAAAGACTTTCACTACCGCTCCTTGCACCAAACCATCGAGCCATTGCTGCTCACCCTGCGACGCCAGGCATATAACACGATCTCCCTGAAAGTCCAATCGGAAAATACACCGGCGCTGGTATCGGACGTCGAGAAATTATGGAAGCAGATCGCGCCGGCCTATCCATTCACTTACTCCTTCCTGGAAGAAGACTATAACAACCTATACCAGGCCGATGCGCAGTTGGGCAAAGTAGCCAGCGTCTTTAGCGGCCTGGCCATCTTTGTAGGCTGCCTGGGACTGTTTGGCCTGACATCATTTGCCGTCGCCCGCCGTGTAAAAGAAATGAGCATCCGCAAAGTGTTGGGTGCCTCCGTGAGCCAAATCATCCTGATTCTCTCCCGCGAATTCATTGGACTGATTGTGATCGCCTTTGCCGTCTCCATCCCGATTACGTATTACCTGGTATCGCGTTGGCTCATCAACTTCACCGAGCGCATCAGCATCGGCCCCACGAGCTTTATCATCGCCGGCGTATCGGTGTTAGCACTCGCCTGGTGTACGGTAAGCTTCCTCTCCTTCCGCGCAGCCACCACCAATCCCAGCGAAGCACTTCGGCAGGAATAACGTTATAAACCAAAGGGTGCCCGGCCGGCTTTCAGTCTGGCCTGGCAACCTTTCCAGAAAGTCTGAAATAGTAGTATATTTCCAACCTTCCGGAAATATATTCCCGGATTCCCCAACACATGGAGCCTGCGTTACCGGTCATTCAATCGTATGTGCCCACCGGGCCGCTCAAAGAGCTTGTGTACGTGATCCTATACTTACGCGGGCTGGGCACAGGGCTGGCGTTGCAGCGGGTATACCAAAATATCATTATCAACGTCGGTGGCAATTTTCACACCTCCAGTCCTTTTGAAGACGACATACCAAGAGAAAACAAGGCAACGGTTTGGATCAACGGCAAACATCAGACACCGTTTTATCTCGGCCACGACGGTACACCGGAGTTTTATGTCCTGGCGGTAAAACACGGTATGCTGCCTTTTTTTACTTCCGTACCTGTCCGTGATACCAACGAAACGGCACTGCCGGCAGAGGCGTGGGGTCCGACGTCGCTTACCGCGTTGCAGCAAGAACTGCAAATGCGTAATGACGTCGCAGCCAACTTCGTCGCCATCGAACGTCATTTTACCCGTGAAGCGCAAAAACCCTTCGCGGACGTACTGAAAAAAATAACCTTTCTGGCCGACGCGTTGCCGACCCATACGGTAACACAACTATGCCATGCCACCGGCTATACCCGTAAACGCCTGTGGCAGGAAGTACTAAAACACTTTGGCTCGCCGGTAAAGGAAATGCAGGGCATTATCCGGTTTGACCATCACCTGAAGGCCATATCGCAAAATACGCAGCAAGACCTCGGCACATTGCACACCTTCTACGACCAGGCACATTTCATCAACGACTTCAAAAGCCGCACGCGGCTAACCCCCAACCAATACCGGCTACTGTGTAACCGGTATCCCCAAACCCGGCGTCACCCCAACTTCATTGATATTGCCAAGGAAACATTTTTACAATTTTATCGCACCGGCACGTTTTAGCTTTGTCCGAACAAAAAACACGGTCATGCAGAACATACTCTTCACTATTTTATTTCTCTATGCTATGAGCGCAGCCACATCTTCTACCGCACAAACCTTCGATGGCGTATGGATTCCCGTAAAACAAGAATTGAACGGGCAGCCTTTGCCGGCAGATTCCCAAAGCAAGCTCATCATACAGGGAGGCACGTATACATTTGAAACTTCCTATGCCACTGACCGGGGCGACTCAACCTACGGTGACGGCAAAATGGACATCTACAGCCGCGACGGCGCAAACAAAGGCAAACATTTTAAAGCGATCTATAAAATGGTGGACGACCAGCTAATCGTCTGCTACAACCTCGCCGGCGATCGCTATCCCGAAAACTTTGAAACGCAAGGCAACGCGCTATTTTTCCTGTGCGTATTCCAACGTCAACGTTAAATTTGCTATTTTGCCTCATGCTCGGAAACGTTGTATTTGTTCTCAGTTGCCTGGGTATCGTACAAGCGCTCTTCCTGTGCGCCTACCTCTTCTCCCTGCGCGAAAAACGAGGCAATATCTTCCTGGCATGGCTACTCGTAGCGTTGATTCTCCTAACCAGCAAATCGGTTATTGATAATTACAGCTGGTTACCGTCATGGGTACGCGTGATAGGCATCTCCGGCAAACTGCTCGCAGGACCATTTCTCTGGCTATACGGCCAGGCACTATTCGAGAAAAAATATATTGGCCACCGCGCATATCTTCACATCATCCCCTTCGCGCTGGTCGCATTATTATGCTGGGCGATCCCGAACGGCGCCGATTTGCTCTCCTATGCCATCGCCACGTTGATTTTTTTGCACCTGGCCGTATACCTCGCCTTCTGCTGGCACTACATCACCACCCGTCTGCAAGGCGCGCGGTTAAAGCCCTGGTACCAAAACATCACGATCGGCGTCACCTGCATTTGGATAGTATATGCCGGAATCTTCACCGGCATTATTCCTGTCTACATCCTTGGCGCGGTGTTCTTCTCCTTCCTGATTTATATTTTCTCGTTTCTCTTACTAAAGCGGCATGTCTTTACGTTAGAGAAATACGGCAGTTCGCCAATGAGCCAAAGCGCGTCTAAACAATTGCTGCAACAGGTAAAGGAGCTATTTGAAACGCAGCAAGTATATCTCGAGAACACCATTACCCTGAAGAGCATCGCCAACAGTTTATCTACAAGCCCCCGCGAGCTGTCGCAGGTTATAAATGAAGGTGCACAGATGAACTTTTCGGAATTCGTAAATCAGTACCGGATTGCAAAAGCGAAAGCGCTCCTGACTGACCCACAGTATGGGCAAGAGAAGATTGAGACAATTGCCTATGACTGTGGCTTTGGCACCGTGACCTCCTTTAACATAGCGTTCAAATTGGCCACTCAAATGACGCCGTCGCAGTATCGTAGGTCGGTTTGATCACACGCGAGACAATGAAAAAGGACCAGCCCGTTTATATTGTGAAACCATAAGTATGCTTTATGACGCAAGTCTGCGTTATTCACGAGGTGGTCGTCCCATAGCCCATAGCCCGCGGGGTAGTGCAGCCTTTAGAAGCTCAGAGCCCAATGGGGCACTACAAGTGCAGCTTGTCTTTCCTGACCGGTGTCCGGGTAATGTCTTTCGTGGCACTTTCGGATATCGCCTCGCTTAGCTTTAGCAGCAACGCCAAAAAAGACCGATCCGTTGATTTCCTCGCCTGTGCCGTGGCCTCACCGTAGTGCGCTACTATTTATCTACAAAAAGAAATTTTTTTCATACAATATACTTTGCATATTCCAACGGTGTTGTAAATTGAGTATGCTATAACATTGTTCGAATTACCGCAACGGTTATCGTGCGCCAGTATAAACGTTATACTTATAAATTTTAGCAGTATCTATGAAGATCAGACCAACTTTTTTACCCAAAGGACTCCCTCCAGTTCACCTGCTGTTGTTCACACGACCCCAACCGTAGGCTAAACACTGTTTCCTTAAAAGACCTTCTCCATTTTTATATTTTATCCGGAAACTCCCTGGTACAATTCCGTATTGCGTCTTTAGTAAGAAGGGCGACGCCTTCCTGTTGCCATTCCGGCACAATTCTCCGGGCAAAGCGCCTGCGAATCACCCAGGCATCCGCGGTCTTGGTGCCACCTACCAGCATACAAGCGAAAAAGGCAGCGCTGTAGAGACAAACCCCTGAAAAGTCCGGTATACAACCTTTCAACTTTTCGGATATTCAATAGATATCCAATAGTTCATGAAGCTTTAATTCGTAGATAACCAATAATTATATAGCTATTGAACATCTCTTATAAATATCTTTTTTCTAAAAACTTAAATTATTCAACATATAACCATTTGCCGGTCTTTCCGTATATTCGATCTGGACATCGTTACTATTTTTACTGTTGTCTAAAACCCTTTCGTTACCCTAAAACCAATCAACTATGCCTTTTCTTGAAGGACCATTCGCCTTTACCGGTAAGCTGGACATGCTAAGCGCCTATCGCATGCGCGGCGTCGACAAGATCGTTGTTCGACGTAAGGGCGGTCCGAGCGCGGAAAAAATCAAAACCAGCGAGCGCTTTGTAAATACACGCCGTACCATGTCGGAGTTTGGCGGCTGCTCGCGTACCGGTAGTTATGTACGGATGGCGCTGCTTCAAATCCGGCACCTATCCGACTATAATTTTGGCAGTGACATCAATAGCGTCATGCGCCAGGTACAACTGCGCGATGGCACCGGCGAATGGGGCCGCCGTCGTATTACGCTATCGGAGAACACCCGCTTACTGGAAGGTTTTGGTACTACCCGAAAAGCCGCCAGTTTCGACTCCATTGTACGCGCGCCGGTATATTATACGATGAATCGTAAGGATCGTTCGGCGCGTATCGATATTCCGGAACTGCTGCGGGACATTAATTATTTTCCGCACAACAACCATGCGATGTTCCGCCTAACGGTTACGCTGGGCATTGTGCCGGACGTAACGTTTGACGTGCCCTCCAGGGAATATCTGCCGCCAACATGGTATAGTCGGCGATACAATTCGATAAGCGTTTCAACCGATTGGAGCCCCTCGTTGGAGGGAATGAAAAGCACAGTATTGGAATTGGCTATGAATGTGCTCCCACCCGATGATCGCTGGACGCTCATGCTGTCGATCGGAATTGAGTACGGAGCGTTTCGGAAAAATGGAGAAATTGAAGAAGTACCGCGGTTTGGCGCCGCGAAGATTTTGGCGCTGCGCGGAAATGAAGACACGCCCGGCAATGGGAATGATGACGGCGGAATTGGGAACCATAAAGCGACCATTGCCGATGAGGTTGTGACAGAAACTATTCCTGCGGTAGAAAATGAAAAGGACCTGGGAGGGTATCGGGAGCCGGAGGTGCGGTATGTGTATACCTCAAAAGCGGTGGTCGTTGAAAAACAGAATCCAGTTGTTTATTGTTATGCTATTCCGCTTTTAGACGAAATTGTAGCCAATACGTTAGATACACCTCCAACGGGTCGGAAGCAGCCTATCCTATCCATTGAAAATAGACCGAGATCGGCATCATCGCAAAAAGCACTGATATCACAACAGAGAACAGCATCCCACTTACCACAATCAGCTTATTATACTTCGCATGCTTCCACCCGAGCGACTGAAAGGAACTCTGAAACCCATGCAACAAATGCCAGAAAAGTGAAAAACATCCGAACAAATAAATTACCACCTCGACCGGACTCCGAAACGTTATCAAAATCATCTGATACAACGGCAGCTCCTCCCCCGTCATAAATTGGTGCTTTCGGTTCGGAATCCAAAAGTTAGACGTATGGATCACCAAAAAAAGCAGGATCAGTGTACCGAACAAGGTCATGCTCCGGCTATACCAACGGCTCTGCTGAGGTGGTGTCACAACATGATATCGCACCGCGCCCCGTGCTGCCCGGTTTTGCTTCCACAACAATAAGCCTTGTGCAATATGGAACAAAAAGCCAAGCACCAGCACAATCTCCAGTGTCCGGATAATAGGATTGGTCGCCATGAAATGCGCCCAGTGCGTAAAGGTGGCGCCGTCGTCATCGATAAAGATCATGGCATTAATAGCGCCGTGCACCACTAAAAAGCTGATCAGGAACAATCCCGTCAGCGCCATCACGATTTTCTTGCCAATAGAGCTTGTTAAAGCGCGGAAAAACCAGTTCATGATTTGTACGTTTTAAAGAGAACAATCGAATTTCCCATATTGGACGCTCGGGGGCAACTATTTTTTACGCCTGTCCACCTCGCTACACACGGTCGATACCCACACCGCATAGTTTTCTGCGAAAAATTACGGCTTTTTGTCCAAAAACAGGAGGTCGGTTGTCTGTGAGCCATGACCCTGAATTTTCGACAACCTCACTAAAACACATACATCATGAAAATTGTAATCATCGGTGGCACAGGTTTGATTGGATCAAAGCTGGCCAACAACCTGCGCACCCTCGGACACGACGTAAATGCTGCCTCACCGGCTTCCGGCGTAAACACGATCACCGGCGAAGGCCTGGCCGAAGCGCTGAAGGGCGCGGACGTAGTGGTAGACGTTGCCAACTCTCCTTCCTTTGAAGACAAGGCTGTACTGGAGTTTTTCGAGACCTCTGGTCGTAACCTGCTGGCCGCAGAAGCAGCCGAAGGCATAAAACATCATATTGCGCTGTCGGTCGTAGGCACAGACCGGCTACAGGAAAGCGGTTACTTCCGCGCAAAACAGGCACAGGAGAACCTCATCAAAAAATCGGCTATACCCTATACCATCGTACATTCCACACAGTTCTTCGAATTCCTTGGCAGCATTGTTGCGTCGGCTGCAAAAGATGCCGAGATCCACTTGTCGCCGGCGGAAATCCAACCGATAACGTCAGACGATGTCGCGACAGCCATGGCGCAGGTAACGTTGGGCAAGCCGACCAATAGTACCCTTGAGATCGCCGGACCTGAGCTTTTCAGCTTATCCGAGTTGGCCCAGCGCTATCTGCAAAAGACAGGCGACGCCCGCACCGTGAAGGCAGATGAACAGGCGCGATACTTTGGCGCAATCCTACAGACCAAAACGTTGATACCGCGCAACGACGCTCGTCTCGGCAAGATCACATTCGAAACCTGGTTTGCCAACCGCCAGCCAAAACCGGTAACGGCCTGATGTATATACCTGCTCTGGCGCCCGGCATAAACATGACGGGCGCCAGATGCTCTATTTAAATCGACTTAAAACTTCTTTCCTATACTTCAACGAGACCGGCAGCCTATAACGGCCGATGACCATCACCCCGTCCTCCAATCTTTCTACGTGCGTCAATGATACAATGTATGAATGATGGATTCGCATGAACCTCGCCGCGGGCAACCGTTCCTGGATTGACGTGAGCGTCATCCGTCCGACCGTCTGACGACCCGGCTCGTGGAAGACCAGGTAGTTGTCAGCAGATTGTACGAAGAGAAGTTTGTTCAGATCGATCCGAACCAGGTCGTATCCGCTTTTAATGAACAGGTGCGACACCTGTTCCGGTGCCGCCTGGGGTTGTGATTTCATGCGGTCCAGTACCCGTTCGCAGGCCGTCTTGAACCGCTGTTCACTGAACGGTTTCAGCAAGTAGTCGATGGCATGTAAGTCAAACGCCGCGGTGGCGTGGTCGGCAAATGCGGTAGTAAAGATAAACTGGTGGGTGCCGGTTAGCTCAGATGCAAGCTCCAGGCCGTTCACATCGGGCATACGGATATCGAGAAAAACAACATCAACAGGATTTTCGCGAAGCCACATCATCGCTTCGGATGCGCTGATGAATGTGCGCTGCAGCGCAAGCCACGCTACACCACGCGCATGGCGCTCCAGAATCTCCAATGCCATGGGCTCATCATCCACGGCGATAGCCCGTACTATCTTTTCCAAAGGTCAGTCATGTTTTTGTTCGATATATTTCATTTCGCTGCCATTAGCCGAAGGTAAACAGAAAAGGCGGTGGCCGAATGCGTTATTGTGAACGTGTGCCTGGTAGGGTACAAAAGCTGCAACCGGCGGGTAATGTTTGCCAGGCCAGAGCCCATACCCGGATCGGCTTCCACATGCGCGTGCACGCTATTTTCGATAGAAGCTGTTAGCTCTTTGCCTTGCACCTGAATCACGATTGTTATGAACGACGGCCGATCAACGCTGATACCATATTTAAAGGCGTTTTCAACCAGGGGTATGAACAGCATTGGCGCAATCAGCAGGGTTTGATCCGGCAGCTCCGGCAACATGATATCGATGCGGATGGCATCTATCTGGGCAATCCGGATCTTTTGTAACTCAATGTAATGCCTGATAAACGTTAACTCCTCGGAAAGGAGCACCTCGTTCTCGTCTATAACAGTCATGCTATAGCGCATCATCGCGCTCATCATCTCCATTGCCTTTGCTGTTTGTGGAGCATTCTCACGAAGCGCCATGCCGTAAATATAATTGCAGGTGTTAAAAAAGAAGTGTGGGTTTACCTGTGCGCGTAGTGACTCGAGATGTGCCGCGGACTGCGCCAGCTGTACATCTTTTCGATACAATTTATGCCTGATAAATCCGCGCAGGACAATGTATGCCGCAGAATACAGAACAAAGAGTATCCATGGCATCGGGTCAGACAACGCTTTCCAATTTTGACCGTTGATGATATAGACATACACGCCCATACTCGCCGCAACAAGAAACCCTGTAAAGAGTATCCATAACAACACGCTGCGAAGGCTTCTCTGCTCATATCCCCAACGCCGTAGTGTTTCCACAAACAGCGTAAAGAGCAACACCTGAGCCCAAAAGAAATTGTGGACATTCAGATCATAAAACCTGTCCCATAGTGTAAAGGGCGTTCCATCTTCATAAAAAATGTAGTAGCCTCCGTTATCCACGATACGGTAGTAGTAGAATAAAAGAATGTAGGCTGTAGCCCCAACCCAAAGTAACAACGCATGGAGAAGCCATTGTGCCATGAGCGTGTTCTTAAAATGTCGTATCGCTTTCATAACACCAAAACAATGGAAAAACGACACCCGGCGCAAGGGCGATGGGGTATCTGCGGCAAGCGATGGGGTATTTGAAACAAAAGACCAATGTAATCACCTGGTTTGACATTCCGGTCACGGACCCTATACGCGCGAAGACGTTTTATGAAACGATTCTGGACATCAAAATGATGACACGAAACGACGACGAAAATGAAGGTATTTTCTTTCCGCATGATCCCAAGGTGGTGCAGCCTACTTCGGAACGTGTGACGGGGGTGTTGTCGAAGTCGGATAAGAATAGTCCTTCGGGACATGGAACGGTGGTATATATCAATGCGAGTCTGAATCTACAGACGGTGCTTGATCGAGTTGAGAGGTCAGGCGGAAAGGTGTTGACGGGAAAGATTGCTATACCGGGTTTATTGCGACGATCCTGGACCTGGAGGGACATAAGGTTGGGCTTCATGCGGAGGTGTATTCCCGTTAACGCAAACAGCGGCGACGTTAGTGTGTTGGATTAACCGTTCTACCATTTCTATATACATGTGAGTCCGTCCAATTAGGCAGTCTCGTTTGCATTTATATCATTGCTGGAGCACATTTAAATTGCTATTTTTGTTGTAATCCACACCATGAAAACGCCAGTTTTAGTATTCGCTATCTTACTCATTGTCAGCCCTTCGTACGCCCAATCGCGAGAAACCGGTATTGGTTATTTCACAAAGGAATGGTTGCAGACCAAAAGTCCCACGGCGGCCGCATATTATCGTACCATACAGATAAATGGCGACAGTAGCGCGTACATTCTTCACGATTATTTTGTGCCGTCCGGCAAAGTGTACATGGAGGTTGAATGTAACGCGTTGGTGCCAGCAGTAGTGTTCCATGGCAAGATGAAACGTTACTACCAAAATGGCGTGCTGCAGGAAGAGGGACAATACGACCACGGGCATGCTTTCGGCGTGTTTACCACATATTACAACACTGGCAAACCGTGCGAACGCAGTGAATATCAGGGAGGCTATCGGGATTGCATCCTACAATACTATAGCCCCGACGGCCATGAACAAATCGCAAGCGGCAAGGGTGTTATGAGGATTGTCAATGCAAACGGCGATTCACTCCATGCCGAGGTTGAAGACAACAACATACGGTACACCTACTCCATCCATGCAGAAGACACGATCTATGCGAGCGTAGAAAGAGAAGCGGAGTACCCAGGGGGTATGGTGGGATTGATGAACTACCTGATGAAGGTGGTGAAATATCCATCGGAAGCGCGCAACAAGCGAATACAGGGAAGTGTTTTTACCAGTTTTATTGTCGATGAGCGCGGAAAGATTACCGATATGACCGTTGTTAAGAGTGTAAGCCCCGAACTAGACGCCGAAGCCGTTCGTGTCATTGGCACTATGAAAGCTTGGCAACCCGCTACAATCGGGGCGAAAGCCGTCAAGAGTCGATTTGTATTACCTATAAAGTTTAAATTAGGTCTCGGTTATTAAGTTAAGTTCGGTTAACTCCAACACACTGCTACATGAAAATACTATCCTTATTCCTCATTATTGTCATAACCTCTTGCGTAACATACGCCCAATCACAGGAAAAAAGAATTGCGTATTTATCGAAGACCAACAAAGAAGTCTCGGGTCCTACCGCTGCAGCCTATTACCGGACCGTACAAGAGGCAGGTGAAGGGTTTATCATTCGCGAATATTTCATGCCTTCCGGCAAGGTGCGGCTAATCGCTGAGTGCATGGAGTATACGCCGGAAATAGTCTATCATGGCACGGTAAAAAGGTTTTATGAAACAGGTATGCTTCGGGAAGAAAAACAATATGATGAAGGCTATGCTACGGGAGTCTCTACAGAATATTACGAAACCGGAAAAGTAAGTGAACGAAAAGAACACCAGTCGGACGACAAGGTACTCATCCTTCAACATTATACTCCGGATGGTCGGGAGTTGCTAACCAACGGTCATGGGCTTATCAAATCAATGTCCCCCCTGGGGGATACGATCTATGCTGAAATTCGCGACCATGTATTAGCGCTCCAGTACGATGTCCACGCTGGTGACACGGTATACAGTATGCCGGAGAAACAAGCTGAATACATCGGTGGCATGAATACGCTGATGAAGTTTCTACAGCAAAATGTAAAGTATCCAGCCGACGCGCGTCGGAGCGGCGCACAGGGAACGGTCTTTACGAGGTTCGACGTTGGTGAAGATGGAACGATCTCTAACGTAGCCCCGGTGATGAACGTAAACAGCGACCTCGATGCCGAGGCCGTCCGCGTGGTTAGCGCTATGCCCAGGTGGAAGCCTGCCCTGGTGCGCGGCCAGGTTGTAAAGAGCCGATTTGTGCTTCCTATCAAGTTCAGATTGGCCGGCAGCCGGCGATAAATCAGCACAGTTTCCACTTTTACCCAAACGTAAAATTATACCCTACCGTGTCGCCAAACGTCATTCTGACCGGAGCGATTGCACTGGGTTAACGTTGGCCACGGCGTAGGATTTGTAGCCTACCGTTACCATTGCCACGACAGTGACCAGCAACGAGGCTATGAAAAAAATCCCCCAGGGTACGTCGATCCTATACGCATAGCCCGACAGCCACCGCGCCGTGGAAAACCACGCCAGCGGAAAGGCTATCAGCACTGCTGCACCGAGTAGTTTCACATAATAGGAAAGCATCAACACAATCACCTGGTTGGTAGAGCTGCCCAGAACCTTGCGAATAGAAACTTCGCGTTTACGTTGTTCTGTCTGAAAAGATGCTAACCCGAACAGTCCCAAACATGCTACCCCCACGGCCAATAAAGAAAAGGCGGTCGATACTTTGATAAGATTAGCTTCGGAGGCATAACTATTGCTGAGTGCGTGGTCCAAAAAGAAATATTCAAACGGACGCCCGGGCAGAAATTTTTGCCACAGGGCTTCCAGCGTCGAGAGTGACTGTTGCAGGGTCCCGGGCTTGATGCGCACGGCCATGTATTTGAGGTTAAGATTAAACGCCGCGGGCGAGTTGTTTAACTGAATCACAAGCGGCGCCACCGGCTGTTGTTTCGAGGTAAAATTAAAATCTTTTACAACGCCAATGATCTGTGCCCGGAAGTCGCCCACCTGGCAAAAGCGGCCAATCGCTTCTTCGGGCGTCCACTTAAAACCTTTGACCAGCGTCTCATTCACCACCACCGATACGGTATCGTCGGCGCGATTGTCGAGGTTGTAGTCCCGCCCTGCCAGCAGGGGAATTTGAAAAGTCCTGGTAAAGTCATGCCGGATCTTGAGGCGTGGGAAGAGCTGCGCTTTTTCCATGCCTTCGAAGGTATAACTTCCGCCCTGGTGTTTGGCGCCTACAATTTCTTCTACCGCCGTAACGGATTCGATAGACGACTGTTGCAGTGCTTCTTCCACCATGGTTCTATAGTATGGTGCGATCGGCGTTCGGATAACCGGTATCATTACGATATTATCTTTCGTAAATCCGAGCGACCCACTACTCAAAAAGTTGACCTGCTTCACCGCTACACCGGTAACGATGATCAATACGATGGAGATCATAAATTGGAACGTGACCAGAATTTCCCGGAGTGATATCCCCTTCCCCATCGCCTTACCGGCTTTCAATGCTTTCGCCGGTTGAAACGAGCTCAGGATCAGTGCGGGGTATACCGATGAAAGCCAGGCAACGATCAACCCCGCCCAAAATAATCCACCCAGAAGCCACGGATCCAGGATATCAAAGGCCAGGCTCTTTCCGGTAAATCGGTTGAAGTACGGTAAGGCCAGCACCAGTAACATGACGGAAAAGATAACAGCCATCACACCAATTATGGCGGATTCAATCATGAACTGCCCGATGAGCTGGGCTCTCGACGCACCAATCGTTTTGCGCAGACTTACTTCCCTGGCCCGCCGCACCGATTGCGCGGTGGAAAGATTCATGAAATTGATACAGGCTATCAGTAAAACAAATACGGCTATGCCCGTGAGGATATAAATGTCTTCCGCGTTTCCATTGGCTTCTATCTCGAACTCGAGGTCTGATTTCAAATGAATGTCTGTCAACGCTTGTAAACGAAGGCTCACCTCGTCGCGGAAACTCTCGGGGAGGTGTTTTTTTACAAACTTGGGGAGGTGCGCTTCCAGGGATGCCGGTTGAACGTTGTCCTTTAACAACACATATGTCCAGCACGGATTCCAGTGCCAGCTCTGCGGATAATCGCCACCGTAAAAGCTCTTCAATGTTGAAAACGAAGCTAGAAAATCAGGATGCATGTGGGCATTATCCGGCACATCCTGGAATACTCCGGTCACGATCAAATCCTCCTGGTTTTGAAAAAGTAAAAGTTTTCCCAGCGGCGGCTCCGCTCCAAAGTATCTCCGGGCGGTGGATGCTGAAATAATAACCGAATGAGAATTATTCAAGGCCGTGCTGCTGTTGCCCACAATCATGGTAAGATCGAAGACACGGCTGTAGGTGGAATCGGCAAAGAAAAAATTGCGCTCGTTAAAAACACGATCCGTGGGCTCATGGGCTACGGTCAGCATGGGCGATTGAAAATTATACACCCTCACCACTTCCTCGACCAGGTTGTCGTAGTCGATCTTCAACGCATCGGCCATGGGAAAGGGAATGCTGGCCGAACGCTCGCCGGCTCCGCCTTCTCCTTCAAAAAATTCATTCACGCGATAGATCCGGTCCGCGTTCTGGTGAAACCGGTCGTAGCTCACTTCATGCCGGACGTACAGGTAAATCAACGCGCCGCAGGCAAGGCCGACCGCCAACCCCACCATATTGATAAGCGAGTAAAATTGCCGTTTACTGAAATTGCGCCAGGCGGCGGTTAGGTAGTTTTGTAGCATCTATGTCGGAATGGTATACTGCACAAGTATACGCGGTCCACCCTACCGCTATTCCTGCCGGCGACGTTTACCCGGTAACGGCCCGGCCATGGGCATCAACCATCGACGAATGGGTTACCGCCGTCTGCCATCTTCATTCGTCGACGATTGCAACCTATTCGTCTTCTGTTGACCGGTATTTGTGGCCGATCCTGTGCCTGGTGCCATAAACCGATCGTAAACGCTATCTTTGGAATCTGATCTATGCCTGACAGAATTCCCACTATAACAAACCGCATCGTGGTCCCCCGGATTGTATGGCACGGCCTTTTTTGGGTCGCCGTCCTGGTATACGGTCTTGTGGAAAACTGGACAGTTTCGGAAAACAAGTATGCCGTCCTGGAGGTGTACCTCACCAAGCTGCCGGTACAAATCCTGATCGCCTATTTCATCACCTACTTTCTGCTTCCGCGATTTTTGATGCGGGGGAAATACATTCAGTTTATCGTCATCCTGCTCGTCTCTGCTTACATCGTATCGATCGGGAATTCGTATTACAGGGTGTTCTACGCCGAGCCGAAGTATCCTGCCTATTATAGAAGTCATACGGTGCACTCGGCGGCCATGTATCTTTCATTTTCGAAATTCCTGATGTACATCACGTCCTTCTATACACCGGCTGCCATCATGGGCCTGATCAAGCTCGTGCGAATACAACACAAAAAAGAACGACAACGCGAGGCGATCGAAAAGCAGATGCTGTTAGCCGAAATGACGTTCCTGAAGAACCAATTGAATCCACATTTTCTTTTTAACACGTTGAACAATCTGTATATGCTCACACTAAAGGCATCACCGCAGGCACCCGAGGTCGTCGCACGCCTATCCGAAACACTCGACTATATGCTATACCGGTGCAGTGACCATGCCGTGCCGGTGCTTGGTGAAGTTCAATTGATCGAAAACTACCTGGCCCTGGAAAAACTGCGGATAAACGACGACGTAAGCATACACTTTAAAGCGCCCACGAACCCTGGCACTGCTACGGTCGCCCCGTTGATCATGCTTTCGCTTGTCGAAAATGCATTCAAGCACGGTGTGAACAGAAGCATCGGAAAGGCTACGATCAATATCGACCTGCAGGTGGTCGAATCGAAACTGATCTTTTCGGTGAGCAATACCAAGGTTCCTCTGGACGATAATACGCCTCCGGGCATTGGTTTAAAAAATATCCGCCGGCAGCTGGAGCTTATCTACCCCGGGAAACACACCTTATCGATCGACGATAACACAGACCAGTACACGGTTGCGCTACAGATCATATTGCACTAAAAACCGAGACCGATGGATAAAGTAAAATGCCTGGTAGTCGATGATGAGCCTCTTGCCCGCGAGCTGGTAGAGAGTCATCTGGCCAAGCTTGACCAGTTCGAGCATACGGCGTCGTGCAACAACGCGCCGGCGGCCTTTGGCATTCTCAACAGCCAGGACATCGACCTGATGTTTCTCGACATCCAGATGCCGATGATGACGGGACTCGACTTTATCCGGAATCTAAAGAGCCCTCCTAAAGTCATTATTACTTCCGCTTTCCGTCACTACGCCATTGAAGGGTTTGATCTTGACGTGATTGACTACCTGTTAAAACCTATTACCTTTGAGCGTTTCCTCAAGGCGGTTGAAAAGTATCTGCAACTGGCGCGGCCGGCGAAGGTCATCGACCGGGTGCCGGAAAAACCGACGTTGGATTTTATCTATTTGCGGTCGAATAAAAAGCACCATAAGGTGGATGTAGCGGAGATCCTGTATATCGAAAGTAACAAGGATTATATCACCGTGCACATGACGGGGCGCGAGCTTGTTGTGAAGCAGCCTATTTCGGAAGTGGAAGGGATGCTCGATGGGAAACGGTTTCTTCGGATACATCGCTCTTACCTGGTGAACGCTGATAAGATCACGGCTTTTACTGCCAGTGATGTTGAAATTAATGCGGTTGAATTACCGATTGGGACGAACTATAAGAAGGTTATTGCGGCGGCTTTAAACATTAAGGAATAACGGTAAAAAATGTCATAGCTTTGGGTATGCAAGTAATCCAGGCCAATCCGGCGATACCGGTGCTTCCGCTGGAGCCGGATGAGATCACCGGCAACAAACAGTTCAGAGTGTATAACTACGAAGGCAACTTTCCCAACCCGGCGGAGTTTCTGATTCCTCATCGCAAGGATCATTACTTGCTTGTCTTTGTCAAACGTGGCACAGGCCGTCATTGGGTAGACATGACGCCGTATGTGCTCAAAAAGAATGCGTTGTATTTTTTACGCCCGGGCCAGATCATTGTCAAAGAGGAAGCAAAACAAGTGTGGAGTACGGGCGTAGCTTTTACTCCTGAATTCTTATCGTTGCAAAACGTTTCATTAAGCACGCTGCCCCTCATCCAAAATTATCATAACAGGCACGCGCTGCAACTTACGCCGGCCGATGCGGTCGTGGTAGAAGATACGTTGCAAAAGATCCGTACGGAGTATCTGCTGCCCGGTGAATGGCAACAGCGAATGCTGGCCGCACACCTTACGGTACTGCTTACCTATTTAAGCCGTCTGTATACCGAGCAATTTCAGGAAGACGATACCGTGACAATCGACAAGCAACTATTCGCGCAGTTCCAGGCAAAGATCAATGAGCGCTTTCAACAGCTGCACGAAGTAAGCGATTATGCGTCGCTCCTGAATATTTCCGCCGGACATCTGAGCGAGGTAGTAAAGGGCCAGAGTGGTAAGCCGGCGATCAAACATATCCACGACCGCCTGGTGATGGAGGCGCGGCGCATGCTGGTGCACACCAACCACCCGCTGAAAGAAATTGCCTTCGGCCTGGGCTTTTCAGACGCATCTTACTTCAATCGATTTTTTAAACGGGAAACCGGTGTGACACCCGCGGGCTACCGGACCAACATCCGGAAAATGTACCATTAACACCGACGAATGTGTCACTGCCGGGCTGATGGAGCCCTGTACTTTTGTACTGTTACAAAATCAAATTATGAAAACAGTACTGATAACAGGGGCAAACAAAAGCATTGGTTTCGAAACCGCCAGACAACTGCTCCAGCAAGGATATTATGTATACCTGGGCTGCCGCGATCTGCAGAAAGGTCAACAAGCCGTTGATCAGCTAAAATCCGAAGGGTTGCAGCACATAGAACCGATCATCATTGACGTCGATGCCCTGGACTCCATTCAGGAAGCACGCAAAATATTGGGAACCAAAACGAAGTCATTGGATGTGCTGATCAACAATGCAGGCATCAGCGGCAGCTTTCCGCAAACGTCGCTGGATACAGATCCCAAGGTCTTTAGACAAGTCTTTGAGACCAACTTCTTTGGTGCGATTAACACCACCCAGGCATTCATTGACCTGCTACGGCAGTCACCGGAGCCTCGCATTGTGAATGTTACCTCAGGCCTTGGGTCATTGACGTTGCACAACGATCCAACCTGGAAATATTACCATGTAAAGGGTGCTGCTTATACGTCCTCCAAGGCCGCGCTCAATGCGTATACTATTGTATTGGCTTATGACCTGCGCGATACCGCCTTTAAAGTAAATGTGGTAGACCCGGGTTATACAGCTACGGACTTTAACCATCACTCAGGTCCGGGCACTGTGCCGGATGCCGCTGCGCGCGTGGTAAAAGCAGCCACGTTTGGGCCAGACGGCCCAACGGGGCAATTCTTTAGCGATGACAATTCGCCGGAGACGGGGATTAGCCCTTGGTAATACCGGTTTGGCCCTGTTTATTTTGACAATACCCTGGCACGGAATATATTTACTGCTGATTTTCTCAGCGATCGCGCAAATGTGATTACAGCAGCATCTTATGATAAGCAACTTACAAAAAGCCGTCGTTGACCTGTTCTATGGCGTTAACCGAGCAAAGAAAAATTATCAACGACTAAATCCTTCGGAGAAAGTACTTGCTGCCGACGGCGCAAAAGGAATTAAAACGCAAGGCGATAAAGCGATCGAGACGGGTGCACAATGGATTGGGGCCAAAAGAGCCGTGGTGATGCTCACGGACCAAAGAATAAAATGCGGCGACTGGAATATTCCGTTGGATATGATCAAGACTGCGAATCTTTTGAAAATTGGTTCTCTATTCGGACAAGGGCAAATACTCAAGATCCAGACCAACGACAGTCAGTATTATCAATTCGGTATGCAATTCAATTCGGCATGGATAAACCAGGATGTTCTTCCCCTGGCGATGGAAGAAGCGAAATTGAAGGTATCCACTTTTAGCTGGATTGTAAGGGTGCTGGCAGTGGGATATATTGTTTATCGGTTGTTGGGAGCATTTGACATACTCTGATTTTTTGTGTCCGTGCCGCGTATCAGCGTCTAATAAACTTCCCCCCATACACAACCTTACCCGCTGGATCCTGAAACTGGTAGAGGTATAAACCCGGGCGAAGTGCAGGAAGATTGATAACATCGAGGACATCCTGCAGTTTCTGGCTATGTACAGCGCTGCCCATGGTATCGAATATTGTGATTGTAAATCCAGCGCCTTCTGAGAGTATAGTAAGCGGCTCACCCGGAGGAACGGGATTGGGAAAAAGAATTGCCTTGCCTTTTGTCTCGATATTTATAGTAGACGGGGCGGACAAGATCACAGTACCGTCTTGTAAAACAATTTCCGCTTGATACTGCATGGCACCTGCAATGAGTTGGTCGTCATACCATTGAAAGTTTATGGAACGATCCGGCACGTGTGAGGCAAATACTTGCTGTTGACCTGTTGTCTTATAGATCGTGATGTGATCGATGTTGACAACTGTGCTGAGGTCCAGCTGGATCTTTACCTGCGCGGCATCGGATCGGGTCGCTTCAAAGAGATTGATGTAGCATTGCACACCCTGTAGGGTGTAGTCTATCGTCTGACTTTTCAGGAATGTTGTGTTGCCCAGCACAGGCGCAACGGCAAAAAATTTCGTCCTGGATGTTTTAGGAAGTATGGCAAGGGTATCGGCTGTGGTCAGGAGCTTTTCAAGATATCGCTCGCCCATGGTATAGAGCTCGTATTGTTGCGCGCCACGAACCGGATTCCAGGTCAGGGCGAAGTCGCTGTCGCAATGGAAGGCCACCTTCATTCGGGGCTGGGGAGATATTGTAAATTCATCGGATATAAAGTCTTCGGCGCCCACGGTCATTTTTAGCCGCGCGATGCCCAACGTATCGGGCACCTGCCAGGAGAATGGCGCCTGGAGGAGAACATTTCGTTTTACAACATTCCAGTCTTCATGATTTAGCTGCAACGACAGGGTGCCCGGGAGTGTACTATTCCCTTTCCAGAAAAGTTTTATATTCTTACCCGATTGCAGCGCTTCCTCTGCCACGGGATAATCCCATTCAAATGTCGTTTCTTTTTCCCACCAGTACGCGATGGCTACCGGCTGGCTAGTTGTGAGTACCGGCGCGGTAATAACAAGATCGTATTGCCCTTCCGGTGGCGCGGTGAGCGTGATGTACTCCACCGTGTTGAGAGAATCCTTTTTCCGCCCGGCGGAAGCCGCGAGTGAGTCGGCGTGGGGATATGAGCTTAACACCCAGGGATACCACGTATTGCCTGCGCGCGACAAATAGGCATCTACGTTGTTTACCAGGGCTTGAGGGCTGCCCGGTTGTGCGGCGGGGTCGGCCCACGTGACCGCGATCTGGAGCGTGGTGGTCTGTGGCGGGACGGCAATGGGTATACTTCGCTGTTGCCGGCTATCTAGTGTTACCATGCGGGTTTGTTGAGCATAAATAGTTTGTAGCGCCTGGTAAGTATTTATGCTGCCATAGCCATAGGTGAAATCGATCCCTTTCGGGCCTGCATCATCGGCGCTGGCAATGAGAACCGCTTTGAGTATAGCGGCCGATGGATGGAAATTGTGCACCTGGTAATATGCTTCCTGTAACAAGGCCGCTATGCCTGTGGCGAGCGCGCAGGCATCGGACGTTCCATCCTGACCGAAGGCGGTGAGCTCGGGTTTGAGGCGGCCGTCGTATGCCGGCCCGCGCGAGTTTAATATGTTTACGGTAAGCGTTGTATCCACGGCGTTTATGGTGAGGGGATTCTTGGCTTGTTTAAAATTTCCGGAAAGGTTGGCCAGGTTCATGCTGCTGTAGATTCCGTGGTCGGGCGACTGTGCTCCCAGATTGCCCACGGAGAACAGGTGCATAAGCTCCGGATTTGCCGTCATCTGCCGATCGTATGCGGCGGCTTCGTTGCCGTAGTAGTTTTCGATGTCCACGCCATAGGAGTGGTTCTGCAGGCGGATGTTGTATCCGGTGAAGATCGCATCGGGATCCGGAAGGAGGTTTTCAAAGTTAGCGGATGTAATGCGCGCCGCAGGTGCTACACCCTTTCCGGTTGGGGCGGTGTTTTCGCCGCCTGCAATAAGGGTTGCCATGGTCGTGGCATGCTGCGACATGGTGGATGATGCCAATCGCGTTTCGAACGAGCGGTCTGCAAGGTCAATGTCGGCTGTGTCAAAGCGCTGTTCTTTGATCGAGACCGAGATACTCTCTCCACGCAAGCCCGGGAAAACCCTGTGCGCTTTCTCTATTCTATTATACGCTTGATCTGCGTAGTCCGTTCCCGCTTCAGTCCTCGGCATTTGCTGAATATCTACGAAGATAACGTTTGCATCTGCTGCCATTGCCTTTGCCACTGCATAGCGGGTCTTTATTCGAAATGTGTTTGTTGCCTGATAATGATACAGCACGCTGGTATTGGTTGCATATTTCTGTTTAAAGACCGTACTGTCTTTGCACGTGACCGAAAAGATCATTTCCTGATTACTAATACGCGTACTCTGGTTGATGAATTTTGGCGACAACTTTGGTTGAGCATATAACGGGGCGGCAGTTAATGCTATAAAAAACAAATACAGACAAACATGGCAGCATCTCATAATGAATAAATATAATACATAACTCCTAACCTTACATATCCGGTATTATCAAATTCTAAATACCTCATATATCCGGTATCAAATATATATAACGGATCAAAAATTATATACTTTCGATAATTCAACAAAGAGTCGTGGTGATTATTTTCATAAGTGACAGATTAATGATACTTTCAATTGCGCTCCTGAGTCGGCGCATTATTCGTTAACCTAAATTTTAAACCAATGAAAAAGTATCTTTCAATTACCCCATTATTATTAGCCTTGCTCATCACCGTTGACTCCTGCCAGGAGTCTGAAAACGAAGCTCCCATAAAAAAAAGCGAAGTATCCAAAGAGGTACTGGCTAAGCTTGTCGAGCTCGGCTTCGATGTTACCGATAAAGCTCCCTTTAAGTTTGAAGATGGTTACCTGGTCGAGGGTGATATTTACCTGACCCAGGCAGACCTGGCCGAGATGAAACCCGGTCAGTCGCTGCCCACGGCAGAGCAATATAGTACCAACAACCTGGTAAGCGGCAGCCGTAACATATCGGTTTATATTGGCACAAACTTTAGTTCTACCTATGTAACAGCGTTGAATACAGCCATTGCCCGTTACAATGCAGAAGGACTCAGGCTTACCTTCTCCAGGACAACCAGCAGCAATGGTGCTACGATCCGCATCACACGTTTGTCGTCGTCGCAGGAAAACAGTGGTGTGCTGGGCTCGGCTGGTTTCCCGACGTCTTCAGGAAATCCGTACGGCGCCATTCAAATGAGTGGTATTCTGCAAAGCACCTATGGACTGTCTGCCAATGGCATCGCCACCATCCTTGCACATGAGATGGGCCACTGCATTGGTTTACGTCACACAGATTATTTCAACCGTGCGATCAGCTGCGGCGGTTCGGCTTCAAATGAAGGCACTGCCGGTGTGGGTGCTAACCACATCCCCAATACGCCAACAGGCGCGACGGCGGCAGCCAGATCATACATGCTGGCCTGTACCGATGGCAGCGACAGACCATTCAACTCGGCCGATAGAATCGCGCTGCAGTATCTCTATTAATTAAACATTGCCGACTTTCAGAGCCTATGGAAAGCGTTACGAGTAACTTGTAGCGCTTTCCTATTTTTTTATGGAGATTTTAGGGTATCCGCGAGCTTCACTTACTATTATTGTATTGGCTGCGCTTGTGTTGAATAGTGAGTATTGGTGCGCCGGCCGACTGGTTACCCCGAATTATTCAACTTATGATAGCATACATCGGAAACAGCTTTTTTGAGAAAATCTTGGCGTTGGCTTGGGTGGCCTTCTTTATCTTCACGATCATCGACATATTTAGCGGACGTTTTAAAGAGAAGTCTAACCGAATCCTGTGGCTTCTCCTCGTCGTGTTTATTCCCGGGCTGGGCGTACTTCTCTACTGGGCCTGGGGGCGCACGACGAAAGTGCCGCGATAACGGTGATTCAGTCCTGCGCGACAGCATTCCAATCGCCAAAGATATTTTCCAGCGTATAGACGTTGACCTCTGCTGCTGTAAGCTGGTGCGACCAGGGAACGCGCGTCGTGGGACTGGCGCCGGCGCCGGTAGACTTGTATTCTGCATAGAATGATGTGCTTTCCGCATCGGGCTTATTCCAGTTATGCCAGCCCTCCGGCAAAATGCCCGCGCCCAGGTTACACTCAATAAAAACAGTTTTTGCGTAGGGGCGCCAGGGCCGGCCGAGGTAAAGCTTTGTTGTTTCAGGCGATGTCGTGATCGTGCAATTCCTGAACACAAAACCAAAACGCTGTCGCTGTGGCGTAGAGGCTGCCGTGATGTAAGAATTTTTCTTTCCATGAATATGACATCCATCAAATACTACGGTGGCTGAGCCGAAGATAAAATCGGTGGTGCCTTCTATGTAACAGTTCTGATAGTATTGGCGGCTGTTGTCGACACCGGCATATAGTGTGTCCTGGTTGGCGACTATCTTACAGTTTACGAACACACAGCGGTCTGCCTCCACGTGTAGCGCCACGGCCTGCCCTACCCCGGTGCCCGCCGAGTTCTCAAACGTGATGTTCTCCGCCCGAAACTCGTTTCCCTGCACCAATACCGTATACGATGTGAAGGTGTTGATCTCACCCTTGCCGGAATAGTCGTTCCAGGTAATGATGGTGTGCTCTTTATCCGCCCCTTTTAATGTGATGTTTGTCTTCCAGGAAGGTATCACCAGCTTTTCCACATAGGTACCGCTCTTCACAACGATCACGATACGCGTTTGTGAATGGTTGGCCGCGGCGTTGACGGCTTCCTGGATGGTCCGGAAATTACCGGTGCCGTCTTGTGCCACGACCACGGATTGCCGCTGGGCACGCAACGAAAAGAACATGCACAGCAGGAGGAAGAGTACGGTCAGCTTTCGTATGTGAACCACTGGCACCATGCTATGGAATAACATCTTTCACCAGGTCATTCAGGTAGCGCTCAATGTAGGTATATTCCGAGTCAGTAGACTTCTTCGACGCATCCGACGGGTCGGTGGCATTCAGGTGATGTTTTTTTTCCCACGCATCCGGCAGGCCGTCAGCGTCGGCGTCTTTTGGCGCGGATGTCGATTGTAATATCGGCCATCCACCCACATCGCGTTGCGAGTCGATAATGCCATTGCCGCCCTGGCCGGATGTGGCCGTGCCCGTGCAGATCTCGTGTACAATGCGTTTATCCACGGCGTCGCGCTTCACACTGGCGCCCGCGTATTTTACAACCTCGTCAAAGGCAGCCTGCGCGGACTGTTCTTTTATCGTTTCCACATTAAATGGCGATGTAGCGCGTACGGAGTCAAGGTCACCCGCTTTTATGCCGCCCTTCCAGTTATCGGCCGACACCGCTTCGTTGCCGTAATAGATGTTTCCGTGAACATAAAACTTACCAAACGGCGCGCTGGGATTTAACATCCAATTACTCTTAGACCTGGTCGCGGGACCTGCCTTATAATAATTATTGACGACGTTGTACTTGCCGCGTTCGCCACCGTAGGTGTTGTTACCCGCCCAGTTGTAAATCACGTTGTTTCGAAAATCGACGAGCTCGTCGGGTGGGTTGGGCGTTGTAGATGAACCACTGAATCGCGGCAACCGGCTTGTATGGTGCGCCAGGATGTTGTGATGGAACGAAGCCCCCATGCCGCCCCAAATGCCTCCGTAGCCATGCTCGCCTTTGGTGTGCACCGATTTATTAAGACTCTCGGAGATGATGCACCATTGCAAGCTGAAGTTCCGGTTTCGATAGAACGAAGCGCATTCGTCGGTAGCCCAGCTCACGGAACAGTGATCGATGATTACATTTTCGGAATATTTGGTACCTCCCAGTGCATCGGTTTCCTGACCTGCCAGGTCACCAAGTCGGAAGCGAAGAAAACGAATGATGACATTGTTCGCCTGGATGGACACCGATTGGTTCTGAATACAGATGCCATCGCCCGGGGCCGACTGGCCGGCAATGGTTAAATCGCCCTGATGAATTGTAATAGGCGACTTCAATTCAATGTTGCCCGAAACGGCAAACACAATAATGCGTTTTTCTTTCGCTTTGACTGCTTCACGGAAGCTTCCCGGGCCGTCGTCTTGCAGCGTCGTGACGGTATATACTTTGCCTCCACGGCCGCCACTGGTATATTTTCCAAAGCCATCTGCCCCGGGAAATGCCAACGTTTTTTGCTGCGCGGTAACAGGACGACATGCTATTGCGGCAAGGGCTATGGCTACTATCTTAATAATCCTCATGTTTTCTCATTATACGAAAATAAGGGTGTGCCCCACAAACACACACCCCTGTTATTATGTTTAGTCTCTCCACCGTGGATCACCCACGGCTCTGTCAATTAAAGACTGGCTGCTGATGGTGAAGTCGCCGGCTGCCGCGTCGGCAAACCCAGGATCTAGCGTTGTGTGGTTTCCGGACTGGTCGATCTTCGCGCCGGTTACATATGCCTCCGTATGAAAACCGACTGCGTTAAAGTAATTATTATTACTACAGTCGGGCTGCGACGAAGCCGACTGGTTAGTATAGTATCCGTCGGTGGCGGCGATCAGCGTATTGCGGATGTCCAGAGTATTGTTCGCAAAGCGTACGTATACGATGCGGTCTTGCGTGTTAGAGACACCGTAGAGCGTGCAATGGTCAATCAATATCGCTGACGTTTTTCCGGTTCCGGAAAGTCCGGCGGCGGCGTCAAGCCGGATGAAGTCACGCCCCGGTGCGCAGTTGTTAAAGGTGCTGTTGGTCAGGGTCACATTGGCGACATAGGCTCCCCGGAAATCAATGAAGTCTGCGGAGACTGTCTGAATGTTGGTTACCACGCAATTATCAAATGAGATACCCGGGATCTCGGCCACCACGGATCCTGCGCCCGAGGCAAGTGACTTTACGTAGTCGTGAATTTCACAGCCTATTACTGTCAGCGTTCCGAAGGTACCGGATGCGCTATGTACGAAGGCATAGTCGAGCGGCGTTTCCGGGGTGCCTTCGGTTGTAGGATATGTGCCGTCCATATTCAGGTTGGCTACCGTCACGTTACCGCTACCGGGCTGCAACGCAAACTGTACGTGCACTACCGGCTTGTCATACGGATAAAGCCCCCGTATGGAGATTGCCTTATCGATATTGATCACCCCCTTGTACACGTTGTATTCGCCGGGGTATAGTACCAATACATCGCCGGATGCGGCTGCCGCTATGACGGCACTCAGGTCATCTTCCGGCTGCACGGGAGTACCATCCACCAGTGTTTCAAATGTTACCTGCCCGCGTTGCCTGGCTGCATTATACAGCGTAACGGTATAGCTGGTCGCTTCTGACAGGCCTGTTATCGTGGCTTCTCCCGCCGTAGCTTCTGCTTCTGCAATATCGCGTCGTACGTCGCCGGGTCTGATCACGAAGTGTGTTACGTCGCTGTCGGCCGGCCACTTCAACGTGACCGATGCTTTACCGATGGCACCGTTCTCTATCGGCAGAAAAATATTCTCCGTGGCCGTAGCGATAGTGACTTCTGCCCACTTTGAATCAGCCGCGCCGACGGCGCTCACTGCCTTGACACGGGCTGAGTACCGCGTCTCGCTGCCAAACGGTTCCACGAGTGGTAATTCGTCGGGCGTTACTGTTACAGTGCGAATGATGGAGTTAAAGGCCAGGCTGTCCTGACTGAATTCCACTACATAGTGGTCGACGTCGGGACGCGTTTTCCAGGTCAACTCGATCGATGTCAGGTTCCGTATCATGGCGGTCAATGCCGTGGGCGTGTAGGCCCGCGCTACATCCAGTTCTTCAATCACCGGATCCGCCAGGTCGTCGCACGCTATACAGGCGCAGGAAAAGAGACCTGCAAAAAGGGCCTTGCGTATATATCTGTTTTTCATAAACTGCGCTGTTGTATTAGTACCCATAATCATTTACCAGTTTGCCATTGCTGGCGTCGAGGAACACCTGCCAGACGGGCCAGAATTGTCGCGTGTCCGGATCGGCTGCATAGAGGGATTCGATCTTTGTATCGACCAGTTCGGTCCAGGTCTTGGTTTGCGTATAACCTGCCGGTACGCTGCCTGTTTCGCTGCGATTCAAGCCGTATACAAGGAGCGTTTCTTTGTCTTCCGCGTATTTATAATACAAAGTGCTGGGTACATCGGCATAGTCGCCTGTTCGATCCTGGAGCGCATGCATGTCGGCTTTTGCTTCGTCCAGTTTTGTCTTTAGCAGGTTCCAGCGGATCAAGGCCTGCTTGCGCTCCATCTCGCCTGCAAATTCGAATTTGTGCTCTTCCACCAGAGCGTTAAACATGGCTTCTTTTGTATTCAAGGCATTTACATAGGCGTCTACCTTCGTTGGCCAATCGCTTGCCGCAAAGGCGCGTTGACGAATCTGCTTCAGGTAGGGCGCCGCAACGGCAGGGCCTTCTAATTCATTGGCAATTTCTGCCGCCATGAATATAATTTCGGCATAGCGCATGTATAGTTTGTTTACGCCGTCGTCGTTCGTGGATGTAACGTGCCGGGCCATCCATTCGTACCGATATTTACCAAAAAACCATGTATTGAGATTTACCAGCTCCTGCCTGGCGAATTTGTCGACGGCTGTTCCATATTGATAAGGCACACAGGTAACATCGCGTCGTGTGTCTTTCAGGTCGTAGTCGTAAAACAGGGATGGCAGAGGACCGCCCTGCCCACCGCGGGCCTGGTCCGTATGTTGGTCTGCGCTCAAGTGGCGCACAGCAAACGTAAACAGCACGCGGCCACGACCATCGGCAAACGGCAGTTCCCACAGGGTCTCGCCGCCCGCTTCCAAATTGTCCTGGTTGTTTTTCTTAAACACGGTCTCAAACATCGGTTCCAGTTTTGCTGTTCCGCTGTTGATCACATCCAGACATTCCTGGTAGGCCAGGGGATACAGCGTGGCAACCGAAAGCGCGGCGTCGTTGCTTCGACGAATTCCATCGGGGTATTGCGAATAACCACTCGCCGCCAGGCAGAGGCGTGCACGCAGTCCTTTGACAAACGCTTTGTTGATCCGCTCGATGCTGGATGTTTCATCTGTTTCGTTGGGCCAGGGCACCAGGGTCGCCGCCTCTTCCAGATCGGCAAGAAGTTGTTTATAAATCTCGTCCCGGCTGGATTTAGGCAAGTATATGGTCTCGGTCACGATGGGCTCGAAGCGTGCTACCACGTCGCCCCAGGTTTTGAGCAAGTCGGCGTAGACGATGGCACGTAACGTCAGCGCCTCCCCCAACAGATAGCCCGTTTCTGTACCCGGCAGCGGGTTTCCATACTGACGCAAGCCTTGAATACAGACGTTTGCCCGCTCGATGCTGGAGTACATCATGGCCCAGGCGTTGTTCTCGGTATTCATATTACTATTATTCGGCTTGGCATTGTACACCGCCAGGTCGGCATTGTCACCCGCTGTCTGCGATGAGTTATACCACTCTACATCGGTATTCATACCGTACCATGGCAGAAAACGGCCGCGGTAGGAGTTGGTCTCTCCGAAGGGGAGCTTGATCCCATCCACAGCACCTTTTGCCAGGTCGGGTGACGAAAAGATGACGGAAGTTTCCAACGATGATTTTGGAGGAGCATCCAGGTAATCGCTGCAGGATCCTAACACACTGGCCATGACGACTGCAGCGGTATAGGTTACTTTTTGTATGATTGATTTCATCGCGCTTAGAAGTTAAGGTTCAAACCGAAAACGAGTTGTCTGCTTCTGGGGTAAGCCGAATAGTCAACCCCTGGGGTCAGGGCCGTATTTCTTCGTGTCGACACTTCGGGATCAAATCCGGTATAGTCGGTAAGTATAAATACGTTGTATGCAGTAGCGTATAACCGGAGGCTTTGAATATGCAAACGGTTGGTAAGCGAGGATGGGACGGTATACCCCAGCGTCAGCGTATTTAACCGCAGGAAAGAGCCGTCTTCCACTGCCCAGTCGCTGAAGACAAACCGGTCCATATACGGCGACCACATCGTGGTGTTGGCATTCAGGCTCGCCAGCGATGCCGGATCGGTTATAAGATTGCCATTAGTGGGGTCGATGTTCGTCCAGCGCTGGCCATCGGCCATGATTGTGCTGAGGTTTCTATACTGATAGCGCGGGCTGGACGAGGTGTATTCGATCTTGTTGGCATTGTATATATCATTTCCGTAACTCCAGCTGAAGGCGGCTGTCAGGTCGAATCCGTATACATAGCCGTTCAGGATGATACCGCCCGTGTGTTTGGGATTGGCATTGCCGATTATCCCCCGGTCATCGATGGTGATGATCCCATCGGTCTTAACATCTTTCAGCTTCATCATGCCCGGGGCCGCCTTGCCGACGATGTCGTCTGCCGTAACCAACCCCGCCTTGGGTATCCAGGTGTTGGTGGCGGCGTCGTAACCTTCAAAGTCAGACACTTCGTAGCGGCCGTCGGATACATAGCCATACATCATGCCTACGGGCTTGCCCCTTTCGATCAGGAAGTCATTTCCGATTTCCGTTGAGGCCCAGTTGGTGTTCCGCCCAAAGTTTTCCATCATGCCCAGCGACTTGACGTTGTTGCGGTTAAAACTGATGTTGACGCTTACATCAAAACCATAGTTCGGTTTTTCCACAACGATGTACTTGAGCGATGTTTCGAGACCTTTATTCTCCGTTTCACCCAGGTTGCGGAACTGGCTGGTATAGCCGGTGCCGGGTACCGGAAATTCTACCAGCAGATCGGTTGTGTTATTTTTATATACATCAACCGTACCACTGACACGTCCCTGCAGCGTACTGAAATCCAATCCGATGTTACGGGTATGGGTTGTTTCCCACTTTAGGTCGGGATTCGCCAGGAACTTCGAAGCTGACCAATAGCTGCTAAACCCGTTGATCCAGGTGTTGGTATTCGATTCAAAAGATTGTACCGTCTGGCCTACCGGAATGTTGTTGTTACCAGCCACCCCATAGCTCACGCGTAATTTCAACTGATCGAGCCAGCGGCTGGTACCTGCCATAAACTCTTCGCTCGAGATCTTCCATGCGGCAGCGGCCGATGGAAAGTATCCCCAGCGGTTGCCGTCCATAAATCGGCTGGAACCGTCGGCGCGGTACGTGGCGGAGAGTAAGTATTTACCTTTGAACTCGTAATTCGCGCGTCCAAAGAATGAGAGCAGCTTGTCGTCAGGGCTTAAGAAGTTGTTCGTGGTTTGCGATTTTCCTTGCGTAGTAAGTTTAAATGCCTGGTCGGCTGTAAACAATGTCGGGAAGCCGTGTACGATCGAAGTAAATAGTGTGTTTTCTGTACGAATGGTCTCATGCCCCAATAACAGGTTCAGGTTATGATCCGGCCCCAGCAGGCCTTTGAAGTTATAGTTCAGGGTATTGGCATTTCTAATCCGTGTCTGTTCTTGCTGGGTTATTATCACCGCCGGATGATCCTGGTTTTCGGCGCTTGGTGCGTTTTGCACATAATATGTCGTCAATCCATAAAAACGGTTATCGCGCGACCGCACGTTGTCCAAACCAATTTCCGATCGGAACTGCAGATTGTCGAGTATATTCCACGCCACGCTGCCCACCATGGTATAGTTTTTACGGTTCTGCTCCCGGGCGTTATCGTTGGTCGCTATGATGGGGTTAATCAAATAGCTGGAAATCTCTTCGTTCGTATCATCGTTGGTCAGTCCCGCCAGCGGGATGGGCGAATACGTGACGGCATGCTTCAAACGCGAGTCTGACGCCGATACTTCGTTCTGTTCATTTGCGCCACTGCCTTCGATTTTAGTATCCGAGTAACGGAGCGAAAACGTCAGCTCCACCGGCTCGGCCGGTTTGCTGTTGAACTTCATCGTTAGGTTGTTACGACGAAAGTCTGAGCCGATCATAATCGCCTTCTCATCGTATAATGCGTAGTTGGCCGAGTATGAGAACTTGTCACCCCCACCCCGTACGCTGACATCATGGCTAAAGACATGACCGGTACGACCGTATACTTGTTCCTGCCAGTTGTTTCCTTTCATACCGGTAAACAGATCGCGGTCTGCCCAGGTGCCAAAGTAGTCCTCGTACGACTCGAGTTCACCCGGATCGTTGTCTAATACGGCATATTCATATTGCCACTTGACATAGTCCTCTACCGGCAGTACGTCTAAGGTATTGGCAATACGCTTGGCGCCATAAAAAGTATTATAGCTAACCGACACTTTACCGGGCTTCCCACTCTTGGTTGTAATGATGATTACACCATTGGCGCCGCGCGATCCATAGATAGCGGTAGAGGACGCATCTTTCAGCACATCGATCGATTGAATATCCGACGGCGAAATATCCGAAATGGAGTTTACCTGAAATCCGTCGACAATGTATAGCGGACTATTGTCCTGTGTGATGGAGCCACCGCCACGAACCCGGATGCGGATGTCGGCGTCTGGAGAGCCTTCCGTAGAAGTTACCTGTACACCGGCCATGCGGCCTGTTAGCGTCTCGGCTACATTGGAAAGGGGAACTTTGCGCAGTGCGTCGCCGGTGACAGAAACCACCGAACCGGTCAGGTCCGATTTCTTGGCTGTACCGTAACCGATGACGACTACTTCGTCTAACTGACTGACGTCGTGGTCCAGCACAACGTCCAGGGAGGTTTGATTGCCGACTTCCACGTCTTTTACGGCCATGCCGATGAAGGTAAATGTCAACACTGCGCCGGGCGATACGGAGAGGGAAAACTTGCCGTCGACGTCGGAAGTTGTGCCGTTGCTGGTGCCTTTTTCAAAGATGGAAACGCCGGGCATTTGTACGCCGTCGGTGTCTTTGACCGTTCCCGTCACGACCTTGTTCTGTGCGTTGCCGTGCAAGGTTACGACAAGGCACAACAGGATAAGACCGGAACCCCTCGACACCCATCGTTTAACATGTGGATATGGATTCATATAGGTTAGATTGGTTGGAAATTGGGTGAAATACGCATCATTATGCGCAATCGATTGCATATTTACGATTCCGATCAGACATTTCAAACAAAACAATTACTATTTATGCAAACGATCGATAAACACTTAATCGATCGATTTCGGCATTTTTTTGGCCTTGATGCTACTTTATGATAGCGTGTGTGCGGAACCACGGGCGATTTATGCGCAACCGATTACGCAGTCTGCCCTAATTTGTATTTCCGGCTTACCGGAGCGCGGCATGCGTAATATGATAGGGCTTTGCCACGTGTCTGCCCCTTCGGGCGAGTTACAACCTGTGCTGGCAGTCTTGGGATAAGTATGGTGTAATAGCTGACTACGGATCAAATTACTGACTGCCGTTCCAGAAACGATTTGCTGGACTTCTCCTGCTGGAGCAACAACTCCCCTAATTTGATTCTTCCTTCGGGGCCGTTTTGTACGATGTAGCTCAATTCCGAAAGCGTCAGGAGCTTTACATTGACCAGGCGTATATTTTCTATGCTTAACTGAACCCTGGAAGGAACGGTGGCTGACGGCAGTCCGATGAGTACGCCTATTCGCCCCTCCTCGTTGACAAGTGCTTCGGGTACGTCGTCACAGTCGTAGAGCTCGGTCGAAATGTAGGTATACTCTTCGATGATGCCTCCAATGTTTGGATTGCTGGCGGCCTGTTGCGCCATCTGATATAACACCCGGAACTGCCAGGAACTCTGAAATACCTGGAAGTCTTCGATCACCTCGTCGCACTCCAGGTAAAATTCACAGCCGATGCCGTTGTAGGCCTGGTTGTTTGGATTGGTGTCGAAGTCGCTGTATGGATCACTCAATCCATCGCTGGCGACGATGGTGCCTTGTGGTGTATCTATTTTTATAAAAGCCTGCCGGATGGACGGCCAGGCTGGCCCGCGATTTTACCACAGCCTGCCCGTGATTTTAGGGTTAAGCTCTGATGTGACAAAATCCTTGCGATGTTTTGCATTCCGCCGCGCAACCCCGAAATTTGCATCGCTAACCTGAGTCATGTTATTTCCAAAAGCTAAAAAGATTGCCCGCACGCTGGGCTGGCATAAAACCGAAAATTCTGTTTTCGGCTTCTACAAAGGGTATTCATTCACCATCGGCGATGGCCCTTTGTTAGGCAATCCACAGTACAAGTATGTAGAAGCTGACATGGGCACGCTTACCGGCGAACAACGGCAACAGCTATGGGAGACACTGACAAAAAATAAGAAAATACTGCGATTCACGAAGTTTGAAATATCACAGCGCACCGTATACATTCAGTTTATCGAAGTGTGGCGGTTCACAAAAAGTAAGACTGTATATGCCTTGCTCGATTTTCTGGCTGCCCAGTTTGCAACAATTGGCGCAATGGCGGGTGACACTTGCTCTACGTGCAATTCGCGGGATGGCGTGGTCGCCTATAACCAGTCCGAAACGGGTGTCATGCTTTGTCAGCAATGTTTCAGTATCAAGGAAAAAGAGTTAGGTCAACAAGAACGGCAGAACCTGCTAGAAGAAAAAAATTATATCGCCGGCTTCGTCGGATCGATTTTATTCTCAGCACCTGGTATCGTTGCATGGGTCCTTTTAGCCGTATACTTAGAGCGAATGGCGGCTGTAATGGCCTTGCTCATTGCATTCCTCGGAGTTAAGGGTTACGTCTTTTTTAAAGGCAAGCAGGGCCCAGCGATGAAATATGTTATCGTTCTTTCCAACATTGTTTGTATCCTGCTGGCAAACTATATAACGATCGGCACACTTCTTTATCGCGAAGGACTCGAAATACCGGATATACTAGACTTGTTCTTGCACGGCGACGAGGTGAAAGACGTGCTCTTCCGGAGCATTGGAATGTCTGCCACGCTGGCGGTCATCGTGTGGATCAGCTTACTCTCTTCGTTGAAGGCTGTCAAACTACAGATCCGATTGGCCGAAAAGGTTGTCTAGTCATTCTCGTTAATCCATTATCTCCTTATCCAAGATTTAACTAAACCAATCCAAGATTTGGCTAAATCTGTTTCCGTACGCTACGTGATGTTTGTGTTGTAAAAAAACACAACATGAAAGTATTTGTTACAGGAGCTACAGGCTTCATTGGTTCTGCCCTTGTTCAGGAATTAATAGATGCCGGCCACCAGGTATTGGGACTGGCACGCTCGGAGGCTTCTGCTCAGGCGCTTCTCGCGGCAGGCGCCCAGGTTTACGGCGGCGATCTTGAAGATCTGGAAAGTTTAAAAAGCGGAGCAGCCACCGCAGATGGCGTAGTCCATGCTGGTTTCGTTCATGATTTTTCACGATTCAAAGAGGTGTGCGAAATAGATCGCCGCGCGATTGAGGCCATCGGCTCGGTGCTCGTTGGCTCGAACCGGCCATTCATTATTACTTCCGGCACCGCACTGGTCAGCCCAGGGCGCCTGGCCACCGAAGATATGGTCAGCGCGCACGACCGGGAGAAGTTCCCGCGTGTTTCCGAAGATGCAGGATTGGCCTTCGTAGCGCAGGGGGTACGTGCTATGGCCATAAGGCTCTCTCCTTCCGTTCATGGTGAAGGCGACGTCCATGGTTTCGTGCCGATGCTCATCAACACTGCGCGTGCAAAGGGTGTGGCAGCCTATATTGGCGAAGGCCTGAACCGCTGGAATGCCGTCCACCGTCTGGATGCTGTCCGGCTCTACCGATTAGCGCTGGAGCGCGGCGAGGCAGGTGCGCGGTATCATGCTGTCGGCGACGAAGCGATTACGCTCAAAGCCATCACGGAGGCAATAGGCTCAAAGCTCAACATGCCAGTCGCATCCATCGCTACGGAACAAGCATCCGCTCACTTTGGTCCGTTTGCTCATTTTATCGCCATAGACTGTCCCGCCTCGAGCAAGGTTACGCAAGAGCAATTAGGATGGCGGCCATCACACGTGTCGCTTGCCGACGACCTGGCTGGCAATATTTACGTTAAATAATTGCGTTACCTTAGAGTAGCATGAACAAACAGGTCGTACGCATCAGGTCCATCCGCGAGTTCCACAAATTGTTCAGGTTGCAAAAACCTGAACATCCGCTTATCACGATCATCGACCTCGAGGCGCTGGGGCCGCCGGCAGAGGGTTCCTATAGCAGGGTGTTCGATTTTTATTCGATCTCCCTAAAGAAGAACTTTCACCTGAAAATGTTGTATGGACAGCAGCCGCATGACTTTGATGAGGGTGTGCTGCATTTTATGGCACCGGGACAGGTGCTAACGATACACGTTGAAAAAGACTACGTACACAACCCTTCCGGATGGATGATCTTATTCCATCCGGATCTGTTGTGGAATACGCCGTTGGCCAAAACGATCAAGCAGTATGAATACTTCGGCTATGCGGCAAACGAGGCCTTGCATCTTTCCGACAAAGAAGAGACGATGATCACCGGCATTGCCAAAAGTATGCAACATGAGTATCATAGTGCGATCGATCGGTTTAGTCAAAACGTGATCATTGCGCAATTGGAGTTACTGCTGACATATGCTGAACGATTCTACCAGCGCCAGTTCATCACGCGTAAGATGTCCGGCCACGACATTCTATACCGGCTGGAAGAATTACTTAACCATTATTTTAATAGCGGCGCACTGACCGAAAAAGGATTACCGACAGTCACCTATATTGCCGAATCACTACACATTACACCCAATTACCTGAGCAGTCTGCTAAAATCGCTAACCGGACAAAGTACACAACAACATTTGCACAATAAACTGATTGAGCTGGCGAAGGAAAAATTGTCTACCACCGACTTGTCGGTAAGCGAAATTGCTTATCAACTCGGCTTCGAACACCTGGCTTCCTTCAGCAAACTTTTCAAGACAAAGACCAACCTTTCGCCGTTGGAGTTTCGACGGTCGTTTAACTGAGCCAAAAATCAACAAAGGCTGACGCGCACTGCCCTCTGCCCATGGAGGCAGCCATAAGATTACGTCGTATGCTGAAAATTTTTACAAGGCTCACTGATAATCGTACATCCATTAGCCTGCTGTATTAAAAAATATTTCAGAATTTTAACTTAAGTTAAAATCAGGCCGCGGGTGATTGCCGAAATTGGTGCTGTTTTGCCCGCTATTTACAAACTGATACGACAATCAAATGGATAACAAAAATGAAACCTTATCCCAGTATCTGAGAAATTTCGCAGCACTGGCAGATGAGGACATCAACAAGAGCCTGCCATTCTGGAAATCCCGGAAAATCAACAAAGGCGATTTCTTCAACATGCAGAGCATGGTTTGCAGTGACCTGGGACTGGTGGTGAAGGGAATATTCCGTATTTATTATCATGACCAGGATAAACAGATAGATAAAAACCTTTTCTTTTTTTCAGAAAATCAGTTTGTCGTTTCCTTTAGGAGCTTCATTTCACGCAATCCCTGCTGGTACTTCATAGAAGCCATGGAGGATTCCGAGATCGTATCCATTTCCTATAAAGATCTTAATGACCTCTATAACTCAAATCCCAGCTGGAGTAAATTTGGCAGACTGCTGGCTGAGTTGTTTTTCTCCTATGCGCAAACGCGTACTGAAGAATTTATGTTCTTTTCGCACGAAGAACGCTACATTCGGTTGTTAGACGAACATCCGAATATTGTCGAACGCATTCCAGCCTATCATATCTCATCTTACCTGGGCATCACCAATCCCTCCTTGAGCCGAATCAGGAAGCGCATCAAGCGGTAGAACCGTGCCGTCATAGTACACTGTCGCCTATCTGGAACGTGGTAACATACTGGACGCTAACGACTTTCCGGACAGGAAAGAACACGCCGAATTTCTAAATCGGCCACCTGTATGCCCTGTATCACCTTAACAAGCGACCTAAGTGATAGCAGGTAAGTATTTGATTTTCAAACACAAACAATTACTATCTAGTCGCACCGATGGCCTTTTCCAGGTTTCTGCCTTCAGCAACGTCACTGAAAATATACAGTATATTCATGCCACCGAAATTGGAAATTGCCAGGGGATGGATAACTTGTTGGAAATATTTTTTTACCAACAACTATAAAAAGAAATGGCAAACCACCTCATCACCATTACAGGAATTGAGAGCAACAATGATTTGATATTGTCCGACGACGGATTAACTACGACAGAGGCCGGCGATACCGTAACATGGCTGATCAGCGGCAATTCAGGCGTAGCCTCGATTACCGCCATCACCGAGATCGATGGAGTCGATGTATTCAGCCCCGACCCCACCCCTTTGAATTCTACTTGCTGGGAGGGTAGCATTAATCCCGTTCCACCCTCCAGCGAAGTGACCGAAACCTATACCATCAACTACCTGAAAGTAGGCGACGCTACCATTTACACCTCCGACCCAAAAATCCGGGTAAATCCGTAACCTACTGCCATGCCCTGCAGGAGGATCGCGTACTATTTTTTGTTTATTCTTTCTTGTCTCGTTTGTCACGACGTTTCTGGTCAGAGTCAAAAAGTAGCGGACAGCCTGGCCAAGATTTATAAAAAGGGGACTCTGCAAGACACTGCAACGTTAGAATTACTGAGGCATCTGGCGTTTAACGAGGTTAAAGATCTCAAGCTGGCACTTTATTATGCCGAAGAGCTCATAACCCAATCCGCTGCAGCAGGCAACCACTTGTACCTGTTCAGAGGTTTTTTTCTAAAGGGCAATACCAAAAAGCTGCTGGGCGATCTGGAAGAATCGTTGGAGGCCTATCTTAGAAGTATAGATGCCGCCCGTAAAGCTCAGTACTTTCAAGGTGAAGCAAATGCCTATGGAGCAATCGCCGGCATTTACAGTAGCGCCAGTAATCATCGTAACGCGATGATTTATTTCAATAAGGCGATTTCAACGTTACGGCAATCAGATGATTCTGTTTCGTTGGCAGCTGCCATCTTAAATGCCGGCGATGAATTCCACACCGCCAAGATTTATGACTCTGCATTACTGTACTTCCGGGAAGCAGAGATCATTTTCCAAAAGGCTGACTATTTAATCGGAAAGGCGTATAGCTTGGGAAATATTGGTATGGTGCTCGCCAATATTGGAGAAGACAACCTGGCCGAGCAGAAAATAAAAGAGGCAACCCACATATTGGAAGAATTAGGAGATTATTACCCCGTTTGTGTATATCTCCTTTCGATGTCGGATATCCATCATCAAAAAGGTGATAAACCTACCGCGCTGCACTACGCTACCAGAAGCTTGCAACTTGCCCAACATTACGGGCTGAAAGAACAGATCAGTGAATCCAGTCTGAAACTTTCAGAATTGTACATGCACGCAGGTAATACGGGCGAGTCTTTCCGGCATTACAAAAATCACATTGTTTACCGGGACAGCGTCAATAACCTTGATGCCGTACAAAAAATGGCGGATCTGCGCACAGAATATGAAATTTCTCAAAAGCAACTGGAATTATTTGAGAAAGAAAAAATGCTCGCCAGAGAAAAATGGATTCGGAACGCGCTCATGGCTGCTTTTTGCATCATGATTTTTTTAGCTGCTATGACGTATCGGAATTTCAAAAATCAACAGCGGAAGAATCAAAAGATCACCGAGCAAAAAGAAGAGATCGAACGCAAGAATGAAGATTTAGTTTCGCTAAACGAAGAAAAGAACAATCTGATTAGCATTGTGGCGCATGATTTAAAAAGTCCCGTCAACCAGATCAAAGGAATGATTTCGCTGGTCAGGATGACGTGCAAGGTCGATGAAGAATCTGCTACCTACTTTGATATGATAGAGCAAAGTAGTGTACGTCTTAGCGATATGATCAATAAAATCCTGAATGTTGAAGCGATCGAGGCAACACAGCTGAATGTAATCCTCGAGCCCGTAAATTTTTCAGACGTCGTAAGGGCAAACGTGAACCGGTCCGTTGTGGAAGTGAACCGAAAACAAATCCAGATTCAGACCTCCTTACCGGAAAATGTCATGGTGAATTCCGACCTGCGCTATACCGACCAGGTTATTGATAATCTACTTTCAAATGCCATCAAATTTTCGTCACCGGGAAAGAACATCTATATCACAATCACCCATCACGACACGACGGCACTGTGCGAGATTCGAGACGAAGGACCTGGTATAAGTGAAAGTGATAAGACGAAGTTGTTCAAAAAGTATCAGAAATTAAGTGCTACACCAACGAGCAATGAATCGTCCACGGGCCTGGGGCTGTCGATCGTAAAGAAATTTGTCGATGCAATGGGCGGGGAGATCTGGTGTGAAAGCGAGCCAGGAAACGGTGCAAGCTTTTTTGTCAAGCTCCTCAGCTATCCCCGCAAGTGACTCTTGCCCATTAATGCTCCATTGAACAATCTTCTTTCGTTGTTAAAAGCACAATAAACCAAGGCTAGTGACTAACAAAACTAATACAAGACAATCGGTACATGTCGTCTTGGATGGAGGACTTTACCGAGCAGTTAAAAACCAACGGAGTGACTAATCAGGTAATTCAAGGAGTTGCTATTTTCCGTGTAGCGATTGCACAGAGAGGATTAATTTCTCCTCTAATGACTTGAAAAAGCCAGTGGAAAGAAGCCACAAACGACAAAGGAATTTCTTGAGGTAGCGTTCCAACATGTTTTCGGGGCGATTATGAGACCCTTTTTGAGCGTAAAAAATGTGATCAGCTATTCTTATTTTCAAAAGGAGGTCTTATCTTTCTTATGTCGCTATTGGCCAGGTTGGTAAGGCTTGTGGTTGAAGCGGGGCATTTAAGCCGCCTAGTGTTTAGATGGATCTGCACGGTCAAGATCAAAACCGCAACTTTGTGGCCTAATTAGGTTATCTTTTATAGACAAGCGTATTTTTTTAACGGCGTATTTGATGAAAAGAAAGACCCTTCTCATAGTCTTGAGTGTATTTCTCTTTTTCAATGTCTGTGGACAAAATCAACGACTGGTTTTCCATCATATTACCAGCGAACAAGGGCTGTCGCAAAATCATGGTATATGTATTGGCCAGGACCATAAGGGGTTTATGTGGTTTGGAACTAATAATGGTCTCAATAAATACGATGGCGAAAAAATAACTGTTTATAAAAATGATTCCGAAGATTCCAGCAGCTTGAGCAATAACATGATCACTGCAATCTATGAAGATAATGATAAAAATCTGTGGATTGGAACGCGTGGCGGGCTTAATTTATATAACCGGGATATGGATACGTTCACAAGATTTCGCCTGGATCCTGATCACCCTGAAAGCCTGGTTTATACCATCCTCGAAGATAGTCATAACGACCTCTACATCGGTACGGCCGAGGGGGTGTATGTTTTAAACAATGAGCACAAAATCGTACACCTTGCAAACATTCCGACGACTTGTTTGTATGAAGACACGCAGGGTAACCTTTGGATAGGAGCACGTGCGCTGGGGCTGTATCTTTTTGACCGGAAGAAAAAGAAGTTTAAGCATTACGAACAAACCCGGATCTCTTCTATAGTGGAAGATCATCACGGAAATTTATGGATCGCTACATGGGGTAACGGACTGGTTCTATTTGACCGCAAAAAGGAAGCTTTTACCCTGGCCTACACACACGATTTTCGTCGCCCGGAAAGTATCAGCGCCGATATGATATATTCCATGTACAAAGATCGCAAGGGTAATATATGGATAGGAACAGAGAATAGAGGGCTGAATCTTTTTGACCCGCTCACGAGAACTTTTGAAATCTATGCGCACGACGTCGCCAACAGAAACAGCATCAGTAACAATACCGTTTCGGCGATCTACGAAGACCGTACGGGTACACTATGGTTCGGCGTGCACAGAGGAGGAATCAATTATTGTAATCCACGGTTGGAAAAATTCCAACACTATCAACAGGAACCTTGTTCTGCAGGCCTTAGCCATAACAATATTAAAGGTTTTTGTGAAGATACCGATGGAAAAATATGGATTGCCACGGATGGTGGCGGAGTTAACCTGTTCAATCCATCGACAAATACATTTACATACTTTAGACATGATCCCAAAGATCCCAATACCATCAGCAGCAACGTGATCATATGTGTGTACGAAGACCGTCAGAAAAATATTTGGATCAGCGCATACCTGAAAGGCGTCACCAAGTACGATAGAAAAACCAATAAACTCACTCACTATAAACATGATCCTAATGACAAAAGTAGTTTAAGTCATGATAATGCATGGGACATTTTTGAAGACAGTAAAGCGAATTTATGGATCGGTACTCACGTTGGCGGTCTTAATCTAATGGATAGAGCGAGTGGCCGGTTTGCGCAATATAAATTTGACGCGAACAATGAAAAAAGCTTAAGCAGCAATGTAGTCACCGCCATTTACGAGGATAAAAAGAAAAATTTATGGATCGGAACGGACAGTGGCTTGAATTTATTTGACCCTACCAGCAATAGCTTTACCAGATTTTACAGTGATGACAAACCAGGAAGTCTGAGCCATAATAATATTCTTTCAATATTTGAAGATCAGGCCGGTAACCTTTGGGTCGGTACGGTGAATGGCTTAAATCTGTTTGATCCGCAAACTGCTACAGCCCAGATTTTCACTACTAAAAACGGCTTTCCCAATAACGTCATACAATCCATTATTGAAGATGACCACGCCAACCTTTGGATAAGCACATTGGAAGGAATATTCAAATTCAATTATAAATCAAACAGGGTAAGGAACTACCAGGCCACCGATGGCCTACAAGGGAATGAGTTTATCCAAAATGCAGCACTTAAAACCAAGGATGGTAAAATGATGTTCGGTGGAAATAATGGGTTTAATTTTTTCCATCCGGATAGCGTTAAAGACAATCGCGATATACCTCCGGTCTATGTCACCGGTTTTCAGCTATTTAATAAACCGGTAGAGATCAGCGAAGATTCCCCTTTAAAAAAACATATTAGCGAAGTGAAAGAAATCACGCTTTCGTATAAACAATCTGTGTTTTCTTTTGAATTTTCGGTATTGAACTATATAAGTCCGGAAAAAAATCAATACGCCTATAAGATGGAAGGCTTCGATAAAGAGTGGATTTACGCAGGCACACAAAATTCGGCCACCTATACCAACCTCAATCCGGGAGAATATGTATTCAAGGTAAAGGCTTCCAACAATGATGGTTTCTGGAATGAACAAGGCACCTCGGTCAACATCATTATTCCTCCACCTTTTTGGCTTACGTGGTGGTTTAGAACCCTCGCAGGACTTGCTACAATAGGAGGCGTTCTTCTTTTCTTAAGAATAAGGCTCAATGTAATCACGAAGCAAAAAGCAGAGCTCGACAAGCAGGTAAAACAACGCACGGCTGAGGTCATTGAACAAAAAGAAGCCTTGGTGGAACAAGCCGTAAATATGCAGACACTCAATGGCAAGCTTCAGGCGCAAACGGAATCTCTTAAAAGCATGAATGAAATGCTTCAGCAACAGAAGAAAGAGATCATAAACAAACATGAAGAGGCAGAAGCCGCTCGCCAGGAAGCCGAAAAAGCTAATCATGCCAAAAGTATTTTTCTTGCGACCATGAGTCACGAGATCCGTACGCCCATGAACGGTGTCATCGGTATGGCTTCGCTGATGGCAGAAACCTCCCTTACGCTCGAGCAACGAGAATATACCGCGATCATCCAAAGCTCGGGTGAAAATTTGCTCGGCGTTATCAACGATATCCTGGACTTTTCGAAGATAGAATCTGGCAAAATGGAGCTGGAAGAAAAAGATTTCGATTTGCGGACGTGTATAGAAGAAGTTTTGGATATGTTCGCCAGTAAAGCATCCACGATAGGATTAGACCTGATCTATCAGATGGACCCCGATGTTCCTGACCAAATTATCGGAGACAGCCTGCGGCTACGCCAGGTACTTCTGAACCTTGTGGGAAATGCTATCAAATTTACACACCAGGGAGAAATTTTTTTAGGCGTTCATCTACACAAAAGAGCGAATGCCCTGTTAACCCTGGGATTTGACATACGTGATACCGGGATAGGGATACCCGAAGACAAATTAAACCGCCTGTTTAAAGCATTTTCTCAAGTTGACGCTTCAACCACGCGCAAATATGGAGGCACAGGTTTAGGGCTGGCCATTACAGAGAAGCTTGTTGAATTAATGGGAGGCCAAATATGGATAGAAAGCACTGTAGGGAAAGGCACTACATTCTTTTTCACCCTGTCGACAAAACTTAGTGAAAAACCGGCACAAACCTATGTTTACCATGATATGGCAAGCGTAGAAGGAAAAAAGGTTCTCGTTGTCGATGATAATCAAACCAATCGTTCGATACTAAAAAACCAACTGGAACATTGGAAACTTAGACCTACCTTAGCTTTTTCAGCAAAGCAAGCATTAGAGATCTTATCACAAAGTCCGGGCTTCGACCTGGTACTTACCGATATGCAGATGCCTGAAACAGATGGCCTTCAACTAGGCAACTCCATCCACGAACTATATCCTGCCCTTCCTGTAATTCTTATGAGCTCTATTGGCGATGAGCGAAATGAAAAATATCACGCCATTTTCTCCGTTATATTAAGTAAGCCTGTGAAGCAGAGCGTACTTTCGAAAAGTATTCTCATAAGTTTGCATAAATACGATACATCTGCAGCCGACAAAAAGACAGGCCAGAAACTCCATTCCGATTTTGCGAAACAATACCCTTTGCATATCCTTATCGCGGACGATAATCCGATTAATCAGAAACTTGCTATCCGTGTATTGGCTAAACTGGGTTATCAGGCAGATGTTGTATCAAACGGAAAAGAAGTGATCGAGGCATTTATTAAAATGAAATATGATTTGATACTGATGGATATACAAATGCCTGAAATGGATGGCCTTGAAGCAACCCAAAAAATACGTACGCTTTCAGGAACACAACCTTTAATTATCGCCATGACCGCCAATGCCATGCAGGGCGATCGCGAAATGTGTTTACAGGCAGGTATGGATGATTATATCAGCAAGCCTATAAACCTGGATCAACTCGTAAGTACCTTGGAGAAATGGGCGCAAACGCTTCAGAAATAGCAGCCGCAGACAGCATCAAAATTCCTTGTCCATAATTAAAAACAATCTATCGTCCTCCTCCTTGTACAATTCTCGAACCACTTTCTGATTGAACTTAAATCGGTTCGCCAGCATAGCACCTTGATAGTGGACACTCTATCGTTCATTCCCGAACAAACCAAATATGAAAACATCATGATTAAGGTGTTGGGGCGAGATTCATTAACGGCACATCAATTGCTCAGCCTGTCGTACAAACTGACTAACCCCATGAAACTAGGAGCTATCTTCATTGCGACCTTTATTGTATCGACCAGATTACTATACCCTAATCAGGTAAACGCACAAACCAGTCAGACTTTATCAGCACAGGCATTGACAAAAAAAATAGCAAGTTTGGATAGTATTTTATTTCACGCATTTAATACATGTGACGTCAATACATCCAAGTCATTGTTTACAGAAGACCTCGAATTCTATCATGATGCAGGTGGACTTACAAACTATGCTCAGAACGTTAACTCAATACTTCAAAGATGCAATAATAAGGAAATGAAAGTTAGAAGAGAGCTAGTGAATGGTAGCCTCGAAGTTTTTCCAGTCAAGGATTTTGGCGCTGTCCAAATCGGAAGTCATTGTTTTTATTATACAGAAGAAGGAAAGGAGGAAAAGCTAGATGGGACGTTCAAATTCGTTCATATTTGGAAGAATACCAACGGAAATTGGAAGATAGCGCGCGTGATCAGCTATGACCATTGACACGCTGCACGTAACACAATGTTTTCTTAAGATCCAACATTGCCTGTGCTAACTTCTCCGGCTCTCTTGTAATTGGCTATAATGACCCCTTTTGACGTAACATGACTTTCTGTTAATGTAAATGCTGCCGGGATCGCACCGTTTTCGAACAGCTTTTTCCCTCCACCAAGAATCAAAGGATAAATTTTGAGCCGAAGCTCATCCACCAGGTCATGCTTAAGCAGCAGTTGAATGAGCTTACCACTACCCCAAACTTGAAGGTCGGACCCCTCCGAATTTTTAAGCTTTTCGATATCTGCCAGGCTTTTGACGAAGTGGGTATTTTTCCAATCTGATTTTTCTATGGTCTGCGACAGGACGTATTTGGCGCCATCATTGATGCCCGGCCAAAAGTCGGCATGTTGAGGCCAGTAGGATGCAAAAATCTCAAATGTTTTTCTGCCCAAAACATAATCTGCCGGTTTCAACTCTTCTGCCATGATACTGTTAAAAACCTCGTCACCATAAGATGCCGTCCAGCCGCCATAGTTGAAGCCGCCCGATGTGTCTTCGCCGGGTCCGCCCGGCGCTTGCATTACACCATCTAATGTAATCATCGATAAAACAGTTATTCTTCTCATATACTTTTATTTTTTTATTGAAATTGTTGTCCTAAACTTTAATGCCATTAACAGGTGCGTAACCATTGTTGACAATACAAAACTAGCGTTCACGTCAGTATTTGACACGGTGCAAAAGCGACAACTTAGGGGATGAATTGCGACAAGTCGAGTATTTGACGGCCTGGTCTTTGTGAATTCGATGGATCTTAATTTAAAGAATTGAAGGCCAGCTGGCAGCTTTCTCTTTTTGATAGGTCTTAAGGCCGGTGTTGCCCAGCAGGGTCGTGTTTAAGGTCTGATGATTCTCATACCACCGCCTGGAGGCGGACGCATGCCCCCCATCGGGTTGAGCTGTTTGTTGAGGGAATAGATGAACGCTAGCATGTAGTAGCGGCCGAGGGAATTGGTGACCTGTCTTTGGAAGTAGTTCACGTCGGCGGTCTGGGATACGCCGGTACTCTGGTCGAGTACGTTGTTGACGGATAGTTTGAGCTCGCCGCTTTTGGCTTTCAGGATATAGCGGGATATGGATATGTTGAGGAAGGGTATTGCCTGGTTGTAATCACTGGTTTTATTTTCGTAGGTAAGATACTCCAGGGACGAGCTCAGCAAATACATGTTGCCGAGCAGGTGAAGGTTTCCTTCGGCGGTGTAGGTATTGTTATAATACAGCTGGTTGGATGCGGCATCGAACTCGTAGGTTGTGGATTGACGGCTGATGTTTGCGCCGAGACTTATATCGAATATTTCCTTGAAGCGATAATCGTAGCGGAAGCGTCCGCCGAGCGTGTTTTGGGCGATGGTGCTTTGAAGATCGTCGATGATGTTCACGCCCTTCTGCTGCGAAGCCATGGCCGTTATGCCGAAGCGGCTGTTGAGCTTTTGGATGGGGAAGCCGAAGGTTGCATTTCCGCTCAGGTGCAGTGTGTTGTCTACATTTACAGGTTTTGATATCCGAACGCTCTCTTCCGTGTACGATTGCGAGTTGGTAATGGCGTTCTTCGTGTACGAAATATCCGCAAAGCCGAAGAAGTTTACGAACGATGCCGGGTTGAACATGATATAGTTGAGGCGCGCGTTGTGCTCATAAGCCGGTCGCAGACCGGGGTTACCCACGGAAAGGTTCAGCGGATCGCTATTATCCACCACGGGCTGAAGCTGCTGGATGGTCGGCTCCGTAACGGATGTTTCGTAGTCGAAGCGCAGGTGCCGTGTGGACGTGAAGTCGTAATTAAACCGCGCTACGGGCAACACGTTACGGTACGAGTTGGATATGGTTGCGTCGGACAGTTTCAGCTCGCCATCGAGAAATGTTTCCTGCACGCTTGCCCCTACCGTTACTGTATAGTTAGACCGGTTGAGACGGAAGTTCAGGCCGCCGCGGTGGTATTGGTAGTTACTGTTATACAGGTTACTCAAACTGTCGTTGAATAGGGGCTCGCCGCTGTTTAAGTCGTATACATTTTTCTTTACGTCGTTCAGGTTGGCGCGGTAGTTGTAGTTCGCTTCCAGGTATTTGCGACCGCCCAACGGTTCCGTATACGACAATGTGCCGCTGTAGGTAAGGGTGTTGATGGTCTGGTCGTTGGTTTGCAACGTCTCCACACTGCCTTCCGACTGTGTATAATAGTTGGTAAGGGCGTCGATGCTGCCCTTGCGATCCGTCTCCGTTACGTTCAGCTGCGCATTTACCGACAAGGTACGTCCTTTCTTTGCAAAACGATGCCGCCATAGCAGTGAGTTGTTTGCCGTAAGCGACGTACCGTTGTCAATGGTTCGTTTTTCGTTGTCGTTCAAAAGGCTTCCATCCATGGCCAGGTTTTCGCCCGCACTGGTTTCGTCGGCATCGGTCTCATTGTATGTCACGTTCGTTGTGAACTTGAGCGAATTCAGCGAATCGATTTTACGGTCGATAATGGCGTTCAGACGGTGGTTGGTGTTCGTATTGTTCTGGCGGCTGTTCTGGTTGAAAGTGAGGTCGCCGCTGGGTGCGAAGTTGATGCGTTCGGTAGTCTGGAGGAGGTTGTGATCCAGGTGATTATAGAAGTAGCTAGTACTTAGCTCGGTATTTTTGGTAAGGTTCTTATTATAGTTTATCCCGCCGGCATAGTTCGTCATAATGCCGCTGTTGCGTCTTCCCTGGTTGAGCGATACGCCAGACTGGTTATTGGAGCCGATGGTCATGCGCACAACGCCACCACCACCTACTGCCATTTGCTGTGAGCCGCCGGTAAAGCTCATATAGTCGTCTATGCCGAAGCCCTGCTCGTTTATATTGTTGGCCATGCCGAGAAGCGACAGCTGCTCTTGCTTGCGGAAACGGTTGAGGCTTGCCCGTGCCTGGTAACGGTCGCTTGTTCCGACACCCCCCATAAGGGTACCGAAGGCGCCATTCCGTTTTTCTTCTTTGAGTTCGAGGTTTATGGTTTTTTCACGCTGGCCGTCGTCCACGCCGGAGAATACAGCCTGGTCGGATTTTTTATCGAACACCTGTACTTTGCTGATGGCATCGGCGGGCAGATTTCGTGTGGCGAGCTTGGGGTCCGTGCCGAAGAATTCCTTGCCGTCCACCGTAATGCGTTTTACCTGCTCGCCCTGTGCGCGTATGGTGCCATCGTTGTCAACTTCCACGCCCGGCAGCTTTTTAAGAAGATCTTCCACAACAGCATTCTCGTTCGTTTTAAAGACTTTGGCGTTGAATTCAATCGTATCCCGCTTTACACGCACAGGTGCATCGTCTTCCACCGTTACCTCCGCTAGCTGTCGTGCCTGTGGTTGCATACGCAGGTCGCCGACATCCACCTGGTCGCCGGCGAGGGGCAATATCTTCCGCGTGAGAGGGGCATAGCTCAGGTAGGTGACCTTGAGTATATATTCCTGGCGGGCAAGATTCCGTATTTCGAAAGCGCCATCGGCAGCGGTCGTACCGAAGTTTACGAGCGAAGAATCTTTCGCGCTCAGTATCATCACTGTTGCCGATGGCAGCGTAGTGCCTGTGGTATCTTTCAGGTGCCCTTTTACCGTGATTTTCTGGGCGATGCCGATGTGGCTAACAAAAAAAAGCAGGTATAGAAACCTTTTCATAGTATGGGGCTTATTGCCGGTCTTTTGTCGTTATACTATCAGGGTCTGGGGCCTCTGCCCATACGCTGCATTTGCTCGCGGGATACTTTCTGGAACTCGGTTTGCGTAATGCGCTCGCCACCGGTGGGTGCTTTCAACTCATTCTTCTTCAACGGGCGCAGCGTTACCTGTTGCGCGGTGATGACCGTTTCGCCGGCATTCACATCTACTTGCAACACGCCGCCGGGTAATGAATTGAAACGCTCCGGACCGAGAAACGGCCGCAGCGTGTCTGTATACCAGGCTACGATTTCCTGCTTGCGCTCTTCGTTATAATAGCTGGCCTGCCGGCATATATAACCGAGGATCGTTTTTGTTTCGGTACCCAATTTCCAGGGCAGCACGGACAATGAATCCTGTATCAGGTATTTCTTTCCCATAATGTCCTGCTGAACAATGGAAGCGGCCATTGCCTGGTCGGTATAATATTCACCATGTGGTCTTCTGAAACGCATGCGCATGCCGCCACCGTCGGCTTCGAACTCGTCTTCATCCTCTTCCATAGGTTTGTAGAGCGAAGCGGTTTCGTTGAAAAAGAGCTCTTCCTGGTGTACGTTGAATTCGGGAATTGCATCTTTCATGGTTTCACGGTCGGGCGGCAGCCGGCGATGCAGGTTTATTTTTACTTCATATAGTATCACACCGCCAGGGGTCTGGCCGAAACCGACGTGCGCTACGGCAAGCGATGCCAGGATACTACCGATAATGACTATTTTTTTCATGCGGTCCAATGGGTTTGCGTCGGCTGGTTCGTTAAATAATGGTAAAACTACCGTGCGGAAGGGCTCTGCACGGTTAATAGATCTGAAAGGATTGTTAATTAAGGTTAAAGCCGTTCGTTGCACCCGCGGATCGCATTACCTTTGTATAACCGGTGCGTCGCTGCTTTAAGGTATTATGACGGCACGATGCAACGGTTGGTATCAGATACAAAACAACGTTCACGTGCGGTATGCCGAGGCAGGAAAAAGACTTTGGTCATGGAACAGGGGGCGCGAAAAAACATGAAGCGAAACAAGAACATCGTAACCGTAACGCTGATGATCTGCAGTCTTGCGTTGCTGATCGTCCTGCAAATTTTCTGGCTGCAGAGCTCGTACGAAAAAGCATTTTATAGCCTGCGGCGCGAAAGCGGTATGATTTTCCGGACAACCGTAATGACACTCCGGGACACTGCCTTTATGCGCAGCGTTGAAATCTTTCCGACAGATTCGCTGCCACGTTCGGCGGAGGCTGTATTAACGAGCGATTCAGCGCAACGGGCGTTCACGTTCCGGACGAATCGCATAAAACACCCTCGCGACAATGACGAGCGCGGCACGGTAGATATCTATACGGCCATTTCAGCCAACGATTCTATCAGCCCGGACATGCTTCGGCCGATTGCCGGGCGCCTCCAGACGATCCGTGGTGAAATGGTGGCCGGCGTGGGCAAGAGCTTCATCATACGCCTCACTACCGACACGCTGAATATGGACACGCTGCGGTTGCAATATGGCGAAGCGCTTGCCAACGCCAACATACACGTACCTTTCAATATACGTCATGCTGTTGTTCCCCCGGAACATGACCGGCATCCGGGCCCTTTCGGATTTGCCAGCGATTTCGAGACAACGCGGGAAGCCGAACAACGGAGCGAAAACACCATGTACGCCAATTCACTCACGCTCGATGCCGTTCGCATCAACCCGGTAAGCCGTTACACGGCGTCGCTGGCAAATATACGTGGCGTTATCCTGGCGCAGATCACACCACAAATTCTATTCGCTCTTTTCCTGACGCTGCTCACGGCCACGGCGTTTCTGGTAATGTTCCGGAACCTCCGGGCACAGCAACGCCTCATGGAAGCCAAGAACGACTTTATCAGCAACGTTACGCACGAACTCAAAACGCCTGTAGCCACAGTAAGTGTGGCGCTGGAGGCTTTACGGGACTTTCATGCGATCGACAACCCCACGCTCACGCAGGCATACCTGGACATTGCGCAGCATGAACTGAGCCGGCTGGCACAGATGACGGATAAAATCCTGGAGACATCGGTGTTTGAAACCAACGGTGTCGACTACCGCCCCGAGAGCATAGACCTGGACACTACCACACAACAGATCATTGCCTCGATGAAGATGGTTTTTGAGACACGCGGGGCGACGATACATTATAGTAAAGATGGCAACAACTTTGTGCTGCGCGGGGGCACCATCCACATCACGAATGTCATCTACAACCTCATTGACAACGCGTTGAAATACAGCCCTAAATGCCCGGTAATTACGGTGTCGTTAAAAAATGCGGTAAATTCTGTGAGCCTGTCTGTAAAGGACGAGGGACTGGGTATCGCGGCGGAATACCAGAAAAAGATCTTCGAGAAATTTTTCCGTGTACCTACAGGCGATGTTCACAATACAAAGGGCTATGGGCTGGGGCTCAATTATGTGGCGAGCGTAATCCGCAGCCACGGTGGTCGTATTGACGTGCAGAGCGAGCCCGGCAAAGGCAGTTGTTTTATCATTACCCTTCCCCGGCAAGGTACGAGGGCTTTGACATCATGAGTAAGGTCAAAATATTCTACGTGGAAGACGAGCCTTTCCTGGCGCGTATCGTAAAAGAAAGCCTGGAAAGCCGTGATTTTGAAGTAACGATGGTGGACGACGGCAAAGACGCCATAGCCCGGTTCCAGTCGCTAAAGCCCGACATTTGCGTGCTCGACGTTATGCTGCCCACCAGGGACGGTTATACGCTGGCCAGGGAAATGCGCCGGCTGGCGCCATTGCTGCCGATCATTTTCGTTACGGCCAGGATACAAACAGAAGATCTGCTGAAAGGTTTTGAAGCCGGCGGCAATGATTATATACGCAAGCCGTTCAGCATGGAGGAGCTTATTGTTCGTGTTACGAACCTGCTGCAACTTACACAATCGCAAAAGGCCACGGCACAGGAGAACATTACCATTGGCCGTTACGAGTTCCTACCACTGCGGTATGAGCTACGGTATGAGACGACGGTAAAAAAACTCTCGCATCGCGAATCTACCCTGCTGCAAACCCTGATCGACAACAAGAACGCCACCGTGCTTCGCAAAGATATTCTCATGAAATTGTGGGGCGACGATTCGTTTTTCAATTCGCGCAACCTGGATGTATACATTACCAAGTTGCGCGATTACCTGAAGGACGATCCATCGGTCCAGATTATCACGATCAAAGGCATCGGTTATCATTTTGCCGCATAGCGACAACCGCTGCAGACCTCATTTCGGGTTTCACATATATCTATACTGCTGGTATACGCCATTTCTGGCGTTCCCAGAAAAATATAATATATGAAAGAGTTGGCATGATCGCGAATGTTTTCAGAAATTCTGAAGCTCCTTTGCTTTTGCAAGGACCTGGTCGGTGAGAACGTAGATGAATTCGGCTTGTGGGTCAACAAAGTTTGGTGAGCCAGGGGCAAGCGATTCTGTCAATCTTCGGACGGTCGCGGGTGATCCATTTCATGACGCAGGATTTTTGTTGATCAGTTTTCTTTTGGGCGTAAGTCGAGTGAATGGAAGAAGAACAGGCGGATGGCATCGGTAGACATGTACTTGTTGCCCGATGCTTCCTGTTGGTAGACGTTCATATAGCCCAGCTGCGCGTTGAGATGGGATGTGAACTGATAGCCGACGCCAGCGAAGAACCGATTTTGATCGAAGGTGTTATAGACAATTTTACCGCCGAAGTTGAGAAACACTTCGTTCATTACAGCGATGAACGGTGTTTTGGGAGCAACCTCTTTTCCGGTAAGGGGAACAAAAAACGACATGTTATAGCGGATCCGGTAGTTAAAGTTGTAGCCGTCGATCAACTCGTCATTGGCGATCTTGCGATTGAAGCGCTCTTCTAGGCGTAACCATTGCAGTGTGGTGAGTCCGGGATATTTTTGGTTGTACCAGATTTGCTGCCAGGCACGGTGCTCAGGTCTGGATGTGTCGAGGCTTTTGACTGGGAAGTGGTTGACAAAGGCGTAGCCCACATTGACGCGCAGATTGTCTTTCATGAAATATGTTACGGCCGGGCGAAACACGAACTGAAAGGGTCGATCAATGAAATAGTCCGTCTGCCGATAGTGGACGTCTACCCAGAAACCGAACTTGTTCGTGAGGCGGGTTTGGTTGAAGAATCCGAACCAAAGCTGCTCGCGGTGGTGCACATCTTTCTGTACGGCTTGGGCTGCTGCGCCGCTGTAAAGAATGAAAAAGGTAAAAAGAATTATGGTATGTCGTAACATCTCTCACTGCATTGTGTAAGCAATACTCGCGAGAACGTCGGACGAAGGATAGAATGGAATTTACTGATTTGTATCCGTTTTACTTTTGCTCAGTTTTTTTCGGAATTCGGAAGGATTTTGATCGGTGTGCTTCTTAAAAATCCGGTTAAAATGGCTCTGGTCTGAAAATCCTGTGAGGTATGCGATTTCCGCCAGGGTGTGGTCGGTATCACGAAGCAGCTGCGTGGCGCGTTCGATGCGGAGTTTACGGATGTAGTCGCCAAAGGAGAGATCGTCGAAGTACTTAGAAAACTCCCGCGAAAGGTAGCTCGGGTGGACGTTGAGGCTTTGGGAGATTTCCTTGAGGTTGAGCGCTAGATTGGTGTCTATCTGGTCCTGGATGATTTCCTTCAGCTCGCGCGCCCAATCGGGTACTTTGCCACTCTTGTCTTGCAGATACTTTTTATATACGTCGAGCAGGAGGTTTTCAATGGGGTTTTGGGTGTGCTTTTCGTTTTGCAAATGTTTCGCCCACGTGTAGAGTGCGTCGTAAATCATCATGCCGCTTTCCAGAAGCTCATGATCGTTGGTGATGTTGTGGGACAGACCTGCGGATATGGCCCAGAGGCCGGAGGCTTGGGTGGCGAGATCGTGCCGGTCGGTGTCTGCGCCACGGACGATAGGCGCAAGTGTGTGAAGCGCGGGATCGGAAAGGTTGTGTTTCTTGATGATGTAGTCGAAGGTGCACTGGTCGCCATAGTGTGTGTATTCTACGCTGGGAAGATCAAAGGGTATGGCATTGAGCTCTTTTGACTGTGGTATGACCTGATCGAAAGGTACGTAGATAAATTCGGCGTCGCTGTCGACGAATCGCTTGATGAGCCAGGGGCAGGCGATGCGGTCGATCTTGGGACGCTCGCGGGTAATCCATTTCATAGGTGAAATTTAATTACGGATGATTGATTTACAACTGATCCAGGTAGCTGCCTTCTGCCCATTCATTCCAGGCGTTGATGGTAATTAACGTTGGCTGTCCGGGATGTTGGTCTATGTAATCTTTTGCTTTTTGAAGATACTGTTGAAAATATTGAGGTTTGTTGTCAACGATCAAATCTTGTTTTTGCACGGGAAAGCGGGGGTTGCTATCCCAGCCTATTGAAACGTGGGGACAGTATGGGACAGTAATGTCTTGTCCCATTCGGCCCATTTGGTCAGGGCTTGTTCTGCCCAGGGAATGTAGTCGCCGTCGGGACGGATGAAATGACACCACTGGTAATTTGTCATACTGCTAAAACCAAAATACTCCACGGTGGAGTTCTGCGTCCGTACGGCATCTCCGGGAACATCTTTTAAGGTTGATGGAATGTTGCCCCAAAGAATAGCTTGCAGATACAAGCCGGGGAAGCCTGCTTCGATGGTTTTTTTGCGGAAGTAATCGATGGCTGCTTTTGCCTTTTCAGAGCCACGTTTGACGTTGTGCCTGTACACTAAAACAAACTACGCATAGGTGAGCAAGTATCACATAAACGAGTGCCTTCACTTTTTCTGTCATTGTTCTAACCTAGCCTTTGACGCGGTTCTCTGCGTCCTGCTGTATTCTGGCTGTACTGCTATATGTCTACATCGCACAATGGTCTAAATAACGCGTGTAAGCTCCCTTCACCCGAAATTATTTTGAATCACAGAGTAATCTGTAGAATCCTCGCCACCGAATATTCTGCCTATCTTAGCATAATGGACAAACATAAACCAGTATCCAAAGGCATCAGTATAAAGACATTGTTGGCCACTGCGGCACTTACGCTACTAGTTATTGCCTTTGCAATTTATCTGTATGTACAGAAGGATAAACCTTTAACGAATCGGGAGCAGGAGCCGAAAGGCCCCTTTCCCTACGAGATGGAAGATATTACCTTCACGAACGCGAATGCAAATGTTACGCTTTCCGGAACCCTCACCCTTCCATCCAACCGTAACGAAAAATACCCTGCTGTGATCCTAATCTCTGGTTACGGACCACAAAATCGAGATGCTGAATGGAATGGACACAAGCCATTTCTCATAATCGCAGACTGCCTTACAAGGCAAGGGTTCGCCGTGCTTAGGTATGATGATCGTGGTTTTGGAAAATCAACTGGGAATTATCATGCTGGTACATCATTGGATTTTTCAACGGACGTGGAAAGCGCAGTTCATTTTTTGAAGACGAGAAAGGAAATCGATAGTACAAGGATTGGATTAATTGGTCATAGCGATGGCGCTATGATTGCACCAATGGTTGCTGCGAGATCGAATGATGTTAGTTTTATAATCATGTTAGCCGGCCCAGGAAAATTAGGAGGTGACATTATGGTAGAAAGGCAAGTGTTACTGGAGCGCAGAATGGGGAAATCTGAACAAGAAATTCAAAGATCGAAGGAATACATAGAACAATTAATTAGCATAATTGTAAGTTCGGAAAATGAGAAAGACCTCAAGAGCGCGCTGGACAAGTTTGCTAATGAAACTAAGGATCAAATTCCAGATGATCAGATACCACCAGGAATGACGAAAGAAGAATTTATTTCGAGACAGGTCACGATGTTAACAAGCCCTTTCTTTAAATACTTTTTTACATACGACCCGCAAGATGATTTGAGAAATGTTAAATGCCCTGTTCTTGCACTTGGTGGCGAAAAAGATGTGCAGGTACCCTCTACGGACAACTTACAAGCGATAAAAAACGCACTGGTCGCAGGAGGAAATAGTGATGTCACCGTAAAGGAATTAAAAAGGCTGAATCACATGTTTCAAGAATGTTCTACAGGGATGATTAACGAATATGGAAAAATCGAACAGACGTTTTCACCAATAGCACTAGCTGAAATATCTCAATTCGTTTTACAGAAATCAGACTTAAAAGGAAACGAACATCGTGGGGACTAAAATCTTGATGGATATTCCGGAGATGCTGACCCCGGTAACGTTGATACTGACCCCCTAAAGGTTTTGGCTCAGCAGAGCTGACAG
>NZ_JAHESE010000190.1 GCF_018598175.1 Dawidia cretensis
GAAGCACACAATCAACACAAAAAAGCGTGGGCGCGAAAACAAAGAATATCGGAACGCGCGCACACGTTCATACCCTTATGCTGGTATACACATAAGTTGTTCGAGCACCCGGACCGCCTGGTCGACGTCTTCGGTGGTGTTGAAGCGGCTGAAGGAGAACCGCACAGAAGCTCCTTTGCACGTAGGATACAATGCCTTCAACACTTGCGATCCTGCCGGCTCTCCGCTCGAGCACGCTCTTCCCCCGGACTCAGAGATCGCATGCTGATCG
>NZ_JAHESE010000191.1 GCF_018598175.1 Dawidia cretensis
GTCATGGGATAAGCTGTTTGATAACTACAATGAAGTTAGATTCATAGAAAGAAAAATACTTTCCCCATTCCTTAAAAAATGCCGATGGTTCGGAGGGAAAGCCAAGATCATCAGTAAGATTGGAATTCATAAAGTAATACCACTAAAGATTGATGGAGACGCTCACTTCCTTACGATCATAGAAGTGCATTATGTGCAACGTCTTCCTGAATTGTACTTCTTACCTCTAACATTTGTATTGGCCGATCACATTCTTGAACGTGTTGAATAC
>NZ_JAHESE010000192.1 GCF_018598175.1 Dawidia cretensis
GGTTCTGTATAGAGCATTTTCTTAGCCTCGCTGAAGGTCTTGCTGCCTTTGCCTTCAATCATATAAGAGAAGATCGTCCACGGTGCACCTGCGAATCCAATAAGGGGCACCCTCCCGTTCAGCTCCTTTTTAGTGAGTGTGAGGGCGTCGAGAACATATTGCAATTCGCCAGCCTCAGCTATATGGATGCTATCGAGATCTTTTGCTGATGTTATGCGCTTAGGAAATACCGGACCACGCTTTTCTTCCATTTCATAGTTTAATCCCATAG
>NZ_JAHESE010000193.1 GCF_018598175.1 Dawidia cretensis
ATCCTGGGTTGTGAGGTGCTTGCGCAATCAAAAGTTGATGTAGGAATAAAGAAGCTTAATTTGCATAATGGTCTTTGTGGGGAATCAGAAATCTCATTTGCTTATAGAAATTATAGTGCTGTAACGCTTACGAACGTAGCTATCTATTGGTCCGTTAACGAAGTGTTGCAACCGCCTTATTTTTGGAAGGGAAATTTATTAGCAAATTCTAATTCCGAGATTTTTCAGCTAGGGACTATAATTTCTGAAAACGGTGAACCTGTTATAGTA
>NZ_JAHESE010000194.1 GCF_018598175.1 Dawidia cretensis
GCATCGACGTAAAAACTTCATTTGCCTATAAGTTCATTTATAAAACCAAGCTTGATAAAGAGCTTACTGAACATGAATACGATCATGTTTTCGTTGGTGTTTATGATGGCAAGCCTGCTGTAAATGCTGAGGAAGTTGAAGACTGGAAGTATGTTGATGTTGATGCTTTGAAAAAAGACATTACCGATCATCCTGACAAATATACCTCATGGTTCAAGTTAATTATGAGCCATCCCGAGTTAAATAAACAGCTATCTAAAGTCGACTAT
>NZ_JAHESE010000195.1 GCF_018598175.1 Dawidia cretensis
ATACTTTATGGCGTTAGAAATTAAATTTCTAAAAATCTCAGATACCCTCCAATGATCGCTGTAAAAGTCAATTCCTTCACTCTTAATTGTGCGCTTAACATCTTTTGCACCTTCCAGGTACCCTAACTCAGTAAAAGTCTGATCAATGATCTTTGCAAGATCTACCTTACTGATGTTCACCTCCATCTTCAGGTTCTTTGAATGACTGAGTACATCTCCGATGAAATGATCGAGTGCTGATACTTTTTCTCCGATGATATCAATGTAGT
>NZ_JAHESE010000196.1 GCF_018598175.1 Dawidia cretensis
GCCGAGGATACGTTGCCACCCCGTTGTCGCCAGATCTTTCTCATGAGCCGCATGGAAGCGCTTACCTATCGCGAGATCAGCGGGATCCTGGGGATCTCGGAAAAAACGGTGGAGAACCAGTTGGTTAAAGCGCTGAGCTTGCTGCGCACGGCTATCCGGCAATACGGATTGGCACTCTTCTTTATACAGCTGGACTTTGTCACGGCATTTACGATGCTGCAATAGGCTGGTCTTAAAGGTCGGTGGCACCGTAGTAGTTGTATGGCTG
>NZ_JAHESE010000197.1 GCF_018598175.1 Dawidia cretensis
TGATATAATAAATGCCCAACGCTATGCCATTGTGAAATTTGAAGAAAGCGATAAGTCAATCTTGGCCCAGGCAACTCATTAATATCTTCAATTAAATGCTGGAAGCAGGGAGGCTTAGCTAGCTTACTTACATCCTGTCAGTAAAATCCGAAAATTTGTCACTGCTTACCCATTATTTTCCTAAGCAATTGACAAATTTTCAGATTTGCTTGTAATCGCGTAGTTGGTATTCTGTTTGTTGGCGAGCAAAGCGCTTAACCAACTGTAC
>NZ_JAHESE010000198.1 GCF_018598175.1 Dawidia cretensis
TACGTGGACCGTGGTCTTACTTCCGGCACGGCCTACTGTTATCGCATCCTGACGCGCGGGGGCTATGGCAACCCGCAGCGTATACCCGAACCGCTGGAGAACTACTCGCAGCGCATTTGTGTACAGCCGGGCGATACGTTGGCGCCGTGTAAACCGGTGCTCACGGTATCGCGACTGGATTGTGATCGGTGGTCCGTTGCTACGCTTTGCACGGCCCAGGTGGGTACATATGCCAACACCTTGCAGTGGGAGCCGGGCCAACTCGGGA
>NZ_JAHESE010000019.1 GCF_018598175.1 Dawidia cretensis
AGCCAGGACCAGGTAACGTCGAAGAAGAAGGCCCTTGCTAACGCCCGCGCGGAACTGGCGGCCAGCATCCAGACAACGGTAAAAGCCGTCACCGACAACTATACCAACTCCCGCGAAATGAACAACAAAGAGGAGGTAGAAGAGCGCTTCGAACAGCTGAACCGCGAGATCGTAGACCAGAAGCTTACCGGTCTGAAGACCATCTGCGAAAAGTTGATGAAGTCCGAAGACGGAAGCTACAAAACCTATATCGCCATCGAGCTTTCTGCCGATGACCTGGTGGCTTCTTACAACGAAAAGATGTCGAAAGACGATCGTCTCAAAATCGACTACGATTATGAGAAGTTTAAAGAGACTTTCGAAAAGGAAATGGATAAAATGAGCAACAAGTAATCTTGCTGCCAGACCTGTTCTTAAAAAAGCCACTGGCATATGCCGTGGCTTTTTTATTTTTGTATTCAGCATGAAAGACTACTACGCTATACTCGGCATACGCTCTACTGCGCACGCGGCAGAGATCAAGCGTATATACCGGCGGTTAGTGGTGCAGTACCATCCCGATAAGAATCCCGATCCGCAGGCGCATGCCTACATGGCGGAGATCAACGAGGCCTATGATGTGCTGGGCGATCCGGACAGTCGGGCTGCCTATGATCTGCGCCGTCAGCAAGGGTGGACAGAGCTTGTAGGTGGTGCGACCGCGGCCGAGCAGGCACCGCCTGCGCCGCGGCACCGCGATCCAAAATATCGTCCCAGGCCGGCGCCGACCATGAGCGCGCGTCGTCAACGCGAGGAGCTGATCAAGCAGTGCGTGCCGTATATACGGTGGTTCAATTATGTGGGATTGATGGTGACCGTGTTATTCATGCTGGACTACATGTTACCCTATTCCGTGGTGGAAAGCGAAGTTGACGCTTACTATTTCCAACGACCCGGTGGACGGGGTCGTAATCTGTCTGCGGTTCTGCACTTGTCGTTAATTAATGGCGATCATCTGAAAGTGTACGACTATGACGGGCCACGACCGGCCCAGGCACAGGTGCAGTATAGCCGTACCCTGGTGTATCGTACGGCGATGTCGCTATATTACCAGGGAACGGAGTTCAAGATGGGCTATGTCTATCGCGCGCTGGCGATGTTTCCTGGGGTGTTGTTTGTGATCTCGCTGTCGGCTGTTTTGTTTCGCCACAACCTGGAGTTTTTCTTTAATGCCAGTTTTGTCAACGCCGTGCTGCTGCTGATCACTTTATGGTTAATTTTGTAGTATGAGCAAAAAGAACAACGACTGGAAAAAACGTGACGGAGTGGTGTACTCTACCAGCTCCGATTTTGAGTTCTCCTATCAGCAAAACGACGAAGCTCAAACGTTGCCGCCGCCGCAGCAGAGTCTGCGTGTGCAGCTTGACAAGAGCGGGCGCGCCGGCAAGCAGGTAACGCTGGTCACCGGGTTTATCGGGATGACTGCCGATCTCGAAACACTCACCAAGCTTATCAAATCCAAATGCGGTGTGGGTGGCTCGCAGAAAGACGGCGAGGTGCTCATTCAAGGCGACGTGCGCGACAAAGTTGTACAGATATTGCAAAAAGAAGGATACAAGGCAAAGCGTATTGGCTAAGGCGTTGCCTTCCAGCCAATTTATAGGCCTTTCCTGTAGGCTGCTTTTAGTGCAGCGGAAATCCTGATTATCTTTCCCCCCAGAACTTAACCATTAACCTACGTTTTAATGAAGACTCCTTTTGTCGCCGCGCGGCTGAGCCTGGCGCTGGTGTGGCTGCTCGTCGCAGGCCCGCTGCTGGCTCAGGAAGAACGCGAGCTTCTGCCTGTCACGGGCACCTACGCCATTACCTCTGTCACTATTATTCAAAGTCCGGGACGCTCTGTCGACAAAGGCACGGTGATCGTGAAAGACGGATTGATAAAAGCCGTCGGCAAAAATATACCCGTGCCGCCCGAGGCCATTGTGCTGAAGGGCGATAGCCTGTATGTCTACGCCGGCTTTATCGACGGCCTTTCGCACGTGGGTGTAAACAGACCCAACAACGAAAACCGCGACCGCGTGAAAGATCCCGGCAATCCGCCGCCCGACCGCGCGGGCATTGCGCCGCAAACCGATGTGCGCAATTTTCTAAACCCCACGGATAAGGGGGTAGAGGAACTGCGCGCAGTAGGATTTACCACGGCGCACGTCGTGCCGCACGGTGGTATGCTGCCCGGCACAGGCGCACTGGTGTGGCTGGGCGGTCGCTCCGCCGACGACATGGTGCTACAATCACAAACATCATTCTTCTCTACCCTGGCTACGGCCGATCGCGTGTATCCCGTCACCGTCATTGGCGTGATCGCCAAGTGGCGTGAATTATATCATCAAGCCGCACAAGCCAAGGCTTATGCGACGACGTACGCCGCTGCGCGTAACGGCTTGAAACCTGCGTCGACGGATCGGGTACTGGAAGCTTTTTACCCCGTGATCGATAGAAAGATGCCGGTGCTCTTTCAAGCCGAGAAGGCTCTCGACGTGCACCGCGTGTTAGACCTGCAGAAAGGTTTAGGTTTTCCGCTTGTGGTGGCCGAGGTAAAAGAAGGCTGGGACGTTGCCCCGAAGCTGAAGGCCGCAAGCGCCAAGGTATTCCTCAGTCTGCAGTTGCCCGAAGAAAAGAAGGAGGAAAAGAAAGATGAGCCGCTGAAGTCCATGACTGCGCAAGAGAAGGAAGCGCTGGACAAACGCAAGGCAGAGTTTGCCGCAAAATATACCGGGCAGGCCGCAGTCTTTCAAAAGGCCGGTGTGCCGTTTGGGTTTTCGGCATTGCAAGTAAAAGCAGGTGACATTCGCGGCAACTTGCGCAAGATGATCAAAGCCGGGCTTACGGAAGATCAGGCGCTGGCAGCCTTGACGACGACGCCCGCGCAGCTGCTGGGCGTATCCGATCTGCTGGGCTCTGTCGATGCAGGCAAGGTTGCCAACCTGGTGGTGACACGCAAGCCGTACTTTGACGAGAAGTCTGTCGTGCACTATGTATTTGTGAACGGTATACTGTATAAAATGGACCTTGGCGCCGCCAAGAAGGAAGCAGCGAAAGTAGCACTCGAGGGCGAGTGGACGGTAACGTCTGAAACACCACAAGGCAAGAGTGAAGCGTTGCTCACTATTAAGAAAGAAGGAACACAGCTCGCGGGTACCGTGTCTGCTGATTTCCTGCCGCAGCCGGTTACACTCGATACGATTACGTTTGAAGGCAACGTGTTGAAGTTCTCGTTTGTTATGAACCAGGACGGGCGCAGCATCAAAGTGGAAGTAGAGGCAAAGGTAGAAGGCTCGACGTTCAAAGGCGAGGCAACACTCGACGGTGGCGACAAGCTGCCGGTACAAGGACAACAGAAACCCAAGCCTTAAACACCTGAACAACATGAAAAGAACTATATATCATACTTTGTTGGCACTGTTGGCGGCGCTACCGGCGCTGGGCCAGCAGACCGGCAACATGCTGATCCGCAATGCCACGGTGCTGACGATTACCCAAGGCACCCAGGTCAACACCGACGTATTGATCAAAGGCGGAAAGATCGCGCAGGTAGGGAAGAATCTCACAGCACCCACCGGCTATACAGTGCAAGATGCTACCGGCATGTTTGTGATGCCCGGCATTATCGATGCGCACTCACACCAGGGTATCGACGCCATCAACGAATGGACTGCGCCCGTCACGGCGGAGGTAGCGGTAGGCGATGCCATCAATCCCTTTGACGTATCGTTATACCGCGCGCTGGCCGGCGGCGTGACCACCATTCATGCCATGCACGGTTCGGCCAACGCCATTGGTGGTCAGTGCCAAACGCTCAAGCTGCGCTACGGCGTCCTGGAACCGGAGGCACTGCGTATGCAGGGCGCACCGCGCACCATTAAGTTCGCCCTGGGCGAGAACCCCACGCGGGTACACGGCGGTGGTAACAACATCGTACCCCGCACACGGATGGGCGTGGAGTTTGTCATGCGTGAGGCATTCGCCAAAGCAAAGGCTTATGCTGCCGCCGTGGACACTTATACGAAAGCCAGGGCACAAAAAGGTTTTCGCGGCGCACCGCCGGAGTATAACTACCGCCTCGAAACACTGGCGGAGATCCTAAAAGGCAATATTATCATTCACTGCCACAGCTACCGCGCCGACGAGATCTATATGATGTTGCAGGTGTGCAAGGATTTCGGCATTAAGAAGATTGTATTTCAGCATGTGAACGAAGGCTTTAAAGTAGCACCCGAGCTGGCCGCCTATGGCGCGATGGCCTCGGTGTTTGCCGACTGGTGGGCATACAAGTTCGAGGTATACTACTCGACGGCCTACAATGCCGCCATCCTCACGCGTAACGGCGTCACGACCTCCATCAACTCCGACGATCCCGAGCTGATGCGCCACCTGTACCACGAAGCCGGCAAGACGCAGAAGTATGGCGCGTTGAGCGACGACGAAGCGCTCGCGCTCATTACGCTCAACCCCGCCAAACAGTTGGGCATCGACCAGCGTGTGGGCTCGATCGAAGTAGGGAAGGATGCCGACCTGGTGATCTTCCAGAACCACCCGCTGTCGGTATACGGTGTGCCGCAGGTAACGATCGTCGATGGCGTGGTGCGGTTTGACCGCACGAAGGATGCCGACGACATGCGCCTGGCCGTCGACCCCAACGAGCCGGTGGAAGCAGTGGAGCTGGAACAACGCGACCACGACAGCTGTCTGGAAGGCCTCGACGGTGCATTTGATACTATTTTCGGACTTAACTAATGTCCCCGGTCATGAAGAAACTCACTACCTTTTTATATGCCAGCGCAACGGTAGCCTTGGCGCTTGCCGTCCAACCGCTTGCCGCCCAAAGCCAGAAAAGCACACACGCTACGTACGCATTGACGCACGCCTCCATCGAGACGGTGACGAAGGGCGTCATCCAGGATGGGACCGTGGTCATCAGCAATGGTAAGATCACCGCGGTCGGCACGTCGGTAACGGTACCTGCCGGCGCCGAAGTAATCGACTGCCGCGGACGTTGGATCTACCCCGGCATGATCGACGCCAACACCAAGCTGGGCCTGAGCGAAGTTGCCTCCGACCCGCGCACGCGCGACTTCAACGAAGTGGGTGACATCGTTCCGCAAATGCGGGCGTTGACAGCGGTCAACCCGAACTCTGTGCTGATACCGGTGACCCGCGTCAGTGGCGTCACCACCGTCATTGCCACACCGGAAGGAGACCTGATGCCCGGTACGGCCGCGCTCATCAATCTGCACGGCTATACGCCCGACCAGATGTTTGCCGGGTTTGAAGGTGTTGTGATCATATGGCCACATTCCGGACGTCGCGGCGGTTTTGATAAACGCACCGACGAGGAGATCAAGCGCGAGTACGACAAGCGTATTAACAAACTGAGCGAAGCCTGGCAAAAAGCCGGGGAATATCACAAGATCGACTCGGCGCTGCAATCAAAGGGTGTGAACTACTATCCTGAGATGCAGGCATTGTTGCCGGTGGTACGCGGCGAGCGTCCGTTTATCATCCAGGTGGATGTTGCGAAAGATATTTTGAATGCTCTTACGTGGGTGCGCGAGAAGAAGGTGAAAAAAGTAATTCTGTCGGGCGTGAGCGAAGGCTGGCGTGTCGCGGCCGAGATTGCCAAAGCCAATATACCGGTCATTGCCGGCCCGGTGCTGGCGGTACCGACACGCGATTACGACCGGTACGATAAGGCTTATGCGAATCCCGGTCTCTTGCACAAAGCCGGTGTGAAAGTGGCCCTCGGTACGACCGACGATAGAGGCAATGTGCGAAACCTGCCGTACCACGCCGGCTATGCGGCGGCGTACGGCCTGGGACGCGAACAGGCATTGAAGGCAGTCACGATCGTGCCGGCAGAGATCTTTGGCGTGGCAGACAAGCTGGGCTCGATCGAAGTGGGCAAGAATGCTACGTTGTTGATCAGCGACGGCGATCCGTTCGAAACGAAGACGACCATTCACCAGGTGTTTATCGACGGCTGGAAGATTCCGATGAAGAGCCGGCAGACCGAGCTGTACGATGAGTTTCTGCAGCGCACGCCCGGTGTGACGAAACAATAGGACGGGCTAGAACCACTTTTTATAGCGGAAGAAGCTGAGCATGACAATAACCAGCGTCGCCATGACGCCCCACACGCCGTAGTAGCCCCAGTGCCAGCTGAGCTCGGGCATGTGATGGAAGTTCATGCCGTATACGCCTACGATAAAGGTTAGCGGCATGAAGATCGTGGAGATGACCGTTAACACACGCATGACTTCGTTCATGCGTGTGTTCATGGCGTTGATGTGGGCGTCCATCAGGCCCGCCGTCAAGTCACGATAGGTATCGACGGAGTCGATGAGGTGTACTACGTGATCGTATACGTCTGAATAGAATCGCAGATTTTCCTCGTGTACAAATTCTGATTCATCTTTTATGACCTTGCCAAGCGCATCCCGTAGCGGGTATAAGGCTTTACGCAGAAAGATCAATTCCTTTTTTAGTTTCTGGATGCGGTGAAAGGTCTGGTTGGTGGAACTTTCATAGACCGTTTCTTCGATGTCTTCTACCAGGTCGCCTACTTTGTCCAGGACGTTGTAATAATTCTCGACAATGATATCGATGAGCCGGTATAACAGGTAATCGGCCTGGCGCTTGCGCACACGGCCCAGGTCCAGGCGAATGCGTTCGCGGAAGCCGTCAAAAAGATCGCCTTCCTTTTCTTGAAAGGATACCAGGAAGTTTTTGCCCAGCACAAAGCTGATCTGTTCGTAATATATACCGGTGCCGTCGATGCGGTGCAGCATCTTCATGGTAAAGAACAGATAGTCGTCAAATTCTTCGGCTTTGGGGCGCTGATCGCTCAGTACGTCGTCGATCAGCAGCGAGTGCAGGCAGAAGTGGCTTTGGATCTTTTCTATAACGTCCTGGTTGTTGAGGCCGTCGACGTTGATCCAGTTGACGCGCTCGGGCTTGAGCTGCTGCAAAAGCTCGTTGACGGGCATGCAGTCGATCTTGTCATGGCTCTCCCGGTTATAGGAGATGAGCTCGAGAATTTCCCGGCCATCGGCGTGGGTAGCAGCAGCGGGTGTTATGGTCATGCGTCTGGTGTCTGGTGTTTAAGATAAACCGTTTGCTGCGGCCGTGCAAGTGACAGGCCCGCTTCGTCAAACCGGAGCTTGATGCTGCGCAGCAGATCACATTTCATGGCAAAACCCGTAGCCGGGTCTTTGGCCCAGGCGCCGGCCCGCAGCTGGAGCGCCGTTTCCGAAATGTTGACAAGCCGCACGCGTACCTGGGGTACGCCGCTTTCAATCTCTTCGGCGGTGCGGTTGTCCAGGCAGTCGGGATGTTTCATCGCCTCCTCCTGCATAATGCGCAGGGCCTGGTCTATGTTGGAGTCAAAGGACAAGCCGAGCTCGATAAACATACACAGGACCTCTTTCTCCAGGGTGGAGTTAATGATGGTCTCGTTGTTGATGACGCTGTTGGGAATGACGATGCGGCGGTTCTCAAAGTCTTTGATCACGGTATGGCGCAGGGTGATGTCTTCTACGTCGCCCGAATAGAGCTGCCCAACCTTCACGCGGTCGCCGACGCTGAAGGGGCGGAAAATAACAATGAAGATGCCGCTGATGATATTGGAGAAGGCCGACTGCGAAGCGAAACCGACAATGGCGGCCAGCACACCGGCACCCGCGAAGAGCGCGGCACCATAGCTTTTCAGGGTGGGGATGGAGTTGAACAGTACAATCAGCGCGATGATATACACAATGAACTCGACCGCGTTTTTCAGGAAATTATACTTGGTGGGATCCACCTTCAGCTTGGTAGAGGCACCCCGGATCATACGACCCATGATAAACCGCAGCGAGCGGGCCACGACCACCGCGATGGTCATGACAATGGCTGAAAAGAGTATATAGCCCCAAAATCCTGGTAGAAAATCCATGGCCCGAAATACGGCAGTACCTGCACAATAGTCAATAGCTTTTGCTTGGGAACTGTATTAAATCGACCCGGGGGTATTAGAGAATAGAGCCTTATTTCCGTATTATTGCGGCCATGTCTTTGAAGTTGGACGATATCAAAGCCCCGATTGAACGGGAAATGGAGGAGTTCGAGCAGAAATTCCGGGCCTTGATGAAGACCCGCGTTATGCTGCTGGACAAGATCATGAGCTACATCGTCAAGCGCAAGGGTAAACAGATGCGGCCGATGTTTGTCTTCCTGAGCGCGGGCACCTGCGGACGCATCGACGAGTCTACCCATCGCGGCGCGGCACTCATCGAGTTGCTGCACACGGCTACGCTGGTGCACGACGACGTTGTAGACGAGGCCAATTACCGCCGGGGTTTCTTCTCGGTAAACGCGCTGTGGAAGAATAAGATAGCCGTACTGGTAGGCGACTTTTTACTTTCGCGGGGGCTGCATCTTTCCATCGAAAACCGCGACTTCGACATGCTGGGCATCGTCAACAACGCCGTACGCGACATGAGCGAAGGCGAGCTGTTGCAGATGGAAAAGGCCCGCCGCCTCGATATTACCGAAGAAGTGTATTACGAGATCATCCGGCAGAAAACGGCCTCGCTGATTGCTTCATGTTGTTCTGTAGGCGCCAGCTCATCGGGCGTCAGTGCCGAGACCGTTGGCCTCATGCGCCAGTTTGGTGAAAAGATCGGTATGGCCTTTCAGATCAAAGACGACCTCTTCGACTATGGCGAAGACGAGATCGGCAAACCGGTAGGCATCGACATCAAGGAAAAGAAAATGACGCTGCCACTGATCCATGCCTTGTCAAAGGCTGGTTGGCTGGAAAAGCGTCGCATTATTCGCATTGTCAAAAACGAAGGCAGCAAGCCGGCGAAGGTGCGCGAAGTAATCGAGTTTGTGAAAAAGTCAGGGGGCATTCAATATGCCACGACGGCGATGAACAAGTTCCACCAGGATGCACTTGTACTGTTAGCGAATTTCCCCGAGTCGAACTATAAGCGTTCGCTGATCCAACTGGTGCAGTATACTATTGATCGCAATAATTAATTGAAAGGTATAGATAGAATTACAGCTCTAAACTATACTAAGCTAAAAGACGTCTGTCTTGTGTTATCCAAAGTACAAAATTGCCTCCTATAAAAAAGAAAAAGCTGCGTTCTTCTGCGCAGCCTTTCCATTACTTTAAACTATTTAAAACTACTGTAAAACTATTCTTGAGCGGCCGGCTTCCAGCACGGCGTAGTCTTTCCAGACCTGGAAGGTTTGGGTGTCCAGCGCATTGGAGGCGGGGCCGGATTGCTCGGGTATAAACTGGCCGGCATGTTCCCACCATTTGCGTGCATTTTCGCGAGCCGACTTTTTGTCGACGTTCTCGAACAAGTTGATGCACGAGTCGGAGATCATCCACGGTTTGTCGATGTTGCTGTATTTTTCAAAGATCATGTTACGCATTTGTGTACCGCTGGCGACGTTTTTGAAATGCGACACCGTATACGACATGGTCTCCGGCTCCGTCATGATCATATCCCAATACTTCTTCGAGGCAATGATCTGCGACGTTGTGAGCAAGTACCCAAAGCCGCTTTCAATCGGCTCCCGGGTAATGGGGCAGCGAGCTTTCAATTCCGGTTTCTTTTTGCCGAGGAGTTTATCAAAAAAGGCCATACAGGTGTTGGTTTAAATTACGTCCCTTACTTCACTAGATACCGCGCATCGGGTGAATGGTTGCATATAAGACTCAAAAATGGGGCAAAAAGTTACAAAACCCATTTTTAAGCCATACAAGCCGCTTTTGCACCGTACGAACTTGAGAAACTGTTCACTTCCGTACGGAGCGGTGTCCGGTAGTGCCTAGGTTTTAGAGGGCGTTTTAGGTTTGGCCTGGTTAGCCGCGCGGGCCTTCAGGAACTTCTCGTAGTTCGTAAAAAATTCCGCCAGGCTTTCGGCTGGCACCTTCTTGGCAATGATCTTTTTCTTGTCGTCGAGGATGTAGAGTGTAGGCGTGGTAGGCGAATCGTACAGGTCGCTGTGAGGTCCCACGTAGGTGCGCGGGCCATTCACCGTGATCCACTTCATGTCCATCTTCTTCATGTATTCGCGCATCTTCGCCATGGACGTGTCCGTGCTCACGGCATACACCTCGATGTCAAACTTCGCTTTGTTCTGTTTATAGAAGTCTGCGAGCTTAGGCGTCTCCACTTTGCAGTGGCCGCAATCGGGATCGAAGATGTACAGAATGGTATACTTGTTTTTGATGTCATACATCGACCGCGGCTTGAAGTTGGCATCCTGCATGATCAGGTTAGGACCTACTTTGCCGATCATGCTTTTACGCAGACGCTCGGCATGTTCTTTCAACGTCTTCTTCAGGCTGGTAGCCCAGTAGTCCATTTCGCCGGTGACAAAGTATTTATCATACAGGTGGACAAATACAGCGTCCAGGCCCATGATCTCGGGCTGCTGATATTCCTGGATGAATACAAAAACGGAGTATTTATACGTCTCTTTGTTTGTCTTCGCCAGGGCAATGACTTTATCGACTGCCTTGATGACCGAGTCTGCCTGGGGCACAAACAGCTTGGTGGTATATTCTTTCAGCTTTTCGCGGTACACCGGGCGGGGCATGCGTATAAGTGCATCGTTGCTCAGGTCGAAGTTGTCAAAGAAGTGTTCGCGATACCAACGCAGCTGGAAGGTGGAGTCGATGCTGCCATCGGCTTTCTTGGGGGCGTCAGGGATTTTGACGGCCGTGTTTGATTTGAAGATGGTAGCGGTGAGCGTTTTGGGGTGTTTGGCGATGATCTCCGCCTGGTAGGCCATGACCTTGTCGTTGATCTTGTTAAAGTTGGCACGGGCGTCTTTCTTTTGATCTTCCGTCAGCGTGCTGTCTTGCAGTACTTTTAAAAGTGGCTCGGCTTCCTTGTGCCGTTCCATGTTAAAGAGCATGTTTTCAAAGAACAGCTTGTTGTCGGGGTCGCTGGTCTTCATGTTTTTGATGTAATCCTCTTCCTTAGTGTCGAGGGTGAACCGCTGGTTGCTGCCTACCAGGAATTCGAAGATCTTGTTTTTGTTCAGCACCAGGAAGTATACACCCTGGTCCAGCGTCTTTTTGTTGTCGAACACGAACTCACCCGCGGCGCTCACGCGCGCAGTGTCTTTGATGTACGTGCTTTCGCCGTAGTAGTGGCCCAGGTATACGGTGGTGTCTTTCCAACCGGTGACCTTAAATTTGAAGTTATAGCCGGTTTGAGCCGAGCAATATGCGGAGGTAAGAAGAAAGCAGACAAAAGCGAGGTAGCGCATAATACGTTTCATTGGGGGGTAAATTTCTGGAATTCCACTGTTCCGGTCAATACCTTAATAACGGCCTGCAGGGGTTTGTAACACTGGGGATTCTGAAAACAGTGTTAAAAAGTTCTTAAAATGGCCTGTGGGTGGGTATTTCGGGAAACTCCAGGACAAAGGCCGCGCCTTCGCCTTCCTGTCCCGTGGCCACAATGGTGCCCTGGTGGTTGGCCATGATCTTTTTGCAGATGGCCAGGCCTATGCCGGTGCCGGCATACTTCTCCTGGGTGTGAAGGCGTTGAAACACCTGGAAGATCTTTTCGCTATGCTCCTGGCTAAAGCCGATGCCGTTGTCGGCAAGCGTAATGCGATGCGCGCCAGTCTCTGTGGCCGGCAGGGGGGTGTAGTGTATCCGGATCACCGGCGGCTTTCCGGGAGCGGAAAACTTCAGGGCATTGGCAATCAGATTAAAAAACAGCTGCCGTATCTGGAAGGGTATGACAGCCAGTGTCGGCAGCGTATCGGTGTGGAGTGTTGCCTTCTTTTCTTCCAGCTCTTCTTTCAACTCGTGTCGCACTTCGCGGATCACCTGGTTCAGGTCACACGGGGCGAAGGCGTTCTCGTTGTTTTTGGTCAGCAGCGAATACGCCATGATATCGTCGAGCAGCGACTGCATACGGTTGGCCGCATTCATCATGCGTCCCACGGGGTCGGCGACGGTTATGGGCAGCGCATCAAACGACGACGACAAGATGCGCGAGGCAAAGATCTGGATCTTACGCAACGGTTCTTTCAGGTCGTGGGTGCCGATCCACTGAATGTTCTCCAACTCGGCGTTGGTATCTTGTAGCTTCTCGCTCAGCTTGCGGTAGCGTGCTTCTTCACGGCTCAGGTAGGAGAGAAGCAGCTGGCGTTGCAGCGAGAACGTGAGCCGTGCGGCGGCTTGTATTTCAACACTATGCCACTCCTTGCTTTGGTTGCGTACGGTCTCGCGCCACAGGTCAAACGACTTGCGTGGTGAAAGGCGTACACCTTGCTCGTTGGGCAGCACGGCCTTGGCAGGGTTTCCCGCCCAGTCGATCGTTTTCTCCACCTCCGGCCGCAGCCAGAGGATCAGGTCCTGTGTCGTATCCACGAGCGAATTGCAAATGATGCCGGCAGCGGTGTCGCGTATCGTGTCTGCCTCGGGGTATAGATCGTGCAGACGCGAGGTATTCAGCTCGCCCTGCACAGTGTTCTGCAACCAATGTATCAACTTGCGCAACGCAGGCTCGGGAGGCACTACGCCGGCGCTGTAAAGCTTACCTTCGTTTACGATCACAACACCTTCCGCGTGGGTGAGGCCCAGCAGCTCGGGCATGTGTTGTAAGCCCGTTAGAAAGTCATTCTCATGGCGTAGCACCGGTAACAATCGCTGGTAGTTGGCTTCTACTTCTTGCGATAGCTCATAGCTGTCGGCAATTTCGCGTACGCTAAGCTGTGATGTCAGGAAATGCCCTTGCAGCTGTGCAGACAGACGTGTAAAGTGTGGTAATGTTTTATAGGAGTAGTGGTGACATGCGATCAGGCCCCACAACTTTTTCTGACGCACCAACGAGATGGTCAGCGTAGCGGCCACGCCCATGTTTTGAAGATACTCGATGTGAATGGGCGAGATGCTGCGCAAGATCGACAAGCTCAGGTCGAGGTTCTTATTCGGCGTGTTGTCGTCGATGGTCAGGATGGGCACCGGCGTATAATGCACGTCGGCAATGATGCGCAGCAGGTTGCGCAGGTATAGCTCGCGGGCCTGCGGTGGAATGTCGGTGTGTGGATAGTGATGCCCCAGAAAGGGCACCAGGTCGTCGCGTTTACTTTCGGCGATCACCTTGCCGTTGTAATCTTTGTCAAAGCGATAGATCATCACACGGTCGTACCCCGTGATGCTGCGTGTCTCCGCGGCGATAGCCTCGCACAAATCCGTCAATGAGCTCGCATCCTCCATCAGCGAGATGAAACGTCGTGTTTGGTTGTAGAGATCCGGCAGATTCTGGCTGCCGTCGGGGAAGGGTTCAAATTCCAGCACCAGTATTTCATTGCTATAGTGCAGTGTGGTGTTGTAGGGCGTCTGCGCCCTCCGAAAGACAAAAGGCTGTGACGCATCGATCGCACCGCGCGCCACGTAATCTGTAAATTCCTGGAACAGTTGATCGAGAAAGATGGTGCGCAGCGGTTGGCCCAGTAAACTTTGCGGGGAAACCCCGATAAAGGCTTCGCAGTTGCCGCTAATGAAGTCAATGACAAAGTCCGGTGCTTGCTTTACCCCGATCAGAAACCCGTGTGACTGGATGCTGCCGGGAATGTGGATCGGCTCGCTTTCGCAGTTGGTCAGGTTGATCAGGTCCCGGTTTACGATGTCTTTTATTTTCTTCATGTCTTGCCCCACGCGTTGTTGTTATTCACCCACGCGAAGAGCAGGACGGCGTGGTCGTAACAAGTGGGTAATATTAGAAGGAATCGCGCAGAAATCAAACCCAGGGCGCGGTTGGCGGCCGGCCGGGGCAATCTGGCGTAAACGATGGATACATACTTCCGAACATGTTTAAAAAAGCGTTAAACTTGCCTTTTCTTTTCAAGCATGTCGCTGCAAATAAAGAACCTCACCAAATTGTACGGACAGCAAAAAGCTGTGAACGAAATATCATTTACGGTCGGCGAAGGCGAGATCGTAGGCTTTCTCGGTCCGAACGGCGCTGGCAAATCCACAACCATGAAGATTGCCACCTGCTTTCTGCCGCCCACGTCGGGGCAGGTGCACGTGGCGGGCTACGACGTCGTCGAAGCGCCACTTCAGGTCAAGAAGGTCACGGGCTATTTGCCCGAGCACAACCCCTTGTACCTGGACATGTTTGTGCACGAATATTTACATTTCGTCGGCAAGCTCTACGGCATGCGGGGCGACGCCCTGCGCAGTGCGGTAGGGGCCATGGTCGAACGCTGTGGCCTGACACGCGAGCAAAACAAAAAGATTGAAACACTCTCCAAGGGATACCGCCAACGGGTGGGCCTGGCGCAGGCGCTCATACACAACCCCCGGGTGTTGATCCTCGACGAGCCTACGTCGGGACTCGATCCCAACCAACTTGTGGAGATTCGAAAGCTCATAAAAGATGTGAGCCGCGATAAGACCGTATTGTTCTCCACACACATTATGCAAGAGGTGGAGGCGCTGTGCGACCGCGTGATCGTGATCAACAAAGGTGTTATTGTGGCGGACGACCGGCTGGAAAATTTGCTGCGCCGTAGCGGTGGCCAGCGTGTTGTGATCGCCGAGTTTGCGGGTGGCGTAAGCGCCGAACAACTGCGGACCCTGCCCGGTGTGACGGAGGTGCGTTCGCTGGAAGGTGGCCGCTTTGCGTTGACGTCTGCGGAAGTTGACGTGCGTCCGGAGATCTTCCGGTTTGCGGCGGATCACAGCCTGTCGCTGATCGGTCTGCAGCAAGAAGAAAATTCGCTGGAAACTATTTTTCATACGCTCACAGCCGGAAGCATCACGCCAAATGCAGAAAATTAACCTTATTTTTGCCGTGTTCTAAAACATGCTCCAGGTCCTCTCTAAAGAATTCAGCAGCTTCCTGAACTCCCTGATCGCGTATTTGGTGATCGGCGCCTTCTTGACGGTGATTGGGTTGTTCATGTGGTTTTTCCCCGAGACTTCTGTGCTCGAGTACGGCTATGCCGACATGGATACGTTGTTCTCCATGGGGCCGTATGTTTTTATCTTCCTCATTCCCGCCATCACCATGCGCAGCTTTGCCGAAGAACGCAAAGCCGGTACGCTCGAGCTGCTCATGACCAAACCACTGCGCGACTGGGACATCATCCTGGGCAAGTATCTCGCGGGCTTTGCCCTGGTACTGGTGTCCTTGCTGCCGACCTTGCTGTACTATGTGTCGGTATACCAGTTGGGTAATCCGCCGGGTAACCTCGACACGGCCGGCATTGCCGGGTCGTACATAGGCCTGGCGTTGTTGGGTGCGGTATTTTGCGCGGCGGGTATCCTCGCATCCTCCATCACGCCTAACCAGATCGTTGCCTTTATCGTGGCAGCGTTCCTGTGCTTTGTACTATTCTCCGGATTTGACTCGCTGGCGACACTCGATGTCTGGTCGGCCAACACGCTTTTGATCCGCCAGCTAGGCATCGTGTATCACTACGAGTCGTTAAGCAAAGGACTGATCGACAGCCGCGACCTGCTGTACTTCGGCAGTGTCATATTCCTGTTGTTATCCATCACCAAACTCATTATCGGAAGCAGGCAATGGTAAACTGGAAAAGCAGAAAGACGGGCGATTTCTTGTTACTGGCCAATGCCGTGGTGTTGGTGTTGCTGGTTAACCTGGTGGCCTCCCGGTATTTCTTCCGGGTGGACCTGACCGAAGAGAAACGGTATAGCATCAAGCCTCAAACCAAAGCCATTCTGCGCGCGCTGGAAGATGATGTATACATCGAAGCGTACCTGGAGGGTGAATTGAACGCCGGCTTCCGACGCTTTCAGAAAACCATTCGTGAGACGCTGGACGAATTCCGGGTATATGCCCCCGGCAAGCTACACATCACCTTTACGAACCCGCAGGCCGCGGGCAGTGAGAAGGCCCAGTCGGAGTTTATGGCCGACCTGGCGCAACGCGGTATTCAACCTACGAACGTGATCGATACACGCGATGGCCAGCGTGTGGAGAAGATCATCTTTCCCGGCGCTGTCATTGCCGCCGGCGGTATGGAAACCGGCGTCATGTTGTTGAAAGGTAGCACCGCCCGCACATCCGACGAACGCATCAATCAATCCATCGAAACGGTCGAGTACGAACTGATCAATGCATTATATACGCTGACCAATACCGACCGCAAGCGCATCGGCTTTCTGCGTGGTCACGGGGAGGCTGACAGTATGCAGGTTGTAAGTCTGTACCGCGACCTGGGCCAGGTATACGAAGTGGAACGTGGTGTAAGCCTCGTGACAACGCCGTCGCCGGAGAGCTATGATGCCCTGGTGATCGTACGTCCGGTCACGGCTTTCTCCGAACAAGAAAAATATCGGTTGGATCAATATATCATGCAAGGCGGCAAAGTATTGTTCCTGATCGACCGGCTCAACGCCCGCATGGACAGTGCTGCTGTAGCAGGCTATCTGGCATTGCCCTATGCCGAGAACCTCGACGACCAATTGTTTAAATACGGCGTACGGATCAACCCCGACCTGGTACAAGACTTGCAGGCGGCGCAGTACCCCATCGTAACCGGTCAGGCCGGCGGCAAGCCGCAAATGCAGATGATGGAGTGGCCGTTCTTCCCGCTGATCAATCGCTACGCAGATCACCCCATCACCCGTAATCTCGATGCCGTGGTGACGCGTTTTATCAGCAGCATCGACACGGTCAAGGCGCCGGGTGTGAAGAAGACGCCGCTGCTGTTTACGTCCGCACAAACCCGTACGGTGATGGCCCCGGTAAACATCAGCGCGAATGCGCTCCGTCAGGATGTACGCCCCGAAGATTTTTCCAAAGACGGTGTGCCGGTGGGCTATTTGTTGGAGGGCTCCTTTACATCCCTGTACAAAAACCGGTTCTTGCCCGACGGCGAGACAAAAGAAACGTTCCGGGATCACAGCGTTCCGACGCGGCTGGTGGTGCTGGCCGACGCCGACCTGGCGATGAACGAAGTGAACCCGCGGAATCATCAGCCGCAGCCGCTGGGATTCTATCCGTTCACGAACTATATTTTTGCAAACCGCGACTTGCTAATGAATGCTGTGGCATACCTCGTCGATGAGCAGGGGCTTATTCAGGCGCGCAGTAAACAAATTAAGATCCGTCCGTTGGATCGGGAAAAGGTGAAGCAGGAGCGTGTTACCTGGCAAATCCTGAACCTGGTGGTGCCGCTGGTGTTGCTGACGATCTTTGGTGTCGTGCGTATGTATTGGCGGAAGAAAAAATTTGCGCGATTCGGATGATGCAGGAGAAGAAAAACAAACAACGGCTTATTTCGCTGGTGGCATTGCTACTGGCAACGGCGGGTATGCTTTGGCTCAACAGTCGTGGAGAGGCTCCTACCGTCAACAAAGATCTTTTTAAGACGGCCGACCTGACGACTATCAACGAAGTGGTGCTTCGTTCGGCTGCTGGTGCGACGCAACTTAAATTCAGTGGGTCGCAGTGGCGGGTAAACGATCGGTTCGATGCCGACCGGGGCATGATCGATGTATTGTTTGCTACCCTGCGCCAAGCCGAGCCGCGACGCCCGGTGGCCGTTTCCCAGCAAGACTCGATTGCTACAAAACTGGTAAAGGAGGGTGTTGAAGTGACTCTTATCTCGGGTGGCGAAAAGACTGATGTGTTTTATGCTGGTGGCAATCGTCAAAAGACACAGGCATATTTTATGCGCCCCGGCGAGACGCCTTACATTGTGACCATTCCCGGGTACCGGGTTTACACCGCGGGCATTTTTGAATTGGATGGGCAGGGGTGGCGCAGCCGGTATGTGTTTGGATTTAACTGGCGCAATTTCAGCAGCCTGGTGGCACAGTACCCGGGAAAAGAGACCGCGGGGTTTCGCGTTGAGCTGGATGACCACCAGTATTTTGGCATTCGCGGACTCGCATTAGAGCAGACCGATACCGCCAAGCTCAATAACTACCTGGACGCCGTGTCGTTGCTGCAAGTGCAAGAATATCAGACTCCTTCGCCCGCACTTGACAGCCTGGGTAAAATGGCACCGCTATTTTTTATCGAGGTAAAGGACGTGGGTGGGACCGCGTATACGCTGGAGCTCTTTCCGTTCCGGCGTTCCTCTAATGAAGCTTCTGCCAAGGCTGTCCCGCTCATTGGGAGGATCGACGGGCGTGACTGGGCTGTTTTTCGCGAAAGCGATCTATTGTCGTTAATCCAGCCAAAAGCATTTTTTTCGAAGGAATAATTCAAATTGTCCGGGTTTTTTTGCATTTTCCGACCCGTTTTATTATTCAGTTTTCTTTATAACTTTGTCCCCGCTTTAGAACTAACCACTTTTTACTTTACTAGAATGAAGTTTATTGTTAACTCTGCTTACCTGCTTAAGCAACTCTCTAATATCAATGGTGTGATTACCACCAACCCGGTTGTACCCATTCTGGAGAACTTTTTGTTTGAACTGGAGAAAGGTGGATTAACGGTAACGGCGTCTGACCTTCAGACGTCCATGATCACCGAGATTCAAGTGGAATCTAAAGAGAAGGGTAATATTGCCGTGCCGGCTCGTATCCTGTTGGATACGCTCAAAAACCTGCCCGAGCAGCCCGTAACATTCTCGATCGATGAGTCGACGTACAGCGTCGAGATCATTTCCGACAACGGCCGTTACAAGCTGTCGGGTGAGAATGCGACGGATTTCCCGAAAGTGCCAGTGGTTTCAAATGACTTTAGCGCGGAGATTTCAACAGAAGTTCTGTCTCGTGCCGTAAACAATACCATTTTCGCTACCAGCAATGACGAGCTTCGCCCGGCTATGACGGGTGTATACGTCAACCTGGGTGAAAAGAACACTACTTTCGTAGCTACCGACGGCCACCGCCTGGTGCGCTACCGCCGCGCCGACGTGAAGTCGGAAAACGGTAACTCCATCATTATCCCCCGCAAGGCCCTGAACCTGCTGAAGGCGACGCTGCCGTCGGAAAACACTGACGTAAGCCTGAACTTCAACATGTCAAACGCCTTCTTTAAGTTTGGCAACATCAAAATGATCTGCCGCCTGATCGATGAGCGTTTCCCGGACTACGACAACGTAATCCCCACGGCCAACAACATCACGATGACGATCGAGCGCAACGACCTGCTCGGCGCGCTGAAGCGTATTTCGATTTACGCGAATAAAACGACCCATCAGGTACGTCTGAAGATCACTGGCAGCGAGCTGCAGATCTCGGCCGAAGATCTTGATTTCTCTAACGAAGCGAACGAACGACTCTCTTGCGAGCATGACGGTGAAGACATCGAGATCGGATTCAACGCTAAATTCCTGATCGAAATGTTGACCAATTGCGACTCTGACAAGATTCGACTGACCATGTCAGCCCCCAACAAGGCTGGTGTGATCCTGCCGGTGGAGAAAGACGAGAGTGAGGACATCCTCATGCTGGTGATGCCGGTTATGCTCAACCAATACGTATAGTAAGCACCAGCTTACCATCGTTTGCCGTTCCGTATTCAGTAATAGTTATGAAATACACGTTAACCCTCGCGGTATTGCTGACCTTGTTTGGTTTGCAGGCATCCGCACAAGCTGACTACGGTCTGTTGGCGAGCACTTCGACAAGCACATCTTTCACTTCTTCTGTGTACACGGTAAGCCCAATCGTACAAAAGGTGCAAGCTTTTGACGGACTGGGTGAATATCATGCAGCCCGTTTACCGGGTGAGCGTATGCGCAACGCAGGTCGTATCATGACCATTCTTGGCGCGGGCATGCTCGTCGGCGGTATCATTGTTTATGGCAATGCAGACGAAAATTATTACAATTACAATACTTACAACGGCACTACCTACGAAGAAGGGGACCCGAAGGCGGCGCTGGGTATTCTAATGATGGTGGGTGGTACGGGCCTGGCTGTACCCGGTGTTATTCTGTGGGCGAAAGGTGCCAAGAAATATAACCGTGCACTGGAACGGCAGGACGCCGAATCCGTATCCATGAACCTGAAAGGCAGCGGCATTGCCCTGGCCTATCGTTTCTGATAACTTCTATTCAACTGGCGTTAGGGCACCGCGTTTGCCCAGCTCAATCACTTCCATGTTACCGATTTGACCATTGTCGATCGTGAATCGCACCAGCGTCTTGATGGCATGAAAGCCGTGATTACCAGCCGCGCCTGGGTTGATATAAAGCATGTTGTTAAAGCCGGGGTCGCGCTTTATCCGCAGGATGTGCGAGTGACCGCAGATGAAGATATCAGGCGGCGTGCGGGACTTCAGAATCTTTTTTACGCGTGGGTTGTAGTTAGGTGGTACCCCACCAATATGGGTCATCCAAATGTTTACGCCTTCGCATGTAAAGAATAGATCTTCAGGCAGCGATGTTTGCAGGGCACGGCTGTCGATGTTTCCGAATACGGCCCGCACCGGGCAGAATGCTTGCAGCCGGTCCAGTACGCCGTCGCCAAGATCCCCCGCGTGCCAGAGCTCGTCGCATGATTCAAAATGTCGGAAGACGGCCGGGTCGAAGTAGCCATGTGTGTCCGAAAGCAGTCCGATTTTCATGCGCGAAAGGTATTAAACTTTTATCTTGAAGGAATTTTACTAACAGTTTTTTAGTCATATATGTACACCCGATTTTTCCTTGCGTTGATGTTGGTTTATATCGGTCTGGCAGCGACCGCTCAGGACCACGGCTTTGAATATGGTAAGACGACCTATCGCGAGCTGGACATGAAGCGGTATGAAAAGGACACCACTGCCGAGGCCGTTGTGCTCCAGGAATTTGGTGAAGCTTACATAGACAACGGTAACGACTACAACCTGTTGTTAGAGTACCATGTGCGTATTAAGATCCTGAAGAAAAGTGGCATACGCCTGGCAAATATTGAGATACCCCTCCGTCACAACGATTCCCGGAAGGAAACCGTGCGCAAGATTCGCGCATCCGCGTATAACTACGAGAACGGGTCCATGAAAGAGACCCGGTTTGATCCCAAGAATGTATTTAAACAGGACCTCAATCAATATTGGAATGCAACCAAGTTTGCTATTCCCAATGTACAACAAGGAACCGTGATCGAGTATAGCTATATATTGGAGTCGCCGTTTCTCTTCAACTTCCGCGATTGGGAGTTTCAGTCCGACATACCGAAGATCTACAGCGAGTACTGGGCTTCCATCCCGGGAAACTATAGGTTTAATATCACCCTGCGCGGTTTCCTGAAGCTGGATATGGAAGAAGGCGAAGTGGTTAAGGATTGCTTTGCCCCGGGGGGCGGTCGTGCTGACTGTGCCCGGTATAAATGGGCCATGAAAGACATTCCAGCCTTTCATGAAGAGGAGTATATGACCGCGAAGGTCAACTTTTTGTCCTGCATCAATTTCGAATTGTCCGAGGTGCAGTATTTTGATGGGCGTAAAGACAAGTTTACCAAAGAATGGAAAGATGTAGAGGAGGAGCTGCGACGCGACGATGAATTTGGTGGGCAGTTAAAGTCAGGGCGGCACGTACTGGACGAGTCGACGGCCGCCGCCGTATTGATAGAGAAAGATCCACTCGTGCGCGCCCGGCAGGTATACGATCATATCAAACGCCGGTATTCCTGGAACGACACCTACGGATGCGTGGCCGAGTTTGGCATTCGCAAGGCGTACGAAAAGAAAACAGGCAATATTGGCGATATCAATTTGTCGCTCATCGCCGCCCTGCGGTATGCCAAAGTGGATGTAGAACCCCTGATTCTCTCCACCCGCAACCACGGTCTGCCCACCGACATACACCCGGTGATGAGTGATTTTAATTATGTTGTAGCCAAGGTCAATATCGAGGGCAAGTCGTACTTGCTCGACGCGACCATACCCCATCTGCCTTTTGGCATGTTGCCCGACCGTTGCCTGAACGGCAAGGGGCGAGTCATGGCGGAGAAGGAATCGTATTGGTATGAATTGAAGCCTTCTGACAAATCGAAAAAAATCCAGGTGGTAGACGTGACGTTATTGCCCAACGGTATGCTAAAGGGTACGTTGCAAACCACGTATACCGGCTACGCCGCCCTCTACAAGAGAATAGAAATGTCGGAGTTTACCAACCAGGAGGAATACCTCAAAGACTTTGGTACCGACTATCCCGGTGTAGAGGTTGTGAAGTATGAAGCGGTGGGCAAAGAAGAAATTGAAAAGCCGCTGATCGAGAAAATGGAGCTGACCTTCCAGGTGTTCGATCAGTCGAATGCGAAGGGATTTCTGTTCAGTCCTTTTATTGCGTGGAAGCGTCGGGAGAATCCGTTTAAGTCTGTAGAGCGTTTGTATCCGGTCGACTTTGGTGTGGCCATTGAAAGGACACTGGTCTTTACCATGAACTTTCCCGAGAGCTACGAGCTGGTAGATCCTCCTGCAAAAGTGGGCCTGTCGTTACCAAACGACGGCGGCCGCTTCCTGTTTGATATTCAACAGAATGTCAACCGGCTTAGCCTGCACAATTCCATGCAGCTGAAGAAAGCAGTTTATTCCTCGGAAGAATACCACTATCTGAAAGAGTTATATAGCCGCGTGGTAGCGATTGAGCAGACCGACCTGGTGTTTCGTAAGAAAGGGTAGGGGCTGTTACTGCTGCTGGCGCAGGCTGCGCATCACCTTGTTAGCGAAGATGAAGTCGTCCAGCTCCTGCACGCCGGAGTGGGTGATGTCGTTCTTGGTACCCACCCACAGGTTCTGGCCTTTGTAGATGAACATAATTTTTTCGCCAATACCCATCACGGAGTTCATGTCGTGGGTTACGACAATGGTGGTGATGTCATACTCTTCGGAGATGTCCTGGATCAACTCGTCAATCAACACTGACGTCTGCGGGTCGAGGCCGGAGTTGGGCTCGTCGCAAAACAGGTAGTTGGGATTGTTAACAATCGCCCGCGCGATGCCCACGCGTTTCTTCATGCCCCCGCTGATCTCAGAAGGCATCTTTTTGTTGGAGTTCTCGAGGCTTACCCGCTTTAAACAGATGTTGACGCGGTCCATCTTTTCGTCGAGGGGCATATTGGTCAGAACGTCAAGGGGAAACATTACGTTTTGTTCCACCGTTTTGGAGTCAAACAATGCCCCGCCTTGAAAGAGCATGCCCATCTCGCGGCGGATATCCGTTTTGACGTCGCGGTCGCTCGCATAAAAGGGACGCTCGTCATAAAATACTTCGCCTTTGTCGGGCATCACCAGTCCGACAATACATTTCAGCAATACACTTTTGCCGGTACCCGAGGCGCCAATCAACAGGTTGGGTTTACCTTTTTCAAAAACACCACTCACACCGTTCAGTACGACTTTCTCGCCGAACGACTTGGTTATATTGTCGATCTTGATCATTTGGAGAGTAAAAGTTGGGCCAGTAAATAGTCGGCTACCAGCACGGCAATTACACTGCTGGTAACAGCCTGGGTGCTGGACACACCCACTTCCAGGGCGCCGCCCTGGGTGTTATAACCTTTGTACGAGGAGATAGACGACACCAGGAACGCAAACACCACGGACTTGATAAGCGCAAAGATGACGGTAAATTCATTGTAGCTGGAGCGCAGCCCCAACACGTAATCGTTCGGCGAGATGATGCCGGTGAGTGTACCGGCCAGGTATCCGCCCACCATGCCGCAGACGCCAGCGACGACCACCAGCAGCGGATACATCATGAGGGAGGCGATGATCTTGGGCAGCACCAGGTACGAGATCGAGTTAATGCCCATCACCTCCAGTGCGTCGATCTGTTCGGTAATGCGCATCGTGCCCAGGCCGCTGGCCATGGCCGAGCCAACTTTACCGGCGAAGATCACGGCAATGATGGTGGGCGCCAATTCCAGCACGATCATTTCGCGCACCACCTGCGAGATCACATAATCGGGAATAAAGTCACTCACCATGTTGAACGCCGTCTGCACCGTTGTTACAGCGCCCATAAACGTTGACACCAGGGCCACCAGAAACACGGACCCGATGCCAACGGAGACACATTCTTCCAGTATAAGCTTGTAATATGTTTTAAAAGATTCCCGGCGCACGAGCATCGTACCGAGAAACATGAAGTACTTACCAATCTCCGTGATCATAGCTGCAATAAAACAAACGCAATCTTTTATCTTGGGCTAAAGATAGAATAAAAATATCATGAACAGACTGATTGCCGTGACCGGCGGAACCAAGGGAATAGGGCGGGCCGTGATCGAGAAATTTGCCGCCAACGGATTTGATATTGCGACGTGTGCCCGCCACGACGAGGACCTGCGTCAACTGAAGGCAGCGGTAGAGGCAGCGCACCCTGGCATTACGGTACATGTCAAGCTGGGTGACATGTCAGACAAAGACCAGGTAAAGGCATTTTGTACGTTTGTTCAGCAGCTAGGCCAGCCGCTGGAGGTGTTGGTAAACAATGCGGGCTACTTCATTCCCGGCGACATTGCCACCGAGCCGGAGGGTACCCTGGAGAGCATGATCCACGCCAACCTCTACAGCGCCTACCGCACGACACGCGGGCTGATCCAGGATATGAAACGCAATCGGCTGGGCCATATTTTTAACATCTGCTCCGTGGCCAGCATCAAGGCATACCCCAATGGCGGGTCGTATGCCATCAGTAAATTTGCCCTGCTGGGCTTTACCAAATGCCTGCGCGAGGAGATGATGCCGCATAACATCCGCGTAACGGCGGTCATTCCCGGGGCTACCCGTACAGCCAGCTGGGACGGCACGGACCTTCCCGACGAACGTTTTATGAAGGTGGAAGATGTTGCTGAAACTGTCTATGGCGCCTATGCGTTGTCTCACCGGAGTGTAGTGGAGGAAATCGTCATCAGACCCATCCTGGGCGACCTGTAACGACGTCTTTTTCCCTACCTTTGCCCTAAAATCAGCGTGTGTGAATCAGTCTATTGATGCTTTAAAGCAATATTGTAACAGCCTGGTGCAGTACAGCCGGCGCCAGACCCTGGAAGTGAACATTGGCGACGTGCCGATGGGTGGCATAAACCCCATTCGCATTCAGTCCATGACGACCGTCGATACGATGGATACCCAGGGCTCGATCGCGCAGGTGATCCGCATGGTCGACGCCGGGTGCGAATATGTGCGTATTACGGCCCCCAGCATCAAAGAGGCCCAGAACCTGGCCGAGATCCGTAAAGGCTTGCACCTGCGCGGCTACAAAGTGCCCCTGGTGGCCGACATTCACTTTACACCCAACGCTGCCGAGCTGGCAGCCCGCATTGTTGAAAAGGTGCGGATCAACCCCGGCAACTACGCCGACAAAAAACGCTTCGAGACCATTGAATACACCGAAGCCAGCTACCAGGCCGAGCTGCACCGCATACGCGAGAAATTCCTGCCGCTGATCCGCATCTGCAAAGAGCACGGCACGGCCATGCGAATCGGTACCAACCACGGCTCGTTGTCAGACCGGATCATGAGCCGCTATGGCGATAGTCCCATGGGCATGGTCGAGTCGGCATTGGAGTTCCTCCGTATTTGTGAAGACGAACAATACTTCAACATCGTGCTGTCCATGAAGTCCAGCAACCCGCAGGTAATGGTGCAAGCGTACCGCCTGCTGGTGCAGAAGCTGGACGAAGAAGGACTGAAGCCGTATCCGTTGCACCTGGGAGTGACAGAGGCGGGCGATGGTGAGGACGGCCGCATCAAATCGTCGGTCGGTATAGGCACCTTGCTTGAAGATGGCCTGGGCGATACCATTCGCGTGTCGCTCACTGAAGAGCCTGAAGCCGAAGTGCCGGTGGCCCGCGAGCTGGCCGCCCGCTACGAGCACCGCGTCGGCCATGCGCCGATTGCGCCCATCGTACATTATCCCATCACACCGTTTGAATACAACCGCCGTGTAACACGCGAAGTACTTAACATCGGTGGGACACACGCCGTGCCCCGCGTCATAACCGACCTATCGGGACGCGATAAGATTACCGCAGCTTCTTTATTTTCGGTGGGGTATCAATACTCGGTGCCCCTCGATAAATGGAACATAACCGACACCGCCTGCGACTATATATTCCTGGGCGATCATGCTGTCGACTTTGAAATACCCGGCACGCTGGGATTATTATACCACCACGCCGCCTGGCTGACGCAGCGCGGGAAAGATAGAACCTATCCGGTAATACCCGTCTCCGAATATCTTCGCGGTGTGGAACAATCGCCGGTGCTTAACTTCGTGCGCGTAACACCCGAAGACATGGACCAGACCCTGTTGGCACGGCTGAAGCAAGACACTACGGTCGTGCTCTTGGCGACGACCGACAATGCCCATGCCATGGCTGCGTTGCGCCGGCTGTTCGTCGAACTGATCAACCAGGGTTGCGACGTACCAGTCGTCATCGGCCGCCAGTATCAGGACCTGAATGGCGAGCAACTGCAGCTCTATGCAGCCACCGACACCGGCGGCTTGCTGGTAGACGGCCTCGGCGACGGCCTCTTCCTGGAGATCGTACGCAGCGGCTCCGACAAAATGGTAAACGATACTGCCTTTAATATCCTCCAGGCCACACGCACACGGATCTCGAAAACCGAGTATATATCCTGCCCTTCGTGTGGACGTACGTTGTTCGACCTGCAGGAGACCACGGCCCGCATTCGCGTGCGCACCAGCCACCTCAAGGGTATCAAGATCGGTATCATGGGATGCATCGTAAATGGACCTGGCGAAATGGCCGATGCGGACTATGGCTATGTAGGCTCCGGCCCCGGCCGCATTACATTGTACAAAGGCAGGGAGGTCGTACGCAAAAATGTGCCGACCGTTGAGGCGGTCGATGAGTTGATCAACCTGATCCGTGAACACGGCGACTGGATTGAACAGGAACAGGTGAACTAACGTTTTACTCTAAAGAGCACGATCATGGACGATAAAGTAAAGGCAGAAGCACCGGCACCTGCCGCGAAGAAGCGGGGCGGTATCAAAGAGTTCTTTAGTATGGGGGAGGTAGGCAATTATTTCTTTCGCAAGAAAGATCCGGCACGCCCCAGTAACATCAACATCAAGATGATGCACGGAGTCAATAAACTGTCCATCGCCATTTTCCTGATCGGTGTGCTATACCTGATCTTTAAGCTGGTCATCAAGCCCCGGCTGTAATATGGACCTGGAGCACTTTATGCGTTGGTGCAACGCCAAGAAGGGGGTAACCGAGGAATTTCCTTTTGGTGAGAACATCCTGGTGTACAAGGTCATGGGCAAAATGTTTGCGTTGACCGACGTCGATCAGTTCGAAAGCGTCAACCTGAAAGTAGACCCTGAGCAGGGCGTTTTGCTGCAAGAAGAGTATGCCGCGGTGCAGCCGGGCTACCACATGAACAAAAAACACTGGATTACGGTCGTCATGGACGGATCGGTTCCTAACCGCCTTTTACAGCAGTGGGTCGACAATTCTTACAATTTAGTAGTGTCAGGACTGACGAAAAAGCAGCAAATCGCGTTAAATAAGGCATGAATCGAGCGCAAAATGCCATAAATCCTACGCTATCAGGAGAGTTATGGGTAAATTCTTTATTTTTGTTTGAATTACCCTGTTCATGCTGAGGGCATTTTTTGTTTTATTCATCTGTAGCCTGTTCCTGACTGCTTGTACACAGCGCATGATCTGCCCTGCGTATCAAAGCGCGTTCATCTACGATAAGGACGCGTTACGCAAGCAATTCAGCTATTTTCAGGACGATTCCACCCCCAAAGTGCTGACTGCCAGCAAGAACAAATACCTCATTGCCGAGCCTACCTCGTACCGCAAGAAGATCCGCAGCATGCAGACCGTTCCCATGAAGAATGTCTACGTGCAGGTACCCGACTCTCTGAAGGAAGGATATGACAGCCTGGGCCTAAACGGCGAAGACGGCGTTGTACCGGGAGCCGAGCTCGACCTCGCCGCCCGTTCGGTCATTGACAGCATTTACATCGAAGACGTCCCGCAAGACACCACGTCCGAAGAAGCCGAAGGCGACAGCATCTATGTCATTACCAAAGACAAGGAGCTACGGATGTTGAGATACGAATATTCCGACACTGCCCACATCGACCCGGCTACCGGTAAGATGATAAAATCGACACCGAAATATGTCGTCACCGAAATTACCTTCAACGTGGAGCAGGACAACTATATGTGGTACCTGCGCAACTACCTTGTATTGCCGGACGTACGCCTTGCCAAGCTAGGCCAGGCGGAGACCGCGAAAGAGGAAAAAGCCGCGAAGAAGAAAGGTGGCTTCTTTAAGAATCTCTTCAAAAAGAAGCAGAAGGAACAACCTGCTGACTCTGTCGTAGCACCCGAACCGCGCGACGACGACTTCGACTACGTCGACGAAGAAGAACAGCAGAAACAAGTAGATTCTCAACTTTCGCAACCTGAACCGGAGAAGGAGAAGAAAGGTCTGTTCAAGCGCAAGAAGAAAAAAGAACCGAAGCCTGAGACCGACGAGCCTGAGAAACCGGCGAAGAAGAAGAAAGAGAAGAAGTCGAAGAAGAAGGCTGATGAAGATCAGCCTGAAGAAACGCCTGCGGAAGAGAAAGAGGAAAGCGACGACGGATTCTAACGACACGTGCCTGGTATGCCCACTCTGGCACCAATCTGAAGACAGGCGTATACCCGTTAATCAAACAAAGTCAAATTCCCGAACTGATCTGACGGCGGTGCTGGTATAATCAACGACGGCACGTCGGCTGCGTTATCACTAATGCGTGGTGATACCGAGTAGTGGTTCAAATATTCTGCTTCTAAAGGCTTCAACAATCCCAGTAGATCTGCCTCTGTACTTTCCTTATTGAGCCACACAGCCTCTTCCCTTGGATCTAAGATCACCGGCATACGCTCTTGCACCGAAGCTACGAGCGAATTCGCTTGCACGGTAATAACCGAGAACGTATGAAACTGATTGCCTTCCGTATCTTCATACTCGTCCCATGTACCGGCGAATGAAAACAATCCCGAGTCCCGGGGCACGAAGCGAAAGGGAATAAAGCTCTTTTTACCCGCGCGCTTCCAGCCATAAAAACCATCGGCGGGAACGATACACCGATTCTTGATGATCGACTTTTGTTGCGCGGCTTTTTCGAGGATCGTTTCCGTGCGAACGTTTACAATCTTCTCGCTAAGGGTTTTGTTTTTGGCCCATGCCGGCGAGGTACCCCAGTAGAAATTAGAAATGCCTTGTGGGGCAGTATGGGTAATGACGGGTAGCAGCTGGGTGGTGGTGGCGTTGTAGCGCGGTTTATAGAATTCAGGCACGTCCACTCCGAAACGGTCACTGAGCGTAGAGGCAGACGCAGTAATGCTATAGCGATCGATCATAGTGGCCGGGGGTGTTAGGTCTGCAATTTACGTCAAGATAAATTGCAACGCGCGCTCTTCACTCCAATATAACCCATTTTTATTGATTTGTGCGAAGCCCACATGGCCACCCCGCGTGATGCACTCGAAGGTGACCGATGCGTGCTTCGCGAGTCTTTCCATGGGGAAGGAGTTTTTACCGAGGAAGGGATCGTTCACAGCATTGACGATTAACGTGGGCACGTGTATGCCATCCAGAAAATGGATTGAGCTGTTGCGCTCGTAATAATCCAATGCACTGGCAAAGCCGTGCAGCGGGGCGGTATAATATTCGTCAAACTCAAGAATGGTACGAATGTTCTCCAGGCGGCTCGTGTCGAGTCCTTGCATTTGTGTAGCCTTTCGGGTGATCTTCGATTTCAGGCTCTTCAAAAAACGCCGTGCGTAGATCCAGTTTTCGCGCCTGGAAATTTCCAGGCAGGCATCGTACAGGTCGAGCGGTACGGAGAACACCGCGGCGCGGTGAACGGCCGGCGGCAGCGCGCTCTCACCCAGGTATTTCAACGTAAGGTTGCCCCCGAGGCTAAAGCCGACCAGGTCGATTTGAGTATAGCCTTGCTGGATGGCGTGCTGTACGACGAGGTCCAGGTCTTCCGTCGCGCCGCTGTGGTAAAAGCGCAGCAGGCGGTTCATGTCCAGCCCACAGCCGCGGAAATTCCAGGCCAGCACGTCGAAGCCTTGCAGAAGGAAGGCTTTGGCCATGCCCTTGATATACGGACGTTGTGAGTCACCTTCCAGGCCGTGCGAGAGGATGAGCAAAGGCCGCATGCCGACATCGCCGGTCCCCCCGATCTGTCGGGATCGGGAGAGCCAGTCCAGGTCGAGAAAGTCGCCGTCGGGCGTTTCGATGCGCTCGCGGGTGTAGGGAGGAAGCTCTACCGAGCGCATCAGCGCCGGGAAGATGGTTTCCAGGTGGCGGTTAAAGAGAAAGAACGGAGGGTCGTAGGGAACAAGGGGCATAACACCGGGTGCTACGATAAGGCGGCCACAATCTTAAGGTGCCCGGCGTGGTGTTCACCGTGCCATGCATAGCTGGCGATCAACTGATCGAGGCGAATGTGCTTCCCGGAGTCCGGATGGAAGAACGAACGTTGCAGCTCCGGCTCGCGTAGCGAACGCAGCAAGGGCACCCACTTGGCGTGCAGGCTTTTCAGCAGGGCTACCGCGAGGGCGGGGTCGGCAACAATCTCACCGGTTTGGGCCCAGGCAACTTCATCGTACGCCTTGATGGTAGGGGTATCTTCTGTGAGGGTCCACTTGGTACGGATGTAGGCGTTCAGGTGGCTGTCGGGAATGTGGTGTAACACCTGGCGGGCAGTCCATCCACCGGGGCGATACGGCGTTTCTAACTGACGCGGGGAAAGACCTTTGAAAAGCTTTTCGATCTCCGCAGGCACAGCCTCGATGCGATCGATCAGCGTGGTAATTTCAGTCGCGGTATACGAGGCTTTGCCTTCGTGGCGGCCAATGGGATAGCGTAAGGCAGCGTCGTTACTCATGAAACTCTTCTTTGACTTTCTTGCGTTTGCCGCGCGCGCGAATGTTAATCATCTCGATCCCCATGGAGAACACCACCGCGAAGTATATATATCCTTTCGGAATATCTTTACCCAGCCCTTCGAGGAAGATCATAAAACCGATCAGGATCAGGAAGCCCAGGGCCAGCACCTCCATCGACGGGTGACGGTTGATGAACTCGCTGATTCTGCCCGAGAAGATCATCATGATACCGATCGATAGCACGACAGCAATGATCATGATGATAATTTCATTGGTCAAACCGACAGCCGTCAGGATGGAGTCAAACGAAAAGATGATATCCAATAATACGATCTGTACAATAACATTTGATATGTTCACTTTCTTCTGACCGCTTTCCGCGCTGAGCTCATCCTCACCTTCCATCTCGTGGTTGATCTCGCGCGTACTCTTTGCAATGAGGAACATACCACCAAAGATGAGAATGAGGTCACGACCGCTGATGGCACCGTCTTCGGCCATCCAGTGCGGTACTTCAAACAGGGGGCGGGTAAATTTCATCACCCAGGTGATGGTCAGCAGCAGTAAGACACGTACACCCATGGCCAGCATCAGGCCAATATTGCGGGTACGGGCCCGGTACTCGGCAGGTAAGCGGTTTGAAACAATGGAAATGAAAATGATGTTGTCAATCCCAAGAACAATCTCAAAAAACGTTAGCGTTAACAAGGCAAGCCAGGTTTCCGCGTGAAGGAATATTTCCATGCCGAGGGGTTATCCAGATTTATTTAAGCGTTAAAAATAGGATATGTAACGCGATCCTCCAAAGGCGGGTTACGTGGAATTTGTACCGGAACCTAACGTCGTAAGGGGAGGGAATAGACCAAAAAAGGCCTTCCTGATAGTAGGAAGGCCCTTGTTATGGAAGACCTGTTTGTTTTAGGTGTAAGAATTACCTTACGTCAGGCCTGTTTAATTTACAATTAGGCTAAATAGTTGCTTACGTCGGTATAAGGCAAATTAAAAGCATCGGCTACAGCCTTATACACCACTTGCCCTTGAATGACGTTCAAGCCCAGGCGCAGCTCCTGGCTTTCCTGGCACGCCTTCTTCCAGCCCTGATTTGCCAACCGGATGGCATACGGCAGGGTAGCATTGGTCAGCGCCAGCGTAGAGGTATAGGGCACCGCGCCCGGCATGTTGGCCACGCAATAGTGCACGACCTCGTCGATGATAAAGGTTGGGTCTTCGTGTGTTGTCGGACGGCACGTTTCAATACAGCCGCCCTGGTCCACCGCTACGTCTACCAGCACCGTGCCGGGACGCATCGTCTTTAGCATGTCGCGGGTGATGAGTTTGGGCGCTTTTGCACCGGGCACCAGTACACCCCCAATGATAAGGTCAGAGTCTTTTACTTCCTCACGGATGGTATAGTCGTTTGACACGAGTGTGTGTACGTTCTTGGGCATGACGTCGTCCAGGTAGCGCAGACGGGTCAGGTTGAGGTCTACGATCGTTACATCGGCACCCATACCGGCTGCAATCTTCGCAGCGTTGGTACCGACTACACCACCGCCTAATACCAGTACTTTAGCAGGCTTTACGCCCGGCACGCCGCCGAGGAGAATACCACGGCCTTTAAGCGGCTTCTCGAGGTATTTAGCACCTTCCTGAATAGACATTCTACCGGCTACTTCCGACATCGGCACCAGCAACGGCAGGCTGCCATCGGCGCGTTCTACCGTTTCGTATGCGAGACAGATGGCGCCACTTTCGAGCATGGCTTTGGCCAGCGGCTCATACGATGCAAAGTGGAAGTAGGTGAAAACCAGTTGATCTTTGCGGATTAATTTATACTCTTGTTCGACGGGCTCCTTTACCTTCATGATCATTTCGGCTTTTGCGAAGACGTCGGCTGCGGTGGGCAACAACGTGGCACCGGCCTTTTGATACTCGTCATCCTGAAAACCGCTGCCGGAACCTGCTGTCGTTTGGACATATACGGTATGGCCGCGTTTTACCAGTTCCTGTGTGCCTGCCGGAGTCAGCGCGACACGGTTCTCATTGTTCTTGATTTCTTTCGGTACGCCAATGATCATGCTTGGATATGGTTTAGAATTTCGTGCAAATATAGCAGCCACCTGCTCACAAATCGGGAGTTGGTAAAAGATGATTTTTAATCGGAATAATTGCCTGTTAATGTTCCTTTCATTCGAGAAAAATGTTGGAGAAGAACTATTCTCGAAATAAAATTTGTATTCGTGCCATCGAAAAAAAGCAGTTGCGAAGGACCCCGTCGGTCAAACGCTTTTGAAACGTAAAACTATTGTCTATTTTTGATCTGAACACAAGCACTAAAATCCGGAAATCTTGAGCGCGATTAAAGAAGCAAAGACCCGATTCACACAGGCGAGAGTGAAAGAGATCCTTTCCGACTATCGCCTGGCGTTGGAAAGCCGCGAGGCCAGCATACTCGGCCGCAAGGAAGTCTTTATGGGGAAGGCCAAGTTCGGTATCTTCGGCGATGGCAAAGAGCTCGCCCAAATTGCGATGGCAAAGGTGTTTCGCAATGGCGACTTCCGTTCGGGCTATTACCGTGATCAGACCTTTATGTTTGCCATCGGTGAGCTTACCATACAGCAATTTTTTGCACAATTATATGCTCATACCGACATCGTGGCAGATCCTTCCACAGCAGGTCGTTTGATGACGGGCCACTTCGGCACCCGCACGCTCGACGAGCACGGTCGGTTCCGAAAGCTGACGGATATAAAAAACAGCAGCGCCGATATATCGCCCACCGGCGGGCAGATGCCGCGCCTGCTGGGCCTGGCATATGCCTCTAAATTATACCGCAACAATCCCGACCTGCAACGCTATACCGACTTCTCCGTTAACGGCAACGAGATCGCGTTTGGCACAATTGGGAATGCCTCGACATCCGAAGGCATGTTCTTCGAAGCCATCAACGCTGCGGGTGTATTGCAGGTGCCCATGCTAACCTCTATCTGGGACGACGGCTATGGCATCTCCGTACCGCAAGAGTATCATACTACCAAAGGTAGCATCTCGAAAATGCTTGCCGGTCTGCAGCGCACCGAAACCGAAAACGGTTTTGAGATCATTACCGTCAACGGCTGGGATTACTCCGCGCTGATGGAGGCCTACCAGCGTGCCGAGACGATCTGCCGCGAGCAACATATACCGGTATTGCTGCACGTCGAAGAGCTGACACAACCCCAGGGGCACTCGACGTCGGGTTCGCACGAGCGCTATAAATCCAAAGAGCGCCTGGCGTGGGAGGTCGAGCATGATTGCGTTAAAAAAATGCGTGAGTGGCTCGTCCAGGAAGTCATGATCCTACCGGAAGAGCTCGACGATATCGAGAAGGAAGCGAAACAAACCGCACGCCAGGCGAAAGAACGCGCGTGGAAAGCCTTCACAGAAGATGTAAAACGCGACCAGCTCCAGGTAACGACGATTCTCGAACAAGCCGAAGGCATGAGCCGCAACAGCGAGGAGATAGCCCTGCTGCGCAACGAGTTGACGACGACTATCAACGCTACGCGGCTCGAGACCATGCGTGCCGCGAAAAGAGCATTACGCTTATTTCGCGAAGAAAGCCACGATGCCAAGACCGCGCTCATCGCGTGGTTGACCGCGGCCGAAGACGACAACCACAGCCGCTATAGCTCACATTTGTATAGCGAGTCCGATGAGTCGGCGCTGAAACAAGAGATCATTCCGGCCAAGTATACCGAGCATTCGTCCATCGTAGACGGACGCGAAGTACTGCAGGCATGCTTTGACGCCGCCCTTTCGCGCGACCCGCGCGTGCTGGCCTTTGGCGAAGACGTAGGCAAGATTGGCGACGTAAACCAGGGCTTTGCCGGCCTGCAAGCCAAACATGGCGAGCTGCGCGTGACCGATACCGGCATTCGCGAATGCACCATCATCGGCCAGGGCATCGGCGCCGCCCTGCGCGGCCTGCGCCCCATTGCCGAAATACAATACCTCGATTATTTTATCTACGCCTTGCCGACACTGTCAGACGACCTGGCGAGCTTGCAATACCGCACCAAGGGTGGACAAAAAGCTCCGCTCATTATCCGCACCCGTGGCCACCGCCTGGAAGGCGTATGGCACGCCGGATCGCAGATTGGCATGTTGCTGCATAGCTTGCGCGGTATATATATCATCACCCCCCGTAACATGACGCAGGCGGCCGGTTTTTATAATACCATGTTAAAGGCAGACGACCCGGCGGTGATTATCGAATGCCTCAACGGCTATCGCCTCAAAGAGCGTATTCCCGATAACGTCGGCGAGTTCACGATACCCCTGGGTGTACCCGAAGTACTCCGCGAGGGTACCGACGTGACCATCGTTACTTACGGATCGATGTGTCGCGTAGTGATGGAAGCCGCGGAAGCATTAGAGCAAGCCAACATCTCGTGCGAGGTGATCGACGCTCAAACACTGTTGCCGTTTGACGTGACCCACCGCATTGCCGACTCGGTCAGGAAAACCAACCGCGTTGTCTTCGCGGACGAGGATGTACCGGGTGGCGCGAGCTCGTTTATGATGCAGCAGGTGCTCGAGGTACAGAACGCTTATCGTTACCTCGATGCGAAACCGGTGACAATTACCGCGCGCGAGCATCGCCCGGCCTACGCATCAGACGGCGATTATTTTACAAAGCCTAATCCGGAGAGTGTGTTTGAAGTCGTGTATGAAATGATGCACGAAGCAGACGCCGATAGATTCCCGTCATTATATTGATAAAAAAATAAGCCGGTTTAACCGGCTTATTTTTTATATACCATGTACCAGTCATAGCGATACGCTGAGCAGTTATCGCTAGCGTCGGATTTCAGCAAGCGTAAAGGGCGGCGTGACAATGGTGTTACTTTCATTCAGGGCACGATCGCGAATCTGGATGGTCAGACGCAACGGTGTACTCATGCCGAAGATGCCGATGAAACCTTCCGACACCATGTGGTATCGGATGATACCATCCAACGATCCGTCGTCTTGCGTGAGTACGGGGAATCGACCATTAAAAGACGGTGCACAGATCTTAGATTCACTATCGCGCGTCCAGTCGTAAGAAGTCCATTCACCATCCGGATTTGGCAAATATTCGAAGCCTACTTCAATGTTGAACGAGGTCGGATTACGCTCGACTACAAAACGGCCTTCTACTTTCAGGAGGTTGTCGCCTTGTATGGCAATCCGTCTCTTTACCGTAAATGTTTCATCGATGAGGTTGTCGCTCTCCAGCACGTACACCGAGTCAAAATGATAGGTTGTACAGGTATTGGGATAGATGTCGGCCGGCATGGTGGCGTAGTACTCCGGATCGTCCAGGGCCTTGTCCGTCAACAGGATTCCTTGATTTTGGCTCGTGGGCCGGATAAAATCGATCCGGTCGAGCCCGAGCGCTTGCGTGTCGTCGTCGGCAATGCGGAAAGGTACAATTCCGTTGTCAAATCCACCTGGTGAACCGTTCTTGATCGCATAGGTGTACGAATTATAGGGAGCTGCCTGGTAGCGCGGGTCGTTTGCGTCCAAACCCAGGTCGCCGTCGCCGTCCTGGAACGTCATGGACAGGGTCAGCGAGTCGGAGCCATTCACTTCGCGGAAAGAGACGCCTTCAAAGGCTATTTTGGGCGTGTTGGGATACTCAGGCGATTCAAAGCAGGCACTGATCATCCACGCCAAACCACCAAACAGGCACAAACTTTTTATAACTCTCATTTCCGTATTTTTGGACCCGGTCAAGTTAACGACGCTTGGATACTTTTAAAAATTTTGAATCGAAATTATACTCGGTAAACGATGATACCTTCAATGATATTGCGTTGGAGGTATTTCGTTTCCAGGCGGGGAACAACCCCGTTTACGCCGCCTTTATTCGCCACCTGGGCGTGGCTCCGGCCACTATCAGGCATTGGCAGGACGTCCCGTTTTTGCCCATATCGTTTTTTAAGACGCATTTTCTGCAAACCGGCCAATGGACGCCCGAAGTGACCTTTACCAGCAGCGGCACCACCGGCGCCACCACGAGCCGCCACGGCGTGGGGCAGTTGGCCTTTTACCATCAACACGCCCAGCGGTGTTTCGAGTTCTTCTTTGGCCCCCTGACAGACTACCATTTTCTGGCACTGTTACCGTCTTACCTTGAGCGGCAAGGTTCGTCGCTCATTGCCATGATGGACTATTTCATAAAAAATAGCCAATCCGAATATTCGGCGTACTACCTGCACCAGACCGACAAGCTGCTGGCCGATGTAGCGAAGCTGCGCCATACCTCCAAAAAGATCATCCTGTGGGGAGTATCGTTTGCCTTGCTGGACCTGGCTGAAAAACATGACGTCGACCTTAGCCATTGCCTGGTCTTTGAAACCGGGGGCATGAAGGGGCGACGTAAGGAAATTACCCGCGCCGCGCTGCACCAAACCTTATACGAACGATTGCATGTCCGGCCGGTATTTTCCGAATACGGCATGACCGAGTTGCTTTCTCAGGCCTATACAACCGGAAAATATACATTTAAATGCCCGCCCTGGATGCGTATTACGGGCCGGGAAGTAACGGATCCGCTACGCAAGGGGTTACTTGATGAAACGGCAGGGATTAACGTCGTAGACCTGGCAAACTTCCAGACGATTTCCTTCCTGGAAACCGAAGACCTGGGAAAAGTATATGAATCAGGCGCATTCGAGGTCCTCGGACGGATGGACAACAGTGATATTCGAGGATGTAATTTGATGATGGAGTAAGAAAACCGCGTCGATTGCACCTTTTCACATTTGTTTTCTTATTAAAGAACCATATTTTTGTTAGTAACCAATTCTATAACATGAAAAAGATTGTTGCATTCGCACTCTTAGCAGCTTTCATCTCAGCGTGCAGCCAGTACACTTGTCCTACCTATACGAAAAAGGAGGCTCCCAAGCACACTGCCAAGACCGCCCAAAGAATCTAATCAGCATCCCTTCATTCCCTCAGTTGGTACGATCGCTGTTGCCCAATAGCAGTTCAAGCCTCGAGGACAAAGCGACGATAACCCGTAGCGGCACCGTGCCCGGGCCTTATCCCGCTTGTGAAACAAGCCACTAGATACTGAAAAGCCAACGCCTCTCCCGCCGCCGCATCCCTTCGGCTGCTCAGCAGCGTATGTATGTTTTTTAACATAGTTTCCAGGAATGGACATGTTTACTTTTCTGTCAACCAGGAAAAGAAAAGGCTCTCTGATGATCTCAGAGAGCCTTTTTTTATGGACGCAAGCCACATGTCTACCGACTCAAGGCCTCTTCCAGCGCTTTGATCCTTGTCTCAGCATCCTCTTTCTTTTTATACTCGATGTCCAGTACCTTCTTTGGCGCACCCGCAACAAACTTCTCATTTGAAAGCTTTTGGTTCACCTTCTCGAGGAATCCTTGCTGGTAAATCAATTCCTTTTGCAGCTCATCGCGTTCTTGCTCCGCGTTCACTTTCCCCTCGAGCGGGATAAAGAATTCTGCCGACCGCACCAGGAATGGCGACGATTGCCCTGCCGGTGCTTCTGTCACAAAGTTGATTTCCTTCAGGTTTGCCAGCTTTTTAACTACTGTCCAGCACGCCTTCACCGGTACCTTCTCACCATTTTTAACCAGCAGTGTCAGCGCCTCTTTCGGTGACAGGCCTTTTGCATTACGCATATTCCGAACCTCGGTAATGATCTCAAATGCCAACCGGGCTTCCTGTAGCAGCGTATCTTCGAACGGTCCAGCCACGGGCCATGCGGCCTTGATCACGCAGTCGTCATCGGTACGCTCCTGCAGCGCGTGCCACAGTTCTTCTGTAATGAACGGCATGAAGGGGTGCGTGGCGCGGAGCAAGGTTTCGAAGAAACCCACCGTGCGGCTATACGTTGCTGCATCGATCGGCTTGCCAAACTCCGGCTTGACCATTTCAATATACCACGAGCAGAAGTCGTCCCACACCAGTTTGCGTACAGCGTGGACCGCGTCCGACATTCTGAACTTGCTGAAGTGATCGTTCAGCTCGGCCAGCGACTGCTGCAGTTGTGTTTCAAACCATGCCACCGCCGTAGCGTTTTCTTCGGGTGTCGGTATATCGGCCACCGTAAGGCCCTTCACAAACAGGAAAGCATTCCAGATTTTGTTCGTAAAGTTGCGGCCCTGCTCAATCAGCTTTTCATCGTACAGCAAGTCGTTGCCCGCCGGCGAGCTGAACAGCATACCCGTGCGCACGGCGTCGGCGCCGAAGGTGGCAATGAGGTCGAGCGGATCGGGCGAGTTGCCCAGCGATTTTGACATCTTGCGGCCTTGTTTGTCGCGTACAATGCCTGTCAGGTATACATTCTTAAACGGCATGGCGCCGCGGTATTCATAGCCTGCAATGATCATACGCGCTACCCAGAAGAACAAAATTTCCGGGGCCGTCACCAGGTCATTAGTAGGATAGAAGTAATTCAGGTCGGCATTGCCGGCGTTACCATCTTTAAAAACCGTGGTATCAAAGACAGCAATAGGCCACAGCCAGCTCGAGAACCAGGTGTCCATTACGTCTGGATCCTGGCGGACCTCGGCGGCGGTAACATTCGGGTTCCTGGCCTGGAAGAGCGCAAGGGCTTCGGCTTCGGTTCTCGCCACTACGTGGTCGCCGGCGGCATTATACCATGCCGGTATGCGGTGGCCCCACCACAGCTGGCGGGAGATACACCAATCCCGCACATTGCTCATCCAGTGGTTGTAGGTGTTCTTGAACTTCGGCGGAATAAGTTGAATGTCGTCATTCATGACGTGCTTCAGCGCCGGCTTGGTGATGGTATCCATTTTCAGGAACCACTGCAGCGACAGACGCGGCTCGATCACGGCATCCGTTCTTTCCGAGAAACCTACGTGACTGGTATACTCCTCGGCTTTCACCAGGTAGCCAGTGGCTTCCAGTTCTTTGGCAATCTTTTTACGTGCAATGAAACGGTCTTCGCCAACGTATAGCCTGGCCTTTTCGTTCAGCGTGCCATCCTCATTGAGAATGTCGATCACCTCCAGGTTATGCTTGCGGCCGAGCTCGTTGTCGTTCATGTCGTGCGCGGGTGTTACTTTCAAACAGCCCGTACCAAAATCCATCGCGACATATTCGTCTTCTATAATGGGAATCGCGCGGTTGATCAGCGGGATCAGTGCACGCTTGCCCTTCAGGTGTTTGTACCGCTCGTCGGCGGGATTTACGCAGATGGCCGCGTCGGCCATGATCGTTTCGGGACGTACCGTCGCGATGGTTACATATTCATCCTGGCTGCCTTCAATGGCGTAGCGAATGTGGTATAATTTTGAGGGGACGTCGCGGTGAATAACTTCGTCGTCCGACAGTGCAGTCTTGCCGGCAGGGTCCCAGTTGACCATGCGCATGCCGCGATAGATATTGCCTTTGTTATACAAGTCGATGAAAACATCGACCACGGCTTCGTAGTAGTCGGGATCCATGGTAAACTTGGTGCGATCCCAATCGCAGGAGGCGCCAAGCTTCTTCAGCTGTTCGAGGATGATGCCACCATACTTTTCCTTCCATTCCCACGCATACTTCAAAAACTCTTCGCGGGAGAGGTCTGACTTCTTAATGCCACGTTCACGTAGCATGGCAACGACCTTGGCTTCGGTAGCGATCGACGCATGGTCGGTGCCCGGCACCCAGCAGGCTTCTTTGCCTTCCATACGTGCTTTACGTACGAGCACATCCTGGATGGTGTTGTTCAGCATGTGGCCCATGTGCAGCACGCCCGTCACGTTCGGCGGCGGGATCACAATGGTGTAAGGTTCTTTTCCGGATGTCGGCTTGGCGTGGAAAAAGCCTTTTTTCATCCAGTACTTGTACCACTTGTCTTCTACTTCTGCAGGGTTATATTTTGTCGAAAGCATATCAATAGGGTATTGGGCTCACGGAGCACCCTTCTAGCAGTATTTGCAACCGCCGGCGGGCGTCCGTAAGGCCGCAAAAATAAAGAAAATGAGCATACGACAGTGGGGAAAATGGGCTCAAAATGCAGGGGCTGGAATAATCCGGTTGGACCGAAATCCACCGGGCCGTCGCGTTGCGTAGATAGGGTACCTGAGACACCTTATGAAAATTCTTGCTGCCACGAAACCCGAACCGGAAATCCGGTGGAAGCAGCTTTGGAGCCTGGCCGCCCTGTATGCCTCGGTGGTCGTCGGCTGGATAGCGTACAAACGCTATCAACCCAAGCTGCTCGTTGAATTTCACTTCACGCAGTTTTCGCTTTTGCTCGTCGTAGCAGAAGCTATCATTGTGACGGTCACACCACCCCTGGCGGGGCTGCTGGGGGACCGCTACCGCGCCGAGAAGGGCCATCGCATTCCCATCATCTCGGCGGGCATCAGCTTTGCCGCCATGATCTTTATGGCCGTAGCCTTTACGCTGCTGGCACACCCCGGCGAAACGTTTAAATGGATACTGCCGGTGCTGATCATCTGCTGGCTGATCGCCATGAGCATCTTCACCAGTCCTGCGCTGTCCACGCTCGAGCTCTTTACTCCCGTCGAGCAGCTGCCACGGGCCATGGCTTTGCTCACGATCATCGGCAACCTGGTCTATGCGCTCGAGCCTGTCATCGTCGACATTATCGACTATGCCGGTGCACCGGCCACCTTCATGGCGGGTGGGGCTGTTGTGGCTCTATCGGGCCTGGCGCTGAAAAAGAACTCGCTGCACCTGTTCAAAACGCAGGCCGGCAGAGAGGAAGAAACAGAAGCTGATGCGGATCTGGGCACGGCACGGTATGGTCACATTTTACTACTAGGTATAGCGTTGGGCACCGCCACCACGGTCATGTTCAACCTCTTCCCCGACGTGTTGCAACCGCGCATCGGGGCGTGGCTGCATGCCGCCAACGGCAAGGTATTGCTGGTATATATCCTGGTACTGTCAGCCATTGTCTCGTGGCCGGCCAGCCATATGGTCACACGACTGGGCCTGCGCAAGACCTTTTACGGAAGCTTGTTCCTGATCGTGCTCGTCATGACGTTGCTTTTTGTGGTGCAACAGCCGATAGTCGTACTTGTGCTCACATTGTTGTTTGCCTTGTTGTTCTCGACCTTGTCAGTAAGCTCGCTGCCGCTGGCCATCCGTCGGGCAGCATCTGACCACAAAGTCTTTTCCGTAGGTATATTTTTTAGTGGTGTCGCATTGCCCGATGGTATAATCGAAGTATTGCAAGCGCTCCATCTCTTATAAGATCTTTCTTTGACGCGTGAGGTTGGTTTGGCCGGTTTGAGTTTCTCAACCCGGCCTTCTTTTATACGCTTATCCACGCGAAGCCCGTCCATGGGGCGACTTACCTGTGTGGCGGTAACCACCGGCAAGGTGCGTGTAGACTATTATAGAGGACAACAACCCCAAAGAACTTGCCGTGCTGACACCGGGCCAGCAGGTGGCGTATGATGCAGGCAGGACCGCTCGAGGTGAGCATCGCACACAAGGCAAACAAAACGGTATCTTACAAGGTTGTTACCCCGCTGATAGAAAAAGATCCCCGTTTTTTTGGCGGTTCAAACATTTGCGCTAGTTTTGAGTTATCGAATGTTCATACATACACACATTTTTATAAGATGGGCAGGAGATGAAGGAAATGCAAAAACGAAAAGATAGATAAGCGTCATGATGGACAGAAGCGATTTGGTAGCAGGAGCGGAGGTTAACGAGACCAGGATAACGTCGAATTATGATAAACATCCGGCTATCCGGGTGGAGGCGACTGACGAGAACTGTTGGGCAGGCTGGAAGCATATATCTACCCAGCTCCAAAAACATGTTAATGAAAGACGACAATACCAGCCAAATGTTGTGCTGGTGGTCGATTGCTACCAGGGCGTGTATTGGGAGTCCCTCGAGAAGACCCTGCGCGATACCCTGGAGTATGACTCCTTTGTTGTCACCCGCACGGCATATAAGGAAGAGGAGGACATTCGCGAGATGGTATATCCCTACCTGACAGATGACCGTGTTTTTGGCAAACTGACCTCGTTGGAAATCCAGGATTACTTTGACCCCAAGGCCGTTGAGACGCTCAAAAAGCAAGTAGCATCTGGTCAGGGTGTGACAGTAGTAGTAGGAGAGGGGGCCGCAGCGGTTGTTGGCCACGGCGATATCCTGGTGTATGTCGATATGGCGCGGTGGGAAATACAACTGCGCATGCGCCGGCATGAAGTGAATAACCTGGGGGTACAAAACCAACAGGCTACTTTCTCACAGCAATACAAACAAGGGTTCTTTATTGATTGGCGCGTGTTGGACCGCCACAAACAAACCCTGATGGATTCGTGGGATTATGTCCTGGATACAAATAAACACAATGAACCCAAACTTGTGCGGGGCACATCTATTCGTCAAGGACTGAAACTGGTATCGAATAAGCCTTTCCGCGTGGTGCCTTTTTTTGATCCCGGCCCGTGGGGTGGACAATGGATGAAGGAAGTGTGCGACCTCGACAAGTCCGCAGAGAATTACGCATGGTGTTTTGACTGTGTGCCCGAAGAGAATAGCCTGTTGCTGCGATTCGGTCAACACGTGGTGGAAATACCTTCCATCAACCTGGTGTTCGCGTATCCGCAGTCGCTGCTGGGGCAGCATGTATATCAACGCTTTGGCAGGGAGTTTCCCATTCGTTTCGATTTTCTGGATACCATGGAGGGTGGCAACCTGAGCTTACAGGTACACCCCACAAAAGAATATATAAAAGAACACTTCGGACTGGACTACACCCAGGACGAAAGCTACTATATGTTGGATACCCGTGAGGACGCCGTAGTGTATCTCGGCACGAAGAACGGCATAGATCCAACGGAGATGATCGACAAGCTACGGGAGGCTCAGCAGACAAGTAGGTTCGATGCGGAGAAATACGTCAACAAGTGGCCCGTAAAGAAACACGACCATGTGCTCATTCCCGCGGGAACGGTACATTGTTCCGGGCGAAACAGCATGGTACTGGAAATCAGCGCTACCCCTTACATCTTCACCTTTAAATTGTGGGATTGGGATCGCTTAGGCCTTGACGGCAAGCCACGTCCCATTCACATCGACCATGGTGAGAAAGTAATCCAATGGGATCGTCAGACGGAGTGGACAAAGAAAAATCTGATCAATGCTATTGAGAAGATCGGCGAAGGCGACGGTTGGATCGAAGAAAAAACAGGCTTGCATGCCTCGCAATTCATTGAGACCCGGCGGCATTGGTTTACCGGCACAGTGCCGCATCACACCGGTAACACGGTCAATGTGCTTAACCTGATTGAGGGACGCGAAGCGATTGTTGAAAGCCCCTCCGGCGCATTTGAGCCGTTTGTGGTGCACTATGCGGAAACATTTATTGTGCCAGCCGCTGTAGGAGAGTATACGGTTCGGCCACATGGCGAGTCGGTTGGACAACAGTGTGCCACGATCAAAGCATTTGTACGAAACTAAACAACCGAATACCTGCGCCTGTACGAGCTATTAATGCAAGGGTATATAGGGCAGTGCTAAATTTTTATGTCTTATGGATGTGAACACAAAAGCAGCAGAAATGGAAAAAGCCGGCACGGTCAATGAAAGCCCCCGTGCCAATATGCGGTTTGTTGTAACGATATCGCTCGTAGCAGCTTTTGGCGGCCTGCTGTTTGGATACGATACAGCGGTGATCGCCGGGGCCATTGGGTATCTACAAACCAAGTTTCAGCTTTCCGCTGCCATGACGGGCTGGGCAGCTTCCAGCGCTATTTGGGGATGTATCTTTGGTGTACTCTGTACAGGCTATGTCAGCGACGCCATCGGCCGCAAGAAAGTACTGATCCTGACCGCCATCATCTTCGCCGTATCGGCGGTGGGCTCGGCCATTCCGGTAGACCTCACGCAATTTGTTATCGCCCGGTTTATTAACGGCATTGCCGTGGGGGCTGCGTCGATGTTGTCGCCACTGTATATTGCCGAGATCGCACCGGCGAAGCACCGTGGTATATTGGTGACGCTGTATCAGCTGGCGATTGTGATCGGTATAAACCTGATCTACTTCATCAACATGAAGATCGCCAGCATGGGTAACGAAGCCTGGAATGTTGAGCTGGGCTGGCGCTATATGCTGGGATCAGAAGTAGTGCCGGCAATCATCTTTTTCGGCCTGCTCTTCCTCGTGCCGGAAAGTCCGCGTTGGCTCGCCAGCAAAAACCGGCTCGATGAAGCATTGAAGATTCTGAAGAAGCTCAACGGTGATATCCAGGCGCGTGTCGTGCTGCAAGACATTCGTAATACGCTGCACGAGGAGAAAGGTACTGTCCGCGAGCTCTTCTCAAAAGGACTGCGCGCAGCGTTGATCGTAGGTGTTGTACTGGCATTGTTCTCGCAGATAACCGGTATCAATGCAATCATTTATTATGCTCCGGAGATCTTAAAAAGCATCGGCATGGGCCAGGACGCCGCGTTGGTGCAGACTGTTATTATCGGTACAACCAATACCATCTTTACTTTCGTGGCCATTGCATTCATCGATAAGATCGGCCGGCGCTCGCTGTTGCTGTGGGGCGTGTCCGGTATGGTCATCTGCCTGGCGGCCATCGGCCTGCTGTTTTATTTGCAGGTGGGCAACAACACCTGGCTGATGGTCTTTATCATCGGCTACATTGCTTCGTTTGCGTCTTCCCTCGGGCCTATTCCCTGGGTTATCATTTCTGAAATATTCCCTACTAAAACACGCGGTGTCGCGATGTCCCTGGCTACCGTGGTACTGTGGATCGGCGTGGCGCTGATTACGCAGTGGACGCCCGTGATGATGCAGGACCTGGGCGGTGCCTACACATTTTGGATCTTCATGGTCAATGCTGTGATACTCCTGGTCTTCTCGTACAGGATGATTCCCGAGACCAAGGGCAAGACCCTGGAAGAGATCGAGCGGATCTGGAAGAAGGAAGGATAAGGCTGAAGTAAGTAAAAAAGTCCCTGTACGTACGCCTAACAATTTGTATGAACATATCAACAACTAGCACCTAAACCTCCGTGTATGAAAAGATTAATTACGTATTGGGCATGTTGCGGCATGCTCCTGTTTACCGTCGCGCCGGGCGGCGTGACCGGTGCCCCCCGGGCAGCGATCGTAACCGACGTCGTGCAGGATGGCATTGTGGTGCGCGGCAAGATTACTTCGCCCGACGGCGAGGTGTTGCCGGGCTCTAATGTCGTGATCAAAGGCACCTCGCAAGGCACAATGGCCGATGCCGAAGGTAACTATACGCTGACCGTGCCCGATAAGAGCACGGTGCTGGTGTTTTCATTTGTAGGTTATCTGTCGGAAGAAATTATCGTAGGCGAGCAGTCTACAATCAATGTAGCGCTAAACCCTTCGCTGGAAACACTGTCCGAGATAGTCGTCATGGGCTACCAGACGGTGAAGAAGTCGGACGTAACGGGCGCTGTTTCATCCCTTGGCGCTGATCGTATCGTGCGGATACCTTCGAACGATATTCGGGCTGCGCTGATCGGCGTGCCGGGTGTTCGTGTGAGCGGTAATGACATCCGCGTGCGGGGTACGCGTTCGGTGCGGGCGGGCAACGATCCGCTCATTATCCTCGACGGTATGCCGTACTATGGCGGCCTCAATACAATTGACCCGACCGACATCGCGTCGGTAGACGTGTTGAAAGACGCGTCATCCACCTCGCTGTATGGTGCGCAGGGCGCGAACGGTGTAATTGTGATTACCACCAAGCAGGGTAAAGAGGGTAAGACGGTCGTGAGCTACGATATGTTTACCGGCATCGGCAAGGCAAACTATCATACATACGATCCGATGAACGCCAACGAGTACGTTGCCATGAAACGCGAAGCCTACCGGGCAGCGGGAACATGGTCCAGCGTGGAGGACGATTCCAAAATATTCCTGGGTACCGAACTTGCCAACATGGGTAAGGTTGATGCCGACTGGGTAGGCGAGTATTTCGAGCGCCCGACACATTGGACAAGCCATACGGTGACAGTTTCCTCAGGAACTCCCACAACACAATATAAAATTCAGATCAACGCCCGGAACAACGACGCCCGCTTTGACGGTGCGTATTCAAATCAATACTATGCCAACATGAATCTCGATCATCAGGTCGCGAAGTTCATGAAGGTCGGATTGGCGGCGCGGTTGTATTACAGCCAAGAAAAAGCGAAGCCCGATCCGCTGCCCCTGCTGTTGCAGATGTCGCCGCTGATGCCGATCTATAACGAAGACGGCTCTCTGAACAACGACATGGGCGATCCGATCGTCAAGAATCCCTTTGCGACGGAAAGCAACGACGTCTATGACGAGCGCCGCGAAAGCTGGAGAGCTTTTCTGAAGGGTTATGCATTGTTTGACATCACCAAGGGGCTGACGTTCCGTACGAACTTCTCCTATAACCCCGGGTTTTATGCCCAGGGACTGTACTATGACCAGCGCTGGTGGGGATATAATGATGCCCGCAACCGGGTCGAGACACAGAACAACCGCAATGCGGACTATATGTGGAACAACGTGTTGAACTATAAAAAGACGTTCAACAAGCATGCCATCGACGTATTGGGTGTATACGAGATCCAGAACGTAGAAGCTATTAATAATTCTGTCAGTGCCCGCGATCAGGTATTGGCTGGCTATAAGTGGTTCAATATGGGTGCGCTGAGCGACAGTAAAACACTGGGATCGGCGTTTACCCGCACGCAGATGATCTCGTACGTAGGACGTATTCACTACGCCTACAACGACCGGTATATGGCCACCGTTACCTTCCGTCAGGACGGCGCCTCGCAGCTTTCGAAAGATCAGCGGTGGGATTTCTTTCCGTCGTTTGCATTGGCATGGCGTGCGTCGGAAGAGTCGTTTGTACAGGAAAACATCCCGGTCATATCCGACCTGAAACTGCGCGCCAGCTATGGCGTAAGCGGCAACCGGTCGATCGGCGCCTATGCCACCCGCGGTACGCTGAACACATCTTTTGTGACCTTCAATACCGAGAGCGGAGAGGTACATTACCCCGGGCTCGAGCCGGGTATCCGCCCCACACCGTACCTGACGTGGGAAAAAACAAAGTCACTTGACTTCGGTATCGACTTCGGTATTTTCGACAACCGCATCACTGGTACGATCGACTACTATAAATCGAAAACGTACGACCTGCTGAACGAACGGAAACTGCCTTACACCAGCGGCTTCGATAAAGCCATGGAGAATGTAGGCCGTACGCAAAACACCGGTCTGGAGATCGCCCTGAACGCAGTGGCCGTCAGCAAGGGTTCTTTCCGATGGAGCGTCGGCGCGACCTACTACCGCAACAAGGAAGAGATGATCGAGCTGTATGACCCGCGCCTGGACAAGGATATCAACAACGGTTGGTGGATCGGCCAGCCCGTGTCCGGTGTACGCTTCGACTACAAACAAGCCGGCATCTGGCAAACAGACGAAGCCGACGTAGCCGCCATTTATGGGCAGAAGCCCGGTGAAGTGAAAGTGGTTGACTTGAACGGCGATGCAAAGATCGACGGCGACGACCGCGTGATCATCGGCAACGGCCGTCCAAAATGGATGGGCTCTATCTCGTCGACCATTAACTGGAAGAACTTCGACTTTACCTTCGATATGTATGCGGAGATCGGCGCGCTTACGTTCGACAGCTATAAAGCCACCATCTGGCCAGGCCAGGTGGGCCGTTGGAATACCGTGAACGTCGATTACTGGACACCCGAGAATCCGTCCAACAGATCTCCCCGTCCGGTGGCCGGCCAGACCATGCGGTATATGTCGGCAACCGCGTATCACAGCAATGATTATATAGATGTGCGGAACATCACATTGGGCTATACGGTCAACAACGCCCTGCTCAAAAACGCAGTTAGCAAGTTGCGCGTCTATGCCACGGTCAATGCTCCGTTCCGCTACTGGGGTTACTGGCGCGAGGATGGCATCCAGTTCAACGAGACACAATACATCATGGGCCTCAACTTTCAGTTATAAAATATTAAAAGGATGAAAAAATTACTCTATAGCGCATTGGTGATTGCTTTCACCTTCAGCGCGATCCGATGCTCCGAAAGCTACCTGGACGAGGAGTCGTATGGCCCTACGGTAGCTGTATTTGAGACCGAAGAGGGAAGTGAATCGCTTGTGCACCTGCTGTATAAAAAACTGAACGTCTACGGCGGTACGTTCAGCCTGGGCTTTATGACCGAGAATGGCGCCGATACCTGGCTCCGGGGCAAGAACGCCGCCGGTACCCCGGTAACGGACTACCTGGGGCTCGATGCCAACAGCGCTGACGTTGCCTGGTACTGGAATCATTTTTACAAAGCCTTGTGGAACTGCAACCTGTTCCTGGAAACTTATCCGGACATGGTCTATAGCGATCCAAAAGTAAAAGAAGGCCGCAAGGGCGAGGTGCTGACGTTACAGGCATTTTTCCTGTGGCACGTGACAGAACAATGGGGCGACACGTACTTGCCAAAATCGACCGACGTAGAGGAGGGCCTTCGGGCGGAAAGATCTACACGGGAGGATTTTTACAATAGAATTATCGCCAACCTGGAAGAGGCCATCACCATTCTTCCGCCCAAAACAAACGAGCTCGGGCGTGTGGACCAAGGCGTTGCAAAGGCATTGCTCACACGTATATACCTGTATCATGGCGATTGGCAAAAGGCAGCGGATATGGCGGAGGACGTCATCAAAAATCATGGTTACGCTCTTGAACCGTCCTGGACGGCACTGTGGGACGAGACGAAGAAGGTCAACAAGGAATTCATCTGGACGGCGGAGTTTAGCGACGACGATGCATTTGGCGCAGGCGGCAGCTGGTACTGGCAAGCATACGCCATGCACATCGACCGCTTTGCCGGTGTGAAAACAGAGCTGGGCTATACCGGCTTCGGCGGCTGCCAGATCATGCCATCCAAATACTATATCTCGTTATTCAATCAGGAGGCCGACTTGCGCTGGTCCCAGGGGCACCAGTGGGCGTGGCTGTACAATGACCCGGCGGACGACACCTCGGTGTTCCCGGAAATGAAAACGCTGTACTCCGATACGGCATTGTATCTGTATACCGGTGTGTTGACAGCGGGTCAACGTGCAGCCGTGGCTCACAAGTATACGGTCTTTGATATGAACGACATGTACGATGCCGCGGGCGTTCCCAAAGACCGCGGTACATTTATCGGTCTTACCAAATTTGACGACCAGACGCGTCCCAGCGACCTGTCCAATATCTCTGCCCGCAACTATCCGATCATCCGGTTGGGTGAAATATACCTGATCGCTGCCGAGGCGCAGCTGCGCCTGGGTGCCGCGGGTACCGCTGCACAGTATATCAACGATTTGCGTGCACGTGTCATCACCCCGGGGCACGAAGCCGAGATGACGGTTTCCGACGCCGACATGAGCATCGACTTCATCCTGGACGAGCGCGGCCGCGAGCTGGGCGGCGAGTTCCAGCGCTGGTATGACCTGAAGCGCACGGGAAAACTACTCGAACGTGTGCGGGCGTATAATCCTGACGCAGCGCCGAACATTCAGGACCACCACCTGGTGCGCCCTATTCCACAACCGCAGTTTGACGGTATGCCTGACCCTGAAACGTTAGGACAAAACCCGGAGTATTAATCCAGACAAGAACTTCAACTGAAAACATTTATGTTAAACAGAAATATATTCCTGATACTGGCGTTGTTCAGCATCGCCATGGCTTCCTGCAGCGATGACGACGCCGCCGACTCGGCCGCCCACAGTGCGCTGGTAGGAAAGATCGGCGAGGCACAAGCGCTGCTCGCCAACACGGAGGAAGGCCTGGAGGAAGGCAACCTGGCGCCGGGCTCCAAAGTACAGCTGACGGCACAAATCGAGTGGGCTCAGTATATTCTCGACAATAGCCCTGATGATGCTTTTGAAAACGCGCTGGGAATTTTGCAGACAGCCATGGATAACTATCAGGGCAACACGATCAAGCCCGGTTATCCTTCCTTCGGTGTCGGCAGCAACATGGACATCGGCACCATTGCCGATTACGACATCCGCGATAAGTTTACCATCGAGTTTGACGCACGCTTTAAGGATATGACCGGTGGTAACCTGTTTACAGGTGAAGATGCGAGCGGCGGCTTCATCACGCGTTACAACGCGCAAGGCACCTTGCAGGCGTACGTACACAACGGTGGCTGGGTAGGCGGCAACGTAGGGTTTGCTTTCCAGCCAAAAGTATGGTATCACCTCACCTTTACGTTCGATGGACAGAATGTCGTACTTTACGTAGACGGAGTGGTACGCATGACGGTCGGCGGAGCCAAGAACCGCATGAACGTAAAGCCTGAAACACACATCAAGATCGGAACCCACCCCACTTACGAAGGACGGTTCTTTGCCGGCGAGGTGCGTCAGGTGAGCCTGTGGAACGTCGTGAAAACACCCGAACAAATTGCGGCCGATACTGGCAGGGACTTTGCCGCGGATGAGCAAGGTCTGCTGGCCTATTGGCCGCTGACCCTGAACCTGGGCACATCTATTCTCGACAAGACCGGCAACCATACCATGAACGGTACCTTGGTGACCTGGATTGGCATTGAATAATTTACTTACACCCTTCCCGGCCGGTAACGCAGGGCGGGAAGGGTTAAACCATCTATGCGTAATGAAAAGATTCATTGTTCTCGTACTTCTTTCTTTGATCGGCATCGATCGTGCCGCGGCCACCGACATTTGGAGCATTGGCAAGAACGACAACTCCGCTTCCGACCTGGCCCTGGGCCCGGCGGATTATAAAAAATTCTTGAGTAAGGACTTTGGTTTCGAAGACCGCTTTTTCCTTGTCGGTCGTTCGAATGCCGCGACGGATTTTCCGTATGTGCTGCCCGGCCCCGACGACACCTGGGGTGGCACGTGGGGCACGTCGGGCTGGCGTACGCACGAGATCAATATTCTGTTCGGTATAAAAACATTGCCTGCCGGTGGTCCGTGGAAACTCGTGATCGATCTGGTCGATGCGCATCCGCGCAAGTCGCTGCTAAAGGTGGGCATCAATGAACAGCAATTCGAGAAGTTCCTGTTGAAGGGAAATTCTGACGCTTCGCTGACCGGCAGTGCGCCCGCAAACTCGGAGCGTGTGCTGGAGATTCCGTTGCGTGAAGGTGTGATGCGCCGCGGCGGCAACGCCATCATGATTACAGTGCTGGAAGGTTCGTGGGTGGTATTTGACCACATCCGACTGGAAGGCCCGAACGGCGTGACATTGACGGTGAACGACAACGTTTTTGTGCGCAACGTTAGGCCCGCGTCTTATGAATTAAAAGACGGCAAGAAAAATATTCAGCCGCTGCTGGTAGACGTAGAGCACCTGGCCGGCACCCCGCGCCTGGAAGTGCAACTCGATGGCAAGACAATTCTGGAAAGCATACTGGACTCGGCCCGCTATCAACTGGAGGCGCCTATGCCTGCCGTTACCAAGGCTAAAACGAGCCTGTACCGCATCGTCGTTAATGGAAAAGAAATTGAAGCGGGCGCTGTACAACGCACCGCCGGGAATGTGCAAACTCCGGCCGACTATGTTGATACGCGCATAGGTACCGCGCACTCCCGTTGGATGATTGCGCCCGGTCCGTGGATGCCCTTCAGCATGGTAAAGCTCAGCCCCGACAACCAGAACATAGGCTGGCAGGCGGGTTATCAGCCGACGTTCGAGACCATTGGCAGCTTTACACACATTCATGAGTGGACCATGGCCGGCCTGGGCACGATGCCGACCAACGGCACGTTGCAAACCAGGGTAGGTGGAGAGTTCGATCCCGACGGCGGTTACCGATCGCGTATCGACAAAGCGACGGAAGAAGCGCCACTGGGATATTATAAGGTATATATGCCCGACACCCGCATCTGGGCCGAAGTAACGGCCACGGAACGTGCGGGCTTTCAGCGTTATACCTTCCCGAAAGACCAGGACGGCCGCGTGATGATCGATTTGCACGTACAAGCGGAGTATGACTATAAATTATTGGAAGTAGAGATCCGGAAAGTAAGCGACTACCGCATCGAGGGGCGCAGCCACCAGATCTCGCCACGCCCAACGGTGTGGAGTGACGATGCCGACCAGGAGTATACGGTGAACTTCGTTATTGAATTTGATCAGCCCATTAAAAAAATCGGCGGTTGGCTCAACGACGAATTGGTAGACATCAGCAAACTGCAAGGCAAGGACTTGAAGGATGCGGGTGTATATGTTGAATTCGATACGAAAAAATCCGCTGTCGTGCAGGCTCGCTCCGGCATATCGCTGGTGAGCATTGCCAATGCCGGCGAGAACCTGGAGAAAGAAATTACCAGACCCTTTGGCTGGAAGTATGATGCCGTGGTAGAGAACCAAAAGAACGTGTGGAACGGCTATCTGTCGCGCATTGCGATTACGTCGGACAACCGCTTGGAGAAAGTACGGTTTTATACCAACTTCTTCCGCTCGCTGTGCCGCAATACGTGGAGCGATGTTAACGGCGAGTGGATGGCACCGGACGAGACCAAACAAAAGTTTACCAACCCTAATCACCTGGCGCTTGGCTGCGACGCGTTCTGGAATACATTCTGGAACCTGAACCAACTGTGGAACCTGGCGACACCGGAGTGGTCGTCTAAGTGGGTGAACTCGCAGCTGGCGATGTACGATGTCAACGGCTGGCTGGCCAAAGGCCCCGCCGGGATGGAGTATATACCGGTGATGGTGGCCGAACACGAAATACCGTTGATGGTTTCGGCGTATCAAATGGGCGTCCGTGATTTTGATACGGAGAAGGCTTTCCAGGCGATGAAAAAAATGCAGACGACGCCTGCCGGTCCCGTAGCAGGAGGTTTTGCGGGTAACCGCGACCTGGTGGCGTACATGAAGTATAAATATGTGCCGTCAGACCTCGGCCGGTTCTCCAACTCGCTCGAATATTCATACGACGACTGGGCGGTGTCGCAATTTGCCAAAGCGTTGGGCAAAGAGGCCGACTATAAAGTATTTGCCGAGCGCGGTGAATGGTGGCGGAATGCCTTCAATCCGAAGAATGGTTATGCCCAGCTGCGCGACAGCAAGGGTGTGTTTACAGAGCCGTTTGACCCCTTCCAGTCGGGCCGCAACCACCACTATGTGGAAGGCAACTCCTGGCAGTTGAGTTTCTTTGTGCCGCAGGATGTGCCGGCCCTCGCCGATGTCATCGGGAAGAAGACATTTACCGATCGCCTCCACTGGGGTTTTGTAGCCAGTGAGCCGTGGCGGTACAATGCGCCCAACGACCAGTACTGGGATTATCCCGTCGTACAGGGCAACCAGCAGTCTATGCACTTTGCCTTCCTGTTCAATTGGGTAGGCCAACCGTGGCTGACGCAGAAGTGGAGCCGCTCGATCCTGGAAGAATACTACGGCGGCGGCCAGGCCAATGCCTACCTGGGCGACGAAGATCAGGGCCAGATGAGCGCATGGTTTGTGATGGCGTCCATTGGCCTCTTCCAGACGGATGGCGGCTGTCGTGCCGAGCCGGTATACGAGATCGCCAGTCCGCTGTACGAGCAGGTCGTCATAGACCTTGGCGGACGTTATGGTCGCGGGAAACAGTTTGTGATCGAAGCCACGAACGCATCACGCAACAACAAATATGTGCAGTCGGCGACGCTCAACGGCAAGCCGCTCACCTCCTTTAAATTCCCCGCGAAGGAATTACTGCAAGGTGGCAAGTTGACGCTGGTTATGGGCGACGAGCCGAACAAGCAATGGGGCATAACGGCAGAAAGCGTAAAGTAGGAGCGTGGTGATCAGGGAATTATTATACAGCAGTTGCCTGTTGGTGGCTGTGTTTTGTCAAATAAATGGCGCCGGCGCCCAACAGATCGACGTATACACGCCGGTGCCGGCAGGTGCCCTGAAGGTTGAATCCAGCAGTTCGTTTCCGGGATTCAATGACGAAGAGACCATCAATGGAAGTGGTATGAAAGGCCACTTCCACCGTTCACAAAATCTGGGGAAATCCATGTGGATCTCGAAACCTTCCGATACACCCGTGCAGGCTCGTCCGCAGACGCGCGCCGGCGCGGTATGGTTGCTCTATGAATTCGACACGGAGCGCAAACCCGACTTTGTGGAGATCTGGAACCACAACCAACACGACCACACCCGACGCGGATTGCAGAAAGTATACCTGCAGTACTCGCGCGACGGTGAACATTGGGAAACGCTCAAAGACGGCGCGAAAGATTACTTTGTCTTGCCCGAATCCGTGGGCCGCCAGGAAGAACCTGCCGACTTCCACCTGGACCTGCACGGTATACCGTTTAAATATTTCTGTATTACCGCCGATTTGCAGCGCGGAAATTACTATCACGATGGCACTGAGCAGACCCAGCAGGATGCTGCCTGGAAGAACCAGAATATAAACTTCTATGGGCTAAGCGAGATTCGGTTCTACGAAAAGAGCAGGCGCAGTCTTTCCGGTATCGACAAGATCACGGAGGTTGAGTTCCTGCCCACGCAAGGTTACCGCAAGACACCCGAAGGCCCACGCCGCGAATACAAGCTCAAGTTTGATAAGCCTTTGTTTGACGGCGCCACGGTGGAGCTGTCGTTTGCAGGCAAGAAGACGCGTGAACGCATTCCCGCCTCCAGAATGGGACTATACGATTTTACCGCCACGTTCCCGCCGGGTATAATGGAAGAGGCTGTGCAAGTAGACGTCGCGTTCCGCAGCCGTCAGGGTACGGTACAGAAAAACGTGACGATGGAAGGAGCGCGTCGGTGGGAAGTGTACTTTTTGCCGCATTCGCACCTCGATATCGGCTATACCCACCGCCACGAAGATGTCATGCGGCTGCAATTGCGCAACATCGAGCAAGCGGTAACGCTGGCGGCGCGGACTAAGGACTATCCCGAGGGTGCCCGTTTTAAATGGAATGTAGAGACGATGTGGCCGGTAAACGAATACCTGACACGTTACAAAGGCACGCCGCAGATGCATGCCTTTCAGGAAGCCGTGAAGAGTGGCCAGATCGCACTGAACGCATCTGTGGGCAACATTCTGACGGGTCTTTGCAAGCAGGAAGAAATGACCCACCTGTTCGACGATGCGCATCGTGTGGGGCAGGCGTTGGGTGTAGACGTTCGTACCGTCATGATGTCGGACGTACCGGGGGCGTCATGGGGCATGGTGACTGCCATGGCGGAAAACGGCATGAAGTACTTCTCCATGGCCCCCAACTATGTGCCTCACCTGGAGACGGGCGGTAGTCGCGTCGGCCTGGCGCACAAGGAGTGGGGCGACTACCCGTTTTACTGGCAGTCGCCGTCGGGCGACGAAAAGATCTTGTGCTGGTCTGCCGGCAAGGGGTACTCGTTCTTTCACGACTGGCTCGCGGGCCGGCTTTCTTCCAGCGGCCTCGATCCGGTGTGGGAATACCTGAATACGCTCGAGTCGAAGGAGTTTCCATACCGGTATTCCTACCTGCGCTATACGGTGCACGGCGACAACGGCCCGCCCGATACGGAAATGCCGGATATCATCCGCAAGTGGAACGAAGAATATGAATCACCGCAGTTCCACATCGGCACGGCGGAAGAACTCTTTACCCGCTTCGAGCAGGAGTATAGCGACGAGCTACCCATCTTTAAAGGTGACTTCACACCGTACTGGGAAGACGGAGCAGCTTCGACAGCAGCGGAGTTGTCGCTGAATCGTTACAACGCGGAGCGTCTCAACCAACTGGAAATATTGTGGTCCATCGCGAAGCCGGCGGGCTATCCGTCGGAGAGCTTTTACCATGCCTGGCGAAACGTTGCGTTGTTCTCCGAACATACGTGGGGTGCGTCGGCCAGCGGGCCGGACCCCGACGCGGAATTTACACGCGCGCTGTGGAAGCAAAAGCAAGCCTTCGCGTTGCGTGCCGACTCGGTAACGCAGCAAATAACCCAGGCGTTGCATGGGGCGTTAAACGTGGAGGATCGCGGCCCGTATATCCAGGTATTGAACACCAACCTCTGGCCGCGTACGGACGTGGTCAGTGTCACGACGGCGCAGGACCTGAGAAGGAAGAAGCTGATGGACGATAAAAATAATGAGGTGAGCCTGCAACAGACCGGCAACAACACCTGGACATTCATCGCGGCCGATGTACAGCCGCTGGGTTCCCGGGTATACCGCCTGGTTGCCGCAAAGCAACCCGCCGGCGTAGCGAAGACACCGTTTGCCGGGCAAGGCAATACCTTGTCAAATGGTCTCGTTTCAGTTACGGTTGATCCGCGGAATGGCGCCATTACCACGCTGCAGTCAGGTGTCACCAACTACGCCGCCGGCAGAGGTTTGAATGACTATATTTACACCGGGCGTAATGCCGAGTCGCCGCAGTATGTCACGTCGGTGAAAAGCATCGAGCGCGTACATGAGGGGCCGGTGTCGGCTACGCTGCGCGTCACGTCTGATGCGCCGGGCTGCCATAGCCTGGCGCGCGAGATTACGGTGTACAAGGGTATCAACCGCGTTGATATCAGGAATACCGTCGATAAGAAGGACGTTCGTGCATTTGAAAGCGTACGCTTTGCCTTTCCGTTTAATGTACACAACGCTGAAACAGTCATCGACTTGCCCTTTGGTGAGATTCGTCCCGAGCGCGAGCAACTGTCAGGTGCTAATAAGAACTTCTACTCGGTCAACAATGGTGTCTCGATCTCCGGCATACAGCAGCATGTGTTGCTGACGACGGTGGGTACGCCGATCCTGGAAGTAGGGGGACTGCAAGGCGAGGCGTGGATGTCTGATACGCGCGAGTTCCTCGATTGGAGCCGGTTTGCAACATCGTCGCCGACGGTATACTCCTGGGTGATGAATAACTCGTGGACGACAAATTACAAGGCCTCTCAATCAGGCCCGGTAACATTCCGGTATTCTATTATCCCCCTGACGCCATATTCGCACGAGGCGAAGCAGCGCAGTGTCGAGATTGCCCAGCCGTTAGTTGCCGTGCTGTCAAACAATGCCGTACCCTACAAGTCGCTGTTTAGCGTAAGCGGTAACAACAAGATCGCGGTGTCGACAGTGCGGCCTGCGAAGGATGGTAAGGGTTACCTGGTACGATTGGTTAACCTGTCCAACCAGGCGGTGCAATCGACATTCGCGTGGGGCGCGATCCGTCCCGTCCGTGTAACCGCCTGCGACAACGAAGAGCGTACTGCCGGCGGCCAAACATTCTGGATGAAACCTTACGGAACGGAAACATGGAAAGTACAAGAAAGATAACCCGCATCGTATGTCTGTTGATCTTCCTGGCAGGTACGGGCGGGAAGGTGGAAGCGCAATCGGCGTCGGGGCGCAAGCCCAACGTCATCTTTATCATGGCGGACGACCACGCATACCAGGCCGTGAGTGCGTATAGCAAGGCGTTGATTCAAACCCCTAACATCGACCGCATCGGCCGCGAGGGTGCTCTGATGCGCAAGGCATTTGTGACCAACTCGGTGTGCAGTCCCAGTCGCGCGGTAATTCTTACCGGCAAGTATTCACACCTGAACGGCCAGCGTGACAACGGTACATATTTCGATGGTAAACAACAGACGCTGCCCAAGATCTTCAAGCAGCACGGCTATCAAACGGCGCTGGTTGGCAAGTGGCATTTGTTCAGTCAGCCCACCGGTTTTGATTATTGGAACATTCTGCCCGACCAGGGCCACTACTACAACCCGGCCTTTATCAACATGGGTAAAGACACTACCTATACGGGCTACGTTACCGATGTCACGACCGACCTGGCGCTGGACTGGATCGAGCGCAACCGCGACAATCCGTTCTTTATCATGTTACACCATAAGGCTCCGCACCGTAACTGGATGCCGCCGCTCAAATACTTACAGGACTTCAACGATCGCCAGTTCCCGTTGCCGCACGACTTCTACGACGACTACGCCGGGCGTGTAGCCTTGCAGCGGCAGTTGATTTCTATGAAAGAGGGCCTCGACATTCGTTACGACAGCAAAGTGCCGTGCGACACATGCGCCATTACGAAGGTGAACAGTTGGGCTCCAGCCGAATTTCAACGCGAAATGGAGCGCCTGACACCGGCCGAACGCCGCACGTGGGATGACGCTTATCGCTCCTCGTACAAAGCGTTCGCGGCAATCAAAGACAAGGACCAGCGGCTGCGGTGGCAGTACCAGCGGTTTATGGAAGACTATCTCCGCTGTGTCCGCTCGGTGGATGACAACATTGGCCGTGTATTAGCATACCTCGATGACAAGGGCCTCTCGGAAAACACCATTGTAGTGTATATGTCCGATCAGGGTGTATACCTGGGTGAGCACGGCCTGTACGACAAGCGGTTCATGTACGAGGAGTCGTTCCGTACGCCGATGTTGATCCGCTACCCGAAGGGTATTCCACAACGCCGGCAGATAGACGACTATGCGCTCAACCTCGACGTGGCCCCGACGTTGCTCGACCTCGCCGGTATTACGGTTCCCGGTGATATGCAGGGGGTGTCGATGAAGACATTGCTGCAAAAAGGGAAAGATAAAAACTGGCGTAAATCTGTATATTATCATTATTATGAGAAGTCGTTTGGTGCTACGGCCCACTACGGTATCCGCACGGAACGCTACAAGCTTATGTATTTTTATGACCCTGTGCAGGCGTGGGAACTATACGATCTGAAGAAAGATCCGCACGAAATGCACAATGTATACAACGACGCTGCGTATGCCGCGACGGTTAAAGAACTGCAACAGCAGCTCAAAGTCCTGCAAGCGCAGTATAAAGATCCGGTACCCTGAAACAACCACAGCAATGAACATACCATCTCTAAAAACCATACTGGCTGCGTGCCTGTTCACGACTGTCGCCACGGCGGCGCTGGCACAACAGGACTATACGCAGTTTGTCGATCCGAACATCGGCACGGCGCATAGCCGCTGGTTCTTTTATACACCGTCGGCCGTACCGTTCGGCATGGCGAAACCTGCCCCGGCTACCAACGCGCATTATGGTAATGTGCACGGGTGGGATGCCGTTGGCTATGACCACCGGCATGAATCCATCGAGGGTTTTCCGAACCTGCACGAATTCCAGGTGGGCGGCATCGTATTCATGGCGTCGACGGGAACACTCAAGACCATTCCCGGCAAGCTGGAAAACCCCGAAGAGGGTTATCGCTCGCGGTTTGACCGGAAGGACGAAGTAGCCGCTCCCGGCTATTACTCCGTGATACTGAAAGACCACGGTATAAAAGCGGAGCTGACGGCAACCAAACGCACGGCCCTGCACCGCTATACTTTCCCGGCCGGCAATCAATCACACATTCTCTTCGACATTGGCAACAAACAGGGCGAAAGCGGTAGCGTTAAAGATGCCCGGGTATACATGACACCCGACGGCCGCATCGAGGGCTTTGTTACCACGCTGCCTGTCTATGTACAGAAGTATCAACCCGGCGCAGAGGTGAGCATGTTTTTCTCTGCGGTGGTCGACAAGAAACCCGCCGCCTTTGGCGTGTTTCAGGGGGCAAGGGCGAACCCCGGGGGCACCGAGCAGGTCGGCCAGGGCGCGGGCTTATACCTGACCTTTAACACAAAGGATCAGGAAAGCGTCACGGTCAAGGCCGGCTTTTCATATACGTCCATCGACAACGCGCGTCTGAACCTGCAAACCGAAGCACGTGAGCTTACCTTCGACCAGGCGCGGACACAAGCACATGCCACCTGGAACGATTACCTCGGCAGGATCAAGGTAGAAGGTACCGTGCGCGAAGACAAAGTGAAGTTTTATACCGGCCTATTCCATGCCTTACTGGGCCGCGGCCTGGCGAGTGACGTAAACGGCGCGTATCCTAAAAACGACGGTGCCGTTGGACAAATAGCGCTCGACGCCAGCGGCAATCCCGTGCACCATCATTACAACACTGACGCCGTGTGGGGAGCTTTCTGGAACCTCACCCAGCTTTGGGCCATCGCGTATCCCGAGTACTATTCCGACTTCGTTAAAAGCCAACTCCTGATTTATAAAGACGCCGGCTGGCTCGGCGACGGCATCGCCAACAGCCGCTATGTCTCGGGCGTGGGCACCAACTTCGTCAGCCTTGTCATGGCCAGCGCCTACATGGCGGGCATCCGCGACTTCGACGTTAACCTGGCTTACCAGGCGTCGCTCAAGAATGAGGTCGAAGGTGAAGATCGCCCGCGTGGCGCCGGCAAGTTGGACGTCGATCAATTTGTAAAGTATGGCTACGTGCCGCACTTCGACAAAGGCAATGACTGGGAAGAAATGTGGAAGTTCTCGGCATCGCACACCCTGGAATACTCCTTTAGCGCCTATGCCGTCGCGCAGTGGGCTAAGGCCCTGGGCAAAAAAGACGACTATGAAAAACTTCTGCGCCTATCCCGCGGGTGGGAACAAATTTACGACCCTACGCTAAAGCTTGTTCATCCGAAGACTGCCGAAGGCAAATTCATTGACAACTTTAAACCCGGCGAACCCTGGCGCGGATTCCAGGAAGGTAACGCGTGGCAGTATACGTTCTACGTGCCGCATGATCCGGAGGGCCTGATCAAAAAGATCGGCCAGGATAAGTTCAACGCACGCCTCGACAGCATCTTTACCTTATCGCAAAAGAACGCCTTTGGTGGTGGCACTACACTCGACGCCTTCTCTGGCCTGGCGGGTTTGTATAATCAAGGCAACCAACCCAACCTTCATATATCCTGGCTTTTCAACTACTCGGGTAAGCCGTCGCTGACGCAGAAGTGGGTACGCGCCATCTGCAATGAGTTCTATGGCACCACCGGCATCCACGGCTATGGCTACGGGCAGGACGAAGACCAGGGCCAACTGGGCGCCTGGTATGTCATTGCCAGCATAGGTCTGTTCGACGTCAAAGGCCTCACAGACCTAAAACCGACGCTTGGCATCGCCAGCCCCGTATTCGACAAGATCACAATTCAGCTCCGCGCACCGTATGCTACAGGCAAAGAGTTCGTCATCGAAACGCAGAACAACGGCAGTGGTAATATCTATGTGCAGTCGATGAGCCTCGACGGCCGAAAGGTAAAGAAAACATTCATCGCCCTCGACGATATCAAGAAAGGGGGCAAGCTGACATTGCAAATGGGGAATCAACCCCGCAACGATTACAACCGATAGAAACGAAAGATTTAGGTTAAGAACAAGAGTGAGGCTGTCGCGAAGGTGTTGTGACAGCCTCTGCTCTTTTCCGTATTACGAAGCTGCCGTAAAGGCAGCCCGGAATTCAGGCGCAAAGTCTTCAAGCTTTGTCGGCCCGGGGGTGGGAGCATGCTTTTCCAGATCCTCCTGCATCCGTCCGCTACGCAACGTTGCACCCATCTCTACGAACGGTCCGGCATGCGACGCCGGCACTCCGGCATCCAACGCACCCTTCAGTGCCTGTTCGTCCGTGAAGACAACCCAGGGTATATTCTTATCAATGGCTTGTCCGAGCACGCGTGCCGCATCTTGCATCGTCCGGTAGTCGCTCAAAATATACCGGAACGATTTGCCGGTAAAGGACACGTTGAGCAATTCTTCCAATGCCACCGCAGCAATATCGCGTGTGTGGACCAGCGGTATCTTCTGACCCTCTGATCCGAAATTATCACCCAGTATACCGGCATGGTTGACGAGCCCGATCTGCGTAATGAGATTATAAAAGAAATAGCCAGGGCGTAGATGCTTCACCTGTATACCGGGTAAACCGTTCAGCATCTTCTCAAAATCGGCCAGGCCGTCTACCGGGCCTACACCGTTGCCGAGGTGCGCGCCGATGCTGCTCAGGTTGACCACATACTTTACCGTGCTGCCTTGCAGCGCTTCGATGTAGATTCTACCCACTTCATTTTGCGCCGCGCGCCAATCACTTGTTTGCCAGATGGGCGGGATCATGGTATAGACCACATCGGCCTCGCGAAACGCACGCTTGACAAAGTCGCGATCGGACACAGAACCCACCAGGGCCTTTGCCCCCAGGGCCTCGATCGCGGATACTTTGGCGGCATCGCTGGTAATAACGTTCACTTCTTTTCCGGCTTTCACCAAGCCCTCTACGACAGGCTTGCTGATGTGCCCGATCGATCCGGTAATAACATACTTTTTCATGGAATACATAGGTTTTTAAACTGTGAGAATGAAATCACGCAGCCACTTGTCGCGAACAGAAATGGTGTTGCAATACTAACGAGACAGTCTTATATTTGTTAGTAGATACTTTTTACTGATCTAGTCTATATTTATGGACCAATGCTGAAAATCAATTACTTATGACGGTAAAGACAAAAGACCTGGAGCACTGCCCCGTAACGGCAACACTGGAAATCATCGGCGGGAAGTGGAAAATGCTGGTCATTTATCTGGTCAGCAACGGCATCAACCGCTTTGGTAAAATGAGCATGATGATGAAAGACATCAGCAAACAAATGCTCACCACCCAACTGCGCGACCTCGAGCGCGACGGCCTGCTGGAGCGTGTGATCTATCCCGAAATACCACCCCGCGTAGAATACTTTCTCACTCCCAAAGCGAAAGCCCTGATGCCTGCTCTGAACGTGCTGCGTGATTGGGGAGTGGAATATGCCTTAGGAGGCAAACCAGCCGAGGTCGTCGCCGAATAAGCTACGCCATCCCTACCGGCGCTTTTCTTCAAAATCGTGTTACCTTTGCGCGATGATCCATCGTACAGAGCAGGAAGAGCGCGAATATCTCGAAGTCATAAAGGAAAAACTGCTGTATGCCATCCGGCGTGCAGATGATACGGTGCGTAGTTACTCGGCCGAGCTACAGCAGAGCAAGGAATACTTGTATGAGCACCAGTCGGGCATGGATGAGGCCGACATGGTCGCCTCCGAGCAGTCTATCAACCGTATGGCCTACACAGGCGAGTCGGCCGTGTCCCGAAAACGCAAGCTGCTCAAACTGGGACAATCTCCGTATTTCGGGCGCATCGACTTTTTACAAGATGGCAAAGACAAGGAGAGCCTGATATACATTGGCATCTACTCCTTTGCCGACGAGCGTGCAAACCTCATCTACGACTGGCGCGCCCCAGTATCGTCGATGTTCTACGACTTCGAGCTTGGTGCTGGGTGGTATACAACGCCGGGTGGTAAGATCAACGGTGAGATCACCCTCAAACGTCAGTATAAGATCCGCGAAGGTCAGATGGAGTTTATGATCGAAAACTCGGTCAACATCCACGACGACGTGTTGCAGCGGGAGCTAAGCAAGGCCTCGGATGAGAAGATGAAAAACATCGTGGCCACCATTCAGCGCGACCAGAACGCAGTGATCCGCAATGAAACAGCCCCGGTCATGATCATCCAGGGAGTAGCCGGTTCCGGCAAGACGTCCATCGCGTTGCACCGTATAGCCTTTCTGTTATACCGCTTCCGCGAAGAAATCTCCGCCAAAGACATCCTGATCATATCGCCCAACAAAGTCTTTGCTGACTATATCTCCAACGTATTGCCCGAGTTGGGAGAGGAGCAGATCCCCGAAATGGGCATGGACGAGCTCGCCGATACACTGCTGGAAAACAAGTCACGGTTCCAGACCTTCTTCGAGCAGGTATACGCGGTGTTGGAAAATCCCGATGCAGCCTTCATTGAACGCATTAAATTCAAAGCGTCCCCCGAGTTTCTCAGCCAGCTCAACCGCTTTATTATTCACCTCGAAAATCACTACTTCAACGAAACGGAGATTCGCGTCGCCGGCGTGATCGTACCCTGGCCGTTCATCCAGGAGCGCGTAAAAACATACCATCGGGTACCGCTCCTGAAGCGGTTTCCGGAAGTGGTCAAAGATGTATTCCAACACATCCGCAGTCAGACAAATCGTAAACTCACGGGGCAGGAAAAAGCAAAAGTATGGGAAGCCGTACCGCGCATCTTCAAGCTGACCAACGTCATGGAAGTATACCGGGAGTTCTATAAATTCATTGGCAAGCCCGAGATGTTCCGCATGATGCAGGGTGAGGTGTTGGAGTATTCTGATGTCTTTCCGCTGATCTATTGTAAAATACGCATGGAAGGTATACCTGCGTATGATCACGTAAAGCACTTGCTGATAGACGAGATGCAAGATTATACCGCCATTCAATATGCGGTGCTGTCACGCTTGTTCAAATGCCGCAAGACCATCCTGGGCGATGTCAGCCAGCAAGTGAATCCTTACAGCGCATCTTCGGCGGAAACGATCGAGCGTGTATTTCCGCAAGGCGATGTGGTGAAGCTTTTCAGAAGCTATCGCTCGACATTGGAGATCACCGCCTTCGCGCAACGCCTGTTCCGCAACCCCGACCTCCTGCCCATGGAGCGCCACGGCGAAGAGCCGCAAGTGAAAGGTTTTGAGAGCAATGCGGAAGAAGCGGCCGCCATCAAACATCATGTTGCCACCTATAAAGAAGCCGGCTATCAATCCCTTGGCATCATCGCCAAAACGCGTGACCAGGCTGCTTATCTGTATAATGAGCTGCGTTCACCGCATGTACATTTGCTGACAACCGACAGCACGGCCTTTCACGAAGGCGTCATTATTACCACGGCCCACCTGTCAAAAGGGTTGGAGTTCGATGAGGTCGTAGTTCCCTTTGTGTCGGCCCGTAACTACAACACCGCCGTCGACAAAAGTATGCTCTACATCGCCTGCACGCGCGCCATGCACAAGCTTACACTATTATACACGCAAGAACGTTCTTCTTTTATTTAGCGGCCGCCGCGTCGCCCATGATTTTTTCCTTGTGCGACGCGCATGACGCTCCAGGCAAAGCCCAAAAACAAAAGAAACTCCGTCTCGCGGAGTTTTTTTATTCCTACAAATACGTCCGGAGGAAACAGTATCGCGTTAAATAAACCGCAATACTAAAAACACCCCGATGAAACACCCCCTACTCTACCTTACGCTGTCGTTACTATTCTTAACACGCTGTAGCTCCGACGACGACCACCAGGCCGCCGGGAACAACCCCCGACTCCTCTCCGTCGTCATGTCCATGCAACGCAGCGACGGCACCCTTCGCCCCGGCTACTCCCGCACATTCTTCTACTCATCCTCCGGCCGCCTCGAACGCGAAGAATATGCGTCGTATGAAATTGAAGAAGAAAAGTTCTACGTTCTCTGGACCGACGCATTCACCTACGCAGGCAACAAAGTCACGCAGATCGATCGCACCCGCACAGAAACAGGCTCGATGAGCACCACGAACTATACGTACGACACAAAAGGCCGCGTCTCTGCCATCCACCTGGACGAAGACATCGACACCGACGTCACCATTACCTACGAAGCAGGAGACACCATCAACGCGCTTTATCAAAGCAGCAACGGCCGGTGGTTCAAATACCGCATGTCGATGTCCGGCGACAACATCGTCTACAGCAAAACCATCGACGACTCCAATCGCTTTGCCAACGAGACGTACTATGAATTTGATGACAACGTCAATCCCTACAGCTTGCTGGGCTTCACCGACATGTTCTTCGAGAGCGTATCCAAAAACAACAAGATCCGCCAAAGCAGCAGTTATTACACACCTGCCAAACCCACCTCGGTACCATATTCTCACGAGTATACGTACCTCAATGGCCTCCCGGTAAAACAGACCATTCGTTACAAATCCTCCAACACGGGTGAGCACACCGGTGTGGCGCAGTGGGAGTTTGAATACGAAGAGTAACTGAAGTAAACGATAGAGCCCTATACATTTCGATGGACTGTGTAAGGGTATTTTGTAATTATTGAACGGTTATCGCCAATTATTAAACGGAGCAGTGTACTCTTACCTGCTCCTTTACTTTTACGCGCTGCTATAGCCCTCTAAGGGGTATAACAAATGTGTAGCCTGAAAAGTTACAGCGCAAAAACGATAAATCGTACTATATATGCAAAAACAAAAACTACTATTACTGTTCTCACTACTGTTGTTTGCGGGCAGCGCCTTCGCGCAGACCTGCTACAATGTCGTAGGCTACTATCCTTCGTGGGTAGCCGGCGGAAACTACTATATCAATTCTCCTGCGAAAATTGACTACAGCAAGTACACGCACATTTGTTATGCCTTCGTAATTCCCGGCACCGATGGTAACATCGGCGGCGTGGGTGGCGCCGCCGCACTGACCGACCTGGTGACCCGTGGTCACGCAGCCGGCGTAAAAGTGCTGCTGTCAGTGGGGGGGTGGTTGGATTCATCGCCCAGCAACACGCCGTTCGAAGCAATTTCTACTAACACAGCTTCCATCAACCGCCTGGCCGATGCTTGCGCGCGATTGGTGACACAATACAACCTCGACGGCATCGACCTCGACTGGGAGTATCCGACCACAAAAGCACGCTGGAATGCACTCGCTCCCGTTATCGCTACCCGCATGCACGGCATGGGCAAGCTGTTCACAGCAGCCGTAGCCGAAAGCCCCTTCTATGGTGACAACTACGACAACGTCGGCATTGTAGACTTGCTCAACATCATGTGCTATGGTCCGTACTCCATGGCCCGCGACGCCATGCAATATTGGACCAACCGTGGTGTGCCGCAAAACAAGCGCATGCTCGGCGTTCCGTTCTACGACCAGCACAACACGACAGCCGAGCACGTTCAGAAATCCAACCTGGCCAAGACTACCGCGGCCGGTATCATGATCTGGGACATTGCGTCCGAATACGGCGACATCAACTCCATCTACAACACGCTCGGCAATGTTTGTAACAATGCAACACCAGTGCCGAACAACCTGGCGCTGAACAAAACCGTCACGGCATCGTCCACGGAAGATTCGCAGTACGCGGCATCGTACGCGGTAGACGCCAGCTACAGCACACGCTGGTCATCTACATTCTCCAACGACCAGTGGATCTATGTAGACCTCGGCGGTCCGTACAGCGTCAACCGTGTGAAGATCACATGGGAAGCTGCTTACGCAACCGCCTATCAAATACAAGTGTCCGACAACCCCGCCGCCAACGACTGGAAGCAAGTGAAAGCGATCGCGGGTAACAACACCGTGGTCAATGATCACACCGGCCTGAGCGCCACTGGTCGCTATGTGCGCATCGCTGCCTCGGCCCGCGCCACAGCCTATGGATATTCCATCTTCGCCCTGGAAGTATACGGCACACAAGCCGACAACCAGGCACCGGCCGCACCGGCCAACCTGCGCAGCACCGCGGTAGCGTCCGGCAGCGTCAGCCTGGCCTGGAACGCCTCAACCGACAACGTAGCCGTTACGGGGTACGACGTATTCAAAGATGGCATACTGGCAACGACGACAACCGGCACGACGTATACAGCCACGGGCTTGGCAGAGAACACCACCTATGCCTTTACCGTCAAAGCAAAAGACGCAGCAGGCAACAGCTCTGCTGTAAGCAATAGCGTCAGCGTGGTAACACCCGTGAACATTGCCCGCAACAAACCCGTTACCGTTTCTTCAGAAGAGACCACAGACTATGTGAAGGCTTACGCCGTCGACGGCAATCTGACAACCCGCTGGTCGACGTTGTTCAGCGATCCGCAATGGATCTACATCGACCTCGGCGCACGCTACGACCTCAACCGCGTACGCACGGTATGGGAGACCGCGTATGCGAAGGCATTCGAAGTACAGGTGTCTGATAATCCGGCGGCCAACGACTGGAAACAGCTCTACAGCACAACCACCGCCACCGGTGGCACGAACGACATCCCGGTAACAGGCACCGGCCGCTTCGTGCGCATCTATGCGACTCAACGCAACACCGTCTATGGTTACTCCCTGTGGGAAGTAGAAGTATACGGCACACCGGCCAGCGAAGAGCAACTGGTGAACCTGGCGCTGAACAAAACAGCCGTAGCGTCGTCCCTCGAAGACGCCAACTTCCCGCCCGGCCTGGCGATCGATGGCGACGTGGCCACCCGGTGGGCGAGCCTCGAAGGAATTGATCCGCAATCCATAACGGTTGACCTGGGCGCGACGTACGACATCCGCCGCGTAAAGCTGGTGTGGGAAAATGCCTATGCGAAAAACTACACGCTCGAAGTATCGACCGACGGCAACGCCTGGAACGAAGTATATAACACGACGACTGGCGACGGTGCTGCAGATGACATCGCCATCACGTCGATAGCCGCGCGCTATGTACGCATGAATGGCACTGCCCGCGGCACGACATACGGCTATTCCCTGTACGAGTTTGAAGTGTACGGCACGGCACAAGCGGCGCGTATGGGCCTCTCGGTATATCCGAATCCGGCGTGCGAAATCATCGGTGTCAGCATACAAGGCACTGTAGGTCAGGCCAACATAAAAATCGTCAACACGTCTACCGGACAGGTATCGCACACGTCTGCGGTGACGAAAGAAGGAACGACACAGATTGGCGTTTCCGGCTGGCAAAAAGGTATATACGTCATCCAACTGAAGACAGAAAAAGAAACACTGCAGCAACGACTCGTCATCGAGTAACGATTCTATAATATATATGTAACATCAAAGCCCCACTGATTCAGTGGGGCTTTGTTTTTGTAGATCGCGTGTATATCGTTGTGCAAAAACACTCCCCCAGATTACGGTAAGTAGTCGCATTAAAAAATTAAAGAAGATGTGCGCCGTGCAAATTTAATCTTACATGCACCGCAAGGCCGGATGCCCTAATGCGTGCGTTAAACCCTCTTTTCCAAACCGGACAGTACATTGTGTACGCACACGTTGTAAGCGTTGGCGTCCACGGTTGTTGGCTGTCCTTGTTTTTCATTTTCACGCATTCTACTTTGCGCCCGTTTTGCTAAATAGGTTTAGCTAGCAAGCTAAAAGCGTTTAGCAATAACCGCAACTAACTTAACAACATTAAACGCTAACATGTTTATGAAAACAACGTTTCGCATCCCGCTGACAGTTTTCTTGTTGCTGGTGTGTGCCTATGCAGGTGCGCAGACGGTTACTGGAAAAGTCACGTCCATTTCTGAAGGGAATGGAATGCCCGGTGTTTCGGTTGTGCTGAAGGGCACAACAATCGGAACATCTACCGACGCCGAGGGTAACTATACCCTTAGCAACTCGGCTCTCGCCACTGGTACGCTCGTCTTCTCCTTTATCGGTTACGGTACAGAAGAAGTTGAAGTAGCCAACAGAACACAGATCGACGTCGGCATGACGGAAGACATCTTTTCACTCGGCGAGGTGGTAGTCACCGCGTTCGGTGTGAAACGCTCTGAAAAAACGGTGACGTATGCTACGCAGCAAGTAAGCAGCGACGAGCTGACACGCGTAAAAACGGATAACCTGATGAATACCCTGAACGGTAAAGTGCCGGGCGTAAGCATTTCGCCTAGCGCATCGGGTGTGGGTGGTTCGTCAAAAATCGTGTTGCGTGGTAACCGTTCACTCTCCGGCTCTAACCAGCCGTTGTATGTAGTAGACGGTATTCCCGTAACGAACAGCGGTAACTCCAACGGCCAGCCTAACAGCGCGTACGGCGGCTCGACCAACGTCGATGGTGGTGACGTGATCTCTACGCTCAATCCCGACGATATCGAAAGCATCAGCGTGCTGAAAGGCGCTTCGGCATCGGCCCTCTACGGTAGCCAGGCTGCCAACGGTGTGATCCTTATCACGACCAAGAAAGGCAAAGAAGGGCAGACACAAATAAACTTCAACTCGACCTTCACGGCAAGCACCGTGGCCTATACGCCCGATTTCCAGAATGCCTACGGTGGAACCACGGCAACTGCAAAACAAAGCTGGGGCGCAGGCGCAGCCGGAACCGGCGAACGTAACACAGACGAATTCTTCCGCACGGGTACAAACTGGACAAACTCCCTCAGTCTGTCAGGCGGTAACGAAATCGCGCAAACATACTTCTCATATGCCAATACCCACGCAAAGGGTGTTATGCCGACCAACGACCTGGATCGTAACAACATCTCCCTGCGTGAGACGGCCAAGTTCCTGGACAAGAAGCTGAGTGTAGATGCCAGCGTCAACTATACCACGCAGACGATCAACAATGCACCCAATGCCGGTCTGTACCTCAACCCGCTTGTAGGTCTCTACCTGTTCCCGCGTAACGCCGACATCATGCCGTACAAAAATCAGTACGAGTTTGCCGGTGCTGAAGGCTTTGATCGCCAGAACTGGATAGACACAGAAGATATTCGTCAAAACCCGTGGTGGGTTGCCAACAGAAATACCAACGAAGCAAACCGTAAGCGGTACCTGCTGTCTGGTAGCGTGAAGTATGAGTTTAATAAATACCTCAGCCTGCAACTCCGTGGTAACATGGACCACATCGAGGATATTTTCGAAGCCAAGATGTACTCCGGTACACATGCTACATTGACGGGCGGGTCAGCCAACGGTTTCTACGTCAACAATTCCCAGACGCTTTCACAAAAGTACGGCGACGCGTTGCTGACGTTCAACCTACCGATGGATGGCGCTATTAGAATTGACGGTCTCGTGGGTACCTCCATTACCGATAGCCGCCGCGTTGGACTGGAAACCGGTCCCGGTAGCCTCGGCCTGAGAAACCCGAACTTCTTTGTGGCGCAAAACGTATTGGTAAGCGGCGACATGAACGCCACCAAGACGATTCCCGAAAACCACACACAGCTGCAGTCCGTATTCGGAACTGTTAACATTGGCTACCACGAGTGGTTGTACCTGAATGCCACTGGTCGTAACGACTGGTCTTCGAACCTGTCGTTTACACCCGACGTTTCGTTCTTCTATCCTGCAGTAGGTCTCTCCGGTGTTTTGTCGGATGCAGTAGACCTGCCGGCTCCTATTACCTTCGCGAAAGTTCGCGTGAACTACGCCGAAGTAGGTAACACGGTACCGCTGTACGTGACTAACCCGCAAAACTATACCAATCCCAGCACCGGTGCGATCGACCTGCGTCGTGTGATGGCGTTTGCTACCCTCAAGCCCGAGCGTACCCGCACGTACGAAGTTGGTGCCGACCTGAAGTTCTTTGACAACCGCCTCAGCGTGATGTTCAACTACTACAAGTCGAATACGTTCAATCAATTCATTGAGGTGACGCCTTCTGCCGCCAGCCTCTACGAAAGAGCGTATATCAACGCAGGCGAAGTGCAAAACAAAGGCTTCGAATTTATGGTTGGCTACGATGTGATCCGCGGCGAAAAGTTCTCATGGAATACTTCGCTCAACGGCTCGCGTAACGTAAACGAAGTGATCGATATTGCCGCCGACCGCGGCATCAATAACCTCGTTGTTACTGGGAACAACAACCTTGGGTACCTCGGTCAGGTAGCAGTAGGCGGTATGACGGGTGACATCTACGGTTACCAAGTGATGCGCGACGATCAGGACCGTGTTATGCTCGATGAAAACGGAGCTCCCAGTCGTACGACGGACTTCGAATTCATCGGCAACGCTACCCCCAAATTCTCCATGGGCTGGACCAACACGGTTAACTACGGCAACTTCGTACTCAACGTCCTCGTAGACGGCCGCTTCGGCGGAAAGGTACTGTCGATGACGGAAGCCCTCATGGACCAGTATGGTGTTTCTGAAAGGACGGGTGATGCAAGAGCGCAAGGTGGCGTACCCGTAAATGCGGTCAACCCCGAAGGCGAAGCTGTTTCGTCGGTCGATGCCCAGACATGGTATGGTACTACCGGTGGCCCCAACGGCATCATGGGCCAATACATGTACGACGCTACCGTTGTACGCCTGCGTGAAGCGTCGCTCGGCTATACGTTCCCGATGAAGAGTAACGTGGTGAAAAGCCTTCGCTTCTCGCTCATCGGCCGTAACCTGTTCTACATTTCCAAAGATGCTCCGTTCGATCCTGAGCTCACGCTCTCGACGGGTAACGGTCTTTCCGGTGTAGACATTTTCAGCCAGCCCGCGACCCGCAATATCGGTTTCTCGGTTAATGTTACTCTCTAACGATAAAAGACTACATAGCTATGAAAAAATATATTCTGGCATTCCTGACGGCCGCCGCAATGGTGGGCTGTACGGACAACTTCGAAGATTATAATACGGATAACACCGGCGTAGGTGACGATGCGAAGCTATTGTTTCCCACCATGCAGCACGAGCTGTTCCACGACTATCAAACTGCCCAGAACCTGGGTGCGGATGCTTACGCGGGCTATATGATGTCGCCGCACCCGTTTTCGTTTCAAAACAACATGAACTACGGCTTGGTAGACGGCTGGAATAACAACGCCTTTAAAGGCATGTATACATTCGTGTTCCGAAATATCGACCAGATGCAGCGCAGCGGACTGGGTCAAACCAACCCGGACCTATGGGCTGTCGCGTTGATTATGAAAGTCGAAGCTATGCATCGCGTAACGGAGAAATTCGGTCCTATTCCGTACAGTGCGGCGGGAAAATCGGCTACGAACATCGCCTACGACAACGAGTCCGATATCTATAACCAGTTCTTTCTGGAGCTCGATACTGCTGTAAATAACCTCGGAGCATTTGTAAGCGATCCTGCCAACGCCGGTCAGAAACCTTTTGAATCGGTGGACCTGTTCTACGAAGGTGATTATACCAAATGGATCAAGTTTGCCAACTCGCTGCGTCTGCGTCTCGCCACGCACATCGTAAAGGTAGCTCCCGAAGTTGCCAAGCGTGAAGGAGAAAAGGCTCTCGCCCACGCTGGCGGATTGATGGAAGTACCCGCCGACGATGCCGCCCGTGAGGTAACCAACGGTACAAGCGATCTGTTCATGATCACCGAACAGTGGGCTGATAACCGCGTCAACGCAGCCGTTATTACCTACTTGCAGGGATACAACGATCCGCGTCTGCCGATATACGTTGCGCGGACAACGACTCCTGCCACTGGTGACCCGGACTTCTCCGGCCAGTACATCGGTATTCGTATAGGTTCCGACATCGACGAGAAAGCGAGATACACGCCTTACTCGAGCCTCAACACGGCGACGACGTTTACCCAGACACGTGCCCAGCACGTTATGTCTGCCGCGGAAGTATGGTTCCTGAAAGCCGAAGCTGCCCTGCGTGGCTGGGCTGGTGCGGGCGACGCGCAAGCGAACTATGAAAAGGGCGTACAGGTATCGATGGAACAGTGGGGTGCCAATATCGGTAGCTATCTGTCCGACAACACCAGCACACAAGCTGACTACATAGATCCCCTGAACGACAAGCGTAACATTGACGCACCGTCGAACATCACCATCGCCTGGGAAAACGGAGACAGCGACGAACGCAAATTCGAGCGCATCATAACCCAGAAATGGATTGCCATGTTCCCCGAAGGCATGGAAGCGTGGACGGAATTCCGCCGCACAGGCTATCCCAAGCTGTTCCCGGTTTACGTGAATAGAAGTGGTGGTTCGATCGACACGGACGTTCAGATCAGAAGACTTCCGTATCCCGAGGCTGAGTTCCAGACTAATCGCACCGCCGTTGCAGATGCGGTTACCCGCCTGAAGGGTCCGAACACCGGTGGCACACGCCTCTGGTGGGATGTTGACAAAGCGAATTTCTAAGCATCGATATAGATAAAGGGGAGGGTGTCTCAATATTGAGATACCCTCTTTTTTTATGCTCTCGTCAAATCGCCCAGAACAGCAGTTTTTATCAATCGCGTGAATATATTTTTTTAAGGCCTTACTTATGGCAATCGTGTGCAGTTTAGCGACCGCAACGGCTCTAAGCCTGTTATACTATGCCTTTTAATGCAGTTCAAGGAGTTTTCTTTGTGATTTATCCTTTATATTCTTGTACTCCTATCCACCGCGTTGCTCGCAGCAATATGACGCCAATGACCCTACTGGCCTAACAAAAGTCCAGCCCGATCGAATGTATCGATTATATAAATCGGGTCATTTGTATAAAAATATGGGGGGTCATCCCGCGGAAATAGATTGATTATGAGGAGGTATTTGTTGATCTTTTGTTTGCTGTTTATTTCTCTGATTTCCTGTGATGTTAGGAAAATGAAGGGGATTGAGTTGGGAAAATTTGAGCTACTAGATATTTCAGCGGATTACGATGATATTAAATTGTTAAAAGCTTATAACGCAGGTATATCTGACGGAGAGTCTGAGATTAGAGCGAATGTCTATCTCATTAAAGTACTTTCAGTTGAAGAAGAACTATTTGTAATTGAGCCGTGCCGTGAATTTTCGCAGCTGGCTGAACGTGATTTTCATGAATTGGAAAAACGCGATCTTATGTTGGTGTCGGTGACTCCACCGGATCATAGTTATATATATGTTCCGGAGAGTGCTGACATCCCTGAAGGGTCTAAAGTAATTTGGGGTTCATTAAAATTGCTTAGTTATTAGCGTGTAAGTAGCATCTTCTTAATCAATGGTTGAAGAATGGTTACAAGGGGAAATACTTTTATGTGTTAAGAGAATTTTTATCCCACAGCCATGAAATTGTGCGGCTGTTAGCTCCGTTGACACAGGCTCCCGTCAGCAGCGAGGGGCTTTTTGTTTTTATGCACTAACTGTCTCAATGGACCCTGCCGCACGTACCAACGGCTGCCGCTTCCAATACGTCAAGCTCCGCCACACCCACTCCAATGGCCCATAGAGAAAATACCGCAGCCATATCGCGCTGAAAATAATCTGGAACACCCAAACCCCCACGACAACATACCAAAGCTCGCTGCGAGTAAGCTTACCATAAAATCCCAAACCATAACCATGAAAGAACAACGTGCACAGCACCGACTGCATCAGGTAATTGGTAAACGCCAGCTGACCCACGTTGGCAAAGCCTTTAAGAAACCAATCCATCCAGCCGCTCTTCCACACCAGCACAATCAATCCGATATGCCCGCACGTAACCAACAAGCGGTGTAACTGATATATCTCGATCTTGATAGGTCGGATCTCCAGGTACCGGTAATAATCAAAGTTCGCCGCGCGGTAAGCATTCCCTTCCAGGATGCCCCAGCCGAATCCCAGCGTATACCCCACGACAACAAACACACCGTACAGCCACAAAGGTTTGTCGCCGGTCAGGATGCCCGTTTTATAGAATACCATGCCCAGAAAGATGAACAGCATCACGTCGAAGAAAAAGGCGTCATAGATCTTGGTGCTTTCAAATGCCCGTATCATCGGGGCCAGGTGTTCCCAAACTTCGGGGTAGGACTTTTGCATATCGCTGACCTTCTTCTCGGCACCCTCGCGCAGTTTGGCAATACTGCTTTTTTCTTCGATCATCTTCCAGGCTTTGAGATCCTCTTGTTGTTTGTCGGTCAGTGCCTTCTGCTGTTTCTCGAGGGCCAGGGCGGCGAGGGCTCGTTCGCGCACCGCCAGTCGTTCCGTAGTCCGGGACCAACCTTTATAGACCGTCACCGCAAAGCAGAAAATAGCGAGCACCAGCAGTAGCTTAATAGAGCTGTTACGAAAGGGGAATAAGAAAAGCCCACAAAGTGCATACGCATAGAGGATGTCGCCAAACCATAACAATACATACGCATTAAACAGGCCGAAGAGCAACAGCCAGATCAGCCGCCGGTAATAAATATCGGCCGCGGCTAAGCCTGTGTGTTGCTTGGCGAGCCGGTGTACGAGCAACAACATGCCCGCGCCAAACAACATCGAGAACAAGCCGCGATACGAACCTTCCACCAGGAAGTTGGTAACGTACCAGGAGGCAAGATCCACGGGGGATGTTTCGTTGTACACTAATAGGTGGCGCGAAGCCTGATGAGGCCGGGCAAAGCCACCGATGTTTAGGATCAGGATGCCACACAGGGCTATGCCCCGAATGGCATCCAGAATGAAAAGTCGTTCCTTTTGTTGTAGAGGTTGTATAGTTGTTTCCATAACGAGTATATAGCTAACGTGAAATTAATATACGGCGCACGCCGCTGGCATACACCGATATTTACATGAACGGTATAATCGCCGGCCTCAGTTCTCGTCGTGGCTGAGGTAGAGAAGTTTTGGCTGCGTTGGAATAGTTGCAGTATAGGTATATGATTTTATGGGCGCGGCCGTTGCGCCAGGCGATAGCATGTTAAAGGTTGTCCGGTAGCGCCACTCATTAATAGGGTTGAGCCACCGGCAGCAATCACCGCAAGTGCCCGGGTATCATGCCGCAACTGCAATCCACTGCGGTTTTGCGGCAGATAGGAGAAATTCCCTTTGCCATCATTCAGCAGCACTGCGCCGCTGAGCGCATCCGAGCGGCCTACACGAACGCGCACGTTTGTCTCATTGCCTGCCAGGATCAAATCGGTGTCACCATCGTGATCTACATCGCTTGTAGCAATAGCATATACCGGAGCAAACTGTGCCTGTACAGGTAATTCATGCTGTACAAATCGGCCGCCTTGATTTTCGAAATAGGAGGTATATAGAGAGGGGGCCGAAAGCGTCGTAGCACCTTCTAGTTCTTCGGGCTTAAACATCGTGTTCAACGTAGCATTTGCATACGACGTGTAGTCGTTGAACCGTGGCTTAAGGAATGTCACTTGTCCAAGCGCTTCATCGCGACTGGCAAATGGATAGGACTGATCTCCTATATAATAACAGAAGAAAGGATCGACCTGGTTATCTTTATTAAAGTCTTTATAGACGAGCGTCGCGGGGTGTTCAGCCGTAACATTGTACTGATGATTCGCACCATAGTTACCCGCTACAATATCGACGTCGCCATCACCATCCAGGTCCTCTACTTTCAGACAGTTCCACCAGCCCGTCGTGTTTCCGGCAAGGAAGGTAGCCGTAGCATCGGTAAACGCTGCGCCGCCCTGGTTGATCAGCGTACGCACGGGGGTCCATTCACCGGCCACGATCAGATCGGTCTTGCCATCGCTATTGATGTCCGCCGCCTTCGCGTCGCGTACCATGCCTAGCCCGGCAAATAAACCATCCGTGCTCGAAGTAAAGGCGCCTTTGCCATTATTCATCAACAATAAGCTGGCCGACGCGATAGGGTATTGTCCCGGTGTTATACCGGTGCCTACAAAAACATCCATGTCCTTGTCGTCGTCCGCATCCAACACAGTAATGCATGATCCCGCCAGCGTTTCCGTTGGTAACGTGCCGCGTATAAACTGACCATGACCATTGTTCAGGTATAATCTATCTTGTAATATGGCATCGTTCGGTTGAAACTGATAACCACCACTCACCACGTACAAGTCCGCATCGCCATCGCCATCGGCGTCAAAGAAGGCAGCATCTTCATCCTGATATACTTTATCTTGCTCGAACACCGGCACAGCCGCTTCCGTAAACGTACCGTCTTTCCGTTGCAGCAATACGGTGCCACGCTGACCCTGCGGTCCACAGAGGTAAAGATCTTCTAACCCATCGTGGTTGACATCACCCTGCGCCATGCGCGGACCCGAGCGCGAATACATACGCGGCAGCAGAAACTGGCGTTTAAAATCGTTCACCCCGGACGGAACATGTTGCCAGGCGGGAGCCGGTGTAAGTGTGAAAAACGGCTTCGCAGTAGACGGAGAACGATAGCGGGCCGTAGCTTGCGCATAATCAGGTTCCAGCGTATTAGAGACCTTTGTGAAATGCTGGCTTTTATTATCCGGCCAGGTAATGCGCACCGAATCCACGCTGTCGGCACCCAGTCCGATCTGCATGGGTGTATAGCTGCACGACTGGAATCCCCGCACCGGCTCAAACGCATAGTGCTGCACACGGCCCGGTTGGTATACCGTCACCTGCGTACCCGCCAGCGTGCGACCGGCATTGCGCTTCCGTAGGTCTACAGTCAGGAATCTGGCCTGGTGATCGTCCACACTACGGTTGCGATACAGTACGGCCGGCTCGTTCAAGGTATTGACCACCAGGTCGGGGTCGCCGTCGTTGTCCAGGTCGGCATACGCCGCACCGTTCGATTTGTACTGCCGCGTAACACCCCAGGGTGCATTCATTTTGGTGAACGTCAGGTTGCCGTTGTTCTTAAACACACAATTGCCAACCTGAATGGCCGGCATCTGGTCCAGGATCAACTGCAGGTTGGGGGCGGTGCCGGTGGTACGGGCCTTCACCTGCTCGTCCACCGTAAACTTCAGGAACTGCATGTTGGTATAATCCTTCTCATAACCGTTGGTGATGTATAGATCCTTCCAGCCATCACCGTCGTAGTCGTTAAACAGAGCAGCCCAGCTCCAGTCGGTATTCGAAACACCGGCCAGCTGACCAATTTCTGAAAACGTACCGTCGCCGTTGTTGATCTGCAGCATGTTGCGCATGATCTGGTCGTGGAAGCCTGCCTCCAGCAGCAGATTATACTTGTCGTAATTGTCATCACCCGACGAAAGTTTGATGCGCTCGTTGCTTTCGGGCAACATGTCGAGGGTGATGAGGTCGGTCAAGCCATCGTTGTTGATGTCGGCGGCGTCAGAGCCCATAGAAAACAGCGATACGTGCCCGGTGGCAGTTGTAATGGTATTTTTAAACGTGCCGTCACGTTGGTTGATGTATAAATAGTCTTCTTCATTGAAGTCGTTGGAGATGTACAGATCCGGCCAGCCATCGTTGTTGAAATCAGTAATCGCCAGTCCCAGTCCAAAGCTCAGCACGTTGTTAATGAGCCCCGCGCGTTCGCTTACATCGGTGAACTTGCCGCCGTCGTTCCGGTATAAGCGGCTGCCGAATTTATCGCCCTTCTGATGTTTAAGACCGGCCAGTAGTTTGCTAAAGCCGCCGTACTTCGGGATGGAGTGGTTGAGCACAAACAAATCGGGATCGCCGTCTTTGTCGTAATCAAAGAACGCCGCTTGTGTAGAATAAGAGTCATCGGCCACACCATACTGTGCTGCTTGCTCCGTAAAGGTCAGGTCGTGGTTATTGATGAAAAGCAAATTTTTACGAAGCGTAGAGTCCGTTCGCGCAGAGCGGCATACATATATGTCGAGCCATCCATCCTGGTTTACATCGGCCAGTGTCACACCGGTTTTCCAACCCTGTGGCACGGCCACACCTGCCTGGACTGTAATGTCTTCAAAAGTAAAATTGCCATTGTTGAGGTATAGCGTGTTGGCTACCTGGTTGCCCGAAAAATAGAGATCAGGTAAGCCATCGTTATTCAGATCACCGATGGCCACACCGCCGCCGTTAAAAAAGTACGGGTAGTTCAATACGTGGTTGTCGCCTTGCTGACGCACCGTATTGGTAAACGTCACCCCCGATTGTTGCGGCGCAATTTCTTCAAAGAGAGTAGGGGCCGATGAAGTTGTAGCGTCGTGTTTACAGCCAGCGATAAGCACGGCGCTGCACAGCAAAGGAATGAAACGTAAAAGGCAAATGGATTTCATGCCGCGAAGGGATAAGGTTCAGGTATACCGAAAGATAAAAATGAAAAAGGTCAGGCAGTGTATACCGCCTGACCTTTTTTATAGAGGATTTTTGAGCACTAATTGCGAGGAATGACGTCCCACCACAACGGCGTCTGCGAGTCGTCCGGGCCGTTGAGCAAAGCTTCGCCACTGGCAACGCCATCGGGGTTGATCCCGCGCTCCGATTCGAGGAACGGAATGCGGCGCAGCCATTGCGAAGAGGGGTTTCCAATCAGCGGGTTGTCGGAGTTTACCACCGGGTACAGTTTCAGCTTATGACTGCGGCGGTAGTCGGCCCAGGCTTCCACTCCGTCGGGGAAGAGCGCGATCCATTTCTGGGTGGCTATCTGCTCTTCCTGGACGTCCAGGGTGCTACCGAATGCAACGGGAATATCCGTCATCGCCGGCGAGTCGAAGAAATCGTCGGGCTCGATGGGTGTGTTGGCACTGGCGGCGTATGCCGCGGCTTGACCGGCCGTGAAGCCCCATTGCAGGAACGACTGGGTGATGCCCGCCTCATAGTATTCCTGGGGTGTGCTGCCGCCCATATTCCAGTTTTTCAGAGCGCCTTCTGCACGCAGGAACCAGGCCTCTGCGGAACACATAACGTTCTGAGGCGTAGAGTTGTAGCTTGCTATACCACCGGCCGCTACAGGCGACCAGCGGGGTCCCTGCTGGGAAAGCGAATCCGTATGGTTAACAGCCGCTGCCATCTGACCAGGAGTCATACCGTTACGTACACCGTCATATTCGCGACGAACTTCCGTGCCGCCGATCACCACAGGGTGAGGTAGATAATATTCCGATATACGCGGGTCTTCGTATCCTTTCAGCACCGATTCCATCGATGCGCTCATGCGAAATTCGTTCCACTGCATAATAGCCAGTCCGTTGCCATCGCCTCCGTTCAGCGAACGCTGTACCAGCGCGTCGTCGGTAGGGCTCTCTTCCATCACACCACCGGCAACAGCAGCTTCCGCCTCGGTTTGCGCACGCCCCGGGTTTACGTTTGAAATGCGCATGGCTAGCCGAAGCCGTAGTGTATTGGCGAATTTTATCCAAAGGTCTACATCACCGCCATACAGGATGTCGTAGTTTCCGAACGGAGTTTCTGCACGTTTCCCCTCCAGTACAGTAACGGCAGCGGATAGTCGTTCAAAGAAGTTATTGTAGATTGCGTCTTGTGCATCATACGGTACGACGTCACTGTCTTGTAAAATCTGCGTGTAAGGGATTGGGCCCCAATAGTCCGTCACCCGGTGGAATGCATATACCCACCAGATACTGGCCAACTGGTATTCTGCAGTGGAAGGATCCGTCAATTGAAATATAGCATCAAGTTGTGGTGCAACCTGCGTGTAGATCGGATTGAATGCGGCCCCCACCCAGTTCTGGTTGATGACCAGACGGTCAGAACCGAAGGAGCTCGCGGTACAGGCAAAATATTGCGCATACTGGTCGGCAAAAAGGTTCTGTGCGATCTGGTAATTGTTCTGGTTGTTCGGGGCCACCGACAAGGCCTTGCTGAACAGGAACGGAATTTCCGCTGCCGTCATCACGGTCACATTTCGTTTGTCGGTATTGATGCTCTCGTAGCTCTCCGTACACGCCAGCAACAACATGCAACTGCCCAGCAACATACAGGTGGCGCGGAGTATATAGCGTTTTGTTTTTTTCATAAGTATTGTCATTGAATGCTTAGAACGTAAGTGTCAGATTACAACCCAGGCTGCGCGTAGAAGGAAGCGTTGCAATCTGAATTCCTTGATAGTTACCATTGCCCATGCTCATATCGGGATCTATTTGCATCTTGCGTTTGCCAAGTCCGGGTATATCCAGAAGCGACTCGCCGCGGTACAGCCACGCCAGGTTTCTGGCGACGATCGAAAATTTAGCTGAACGGATCAAAAAGTTGGCAGGAACCGGTATGTTGTAGCCGATGCTCAACTCGCGGATGCGGAAGTTGGTGGCATCATAGGCAAATACCTCGCCTACGCCATAACGTTTTCCGGCAACGATGTTGTCACCGGCCGACCAGAATCGTTCGGCTGTAACGTTGGTTGCTACAGGGGTGCCGTTGGCATCAACACCACCGAGGTTCCAGCCTTCCTCGCGGTTGCTGGCCGTTACTTCGGCGATGCCACTGTTAGCCAGGTTCATCTCGGTTGCGTCAACCACGATGCCTCCGATACGACCGTCTATCAGCACGCGTGCTGAGAAGTTCTTATAGGTGAAGGAGTTTGTAATACCCATGGTAGCCTTCGGGTTGAAATTCCCGAGGTAAGTTTGCGAGCCGTCGGTCGTCGGAAGCCCGGCAGTCGGAGTGCCTTCAGGGGAAACGACAAGCTGGCCTGCGGCATTGCGGAGCCAGTGTTTACCATACAGATCACCATAGCTCCCGCCTTTTATAGCGATGGGAGTCGCCAGGCGGCCATAGCCGGTGCCGCCGCCCAGGAAAAACTCGCCGTCCGGAAGAGAAGGGTCTATTTCAATTACCTTGTTTCGGTTTAAACCAAAGTTATAGGTAATATCCCAGCTGAAATCTCCGCTCTTGACAGGAGTACCGCTCAACACGGCTTCGATGCCCTGGTTCTGAATGTTACCCGCATTGAAGTACTTGGATTCGTAGCCTGTGCCAACAGGTTGACGTGCTTGAAGAAGTTGGTTGCGGGAGTTACTCTTATAGTAAGAAAATGTGAGCCCGAGACGCCCTTCCAGGAAACGTGCATCAAGCCCGAACTCGATATTGGTTACCTCTTCGGGTTTTAAGTCTGCAAGAGCTTGTGTGTATTGACGGTGCAGAAAGCCATTGCCTGCACCCGCTTCATATGGATACGACGGATTGATAATGAATGGCTGGCCTCCGTTACCTACCACGGCGAAGTTTGCATTTAGTTTAAGAAACGATATTGCTTGCGGCATTGTCACCAGATCGGAGATCACGCCTGAAAGGCCGATCGACGGGTAGAACACATTATACGGATCAGGAAGTGACGAGAACCAGTCATTCCGGCCTGTTACTTCTAAGAAAATGGCTTCCTTATACGCAAAGCTGAGCTGTCCGAAAACTGCCTGCACCTGTTGGTGAAAGAGATTTGATGCGTCGTAAGGATAATTAAAAGACTTTCCGTTCGACATGAGAAACAGGTTGGGGACGTTCAGGCCGTTCGCCTGCGAAATGTTGCGCTCATGTTGTTTGTCCTGGTAGATGGCACCGGCGCGGTAGTCCAGCTTTAAATCTTTATTCAGATCAAACGCGCCGTAAAAATTCAGATCATACCACTGTTGCGTGGCGACCATGTCCATGCGTTCGTAGAGACCACCGGCTGTCGTGGCCCATAACAACGTGCCGTCCGAGTATTTTGAATTCCCCATGTCAATTTGTTTGTCCAGATTGGCGCGGCCCGAAATCCCAAACTTCTTGCTGAATTCATATTTCGCCGAAATAAAACCCATGATGCGGTTTCGTGTCTCATTGATGCTCGTCATCTCTGTCATCCAATAAGGATTTTGATAAATGGACGAGAGCGTGGCAGGCCAGGGGGCCGGGGCCGGGGTGCCTACTTCGATAGGAGCCAGATATTGTTTAACATCGCCAAGGCTCATACTCCGGGGCACCTGGTAGAGGTCGCTTACCGGCGCGTTTTCTTCACCCGTACGAGGGCGGCTATCGATGTCCTGGTAGATATAGGTCAACTTCGCATCGGTGGAAAATTTGCTGCTGATCTGATTGGTCAGGCGCACCGTAGTCGTGTGCCGTTTCATGTCGTTGTTGGGTATAATCCCCTTCACATTGTTATTGGTGTACGACAAATACGTCTGCATTTTTTCCGAACCACCTTGTACGCTGATGGAGTTGTTCAAATTTACGCCTGTCTTGAAGAAATCCTTGATATTGTCCTTTTGAGGACTGTAGGTACGCTCTTCGCCCATGAGATTCGTATAGGTCTGCCCGTCCATACGTGCACCCCAGCTGCTACCGGATGCCATGGTTAGCGCTCCCTCTATACCCTGTCCATATGTATTTTGTACGGCTGGAAGAGCAAACGGCCTTTCAGCGGTTATCCCAGAGTTTATATTAACGGTGAATCTATCCTTCGTACCCTTCTTTGTCGTAATGACCACAACGCCGTTACCTGCTTCGCTGCCGTAGAGAGCAGCGGCAGAGGCACCGCGAAGAACGGTGACCGACTCGATATCGTCCGGATTGATGTTGGAAGCCCCGTCGGAGTTCTGTACCGCGCCGAAGTCGTTGCTCGCAGGAGAAAGCGATACGTTGTTGATAGGAATACCGTCGACCACGATCAGCGCATTGTTGCTTCCCTGCAGCGAGCGGTTACCACGCATGACAAAACGTGCCCCACTACCCGGGCCACCCGAGCCCTGCGTGATCTGCACGTTAGCAATCTTACCCTGCAGCGAGTTTACAAAGTTGTTCGCATCGCGAACTTCTGTCAATTGCTGCGCCTTAACCGTCTGGGTAGAGTACACCAGCGTCTTGGCCTCCCGTTGCACGCCAAGGGCCGTCACGACCACCTCGCCCAGTTGGGAGATATCCTCCGACAGCACCACGTCAACGGACGTCCTACCAGCCAGTGGTACATCCTGCGTGGCGTACCCGATAAACGAAATAGTAAGCGTGGCGCTCGACACATCGGGAACGCTCAGAGTGAAACGGCCGTCCGTGTCAGTAGCCGTACCGGTAGTCGAGCCTTTCAACAGAATCGACACACCCGGCATAGCAGCGCCGTCACTGGCAGAAGTGACCCTGCCAGTCACGGTCTGCCCATACGCCACCGCGGTTGTTAGCCACAACAACAGCATAGACGTAAGTCGTAGACTTCTTCTCATAATTGTAGTTTGGGTTTTGGGTTAGTAAATATTTCGAATCGACATGCTCAAACGGAATTTTGTGCATATCGATTGCTCAGTAAAGATATAATGTTTTGAAACTAAAACAAGCAAAAGTGAGTGTGCGTGTACGCACACATGCAACCGTGTGTGTAGAAGCACAAGGTTTTGAAAGGTCAGAATAACGTTTTCGATCGTGTGCAGGGCGTAATTATGAAATCACCCAACGGAGATAAAAGTTTAAAAAAGTTGGGAATAGTGCCCGTAAAAAATGCCATGAAGACCCATATCCATACCGTATTGCGGGTGATATGGGTCTTTTTTTATCCTCTATTGGATTAATTTTTCAAAACACGACAAAAAAAGATGGAGCTCGTGCTCCGTCGTCAGGTAGTGCGGCGACGCCCGCAGCGCCCAGGAAACGCCCTTTTCATCAAAGTCCAGCACCGCAAAATCGCGGTAGCTCGGAACGATGTTAATATGCTGATTCCGCAGTTGCTGCACCAAAGACACCGGCTCGCCACCCGTCACCGTAAAAGTCACTAACCCGCAAACATCCGGACCATGGTCCAATACCCACACACCCGGCAAAGATTGTAGCCCCTGGCGCAGATCGTTGGCCAACATCTTAACGCGACGCTCAATGCGGTCTTCGCCTATCGCCAAACAATATTCAATTGCCCTGCTGCTACCCAGCACCAGCGCATACGCAAACTCCCAGTCTTCAAAACGCGTGGCATCCGGCTGCGGCACATAGAGGTTTTTCTCTTTCCAGGTCGCACCGCGCATATCCAGAAACAACGGTTCCAGTCCTGCATGCAGGGCCTTGTCAGATATATAGAGAAAACCGGTGCCACGAGGCCCCCGCAAAAACTTACGCGTGGTCACACTCAGAAAGTCACAGTGTAAACGGTGTACATCGAGCTTCATCTGGCCCGCCGACTGACAGGCATCCAACAGATAATAGGTTTCCGGATATTGGGCAGCGATCTTTCCGATAGCATATACCGGCTGCACCAGTCCCGCATTGGTCGGCACGTGGGTAATGGCCAGCAGCCGCGGCCGCAGCACGCGCAGCTTTACGTCAAGGTCCTCTAACGACACGCCGCCCTCCGGTGCATTCTCCACGTGTACCACCTGCACACCAAACCGTTTCCGGCAGGACAGGAACTGAATTTGGTTGGAGACAAAGTCGTCTTGAGTAGTTAAGATTACATCGTCCCTTCGGAAGGGAATAGACGACAGTGCACGACTATACGAATCGGTGGCGCTCGATGTAAACGCAATGTTGCCGGGTTTGGTGTTGAGCAATCGTGCCGCCTGCGTGTAGAAAGATCGTACTTCACGCTCGCGCAAGGCCGCGGCCTCATAACCACCGATACGTGCTTCCACGTCGAGGTGGTCGTGCAGGGCCTGGATCACGGGCGTTGGCATCAGACCGGCGCCGGCATAGTTGAGGTGGACAACATGACTACAACCCGGCGTGTCGCGCCGCAGCGCATCGATCTCGGCCGGTGTAAATGGAGTGACAGACAAGTCTTCAGATAAAGTTGATTGAAATTGATTCATAAGCGTAATCGTAAAAGGTTAAGGATGCAAAACTACCGGCGACGCCGGGCGTGATTTCTGCAAAGACGGGAGGCAAACGCTTTTTTACGGTATCTTTAATACCCTAAACGGGTAAAAAACGCATGGACGTTGATCAGTTCGATAAACACCTTCTCCGGTTGCTGCAACAAAACAACCGGCTTACCGCCGACGAGCTTGCGCAGGAAGTAGGGCTTAGCGCATCGGCCGTACAACGGCGATTGAAACGCTTGCGCGAAGACAAGATCATCGAAGCCGACGTGTCCATCATTGCACCCGCCGTCGCCGGCATCGCCATCACCTGCATTGTCGACGTCATCCTCGAACAGGGAAACTCCAAAGCGCTCGATAAGTTTAAAGCCACCATGCTGGCGCAACCCGAAGTGCAGCAATGTTATTTTGTCACCGGCAACTACGACTTCATTCTCCTGGTCAACACACGTACCATGCAGGAGTACGAAGCCTTTGTCAAAAAATGGCTCATGGACAACAGCAACGTCAAGCATTTTTATACCCACGTGGTCATGGACCGGGTCAAGGTCAGCCACAGCCTGACGCTATAATTAATAGAAACTTAATGTCCTGCATACCCGTTCGCCTGGCAATCCTCCCAATCTTTGCACGTAACCCGATTTTTTAAACTATATATGATACGAAGAGACTTTATCAAAGGACTGGGCGTGTTGGGTGCTGTGGCCATCGCGCCGGTTGTCACCCAGGCCCAGCGTCTCGCGGGCGCCAACCGCGACCTCAACACCACGCAGCTCAAGGGGCGTGTACTGGCCAATGGCAAAGGCCTGGCCGGCGTTGCCATCACCGACGGCATCAACGTAGTGCTGACCAACGCCAAAGGCGAATACACCCTGTTGAGCAACAAGACTGCTTCGTACGTATATATGTCGCTGCCGGCGGGCTATGCGTTCCCGCACGAGCAGAGCGTTACCCAATTTTACCGGGCCGTCGACCACCGTCAGAAAACTTTCACGGCCGACTTCACCTTGCAAGCCCTTCCCGGCAGCGATGACAAACACGCCTTTGTATTGTGGGCCGACCCCCAGATACAATCCAAAGAAGACGCGCAGAAACTGCTGACCCAGTCGGCGCCCGACCTGAAGGCGCTGGTGAGCGGATACCCCGCCGGCACGCTTTTTCACGGCATCGGCTGCGGCGACCTGGTGTGGGATAAATTCGAATTGTTTGCCGACTACAAACAAGCCATCGCGCAAAGCGGCATCCCGTTCTTCCAGGTCATCGGCAACCACGACATGGACCTCGAAGCCCGCACCGACGAAGGCTCGTCCAAAACGTTTGAGAAAAACTTCGGCCCGTCATATTACTCCTACAACCGCGGCAAGATCCACTACGTCGTACTCGACGATGTGTTCTTCGTCGGCGTAGACAAAAAATACATCGGCTACCTGGATGAGCGCCAGCTTGCCTGGCTCGAACAAGACCTGCAATACATCAAGCCCGGCACCACGGTGGTGGTAAGCCTGCACATTCCCTCCAACACGGGCAAGCGCCGCCGCTACAAGGAATACGCCGACGACATGGGCGGCGTGGTCCTGAACCGCGAGCGCCTGTATACCTTATTGAAGCCATACAACGTACACATCCTCTCCGGCCACACGCACGTAAACGAAAACTGGACGGAGAACAACATCACCGAGCACAACCACGGCGCTGTCTGCGGCGCCTGGTGGACCGGCCCCATCTGCAGCGACGGCACACCGAGCGGTTATGGCGTATACGAAGTAGACGGCAATGACCTGAAGTGGTACTACAAATCCACCGGCCGCCCGAAAGAGCACCAGCTACGCGCCTATGTGCCGGGCCGCCACCGTGTGTTCCACGACGAAGTATGCATCAACGTATGGAACTGGGACAAAGCCTGGAAGATCGAATGCTTTGCCGACGGCAAATCCCTGGGCAGCCCCGAGCAACGCACCGAGCTCGACCCATGGTCCGTTGAGCTTCACGAAGGCGCCACCAAGCCGGTGCCGCGCAGTTGGGTGGATCCCTCGCTTACCGATCACCTGTTCTTCATCAAACCGCCAGCAGGCACGAAAAACTTTGAAGTAGTTTGTACCGATCGCTTTAACAATCGTTACGCTGAAACATTGACGTTGTAAAACGCGGCGTACCCTTGCCCAGGGCTGTTTGGGATGGTAGCCACCGTAAAGTTTTATTTTGAGGCAGAACATACGTGCGACCACGAGGTGAGACGAAATCCCGTATTTTTGGGGTGTCTATGGAATTGACTTTATGCCTCCTGCGCCCGCTTTCCGGGCTCGCGCAATCTATTTGCCGGTTGGTTACCATTCGCAGCCTCGCATTGCTGACGACAGCCTTCGTGCTGCTCACAAATGGGGTATCCGCACAGGCGCCGCTCACCCTGTTGAAAGATATCAACACATACGAGCAAAACCCATCCACGTACAGTTCTGGCGGCCCTGGGGCCTCGATTACTTTACATCTGGGAGCGTACGATTATTTCGTTGTCAACTATGCGGTTTCGATCGAGTCACCCGCACAGCTTTGGCGCACTGACGGCACGCCCGAAGGCACGCAATACGTCATGGAGATGGGCGCGCGTTCCCTGGCCATGGCGCCTATCGCAACCGATACACACATCTACTGGGGAATAAATAACGATGAACTGTGGGCGACGGACGGTACAGTGGCCGGCACGCACCAGGTAATGGACTTCAACGGCATCTTGCCAGAACGTGCCATAAAGTTTCGCAACCAGCTAATCTTCTCACTGAAGACGGCTCAAACGGGCCGGGAATTGTGGCGGAGCGATGGCACCGAAGCCGGCACCCATATTATCACAGACCTTGACCCTGGCCGCGACGATGGCGCCACCTATGAGTTTGTGGCAACGGAGGAGGCTGTCATTTTTAACGGCACCAATGGGACGGCATACTCTCACCTGTTTCGCACCGACGGCACGGCCGCTGGTACAAGTGCTATCACTGGCCGAAATAACTCCGGTTTTTCCAATCCTTACGGTATGGTCCAGGTCAACGGCATCGTATACTTTATCGATGGAGAACGGCTGGGACGTACTGACGGCACAACGGAAGGTTCTTACGCTATAGCTATTGGTCAGGGAGCAAATACCGTTAAGCCCCAACAGCTGATGGCATCTGGCAACGATCTATATTTCTTTAACGGAACCAACCTGGGGAGGCCGGTCTTGCAACTTTATCGGTGGAGCAATGGACAGTCGCAACCGGAAATGGTAACAGAGCTGAACAGTTATACCAGAACCATGGAAATGGTGCTCTATAAAGGCAAGTCTTATTTTTTTGCATGGGATGCCGACCACGGCACCGAGCTGTGGCAAAGCGATGGCACGACGGCGGGTACCCACATGGTGGTTGACCTGACCCCCGGTGCTGCGAACGGCGCACAGGGGAGTGTGAAAGTAGGCGGTGATTATCTGTACTATCTTTCCCCGAATGGGCAAAATATCCGGCTAGCCAGCTACAACGCAACGACCGGAACAACCGGTATTATAAAAGATTTTGGACCGGCAACGGTCACCGCATCAGCCGGAGCGCTGGGTAGTAACGGCCAGGGACTGTATTTTCAATGGAGCAGCTTCAAGGACGGCAGTGTCGTCTATCACACGCAAGGAACCGCAGAAAGTACTACCGTGCTAAGAGACCTGGGCACGTCACATGCACCAGCCACCGATTTCACCGATCCATGGGTGTTGTATAACGGATATTATTATTTCGTCGCGCATGACGGTGAGCACGGCCAATGCGTCTGGAAAAGTGATGGTACAACGGCTGGAACGATCTTATTTAAAGATGTACACCCCGACACGCCGTACGGTGATGTCGCTAACCTGGTGGTAGCGGGCAATACCCTGTATTTTTCCGAGAGGACTGCCAGCAACAAGCCTACTCGTGTGTGGCGTTCTGACGGCACGCCCGAAGGAACCGTGCCGCACGCGGAGCTGATCGTTGATGGATCACCGGCGCATATACTGATCGCCAATGCCGTGAATGGTGCCCTGATGGTATGCGCCGAGAACTGGCCCTACGGTCAACGCCAATGGCTGGCAGTGAGCCGAGGCGCAGAAACTGCTGTGCCCTGTACACCGCTTGCAATCATCGGCGTCAAGCCGATCTACCCTGCCGTTGACGACACCTTTGGCCTTTTCACCTGGCCATCGCCCGGTGTAGGGTGGGAGCTGTGGCGTACCGATGGCACACCAGCAGGAACATCCATGGTAAAAGACCTGAGCCCGGAAACCTCCGCCACCGGCTCAGCTACCGAATTCCGGATGCTACTGGGTAAATATGCTTTTGGAGACTTGTACGTTACCGACGGTACCTCCGACGGTACCCGGCCATTTTTTAATTGCGGAGCAAACTGTCTGAAAGGACAATTCTCCATGTTTGAGCACGATGGTGTTGTATACTTCACGGGCCTCGATGCAACGCATGGCTGGGCGATGTATAAAACCGATGGCAATACCACAGAATTTCTGAACGATCCCAAACCGGGCGCTGTATCTACAGGCGGTCCGTTTGCATATGTTTTCCTTAACGGCCGGATCCTGTATACCAACAACATGACGTATAACGACTTCGTTGGAAATGAACTTTGGACGATGGATTTGGCCACGGGCCAGCACCAGAAGATCTATAGCTCTCCCGGCAAGATTACCCCGGGCACCTGGCCCGTAAACGGGCGATATTATTTTACCAACAGCACCTACCAAACCGGCACTGAATTGTGGTCGAGCGATGGTACCGCCGAAGGCACGCGCATGGTGCGCGACATTCAACCTGGCGAAGGCTCATCTAATCCAAAAGGACTGACCGCCCTCAACGGCGCATTATATTTCATTGCCACCAGCAACGGTCGCGATGACCTCTGGAAAACGACCGCGAACGGTGTGACGAAGAAAGTCACCAGCGCAGACGGTACGATCGGTAGATTTTACCTCATCAGTGATACCCGCATGCTGGTCGAGGTGCGGAACGACTCCAACTATGGCAACGAATACTTCTATTACGACCTGGAGGACGAGCCGGCCATGGACCCGGCCGTGGCACAGACGATCCATTTCGAAGCGCCTGCTGTAAAGAAAGTGCTCGACAGTCCCTTTACACTCGGGGCAACGGCCACATCGGAATTGCCGGTTGCATTGGTCGTGTCCGATCCCACTGTCATTCGCCTCGAAGCCGGTCAGGCCACCATCCTGCGCGCCGGTCAGGTCACCATTACGGCCACGCAAGAGGGTAGCGAAGACTACCTCGCCGCCGAGCCAGTCATACGCACTATAACTGTTGAGAAATATGAACAGACCATCACCTTCGAGCTGCCCGCCCTGGTACACGAAGGCGATGCGCCGTTGCTCCTGAACGCCACAGCGTCGTCTGGTCTGCCAGTAGAATACGCCGTGTCCGAACCGTCCATCGTCATGGTATCCGGAGCCGAGGTCACCATTCTCCGCCAAGGCACGGTAACGATCACGGCCAGTCAGTCCGGTGACGATATATACCTGGAAGCGCCGCCGGTAGGAGCAACCCTGAAGGTTGACGTAGTTCTGGGTATTGAGGATAACCTGGGCCCCGTAAAAGCATATCCGAATCCGACCACAGACATATTGATAGTCGAATCGAAGAAGCCTGTACGCGACATCACCGTAACAGATGTCTATGGAAAATCGATCACGTATTTTCGTCCATCCGAAACGACGATCAGCCTGGCCGGTGTTCCCACCGGTGTATACGTGGTCATCATCACCGGCGAAACGTTTGCGCCGGTGCAAATGAAGATTTTTAAGAAATGATATAGCGTGCCATCCCGGTGGGAAACCGCACGACAATATGTATATTGTACCATGGCACCGTATAGACTATGGTTGACGATATTGTTGCTGCCGCTCACCGGGTACGCGCAACGCACGGAGGGGCTCATCCACCGGGCGGACACGTCGTTCAGCAATGCCGGCGCGTATCGTCAGGCACGCAAGCACTATCCGTCCATCGTGCTCGTCACCGACAGTGTACCGCCGGGCGTGCAACAAGCGCGGAATGTACCGTATACCACCATCGACGGCCACACGTTGCAATTGGATGTATTTTATCCTGTACACAGTCGTAAGCCTTTACCAGCCGTCATGATCATCCATGGCGGTGGCTGGCGCTCGGGCAACCGGCAACAGCACATACCCCTGGCGGAACGATTGGCTGCGCAGGGGTTTGTGTGTTTTACCGTATCATACCGCTTGTCAACCGACGCGCTCTATCCCGCTGCCGTACACGACCTGAAAGCCGCCATCCGCTGGATCCGTGCACACGCCGCTACCTATCACGCCGACCCCACGCGCATCGCTGCGCTCGGTTTTTCTGCCGGTGCCCAGCTCGCCGCTTTACTCGGTAGCGCCACCAACGTGCCGGCCCTCGACGACAGCACCCGCAACATGGACTATAGCAGTGCTGTACAAGCGGTGGTAAACATCGACGGAATAGTGGCCTTTATACACCCGGAATCGGGTGAAGGTAACGACACCAGGTCTATTTCAGCCGCTACAAACTGGTTTGGCTATACGCGCACGGAGAACCCTGATCTTTGGCGACAGGCCTCGGCGTTGACCTACGCCGGCAAACAGTCACCACCTACGTTGTTTCTCAACAGTAGTGTAGCCCGCATGCACGCCGGCCGGGAAGACTATATCGCCATCTTACAGCGTTACGGCATTTATACGGAAGTACATACCTTTCCGGATACCCCCCATACATTTTGCCTTTTTGAACCCTGGTTTACACCAGTATTAAATTATACGACCGTTTTTCTGCAAAAGGTATTGTAGACTCTCTCGGAACTTGAATCATCCAGAGATACCCGATTTTTAAGGTTTTGTATTCAACCGATCGGTTGTTTGTAGAAATAATCAGCCTTTTTCGATACAGCATAAAAGTATACTATAGAAATCCGGTAGATGTCTATCATTGGTCAAGCAACTATCTATATAAGCAATAGATAATGAGTTATTTAGTAATAGATATTCAATAGATAACAAATAGTTTTAAAGCTATTGAACATCGTACTCTTATTTCTATTTCCTTAAAATTTAAATTATACAATTGATTGACTCGATGCAGACTTTTACTACTTTCGGCCAGGCGCTTTCGTTGCCAGTTGTTATAGGGATGTTCATTATAAAGCCAATTGATTATGCCATTTCTGGAGGGGATTACATTTACGGGTAAATTAGGTGATTTGAGCGCGTATCGCATGCGCGGTTGTTCGAAGATCGTCGTACGGCGTAAGGGTGGACCCAACCCGGACGAGCTCAAAAAAGGCGCTAACTTTATCAATACACGCCGCACGATGTCCGAGTTCGGCGGATGCTCACGCATGGGCTGGCATGTGCGCATGACGATGAACCCTATCCGGCGCCTGGCAGACTATAACTTTGGTAGTGATATCAACAGCATCATGCGCCGCGTACAGTTGCAGGATGGTACCAGTGACTGGGGGCGCAGAAATATTATCCTGTCTGATCATGCCCGCATACTCGAAGGTTTTTCAACTACCCAGGAAATGCCGCGCTTTGACTCCATCGTGCGTAACCCGGCATACTATACGCTCGACCGTGCCACGTGCAGCGCCCGCGTCGATATACCTGAACTGATGCACAGTATAAACTATTTTCCACAGAATAACCACGCGTTATTTCGCATTACCGCCACGCTGGGCATTGTGCCTGACTTGTTCTTTGACGTAGCCAAGAAAGAGTATTTGCCGCACGCCTGGTATAATCGAGGCGCTTTCGGCGTCGACGCTTCGACGGAATGGTGTCCCTCACTGGAGGGAATGGATGCTACTACACTGCAACTTTCCATGGATCAGACGCCGCCTGAAGAAGGATGGACATTGATGTTGTCGATCGGCATCGAATTTGGATCACTGCGCGAGGGTGGTCATATCAAAGAGGTGAAGCGTTTTGGCGCAGCAAAAATCCTGGCGCTACGCGGTCGCGAGGCGTCCGTGGAACAGGGACCGGAAGGTAACGATCCGGGAAGTGAAGAGGAAGTTATGCTCCGGGAGCCAGCACCGGTGCAAAACCTGAATTTTACAGTAACGAGGTCACAGTCGGAGCCGCGCCAGGCGAGTAAAAAAGCGCCGGAAGCTGACCGACAGGTAAATGATCAGCGGAGACCTCAGACGCTACAAATGATCTATCAATACACCGCGAAGACCGAGCCTGCACAAACTGAGGCGCGGATGTATACGTATGCGATGGTGATCTCCGCGTCAAAAGAGCAGGCCGCTCCGTTGCTGCAAAACCTGACGGCACGGGCTGTTTATGCTGTTGTGACGACTGCATTGTTAGGTTGCCCGTCGCCACGGGAAACGATAGCCTATACGAACGCCCATCGCCAGACCCGGCTGGTTACGTGACTCTTCCCGGGGACCAAACTCGAACCAATCACGGGATTCTTTGAATACAGGCAATATTTTATTATACTGTATAAATCGGTGGCCCAAGCCGGCGTTGATGTCCAGCAACACAGGCCCCATGGTATACACAAAACCAAATTTGAAGTTAAAACCTCCTTCGTCGTAGTGTACCCGTTGCCGGTGAATTTTTTCATAGCGGGTGTCGGGTGTTTCGCCATAGTATTCGCTGGTCGTCCTTTGTTTGGTATAGGAAATATGGTTATAATATAGCTCTGCCGCGCTGTACCAGGCAAAGCGCCCGTTTTTTGTGGCGTATACATAATAGTGCGCTTCCAGTTTTGTTTTATAGCCTTTTCGATCGCTGTTCCACTCGTCGTCGTAGTTGGCAAAGCCTCTTTCGTCATTGTGTTGAGCGTTTATCACGTGACCATATTCGCCCTGAAGTGTCAACCGACGCGCGACCCGCTGTTCGTAGGCAAATTGTACGGTCGGGTGGAAGTTCATCAGATGGCCAGGACTGAATTTAAAAGCATGCCGGGGCACGGCCAGGTCATACTCGTCTGTGCTCTGGGCAAAGGCTGCGGTGTTGATCAGCAACAGGGCAAAGAATAGTGATATAGTGGAGTACACGGTCTTAAGGGATTTCAACAGGAATGGTGCTGAGGAGCGTGAGGTGGTCAGCGCCATAGCTGTATTGCAGAATGCCCTCGGCGCTTGTGACGGTGGCCAGTCCGTTGCTGACGATGACGTCGTGGGGATTGTTGATCTCAGCGGACGTCAGAAGCCGTACGTTGGCGGGGTTACTCACATCAAATAATTTAAGGGCGCCATCGCAGACAAACAACATGTTGCCATCGATCGCCAGGCCATAGGGATGGGTGAGGGGATACGATTTAAACAAGATGGGCTGGTTTGGATCCTGGATGTCGATGATCTCCAGAGTATTGCTGCTGCTGCCACAGGTGTTGCCGCCGCGTAAGGTAACATATGCCCACTTGCCTTGCACCACCACGGGGTCGCACGAGCGGATATGTTGATATTGAAAGACAAAGCTCGGTTGCGCAGGGTCCATCAGGGAGTAGATGTACATGCCGTTCTGTGCGCCGAGGTACAGATAGCCGCCCTGGGCATGAACTGTTTCGATCCCAAAGGGTAAACTACCGGTATAAGCGTGCACGAGTGTATCGCGGCGCGTGAGGTCAAAGACTGAGAGCTGATCATCGATGACGGTATACAGGTAGCTTCCATGCACTGTAAAGCGGGCTGTCGAGCCACCCTGACCCGTAGGCGCAGGGCTATTGGAAGGATCTGAGTCGCTACAGGCTACAAGGCACAACAGAAATAAGAGCCTTATGAGGGTATTGCGGTAGTTATTTGGGCGCATAGCAAGACGGGTTTTCAAGTGTGGCGGGTTCCCAACCGGTAACATATCCTTTTAACGGGTCGACACAATCAAAGTAGTAGCCCTTTGGTGGTGGCGGCATATTGGACGTCATGATACGGCCGGGGTCAAGCTCCTTTCCCAACGGCGTGGACCCGATTTTTACAAGCGTATTAAAGTCATCGATGCTGAGGGCAACCAGGTGATTGAGATGATCTACATAGAGCACGTTGTCCCGAATAGCCAGCTCGCGGTTGCCCAGAATGTGAATGAATCCGATAGGCACCGGCGACGCGGGGTTTTTGTTGTCGAAAAGGTGAATGCCGCGGTTATATTCATTAATTAACAGGTAAGCACCGTAGCGGTAAATTTTTCCGGGGTAACGCACGGGCTGTGCATCCTGTAGTGCGATTCCAGTAATGTCCAGGGGGTTGTAGACCGGCCGGTAGCCTTGTACGATCTCTGGGCCGTCGTCGTATGTACAGGCATTCAGTGCCACAAGCAGCGCGAAGAACCCGCATAATGACAGGAAGTTTCTCATAGGTAGGAGTTTCAACAGGTCAGACACGGCCGGTTGGCAAAAGGTTGGAATGAGTCTACGGAAGTCTGATGGAAATCAGCCGCCATCCTGACGGACTTCATCTGCGACATTGCTGCGCCAGGCTATTTTTGAAGTACGATTTGAAACCACAATTGCCATGAAACGAATCATTGTACCCTGCGATTTTTCCGGACCCGCCGTACACGCGTTCCGGTTTGCCGTCGACGTAGCCGCTCAGGCAGCCGGTGAAATACACCTGCTGCATGTTATCGAAGTACCGATATTGCAAGATCCGGCAGTCTTGTCGTTTGAAGATGGCCTCTTTAAAGAGCTGCGCGCGCAGGCCGCGCTGGAAATGCGCACGCTCACGGTGGATGTGCCAGATAGCGTAAGCGTTATCCATGCGATCCGCTTCGGATCTATGCACAAGATCATACCCATCTATGTGTCCGCTGTCGACGGCGACCTGGTCATCATGGGCACCCACGGCGCCAGCGGCCTGCGCGAGTTCTTCGTAGGCTCCAATGCCGGGAAGGTCGTGCGCACATCGGCCGTACCGGTCATCACCGTCAAGGATAACTATAGCGGCCCCGTGAAACGCATTGTGTTTCCTTGTACACTCGAAAACGAATTCCAGGAAGAGCTGGCCCACAAGGTCAAAGCTCTGCAACAGTTCTTCCAAACCCGTCTGCATATTGTCTGGGTCAATTCGCCTCTATACCCTGAGCGCGACGTCAACGTTCGGGAGCGTCTCGAAGCCTTCGCCGAGCGTTTGGGCTTTGAAAACTATACGGTCAATATATACCATGACATGGACACTGAAGCAGGTATCTTAAACTTTGCCCATCAGGTCGAAGCCGACATGATTGCCCTGGGCACTCACGGCCGCCGCGGTATGGCGCACTTCCTGCACGGCAGCGTGGCCGAAGACATCGTCGACCACTCCAGGTCGATGATCTGGACGTCAGTGATGCCGTCTGCTGTTAGTGAGTATTAATGATATCCTTATAGTAGTGATTTTGGTTTAGTGTGTTAATGACGTTTCATGAGGCAAAACGTAGTATGAGCGGCAAACATTTTTATATAGTGTGATCTTTTGCCGAATGATAATAAACCTCTAACTTGAATGGAGAGGCTCCTGACGCCTGGCATTTGAATGACGAGTTGGAGGGGAGCGTTGTTTATTCCTTTGTCTGCATACTAACTAACCTACTATATTTTATGGATTTTAAGGACCAGATTAAGCAGTTGGGTGATCGGGTGGCTAAGATGCTGCCCCAAATCCAGACGGAAGAGGCAACTAAGACTTCGTTGACGTTACCCTTTATTCAGATTTTAGGATACGATATCTTTAATCCTGCTGAAGTTAACCCGGAATTTATTGCGGATCTAGGAATCAAAAAGGGTGAGAAAGTGGACTATGCCATCATGAAAGGGGGAGATCCCATTTTGCTGATTGAATGTAAACACCATAAGGAGAAATTAGATCCTCATAACTCTCAGCTATTTCGATACTATCATACGACAAAGGCTAAATTTAGTCTATTGACAAACGGTGTGCATTATCGATTCTATACGGACCTGGTGGAGTCCAATAAAATGGATGAGAAGCCGTTTTTTGAATTCAATCTGACGGAGATAAAGGATGTTGAGGTTGACGAGCTCAAAAAATTCCATAAGTCGTATTTCGATGTGGATAATATTTTTACGACGGCAAGCGAGCTCAAATATTCTAGTGAGATAAAAGCTGTTCTTTCTCAAGAATTTAAAGAACCATCGGATGGTTTTGTTAAATTTTTTATTGGGAGTGTCTACGACGGCCGGGCGACAGAAAAAGTAGTTTTGCAATTTAAGGAGATCGTGCGGAAATCGGTTACTCAGCTTATTAGCGATATGATTAGTGATCGATTGAAATCGGCTCTTTCAAAAGAGGCCGAAGTGGAGAATCAACGCGTACAGGAGGAAGCAGCGTTGAAAGTGGAGGAAGAAGCCAAAAGTATTGAGACAACAGAAGATGAGAAAGAGGGCTTTATGATTGTCAAATCGATCCTACGCAAACGCATTGATTCGAAACGCGTTGTGGGAAGGGATACGAAGTCGTATTATGGTGTGTTGCTTGACGATAATAACCGTAAGCCATTATGCCGTCTGCAATTTAATGGAGCGAAGAAATACTTAGTTCTTTTTGATGAGGCTAAAAATGAATCAAAACATGAATTAGTTACATTAGACCAGCTATTCGATTACAGTGAATTGCTTTTGAGAAGTGTTGATTTTTATGAGAAAGAGCCTGTAAAGGCAGAAGCTTAATCATTCTCTTTTAATAAAACATATGAACGCCGGTCTGTTATAGGCCCGGCGTTTTTAGTCTCTAATCTTTTCAAACCGCCACATTCCAAACGGATTTTCAAACAAGTCATGGCCGGCGTTGGGTTGGTCGCTTTCTTCGTGGATGCGGTATATAGGCGCGTCGCGGTAGGGTGAGAAGGTTTGGCCGGCGTGGATGGTGGGTTTGTCGACAATCTGGTAATAGCCAAAGGAGCTTAAGGTGTCCATGATGGCGGCGCGGTCCTGGCCGTCGACAAAAAGCGCATCTTTGAGTCCGAGGTTGTGCATGCCGCAGGAGTAGAGTATACCGCGCTCGGAATCCAGCAGCACGTCGAGAACAAACATTTTGTAGAGGCTGGCTTCGTCGAAGTCTTTTTCCAGCATGTCGAGCCATTGCGCTTTGGTAAAGGCCTTGCCGGCCGACTCGACTTTAAGACCAATTCCGCCGGCTTTTAGCAACGCGGCACCGGCCCGGGCAATCTGCTCGGCGGCCTGGAGACTACCCGTTTCACCCACCACGTAGAGCACGGTTTTGTGGGCTTCGATGGCGTCGAGGAACCCTTTTTCATCACGTACACCGGTAGTGCTACCGGCTACTTCAAACGACTGTCGCATGCGCGTGTCGGGGTCACATATTTCCAGCTCGTAGCCTATGCTACGCTTCATGTCAAACAGCAGCATGCCGGCAAAGATGTATTCGTTCAGGTTGTTTTCGGCAATGGCGTGGAGTACCTCTTGATGGTTCTGCCAGGGGCCGGGTACACACAGTACCGTTTTAACGGTGGGCGTAACGGGTGTCGCTGGAGTTTGTTTCCGTTTGAAGAAATTCAGCATGGTAATGGGGTAAGGGGTGTCACGGACCAAGGTAGCAGTTTGCGTACAACGGCACAACGTGCCTCTGCCCAACGGCGGCAAAATGCCCCAATCCTATGGGCAGGACGGCCGGGTGCAATTTTTTTTGCATAGATGTGCCGGGTGGCGGCGGCTGCTGACATACAGCTGTCAACCGGGTAGCCTACTTTTGGTCCATCAAACACCCAGGGCCATGAAACTCGCTATCTTTCTGATCACCATGTGCGCATCGTCAGTAGTGTGCACGGGGCTATTTTTTAAAACACAGACCAAGAACCAAAAGAATACGACTATGGAGAAGACCACCATTCCTGCTACTAAATATGGCTTGACCGGTAAATTTCGCGCCAAGGCCGGGCAGGCCGATAAGCTCACAGCTATCTTGCTGGAGGCCTCCCGCCAGGTGTCGGCCGTGAAGGGCATACGTGTATACGCCATCGGCCGCGACCCGAAAGACGAAAATGTTATTCATGTCATGGAGATCTGGGACAGCAAAGAAGATCACGACCAGTCGCTCGCGCTGCCCGAGACCCGCGCGCTGATCGGCCAGGCCATGCCGTTGATCGATGGCAAGCCCGAAGGCGTAGCACTGGAGATGGTCGGCGGACTGGGCGTTGATTGATTCCTTTGGGGATTTAACTTTGGGGAAATAGATTATTTCCCCAAAATTATATTTGTGCCATCGTTGGCAGGGTGTGATAAAATATATACTTTCAGGCAATGATTTGACTATATCCTTCATCGTAAGTGTAAGGATACGTTTTATGGCATTGTAACAGTTATCAGTTATAGTATATATGAAAGTAGAAAATGCCGGGAGATGGCTATTCTCCAATTTACCCTGGATTTTTATGTTGCTGGGTTTTGTATTCATGCTGGTTGGGCATATGTTATCCGGGCATGGATTTGCAAATGAGGCAGGAACGTTGTTGCCGCAGACTGTTGCACGGTTACCGTCGGCTTTCAATAGCATCGGAACAACGATTTTAGGTGGTGGTATTTTTACCGCGGTGCTGAAGTCGTTTCAGTTTACCGGAATTTTCCGGGAGGAGTTGGCGAAAGTGATGTTTAGTCGCGAGTACCTTGAAACGCAGAACAAGTCCCATATCGAAGGGATTTGGACGCGTGTATCGCAAGTTATGTTTACGCATAAATTCCCATCGATCAGTCAATTGATCGAATCGTCCATCTTAAAGACGTATTTTCCTGTTGATCATAATTATAGTTACGAAGGTATCGTGCACCGGTATTCCAATTTTGATATTGAAGAAGTGGGCGATAAAGTCTACGTTGCATACGAGCATGAAATGACCGGAAGAATTGTGCCTTTGGAAAAGAAGGGGGAATTTTTGTGGACGGTGTATTATGCGGCACAGGAAGATGAATATTCTTATCGGAAAGTGATAGCATTAACAATTTGCCGAGGGGATATTTTAGTCAAGGACTTGCAGCATGAAATGCAACAATCCATCCACGCCAATAAGTTTATGACTCGGCTAACCTGTCAATATGGGGAGAAGTATGAATTTAGAAAGGTAGAAAAACGCAGGTTTCGGTTGGACTTGCCGACGAATGAGCAATTGATAGTGCAGACTTCAAAGGTTACGGATCGTATGAAAGTGATCGTGAATTTTAATTCGAAACTTTTGAATGTATATTTCGTACATAAGACCATAGATACTTTTGAAGATTTGGAAACAAGCCCGGGAAGAATCTATAGAGACTATCCAGGGGTTCTTTTGCCGTCTCATGGATTTTGTTTAGTTTTAAATAAGAGAAATTAAAAGATAGCCACAGTATGAAAATTATCGAAATAGTATAATCCACCGAATTGCCTCGTACAGAGGCGCGAAATATGCTCTCAGTAAAAAAGCACGATTTTTTAAGCCGTGCTTTTTTGTTGATATAGAAAATTCGATAATGGTATAAATTATACTTGTATAACGATCTTGCCTACCGTGCGGCCTGTTTCTACTTGGAGGTGCGCGGCACCTATTTCGCTGAATGGGAAAACTTGTGATACGTGCGCTTTGAGGGTACCGTTGGCGAGCAGGGCGGCAATAGCCTCCAGGTCAACGCCGTTGGATTGTACCAGCATGAAGCTGCCATCGACACCTTTGTCTTTTGCTTTCTGTACCACGGCTTCGCTCAGACCCGAGGGAATGCTGATGATGGCGCCACCCCGGTTGGCGATCGTCAACGAGCGGTCGATGTTGTCGCCGCCGACGGTGTCGAGTACAAAATCTACCGGCCCGGCTACCTGCTCAAAAGGCTGTGCGCGGTAGTCGATGTGTTCGTTTGCGCCGAGTCCCAGGACGAAGTCTTTGTTTGCGGCCGACGACGTGCCGATCACATAGGCGCCCCGGTGCTTGGCCAGCTGTACGGCGAAGTGACCAACACCACCAGCGGCGGCGTGAATGAGCACACGTTTACCCGGGCCTACCTGCGGATGGTTGGCCATGGCCTGCCAGACTGTGAGCGGCGCGAGCGTAGCGGCCGCGGCTTCTTCAAACGATATATTGGCGGGTTTATGCGCGAGGTGATTTGCGGGAGCAGCAACGTATTCGGCGTACGCCTGACCGTGACCGGGGAAGTTGACCATGCCAAAAACGACATCGCCTGGGCGGAAGGTGATAACGCCGGCGCCTACGGCGGCGACAATGCCGGCAATGTCCCAACCTATGACGATGGGCGTAAGCTCTTTTAGACGACCGTACACCCCCTTGCCGGCGCGAGTCTTGACGTCTACGGGGTTGAGGCTGATAGCTTTTACTTGTACCAAAACGTCGTTTTCACCCACCGCGGGCTGGGGAAGCTCGGTATATTGCAGCTGTTCAATGCCGCCGGGAGCCTGTAAGATGATTGCTTTCATGTCTTTTGTGATGTTTAATAATGCAAATTTATACCGGGTTTTATGGGTATTCCGGTACTATTACTACCTTTTTCGGTAGTTTTGCGTCATGAAGCACGAAACCTTGTACGAACCGTTTGAAGTGGCCTTTAGCAAGCTGGACGAAGGCCCCAGCGCCGGCCACCGTCATTTGTTTTTCGAGCTGGTATATATCATGTCGGGCACGGGCAAGCAGTGTATTAATAAAAGCACCTTTAACTACCGGCCGGGCCACATGTTCCTGATCACACCGCAAGACTGTCATTCGTTTGACGTCGGGGCCACCACGGAGTTTTTTTTTCTCCGGTTCAACGATAATTATATACGCTCCAAGTCCTTCCACACCGACGACCTCCGGCGGCTGGAATATATTTTACAGAATGCCAATCATCAACCCGGCTGTATCCTAAAGAACTTATCCGACAAACCGCTGGTGCGGAGTCTGGCCGAGGCCGTCATTGCGGAGTTTGTAAACCGCGACCTGTATAACCGCGAGCTCGTTGAGAAGCTGGTGAATACATTGATCGTCATTGTGGCTCGGAACATCGCCAAGTATTTGCCGGCCGCCGTGCACGAAGATACCGATGGACGCGCCCTGGATATGCTCCACTACGTACAGGCTAATTTATGCCAGCCGGAGAAGCTCAAGGCAGAACACCTGAGCAAACAGTTCGGGGTATCCGAATCGTACCTGGGACGTTATTTCAAAAATAAGACACAAGAGACGTTACAGCAATATATTTCCAACCTGCGCCTGCGGCACATCGAATCGCGCCTGCGCTTCAGCGACCTGCGTGTGCACGAGATCGCTGCCGAGCTGGGCTTTGCCGATGAGAGCCACCTCAACAAGTTCTTGCGAAAGGCAACGGGCAAAAGCGCTCTACAATTCCGAAAGGAAATGCAGCGCGTCGCGCAGCCGGTCGCTTAAGGGTCGCGCGCGGCTGCCGTGCACGTTTGAATTTTTTTCACCTGCCCGTATGGAATTGTGTCCGGTCGTGCATCCTGAGGGGAACTAACCCTATTTCCTATGCAGGACTTTTACCGATCCGCCTGTGTGATATGCTGGTTGCTGGCCGTTGCGTTGCCGGCACACCCGCAGGATCAGGATCTCGCCACGCGTCGTCAGTCCAGTTATTATACGTTTATTTATAAGGTCCGGCCGGGCGAGGTTCAACGGTTGTACGACAATATTCGCGATTTTGAAGTGTCTATGCTCGATACGCTGGTAGATGTGTATCCGACGGATTCGACGTATGCCCGCACGTTGCCGGTGGGGCATTATATGTTTCTGTATGCCAACGGTGGCGAGCTGGGAGGGGAGCTACGTTCGGTTAACAATGTAGACCTGAAAGTATTGAACAACCGGCGGGACCTTGTGCTGGTGCTGTATGACTCGCTGGGGCGGGAAGTTGCCGATGCACAGGTGTATGTGCGACAAAAGAATATCCCATACGATACAGTCAGTGGCACATACAGGTTGGCCAGCGCTAACCGCCAGGGAACTTTGCGGGTGGAGTACGGGGGCCATGTCTCGTATTTTATGATCCAGCGTCAGTCGAACAACGGCGTGGTCGTGCGCACAGGTCGGAAGGTTCTCCACTCGGCGCCGGTGAAGATTCTGCTCTCACCGTACCATTACGTCAAACGAAATATTTCAAACCTGGTATATGGCGATCGATTGTCGCCGCCTGGTATTTATTATCGTCTTAGCCCGCTTTGGGGAGATGTGCGTATGGGCGGATATGTGGCCATGAATAAGCCGGTGTATAAAGCCGGCGACACGGTGCGGTTGAAGGCGTATATTGTTTCACCACGCGGACGTCGGTTTCGCAAGCCGGTGGATTTGTACCTTTCGGATAACAGCTATCGCGATGATATGTCTGACAGAGAGTTGGGTACTGCAAAACCTTTTCGCCCGGGGGCTTACACCCATGAGCTTGTTTTGCATGATAGCCTGGGCCTTTTGCGTGATCGCCGTTATTTCATCCGGTTACAGCGTGGTCGCCGACGTACCCTGCCGGAGGGCAGCTTTCAGTTTCAGGATTATGTGTTACAGCAAAACACCTATTCCGTGCGGGTGGAGCAGGGGCGACCCGGAGAACCTTCATTGTTATACCTGAAAGGCGTTGATGCCAATGATCTTCCGGTGTACGACGCGCGGGTAGAAATATTGCTGCGCCCCGTACGGGTGCAGCAATATTTTCCGCGCCAGGTTTTTGTGCCCGATACGCTGTGGTATCATACACTTGCGCTGGATCCTGTCGGCGAGACCGCGGTGGTGTTGCCCGATAGTGTGATGCCCGATGTGGCGTTACGATATGAGGCCGTCGTCTCTTTTCTGAACAGCAGCCAGGAACGGGTAGAAAAGGTTGTATCGCTTTCGTATAATCGTCGACCGTTTCCCGTGGCGTTGTTGCTGCAGGGCGATACGTTGCAGGTGAAAGCCTGGGATGCAGGTAAATATCCTGTGTCGGGTCCGGTGCGGTTAGAAACCTTTACTGGTGTCGGTATATCGTCCATGCGCGAAGTGGTGTTGCCCTATCAGGAGAAGGTGCGCTATGCCGCGACACTCTACCGGGTGCACTATGCCGACAGCACCGTGTCGTTGGCCCCACGTGACCAGGCCGCGGCGCTGGTGTTTACCGCGCGACGTACGCACGACTCATTGCATGTGAAGACCGAGAACCCACGGCATATTCTCTTCCGGTATTTTCTTTTCCGCAACAGCCGATTGATTGCGTCGGGGAAAGATGTGGACGTGTTGTGGAAACGTAAGGCTGACGCCCGGGCGACCTATACGCTGTCTGTGCAATACACCTGGGGTGGTAATGTATACAACGAGGAGCATCCCTTCACCTTTGATACCCGCGAGCTGGCCATTGGCGTAGAGCATCCTGAACAGGTATATCCCGGACAACGGGCGCCCATTACGATCACGGTACGCGATGCGCGCGGACAGCCGGTACGGGATGTCGACCTGACAGCGTATGCCTATACGCGCAAGTTTACGATGCCGACCGATGTCGCCGTGCCCAACTTAGGGAGGATGCCACGCAAGCGGGAGGAACGGAATGTATTTATGGGGGAGCGTTTAAAGCGGTGGTTAAGCAGGCCCTTGTCATATACTACCTGGGGTGCCCGGTTGGGGCTGGACAGCCTGTTGTTTTATCGCTTCCTGTTTCCCGACGGTGGATACTTTGAAAACCGGCAGCCTGCCGACGTCGCGCAGGTCGCGCCGTTTGTTGTGCTGCAAGGAAAGGTCATGCCGGCGCATATTGTATATATCGATGGACGCGTGGTGTATTATGACGGCGCCTTGCAACAGCCGTATTCGTTCACCGTGCGGCCCGGTGAGCATACGGTTACCGTGCGTCTGCCATTGTCACAGATCACGCTACCCCACGTGCGGATAGACTCGGCACAGAAACTGATTTTATCGTTGGATTATAATCATTTGCCCGTGTACGCAACGCGTGTGAAAATGCCCTATAAATTGACAAAGGAAGAGGTAGTCGGGCTTGCGACACATTTTATACCGGTTGAGCGTGCGGGGATTGCCAAGAGTACATACTTGCAGCAGGGAGATCATTACCTCACATTGAATGGCCGGGAAGATAGCCGGCGGTATTGGAATACATTACTGGTGGGGCCGGTTTACCCCGGAATGGCAGCCATTACGCACAACGATAGCGTGCGCATGACCTTTCCGATTGCGCTGGACTATCAATATCAGTTGCGCAACAACATGTTGCTTCTGAAGGAGGTTGATGTTCGATCAAGGATTCAGCAGGGATCGCGGTCCTGGAGCATGGGCTTCAGTCTTTTACGCGACAGAGCCTATACGGCGCAACGTATACGGTTTTTGCCGGAGGGAACGGTAAAACAGTTTTTTCATTACCGGCAGCCTCCCGGCCTGTCCGCAACAACGCAACGCATGGGCAGGGTAACGCTGGATCCATATCCTGCGACAAGGGGGCTTGCCGTGACCACCACTTGTTTTATTCGGCTTGACGACCCGCAGGAGCAATACCCGTTTGCGGGAAATGTGTTGGGCCGGACTTTGCCGGTGGGAACGTACCGTGTGGTGGTCGTCTTTGAGACAGGGCAATACATGCAGGTCGATTCGCTGGTGGTGCGGCCGTATGGTCATACCTATCGCACAATGGATGATAGCTCGTTGCTGGCCGCCGACCCGGTCAGCGCGGCGGCGCTGGCGGCAGCCCAACGGTGGTTGGGTACCGGCCCTTTGGATGCCGTCGAACGCGAGCAGGAAGTAGCGCGACTGCGCAATCAATACTATGTCCCTTCTGCACCACGGCAGCCTTGGGGCAGGGCCGTGCAGGGGCGCGTGACAGATGAAACGGGTTTACCAATCCCGGGTGTAAATGTGATGGTCAGGGGAACCACGCAAGGAACTGTAAGTGGCGTAGATGGATACTACATACTGGACTGCCCCCCGAACGCTACGCTTGTGTTTGCTTTTATAGGATATGATACGCAGGAGCGGATGGCAGATCAGTCGGTGGTGAATGTCAGTTTATACGCAGATGTCCAAATGTTGCAAGAGGTGGTGGTGGCCGGCGATCGCGCCGTGGCATTGGGTAAGATCACGCAGCACAGCAACGAGGTGCTGCGCGTGACACGCAGTATCGTGGTGAATGGTAGCGTACAACGCAGCGACAGCGTAGCGCCTGATCGTGCGGTGATCGACAGCATTTACTTACAGACAGCGGGGCATGATTCTATATCTGTTCGTTATACGGCCTCCACGCGACTGTACCGTGACGGCGAGCTGCGAACCCTGCCGGTGTACCCGCGGGGCACGCTGGAGACAACGGGCATGTTTGCCAGCCTGGCGCGCGATACGACGTTTACCTGGCGCTTTACGGACACAACCGCTGTCACGATCCATGCGCAGGGCGACTTGTCGGATGTGTTGCTGCAAGAGGTGGCTTATTTAAAAACGTATGCCTATGACTGCAATGAGCAGTTAGCCTCGCGGTTACGGGCGCTGTTGGTGGAGCAACAACTGTTGACGTACCAGAAGAAGGAGTTTCGTGAGCAGGCCGCCATCGAGAAGCTTATCCGGAAGCTGGTGTCGCATCAAAACCGCGATGGCGCATGGGCCTGGTGGAACAGCGGTGCAACCGATGTATGGGTGACGTTGCACGTCGCGCGTAGTCTGCAGCTGGCTGCACAGCAGGGTTATGCCGTACCGGTTGATAGAGCCTTGTTGTTTCGTACGCTGGCGGGTGAGCTATCGCACGATAGCCTGCCGGTCGAGCTTGCCGTGATGCAATTCCTGTTAGAGCAGGGCCAGACGGTGGCGGCGCAAGATGTTGTGTATGCCGTGCGGCAATCAACCCGGGCCACGTTGCGCGAGCGGTTGCTGGTAGAAAGTATTGTGCAGCTCACGGGCGGCAAGATCGATCGGGCATGGATCCAGTCTATGCGACAGATGACCTCCAAAGGGAATTATTATTGGGGGGTATATGACGGTCCGGTCGATGACAACGCGCTGACCAATACCTGGCAGGTGTACCAGTTATTGGCGAAAGAGGGGGGAGTGGCACCGCAAGACCTGACCCGTATTCGCTATTATTTCTTGGAGATGCGCGGGCAACATTGGCGCAACACGTATGAGTCGTCGTTGCTGTTGGAAACGCTCGCGCCGACGCTTACGAATATGTCGCAGCGCGCGGACCATGATGTAGCGTTACGATTGTCGGGCGATAAACAGGATACGACGATTCACGCATTCCCCTATACATTCCGTGCGAACGTTACAACGCTGCAGGTTTCCAAAACAGGTGATTGGCCGGTATACCTGACGGCCCACCAGCAACACCGGGTGGAGAATCCAGCGCCGGTAGATAAAGATTTTGCGGTGACAACGGCCTTTGAGCCTGGCAGCCTGCGCCTGGCGGCGGGTAAGCCCGTACGGTTGACGGCTACCGTGACGGTGAAACACCCAGCGGAGTATGTCATGTTAGAGATCCCGATCCCGGCGGGATGCTCGTATGGCGCCAAGCTGCCGGGAGCGAACCGCGAAGAAGTTTATCGTGAGCACCGGTATGAAAAGACGGTGATCTTCTTTAAACACCTCGAGCCCGGGGTATACCGGTATACCGTGGAGCTGATACCGCGATTCAGTGGAACCTATGCGTTGAACCCGGCGCGGGTGGAGTGTATGTATTTCCCGACGTTGTTTGGCCGGGAAGGTATCAAGACAGTGAATGTGCGATAGGAAAAAGCAAGTGAGCGGTTCCGGAGGGACGGAACCAGCTCACCGCTTCACCTTCACCAACTTTAATATTATTTGTTGTGCGCGAGATTACTCGGCTACTACTTTCTTTTTATTGACGTTGCCGACGATAAAGCCCACGCCTACCTGGAATTGGAAGATCATGCCGAGGTCCATTTCAGAAGGGTTGCTGGCCAGGTTGAACGAGAAGTTCATGCCGGCATCGACGTTCAGGCTTTCGGTAATAAAGTATTTGCTGCCGCCGTATAGGCCCATGTTTGTTTGTTTCATTTTGCCCGACTCTTCACCACCGCCGGATTTGAGGCTGGAGTGGTTGATTTCGGCGCCCGCGTACGGCACCAGTTTGGCGTCTTTGGTCAGGAAGTTATAGGTGCCATACAGGCCGACGCCGGTGCCCGAGAAGCCATCACCGAAGAGAAACTGCGGTTTTATACCGGCTTCGATGTTTTTGGTTACGAAATAACCGCCTTTGATAAAGATCTGCCCGAAGCTATACAACTTATTGCTGGTGTAGGTGCCGGAAAAGGTGACGTTGACGTCACCTTTATCCTGCTGGCTATACGCAGTGGTTCCTACGACTAAGATTAAAAGCGCAACTACTAAAGACTTTTTCATGTGGTTTGTTTGAATGATTAAAAGGGTTCAGTATAAATTTGTTTTTGTAACGGGAATCAAAACAATTGGTTGCCTTCGCGCGTTGATATGAGCTCCACATCTTAAACGAACTATATATGTTTCGCATTTTACTATCGGTCACGCTTATACTAAATCTTGCTGCGTCGCTTGTTGCGCAGGATATTTTCCTTACACCATACCAGGCGCTTACCCGCGATACCCCCATAAAGGTGGTGGCGATGACGTTCTCCATGGCGGGGAAGTACCTGGCGGTGGTGGATGAAAAAGGAACTGTATCCATCTGGGATGTAGCAGACAGGAGCCTGGTGAAGCAGTGGTCCGCCGATGAAAAGGTACTATATACTTCGTTTACCGAGCAAGATAATAAGTTTGTCGTTGTTACGGCGGGCGGTGCTATATACCAATATACCACCGGTAACTTCGATCGCGTTCGTACGGCAAAGGTGCCGGCGAAGCTGGTGTTGGTTAACCTCGATCCTTCCCGGCAAACACTGGTGCTCTATACGCGGGACAACAACCTCGAGCTTTTCGATCTGAAGGCAAACCTTACGCATGCAAATATACGTGTGCCGGCTACTGTTAGAAACCCCATGTTTGTGGGGTACGATCGTTTCGGACAACAATTGTTTATGATTACCGAGCAAGGCAGCGTGCTGAGCTGGAATCCGATCACGCAAAAATTCCTGCGCGAGCTGACGCTGCAAAGCGGTGACTATACCGGCTCACGTTCTGTATTGCATGCTGCAGCCATGAACTCGCTGGGTGATCGGTTTGTAGTGGGATTACAAGAGGTGTTTATTCCAAAGGGGGGTATGCAGGGCCGGAACCAGCCGGAGCGTCGTAACATGATCTTGTCGTACGACTGGCTGACGGGTAATGAAACCAAACGCGTGCCGATGCGTTATCGTGTCGACGAAATGTCGTTTGCGCCTGGCGCAGGTCATGTGGCCTATATTTCCAAAGATGTCTCGGCGGTGTGGACGGTAAACCTGGAGAAGGCAGAGATCACCAGTACGGTATCCTTGCCGGGTACGCCCTCGGCACTGGCAATATCCGGGAATGGTGAATATTTAGCCGTGGGGTTGCAGAAAGGTGCGGTGCAGCTCTATTACATCGAACGCAACACACCGGCGGAGATCAAGATCAATACACCGGGATTAGACCGTAGTTATGCCAGTCAGGTAGTGGATACCGATAAAGCGGCGGTGGAAGGTACAATCGAAGGAAACGAGCGGATCACTAAGGTATATATTAACGATAAGGAAGCGACGCTGGATGGCGACCGTCACTTCACCGGCGCGGCAGACTTGCTGCCCGGTAAGAACAAAGTGCGTATAACGGCCGAGAGTACGGAGGCCAAAACAACAACCAAAGATTTTTACATCACCTATGAGCCCAGGGCAACGGTAGCCGGCAGGGCGGGTGTGACCGGTAAAGTCAAGGTTTCGCAGAAGAAGGTCGCCCTGGTGATCGGTAACGCTTCGTATCAGTATACCAACAAGCTCAATAATACCGTGAACGATGCCAACGGTATGGCCGCCACGTTGAGCGAGCTGGGCTTTGATGTATTGAAGATCACAGACGGAACCTACGAGCAAATGAAGAATGCCATTTATGCGTTTGGCGATCGTGTGCAGGATGTGGATGTGTCGGTGTTTTATTATGCCGGGCACGGGCTGGAGGTAGACGGCGCCAATTACCTGGTGCCGGTGGACGCGGACATTCAATCGGCGTTGGACGTGCGGCAGAAGACCATTCCGTTGACGGGGGTGCTGCGCACGGTGGAAGTGACAAATCACGAGGGGCTGAACATGATCATCCTGGATGCGTGTCGTAACAACCCGTTCCCGACCGGTAAGCGGGGTGGGGCGGGACTGGCCAAAGTCAATGCACCTTCGGGGATGATCATCGCATACGCGACCGATCCCGGCTCGGTGGCTTCCGACGGCGCGGGCGCGCACGGGTTGTATACTGGCGAGCTGATTAAACAAATGAAGGTATCGCAACGGATCGAGGATGTATTTATGAATACACGCAACCATGTGGAGGAGCTTTCGAAGGGCTCGCAGCGGCCATGGGAAGAGGCCCGGCTAAAAGGGGTATTTTATCTGCGATAGGTGCATCACTCCATAAACGTTCAAAGGCAATCTTTTCTCTTTACAGGAATTGCGGGTTTACACTGTCGTAAAATAGGCGACATCGATTGCGGAAGTGCCTGAATGATAATTACCTTCGGGATGTTTTCCCCATACATCCTGGAATCCTGTTGATTTTTTTTCAAGTGCAGGCAACCTGCCCCGGACAAGGCCCGTCTTGGGGAAGATTTAAAAATTAAGAATGCTTGGAAGACCCGCAGCAGCTTAACGCAATCATTCAACGTTGCCTCAAGGGCGACCGCGAATCCCAGAAGGTGCTCTATGAGCATTTTTACGGGTATGCTATGAGCATCTGTTTGCGGTACACGCGCTCTCGGGAAGAAGCCCGGGAGATCCTGAACGATGGATTTATGAAAGTGTTCACACGGTTGAACCAGCACGAAGATCAGTCTTCGTTTAAAGCGTGGTTGCGGCGGATCATGATCAATACGGCCATTGATCAGTACCGCAAATCGGGTAAGCACGAGCATCATCAGGATCTGGAGGCTGCCGCCGCGCAAGTGGTGTCGGTACACGGAGATGCGCTGGACACACTGTCCTACGGAGAATTGGTCATGATGGTGCAGCAATTGACACCGGCGTACCGAACTGTCTTTAACCTGTACGTGATAGACGGTTATATGCACGAGGAGATTGCGGCCCAGATGGGAATCTCAGTGGGGACTTCTAAATCTAACCTGTTTAAAGCGCGCGAGCAGCTGCGGACGTTGCTGAAAAGGATTAATGTGAAAAAGTATGCCTGAGATGTCAGACAAAGAGTTGGATAAGCTGTTCCGGGAGGCAGCAAGCGGCCTCGAGCCTGCGTACGATCCGCAGGACTGGGAGATGCTGCGCGCACGTCTGGACAGTGACGACAAGGCTGCTTTTTTCCGGCGCATCACACTGCGCGTACTGGTGGGAGCAATGCTGCTCTCTTCCGTATGGTCGGTATGGCAGTCGGACGATAGAAAGACTTCTCCTCAGGAAGCAACGGTAGTAGAGACTATGCCACTGCTTTCGGCGGATACAGACACTGCACTTGCCCGGACCGTGCCGACACACCGTGGAGACGCTGGCACGCCGACACAGGACATCCCGGGAACGACAACAGACGAGCTGCCGAACAATGCTGCCGACGACGGTGAGGAGGCGGCTACGGTACGGACGGGTGCAAGGGGAACTACGCAGGAGGAGGAAACATCCCGGCAGGCCCTGGCAGGAAATACGACAGCTAAGAATACGACGGCAGTCAATAAGACAAATGCTGTTTCCAGCCTGAAAGAGGTCGGTGGAAGCAGTAATAACAACAAGACCGGGGAAGCCGGCCTGGAAGCAACGAACAATCGCCGCCGGATACAGCGCGAAACAGCGGTCAGCACCGGCGTGGAAGATAGGACAATTAACCAAACTGGCCGGACGGGACAGGTGAATGCAAAACAAGGTAAGTCTGCGACTGCTGTATCGAATCAGCAGGATAGTATGATCGCGGTACAGCGGGTCGCAGGCCGTCCGGTAGATGCCACGGCGGATAAAAAGCCGGTCGGATCAGAGCAATCGAAAATAGCCTCGGAGGCTAATCGCGTAGAAGGTATGGAGGAGGCTGCCGCTGGAGTAAAAGAAGAGGGTGCTGCGACAGAGGAACAACAAGATCAAGTGTCTACATCGGCAACAGATACAAAGAATAAACAACAGCCCGTGGCAAGCGAGGTAACGAAGGATGACAAACAGATCGGAGCCGGCGTGCAGGCGGATGAAAAGAAAATAGGTCTTTACCCTGATACCCAAGAGGCGGTGCGGGACAGCCAGGATCAGGCTGGTACCGCACAAGCTTCGGACCGCGACAAGCAAGCGGGTGAAGCAGACGACGTGTATGTACGGGAAAAGGGCGACCTAATGGGTGTGCATGGTCCACCGATGCGGAAACGTAACAAAGGCGAGACTATTTCGGGGCAGGAAGCGTTGGCGGCAGCTGTACAACAAGACAGCGCCCAGGTGAAGGAAGCGGAGAAAAAAGATACTACACAGGTTGTAGCGGCACAGGAAGAAGAGGAGAAGCAAGAGAAGGCAAAGGTGTTGCGTTGGTATATCAAGCTGCCGGTGTCGCCGGACTTCAGTACGATTGGGTACAAGCGTCCGGGTAAGTCGGGCATCAACGTCGGTTTGCTGGTAGAGTTTATGCCGATGAAGCGTATCGGGATTACTGCGGGTGCCATCTGGTCGCGTAAGATCTATACCAGCAAGAACCCCGAGAAGACATACGGTTCGGGACCGTACACGGTAAAGGCAGATTGGCTGGACGGCGAGTGCCGCGTGCTGGACCTGCCGCTGAACGTGACGTACTATATACGACCGGAGGCGCGCACCAATTTCTCGATCACGACCGGTGTATCGTCGTACATCATGTTGAACGAAGATTATACGTATGGAGTAAAAGGTCCCACGCAGGACTATATATACAACGAAACTTTTACACGTAAAAACAACGACTGGGCTAGTATGTTAAACATCTCTATCGGCATACAGCATCGGCTGAGCAGGCGGTTCCAGGTACAGGCGGAACCCTTTCTCAAAGCTCCTCTTTCCGGCGTCGGCGAAGGCAAGGTCGACCTGGTGAGCTCGGGGGTTTTCTTCTCACTCAAGTATCAACTCTAACTAAAAACAAAGAATTTTATGATTCGCAGGGCGAACTATGTCCATTTTTTTCTAATAGGCCTGTTAGCCAGCGCCTGTGCAAACCATTCTGAAGAAGAAATGGTGGATTGCGCCACGAGTGGTTTGACCCTTGCGGTAGATAACCAGGGTAATCCGTCGGGATGTGGTGTCGAAGACGGCTCCATCACCGTGTCGGGTACGGGCGGTCGTACGCCGTACCAGTTCAGCATCGACGGTAGTACCTTCCAGGCAAACGGTGCATTCAGCCAGTTGCTGGGTGGTAGCTATACCGTTACGTTGAAAGACGCCAACGGTTGTGAGACGACGACGGATGTTGCCCTACAGGTGCCTTCGAGCGACCTGGTGGCTTCGGCCGAAGCAACAAGTGATACCGGCTGTGGCGAAGACACCGGTACCATTACGGTAACGGCTACGGGTACAAAGACGCCTTTCCAGTATAAACTGGGCACAGGCAGTTTTGGTGCGAACCCTGTATTCGAAAACCTGGCCAACGGACAATATTCTGTCACGGTGCGTGACGCGAATAACTGCTCACAAGTGATTAGTGCTACCGTTGCGCGTGGTGAAAGCGGTGTGACCTATAGCGGCGATGTCCAGAATATCATTCAGACGAACTGTGCCGTTACAGGCTGTCACGTAGCCGGCTCGCAAAGCCCGAACTTCACCCAGTTCACGAATATAAAAGCCAACGCGGCCACGATTAAGGCCCGCACGGGTGCCCGAAGCATGCCGCCCGCGGGGCGAACAGCGCTGTCACAATCAGCTATCGACCAGATTGCTTGCTGGGTGGACGACGGTGCGCTTAATAATTAGTCCTAACCAAACCGTATCGGGTTTATGGAACGACGTGTGATCCTCGTAGTCCTCGCGCTGGCAATGGTTTTGCCGGCACTGGGACAAAAGTATAAGGCCGAGAAAGGAGCTTCCTCTTTTTTCTCGAAGGCCACAGTGGAAGATATCAAGGCGGAGAACACGCAAATTTCCAGCTTGTTTAACGCGACCAGTGGAGATATTGCCTTTTCCATTCCCATCAAGGGCTTTCAATTTGACAAAGCATTGATGCAGGAACACTTCAACGAGAAGTATATGGAAACGGAGAAATATCCAACAGCGACGTTTTCCGGGAAGCTGCAGGGCTATACGCCTTCGGGGCCGGCAACACAGTCCGTAACGGCGAAGGGCAAACTGAGCATACACGGTGTGGTGCGGCCTGTCGAGATCGCCGGACAAGTTGAAAAGCAAGGCGACAAGCTATTGATGAAATCAAACTTTGTCGTCAAGCTGGCGGACTACAACGTGCAGATCCCCAAACTGCTGTGGCAGAATATAGCCGAGCAGGTGGACGTAACCATTCAAGTAACCTACAAGCCTCAATAATCACGAACTATGCGGTTTATATTCAAAACACTTTTTACAGCACTGGCCTTTACGACATGTTTGACGTTTTCGGCGCGGGCACAAGATGAGCTATTGCAAGAGCTCTCCACAGGCCAGGAAGATCAGGGCTATATTGGCCAGGCCTTTAAGGGATCACGGCTGGTGAACGGCCACTCGGTAGAGACCACCAGCGCTGGCACCCTGGAGTTTATTTTTTCACACCGTTTCGGACGTGTTAACGGCGGGTTGTATGAGATGTTTGGTTTGGACGATGCCTTCGTACGCATTGGCCTGGAGTATGGCCTGACCGATAACCTGAGCGTTGGCATTGGTCGTAACTCGGTGGACAAGACGGTCGACGGCTACCTGAAATACAAGCTGTTGCGTCAGACCAAAGCAGGCGTACCGTTTACGATTACCGCGTTTGGCAGCGGGGCGTATAAGACGTCGCCCAAGGAGGATGACACACCGGTGGGTTTTGAAACGATCGATCGGCTGTCGTACACCGGACAGCTGTTGATTGCGCGCCGGTTTACTTCGAAGCTGTCACTGCAGCTGATGCCGACCGTGGTACACAAAAATTACATCGCGCTGAGCGAAGGCGATTCAGAGAATACACAGGCTGCGATTGGCATCGGTGGCCGCATCAAGCTGACCCGGAGCGTATCCGTAAATGCCGAGTATTACTACCGCCTGAACGCAACCGATAACTCACCCTACAAGGATGCCATTGGCCTGGCGATTGATATCGAGACCGGCGGTCACGTGTTCCAGATCGTGATGACCAACACGCGGGGTATGATCGAGCGGACGTTTATTACCGAGACGGACGGCGATTTCTTCGATGGCGATATCCACCTGGGCTTTAACGTGACACGCGCTTTTCAGCTGAAGTCGCACAAGGGCAAATGACATAAGGCTCCGCACGTTGGCGTGAGCTTCACTACCTGAGTATGTATGCTATTTCGAGAAGCGGCCCGATGGCCGCTTCCTGGGATACCTTTTTCTACAACTTTTCTTTTACACCCTTAAACAAATTTAAATCTGTATGAAACTATTGTTTAACACACGTATGCTCTTTTTACGGGGCATTTTTTTTACGGCGGCCCTGGCGGCTGTTGTAGTCGGTTGCAGCGACGATGACGATAACACACCGGCCGAACCGGATGACCTCGTGGTACTGGGCAGCACGGCAGAGCGGGGCTCGTTTCTGACAGACGCCGATGGTAATACCCTGTATTACTTTGCTACCGACGTAGCCGGTGCCAATACTTGTACAGGCGGGTGCGCTGCCAACTGGCCCGTATTCCATGCTGCCGACCTGACCGAAGACCTGGTAGGCGAAGGACTGGATTTTGACGACTTCGGTACGATTACGGCGAATGGTGCATCACAGACTACCTACAAAGGATGGCCACTGTACTATTATGCGCCGGGCGGCGTGCGGGAAGCAGCCGGTCAAACAACCGGTGAAAATGTAGGCGGTGTTTGGTTTGTAGCCAAGCCTGACTATACCATTCAACTTGGCAGAGTTCAACTGATTGGCGCGGACAATAAACACTATACGGGCGACTATACGGAAGGTGATGGCCCGGTGACATACTTTACCGATGCGCAGGGTCGTACGCTGTATACATTCGAGTTCGATAAGAAGAACAAAAACAACTATACCAGCGAAACCGATCAAGCCAAGAATGCGATCTGGCCGATCTTTGAAGCTACGCCGGACCAGGTCCCTTCTGCCCTGGACAAGACGCTGTTCGGTTCGATCGATGTTTTTGGTAAGAAACAGCTCACGTATAAAGGTTGGCCGGTATACTATTTCGGCTCGGATACTCAGCGTGGACAAACAAAAGGTGTAAGCGTACCGCAACCGGGTATTTGGCCGGTGGTGGTGAAAGACGCCGAGGCAGCGGTAGACTAGCCGGTACGATCACCAGGCTATTGTACTTTCGGGGTGCTCCAGTGGGGCACTCCTTTTTTATGGATAATGGTATGTTGTGGCGGGTTTGAGTCTGCTAAAACATTTTCTTCGGGATTGCATACGCTACCTTTCTCTTTGGCGTTAAGGTGGCGTGTGGTTGGTTGTGTGGTATTGTCGTTAACCTATTTGTACTATCGCTATGTTGGTAAACAAATCTGCTCTACAGGGTAGCTTGCTGCTCTTGCTGGTTATTTTTTGTCTTTTATTTCCCGGTGGCCCTGCCTATGCCACGCACCTGCGCGCGGGCAATATCAGGTTAACAAGGGTTGGCGACTGTGGTAGCGGCGGTGGTATTACGTATGCCGTGCGCATTGAGGTATATATCAATACCAAAGACACGGATGTGCTTTTTGGCGGGCCCAATGATTACCTCGATTTTGGCGACCGAAGCGCCCGGGTCAATGTGCCGGAAATCCGTCCGAACGATCCCCGTTATTCTACAAAAGGAATGCCGCCCGGCACTGCCTATGTCTATTTTGAGATCAACCATTACTTTGATGTCGGCACGTATACGGTCAGCTATGTGGAGGAGTACCGGAACGCGGGGATTTTAAACATGGACAGCCCGGTTCAGACGCCGTTTTACCTCGAGACGCAGGTGGTCGTCGATCCTTATTTGGGCTGCAATACTCCGGTGCACCTGGGACAGCCGCCATTGGGCCGGGCGTGTACGGGCGTGGCCTGGTTTCACAATCCTCAGGCGGTCGATCCCGACGGCATTGACAGCATCTCTTACCAGATGGTCGTTCCCTACCGCGACCGTGGTGCTTCGGTCTTCAACTACCAGAGTCCAGCGGCTGCTAAGTTTTACACGCAATATGCCCAGGGCAACGAAGCCGGTACCGGCATACCGACGTTTACCATTGACCAAAGCGGTAACGTTGTTTGGGATGCTCCCGGCATGGTAGGGGAGTACAATATTGCTTTTATCGTCATCGACTGGCGGCGTAAGACCGACGGGACGTATCAACAGGTGGGCTTTGTGCGCCGCGATATGCAGATTGTTGTAGAAGACTGCGATAACAAACGCCCGGAGCTGATCATACCGGAAGATATTTGTGTGACGGCGGGCGACAAGATCCAGGAATATATCAACGCATACGACCTGGATTCGCCGCCCGACGATGTGCGCATTACCGCCACCTCGGAGGTATTTTCATTGCGCGAATCACCCGCCACATTTTCGCCAACCATCTTTCAAAAGTCGCCGGCGTATGCGGGGTTTACCTGGTACACCCGCTGCGAGCATGTGCGGGAGCAACCCTATACCTTGTACTTCAAGGCCGAAGATACCTTTGGACTGGCTGTCTACAAGGCCTGGCGCATCACGGTGGTGGGTCCCGCGCTGATCTGGAATGATGCGCAATTAAATGCCGCCCGGCGTACGGCGACCCTGAAATGGGATCGTTATACCTGTCAGAATGCGGAGACCATACAACTATGGAGAAAAGTAGGCGGCACCAACTTCCAGCCCGACCATTGTGAAACGGGCATGCCACCGGGCTTAGGCTATACGTTGATCGACACAGTGTCGGCACGTCTCTCGCCAAACGAATCCACAGGGCAATATGTCGATACCAACAACGGGATGGGGCTCGCGCCGGGCGCACGGTATTGTTACCGGCTGGTGGCGGTGTATCCAAGGCCTGGCGGCGGAGAGAGCTATGTTTCGCAAGAGATCTGTGTGGGACCTGTATTGGCCGATGTACCGATTATTACAAATGTGTCGGTGGAGCGAACGGATACACAAGACGGCCTGGTGCGGGTGAGCTGGAAGAAACCATTTGATGTCGACCCCGCTGTATACCCGCCGCCGTATGAGTACCGGGTGTACCGTGGTATGGGGTTTGACCGGGCGAACGACTCCACCCTAGTGGCGACGTTGCTCGGTGATACCACGTACCTGGACGGTGGCTTGAACACGGAGTTGAACGTCTACAATTATAACATCCTGGGGTATTGCACGAAAAAGAGTCCGCAGTCGGGTAACGATACAATCTTGCTGCTGGGATCGTCCGCCTGGGCGTCGTCGGTAAGGGCGGGCTCAACTTCGCAGAAGGATCAAATTACCCTGGGTTGGTCGGCACATGTACCGTGGTCCAACCAGATAGAGGCACATCCTTATCATTACATTTTCCGGGGCGGGGCGGAAGATGCCGAAGATCAGTTGCGGTTGGTGGACTCGGTCAACGTGACGGCCGGTGGCCTGCAGTATGTGGACCGTGGCCTTACACCCGGCACAACGTATTGTTATCGCATCATGACGCGCGGGGGGTATGGCAACCCGCAACGGATACCCGAGCCGCTGGAGAATTATTCCCAGCGTATTTGCGTACAGCCGGGCGATACGCTGGCGCCTTGTACCCCGGTGCTCACGGTGTCGCTATTGGATTGTGAGCGTCTGTCGGTTGCCACGCTTTGCATCGCCCGTCCGGGAACATATGCCAACACCTTGCAGTGGGAACCGGGCGAAGCAGGGGTGTGCATTTCGGATATCCAGTATTATCGCATTTATTGGACTGCGACATGGGGAGGCGCGTATACACTGCTCGAACAAGTGGCTGCCACCGAGCGCATGTTTGTACACGAAGGCTTGAGCTCGTATGCGGCATGTTACAGAATATCGGCCGTTGACTACTCGGGCAACGAAAGTGACCTGAGCGACGCCGTATGCAATGACAACTGCCCGAACTATATGTTGCCGAATGTCTTCAGTCCGAACGGCGATGCGGCAAACCCGGTCTTTAGTGCGTATAGCCTACGCGACTATACCTGTGCTTCCGACGATTGTGCGGTCCCCGAGCATCTCAAGAATGGTTGTGCCCGGTTCGTGAAGACGGTGCGGTTCAAGGTGTTCAACCGGTGGGGACGGGAAGTATATTCATACACCGGCGACTACCGGGACGATATCAATTCCATCTATATCGACTGGGACGGACGCGACAAGAACGGCTCCCTGCTGTCGCCCGCCGTCTATTATTATAGTGCCGAAGTCACCTTTGATGTGCTCGATCCGCGCAAAAGCGTGAAGCGCTACAAAGGATGGGTGCACCTGTTGAACGAGCCGTAGGCCCGATAAGGCGTCTTGGTTCGTGATCATTTAATTTTTATTTTCGATTCACCATAGGGTTCACACTGCTGAATGGCAGCGTGATTAAAAGGGAATCAGGTGTAAATCCTGGACAGTTCCCGCTGCTGTAATCCTCACCCGGCGTCTGCCGGAACGAGCTCTCAACGACAAAACCACTGTTTCGACCAGAGACGGGAAGGTGTTGAGAGTGAGGAAAGTCAGAAGACCTGCCCCGTGCCATCAGAGTTTGTAGCCTGCGGTGAACGGGTGTACGGATGACCGGGGTCGCGTTCTGCGTATTCATGGCCAGCGTATGGTTCAACCTCTGCATGTTGTTCGGTAGTAGAATCAGAGGTTTCTGAGGTTTTATAATTAAACGTTTACAAAAAAGTTGACTATGAAAAAGAACATGTTACTCATGTGCATGGCAGGTTTACTATGCCTGGCCGGCTGTACGGATTCTGCGTACGAAGAAGTTTCTACTACCGCACAGTCGGCTACCCCCGACGCCCTGAAAGACGCACGCGCGCGAACTACGTTACTGGTGCCTACGAAGTATATTTCGCAGGTGTTTACGTATGCGCCTGCACCGGGACAATTTATCAACAAGCTGCCCCCGTACACGGCCGGCAATACCGCGGCGCAAATGGCGACGAAGGCTGCTACAGCGCTGGTGGGTAAAACCAATGGTCTGGTGTCCCTGGGCGGCTTCGGTGGCAATATTGTTGTGGGCTTTGATCACACCATTGCGAACGTGGCCAGCGCACGTGACTTTAAAGTATATGGCAATGCCCTTACCGATTGGGCTGAGCCCGGTATTGTCATGGTGTCGCGCGATGTGAATGCCAACGGTTTGCCCGACGATGCGTGGTATGAGCTGGCCGGCAGTGCTTACAATGCTACCGGCACGATCAAAAATTACCAGATCACGTACACCAAGCCCAGTCCGCTAAATGCTAATGTACCGTGGACGGACAACCAGGGCGGCTCGGGCGTAGTGAAGCGCAATTCGTTTCATACGCAGGCCTCGTATTACCCGCAGTGGGAGGGGAACAGCATCACCTTTACGGGCACAAAGCTGGCGAACCATGCGTACGATAGCAACCCGGACCCACTAGCAGAGCACTGGTTGGCACCGGCGTTTGCCTGGGGCTATGCGGACAATGTGCTCAATGCGGACACGAACGCGACATTTGATATTGATTGGGCAGTGAACGGCAGTGGCACGCCGGTAAGCCTGACGGGCATCGATTTTATTAAAATCTATACCGGCACCAACCAGGATGCCGGTTGGTTAGGGGAAGTCTCGACCGAGATTGCGGGCATCGAAGACATTAATCTATAAGGTATAGTTTCCTGGCAAGGCCCGTTTTGCGCAGCCTTGCCAGGAATGATCTTTATTTAGAAAGCTCGGCAAATTCTTCGTCGGTCAGCACGATGTCGGCGGCTTGCATGTTTTCGTGCAAGTGCCCGACTGAGCTGGTGCCGGGTATTAACAATATATTGGGCGAGCGTTTAAGCAGCCACGCGAGCGCTACCTGGGCCGTTGTGGCGTTATGGCGGGCGGCAATGCTGCTGATCTTGCCGGCCATGGATTCGGGGCCGGATGCCAGGGGGTACCACGGTATAAATGCCAGGCCGCGTTGCGCGGTATAGTCCACCACATTATCCCACTTGCGGTTGCCCAGGTTATACAGGTTTTGAACCGATACGATGGGTACTATCTTTTCAGCTTGCCCGATCTGGGCGACATCTACTTCGGATAATCCAACGTGACGTATTTTTCCCGCTTTCACAGCATCGACTACGGGGCCAAGTGTCTCTTCCACGGGCACGTTCGAATCGAACCGGTGTAATTGCCAGAGATCGATCGTGTCTACTTTCAGGCGTTTCAGGCTGCCTTCGATGTTTTCGCGAATGAACCCAGGGGTGCCGTTGGGTACCCATTGGCCTGGTCCCGGACGGCTAAAGCCACCTTTTGTCGCGATGACCAGGTCTTTTTTATAAGGGTGCAATGCTTCGGCAATTAATGACTCGTTGGTGTGCGGACCGTAGGCGTCGGCGGTGTCGATAAAGTTTACGCCGGCGGCGACAGCCTCTTGTAAGACTTTTTTGGCCTTAGCCCGGTCGGGGGCGTCGCCAAATACACCGGGACCGGTCAATTGCATGGCGCCGTATCCCAGGCGGTTGATCTTGTATCGGCCTAAATCGAAGGTGCGGGTTTGTTTTGAAGTTGTTGTCATATAATTGGCTCTCCTTTAGGAAATTAGAGTTTTATTGTCGTATCTTTGCCAGGCATTTAAGAAATTGCCCTCCAGCAAAGTTATTCTCACTATTATTTTGTTGTTTGCCTTCCTTAAGTTAATACCGTAAAGATTGCTTTCAGTATATTTTGACGTTGTTACGTACGATGAGTTGATTCCCACCGCACGGCAGTTTTAGTAATTTTTAATACATAATACAATGCAAGGAACAGTAAAGTTTTTTAATGAAGCAAAAGGTTTTGGCTTCATTAAACCCCACAACTCAGGCGCGGACATTTTTGTCCATGTTTCTGGTCTTATCGACGAGGTTCGCGAGAACGACGAGGTTGAGTATGAGGAAGAGAAAGGTAAAAAAGGCCTGAACGCAGTCAAAGTGACCCGATTAAATTAATCGCAGCTTTGGATAACATGAAAACCCCCAGTACCCCCGGTACTGGGGGTTTTTTATTTACGGAATGTGTGAAGTTATCGGCTCCGGATAATTCTATATAGATATTGTATCCCGGTTTAACCGGACGGATCGGTTAACGATCTACCAGTGCGGCTATTAATCCGATTTTAATATCAGCGGAACAACTAAAGACCGCTCAGCGCGTTTAGTCTGTAAGTTTTTTTTCGTGCGTGCCGGTAATTCTTTAAAATAGGCACGATAATTTAGGAGAGAAAAAATATCATCAAACAGAAAAACAAGAGACATGACACTTCTTATTCAAAAATCTTCCCGATTCATGATATTGGCCTTAATGGTCGTAGTGATGGCGATGGGCGCCGGTTGTAAGAGTAAAAAGAAAGCCATGGAGGCACAACAGGCGGCCGAAAAAGCTCGCATGGAGCAAGAAGCTGCCGCCCGCAAACAGCGTGAAGAAGAAGAAGCACGTCGTCGCCGTGAGGCCGATGAGCAAGCCCGCCGCGATGCCGAAGCACGTGCCCGTGCGGAGCGGGAAGTTGTTGGTCCTCAGAAAAAGCTCGAACAATATTTCAGTGCTATAGCCAATGCCACCAGCCCCGGCGCTGCTAACAATAGCATCAACGAAGCGCTCGCCTTGTTTGCGTCGCCGTCAACACCGGTACTGATCGTGATTCACGAAGAAGGTGGTGAGAAAGATTACGATCGTCCCACCAACATCAAAGACTATTTAAATTATCTCAAAGATCAGAAGAAGCCGGCTGACCGCATTGGTAATCTTCAATTTGACGGTTCCGGTAAGATCAAAGAGGTTGAGCTGGTGAAGCAGAAATAATGTTCCATTTTCAAAACGTATAATAACATGCATTCTATAAAATATGTATATGCCCTTTTGCTGAGCGTATGTATCCTGGGACAGGTGTCCGCGCAAAAAGGTGAGATCAGCCCTTCCCGAAAACAAGCCATCGACTCGCTCGCCCTGGAGAAGGTGCGTGATCTGAGCAAGTATATCAGCATCATCGGCAACAAGAAGACGCCATTCTCCGAAGCACAGCGTGTGATGGATCGTGCTGAAGAGCTTTTTGCTCCCGACAGCGAAATGGGTGTTTCTTCGCTGAACCGCAAAGAAGTCAACTATTACAAGGTGCGCAAATACTTTGAGCGCCTCATGGCCCTGAACTACGACCGTGTTTCGATCGAGTGGTATGACATTCATTATATCAGCGACCTGGAGCGTCAGCCCGACGGGCGTTATGTAGGCGTGATTACCATCTACCAACGTTTTGAAGGCGAGTCCGACGACGGCCTGAAGTATAAAGACACCACGAAGAAAGATATTACCATTTATGTAGAGCGGAAGAAAACTCAGATCCAGGGCCGTATCATCGAGTTCTGGGATGTAATGCTGGGTGATATCCGGGTGACTGAAACGAGTGCATGATCTACGTAAGAGCAGCCATCTTTTTTTCTTTGGTACTGGGCCTGGTCGCGACATCGTCGGTACAGGCCCAGCTCGTCTCCGACATGGATGATGAGAGCCGGCTGTACGCCGAGACCAAACAAGTGAACCAATTTTTCCGGAGATTTAACGGCGAGGAGGACGACAAGGGTGATCGGTACGATGCTAAGGACCGGCAATACCAAAGTGTGAAGCTTCGCAAAAAGTATCTGGGCATGTTGTTCGACGCCAGCAACGCCGGTATAAAAGCCGACCTGAAGGCGCAGTTCGGCAAGGACGTGCTGGAAGGCACCAAGCCTGTTATACTGGACTTCCACGGCGGCAACTGGTTTGCCGAGGTGCACACCACCTTTTTGTATAACAATAAGGCTCAGACCATTGTCTTGTTCCTGACGTTGGAGAAAGATCACCTGGGCACCAAGTGGGTAATCGACAAAGTACATGCGGATATGTTTGATCCGTACTTTAAGCGCGATACCACCAAGGTGGGCAAGTTTCTGCATCCCCTCAGCCACGAGCTGGACTTTATGAACCTGCGCAAGGCGTTTCAGAACAGCGACAGTGTCAGCCAGTTTGCCGGTAAGCGCTTTGTAGCCGATCATCTTTCGGTGTTCTTATATGAGATCAAGAAGGGAAATCTTAAATTTAAGACCGTAGACGAAGTGAAGTTCCACTTCTTTCAGATTCCCGGCTGGTACTTTGAGCTTGCTGAGTTTAACCGCCCGGGCAACAACAACGGTTGGTTGATCTCGAACCTGGTGAGTCTGAAGAGCGAGTCGGAACGTAATATTCTCAGAAAGTACTTGTATTATGAAACGAAATAAACTGTGGCTGATCACAGTTTTCCTGCTACTGGTGTTTGTAGCCCCTGTCGAAGCCCAGCAAAAAAAGCCGGCGAAGAAGGGACAGACCACCAAGAAAGGTCAACAGCCTGCCAAGAAGACTACGCCGACCACTGCTCCTAAAAAGCAGGACACCAAAACGGCGCCGCCTCCCGACGTGACGGCGAAGCCCGTTGATGCGACGGGCCACGAGGCGAAGGTGCGCGACATGGTGGCGTTCCTGGAATATGTGCTGAACACCCTGGGTAGCAGCGAAACCCTGGCGCGGGATAAAGACGTGCTGGTGACGCAGAGCTATAACAAGATCTTCCGCGACGGCAAAGTGCAGATCGAAGACGACCTGGATGCGGACCGGAAGGTCATCACCAACAAAGACGTACAGGCGTACCTGAAAGACGTCGACTTCTTTTTCGACGACGTCAAGTTTGAATTTACAATCGATGAAATTCAGCAGAAGACCCTGGCGGGCGACAAGCTCTTTTACAAAGTAACGTTGCGGCGCAACATGAAAGGTACCACCGTCGCAGGGAAAGCCGTCAACAGCACGCTGAAGCGCTTTGTCGAAATTAACTATAATCCCGACGATCAGGATCTGAAGATCGTCAGCATCTACACCAACGAGTTTAACGAGAAGGGAGCATTGCTGGAATGGTGGAACCAACTTTCGTACGAGTGGCAGGCGATCTTTACCCGCAAGCTGGGCCTGGCCGACAGCGTGACGATGAGCGACATCAAGACCATCACGGCCATCGAGTCGCTGGACCTGAGCCGCAACAGTTATATTCAGAACATCGAGCCGCTGGCGGCATTGGTAGGCCTGCGGACGTTGGACCTATCGAATACGTTTGTTACCGACATCAGCCCCATTCGTAACCTGACAGAGCTAGTCGATCTGAACCTGGCTCACACCGGTGTTGCCGATCTGACACCGCTGAAGTATGCCGAGAATCTGCAGCGTCTCAACTTCGGCTACACCAAGGTACGCGATCTCGCGGCCTTAGAGCGTATGACCCGGTTGGAGTTCCTGGAAATGGAGAACCTCGAGGCCGACGACTTTACTGTGTTGAGCAAGCTTACGTCATTGAAACAGCTGGATGTGAGCGGAACAACGCTGGCACAATCGACAGTATTGGAGCCGTTGGTGAATTTGCAAGAATTGAACCTTTCGCAAACGGCTTTAACCGACTTAGGCGGCTTGAAGAGCATGAAGAAGCTGATGATCCTGCGACTGGACAGCACTCGCCATGCTGACTTCACGCCGTTGAGCAGTCTGGAAGGATTAAAGACTTTGTATGTGAATTATACGCCGGTGGCAACGCTGGCGCCACTGGACGCATTAACACACCTCGAGAAGGTATACTGTGATCATACCGCCATTAACCGCGTAGCGGCGGATGCTTTTATCGCCGCGAACCCGGGTGTGCTGGTGATCTTTGACTCGGAGGACCTGAAGGGTTGGTGGGATACTCTGCCGGCCGTATGGCAAAAGATCTTCCGGGATGCAGCGCGCACGGCAGCCGAACCTGGTAAGGAAGAGCTGGCGCGGATTACGACGCTCGACTCGATTAACCTGGGCGGCAATGCGCAAATCCGGAGTCTGGACCCGCTCGAGAAGCTGACCAAGTTGAAGGTGGTGATTGCTGCAAAAACATCTATTCGTGATTTGATGCCGCTTCAAGATCACCAGGAGATTCAC
>NZ_JAHESE010000001.1 GCF_018598175.1 Dawidia cretensis
AGATGGGGATAAGAGACAGAACGCGAATACTGGTCCATCAACCACGCCATTTCGCGCGGGCCTGTACCCATGTCGGGGGCGGGAATGTCCTTGTCGGGACCAAACACATCGGCCATCGTCTGCGTATAGGCGCGCATCAGGCGCTCGATCTCACCGGCCGACATCTCGCGCGGGTTGCACGTCACGCCACCCTTGGCGCCTCCATAGGGAATGTCTACTACGGCACATTTCCATGTCATCCAGGCCGCCAGGGCCTTTACTTCGTCCAGGTTTACATGCGGGTCAAAGCGAATACCCCCTTTGGAAGGCCCGAGGATCGTTGAGTGAATAACCCGGTATCCTTCAAATACCCGAATGCTGCCGTCGTCCATCGTCACCGGCAGCGACACAATCACCTGCCGGGCAGGGTTCTTCAATACGTTGTAGATCTCATCTTCCAGTCCCAGGATCTGCGCGGCGACATGGAAACGAGACATCATGGCTTCAAAGGGGTTCTCTTTGTCCTTCAATGGAGCCGGTTCAATATAGGCCATAGGATAATTTTTAGAAGTCTTTATTTATACGGAAAAACCGTTACTAAAACGGTTGCAAAGATAAATAAATTCGAATCACGCCTTTTCAATTCCAAACAAAAGCTCGTGTTCGCCACACTTTTCTAATACTTATCTAATCGCGTGATTTTCCCCGCAGAATTTACATGCAGTTTCTTGAATTCTCACCAAAGTTTATTGCCTTTTTAACACGTGCAGACCGTGCAAAAAATCTGTCTCCAATCCGGCGACTAGGTATTAAACGCCAGCTCGCGGGTGAGAATATAAAAGCCCATGAGCAATACAAACCAACCAAAGCTCTTGCGCAGCTGACGCGAAGAAAACGTGCCTGCCAAACGGTTGCCCACAAGAATACCGACAACGGCCAGTAGGGTGATAGAGAGCAGGAAGGTCCAGTCCATGGTATAATTTAAAACATCGCCCAGGAAGCCGGTCAGGGAATTAATAGCAATAATAAAAAGTGATGTACCCACTGCTGTCTTAAAAGGCAACCCTGTTAACAGCACTAATGCAGGAATAATCAGAAAACCACCTCCGGCGCCTACCAGGCCCGTCAAAAAACCTATCAAAGTTCCTTCCACGACCACCAAAAAATGACGGATGCGATCTTCATTGCCTTCCCGCTCCTTACGTTCACGAATCATGGAGAACGACGCCAGGATCATCAGCACCGCGAAGAGGCCCAGCAGTAAAAAACGCTTGCTGAGCATAAACGACTCCGAGATAAAGATCACGTCGGGTATCGCGGGCACGACCCACTTGCGGGTGGCAAAAATGCCGATCACCGACGGAATACCGAATAAAAAGCCCGTGCGCAGGTTTACCAGGTGGTCCTTATACTTGGGCACGGCGCCTACCAGGCTCGTTATGCCAACGATAAAAAGTGAATACGCTGAGGCGGTGACAGGGTCCATGTGAAACAGGTATACCAGGATGGGGATCGACAAGATCGAACCGCCGCCGCCCAGTAACCCCAGGATAAGGCCGATGCCGACCGATGCTACATACCCGATGATCTCCATAAACAAAAAAATATACTCGCCCCGTGTGCGCGCAAAGGACGATCATATTTTAATGAAATGAAATTTATCGAGTCAGTCGGTAGAGGATGTATGAGATGCGATTACTTGCGGTTGTATTCCGCAATAAACGCGTCTGGGAACTTCGGAAGGATATCTGCGCGGAATTGCTCGGCCTTTGCCCGTGAGTTAAAATTACCTAAAATGAGGCCATAATATTTTACGCCGTTGAGGACCTTTACTTGTACGGTCACTTTCTTTTTATACGAATTCTTGAGGTTTTCTGTCAGGCGCATGAGGTTCACCAGTTCCTGATAGGTACCGATTTGAACGCCGTACCCCTTGGGGGTCAGGCGTTCAATTTCAAAGCTGTAAAACTCTTTCTCCTCTACCATCACGTTGTCGATGGGCCGGCCCAGGTCGCTGGTCTTGCCATTGCCAGGGTCGATCACTTCGAGCTTTACCTCGGCCAGTCCTTTGTTGATAAAGCCAAGTTGCTCGGCCGCCGACCGCGACACGTCGATGATGCGGCCTTCTACCCACGGACCACGGTCGTTAATGATCACTTCCACGGACTGGTTGTTGGCCAGGTTGGTCACCCGCACCTTCGTACCAAAGGGAAGTGTCTTGTGGGCACCCGTCAATTTGTTGTGCCGGTACTTCTCGCCGCTGGCGGTGGAGACACCGTCAAACTTGTCGGCATAAAACGAAGCTTTGCCCGTTTGAACCTGTGCAAACGCGAGCACCAGGAAAAAATTAAAACAAAGCGTAAAGAATATTCTTCTCATAAACGATAGGTTAGACGGCCAAAAATAGACCAGGCGCCTCAATTTCAGAATAAAATAAGCGCTCATACCATACCTTGAAAGAAATATTCAGCATACCACAGCGTATTATTCATTAAAGTGTACCTTTGCCCGGCAAATAATGACTCGTAAATTATTTGCCATGCCACTCGATAATTCTAAGTTCCTTTTTGAAGCCCTCACCTATGATGACGTGCTTCTGGTGCCCGCCTACTCAGACGTACTCCCCCGCGACACAGACACCTCCAGCTATCTCACGCGAAACATCAAGCTGAACATTCCAATTGTTTCGGCCGCTATGGATACCGTAACGGAAGCGGAGCTTGCCATTGGCATCGCCATGGAAGGCGGCCTTGGTTTCATTCACAAAAACATGAAGATCGCCCTGCAAGCCGAACAGGTACGCAAGGTAAAACGCTCCCAAAGCGGTCTCATTCTCGACCCGGTAACACTGGCCATTAATTCTACCGTGGCCGATGCTGAAAAGATCATGCGTGAGTTCAAGATCGGCGGGATTCCGGTTGTCGACGACCAGGGCAAGCTGCTCGGCATCATCACCAACCGCGACCTGCGCTTTCAGAAAGACATGAGCGTGCCGGTAGAGCGCATCATGACGAAAGACAATATCATTACCGCTCCGGAAGGCATCACACTCGAAAAAGCAGAAGATATACTGAAGAAGTATAAAATCGAGAAGCTGCCGATCGTCAATAAAAAGAATAAGCTGATCGGCCTGATCACGTTCAAAGACATTCAGAAAAAACGCAACAAGCCCACCGCATGCCAGGACCAGTTTGGTCGTCTGCGTGTAGGCGCCGCCGTTGGCGTGACCCCCGACATCCTCGACCGCATCGACGCACTCAAGGCGGCAGGTGTAGACGTCATCAGCATTGACACTGCGCACGGCCACTCCAAAGGAGTCATGGAAGCCGCCAAACGCGTGAAGAAAAAATATCCCGAGCTGGACCTGATCGTGGGCAACATCGCTACCGGTGAAGCGGCCAAGGCGCTGGCGAAAGTTGGTGCCGATGCCGTGAAGGTGGGTGTAGGCCCCGGTAGCATCTGTACCACCCGCGTGGTAGCCGGTGTAGGCCTGCCGCAGCTGAGCGCGGTATACGAAGCTTCCAAAGCGCTGAAAGGCTCCGACACCAAGGTCATTGCCGATGGTGGTATCCGCTTCTCCGGCGATATCGTCAAGGCGATTGCCGGTGGTGCTGACAGTGTGATGATCGGCTCCCTACTGGCCGGTACCGACGAGGCTCCGGGTGAAATGATCATCTACGAAGGCCGTAAGTTCAAGTCGTACCGCGGCATGGGCTCACTCGAAGCCATGGAAGACGGCTCGAAAGACCGCTACTTCCAGGACGTAGAAGACGATATCAAGAAACTGGTGCCCGAAGGCATCTCCGGTCGCGTGCCGTTCAAAGGCCTGGTGTCGGAAGTGTTGTACCAGCTCGTGGGCGGTCTGAAAGCCGGCATGGGCTACTGTGGTGCGAAAAACATTGAGAAAATGAAACTGGCCAAGTTTGTGAAAATAACGTCCGCCGGTGTCACCGAAAGCCACCCGCACGACGTCAGCATCACCCGCGAAGCGCCGAACTACAGCCGTAAATAATAAGCAACGCCCCGTTGGGCCTGAAGCCGCCTCCGTCATTTGGGGCGGCTTTTTTGTTTTCAGCCAGATTCGGCCGCGCTGGCCTGGGAATGGCGGGAAGGCGCCCCCAAGTCTATCGGTTGCCAAAGTATTGAATATTTTAGCTGGTCTCTAATAAGGAATTTATAAGAGATATTCAATACCTATATAAGTGTTGGATATCTATTCATGATCTATTGGTTGATTATTGGATATCTATTGAATATCTCGACCTCGGACGGGCATTTTGAAGCCCTGCTGCAGACACAGCGCAGAGGTCGTTGAAGCCCCGCCCGAGGCTCCCAGGCGCAGGGCGAAGTTGCGCGGCAATGTGCCTGCAGGCGTGACAGACGGAGGAGCTGATCGCAAGGCCCGGGCCTTTATACCCAAAAATAAAAGAGGCTGCCTGAGTTAGGCAGCCTCTTTTTTTATTCCTGGCCAACGCGTGCTTACAAGTGCACCAGGCGGAATTTCTCTTGATAGTTGCCATCAGACAACTGTAGGATGTAGACGCCGGCACCGGCGGTATTCATCACGCGCTCGATGCGTTCGTTCAGTGTCTGCAGCGTACCCGCACCGACGAATACCTGTACCCCTGTGGCAGTGGTCAATACAGCTTGCAACTGACCGTTGCTGATTTCGTCTTGCTGCCAGAATATTACCTGGTCTACTATCGGATTTGGCGTTACGGCCCAGCGCGCTTTAGCGTTTTGCTCACCGGTGATCTCGAGTACAGACAGTACGTTGCTATACGAGCTTTGTTGATCGAGGTCTACCTGGCGGATGCGATAGTAATAACGCGTCTGCATGTTGGCCTTCTTGTCAAAGAAGTCGTATTTGTTCTTGCTTTCGCTGTTCACCGCTTCTACAGTGCCGATCTGTGTGTAGGTGCGGCCGTCTTCCGAACGCTCTACTTCAAAGTGGCTTGCGTTGCGTTCCTTCTCGGTTATCCAGTCCAATGCTATACCGGTGCCGGCACGTTGTGCCGTGAAGTCGATCCACTTCAGCGGCAGCGGCGTGAACTGATCTGTCGACCCGAACGTGAAAGGGCTGAAGTTTGTTACTGTCGATACCGTTACCGTGCCGGCAGCGGTCGAACCGTCTTGTACGAAAGATGTCGCACCCGGAGGGAAGTCCCATTGACTGCCGGTCCAGCGTACCACGCGCAGGTTCGCTAAAACACCGATAGTCGGTGGCTTATAGCTGCCCACGTCGTAGCTCAACGTCAGGTTAGCGGCGGCTGAGCCGCTGCGGGAGACGAGCCAGTATTCATGAACGCTGACGTCGCCGAGGTTGACCGTGTTAAAGGTCGCACTGTTGAAGCCGTCGGTGGTCGGGCTGCCTGCAATGTATTGTCCAGTCCAGGTGTCGGCCGCAGACGTGCTGCTCAGGCGCACGGGGCGATAGCGGTTTATCGGAGCCAGGGTGTTGAAGCCACCCGACGGAAACTGGAAGCTGCCACCGGCCGGGACGTTGCGGCGCATCGGGCCTGAGACGAATGACTGCTCGCCGGCACCGGTCCACGTTGCCGCCGGCGCAAAGATCAGCGGGTTGGTGGCCGATGTTATCATGTAGCCGGTTGTGAGGGTAAACGCATTGTTCACCGTGGTAGTGCCTGTACCGTTGAGAACGACCCGGCCGCCGGATTTTGACAGAACCATGTTGTAGAAGGCCGTCGAGCCATTCACCGTCTGTGTGTTGTTGCCGGTAAAGATCACTGCGCCCGTACCGGTATTGAAGGTACTGTTGTTGGTCCAGTTACCAGCAATGGTGATGTCGCGGTTGTTCGTGGAGTTGTCCAGCGTTGTGCCCGTGCCGATCGTCATATTGCCGTTCAGGATCAGGTCGGTGTTAGTCATCGTCAGCACGCCGGAGCCGATTACACTTACGTGGTTGTATGTGTTACGGTTGTTCATTGTCATCGGGGCGATATACTCAATCGTACCACCACCGGCGGACACAAACTGCGTATAGTTACCTGCCGGTAGTGTATTGGTTGCGGTACGCAATGTACCGGTACCGCTAATCGCGCCGAGGTTGTGGCCTACGGTCGGAGTGCTGAGTGAACCCGTATAGAGCAGGCCGTCTATGCGGGTGGAGAACGCGCGCTGACCGGAGGTGTTCATGTTCATGCGGGCTTCGTCAAGGATTACCACCGGACGGCCAACGGGTACGGTGCTCAGCGGTAGACCATAGCCTGTAGACGACAACGTCCAGTTCGTAGCCAGGTTCCAATTGGCGCCTGTGACCGACTTGGCCGTCGTAGCGTTGCCTCCGCCGACATCTGAATAGCGGGTATATACCGGCTGCACCGGGTTGGGCAAGGTCTGCGTCGTACCGGCTGTATAGTGATACTCGCCGCCGGGTTGCGGCATATTCGCCGGCACGGAAGGACTTGCGTCGAATGTCAGACCGTTGGTGATGGTCAGGATGCGCGGGTCGGCAGCGGCTGCGTTTAACGCACCCACGGGCCGTGTCCAGCCGATCAGGTTAATGGCGTCCAGGTGTGCGCCCATGAAGGTACCGCTACCACCACCCACCACGCCCGACGGGAACTGATATGTATGCGTGCCATTATTGCCATAAACCAGCGAGTTGTCACGCTGCACCATCCAGTAGTAATTGAGAATATACTGGCCGTTCGCGCTGGCGGTCGGGTGCTGCTCGTTCACCGCGATAACTGTCAGGCGTCCCGGGGTCGATACGTTCAGGGTATAGGTAGCCGGCGTATAGTTGGTACGTGTACCTACGGGGTAGGTAAAGGTATTTGTGCCAGTGGACCAGTTACGCACTACACCCAGGTCGCTCGATACACCGTTGGTGCGGATGAAACGGTTCGTGCCGGCATTGCTTACCGGGTTGTTCTGGCTTCCGAACACCCACTGGTTGGAGGCGATGTTGAGGTAGCGGTATGTACCGGATGTTGTGAAGTCCAGTGTACCGTTGATGGTCGTGTTACCCACGACATCGACTGTCTTTGTCAGGGCGGTTCCGCCAAGGCTCAGGTTTGTAAACGAACCGCCACCGCTGGTAATGGTGTGCGTGGTGGCCGTGCCGCTCATCATGATAAAGCCGTTACCCACCTGCGTGCTGTTGTTGACAATATTACCGTTTACGTTCAGTGTACCCGACACTGAAAGTACACCGCGCAAGATGTTCAGGTTATTGATCGAAGTTGTGCCGGTCAGGGTTGCGACACCCGCTCCTTTGTCAATCGTGATGTTCTGGAAGGTACTGGTGGCGGTCAGGTCGCCGGTCTGTGCACCGCTACCGTTAAAGGTGGTGGTGTTCCCGCCGCCGATCGTGCCGTCGTATATACCCGTGCCGAGGATGCTCAGGTCACCACCGATCGTTACATCGAGGGTGTTGGTCTCGAGCTCGGTGTTGTTGTTGATCTGCAGCGTTCCACTGAGGTTCAGCTTGCTGGAGCGTATATTGACTGTCTGCTTGGTCGTTGTACCGAGGATGCTCAGATTGCCGATGGTCGGCACAATGTTCAGGCTGAGCGTAGTGCTCACGGCGCTTGTGGTGCTTGTGCCGATCTCGATGGTTGCATTGGGCAATACATGGCTGGTGACGGGGTTGATGTAAAGATCGGCGTAGGCCGTTCCTGCCGTTGAGCGACTGACCGACAGTGTACCACCCGTCATGGTAAAGCTACTCCCTGGGTTATTTTCGATCTCAAAAACACCACGGGTGTTGACGCCTGCGGCGTTACGGCCGCCGACAGTCACGGTACCGCCCGATTGGTTATATACCAGGGCGCCCGACAGCGTGGTCGTGGGGCGGCGAATGGATCCGTTTACGTATAGATCACCGCCACTCACAATAATGGTCGGCGTGCCGGCAGCGGCATATTCGATGTCATTGTTTACAGTCCGGTTATTCGCGGCTGCATTAATGTTGACGCTACCGCCGGTTACTTCCAGTGTTCCCGCCAGCGTCAGGTCACCCGCGTTGTTGGTAACGTTACCAATGATATTCACCACACCCTTGTCTATTTTCAAGCGGGCTGTCGACGGAATGTTATAGGGTGTTGTATTGGTGCTGATCGTATAAGTGTTCTCGTTATTGAAGGCGAACGTGCCGTTGACCAGGTTCAGCCAGTTGGTACCCAGCGTCTGCACGGTACCGCCCAGGTCGAACATCAGCACCGGCGTCTGCGACGTGCCCTTATCGACGGTAACGACGTTTAATATGGTACCATCCTCACCCGTGCCGGTCAGGGAGGCATTGGACTCACCTGTAAACAGGAGATTGGCAACATGGCTGGTCGAACGAAGATACAAGCGGCCGTTGTTGACAATGCTTCCGGTTACGGTAATGTTATGCACCTGCGCCGTGGCACCGCTCATATTAAAGAGACCGTCGGGACCAATCGTTATGTTGCCCACGTACATGTCTGCCACAGCACCTGTCCGGAGACTGAAGGCACCCTCCACTATATCAAAATTATTATTGATGACCAGCTTACGGTTTCCGGTATCGTCTATATAGATGTTGCCGGTACCGGTCTTCGTCAGGTTATTATACACCAGCATGTCGTTGGCCGACAGGTAGATGGTATTCGCCGGGTACGGATTGAGAATGAGGTTGTAGTAGTTCAGAAGGTTAAGATTCTGTGGACCGGGGCCTGTAGCCGGCAGCGTTTTGGTGGTCCCGTACCACTCTACGGTACCACCATCGGGACCGAGGAAGTTGATAAAATCACCCGCCGGGAATACAGCCGAACCTATACGCAATGTTCCCCGTCCCGCCACCGTACCACCGCCGACGTTGGTACCGAAGTTGTGCCCCGTAATCGTACCGCAATCCAGGAAGGCGTTGAGGTTCAGCTCGAGGCTACCGCATGACTTGTTGGCATCGGTGATCGTGACGGTGTGCGCCAGCGAGCCGTCGGCCGAGCCGATTACTACGGGGCAGGTCAGACACGGTGTGCCTGTAGCAGCCGCCACTCTGTCGGGGTTCGTGCTCCAGGTTGTGTTTGCGTTCCAGGCGCCGTTCAAGCGGCTGTAGTATACGGTTACCGTCTGGAACGCCGCCATATTACCCGCGGTATATTCCCCGTCGAGCATAGAGCCCGCGCTGTTCACCCAGGCGCCAGGTGTACCCGTATTGAACTCATGGGGTGACGCACCCACGGCAATGGTTGTGGTGCCCGGGACAGCGTTTGAGGCATAGGCCGCATTGCTATACGACCAACTGTAGGTTACAGGATCGTAACGCGCAGCACGGTATCCAGCGCCTGCATTATCGCGGGCGGCGGTGCTGTAGGTATAGGTTTTATGAGAGACAGCGCCCAGGCCGGCAAAGCCGTCGCTGGTTACACGCCAGTAAAACTGTACGCTCTGTCCGATGGTGGTAACGTTGGGGTGCGCGCCTTTTACCGGGCGAACGGTAATCGTGCCCGCCGTGGTCGCGGTGGCGTTGATGGTGACGGGTGTATACAGCACCGTGCTCGTTCCTACAGGAAAGAGAATATCCGCAGCAGAGGTAGCTTTTCTTGTCAGACCGCCGGCATTTTGCAAGCCGCTCGTCTCAATATTACAGTTGTTGCCAAAACCGGCCGAAGGGACAATGGTTCCCAGCACGGTCAGGTTGTACGACCCAATGTTCAGTGTTGTATTGGCGGTGACCAGGCGGAGTGTATTGGTCACGGTTTGCTTACCGGCTGTGTATACCACGGCACCGGTTTGGATAGTCAGGTTTCCAAACGTCCCATTCGCACCACCGATGGTATTGGAGGCAGCGTTGTTCAGGACAATGGCACCCGTACCCGCGCCTGTGCTGGCATGCACCGCACTGTTGCTGAGTGTCCCGGTGACGGTCAGCGTCTTGGTGTTGTCGGCCAGCGTGCCGGCCGTAAGCTCCAGCGACGAGGTGATGTTCGGAAATGTACCCGATCCACCCAACGTGAGGGTGCCGGCTGTTTTTTGCATGACCACCCGGTACAGGTTTGCGATCGTACCGCTTTGCGTCCAGGCCTGCGCGCCTGTACCGTTGAACGTTGTGGTGTTGTCATCCGGCCGATAGGTTGTGCCGGTAGCGATCTGAAAATTTCCACCGACTGTCAGATCGAGGCTGTTACAATCCAGGAGAGCATCGCCACCACTGATGGTCAGGTCGTTCAGTACGGTCAGCGGTTGTGCCGGCCGTGTGTATGCCGTACCATCATCGAAGATGAGCGAGCTCAGCACGGCACCCGAAGTGCCTGCTGTGGAAGTCTTACTAATATCCAGGTTGTAGAATGGTGCGGTGGAGCAGATGGTAAAGTTTACATTACTCGCCGGCAGCTGCGCATAGACGTTACCACCGGTCACTTTGATATTTGACGTGGCGGCGTAGATAAGCATACCACCATTACGCGTCTGGCCATTGGCATCCGTAGGGGTTGCCACGGTCAGGTTGCCACCACTCATTTCAAATGTACATTCCTGGTACGGCAGCGCAAAGCGCGGATATTCGTGAAAGCTGGGGCCTACCTGTCCGGCTGTTCCTACGTTCACCGAGCCACCGGTTTGTTTATATGCAAAGCGGTTGTTGGCACCAAGATAGGTCGTTCGAATCTGCCAGGTGTTGAGGGTACCACCTTCCATCTGGAATACTCCGGAACCACCGCCGAGCAATCCGCGCGAGAAGCCGAGGTTCATGGTGCCTTTGGTAAGCCGCAGCAAACCGAATACATAGATCTGACGCCCGTTGTCGCCGGTGTCGGTTGTGTTGGTAACCTGAATGTCGATATTGTCGCCGTTTACCCACAGGGCGGCATTTTGCGGAATGGGCCATCCACCGCCGATACCGCCGCCGCCGTTTATCACGAGGTTGGGAATGGTGATGGTTCCTTGTAATTGCAACGTACCGTTGATCAGCGACAGCGCATTGTCGGATATATAATTAGGCGCGGCGCCCGAGTAGTTTTGGTTAGTGGGACCGAACAGACGGAAGTTGGCTACGTTGGAAGAGTTGATCGTTAGCATGGCCTGCTGGCCCGTACCCTTGTTAACAACGAGCCGGTAAAAGTCGGTTTGCCCATGCAGCGTAAAGCTGTTGTCGCTCAGACCGGTAACAGTCACTTCGACAACGTTCCTTTTTAAGTTACGGCCATAGATCGTACCGGCCGTATAGGCGGCGTCCGTCAATTGCGTATCGGTATCATCAAAGAGCTTGATGGAACCGTTGTTGACAATATTGCCCGTGATGGTCATTTGGTGCGCCGCGGTGGGGGTACCCGTGCTGGTGCGAATGCGGCCGTTGGCCGATACTGTGAGGTTACCACTCAGCACGATCGTGCGACGGGTGGTAGAGCCGTTGTTTATCTGCCAGGTAACGGTACCGCTACTTCCCGTCTGTGTGATGTTGAAGTCACTGTTGACAGTCAGGTCGCTACCGCTGACAAACGTGATGGCGGCGTTGGTGCTGTTGGTCAACCACAACTTGTTATAAACTGTTTGTGTTGTCGAAAGCGCACCCCCTGTGTTATAATACTCCACGGTACCACCGGTGCCGGCGGCCACGAAGTTGGTGTACGTACCGGCCGGCAGGTTGACACTACCGATACGCAACAGACCGGCACCGCTTACGGTACCCAGGGTATTGTCGGTCATGGTCGTCATGTCGAGCACGGCACCGCCCTGGATGGTGGTGCTGCCGAGGACGATATTAGAAGTATCGGCCGTAATAGTAAAGCCGTTGAGAATCACGACCTGGTCACCGGGTTGCGGTGGCAGGTTGAGCGGATTGACCAGGGTGGTACCCGAAGGATCTTGCGTCCAGTTCTCCCAGTTTTTCCAGAAACCGGTCTGGTAGCTATACCAGGTCATGGGGTAAGCATTGGCAGTACCGATAGTATAGTAATACGTGCCCGTGCGGAGCGGTTGGCCGGCTGCGCCCGTGAAATAGTTGTCGGCGGCCATAACCGTACCGCCCGTAAGGGATGTCCATGAACCGTTGCCGGCATTCAGAAACCAGTTGGTGTCGTAGTTGGCCTCCACGTCACCACCCGAAATGTCGTCTAATTCATTATAATAGAAGCGTGCGCCGGCATTGAGGGTCGTGGCGGCGTTGTTGCCCGAAACCAACAGGCGGAATGTACGCCGCAACTGTCCCTGAATACTTGTGTTAAAGATCGGTTTGATCGATAATGTACTGCCGGATGTTGGGGTTCCACCGGCCACGACACCTGCAGCGCTCAAATCGAGCGGCGTATAGCCACCGGTAGGCGTACCGACAGGATAAAATATACGCCATTGATTGACGCTACCGGAGTTTTCGCGGATCAGCTGGCTGGTAGACGTAGCCTTACCGTCAAGCTCAATGTAGCGGTTTGCGCTATAAATAGGAATGGTCGCCGCGGCGGTCAACGTGATGTTTGCCGGAGCCAGTACCGACAGCAGGCCGTCGCTGGCAAAGTTGAGCGTGCCGTTTATGCGAAGCGGCTGGGTGGTCGATACGTTCCCGCCACTATTCGTCATTCTGTAGAGCTGGATGAGGCTACCGGTGCCGGTAATCGTTTGGCCAGAGCCCGTAAAAGCGACTGTAGTCGAAACGGTTAGGTTTGCGGCCACAGGTACTGTACCGAAGTCGAAGGTACCGTTGTTTTCCAGGTCACCACCGATGTTAAACGTGTGGGTGTTTGTACCGGTGGCACCGTTGCGGATTGTTCCGCCGGTGCCTACAGTGACGTCGTTCAGGACCGAAAATGCTATGGTGTTGTTATTGTTGCCAAATTGCAGCGTACCATTGACGGTAAGGTTGAGCACCGAGCGCAGTGAGGCCGCAGGCTGGTTGCCAGACCGGTAGATCACCGTATGGTTGGCGGCAATGATCACGTCATCATCGGGACCCGGCGTTTGTTGACACCCACCACAGGGAACCGCGCCACCGTGACCGGTGTTCGACCATGTAGTATTTGCGTCCCAATTGGCATTACCGGCACCAGCCGTGGCATTTCGGCTGTAAAACGTTTGTTGAGCACTTGCCTGTTGAGCCCCCAGGAGGGTGCAGAAAACAAGCACTGTAATGGACACGTGCCAGCCCGTTTTAAAGATTGAAGGAACCATATGACCTATTAAGATTAAGCGTAAGCTAAAAAATGTACATACTGAACAGTAAAAAGAAGGGTTTTTCGGGGAGACTTTCTAAGATGTACATATCCCCGGCTTTACAAAGGTAAGCGGAAAAATATTACGCCCTGAGCCCATTTTCCTGCCATGTAACCTTTCCGAATTATTCCTATTATTGCGGAGCCAATCTTAGATGATTGGCATTTTTTTATCCTATGCGTACCAAAGCCATTACCCGACTGCTTTTCCTGGTGGGAGTCATCACCTGGCTGGCCTTGGTATTTGCTGAAATTTCGATCGTATTCAGTATTTCGAGCAATCTCAAACAGGAACTACCCACCTGGCTGCCCGGTATCCTGCTGAACCTGTATATCCTATCTGTTTTCTATTACTTCAAATTGCGGATCGAACGTGATGAAGTGCTCAATTTCGTCGACCTGCTTTGGCGTGTATTTGCCACCGGTTTGGTGTCAACGGTGATCTCGCTCAGCTTGCGGTTGCTGGAGGTACTTATGGGCAGCACCCGGCTTCCCAAGAGCCTTGTCTTTAACGACTTTATTTATCTGATCAACCTCGGGCTCATGATCGGTTTCCTGCTCATGGCCTTTACCGTGTGGAAACGGCTCATTCTGTATCAGAAGTCGAAGTGGCTGCTACGCCTCTGGACTTTCTTTGAGGTGGGGCTGCTGCTCTCCCTCTTGTACAACAGCTTTAATATACCGGTGGTGGAATGGTTGTACGGCACCATGTTCGGCATCTTTGTACTGACCGGTCTGGTGTTGTCGGGCAACATGAAGTGGGTGGCGTACCTTAACTTCCGCCAGAAATGGACCAGCTTGCTGTTGCTACTGCTGACAATCTTTTACCTGTTGTATCTCATCTACACCAACCGCACGTTGGTGACCGTGCTCGGCCAGGCCATGCCCTCCATGCAGATGCTGACCGACTACCAGGAGCATATCTTCATTCTGTCGGTGATCGTCTTTGTGACGGTGTACAGCATTTTCTCTTTCCTGGTGATTTTGTTCAACCTGCCGACGACGTCGGTCTTTGAACAAAAGCTGGAGGAGGTGGTGAACTTCCAACGCATCAGCCAGTCCATTCAGACCGAGCAGAGCGAAGACAGCGTATACAATATTTTGCTGGAGACATCCGTCAGTACAGTATTCGCCGACGCGGCGTGGCTGGAAGTAAATCTGCGGCAACATAATTACCGGCTGTTCACCTATAAGATTACCGAGAAAGAGGCGTACGATATCATCAACCACCTCAAGACGCACAACGTCAAGGGTGTTCTTGAACAGAGCAGCGACAAGACCAAAAACCTGTCGAAGCACCTGGCATCGTTGAAGGGCTCGCGCTTCCGCTCGATCCTGGCCTTCCCGATCTATGTCAAGGGCGAGAACATCGGCACGCTGGCGCTGCTGCGCGAGCTGCCCGATGGCTTTAATAAAGAGATGACGAAGATCGTGTCGACCTTTGCCAACCAGGCGGGTATATCGATCGAGAATTTCCGCCTCATGGAGGAGGCACTGCAAAACGAACGTTACAAAGAGGAGCTCAAGATTGCCAAGACGGTGCAGAAAAGCCTGTTGCCGGCTGTGCTGGAAAAGGATGACGACTTTGATATCGCGGCGTTCTCGGAATCTGCCGACGAAGTAGGCGGCGACTATTACGACACCTTGCGGATCAACGACCACCTGGTTTCGCTCATCATTGCCGACGTGTCGGGCAAGGGTACGACGGCGGCGTTCCACATGTCGCAGATGAAAGGGATCTTTCATAGCCTGGCGCAGGAGGATATTGAACCAGATGAGTTCATGTCGCGTTCTAACCAGGCATTAATATACTGCCTGGAACGCGGATCGTTCATTTCGGCCACCTATTTCATGATCAACACCCAAACGAAAAAGATCCGCTATGCGCGTGCAGGGCATTGCCCGGTATTGTATTACAGCACAGCAAAAAAAACCACGGAATATTTCAAGGACAAAGGCGTTGCGCTGGGTATGGTGCGTAATAAAAGCTATAAGAAATTTATCCAGGCGAACGAATTCAGCTATTGCCCCGACGATATCATGGTGCTGTATACCGACGGCATCACGGAAGCGAAGGATGGCAAGAATGAAGAGTTCGGCTATGATCGCCTGGAGCAGATAGTGATGGAGGTACATGATCGTCCCGTGCGGGAAATACAGGAGCAGTTGATCCAGCGCCTGTATGATTTTTCCGGTACGGAGAATATCAACGACGACTACACTACCATGATCGTGAAATTTAAATAATAGGCCGCCAGCCCCTAAAAAGGCGACCGGTCAGGAACTAAAACATTAAAATTAAAACAACGTTATAACCTATGATCCACATCAGGAGAATACAGGAAGACGGTGCAGATGTGATCGCACTCATCGGCGAAATTGACGCCAGTTCTTCCATAGAGCTTGATCTGGCGATTGCCAAGAGTGTGGGAGAAGGATTCGAAAAGATCCTTGTGGACTGCGGTGCGCTCGAATACATTTCATCAGCGGGATTGGGAGTGTTTATGTCGTATATCGAAGAGTTCAAGGACCGCGGCATCAAGATGGTGCTGTTTGGCATGAGCGACAAGGTATGGCATACCTTTAGTATCCTGGGACTGGGCGAGCTGCTGCAGATTGGAAAAGATAAGGTAGAGGCAAAGCAAATGATCGCATGAAATACGTGCATAAAGTTGGATGCAGCATCGAGAACCTGAAGGGCGTGCGTGATTTTATACGGGTATCGCTGAAAAATCATGGAGTGGCCGATCTGGAGATCAGCGAAATTGTACTGGCACTGGACGAGATGTGCTCAAACCTGATGATACACGCCCACCACTGCAACCCGGAAGACCTGTTTGAGCTGCACATCGACATTGATAAAAACGACCCGGTGGTCTTTGAGATTGTCGACGACGGCACCGTGTTTGATATTAACCAATTTCACGCGCCTGCGCTCGACAACATCGTTCAGGAAAAACGCAAGGGCGGCCTCGGCATCCGTCTGGTTAAATCAATCATGGACAAAATCGAATATCAAAATCGCAGCGGCCGCAACGTTTGCCGTCTGATCAAATCCGTTCATTTTCAGTAATCCCCTTACCCCGAACCAACGCCTATGAGACTATTTGCAGTGTGTATTCTGCTCGGTTGTGCTTTTGCTAGCACATCCCTGCAGGCGCAGAAACAAAAAAAGGCACCCAAGCCTGTCACGCTGTTTACCGTTAACAAGAAACCCGTTACGGCCGAAGAGTTTATTTACCTCTACAACAAAAATCACCAGAACAAATCGGAGGACTTCACCACGACAAAGATCGATGAGTATCTCACATTGTTCATCAACTTCAAGCTGAAGGTCGAAGAGGCCCGCACCCGCGGCATGGACACCACCGGTAGCTTTATACGCGAATACAATCAGTATAAAGACGAGCTACGCCGTCCCTACCTGCCCGACACCAAAATCACCGACAGCCTGACGCGGCTTACATACGAGCGCTTAAAGGAAGAGGTCAAAGCCTCGCATATTTTGTTAAATATCAAAGCGGATGCTTCGCCTGCCGATACCGTAGCGGTATATAACCGTCTGGTCGATATTCGCAATAAGATCATTGCCGGCGAAGACTTTGGTAAAGCTGCCATGCAGTATTCCGAAGATCCCTCCGCGCGCATGAACCAGGGCAACCTCGGCTACTTTACCGCGCTGCAGATGGTCTATCCGTTTGAGAATGCTGCCTATACCACCAAGCCCGGACAAGTAAGCATGCCGGTGCGTACGCGTTTTGGCTACCACCTGCTCTATATTGCCGATCGCCGCCCCTCGCAGGGCGAAGTAGAAGTGTCGCACATCATGCTGCGCACAGGCGAAGGCAAAGACAACGAAAAAGTAAAGAACCAGATCTTCGAGCTCGTCGACGAATTACAAGCGGGTGTGAAGTGGGACGATTTGTGTAAGCAATACTCTGAAGACCCGGGCTCGAAAGACAACGGCGGCAAGCTGCGGCCCTTTGGCCCCGGCGCAATGGCCAGCATTCCAGACTTTGAGCGGACGGCGTTTGCCCTGAAAAATCCGGGCGACATATCCGACCCCTTTCAAACCGCCTACGGGTGGCACATCGTGCGCCTGGAACGCAAAATTCCACTGGGCACTTTTGAAGCCGTAAGCCCTACGCTCAAGAGCCGCGTGAACCGCGACGAGCGCACTCAGCTATCCAAGCAAGCCATGGAGCTCAAGTGGCGTCGTGACTACCAGTTCCGCGAGGACGCCGTGGTGAAGGCCCGCGTGCTGGCCCTGGGCGACACGTCCCTGCACAATGCCCAGTGGAAAGCCCCCGTCGTGCCCAACGCCGCGCGCGACATGGTGTTTTCCCTGACGGGCAAAAGCTACACTGTTCAAGACTTTTTGCAATACGCGCAGAAAATGCAGCGTCCCAATACACAAGACCCCGCCAAGTATTTGGAGCAGTTATACAACCATTTTGTCGATGCCAGCATCCTATCGCTGCTGGAGGCTAAGATCGTGCGCGAAAACCCCGAATACGGCTACCTCTTAAAAGAATATTACGAAGGCATTTTGCTGTTCGAGATCATGGAAAAGGAGGTTTGGAACAAAGCTTCGACCGATTCGGTGGGGCAGCGGCGCTTCTTCGAAGCAAACGCGGCCCTCTATAAAGCTGGTGAGCGGGCCCGGGCTACGTTTTATTCGGCCTCTACGCCAGGCTTTGAGGCCACCCTGCGGCCACTGCTACAAGGCGGCCAGGCCGACGAAGCCCGAATCCAGCAAGTAGCAGCCGAAAACAAGGTGAAGACCGAGACCGGCGTGTTTACGAAGGAGGAGAAGCCGGTGCTGCAGAAGGTCACCTGGGGCGCGCCGGGCGTGTACACCGCAGAAAACAATGGATTATATTACCTTGTACGGCTCAACGAGATAATTCCCCCCGGCCTTATGTCGTTTGAAGAGGCAAGGCCGTCGGTCATTTCCGACTACCAGAGCGACCTGGAAAAACGCTGGATTGAGGAATTAAAGAAAAAATACCCCGTAAAAGTGAATGGAAAAGGGAAGCAATACACTCTTCAGAAACTTCAGGCGAAGTAAAGGCCACTGGTTGCTGGCGGCCTTTCTGGTGACAGGTTGCGACCTTATCAAAATGAAAAACGACTCGGGCCGCGCCGCTGAAGACCGGCAGGCTGTGTCGCGCGTAGGCAATACCTATCTGTACCGCGATGAGCTGGCAGGCTTTATTGCCCCCGGCACCTCGCCACAGGACAGCGCTACACACATCGAGGCGTACATCAACAGCTGGGTGCGCAAGCAGCTGCTGATCCAGGAAGCCAGCCGCAAGATCGACATCGACGAGGCGGAGGTAGAACGCAAGATCCTGGACTATCGCTACAGCATCATTGCCTACGAATATCAGACCTATTATATCAAAGAACACCTGGATACTGTCATTGCCAACAGCGAGATCGAAAAGTACTATAAGGACAACATCGACAATTTTATCCTGAAGCAGAATATCGTCCAGGCGACGTTCATCAAAGTGCCCAAAAACGCCCCCCGTACAGGAAAAATCAAGGAATTGATCTATTCCAGCCGCGACAAGGACGTGAAGGAATTGAAGTCATACTGTCTTAGCTTTTCGGCGGCGTATCACATTTCCGACTCCAGCTGGATGGTGTTTGACGAACTGGTGCGGAATTCGCCTCTGGCGGAGATCCCCAATAAAATTCAGTTTTTAAAAACCACACCGTACTACGAAACCTCTGACGATAGCTATCTTTACTTTTTAATGGTGGACCAATACCGGATGTCCGACAACATTTCCCCGCTGGAGTTTGTCAAAGACGATATCCGCAACATCATCTTAAACAAGCGCAAGGTAGAGCTGGCCAAACGGCTGGAGGACGAGACGTATACGAAGGCATTAGACCAAAAGGAATTTGAGATTTTTAAGTAATATGAACATAGCAGGAATATCGAGGTACGTGACCCTGACGCTGTTTGCCGGCGTCATGGCCTTTCAGGCTTCGGCACAGGAGAACGAGGAGGCGACAGGCTTTGTGGTAGATGAGATCATCTCCAAAGTAGACAACTACATAGTGTTGAAGTCCGACCTGGACCGGCTCTACCAGGACCAGCTGACCAACGGCCGCCCGCCCGGACAACAGCTTCGCTGCCAGCTGATGGCGATGCTGATCCGCAATAAACTTATGATGGCAAAGGCCGAGATCGACTCGGTCATGGTGTTGGATGCCGAAGTAGACGCTAACACGCAACGCCGTATGGATATGATCCTGTCGCAGTCCGGCCGCTCGCCCGACGAGCTGGAGGAGCTGTATGGCAAGCCGCTGGAGCAGATCCGCTCGGAACTGCGCGACCAGGTGCGCGAGCAGATGATCGTAAACAAAATGGAAGGTGTCATGACCGATGGGCTGGTGGTAACGCCGGCTGAAGTGCGTCGTTTCTTTAGCAAGATTCCCAAGGATAGTCTTCCCTACTTCTCTGCTTCCGTAGAAGTAGCACAGATCGTTAAGATTGCCAAGGTCAGCGAAGACCAAAAGAACATTACGCGCACCGAGCTGGTCGCACTGCGCAACCGCCTGCTGGCAGGTGAAGATTGGGCCACGCTCGCGAAGAAGTATTCTTCCGACCCCAGTGTGATCACCAACGGTGGTGACATGGGCTGGTCAGGCCGCGGCCGCATGGTGCCCGAGTACGAAGCCACGGCGTTTCGGCTCAAGCCGAACGAGATCTCGATGCCCTTCGAGTCACCCTTCGGCTTTCACGTCATGCAGCTGCTCGAGCGCCGGGGGAACGAGTACCACTCGCGCCACATCCTGATCTCGCCAAAGCCTTCCGAGTCGGATTTGGCAAAGGCCAGCAAAAACCTGGACAGCATCCGCACGCTGATTGTAAACGACAGCATCAAGTTCCAGAAGGCTGCGAAAGAATTTTCCGACGATGTAGAGACGAAAGGCAATGGTGGCTTCTTCAGCGACGCCAATGGAGGCATCCGCCTGATGGTGGACGAGCTCGACCCGGTGGTGTTCTTCAAGCTTGACTCCATGCAGATCGGCGACGTCTCTCACCCCATTGTATACCGCACCGACGACGGTAAAGATGCCGTGCGTATCTTATTTTACCGTTCGCGCGTCGCCCCACACCAGGCGTCCCTGGAAGCGGACTGGTCGCGGATACAAGACGCTACGTTGAATGAGAAAAAGGACCGTATCTTGCAGAAGTGGTTTCAGAAGGCCCGGAAAGATGTCTTTATCAGCATCGACGACGCCTATGATTATTGTGGAATTTTAGATGAATAACGAATGACGAAGTTTGCCTCTGATGTCGAAGCTGCCGATGCCCTTGCCGCGGCCTATAAGAATTTAAAGTCTGAAATATCAAAGGTCGTTATCGGCCAGGAAGACGTTGTACACCAGATCCTGACAGCCATCTTTTGTCATGGCCATTCGTTGCTGGTAGGCGTACCAGGGCTCGCCAAGACCCTGTTGGTACAAACCATTGCCACCTCGCTCGAGCTGCAGTTCAAGCGGATACAGTTTACGCCCGACCTGATGCCGTCTGACATCGTCGGCGCCGAAACGATGGACAAAGAGCGCAACTTTAAATTTGTGCGTGGCCCTATCTTCGCCAACATTGTACTCGCCGACGAGATCAACCGTACACCTCCGAAAACACAAGCCGCCCTGCTGGAGTCCATGCAGGAACATGCTGTGACCATAGCGGGCCAGCGTTACGACCTGCCCGGCCCGTTCTTTGTACTGGCTACGCAGAACCCGATCGAGCAGGAAGGAACCTACCCGCTACCCGAAGCGCAGCTCGACCGCTTTATGTTTAATATTCAACTGACCTATCCCTCTTTCCGCGAAGAGGTGGAGGTCGTGAAGAATACCACCAGCGACGAGACACGCCAGGTGAACAAGGTGTTGAACGCTGAGGAGATTGCCTACTTTCAACACCTGGTGCGCCGGGTGAGCATTGTCGATAACGTGATTGAATACGCCGTGGGCCTGGTGAATAAAACCCGGCCGGGTGTAGCCGGCGCATCGGCTGTCGCCACCGAGTTTCTCGAGTGGGGAGCCGGACCGCGGGCCTCGCAGTTCCTGGTGCTCGGCGCCAAGTGCCATGCTTTGCTGAACGGTAAATATTCTCCCGACATCGACGACGTGCGGGCCATCGCCAAACCTGTACTACGCCACCGCATCGTACGGAACTTCAAGGCCGAAGCGGAAGGTATCAGCGTCGACGAGCTGATCGAGCGCCTGATCTAATCCCTGGCCTTATTACCGGACCAAGTCGAGCAGCCCCATGCGGCGCATCTGGCGGAAGAATAACTTTTCCGCCACATCATCATCTTTGATGTGGTATCGCGCGCCGATATATTTTACAATTTTTCCGTCTTCGATTACCGGTACAATCGTAGAGTCGACCCAATAGTGCGATCCATCCTTCCTGCGATTTTTGATGATGCCATGAAATGCATTGCCGGCTTTAATCTCCACCCACATCTGCCGGAAGATCTCTTTGGGCATATCCGGATGACGAATCAAATTATGCGGTTTGCCGATTAGCTCTTCCTGCGAATATTGCGCGAGCTCACAAAACTTGTCGTTGGCAAACAGGATGGTGCCGAATACGTCTGACTCTGACAAGATGGTTGTAAGCCCCAGTACTTTTTCGCGTGCTTCCAGCGCGTGGCGAATCACGGTATTGCGTTCCAGCTGACGACTCATTTGTTCCTGAATAGCCTGGATCTCTTCCATGTTCTGGCGCATCTCCTCCTCCTGGCTGCGCAGCTCTTCGGTCTGGCGCTGCGAGGCCTCCAGCAGTGTGCGCACGTGGTCGTTGGTCTTCATGGATTGGATCACGGAAGAGAAAGCTTCTGCTGCTTTTTCTAAAAACTTCACCGCGTTATTACTCAGCTTTTTGAACGAAGCAATCTCGAGCACGCCGTTTACCTGGTCGTTGGTCTTGAGCGGCACAATGGCGATAAATCCCGGTGCACCCGTGCCCAGCCCGGACGTGATGCGGATATAATCTTTCGGTACCTGATGTAGTACGATGGTTTCTTTTTCAAAGTAACACTGCCCCACCAATCCTTCACCGGGTGCAATGGTTTTGGTCATGTGTTTTTTTCGTTCGTAGGCATAGCACGCGGCCAGGGTTAGCACCGGTTCTTCGTCGGGTTGTTCCTGCAAGAAGAAGATCGAGCCCTGGTTTCCGTCAACATACTTTACCAGGAACCGAACGACATCGTCGGCCAGATGGCTCAGGTCGGTGGTGGCGCGCAGCAGCTCGCCGAAGCTTGCCAGGCCGCGCGTCTCCCATGTGCGCCGCGCTTCTTCTTCTTTCTCGGCCATCAATTTGGTCTTGTAGCCGTCGAGCTGTGCGGCGATCTTACGATCGTTAAAATCATTGGATACTTGTGCGCGCATGTCGCCCCGGTCGAGGCTGCCGATAAAGTCGTCGAGCATGAACCATTGTTTCCGGTCGTTGTCGATCTGCTGTGCAAACCGCTCCTCACTGCGGGTGATTTTCCGGCCCGCCAGGAAGGCTCCTGCGGCGCATACGGCGGGAGTGGCAATGGCCAGTCCGTTGGCCGCGGTTTTTCCCCAGGTGTTGTGACTTTCTCCCAGGCGTTGTGCCACTAGCAGCAGCGGACAAAGCATGCCGATGGCAAGACCGATGACGGCCCATTTTTGTTCTGTTTTCATATACGTTCCTGACTACAGGAACGAAGTACCGATTTTCCCGTAGTGCAGGAGTTGATAAACATTATTCAGTAACATGATAAATATCAGGAATGGAACAGTGTGAGTGTGCAAAAACAGTGTGAAGTGTGAGAGCGGACGGCGTTCTTTCTTTTCTTCGCTCTCGCTCTCACGCTCTCACTGTTTAATCGCGGTAGTCGGGAATGTTGCACAAAAATACTTCGGTGATCAGCAACGGGTGGCCGCGCATGTGGAAGATAGAGCGGCGCGCCCATAGCTGGGATACACGACTGCTCTTTTCGACCTCGGCCTTGAAGAAGTGCGAGTGTACGAGTACATCAAACAATAGCTCGTCATTTCCGGTGACGCGTTTGACTTCGAAGCCACTGCGGGTAACGTTTGGGTTATTATAGAGTAGAGTTTCACCGATCGGGCGATTGCCGAGGTTGTCCAGCGCCTCCTGGCAGGCGCGGTACGTTGTCTCGGGCATCGTCACGCGGGCATAAACCAGCGGATCTTCGACATTGCCTAAATACGTTTCGCGCACATAGCCATCGGAGCAGGTATAGCACTGCAACGCAGAGATTTCGTCAGCATACATGGGCTTGATGGACTGATCGCAAACGCTCACGGCAAAATTGCTACACACACGCTTTAACGCATGACTCAATACAAATGGCTTGTAGAGCCACGCGCGCAGCACGGGCGGCACAATATCGGCCGGCATGGTCGCGATGCTTTCCCAGTGGCCCAATTCGCCGCGGTAGTCGCGGGCAAAGGGCTTCACGGCAACAAGGCCTACGCGCTCGCGGCCGTCCATGCGAATGCCCGATGGCAACTCGCCTTCTTCTTCGCCAAAGTAGCGCACCTCGCGAATGGTAAAGCCAGCGTTCTGGAACGCCCACGTCAGATCGTCAGCATCCACGTGGTGGATTTGGTTGGGCAGGTGGCTATAGATGGCGGGGTCGTGGCTGTAGTGGGCTACATCGTCGATATACCCGGCCCAGCGTACGCCCTGGCGACGGCGCTCTTCGTAAACGGGTATAAATGCTTTGACGTGGTCGATGTACGGTGTGAACGATACGATAAAAACTTCGCCGCCGGGAATGAGCCAGTCATATACCTTGCGGGCACCCGTTTCAATCTCTTCACCATTCAGGAACGGCAGCACCTGCGACATGTAAACAGCACTGAGCGATTCCCGCTCCCTGTCAAAATGAGGAAAGCGACCATGCATAGTTTTCAAATGTGGTTGTAATACATCACCGACAGTATCGCGAATGGCCTGCAGGTGGCTATCGTCAATGTCGACGGCGACGACATGGGCACCCGTCAACAACGCGGGCAACGTGGCTACGCCATAAGCAGCGCCAATATCCATCACGGGATGGGTAGCCTTAGAGGCGGCGTTAACAAAGGCTTTTCCGAAAGACGTGAGAGTGTAGGTAAACCCTCTTTTGTTTTGGGTAGAGATGGCTGTTTGGATTTTCATACGGTAGGTAGGGTAAGTTGAGACAATACAAAAACATACTAACAACAAAGCCTGAAAAGGCAGCAGGGGCCCCTAGGCCCCTGCTGAGTAACAAATCTTATTTAAGAGCCGCCGCAACCGGCTTCAGGTTCCGGAACCATTCCTTGGCATCTTCTATTTTGCCAAAGAACTCGACGGTCATGACACCCTCCTTGATTTCATCCTCTTTGGCCGCCGATTTTGCGGCGTAGCCCTTCACGGAACGAACAGCGAAAACGTTTTCCGGCAGTACAAAAGCGACGTGATTAATGCCGGCCTTCAGTGCACGCGGGTTCCATTCCTCCGCTACCCACTGAATGTCTTTTTCGGGCTGCACGGCGTGCTTGCTGGTGTCGGCGAGCCACAGCAGCCGCGCGTGGCTCTTTTTCTTCTCAATGAGGTGTGTGAGTCCTTTGTCTAAAAATGCCTTGAATTGATCCGAGGACATAAAATCAGTAAAGGATGCCGTGATGCAGGGCACGGTAGGGTCGTACTCAATAGTACCGTTCTTTTCTACGACAAGTTTCATACAATGTCAAAAGGGGTTAATTGTGGTTAAAATTTTTTGATTGATCGTTTCGACCGGCTACAAATACATTTCACCGGGTCGTTAAAATAAAGTTGCTTTTAATACTTATACCAAACATTTGTATTTCATACACATCCATACATGATACTCGACTGTAAGTCTTTTGTTCTGAATAGTACAATTGTACCATCCGGAGTAGTACAATTGTACTACATGCAACGGTTTCCAGTCGTTCGCGCATCGCCTGGGGTATACGCGACTGGGTAAAAAAACCTGGATTTTTGACAAAATGACTAAAAAACTAACCTCACCGCGTCAACGGAGTGCATATTTGCTGAACTGAGGTTAACACAGCCGCCATACCGGTACAATAGGGGTACTGTACCTTATTTATCCGGTACGAAAAGACCTGCCGGTCCTTCCGTGTCCGGCAACAGTCAAGGCCTTTCCCGGGGCAGTCGTGCAGGAAGTACGCACGGTATAATTATTTGTATATTCTGACGTATGGAGCGTTACAAAAATCTGCAAGGCAACTCCGGCATTGCGTCTTATCGCATTGGACGCGACTCGATCATTGTAGCATTCCGTACCGGCGCCACGTACAAGTATAATTATGCCGTTACCGGCAAAGAGCATATTCAAAACATGAAGATTCTTGCACGAGAGGGAAGAGGCCTAAGCACCTATATCAGCCGCTATGTGAAAGATCGTTATGCAGAACAATTGTCATAAGTGTGCACGTATGCTGCACGCTGCTCAAAGAAATATAATGCTGCATTTGACACTATCTGTATAATCCTTAACTTGAATTAAGATTTGCTATAAGCCCGTTTATAGTATCTCCCACAAGCATGGCTGCCGTGGACCAGAAGTGTACCCATTGGCCGCTGGCGTGTATTTGACATATCTGTCCCCCCCGACATGCATAAACACCCAACGACAACGGCACCGGCAAACGTCGAGATCCTGCTGGCGATTCAATACCGGCGAGTACTCTCATTCCATTATGAGGGATTTCACCGGCTGGTAGAGCCGTACTGCTATGGCTTATCCCCTACCGGTACGCAAGTGCTGTGGTGTTTTCAACATGGTGGCGGCAACGCGACGCGCACGTTTGACTGGCTATTGGTAGACCTCAGCCACGTCCGGAATATTGCGATCGTGGATAAACATTTCTCCCGACTCCGCGACGGGTATGACCGCGCCAACATTGGCATAGACCGTGTCTTCTCCCAGATCTGATTCGCAAAAATCCACCCGAAGTCGTATTATAGCACCCCGGAAAATCAGTGTGAGTGTGGAGTGTGAGAACGGTAAACCCGTCCGGGCCTTTGCCCACGTGTATGAAGGATCAGGAAAGAATTGAACGGTTCGACAATCTATATGACACCTACCATGACATCGGGCTGCCCGTCGGCCTGATCGACGCGGAGGCAGAATTTACGATTCACAACCTGGCCGAAATACACCTGGACCTGCCCTTTAAATCGCCGGTGTACCGGGCCAACTACTTTTCCTTTGTCTTTGTCAAAAATGGCCATGGGCGGTATTCGACGGACGACCATGTTTTCGATACCTCGCCCGGTACGATCTATTTTACCAACCCCGGCCACTACAAGTCGTTTGAATGGCTGCAGATGGACGAGGTCTATCTCATTACGTTCAGCGAGTCGTTTTTAAAAGAGAATGTGCATCCCGATGTGTTCCAGGAATTTTCGTTCCTACTGGCCGAGACGGTACCGCCGCGCACGCTGCGGCCGGAAGTATACACCGAGTTTGAGCGGCTGTACCTGCAGATCCTGAAGGAGTACCAGGCCGCGTCGCCGTATAAACATCGTCTTATCGGCAGTCTCTTCGTGGTGGTGTTGCTCAAGGTAAAAGAATACTTCTGGGAGGACTATAACCCCCTCTACGAGGGCAATCGCAGCTCGCAGATCGTAAAGGCATTCAAAGGCTTGTTGGAAAAGCACTACCGCGACCTGGCGGACGGCAAGACTCATACGTTGTTCCAGGCACAGGATTATGCCCGGAGTCTCAACCTACATCCCAATTACCTGAGCAATGTGATCAAGAGCAAAACGGGCCGCTCAGTCAGCGCGTGGATCAGCGATAAGACCATTGCCGAGGCCAAGTCGTTGCTGCGCAATTCATCCATTCCCGTCAAGGAAATAGCTTTTCAGCTCGGCTTTTCGGAGTCCGCTCACTTCAGTAACTACTTCAAAAAACACACAAACCTGACGCCAAACGCCTTCCGGCGCGCACCCAACCAGGGGTAAGCATGATCTTGGATATTTACAAGTAGTCCTTAAGAATCCGTACTTTTTCGGGGGGTCGGAGGGTGCACCTTTGTATCGTTCAATTAAACAACACAACATCATGAGCACAGTAAACAAAGTAGTTATCGTTACCGGAGCATCCCGTGGTATCGGTGCGGCCGTAGCCCAATCCTTAGCCCAGGCAGGCGCAAAAGTCATTGTTAATTATGCCGGCAGCCGTGCGTCGGCCGAAGACGTCGTCAAAAACATTGTCGCCGCCGGTGGTCAGGCCAAAGCCGTACAGGCCGATGTCAGCAAGTCTGCCGACGTAGACCGCTTGTTTGACGAAGCCATTGCTGCCTATGGCCGTGTCGACGTACTGGTTAACAACGCCGGTATCATGATCGTCAAACCCCTGAGCGAAACAACCGACGACGACTTCACCCGCCAGTTTGATATCAACGTGCGAGGCACCTTCAATACGATGCGCGCTGCGGCGACACGCCTGGCGGACAACGGTACGATCATTAACTTCTCAACGTCCGTAAACCGGCCCATGCTGCCGGGATATGCCACCTACGCTGCGACCAAAAGCGCCGTCGAGCAGCTCACGCGGGTATTCGCCAAAGAAGTTGGCAAACGCAATATCAATGTCAACTCTGTTTCACCCGGTCCTACCAATACCGAGCTGTTTACCAACGGCAAAAGTGACGAAGTCATTGGCCGCCTGGCTGCGCTCTCCGCCTTCAACCGCATCGGTGAACCTTCGGATATCGCCCCCGTGGTAACATTCCTGGCCAGCAATGAGGCCAAGTGGATCAGCGGCCAGAACATCGGCCTAAACGGTGCCATGGCTTAGTCAGGCAGCACCGCTTCTTCTTTAACTTTTTCTATTCATAACACACGCAGCCGCAAGGCCGCACAGAACACTATTGCCTTTACAATTCTAAACTCCCAACACTATGAACACCCTTCAAAATAAAGTCGCCCTGATTACAGGCTCCGCCCGTGGACTCGGTAAAGCTATTGCTGAACGTTACGCCGCCCTCGGCGCCAGTATCATCCTGAACTATTCACGCGACAAAGCCTCAGCCGAGGAGGTAGTTAGGAACATTACCGGCATGGGTACGAAGGTCATTGCCGTACAAGCCGATGTTACCAGGCCGCAGGAGGTTGCCCGACTGTTCCAGGAAGGTATAAAGGCCTTTGGCAAGATCGACATCGTCGTGGCCAATGCGGGCATCGAGCTGATCCAACTCCCCGTGACTGATTTTACCGAAGAACAATTCGACCGCGTCTTCAACATCAATGTAAAAGGTTCGTACTTCACCCTGCAAGAAGCCGCACGGCACATAGCCGATAAAGGCCGGATCATCTATATTTCGTCCAGCACCACAACTTCGCCCGTGGAGGGCATGGCGGTGTACGGCGGCAGCAAAACCACACCCAAATACCTGGTAGAAATTCTGGCAAAGGAAATAGGCCATCGCGGTGTGACGGTCAACACCATTATCCCCGGCCCTGTAGCAAATACCGGTGTGTTTATGGAAATGGCTACCAGCGACCCGTTCTACCAGGAACTGCTGAATGGCTCACCGATGGGCCGGCTCACCACGGTAGACGACGTAGCCGACATAGCGGAGTTCTTTGCCAGCGACCTGGCCGGTTTTGTATCGGGTCAACACTTGCTGGTAAACGGCGGATCAAAATACTAACCCTTATAACTATACCATGGCAACGCTTTTAAAAATTATCCAGGCCATCCTCATGCTGACGGCCATCTTCATGGGCCTTAAACAAGGGTGGGCCATGGTCACGGCAAAGCCCGATATGCTGCGCATGCTGGGGCGACTGGACGTGGGGCATACAGGTGCAACGGCGCTGGGACTGATTACACTCTCCAGCGCCCTCCTGATTCCTTTTCCCCGCACGTTCCTCTACGGCAACTTTCTGATGGGCGCCAGCATCCTGTTCATCATGGCGCTGGAGCTGCAACACAAAGACCTTAAAGGTTTTGTCATCGAGGTGCCCTTTCTGCTGCTTTCGCTGGTAATTATATACCTGGGGCATCCGCTCACCGCGAAATGATCTATTCTGCCGGCCATCCTGCCCGCGATTGGCAGGGGCCGGCTACTATCGTATCTTGACGGTATGAATCGCATCGCTCTTTTATTGATCGTGATCGCTGTTTGCGGCACGACTTCCTACGCGCAGACCAGCGCCCCAAAGGCCCACCTCAACCATACGGCCATTTATGTACAAGACCTGGCGGCCAGTACATTCTTTTACCAGACGGTGTTAGGGCTCGATACGATCACCAACCCTTTTCACGATGGTAAACATACCTGGTTGCGAACCGGTCCCGGTACGGCGCTACACATCATACAAGGCGCTCCCGCGCGGAAAGAATATTACAAGAACCAGCATACTTGTTTTAGCGTGGCCAGTGTAGACGCATTTATTGTGTTGCTTAAGAAATATAATTTGCCATGGGAAGATCGCGACGGTAAAAAGCAAGCCCTAACTACCCGTGTAGACGGTGTAAAACAATTGTGGGTGCAAGACCCCGACGGCTATTGGGTAGAAGTAAACGACGCACGGGAATAAGGCCATTCCTACCCAGAATTACGTATCCCGCCTACCGCGTAAATGGTATTTACTTCTCGTTTTAGAGCATTCCGTCGGGCCTTACACTTGTCAGTTTGTAAGGGCTACAAATTCGCCGTATCTTACAGGGGAATAGCCTATTTCGCCCTTGCCCCACCCTATCGAAAAGTCTGTTCAACCTGGTAAATCGTTTACTTTTTATCTTCTTTATTTTGACACCGACGACCCTAAAATTTAATAATGACTACCGTGGCTTTTATGCTACGTTGCGAAAACGCGCAGACGCTTACTTTACGTCCGGTAATATTTCGCGACATGCCGATGGTGTCATGATTGCCAAGACTATACTTTTTGCCGGCGGTACACTCAGCTTATACTTGCTGATCTTGTTGGGCGGCTTTGCTCCGCTTACCATGCTCCCCATGGCCATTGTGCTGGGCATGTTTTCAGCGTTTATAGGATTTAACGTCTGCCATGATGCCTTGCACGGTTCCTACTCCCGGCATGCCGCGGTGAACACCGCGCTTGGCTCGATCTTCCACCTGATCGGCGCCAATACCTATAATTGGAAGATCTCGCACAACATGGTCCATCACATGTTTACCAACATTCACGACCACGACGACGACCTGGTCGTGGCCCCTGGACTTGTCAGCGTTTGCCCCCAGGACCGTCCGTCGGCCATACAACGGTATCAGCATTTCTATGCGTTTTTGTTGTACGGCTTTGCCAGTTTATCGTGGATCTTCGTGAAAGATTATCAAAAGTTCTTTCAGAACAGTATCGGGAGCTACGACACCCGGAAACATCCACGTATAGAATACTTCAAACTATTTTTCTTTAAGGCATTGTATTATGTCCTGGTCATTGTGCTGCCGTTGCTGCTGATGGACCAGATCACCTGGTGGCAGTTCATGATTGGATTTGTCGCCATGCAAATGGCAAAAGGGTTTGTGCTTGGCCTGGTGTTTCAGCTGGCACACATCGTAGAAGACCTCGAGTTTCCGGAAGCCCATACCTCGGGTTGTATGGAAGATGCCTGGGCTGTGCACCAGTTGCGCACCACGGCAAACTTCGGCCGAAAAAGTTTCCTGACCACTTTTTTCTGCGGCGGACTGAACATGCAGGTGGAACATCACCTGTTCCCCAAAGTATGTCATACCCACTATCGCGCATTATCAAACATCGTGGAGCAGACCGCACAGGAATTCGGCGTTCCTTACTACGAGAATGCAACGTTCACCACAGCACTGGCATCTCACTATCGCCTGCTGCGCCGCTTCGGGCGTGATGCTTTGCGGGCGAATAAAATCAAGTTAGCACAGGCACCCGCCGTGTAACATCTGTTTGGGAATGAAGAAAAACATTATCGGTATCATCGTTCTGGTGGTCACCGTCGTTTCTTTTGTAATCGACGTAGCCGTGGCCGCTACCAGTGGCCATTTGGCGCAAGGTCTTATTTTGTTTCTGTGTGTCGTTGAGCTGTTTACCTGTTGGGTAGCCTACCAGGTCGTGCAGCGCAAAGGTTGGGCGATCATCACGTTGCTGGTGTATTACGGCATTCGCTCGTTTAACGTCTATGGAGAAAGCTTCCGGTTTTATTCTAAAACGGGATTAAATATTGAAGTGCGCCTGGGCGGCGCCCTCGCAATCAATGTCATTACCTTCTTATGTTTTGTGCTGCTTATACGCGAGCTCGCCAAGATTAACCTGGCATCACCGAAACGGCTCTAGCCTGATCACTTCGCCAGGTTGCGCAATTCTACCTTGCGAAAATCGATCGGCTGCCCTTCGCTTTGCAGTGCAATAAACCCTTCCTTGAGCGCCGTGCCCGGCTTCCAAACCGCCGAGTCATAGCCGTGCACCACGCCGCCACCGATGGTGGGATGTGTATACTGCAGCACCGTATCACCCTCGATGATGTGCGTGACCAAAGAATCGCCCAGCACAATCAGTTCTGCCCGCACCCAGGCGTCGCGATCATATGTCTTCGACGTGGAGTTCAGGCAATGGCCGTCGTATAACGTGCCATTGTAGACAATGTCCGTACCCGGCGAGCACATGTTACCGGTAGGCCGTGGCTGGCCATCGCCCAGGCCAGCCAGGAATTGCATTTCGACCGAGATCGGCCAGTCCTGCTCTTTCAGCATGGTGTGTGGATCCAGCGCATGGTACATCACACCGCTGTTTAACATAGTATAGTCGGGTGCGCCCCGTTGCAGCTCGCCGGTGAAACGATACTCTACTACCAGGTGGAAATGTGAAAAGGGTTGCTTAAAGTATAGGTGAGCAAACTGATCTTGAAAGTCGCCGTATTGATCGTAGCGAACCTTGATCATACCGTCTTCCACGCGAAAGGTATTCCCGAAGTTTATACCGACGTCGTGGTGATGGATCTTGACGACCCAGTCGTTCAGGTCTTTTCCGTTAAATAAGGAGATCCATGCGGCCTCCTCCGTAGAGGGAGTGGAGGGCTTGCAGGTGATCAGGAGCAGGCTCAGTGCCATCAGCGGCAGTGAGCGTCTTAGCAGGGGTATAAAAAAACGTGTCATATCTGTACAAGCAAGATAAGCATCTTGTTACAGATATGACACTAAATTTATAGGGGCGGTTTTTACTCCGACCGGAGTTTATCCACCGGCCGTGCCAGGGCAGCACGGACAGACTGGTAGCTGATCGTCAGGACAGCAATGGCTACCGCCAGTACGCCGGCCCACACAAAGACGTCCCAGGTAATTTCCGTACGATACGTAAAATCTTCCAGCCACTTCTGCATGGCAAACCAGGCAATGGGAATGGCGATAACCAACGCGATCAATACCAGCTTCAGGAAATTTACCGTCAGCAAGCGGAATATATTTTTCATCGACGCACCGAGCACCAGGCGAATGCTGATCTCCTTGCCGCGTTGCTCTATCATAAAGGCCGACAGGGCAAACAGACCCAGACACGCGACGGCAATGGCCAGGCAGGCAAACGTCACAAAGATGCGGCCCATGCGTTGCACGTCAGCATACATATTGGCATATTGGTCGTCCAGGAAAGCGTATCGTACAGGCTGATGCGGGGAAAACTTCCTCCAAACAGTTTCAATCGCCGACAGCACGCCGGCCATGTCAGTGGCATCTACCTTCACCGAAAGTATATTCTGGCCTGGGCCCAGTACCATCGTCAGCGGCTCGATCTTACCGCGCATCGACTCAAAGTGAAAATCTTCCACCACACCGATAACCTCCCACCCACGATAATTCTCAATGCGTTTACCAACAGCTTCCTTCAAGCCCAGTTCACGCGCCATGGACTGATTAATGATAATAGCACCTGAGTCGGTCGGCATCTTCGCGGAAAAGTCACGGCCCTCTACAATCTTCATCCCCAGCGTCTGGATATAATCATGATCAACTCCCCAAAACTGACCACCCACCGCTTTTTCGGTAGTCTTCTTGCCTTCTTCCCAGAAGCCATTGCCATTGCGTTTTGTACCACGCACAGGCAAAAAATCTGCCAGGGTGGCGCTTTTCACAAACGACAACTGTTGTAATTCTTCTTTGAATGTTTGTCGCTGACGTTCCAGCGTGTTAAGGCCTTGTACCAATACCACCTGGTCTTTGTCAAATCCAATGTTCTTGTTGAGGATATAATCCATCTGGCGATAGATAATTACTGTAGCAGCAATCAGTACAATGGAGGTAGCGAACTGGAAAACAACCAGCGTGCTTCGCATCGTCGCATTCTTGCTGCCGCGACTCAAATTTCCTTTTAGAACACTGATGGGCTTGAAGGATGAGAGATAGAATGAAGGGTAAATCCCAGCCAATATACCCACGACAATAGTTGCTCCGACCAACATCGGGTAGAGTTGCCAGGCCGTCCACGGAAATACCAGCGACTTCGAGGCCAACTGATTAAAATATGGTATCAGTAGCCATGCCAGGACCGCGCCCAACACAAATGAAACCACACTAAAAAGTAATGATTCGGTCAGGAACTGGTATACAATGTGGCTACGGTGCGAGCCCACGGTCTTTCGTAAGCCAACTTCTTTCGCACGGTTCGCCGACTTGGCGGTAGAAAGGTTGATGAAGTTAATACATGCAATCAGCATGATGAAGCCGGCAATCGCGCCGAATAACCATACAAAGCGTATATCACTGTGACTGAGACCATCTTGAATACCAGTGCTATAGAGGTGAATGTCGGCAATCGACTGCAGGTCTATACTATAATTTTTGGCCATTTCCTCGGCATTGGCACGACGGACTTCCTTCAACATCGGCAGTAGGTATTTCTCGGTTATCAGACCCAGCTTCTTTTGGAATGCGCGCGGGTCTGTACCCGGCCGCAACAATATATATGTGGGATAGTTGGTTGCCGTCCAGGTAGTTTGTTCGCCCGGCCAGAACTCCACGCCTTGCATGGTCATTGCAAAGCTGAATTTAAAATGCGATGTCTCCGGCAGGTCGGCTATAACGCCACCCACCGTAAAGGGCTTATCGCGGTCATTGTTCACAACCAGTTGTTTGCCGACTGGGTTTTCATTCGGAAAATATTTATCGGCCTTGCTTTTGGTGATGACAATGGTGCGGGGTTTGTCCAACAAATGACTCGGATGGCCATATACCACCGGGAACTTCAGAATGTCCAGCAACTCCTGGTCCATATAGATAAAGTCATTCTCATACGTGTTGTCCGTCTCGTCGGCCCGACGCAGCTGGTTACCCCCAGCGCCAAACAACTCACTTGACAGGTAACGCCCGGCCTTTTCTACTTCTGGAAAATCTTCTTTCAACGCGCGGGCAAACGGCGCCTGAAACCAGGTGCCACGTTGAATCTCACCATTATCATTGTATACCTCATACATGCGGTAAATACGATCTTTATCCGGATAGTGCGTATCGTAGCGCAGCTCGTCGCGAATAAATAATGTGATCAACATACACGCGGCAATGCCCAGGGCAAAGCCGCCGATCTTGATCGACGAATACATCTTGTTCTTGGAGAGACTTCTCCAGCCCACAGTAAAGTAACTTTTTAGCATGGCGTAATGATTTAAGGATCGGGGTGATGATTTGCGCAGAGCAAAGGGCCGTATATAATGAATGACCTGATACCAGTAGTGAAGTCGCGCGCGCCAGGGCTTCTTATGGTTCAGCGTCCGGTAAAAATCTTCTTCCAGGTCACCCATGACATCTTCTGCGAGGTCTTCACGCAGGAAGCGCAACAGCAGGCGTTGAGCCAGTGGCGGCGGTGTCGTAGTAGGTGTTTTCAAAAGGCGCCGAGGTAATTCAGTTTGTCAGCAAAGGCCGGGTATTGGCTCCACAGCGACATGCGAAAATCGCGCGACTCTTTCAATACACGCTTACCCAATGCCGTAATGGTAAAGATGCGCTTGCGCCGGCCACCACGTTCGGCCGTAGCGTTACCCATCTCTGATTTTAAAAAGCCTTTCGCTTCCAGCCTGTCCAGCGTAGAATGCGCTGCGCCGATTGATGTGGCGCGGCCGGATTGGGTCTCGTACTCCTCCGCAATCTTAAAAGCATAAGCGTCTTCACCCAGGATACCTACCAACAGCAGCATCACTTCTTCGAACTCTCCTAAACGCGTCTCTTTCATTTGTTACTAGATTGTAGAGTAAATAACGAAGAATCGAATGATATGTTCTACAATTTAGTATCAAATAATTTTGGAAGTGCCTTGGGCCTGCCAAAAAAGGCTTTTTAAATACCCAAAAGGGTTATTGCCCGACGGGCACCGACGTTGTTTCTTTGAACCCAATAACCCCTCTACCCTTTATGAAACAAATTGTTTTCAGTCTGCTGGCAAGTATTCTACTGGTCAGTGCAAGCAGCTGCGGCAGCGATGATGATGACAACAAACCGGCCGACGATCTTTCGGAAGACATCACCAACCTGGTACCCGCCGCGCTATTAACCGAAATGAAGTCGCAGGGCATGCCCATTCACGGCGGCTTGACACCACCCGACCTGACGGGCACTTTCCGCGCATCGCCCCTGGAATTGAAAGCCTCCAATATAGAAGGTGACCCCTATCAGCCAGGCCATATCTTCAACGATTATGTTGTAACATTTTTTGACCAGGACAATGAAGACCTGAGCGTGACAGTGAATTATGAGAATGCTCCCGAAAGTGGCGAAGGTATTGGCAGTTTTATATCCGGTACAGGCAACAAGTTTTCGGTGTTTGCTGAAATCAACGCTTCTGCCAATGGCGACGATGCGCGGATGATCCAGGTAACATCGGGCACGATGACCAACACCGGCATTAAAGATTTATACTATTCACTCTTTATGCTCGACAACGGCGATAACGCCAGCGGGTACTGGATTGACGATGGGTCCGGCAGAATATCAGCCGATGAAGATGGCTTCTCGGAAAAAGAATGACACTTTCCCTCAGTGTATTTGAGAGCTGCGGTACCGGTGCAGTAGCACGGGTACCACAGTAATCATTCCACCGCAAATATTGTTTAGGTTTAGGTTAGGTTTAGTAAAGTGCGGGTGCTGCGTTCAGCATGGCGTGGTCGCGTTGGTGCCAATAAGGATAAGCTGTCGGCATGGCGCTGGCTTCGTCCAGTTTTTTAACCTGGTCGGTCGTGAGGTTCCACCCTACGGCGGCCAGGTTTTGTTTTAACTGCTCCTCGGTACGCGCACCAATGATGATGTTGCAGACGGTGGGGCGTTGTAAAAGCCAGTTCAACGATATCTGCGCAACGCTCTTACCGGTCTCTGCCGCTACTTCATCCAGGGCATCGAGCACTTTGTACAATACTTCGTCGGGCGTAGCATGGGCCGGCACGGGGCTTCCCCCCTGGGCTACGCGCGCTTCCTTCGGCACGGGCTGATTACGGCGGTATTTACCGCTCAGCAAACCCGAGGCAAGCGGGCTCCATACCAGCGTGCCAACCTTCTGATCAACGCCCAGTGACATCAGCTCCCACTCAAAGTCGCGGGTCAGCAACGAGTAGTATGCCTGGTGGCCCACATAACGCGCCCAGCCGTAACGTTCGGAGACCGAAAGCGACTTCATGAGATGCCATCCGGAGAAATTAGAGCACGCGATATACCGTACCTTACCGCTTTGCACCAACGTGTTGAGCGTGTTCAGCGTCTCTTCCACGGGTGTGTTGGCATCGAAGCCATGCATGTGGTAGATATCAATGTAGTCTGTGCCAAGCCGGCGCAGGCTGGCTTCGCACTGCTGGATCAGGTGATGACGGGAAGAACCGAAGTCGTTCACACCGTCACCCATCGGAAACGTTGCCTTGGTCGAGATCAGCGTTTTGTCGCGCCGCCCTTTAATGGCCTGCCCCAGAATTTCTTCCGACATGCCCCGTGAATAGACATTCGCCGTATCGAACAGGTTCACACCCGCCTCCAGGCAAAGGTCTATCATGCGTGCGGCCTCCGCTACCTGCGTCGAGCCCCAGGCTTTAAAGAATTCATTGCCACCACCGAAAGTAGCCGTACCAAAGCTCAGCACGGGAATGCGCAGCCCCGAGCCGCCAAGTTGTCTGTATTCCATCGCTCTTTAATTTATTGTTCGACGGGAAATATCGATAAAGTTCGAATATATGGCAAGATGCTAGAATGAGTGTGCTATTCCGGATACTCGAAAATGGCTCCTTTCTCGCGGGGGAAATTAAGGCCGGTTAGCCCCTGATGAAGAATCTCTTCCATAAGCTGCTCAGAGGCAAAATCCCCGCCGACCTTTGAAAGAAAAAAATCACGTGTTTTGTCAAATGTGGTCGTTAATATTCCTTTTTCTACCCAAACAAGCGGATTGCGTAGTTTGTCTTCCCTGCTCTTTATTGGAATATACTTTTTGGTTCCTAAAATAGCGTGGCCGGTATAAAAGGACGTACTGGGATAATCGACGATATCAAAATCAAGTATAGGCGTGTACAACAGGTAGTAGCGTTCCTTCTGAACAACCTTATTCTTATATAGTTTGATCGGATAAAAACAATGTTCGCCCATCTGAAAACGCTCCAAAACGGACTTAGCGAGATCGCTTACTATATAGGGACATTCAACAATATGAGGACGAAAACAAATAAAATCGCTGAGCTTCGCACTCCTTTCGGCAACACCATACTCAATGTTATTGAAGATAACATCCACATTATAGTCCTCCTTTTCCCAGTAGTTAGTACCAATAATAAAGCTCATCAATCTATCGTATTGGTTTTTGTCAACAAACCCATCCCGACTTATTTCGACCTGTGATCCTCCATCTCGCAGCCCTGTAACAGCAGGGTCGGAAGCCATTCTTATTTCGTAATATTTCATTTCAACATTTCTAATTATTAAGATAGTCGTTCTATCTTCCAATAATAGTAAGATATTCTGTCCAGTCGATGCATGGTTTACGCTTTCACAAACTCCCAAAAAGGAGTAGCTTGACGGCTAAAACCGAATTGAGGTATGAAAATGGTAAGCCGGGTCATTGGCAAAGGATACGTAAAGGTCACTTTCTACACCCCCGAAGAATGGGAAGAACGGCTGGCCGTGGATAAAATGCTGGGAACGAACATCCTGGCAGAATCCAAAGTGGAAGACATCAAAGAGATCCGCGAAGGCATGCGCGCCTGGGACAACTACAGCCAACGCTTCTACAGCGAGACGAGCCCGCACACATTTATTATGGAAGAGTAAGAAAAACAAAGAGGCTGCCATCGGCAACCTCTTCGTGCTATAACTAAATTGCTTCTTTTATTCAGCATCCCAGAACAAGCGCACTGCCGCCACGTCCTGGCCGCCCTCCAGCTTGTCAACCGCCGCATTGCGATTCGCGCCGTTTACCTGCTGCTCGATAACCGGGTAAATCAAGCGTTTCGGGATAATATACGTTTGATTAGTTACCGTAGGGGGAACCAATGCCGGAGCATCCAATCTTCTCCATTCAACCCAGGCATCGTAACCACGGTTGAATAGGGCCAGCCATTTTTGGGTACCGATCTTGTCTTTCCAGTCGCCAGGAGCCGTTGCATACGCCACGGCAGGTTGGGCCAGGAAGGCCGTGATATCGCCACCGGCTACACCCCAGTAGGACAGCGAAGCGGTGATCGCGTTATTGTAGTGAACCGCTGCATCACCGGCAATGAGATTGCGTTCTACGGCTTCGGCCAACAGGAACTCTACTTCAGAGTAGTCCACCAGCAATGCTTCGGCAGTTGGGGCAATGATGCGTGCGCTCAACCGCGAGAATTGCGTAACCGGCGTGTTCGTTTGACCATATGTACCACCCTTGTAGACACCGGGAGGAGCAGGTTGCCCCTCTGGGGGTGTCGCAACCCACAGCGTGAACCATGCAGACCTGCGCGGATCTGAAGTCGAATTCATCTGATCGATGATCGTATTCGATGGCAGGAAATCCTGACGGCTCGTAAACAGCGAGTTTGTATTTGTCGCTACGGGGTTGTTGTTCGGTGCATCGTTGATATACGGGAAACGTGCATTGTCGGCATTCGCCTTCATCAGGAACTCGCCATTATCACGGGTAGCTTCTGTCACCGCTTTGCTTACACGGGCAGCATCGGCAGGAATATCTGCGATTACCATCGCCAGTTTCAATTTCAGCGAGTTACCGAATTTTACCCAGAAGCTGATCGGGTTCGTCTTTCCGTTGTACAGCAGGTCACCACCACCGAAGCCGATGGTATAGGGAGCGGCTGGCGTGGTATTCAGTAACCCCAGGGCGACATCCAGGCGATCCAGCAGATCGAGATAGATGGTGTGTGCGTCTTCATACTCTGGCAGGGAGTTGTTGATATCCAGCGCTTCGCTGTAAGGAATGTCACCAAAAGAATTTACCAGTACCGACCATGAATACACCTCGAGGATACCGATTTGGGCCAACTGATTATTCTTTACGTTCGGAAGGATGAACTGATCGGCCTCAATAATACGACGGGCCTCTTTCAAGTCGGCCAGTACGTCGCGATACAGCGCGTCCCAGAAGGCTTGAGGAATGGTGCGCGATGTCATGATATACCGCGGCTCGTCCAGGTACGTGGTGGTCGTCCAATGTTGTACATACAACCGCAGGTTGTTGCTGTTTACACTGGGGGTCGTTACAATGTCCGTCAGGTTTTTTAGCGCGGCGCTGTAAAGCGTCTCGGCCGTTACAACACCGGCTTTCTTCTGATCGATGTTATAGTCATCCAGCGAATCGACGCACGAGGTCAACAACGCGATGGAAAGTAATATGATTGATACTTTTTTCATGATTCGTAAGGTATTAGAATCTAAACTTCACATTAAAACCGTAGTTTCTAACAGTGGGGTAAGCACCGCTTTGGTAACCCATGGCAGTGTTGCCTGAGCTCATGCTTTCTTCCGGATCGGAGTATTCCATGTTTTTGTGGATGATCCAGAGGTTGCGGCCGATAACCGACACGTCGATGCCTTTTACAAACTTCAGACCCGTCAGCAACGAAGCCGGTATAGTATACGTAATCGCCGCTTCACGCAGCTTCACATAGCTACCGTCGTATACATACGCCGCGCGGGGCGCGCCACCGCCTCCGTTGGCAACATAGCCGTACGCCGTGGCGCCGCTACCGTTGTAGTTTTCAGCGTAGGTAGTGTTCGGCGTACCGTCCTGGTTCACACCCGGCAGCAATACACCACCACCATCGGCTACGCGATCCCGCTTCGGATTGCCTTTGTCGTTAAGACCAGCCGTGATAGGCGTCACGCCGCTACCATCGCCGTACCACATATCCAGCGAGAAGATGTCGCCACCCTGACGAATGTCGACAAGGAAACTCAAGCTCAGGTTCTTATACTTTAAGGTGTTGTTGATACCACCCAGCCAGGAGGGGTTCGGATCACCGATGATCTCGCTCGAGCTGGCCGTCGGGAGGTAGTAACCATTCGCATTTACAACAGGCTGACCGTTATCCGGATGGTACGTATAGTTTGTACCACGGATGACACCGTACGGATGACCGACAGCAGCATTCAGCGTTACACCACCCTGAAAGGCGACACCGTTCACCGAGATCGGAATGTTCGTCACCGGAACGCCGCCTTGGCTGTAGAGCTCAATAACCTCGTTACGGTTACGCGTAAAGTTCAGGTTGGCAATCCAGGAGAAGTTGGTGGTACGTACAGGAACTACGAAAGCCGAAACCTCGATGCCTTTATTTACCATTTCACCGGCATTTACAAACTTGGCCGTGTAGGCGGCTGCACCGGTGGTCGTAACCGGCAGAATCTGGTCAAACGTGCTGGTGCGGTACCAGGTGAAGTCGAAGCCGAAGCGGCCGTCCAGGAAGTCCGCATCAACACCTACTTCCACGCTGTTTGTTCTTTCAGGTTTCAGATCGGGGTTGTTCTTGGTGTTGGGCAACGAGAAGAAAGGCACTGAACCCATGGCCGCAGGCTTGTCGTATACGTCATAGATCGAGAGCGGAGGCGCGTCGTTACCTACCTGTGCATAGTTACCACGCACCTTGGCGTGTGTCAGCCAGGGTGCATCGAGCAGTTTCGAGAACACAAAGCTGGCGGCAGCAGACGGATAGAAGAATGTGTCGTTGTCCTCCGGCAGTGTTGTCGATTGATCGCGACGACCTGCGATGTCGAGGAATAGCATTTCACGGTAACCCAGGGTTGCGCTGGCAAAGATTCCGTCGACACCAATCTTCTCCAGCACCTCCGTCGGAGGCGTCATCGGAGTTCTGGAATTCGACAACGAGTACAGCTCTGGAACGGCCAAACCACCGCTGGTAGAAGCACGAACAGAGTTCATTTCACTACGGCGCATGTTACCACCGACGTAAGCCTTCAAATTCAGGTCTTTCGACAGGTCTTTATTGGCGCTTAGCAAGAGATCATAGTTGGATTCTGAAAACGTACGGTCGAAACGCTCGAACTTAGGAACACCGTTGCTACCAACCGCAATGCGTTCGCCCTGATAATCCACGGTGGTATTCACCGCGGCGCGGCCCATAACGCTCAGCCAGCTGTTAACCTTATAGTTGGCGGAAACATAACCGAAGTAATTGTCGCGTGTGTCATCGACGAAGTTTTCGTAGCGTGTCCAGTACGAGTTATCCATGTAGATCGGACGGTTCCGGTCAGCATTCCAGTTCCACGTAATGTTCTGTCCGTTGCGGAAATACGCATCACGTAGATCTTTCATGTCCACATGCCCAGCCCACCACTGGCGGAATACCTGGTTCGGGTTCGCCGAGCTATAGCCTGTACCATAGCGGCCCAGACCTTCCACCCGTGTGTAGTTACCTGACGCCGTTACGGTCAGCTTTTCCGTGAAATCAAACGAGGTCGAGAAGTTGAACATGTTTTTGTTCAGCTCGCTGTTTGGCAATACGCCGGTCTCATCGCTGCGAGTATAGCCCACTTTGAAGGTTGTTTTGTCATTACCACCGCTCAGCAAAATGCTTTGATTGGATTGTCTGGCGGTTTCATAATAATATTCCGGACCGTTTTCCGCAAATCTCCAGGTAGTAGGGAGGTGATAGTTGGGGTGATTAGGATCAAAAGCATCCCAGTTATATACCGATTGACCTTCGAATTTCGGACCGAAAGAAGCATCTGCCGTGAAGTTCGGCACCGGACGCTCAACTCCATTGTATGTTTCGCTGGGAGAGAAGGTCTGCACATACCCACCGCCATATTCCTCCTGGAATTTAACGAACGTGCTCTTGTCGATCTTACCCCAGGTAACGCCGCTGTTCACAATAATGTCGAAGGTATTTTTACGACCCTTCTTGGTCGTGATCATAATGACACCATTCGAAGCACGCGAGCCGTAAAGCGCTGAAGCCGCAGCACCTTTCAGGATGTTGACCGACTCGATGTTGTCAGGGTTGATGTCGGCGGCGGCGTTACCATAGTCGACGCCGGGAGCACCGTTACGTTGGTTGTTGGTGTTCGTATTGGCGTTCGATACGGGCACACCGTCGATCACGAACAAAGCCTGGTTGTTGTTCATAATGGACTTGTAACCACGAATAACGATGTTGGTAGAACCCCCCATGTTGTTGTTGGTCTTCACGTCCACACCGGCTGCACGGCCCGAGAGCGAGTTGACAAAGTTTGTGGAACGGTTGCGGGTCATATCCTCTCCGCGAACCTCCTGCGCTGAGTAGGGCAGCTCGTTCTTGCTCCGCTCGATACCGAGGGCTGTCACCACTACTTCACTAAGTTGTCGGGAGTCCGACGCCATGTTCACAACAAGAGATGTCTGGCCGCCAATGGCGACTTCCTGCGTGGCAAGACCAATAAAGCTGAAAATTAAAACACCGTCTGGGGGAGCCGTTAAGGAATAATTTCCTTCGGCATCGGTCACGGTTCCGTTGGTAGTACCTTTAATCACAACGTTCACACCGGGCAGTGGTCCTCCGTCTTCTGCGGAAAACACCCTGCCTGTGATCCGTTCTTGCGCTTGCGCCAGGCTAAAAGACGCCAGCGTCAGCACTGCCGCGAAGCAGGCGAGTAGAGTTCTTCTCATAAGTTTGAATTTAGGTTAATATGAAAGCAATGATAGGACAGCCGGCAGGTCCAGAAAATACACTCTTTATACCCCACTTGTGAGAGGCTTGGGGTACAGAACATAACCCATCTTGGGTTATTCTATACTAAACCGGTCTATTTCTATTTGCGGGAGGTGCCTGTGACGAGACAGAATTTTATGGAGAGCAAGGGCGAATTAACCGCTATAAAATGACGACAAAGGAAATTTTTGAAATAGAATCCATGCCGCCAGACGCAATCGTTTGTGGGTGATCTTTATCACCCTTCTAAAATACAGAAAGGCCTCGCGGCCTTTCTGTTAATTGCGTGTTGTCCTTCCGTTAGATCAGAGTTCGGTAAAGATTGAGACCGACATCATCTCTTCAGAAAGCAGTCCCAGGGCATAATAGATATACCAGCTCACCTTCGGCAAGAAGTTAGACGGCACAAGCCTGTCGGCTATGGCCTTCGACACCGCCTGCGCACGTGTGTTTACTTCCAGCTTCTTATAGATGTTTTTGATGTGTGTCTTCGAAGTATCTTTTGCAATGCCGAGCTCATCAGCGATCATGCGGTAGGTAAGGCCCTTCATCATGAGCTTCAGCACCGTGGTTTCCTGGCTGCTCAGCGGTGAGCTGTCACCAGTATGATGGGCATTGATCACGATGCGCGCGATAAATGGATCGAGCGGTGCACCACCTCTCATTAGATTATCAATAGACTCCGCTAACTGCGGCAAACAACTCTGCTTTAATAAAAAGCCCGAAGCGCCACTGCCAATAACATTCAGTACAATGTCTTCGTCGGTATAGTCAGAGATGACCAGAATGTCGATACGCGGGTATTTCTTTTTTACCCGGGCTATAAATTCCGGCCCTTTGAGAAACACAAAGTCGATATCCATAATAATGATATCGGGCTGGTCCCGGTCCAGGCCTTTCAGCGCATCCGCACATTCGGCATACTGGTTCACGATCAGGATCTTATCCAGCGAGGACAACACATATTTCAAAACATTTTGAAATGGCTCATCCCGATCGACCAAAACCACTCTCTTTCTATAAAACATAGTATCTCTTTTAACTTCCCTAATTTTAATTCTTCGACTCCGTCTCGCCGCAGGTGGTGGGAGGCACAGACAATACTCACTAAACTTATTAAATATTATTATACCAATGTTAACAAAAACGCTCCATCATCCTCTATTCTACACCGTCAACCTCCCGCACAGCCGCTGGAAGCGCGTGTACGGCAGGCAGGCTATAGCAATTTCGCCTGACGATAAATGCATGTTGTAACATTCGGGCAATAATGGAACACACGGCAACACGGTAAAGCGCTGCCGATCTCAAAGATGTCTCAAGGAGATTAGAACGGGATTAGAAACAACTTAATTCGATATAAAATTGCGACCGCGGGGTTGCCTATTGACCCACTGCCGTGGCCACCATGTACCACGCACCGTGCGGCAGCCATTGCTCTGCCCAGCGCCAGTCGTCGTCCTTACCGGTTTTGAGATAGCTCAGGTCATAGTCAATATCGGCCTCGTCGCTATAACCGCCGGTAATGCCATTGCTAATACCGCCGGGCGCATTCGTATATTGATATGTACCAAAGAACATGTACGCAATGTTATTACGTCCTGTACCATGCAGCATGCTGGCGTCATAGGGATTTAAGCCCAATACCCAGTTCAGTTGATTCCAGGCGTACACTTGCAGCTTGCCGCGAAAAGCTTCGTCGGAGAAAAATGGTACTGCCAACCGGGCCGCCGCCGCCAATGAACCGAGCCGTGCATTCTCACCTTGCCACCACGGCGCTGCTTCCGAGTCGTGTGGAAAGAAGAAGGCGGTACGTTTCACACCATCTTTGTTTTGCACCAGCTGCCGCGCATAGCCAAAAGGGTTGTTTACTTCGCCCGTAACTTGCAGTTCGTAGGTCAGTGACTTCTTGACACATGCCAATACTTCCTTGCGCACAGCTTCGTCGGCCACCGGGGCATAATTCAGCAATGCCACCACCGGCAGGCCGGCATCGGATGGATGAAAGAACGGGCGCGTGGCAGCGTCGGCACGCCAGGAACCCTGGTACGTACCGGAGGTTATCAAACGGCCCATCAGGTTCTTTGCACGTTTGTCGGCAGCAAGTTTGTATACCGGCTTATTCGTCACCTTGAATAATTCCGTGGCGGCCATCAGCACACTGTAGTCATCCAGGATATTCTCTTTGCCGTCGTTGGTATAGTATATATTGTTCTTTTCCAAAAAAGCAAAGGCTTCTTCCGCCGTGCGCAGGTAGTCGGCAGCCGTATAGTCGCCAGACACAGAATACGTGCTGGCCATCGCCAAAGCAGCGATGGAAAGACCTGCCCCTGCCCGATAGCTCACCTCATAGGTAGCCTGGCTCGACACGCGTTCAATGTCGCCGGGGTTCGTCTTGTCTTTGGTATCGATCGTCTTGATCGCATAGCCCTTCGAGTCTTTACCGATCTTACGATCCTCCGGACGTTTCTCCGGTCCATGTCCCGACACCGAGCGGTAAAATGATCCATTCGGATTTTTTACACGCACGAGGTAATCGGCTCCAAACATCGCCTCGTCCAGTACACGACGTTTATATTGTTTAAAGGCAACCTTGTCACGTGTATTCAGCAAAGCATAGGTCTTAAAAAGTCCCCACACCGTCAGCGATATTTGCTGTGGATTAAAATACGTCGAGAACGACAAGTGTGAAAGGTGTTTGCCATAGTCGCCGGTAGCATCATACCACCCGCCGTGTGCATCCACGGCCGTGTTGGTATCTTCGAGCTTCAGGGTGCGGTCTGCCTTATCGAGCAATCCCGACGACCGCTGCCCTTTGAAATAATATACTACATTCGAAAGGGTGTTGCGTTCCAATACATCCACCTGTATCACAAACGGGAAGGAGCGGATCACGCCTTTGCTGGTGGTACATGCTATGTAATACGAACCTTCCTTCGTCACACCGTCAAACTCCAGCGTCCAGAAGTGCCAGTCCTTCCACTTCTGTACCGGCCCCGCTTGCGCCACTGTACCCGAAAATACCTCGGCGTCAGTCTGACTGTCCTTCACCTGGAAGGCCGTCACACCGTCGCCAACCTTTCCCTGCACCACGGCATGTTTGGGTCCCGTGGCTTCATAGCCCAGGTGATTGGTTAGAATACGAAGCTGCTGACTCTGCGTGAAAAAGGATAACAGACAAAGCGAAAGAATACAAAGAAAGGAATGGGATTTTGGGATGGGCATACGATTGGAATTTTAAGATAACATCCACTACCAAAGGACCATTTCAAACAACGATTGCATCGGAAGAATGATTGACCGGATGACCGGCAAAAGATTGGGATGTGTTAAAAAGCACACTCTCCGTCAATAGGACAGGCGGACCTGCCTGCCGGCAGGCTAGATTTTTTATAGAGATCCATTAAACGATCTACTATGGAAACGGCCCAACGCAAGACCATCGTCACCGAGCTGATTCAATGCATTCAAAAAGGCAACGCCCACGTCTCGTTCGAAGAATCAGTGGCGCGACTGTCCAAAGAATTACGCACGCGTACACCCACGTCACTGCCCTATAACATCTGGCAACTTGTAGAGCACATCCGCATCACGCAATGGGATATTGTAGAGTTCTGTACTTCTGCCACACACGAGTCGCCACCCTGGCCCAAAGGATACTGGCCCGAAGAAGTACCCGACGAAGTAAGCGATCATGCCTGGAAAAAATCGCTGGCGCAGATAGAAGAAGACCGCACGCGTTTCTTCAACCTGCTGAAGAATCCCAAGCGCGACCTGCTGGAACCGTTCGAGCATGGCGACGGACAAACCCTGCTGCGCGAAGCGTTGCTCCTTGCCGATCACAACGCTTACCACACCGGCGAGATCATTGTCGTACGCCGCCTGTTAGGCGATTGGGATTAATTATGCCTTCAGTACATACCGATACAGGGCCGTGCCCGCCAGCAGAAAAATGACGCTGCCAACCGCCACCACGGTCATGTTACTGCCGGCGAGCACACCCAGCAAAGCAATGCCCGCACCGACAAAGGCTGCGGCCGCGATAATGACAGTAATACCAAACCGGTTCTGCTGTTGTGCCGCTTCGTGTTGGACTTGCTGAACCGCCGGCGTCTCGCGCGTAGGGGCTTGTTGCAGGGCGAGCGCACGCGGCGACTTCATACCCTGGGTATAATAATAGTATTCAAAGATGCCTAGCACAGCCAGGGGCAAGCCCACGCCCAATAACGTTTCTACCGATCGATCCAGTTTAAATCCTGCGAATGCCGGCAGCAATACTTTAAAGGATAAGCTTACGACCAATGCTACGATCGTTGTGAACACCACCGAGAATGCCGTTTGCCGGGAAGAGTACAGCGACCAAATAATGGGTGCAAACAAAGCACCCCCTGCAATTGCAGCAACGCTCAACACTACCTCCACAATGCCCCCGGCCAGCGGCACCAATAACGCCACACCAATTGTACCGGCGCCGAATAGCAGTGTAAAAAGCCGCGCAACGAGAATCTGCTCCTTCTCCGACGCGTCGGGCCGAAACACACTGCGGTATACATCCTGAGCAAATACCGTGGCGGACAGGTTAATCGTGGTATTCGCCTTGCTGGAAGTAGCGGAGATCATACCCGACAACACCAGGCCAATCAACCCCGCCGGCAACACACGCTGGCAAAGCATCATATAAGCACCTTCGGGTTCCAACCCCTGCAAACCAGGATTGATGATACGATAAACCATGGGCGGCAGCATCCAGATGACCGGGCTCAGGGCATACAGGAAAGCAAACAGGTACGCCACCTTCTTCGCATTGCGCTCACTCGACACGCTGGTATACCGTTGTACATACGACCAGTTTCCACCGATATAAACAGTCTGGTATCCAATAAAGGCCAGCATAAAGCCGGCGGTATAATCGTTGGCGAACGGCTCAAAGAAATCGGCCGGTGCCTGACGGAACAAGTTGCTCACGCCGCCAATCTGCGCAAACGACGCGGGTATAACAATTAACACGGCCGCCATCAGGATAATAAACTGCACCACGTCCGTGACCAGCACGGCCCATAACCCACCCGCCGCGGTGTATAACACAATCAGGATGCCGATACCAATAATACAGGCCTCCAACGAAAACGGCGTCGCCACATACACCATCTTCCCCACGGGATATAAGACGGCACTGGTATTGACCAGGCTGAGGATTAAAATAAGGTAGGTATAAAACTGTTGCGCCTTTGTGCCAAAGCGGACGCCGATATACTCTGCCGCAGTGCGCGTGCCCGTCCGTTTCCAGCGGGCTGCAATAAATACGGCCACGATCAAGCCGCTGATCGCCATCGTCAGTTGGATGGTATTGGCCACCAACCCATGTTTATAGGCAATCGACCCCCACACCACAAATGTCCCCGCGGAAAAATAGCTGATAAAGAGTGACAGCCCATTGATCCACCAGGGTGTTTCTCCTCCGGCCTCAAAAAAAGCCTGACTACTTTTGCTGCCCGTGCGGGTAAACGCCAGCCCGATCGCAAAGATCAGCACGGCGAACACCGCCATGACAATAAAATCCAGTTGTACCATGAAATCAGAAGTTGAAAAATACTATTGAAGATCCAGCGCATACACGGCCAGGCCATACGGCGACAATGAGACATTGACGGTCGGGCCATTCGCCACGGACTGCCCACCGGGCACCGCTGTTATAGCTTTCACCCGCACGCCGGGCCTCCATTTGTCTACGTGTATCGCCACCGGTGCATGCACCGCTGTAGGCTGATCATTCAATAGTATGACAAACAAGCGATTTTTGGAAGCAGAATATGCTGTTATATATTCAACAGACGGATTGTCGCACACGATCAGGCCCGGCCGGATTACCAGGTCAGCTAAATCTCCATGAATGGTACCCGGAGCGAAACCATAGCTTTGGTGCGGTCCGACCTTCGGCGTCACAAAGCCGCGCGGAAAGGTAATGTCACCGGCCGAACGCAGTTGCACCTCTGCCAACAGGTAATCCGTGATCCATCCGACCTGCCACCAGGCATGGTGCGGATACGGCCCTGCGCCTTTGTTCATGGCATACCAGTAATACGACGCCACGCTCGTGGCGGAATCGACGAAGGCGTCACGCCCAATGGCTGCCGCACGGGCCATATCAATAAACAGTGAGTCTTGCGTCAATTGAAACGCCCGCACAAATAAGCCCGCATGGCTGGCCAGCTGTATCGGCCCCTGCCGCTGCGCAGAGCCCATGATGCCGCCGTGCTCAAAGCTCAACCCGGCCTGTGAAATTTCCCAATCTTCGCGGGGCGTGCCATATACCGTCTTCGGCTGCCGGCTGGAAATGGGGTGAGTATAAATAGACGTAGTATAGATCCGGGCCGTTTTCAAGGCCGCTTCCAAGTATTCTTTCTTGCCTGTAATATCGTATAGGTCCAGCAGTGCCTGCGCCGATTGCGCTGTCGCAAAGTCCGGCGCATACCGCGCATCACCACATACACCAATAAAGTGTCCCTTCTCTACGCCCTGCCGTATAAACCATGCCGCGCCTTTTTCGGCCGCAGCCAGGTATTTGGGATCTTTCAAAATGCGATGTGCCACGATCAATCCATAGAAGGTTGGCCGCAGATCGTCAATATCCCGAAATAACGGCTCCTTCGTATGCTGGTCATACGCCACCTTCCAACTGCCATCCGGTTGTTGCCACTTCAACAATAACTCGGCGCCCAGGCGCAACCGCTCCAACAATACTTTGTGATTGGGCTCAAACAGCAAAATGTTCCCGTCGTCTAACATCGTGTAGTATGTCAGACTCACCGGTTCTACAAACTCACCCCACTCTTCTACAAACACTTTACGTTTGGCGAGATAGTATTGCCCCATGGCAGCACCTTGAAAGAAACCGGGCGTGGTTTGTTGCTGCGCCAGCTTGAAGTTAAGGGCATAGGGCAACACGTTTTTCTGCAATGACGCATCGCCGGTAGCCCTGGCCAGCATCCACATCGCACCGTAGTCCGAATTTTTGATGGCATCGCCCTGCGAACCCACGACACCACCGAGATACGATTGCCCGCCGATCTGCCTGCCTTCAAAAGACTCCACGTGCCACATCGAAGTTTTTGTGTCCGTCAGGTAACGGTACATCGCTTCGATGCGATGTGTCAGCGACTGTTTGTTCTGACGCAGCGTCAGCGTTTCTTTAAATTGATATATATCGTTGGCGGTATGTTTCACCTGGTCATACCACGTGCCGTGGCGCAAACTATAGCGGAAGGCAAACTTTACCGTATCACCCGCTTGCAGGCGCGAGGGCTTCTGGCCCAATACCGGATAATAAAGCGAAGGTGACAAAGCACCTGCACGGTTGCGGTGGGACAAGCCGATGTGCCAGTCCTCGTGCGTGATGTGGTCGTGTGCCCACGGATCGCGGCCCAGTCCCGGGCGGGGTATCACCGCCAGCGACACCGACTGCTTCGTATCGACAATCGCTGCCAGCGTACTGGCACAACGCTCGCGATAGATCACCGGCAAGGCCGGCACGCCTTGTCCATACGCATACGCCCGGACAAAGTCGGGCTGAATCGAGTCGCCCTGAAAATACCCTGGCACCGTGGCCCACGCCATGTCACCCTCTGGCACCGTCGCCAACGTAGGCGTGGCAAAGGAATAATATCCCGCTTTCTTCACGATACACTGGAGCTCTACCACCACGTCATTCGGAAACCGTTCATCCAATGCCCACGATGCCGTGATGCTGGCCCATGCATTGTCAACGGTAAACACCAGGCGCTTGCCGTCGGCCTTCACATCCGACGGAAACCCTGTAACCGCTTCACCCGCCGTATTTAACGATACCGGCGAAGTAGCATCTTTCCAAAAACCTTGCTGATATCTATATACCGGCTCGGGAAATGGTACACCCGTATTTGTCTTAAACACCGTCGGAGTGCTATCGGGCTTCTGCGCACTGTAAAGCAATGTATAACTTCCCTCCGGCTTGCCCACCTCCTGCCAGGCGCCGCCCACGCGCACCTGCACACCGGTCGCGTGCCAGCCATCCGCCTCTTGCTTCCATTGGAGCTGCAGCCGCTCGTTGGCAAGGCTTACATCCTTTTGTTTACAGCCCGCCACGCCAAGCGCGGCGATTAAAAAACTTATCAATACACTCCTGCTCATATTAATCTTCATAACAAAGTACTTCAAATACCGCCGCCGGAACTTCCGCCGATGGATGTGCTACTGTTAATGTCAACGAGCGCGTCGTCACCGGCTCGTTGAATCGGATCACGTTCTGCGTCTGATAATTTCCTTCACGTTGATACACCACCGTGCCCCGCTCATCGCGCAACGTATACTGACGTACGCAGAACGGCATCACGTTCTCGGGGTGCCCCATCAACACCGTTTCCATCGGGTGATCGAAGTCGGTATCGAACTTTAACACCACCGTACGAATGGTACGGGGGGCGTCCCACGTCAGCGTCAGTGTGGGCGCAGCATCTTTACTATCCGCCACCCAGGCATTGGGACCATCTACCGGTCGTGCCATGCCGTTTCGAATATTCTCCACACCAAAACACGTCAACGGCTGTGACAACCGCAGCGCTACATTCTGCCCCAATGGGCGCCGTTGCGGGCACCAGAACTCAAACGCATCCATGCCAATGCCGTCGGGCGGCGTTTGTTTACCATAATTAGACACGGCCTCGTTGATGTGGTTAAACACCGATAAAACTCCCGTCACACGCTGCGACGAGAAAGGCACTTTTACCAGTGGGTTTTTCAGGAACACAATAAAGGCATATGCCGTAGCCGGAAGCTCAACATCAAATACCAGGTCAACACAGCTCTTACCGGCGGCCAGCTCCTTGCGCACCGTGGCCAGTGTCACATCCGGTGTATAATTACCGGCTTTGCTACTGACGCGTAACTCCACTTCCAATGTAGCAGGCTCCTCCGCATAGGCATGAAACGATACACCGGGCATCGGCCCGGCCAGTAATGGCAACATTTGCGCCACCGCAGGACTCAGTGGCCGCGGCTCACCTTCCGGAAATGCCTGTAGCGCCAACGTGCTCGACGCATGAAGGGAGGCATCGTTCACCAGGTTCTTGTCGTCGTGCAGGCGCAGACGCGGCAAATGCTGCCCGCGCACCATCAACCGCTGCTGAAGCTCCGGCACCAAACCTTTCGCTAACAAATCGGCGGGCAACACACTATGTTGCTTACATACCACCGCTGCCATGCCGACCGCTTGCCCACCGTAGGCACTTGTACCCATCACGCGCGACGAACCAAACGCCACGTGACTGACGCTGATGATCCGACCGGCCAGGAACAGGTTTTTTACATTCCGGCTATAGTAGCTGCGATACGGTAGATCATAGATACCCTTCGCATGCCATTGATTACACCCCGGCCGCTCGCTAAACACACCGTCTGCAGGATGCAGGTCAATCGACCAGCCACCAAACGCCACGGCATCATCGTGCGGCCGCTGCTCAACAATATCCTGCTGTGTTACTATATAATCCCCTTCAAACCGGCGGCTCTCCCGTTTGCCCGGAATCGTGCCTACCCACTCGAGCGTCAGATTACGCGCCTCTGGAAACTTGCCGGAGTTCTTGATATAATTCCACACACCGTAGATCACCCGCCACAGCTCCCACTTGATCGTCTCCGTTTCATGTACAGTATCCAGCCGGCCACCATACTCCACCCACCAAAGGTTACAGCCATATTCCTTTGCATTGAACTTACGATACCGTGGAATCTGTGTGATGTCATGCAGCGCATACGCCGGTGCTACGAAATCGACAGGCTTGCCCACGTCCTTACTGTAAAAGTATAGCGAATGCCCCAGCAGCTCGCCATACTCTTTCTCCGGCGCAAATGCTTCATTAAACTCTTCCCGGGTCTCTGCGCCCATGCGAAATGCCGCCCCTGCCAGAAAGCCCACAACACCATCACCCGATGCGTCACAAAACAGCGGTGCCTTTAAAACATACTCGGTCGAGTTCTGACTGCAAAAGGCCCGCACCGACGCAATCGCATCGCCGGCCTTGGTCACTTCCATGACGGCCGTATTCAACAACAGCGTAATCTTCGGCTCCGACACTACTTTATCGAGCAGCACCGTATCAAAGATCACCGCGTTGCCTTCTGGATTCCGGTACATATTCTCCACAAGGATCTCGTCGATCACACCGCCTTCACGCGACCATCGGTTGTTATTCCCCATGTGCGACGTCGCGCCTAATACCCACAGCCGCACTTCACTGGAAGCATTGCCACCCAGCACCGGCCTGTCTTGCACAAGGATCACCTTCAGGCCTTCCCGCGCAGCTGTAATCGCACAACAGGTACCCGACAAACCTCCCCCTACAATCACCAGGTCTGCCGACAGCACATCCTGCCGCAGCGACCTGGAAGCTATACTTTCCGATACAATCATGTTACCGTTGAACGTTTAAGGATGAATGGATTTCTTAACTACGACAAAGCCACCCGGCTTCACCAGGCTCACCTCGGCCGCACCCGGCGCAACCTCCAGCGTAAGCGTCTTACTTTCCCCGGGCTTTAACATGTCAATCGCAGCAGACTTACTACCGCATTGCACGGTATAGTTGCGCAGCGTATAGCGCGGAAAATCGTTGCGTGCCGTGACGGTAACCGCCACTTGCTTATCCGACACCTTTACCGCGAGGGTGGCCGGCGCAAATTCTTCCTGCCATGTCAGGTACATGCCCCGGAGGTCGCGCTCGGGCGAGATTAACCCCCACGGCCGGTAGCCATTGGGATTGGTGCCGGGGAAACGGCTCATGTAATCGTTAAACGTCCAGACCGACGCGCCCACCAGGAAATCGCACTGCCGAAAATCCTGCATAGCCTTCTGCAAATGCCGCACACGGTCCTGTTCATCCTTGACACCATCGGTGCGCAGACCGAACTCGCTTATATATACCGGCTTGTTCGGATATAAGGCATGGATATGCTTCAAATTCTTTAAATGGTCGCCATAAATATTGGCGCTCACAAAGTCCACATATTGCGACGCTTCGTCTTCCGGCTTCTGAATGATGTCGCGAAACACAAACATGCTGGCAAACGTCACGAGCCGCGAGGCATCGATCGACTTGACATAGGCGTACATATCCTTTGTCCACGCCTGTCCCTCGGGTTTATGGGAGTGATATTCGTTTCCTACGCTCCAGGCAATGACCGAGGGATGGTTCCAATCACGTTCCATCATCTCACGCAACTGCGCCTGGTACCGTGCGCGCATGGCTGGATCTGCCATTTGCTTTGGCGTCAACTGCCAGTTGCCCGCTTCGGCAATGATCAGCAGACCGTGGGCATCCGCCCAATCCAGCAACTGGGTCGACACAGGATAGTGGCTGATCCGCGACAGCTCCATGCTCCCGTTTTTGATCAACGTCAGATCTTTCTCCAATACTATTGTGGGATCCATCGAGCCATAGCCCGGATAGTCGAGCGGCCGGTTGCAGCCACCCATGCGAATAGGCTCTCCGTTCAATAATAACTGCGTGCCCTGCACGGCCACCTGGCGAATACCAAACATGCGCGACAAGGTATCCGCACCGGTCACCACCTCGGCTTTATACAACACGGGGTCGTCGGGGTACCACAGCTTCACTTCCTTCGCAGGTACCACAGCTTCTGCCTGCACAACCGTTGTCGCACCCGCCGGTATTTCCGGCACCTTTACCGCGATCTTGACCGGCACCTTATCGACCCCGCGATACAACGTCACTTGCACGGCCGGTTTCGCCACGCGACCGCTGGCATTCCGTACGTGTACTGCCAACGCTACTTTCGCCGTCTTCCTGGTCAAATCCGGGTCGGCTGTAATTTTTACATTCTGTACATATACCTCCGGCCGCACAACAACATACACTTCGCGTGTAATGCCGCCGTAGTTAATCCACGGAAACAGCTGGCCCGTATTTTCATCCGTATCTGGAATACGTGTCTTCGCGCCGGGAATGGTCGTTGTATCCCAGGCATTGTTCACTTGTAACGCCAGTGTATTCTCACCTTTCAACGCCTCCGTAATATCCAATTCAAACGGCGTGTAGCCCCCTTCGTGTGCGCCTACCTGCTGACCGTTCAGCCATGCCTGAGCCTTATAGAACACCGCCTCAAAGCGCAGGTATGCGCGATGCCCTGCCGGTACGGCGGCGTGCTGAAATTTCTTTACATACCATGCCGTGCCGGTATAGAGCATATACCGTGGATCCACGGAAAAACAATGTGGCACCGTTACCTTGTCCCACCGGGTCAATGGAAAATCGGGGCCATACCATGCGTGAGCTTCCCCCACGTGTACCGGGTCCAGCGCAAAGCTCCACTGCCCGTGCAAGGCGGTACGCTGTTGGGCCAGCAGACAAACCGGTAGACAACAAAAGACGATCAATAAATACCTAAGCTTCATGGACGATAATTGTTTACGAGGGCGTCCGCGACCGCGGTGCCGATATGATTTAAACCTGTTTGATTATAATGAATGGCGTCGTGCATCCACCCTTTGTCTGCAAAAGATGTGGTGCCGCGGTACACAACCTGTGTATGGCGATCCGCAGCAGCCACTGCCTCTTGTTCCTGACGAACGGCGTCAAAGCCTGTTCGCGGATGACCGGTATAATACCCGGTCTGCACAATATAAAAAGGAAGCTCTTTCCCAAACGCTTCGCGAAACCGTGCAATAACACCTTCCAATGCTTGCCGGTAACGCTCCGCAGTAAGCTTCCCGTCGTTGATAGCATTTGCGTCACGCTCACCTTGCACCCAGATAATTCCTTGCAGGTGCTTACCCGTTTTGCGCTCCGCGGCCAGTACCTTCTGAATGGCGAACGGCATCAATAACAAACGCCCCTGCATATCCCACGTGCCGTAGTCGTTAAGCTCGGCCAGTTGATGACACGAGCTTCCACCCCGGGCGGCCGCGATCAACACTACCGGCTTACCAGTACGCCGATACAACGTTTCCGCTAGTACCGGCGCCAGGCTGCCGGTATGTGCACGTTGAAAATGTAGCTCGTCTTGCCCAAACGGATCTTTCAACGCCACCAACACATCGTGGGTCGCAACATATTCCCACGCCGAACCGGCCGAGCAAACGGGGGACAAGGCGCTATCACCCTGCCCCACCGCATTGCTTTGACCTGCCAGCAGGTATAGCTGCAGGTCCTGGGCATAGCCCAACCCTACCATATGCAAAACCCAAAGTGTGAAAAGTATCCGCATGCGCTGCACCTCTTATTTCCAGGGATCGTTTTGCTCCAACTGTGTATTGGCATTGATCTCATCCTGTGGGATCGGGAAATACCGGTGCCTGGCCTCCGGATGTCGCTCGGCATAGACACTGTTGACCGCATTCGGTATCACATCCAGGAACGTGTTCGTACGCGTCAGGTCATACCAGCGGTCACCCTCGGCGAAAAACTCCCACGAACGCTCCTGCAATACAGCGTCGATAAAATCAGGCAAGCTCATACCCGCGGGCAGATCATCGATCATCGCCCGTGCGCGAACAGCATTAATATAGTCATACGCCTTTTGCGTGGCCCCCTGTTGATTGCGCGCCTCGGCTTCTGCCGCCATGAGGTATACATCCGCCATGCGCAAAATGGGAATATTGTTGGTCGTGGCACCCGTCGGCGATACCGGGTCCTGGTATTTCTTTACCAACACTGCATCCTTGGTGATGGGCGTAATATCCTTCTGGTGCACAATGGCACCATTTGACTTCACGAACACCGTGTCCAGCATACCTCGCCGACGGTCGTTCGGATCGAACGAGTTAAAGAAAGCCTGGTAGGCAAAGAAAGAGCCATAGGTAGTCTTACCATACGCGGGCGCCGCATTGCCCGGAGGGCCACAGAGACCGCTCATTTGGTGCGACTTCGACGACGTAGATCCTGACACCGAATTGATCGACTCTGCTTCGTACGCAAAGATATTTTCCACGCGTGCGATATCTTCCTTCGCCACATCGTATATATCCCGCACGCTATCCATCAGCGTAAGATAGCCATTCGTCATAACAGCCTCTGATTTTGCCAGCGACATAGCCCAGTCTTCATTATACAGGGCGGCCTTTGCATACAGCGCCAACGCCGCCTGCCTGGAAGGACGACCCTTCACCAACCCTGCCGAATGCTCGGGCAACCTGGCCACCGCGGAATCCAGGTCGCTATAAATTTGTTTATACACATCGGCCTTTGCGCTTTTGCCCACATAGGCATTGGCCTCCACGTCGCTGGCCTTTGTCTTCACCACGACATCGCCAAAGTTTTTAGTAACCGTCCAGTGGTAAAAGGCCCGGAGGAAATACGCCTCACCCATGATCTCGTTCTTTCGCGCGGCGTCCATTTGTGTGCTCTGTACCCGCTCGATCACCCAGTTGCATTTCTCAATACCGTCATAGGACGATGCCCAGATTTGCTGCGGCGACTCGTTCACGCGACCGGCCGTGCGCTGTGCTGTATAGCTGGCATCGTACGAAAACAACGTCAGCGAATTGCGCGACACCGCAATGCGCGGATAGGTTTGATCCGCACTCAAGTCCGACGACAGCAACGCTGCCGGCCCGCCGTACATATCCGAAATAGGATCGTAGGCCGCCGCAATGGCCGCCTCGGCATCCGACGCCGTCTTATAAAAATTCTCCGTATAGATGGAAGAATAAACCTCCTCTTCCAGCTCACACGACACGAGCGCCAGCGCCACGCTGCCGGTGAGAAGAAAAGCTTTGAGAATATTGTTCATATAGCTTTTGTTGAATGTTCTGGTTGCTTTCGATTAGAATGTTACCTGTATGCCACCCAGGAACGATTTTGACGATGGGTATACGAAGTTGTCAATACCGATCGCGGTGTTTTGCCCGGCATACGTATTTACTTCCGGATCATAACCTGAGTAGTTCGTGACAGTAAACAAGTTGTTTGCACTGACATAGATGCGCGCCCGGTTAACCCCTTTGATCTGGGGCAACACATACCCCAGCGTTACGTTCTTGCAACGCAGGTAGGATCCGTCTTCAATAAACCGGTCTGTGATCGGCAAGCGACCGGCCTGCAGGGCACCTGCATATTCATTGTTAGGATTCTCCGGCGTCCAGCGGTTTACCGTACCTTGCAGCAGATTGCGCTGGCCCAGCGGGTTTTCAAAAGAAGCACGGCTTACATTATATACGTCATTGCCATAGGTGCCCGACAGAAATACGCTCAGATCAAAACTTTTATACGCCAGGCTGGTAGAAAAACCAAAGATAAAATCCGGATTTGGGTTGCCGGTAATAACCTGGTCACCCGCGGTGATTACATTGTTCTGATCATAGTCTTGCACCTTTGTGCCGCCAATGCGGCCGTCGGCACCGGGTATAATCGTCTCACCCGTCTGGTAGATGCCGTCAAACAGGTATGTCTTGAAAACCCCCAGCGGCTGGCCCACCTTCAGCAAGGTATAGTTGGTAATGAATCGCTCTTGTGTAACGCCACCGTCGATATCTGTTACCTTATTGCGGTTGGCCGTAAAGTTGGCCGACACGTTCCATTTCAGATCACCGTCCAGAATACGGGCATTCGCCGAAAGCTCCAACCCTTTGTTTTCAATACCGCCCAGGTTGGTCATGATCGTGCCATAACCCGACGACAGCGGCAGCGTCTTCTCATACAGCAAGTCCGTTGTTTTCTTTCTATATACCTCTACAGTCAGGTTCAACCAGTTATTGAACAGGCTTATGTCCAACGCCAGGTTGGCTTGCAGCGACTTCTCCCACCGCAGATCGGGGTTCGAAAGTCCCAGCGGGCTAATGCCTTTCACATAGGTGTGATTGAGCTGGTAATCACTGCCCGGTCCTTGCAACGGCAAGGACTTATACGGATCGATCGCGCCGGCATTTCCGGTGAGTCCATAGCTGCCGCGCAACTTCAGATCGGTGATCGCCGGAATAGCCTGCATAAAATCTTCTTCAATGATCCGCCACCCGAAGGATGCCGCCGGGAAGAAACCATATTTATAGTTCTCCCCAAACTTGCTCGAGCCATCCACCCGGGCCGTCACGTCAAAGAAATACTTGTCTTTAAACCCGTAGTTGATACGGCCCATGTACGAGTCCAGGCGCTCTTTCGTCCGTTTGCTGGAAGTCGACACACTCGTCGCCAGCTGCAAGGCCTCGTCTGTCGTTGCATCGTTCGGAAATCCGTTGCCGATCGTAAAGTTCTCACGGTACTGGGTTGACTGCGTGGCGAACACCCCCGTGAACTTTAAGGTGTGCGCTTCGGCTATGCGCCGCGCATACGTCAGGATGCTTTCGTGCAGCAGCATGACGTTATTTGTATTAGTCTTCTTCGCACTGCCCGAGCTGGCATTCAGGTCCTTCGTGGCGATGATATACCGCGGTGAATAATAATCGCGCAGACCGCTTTGCATGTCTATGTTAAAGGACGCGCGGTACGTCAGGCCTTTGGCGAGCATCGCTTCGCCGTATACATTGCCCAGCATACGCTGGATCTTGTCTTCATTTTTTACCGATGCAAGGCCCAGCGGGTTCGTCACTTCCCGGTAACGGCCGTCGCGCTGTTCGGCAAACGGGAACAGCGTGCCATCGTCACGGTAGGGTTTCAGTGTAGGGGGTGCGCCGATGGCTGCTCCCACAATGCTGGCCGTCACGACATCCGCATTTCCAACGTCCTGGGTACCCGTGGGAATGCCCTGGCTGATGGTATTGCTGCCCATGATGCTCGTTCCGATCTTCACGCGGTCGCTGACCCGGTGGTCCATGTTCAGCCGCAGTGAATACCGTTTAAACCCCGAGTTGATGATGATTCCGTCCTGATCAAAATAGTTGGTCGACAGTGCCAACTGTGTCTTTTCACTACCGCCGTTTACGGAAATCTGATGGCTTTGCATGGGGGCCGCGCGGAAGATCATATCCTGCCAGTCCATGCCTTCTCCTTCCGCGGCGGGGTCTGCATAGATCGCAGTCTTGTAAACATCGTTTTCCAATTGCGCGAACTCCGCGGCATTCAGCACATCCAGTTTTTTCCGAACCTCCTGCACGCCGTAGTAACCGTCGTAGGTCACCCGCGTAGAGCCAGCCTTGCCACGTTTTGTAGTAATCAGTACCACGCCGTTCGCACCACGCGCGCCATAGATCGCCGTCGCCGACGCGTCTTTTAAGATATCGACCGACTCGATGTCATTGGGGTTGATCATCGACAGCGGGCTCACATCCGTAATACCCCCGGTATTGGAAATCTGTATACCGTCGACTACGTACAAGGGCTCAGACGTACCGTTGATGGAGTTTGTACCGCGGATGCGGACGCTGATGTTACCCCCCGGCGCGGCCGAGTTTTGCGTAATCTGCACGCCCGCCACACGCGCCTGCAGACCTTGCGCGACGTTGGTCACGGGAGTTTGTACAATGTCATCTGACTTGACCGAAGCGATAGAGCCCGTAGTCTCGATTTTCCGCTGCGTGCCGTACCCAACCACAACCACTTCGTTCAGCGTCTCGATGTCGGCGCCCAGCACGACGTCGATCACAGTACGTTGGCCGATCGTAATTTCCTGTGCGGTATATCCGATAAAGGAGAATACCAGTACCTCTTCCGGGTTTACGCCTTGCAATACATATTCGCCATTGGCGTCGGAGTTGGTGCCCCGCGACGATCCTTTTACAACGATGTTCACGCCGGGCAGCGCTTCCCCCGTCTCCGCACTCACCTTCCCCTGCACCGTAGCCCCCTGACCGTAGACGGAGCCAGGGCTGGCCAGAAAATAAAGCAGGAACCCGAGTAACAGGACCTGCAGTTTCGTAGAGTTATTTCTCATAGGTGTGTTAGTTTGTGACTGGAAAAGTAACGGATGTCTTTAAAAAACCGGTTGCTAACGATTGAAACAGGCCTTCAGAAACTATCGAGACCGGTTGCGAAAGCGCTCCCGGTAGTTTTCGGAATCGTTACCGTGGTAAAAATTTCAATCGATGGCGGCATTCCGAAGCCGAAATTTTTTCGCTACTTTTCAAGATGGATGACTACAGATCCTGGTCCTCCGAGCCTAAATCTGATCATGGTCAAGTGCATTAAATGTGGGGATGTGGATGCCATTGCAAAAGCAGGCATCGTGCGCGGCAAACAACGGTACTACTGTAAGCGCTGCGACTGCTATTTCAGTCAGCCGGCCGGCGCGGAGCCCGAGACACCCACCCTACACCGCCGTCACCAGACCACTATCATGGACATTGCCAGCGCGCTGAACATCTCGAAGTCTACCGTATCGCGCGCATTGCAAGGCCACTCCGACATCAACGCCAACACCCGCAAGGCTGTCCTCGACATGGCCCTGCAGCTGGACTATCAACCCAACTTGCTGGCCCTGGGCCTCGCCAGGAGCCGCAGCTATACCCTTGGCATTATCGTGCCCGAGTTTATCAACAGCTTCTTTCCCTATATTATTATTGGCGCGCAGCAAGTCGCCAACCCCGCGGGCTACCACGTCATCATCTGCCAAAGCAACGAGTCGCTCGAAACCGAGATCGCCAACACGCAGGTGCTACTGGCCAGCCGTGTAGACGGCGTCATCGCCTCCGTCACCGGTGAAACCAAGACTCTCGAGCATTTTGGTAAATTTCAAAAGGCAGGTATCCCGCTCGTGATGTTTAATCGCATCTGCGAAGGGCTCGATGTTTCCAAAGTGCTGGTCGACGACCATGACGGCGCCTATAAAGGTGTGACGCATCTCATCCAGCAAGGATGCCGCCGCATTGCCCACCTGGCCGGCCCGCAAAACCTACAGATCGGACGCGAGCGCCTGCAAGGATACCTCGACGCACTGCACGACCACAACCTGCCGGTCGACGAAGAATTGATTGTATACTACGATCTCAGCAAAGCAAGCGCAGAAGCCTGCGCAAGACGGCTGCTCGATCTGCCGCAACCACCCGATGCCATCTTTGCCGTCAATGACCCCGCAGCCATCCAGGTCATTCTCACAGCCAAAAGCCGCAACATTCGTATACCTGCCGAGCTGGCGGTGGTCGGCTTTAGTAACGAGCCTACGTCAGCGCTCATCGACCCCGCGCTGACTACCCTCGCGCAACCGCTCGATGAGATTGGCAAGACTGCCGTGCAATTCTTATTACAGGAGATCGAGCAGGAAGAAGGTCCCTTTGTTCCCATACAGCGCGTACTAAAAACCGAGCTGATCATCCGCGCATCGTCATTGCGCACGAAGGCTTTTGCTTCCTGATCACATCGCTTCCGCCATCCGCAAGCGTGCAGACATTGACCGGCTACGGACATCCGTTGCGGTACACACATGAATTAACGCGAAAGAATGGCCTATTTTCGTATGGCATAAGGATTGTTGTCGGCTTTCTGTAGCGACCAAAACGGCCGACGCCCATGAAAAAGATTGATATTCTGAACTTCATCACCAGCTTCCGCAAGGCCCCCAACGATATCAAAACGTATCAGGAACTACTCGCCCACCTGGGTGCTGAAAACGAAGCGATCATGAGTCAGATGCTGCAAGAGCTGCAACAAAGTCGCGTCATCCGCGAGGTAGAAGCGTCCGGCGAAAAGAGCTATCAGGTTATCGCCCGGTAAGCATCATCATTTCTTTACGACAACGGCAATCCCGGGATTGCGCTCCACCAGCGCGGCAACAAAAGCCTCCTGATCTTTGGGTGAGATATAGATCTCGTCCTAACGGTTGTAGCGTACAACGATACCCTTACCCGCCGATGCCGGCCGGTAGCCAACCCATATTGTCTCACCACACGTCACCTGCGTGATACTCGCTAACGCGATCTTGCCGCGAAAAGGTCCGGAGGCAAAATACAGGTGCCCGGCATCGATCCTATAGGATGTGCCAAACCACGTCCATGCCATCAGTCCGACCGGCAACGCCAGCACGGCATAGGCTATGGGGTTCTCATGGAAGGGAAGCACAAGCATCTCACCTACCAGGAGCAACAACACAATGGCCATGATGCTGCCGGTCAGCACACCTTTTTTACTGGGATATTGCATTGCTTTCATAACGGGCCATAATAAGCAAGAGCAAGATACCAATTACCGCCCATATTGACGCAAATCCCGAATTTGGCTATGATCTACGGCATAGTTTTTTAAATTTACCGCTTCTCTAAACATGCCACGGCCATGCGCATAGACAAGCCTCATTAACAATGGAGGAATCCAAGGACCGACTACTACATATCCTCAAGGAAGCACCCATCTCAACCGCCCTGCTCACCGGCCCTGAGCTGGTCATTGCGCTGGCCAACGACGCGACGCTCAGGCTTTGGGGCAAAGATGCTTCTATTATCGGGAAACCGCTACTCGTCGCCATGCCCGAACTCAAAGGCCAGGGTGCTTACGAGGCCGTCGCCGAAGTGTACCGCACCGGCATTGGTTATGACGGCCGGGAAAATAAGGTATACCTCCGGGAGTCAGACGGCACGATCCGTACTGTGTATGCTAATTTCATGGGAAAAGCCTTGCGCGCCGCCGACGGCTCCATCGAGTCCGTACTCCTGATGGGGTATGAAGTAACCAACCAGGTAGAAGCGCAACAACGGGTGGTGGTTGCCGAGGAGAAAGCCCAGCAGGCTATTCGGATGGCCGACGAAGCATCGCAACGTGTGTTGCGTGACAGCGAGGAACGGTTCCGCACGCTGATTACAGAGACATCCATGGTAGGCTCGGCACTTTATACCGGACCCGAGATCTGTATCCAATATGCCAATGACGTCATGTTGAAGTTCTGGGATAAGGACCAGTCCATCATTGGCAAGCCCTTCGAAGAGGCGATACCCGAACTAAAGGGCCAGCCTTTCATCGAACGACTCAAAACCGTCTATGCTACGGGACAGACGTATGAGGGACGTGAAGACAAAGCCCGGTTATTTGAAAACGGCGAGCTTGAAGATTTCTATTTCAACTATACCTACAAAGCCCTCCGAAATGCTGAGGGTGTGATCTATGGCGTCCACCACATGGCGATCGACGTAACGGAGTCGGTGGTAGCTAAGAAAGAGTTGATTGAGAACGAACGCAACTTCCGCGCGCTCGTCAACGAAACGCCCGCCGGCATCATCATCGTCAAAGACGAGAACTTCACCATCGAGATCGTCAACGATGCATATCTCCACTGGACAGGCAGCACCCGCGATCAGTATATTGGCAACCAACTGTGGACGATCCTGGCCGATGGCCGAACGCCCGAGCTGGAATCTACCCTGGCACATGCCATGCAAACCGGTTTGCCCTATAACTTCAAAGAAGTACCGCTCCGCCTGCAGCGACACGGTTCCCTGCAAACAATTTACGTCGACCTCGCCTACGCGCCGATCAATGATCCGGAGACAGAAGACAACCGCGTCATGATCATGATACTCGACGTCAATGACAGGGTGGCCGCCCGAAGAAAACTCGAAGAATCCCGCGATTATTTACAGACTATACTCGAATCGCTGCCGCAGATGGCCTGGACCACCAACTCCGCCGGCGATGCTACCTATCTCAACGAACAATGGTATCATTACACAGGCCAGCGCCCGCACGAGGGTGAAGGCCATGGCTGGACGGTCGTAGTCCATCCGGACGATATTGCCGGCACGATCCGCCAATGGCTGGAATGTATAGAAGCACGCGTCGCGTTTAAACGGGAAGTGCGGTATAAAAAGAATTGGGGAGAATACCGCTGGCACCTCACACAGGCCGTACCCATTTTCAACGCCCAGGGCGAGCCAACAATGTGGGTCGGCACGTGCACCGACGTGCACGATCAAAAAATATTTCAGGAAAGCCTCGAAAGCAAGATCGAAGAACGCACCCGCGACCTCAAGCGCTCCAACACCGAGCTGCAACAGTTCGCCTATGTCGCCTCCCACGACTTGCAAGAGCCGCTCCGCAAGATCGCCACATTCAGCGAAATGCTGCGCAGCAGCATCGAGCCGATGCCCGAACGTGCCGAAGGCTACCTCAACAAAATTACCGCCGCGTCGACACGCATGCAGGCGCTTATAAAAAGTATTCTCAACTTCTCCCAGCTCTCACGCGAAGGCGAGATCTTTACCGCCGTCGATCTTAACGAGGTTGTCGCCAACGTACACAACGACTTCGAGCTGTTGATCGAACAGAAAAAAGCCACCGTTCGTGTCGACCCCCTCCCCATCATCCGCGGTATACCCTTGCAGCTCAATCAGCTCTTCACCAACCTCATGAGCAACGCGCTCAAGTTTGCCAGCACCGACCGGCCACCGCTCATACACGTCCACGCCCGCGCGCTAACGGACGCCGAAGTAAAAACACACCTCGAAATAGATCATAACCTCTCCTATATACAACTGGAATTTGCCGACAACGGCATCGGCTTCTCCGAAGAATACGCCGAGCAAATCTTCATCATCTTCCAACGCCTTAACGACCGCCAATCCTATCCCGGCACCGGCATCGGCCTGGCGCTGTGCAAAAAGATTGTTATGAACCATAAAGGGGAGATATACGCGCACTCGACACCGGGGCAGGGGTCTACATTCTACATAATTTTACCAGTAACGCAATAAAGCCGCCAGTCCCCTCCTGGCACTGGCGGCGTCACAACGTTTAAACCCTACTTAATTGTTGTGTATCTTTCGTTACGGCTTGATGACCTTAAAGGACTTCTGCACGCCGTCTGCTGTAATCATAATATAATATAGTCCACTCTTCCAATTCGAAGCATCCAGGCTGGTAGCATCTACATTTGTGGCAGTATAAACAACCCGCCCCGTCTGATCCTTCACCTGCACGCGGTGCCCCTGCGTACCTTCCGGTAACGTATAATTCACTTTGTCAGACACCGTGTTCGGATATACGGACACCGCATCATTCGTCGCAGTGACAGCGAGCCGGGCCGCTCCTGCGGGAGCCACAACACCCCACGCAAAAGCTTCCCAGCCGCCGATTGTTGCACGCGTACACGTCATCGCCACTGTGCCGTTCTCCGACGATACATAAAAGCCATTGAAACCACGTAGCGAAATCGTACCGTCGGTATTCGCAACCCAATCAAATTTTTCCCAATCTTCGTAAGTGGCACGGTTGCACGTTATCGCTTGCGTCCCATTCTCCGAAGAAACAAACATACCCTGGTTCTGCAGTGCGATCTTGCCACCACCCGCATCTACCACGAGGAAACCGTTCCAACCCGCTACCGCCGTAGCATTACACCACATCGGACCTACGCCGTTCTTCGAGCTTACATACTGGTTGTTAAAACCGCGCAGCCAGATCGTCTGTCCTATCGGAATCGTCGGTGCTGCCGTGCTCACTTTCACTTCCGTTAAACTGTTCCAGCCATTCACGGAATTACCATGACCCAGGATGCGTACATACTGCGCCGTGACGGGGGTAAAAGAGAATGTCTCCAGCTCCACAGACGTGCCGCTGCTGGTCAGACCAGCACTTACCGTTGTCCAGCCCGCACTCGGGTTATTTGATACTTGTACATCAAACGTCGTCGTACGGGTGTCGCCGCTATAGAATGCGATTTGTACACCTGTAACCGACGCCGGCGCGCCCAGACAGAATTGAATCCACTGGCCATCACCATTGGCAGACCAACGGGTGTTGAGGTCGTTGTCCAGTACATTCGACGGAACGTTACCATCATCGGAGCTCGCCGCTGCCGGCACACAGCCCGGGTTGGGATCTGTACCGGTCGGAAGCTCGGCGTGTGTCGCCGACAACCAGCCGAGGAAGTGATCTTCGATCGCAGTCTCCGGACGGTTCTGATTCAACACATAGGTACGCGTCTGCGGTACACTCAAACCCAATGCGGTATAACGCGACAGCAGAATTTCATACGGAGCGCTTTTACGTGCCCATTCCGAGTCGGCGCGATAGTTCGGCGAGCCAGTACCCAGCAGACCTTTCGCATACGCTTCAGCACCTAACAGCAGGCGCGGCTGTGAAGCACCGCTCGTGCGGGTAAACAGCGCATCGCTACCTTGCTGATGCGCTACCTCCGCACACTGCGAAAGACCGATCAGCACATACTGCGAGTGTACAAAGTCGCGGAACAACTCGGGAATCTGACCCGCGGTGTTGATTTGATCCAACTGACCGGTTACGTGATTGTAACCCTGGTTATAGAGCGATGCATTGTTCATAAATATACCCGCCGACATCAGCGCCAGGTCTTTCGAAATAAGCCAGTTCGCCGTTTGGTAGATTGGACCATTCACATACGTCAGCACCTTGTTTATGAAAGACTCAAAGCGTGTTACTTCCGACGGCGCCCAACCCGCCGCGCCGTTGTTATAATACCGGATGATCTCCGCACCGGCCACCCAGATGGGCAATGCCCACGAAGCCTCCAGCGTACGCTGGTTCGGCGTACCGGCATCGGTCGTCATGCTTTGGAACGTCGCCGACCAGGCATTCAGAATTTGCACCGCCTTGTTGCGATGTGACACATTGCCCGTTACTACCCACCGGATGGCATGCGCATAGGCGGCATGTGCATCGCGGCGGAAAGCTGCCTCTTGCGGCGAGCCACCGGAGCCTACTACATATACCACAGCATACGGTTCCGGATTATAGTTCAGGTTCGCGCGCGAGTCGCCGGCCAACACATTATAGCCTTGCACGATCGGGCCGCTGTTGGCGGCCACTTTTGATTTGATAAAGGCCAGCTCGGCCTGACTGCTAAATACACCCGGATGGCGAAATGCCGCCGGGGCCTGGGCAAACGCTGACGTCAACAAAGCAACGGCCAGCATACCCGTTAATAATATCTTCTTCATAGTAGGTTTAGTTTTTAATGATCCGGATAGATTTTGCGAAGCCCGTGGTGGAAATGGTCACGTAGTAAATACCACGCTTCCACGACGACGCCTCGATCGTATTCTCCGCTTGCGCCTCGCCTGTCGCCTGATACACCACTTCACCGTTCAGGTTCACCACCTTCACTTCGTGTACGCTGGCGCCTGCCCGCAATACATAGTGTACTTTGTCTGATACTTCGTTGGGATACAGCGTCAGGCTGGCAGCGTTGATCGGTGCCATGCGTGCGGCGGAAGCGGGTGTTACGACACTCCAGGCGAATGACTCCCAGCCACCGATCGTCGGACGGTTGCACGTCATCGCTTGTGTACCGTTCTCGGAAGAAACATACAGGCCGTTGTTACCGCGCAGCGATACCGTGCCATCAGCATTGGTAATCCAATCAAATTTCTCCCAGTCCTGCACGGTAGCACGGCTACACGTCATGGCCTGCGCGCCATTCTCCGACGACACATAGAAGCTTTGGTTCTGCAAGGCCACTTTACCCGCACCGGCATCTACCACGAGGAATTGGTTCCAGTTTGCCACCACGGTAGCGTTACACCACATCGGGCCAACGCCGTTCTTCGAGCTTACATACTGACTGTTGAAGCCCCGCAGCCAAACCGTTTGTCCCACCGGGATCGACGGCGCTTCCGTGGTGATCTTCACTTCCGTCAGGCTGTTCCACGCGTTGACCGAGTTGCCATGGCCTACGATACGGATATACTGTGCGGTACGTGCTGCAAAGGTAAAAGTCTCCAGCGCCAGCGAGGTGCCACTGCTCACCAGACCCGTCGCGGCATTTGTCCAGGCGGTACCGTTACCCGATGTCTGCACGTCGAAGGTTGTCGTGCGGGTATTGCCGCTATAGAACGCAACCTGCACGCCGGTAACCGAAGCCGGTGTGGCAAGGCAGAATTGAATCCACTGACCGTCGCCGGTCGCCGACCAGCGTGTGTTCAGGTCGTTGTCGAGCACGTTGGCCGGCACGTTGCCATCATCCGAGCTTGCCGCTACCGGCACACAGCCGGGGTTTCCACCACCACGTTGTTGCACCACCTGATCGATGGCCGTCAGCAGCGAGTTGGCGTTCCTCGCGTCATCCGAAAGATCCCAGATCATGATACCACCGCCTTGATCGAAGGCCAGGTTGGTTTTGCTTTTGATCGTTGGGATTCCATTGTAGCCCACGCCGTTAAAGCTATCAGCGTTCGGGCTGGCACCACGGACCAGCAGGTCGTCAAACCCTACATACTCGTTCGCCGAGCGGCCGTAGAACGGCACACCCAAAATAGCCTTGCTCACCGGCAGACCACGGCCCTTCCAGTAGTTGAGCGACTGCACGGCATAGTTATACGTCGAATGGTTCGAGCCACCGCCGTCGTATGCCATGAGGTTCAGAAAATCTACATACCCGAATACAGGGGCCTGCACACCGTCACCGGTCGACCCACTCGCTACCACAGCTGCCGTCAACAGCTTACCCTGCGCATGCAGCGCGTTGGAAAGCTGTTGCATCAGCAATGTGAAGTTCGGGGACTCAGCACCGGTTGGGTACTCCCAATCGATGTCCACGCCGTCCAGGTTGTATTGGTTCACCATGCCCAGCAGTGCATTGACAAAATTTGTACGGTAAGTAGCATTGGCCGCCAGTGACCGAAATGCACTATCGTCAGCGTTGTTCCAGCCACCGACCGCAATCAACACCTTCTTGCCGGCAGCATGACCCGCCGATACGAGGCTCTGCAGCTTGGAGGCACCACCGCCTAAACTTTGCAGGCCACCCGTGGGAGTCGGCAAAGCAAACGCGTAGTTGATGTGCGTCAGCTTACTGAACTGCACATCGCTTACGTTACCCGCCCAGGAAGGCAGGTAGCCCACAACTTTAAATTGCGCATACACGAACTGGCACAACAGCACTAGCAGTGAGGCACATACCGATCGAAACAGATATAATCTTTTCATAAAAAAGGGGATTATGTGAATACGCCCCTAAGCTATGGGACAACCGCCCTAGAAAAGGAATCGACTTATTAAACGGCAGCGCAGAATTATTAAAAGAAATATACTCCAGGCAACGATCCAGTTGGGAACGATCCCAACTGGATGTATACTTCTCGCACTATTACAGCCCTCATTTTGTTGCACAAAGTTGCGCAGATTGCTGCTTGTTGGCATCCCGACTCTTCCGGAATGACTCCCTCTTGGCAGTCTTCAGATTACCGACCATCTAAAGGATCACATTATCTCACAACGAAAACTCGGGAACACAAAAAGGTCACTGAATAAATTATTCTATCCATAATCTCCTCGGAAATATTATGACTTAGTTCACTTATAGCAGTGTGCTATATTTATTTCAACATATGAAGTCACGACAAGTATTGTCATTCAACCTTTACGAGAAAAGACGTAAAAATCCATCTGAGCGGGCATTGCAGGTAGATAAATGAAATTGTATTTTTTTTGCCATGCACTGTTGACATCACTAATTTTATTAGTTATGTTTGAAGTGACAAATCCCGGCAGGCCTCTGGTCTCTATGCACACTTGCCGGGACATTTTTTCCCGTTATCTGAATTTATGGTAAAATTTGAGAAACCCGCTAAGAGCGACGACATGCTCGTTGTCCAGTTAATCGAACGCAAACTACTAATCGATCAGCCAGAAAAAGTTAAGATATATCTAAGCCATATTGGCTACTATCGCCTCTCTGGATACATGCATCCGTTTTTAAAAAGAGATGGCACTGCAGAATTTAAAGAGGGGATACATTTCAGTGAGGTATTAGATCATTACCTGTTTGATAGAAGGCTGCGACAGACGCTTCTTGACATGTGCGAACGAATTGAAATCTCTGTCAAGACAAATCTATGCAATATAATGGCCCTTAAGCATGGGTCTCATTGGTACCTGGACGGAACTCACTTTAGAAAATATGAGCACCATCAACAATTCCTAAAGGATGTCGAGGAATATTGCATAGAATGTCATGATCCGTTCATCAAACATTATCTAAGAAAATATTCTGAGCCATCCCTACCGCCTATATGGATGGTGGTTCAGATTCTCACGTTTGGGCAAATATCAAAATTGTACGACAACTTGAAAGCCAGTCAGGAAAGGAGCGCAATCGCCTACTGCTATGCAATCACTCCTGGACTTTTCGAATCGTGGCTAAAAAGTATATCGTTTATCAGGAACTGTTGTGCCCATCATAACAGACTTTGGAACAAGCACCTTCCGCTAAAGCCAATCATTCCGACTGACAAAGACAAGTGTTTTTTGGCATCTGTTAATGAAGATACGAACAAAAGGCTGTATGGCACATTGTCATGCATGTTAGCAATGCTGGCAAAAATTAACCCTAACGCATCATGTAAGAAGAGGTTAAAAAAACTCTTTAAAGAATATCCACAAGTGAATCTCGCAGAAATGGGCTTTACAGTCGATTGGGAAGATAGCATGATTTGGAAGGACTAAATACTCTAACTACTGCGTAAGGAGTACATCACCTTCTATCGTGAACCCACAGGGATCATGTACGTTCGCCCCAAAATCTAAAGCACCTACCGAGTAACTACTACGCAGCATCCCGCTCTCCCGGCATCACACACGCAAGCACCGTCAACACAAAAGCCAATACTGACGCCCATGTACGCAGCCCATTCAACCTATTCCACGGCCCCTCAAACGCCGCGCGCTGCCGGGAAATCTCTTCCGGCGAAGCCGCGTCCAATCGAAAAGCATCCAATGCCTCATTCAAGGGTACGTTGCCTCCCATCGTGATGCCTATCACGCCCACTATATATAAGACTGCCGCCGCCAGCAAAAACCAGAAGCGCACCGGCAACGACGACCGGTACTGAAGGTATACATCCAACGGCAACAGCAACGCCGTACCCAAAAAGCACAGCAAAAAAACAGGATTAAGAATCGCGCGATTCATCGCCTGCATGGACGCGATAAACTCTACATCTTGCACGCGCGCCAGTCCCGGGCTGACGGCATACGACCAGGCACTAAACAGCCCGGCCATAAGACCGGTCGTAATCGCGGCAATCACCAGAAGAATAGTGGATAAAGTCATAGTGGTAGGGGTATTCGTTCGAAGGTTCATGGTTGTACGCGTAAAGATTTCACATAAGTCACGAGTTCTTGTAATTGTGCGGGCGAAAGCTTCTTCCGGAAGCCGGGCATAAACCCCTTCCCGCGCTGGATCTGCAAAGTCACCGCCGTATCCGCCAACGTACTTCGTTGCAAGTCCCGGGCGCCAAACATCCCTTTGGTCCCGTCGTTACCATGACAGCGTGCGCAATGCTGTTTATATAAATTCTCTCCTGCACCAGGGTGTTGCGCCACGGGCACCTGCCTGAACGCGCTGCTAACCGCCAGCAAGGTCAGCAATACGGCCACACCCGCCAGCCGAAGAGTGTGCCTTTCAACATTGGAATAAGACATAGTAGTTGTTGTTTTTGAGGCAAGTACCTCAAAACACGGCCCGCCGGATAGAACAAAACCGACAGAATTCAGACATTCCGTGCCCTGCACGCGTTCCAAAAGCCGTTATTAAAGAAAGAGAGTGTGGCGTGACGCCTAGTACGTATACTTCTTAAACACCGTCTCCAGCTCATTAAAGAAGAGCGTATCATTACCCCCCGACAGGGCGGCTGAGTTTGTCTCTTTGATCAGCTTAATAAGACCGGCGTAGTGGGCCAGGTCGAGCGGCGACTTCTGAATCTCTTTCAGATCGCGTTTCAAAAATTCGATGCGCACCTGGCTGAGGCTCTTCACATCGTAGTGCTCGACGAAAAAAGTACGAAGCTTTTCTTCCTGTAGGAAGTCCGCGATCAGCTCATCACGCAGCTGGCGGATCATATCAATCACCTGGGCTGTCGAGAATTTCTCTACTTCGTCTTTGTATGCCCGTTGTGTGAGTTCCATGAGTTCTTAAAATCCCTGACAAGATAACTTCAAAAAAGATATTAATAACTACTGATGTTCAGGTTACTTCGTCAACTACCTAACGATCAGAATGATTTTCTTCATAATTTTTCTAGCTCCCAACACACGTCCGCCTGCAGATACTTCTACGCAACATCACCTCCAAAGTTCCTAGAACAAGTGCTTTTGCTATAAAATTCACTTCCGACATTTATTCTTACAGTAGTTTTCCCCTTTCCCATTTTAAAATTTTTATGTATTAAAATGTCCGTCACACGCGTACATACTGTCATGTCATAATGATCTAAAGACCTTTAAAGGCTCTATCAGTATAAGGATACCTCCATCCTTAAATCACGTTTTGTGGATAGATTGTGGATAGATAACAGCCAGCCTTCCGACCGAAAACGAAAAAAAATCGGTCGTAAGCGGACAAAACAATTGTACGACACGCCCGCTGCGAAGCGCGAAAACACCGAATTTCTTTCATTCAGGCCTGTTTTTCATCCTTAATGGACTTTTGGCGACCTTTTTGCAAAATGCCATATGCCGAAACATAGAACCTTATGATCCAGACCATGTTCAGCCGCGCCTACCGTAGCTTCCTAAAGAATAAATTCTTTTCACTTCTGAATATGCTGGGGTTGGCCATCGGCATGGCCGTGTTTCTACTCATTGCCCAGTATGTAAAGTTTGAGACAGGTTACGAAGATTTTGTACCCGAAGGTGACAATACGTACCGCCTTACGCTCGATACATACAACGGTCCCGAGCACGTACGCTCCACCGCCGAAAATTTCCCCGCTGCGGGCCCCGCGCTAGCAGCTACCCTGCCGGAAATTGAAAATTATGCGCGGTTGTATAACATGGGCTTCAAAAACAATGTCGTTATCACCAACGAGGAAGCCCTGCCACCCATCGCCATTAAACAACGGAGATTCCTATACGCAGACGCCGCGTTCCTCTCCATGATGGGCTATACCCTCACGAGCGGCGACGTTAACACCGCCCTGGCAGAAGCCAATACCGCCGTCATTACCCGGGAGCTCGCCCACCGGTACTTTGGCAACGAGGACCCTATTGGCAAGACCCTGCGTATGCAGGACGACGATAACAACAACGAATTAGTGCACATCACCGGTGTGGTCCCCACCGTTCCCGATAATACCCACCTCAAATTTGATATTCTCTTCTCCTATAAGACCTTATTCACACGCACGCGTCCCGACCGCCCCGACTTCGGCGTAGCCCGCTACGACAACAGCTGGAGGCGCAATGACATGTATACAATCATGAAATTGCGTCCCGGCACAGACCCGCGTACGGTCGAAGCCAAATTGCCGGCCATCATCGCCGAGAAAGTACCCGACCTGAAAGAACGCAACGAACGTTACGTCATGACGCTGCAACCGCTACGTGACATTCACCTCACTTCCCGCCTCTCCGACGAGGTCGAAGCCAACGGCGACGAGAGCATTGTGAATTTCATGGGGCTCATTGGTCTCTTTGTACTGGCCATTGCCTGGATCAACTATGTCAACCTCTCCACTGCCAAAGCCCTGGAACGCGCCAAGGAAGTAGGGGTACGCAAGGTGATGGGTGCCGCACGCTTTCAACTCATACGCCAGTTCCTGGCCGAATCGGCAATCGTCAACTTACTGTCAGTGCTTGTCGCCCTGGCGGTGGTCGGCGCGGCACTCCCATCTTTTAATACGCTCTCGGGCCTTGCACTGAAGCCGACGCACTTGTTCCAACCGTGGTTTATTGTATTGGTATTGATACTGTGGGCAACGGGCACGATCCTGTCAGGATTCTACCCGGCCATTGTATTATCGTCGTTCAAGCCTGCCACTATTTTGAAAGGCAAGCTGAAGAACAGCACCCGCGGCATCGTACTGCGTCGCGCCCTGGTAGTATTTCAATTCATGGCGTCGGTCGCGCTTATCGCCGGCACTTTTATAGTGTATACACAATTGAACTTTATGATGAGCCGCGACATTGGCGTCAACATAGACCAGGTGCTGGTGGTGGAACGTCCCGGTGTCATGCCCGAGCAACGTGAATCTGCTATTGATGTTTTTAACAACGAGCTGCGGAAAGATCCCGCCATCCAATCGGTTGCCTCGTCTACCACCGTACCCGGCGCACAACGCGAGTGGAAGGCGCAGATAAAACGCTATGGCGAAGCCAACGACAAATCCGCTACCGTCATCCTGAACGCGATGGACTATAACTTTACCGATGTCTTTAAAATGAAGCTGCTTGCCGGCCGCACCTTCTCGGAGAGCTATGTGCAAGACCCCGACACATCGCTTGTCATTACCGCTTCCGCAGCAAAAGCCCTGGGGTTCAAAACACCGGCCGAGGCCATCGGACAACCGCTTACGTTTAGCGATTACGATTTCAACAGTATCATTGTTGGCGTTGTCAACGACTATCATCAACTGTCGCTTAAGCAAACCATCACGCCCGTCGTATTCCAATGTTCTGCCTATGACGGTGAATTCTACTCGGTGCGCATCACCACCGACCACGACAACCTCGAGCGCACCTTGTCCAACGTACGGGCTGCTTACGAAAAGTCCTTCCCGGGCAATCCGTTTGATTATTTCTTCCTCGACGATTACTTTAATCGCCAGTATAAAAACGAGCGTCAATTCGGCGTGCTCTTCACCACGTTTGCCACACTGGCCCTCGTCATCGGCTGCTTAGGGCTGTTGGGACTCTCCGCCTACACCGCAGTACAGCGCACCAAAGAGATCGGCATCCGCAAAGTGCTGGGCTCCAGCGAAGGCGGCATCTTTGTACTGCTCTCAAAAGACTATGTACGACTGATCGCGCTTTCCATCGTCCTCAGTGTACCGCTGGTATATTTCCTGATGAACAGCTGGCTTCAGCGCTTTGCCTACCACACATCGATATCGCCCTTCGCGTTTATCGGTGCCGGCGCCATCGTGCTGCTGATCTCCCTTCTGACCGTCAGTATCCAAACCTTGCGGGCAGCGCGTACCAATCCCGTGGATTCGCTGCGCTACGAGTAGTCGGTACGGCGAGTAGTGAAAACGATGCGTTTTCCGTAGATTGGCTGTGTTTATTTATAGACTCATGAGCAAGCAATCTACGCAGGACCAGGACTACGCCGGCATCGACTTTCGCACCAACGGCTTCGAACGCGGTGAATACGATAACTGCACTTTTAATAATTGTACCCTTGCTTCGGTTTCCCTGACGGGCAGCACGTTTGTAGAATGCAAGTTCGTCAACTGCGACCTGAGCATGGCCATACTACAAGACGCTTCCTTCCGCGACGTCACCTTCCGCAACTGTAAAATCCTCGGCGCCCGCTTCGACGAGTGTAGCAAGTTTCTTTTGGCGTTCCGCTTTGAATCGTGCATTATCAACTTCTCCTCGTTCTATCGTCTCAAACTCAAGGGCACATCGTTCAAAGACTGTAAGCTGCAAGAAGCCGAGTTCATCGAAACCGACCTGACCAATGCCAAGTTCGACGACTGCGACCTGCTGGGCGCACGCTTCGAAAACACATTACTGGAAGGGGCCGACCTGCGCACTGCCTATAACTATTCCATGGACCCCGAGCGTAATCACCTGACCAAAGCTAAGTTCTCGTTGAGCGGTGTCGTGGGACTGTTGGACAAGTATAAAATCAAAATTGAGTGACGCCTGCAACCCAACGCCCACCCGCTACGTATTTTGCGCAGCATTTAAAAGATGGAAAATTTAAAAATCGTTTTGAGCGGATCGTGTTTGCGATCAAATCAAACGAGGAGAGATTTATCGAGCCGTTCCGCCACCATTTTGCATAACAGCGGATGTCGGTGATAACCTTCAGGCTATAATCGCCACTGCCCCGACATTATATATCGTGGAGACGATGCTTCGACCGTGGGAATTTCATCGCCGAACAATGGCCTATCCGTCATGCACCATCGCTCGGCAGCGGGCTTGTTATCCTGGATCACCTTCGGCTTTTTTGCTTCAGCGAATGAAGCAGGCGACTTTTCCGCCTTCTGCTTTACGGGCTTAGACGTCGCGGTGGTTGTATCGGCTACTGTATAAGAATATGTATACGTCGCGGCGACCGGCTCGGTTGTCCGCGCAGAAGTTGAAACATAATGATAGCAAAATGTTTGTGTAGGGATAGCCATGGAAGCGGCGGCTGTACCCGTTGCTGCTACCTGCGGCGTATCGTTCTCTGGCCCTATCATCACAGTGGGCATATCATCTTGTGGTACAGCTTCGGCCACACCCGCAGGCGGTTCAACCAATCCGGATGTCTGCTTTTCATCTGGAGTTGGCAACGCATCACTATTATCGTTGTTTCGTCCGCGCAAGGCGACGATCTTTGCCGCACCAAAACGTTTCAACTCTTTGATCTCGCCACCTTCGTGCAAAGCACCATACTGTATACCGATGGACAACATCAGCGACCAGCCATTGTCCGGCGGCGTTTCTTTCACTTCGAGCGCTAATGTGGCGGCCGGCATACCTTCCAATGAAGGATACCACGTTGTAGAAACTTCGGTCGGGAAGTAGCCTGCGTCAAACCATTTTGGCGGCTGGAACTCGCGCGACACTGTATCGAATGTCATGTCGGGCACAACGCCCAAGGTGACAATGACGCGGAACATCGCATGGTTATTCTGCGGAAAGTAATTGATACTGCGTAACAGATGGGGTATATTCACGGTCGCTGCGCGACGCTCGCGATCAATCGTATAGTATACCGGATTGCGCACCACGGAATCGAACGTAGGGTTTTCCGTGTTGAGCGGAAATCCTTCCAGAATCCGCGCGTAGTCGGAAAGTATAATATTCCGGCGTCCCCACAGGCTTGTTTTATCCTGAAGTTGTACCTTGCGCATGACGCTGTTGACGTCGCTGCCAAAGTTGTTGTCAGACAACGTCTTGAGCGGATGTAACGCATAGCGCACATGTTTACCCATGCGCGAGCAACCTCCAAACTCCGACATCGTATACCGGGTGTTGGTAAAATTAGGGCTTTTTTTGATTTGATCTGCGGAAGGCCCGCCTTTGCGGCGGACAACGATTTTGGAACATCCGCGCATACGATAGGCGCTCAATTCGCCTAGCTTTCCGGTGAATTTCAATCCCTCTAAGAAGGCCATAGACTAAACAGTTTGTTCAACGAATACATAACTCTAAACAGCCGCTGGGGTCATAACGGAGTATAAATCGAAGGTAGCAAAAGTATATCTTCCTCCTATCAATTAAATAGATATTTTTTTTTCAATACGAATTTTAGAGATAGATATTCAATACCATTTATAGTATTGAATATCTATTGCTAATCTCTTTTTAAATTATTGGATATCTATTTAATAACTAGGCAGATGACTCCAGACACCTGGATTGTCCGGTGACTATCCGAGATTCTCTGTTATTCCGGGGATATTCGAAGTATGGCTGATTGGAGTTTATTCGCCGGTCCGCGGAGTCTGCCTGGAATACAATTTTGGGGAAATTGTGGATAAGTCTATTCCAGATATTCAATGATTGCCATGTTGTCTCCGGCCACGGTCTCAGGCTCAAAATTTAGTTGAAAACTCGTGGAATAAACAGACGACGCATCGAACATGTTCCGGATCTTCAAAGAAATCGTCTTCCCGTCCTGTTCGTAGGAAGCCGTCATTATATATCGGCCGAGGGGAATGTCGACCAGGCTGCCGTACTCCGCTGAATACGGCTCGCCCGTACGCATCGTTAATGTTTTGCCTTTGGAGCCGTCTATCAATTCACCAACAGGTTCAAGCGTAAAGATAATATTTTCCGGATCATATATCTCACTCCCGATAGCACCGTTGACACTAACGCTGGCACCAAAATAGCCTGTCATGTCTTCCGGCTTTTTTCCTGTAAGCTTCCATTCAAAATTAACGACACCGCCTTCGTTGCTCAACACGTCCGTCACGTCGGATGCCAGGTCCAGTGTATACGTCTTGTTGTTTAGCGTATGCTGTATGGATGCAGACACGGCATACGTCCCAACCGTAGGCAGTGCGGCCTCGTATAGACCGTTTGCGTTTGTTTGTACGATGATGTTATTATTGTAAAACATCGTATTGTCGATTACCACTTCGGCACCCGCTATGGGGTTGCCCTGTGTATCGACTACTTTGCCGGTAATATAGCCTTCACGTGGGTTGACGGTATCGTCGGAGGCTTCGTCATCGTCGCTACAAGCGGTGACGAGCACGAGCGTAGCCACGAGACAAAGCGTAGCCTTCATCGCGGATGTGTTTGTGTAGAGCATGGGTTATAAAGAGGTTTTAGTGATGGATGTGGATGGTACTACTGCGGCTGATCCGGGTCGGGGGGAAAGTTTGGTGCCATGGTGCTCCACTCGAGCGTGATGGTAAAGTCCGGTCTGTCGCCGTCATACTCAATGAGGGAGCGATCGTCACCTTTGTCCTGGATCTTGCCAGGCTGGATGTTAAAAGTTGCATCGAACACGAGGTTAACGAGCTGGAACTTTTCGGTGGGGCTTTCCAGGCCCATGGCAACTTCTTCTCTGTCGGATGTGCCACTGTCATCGGGGCATACCCAGTCGTTATAGACAGAATTAAGAGTAGTTTTGGGATTGAGAAATGACAGTGCGCGCAACTCAAAGCCGTCATCTTTTTCGGTAGAGATCACCAATATACTGGGCTCCGTCGGCCGCTGTCCATCGAACATCGGAAGAGTGCCCTGGCTGTTACCCCATGCGGCGTAGTAGGTATACGTGCAGTTTCCGGGATTCGCTACGTATTTAGCATCACCACCAAATTTATAAGTAGCCTTCGTGTCGCGGGCGGGGCCGGGGTATATCGTGGGCTCAACTTTCACAGGATTTGCTGCCGGAGTCTTGCGATAGTAGCCAACATCACGGCGCACGTGAAAAGCAATGTTGGTCTCTTCTTTATACGCACCGGCGGACGGTCGGGTATATTTCAATGTGCCACGCCATTCCGTTAAGCGGCGCGGGTTACTCTCGTGATCACGGATCGTCACGACGACATCGCCCGCAGATCCTTTTCCCGACGAAGGGATCTTACACTGGATCTGATCGCGCGACCAGTCTACTACTTCTACTTTCACACCATCGATCGTAACGGTGCGCTCACTGGCGCCGGGGTCATCGCCAAAGATGCCCCGGATGTAGAGCCAGTCAAAGTATTCGTACATCTCGAGGTAAGCAATGCTGGGGGTAAGGACGAAACGCGTATCCGGACTAATCTTGTTGTAGCACTTAAAGACAGACTGCTCTACGACATTACCCTCTTTTACGTCCGACACATTCAATCCTTTGGTCGCCATGTCTTTCATAACAGCGTCGATGTCGAACGGGCGCTGAAAAGGATCTTCCTGGGGAATGGGAAAGCTTGATCCACCACCGGGAGCGTTGGCGCCGAGCAGGCGATCGAATACAAACTTGGCGGCAACATAGCCGTCGGATTCATAGATGGGTTTTGTCCAGCCGAGGTAGGCCGCGTGTTTGTTCGCCGCTTTGCTGATGACGGTCTCCCGGAACTCTACGCCGCTGGGCATTTCGCGAAAGCCGTTGCATGCTGTAAAATATATCAGTGCGTTCTCGCCGAAGCTCATGTGTTCTTTGACAAAGGCGGCGGTAAAAGCGTAGTGCTTCTCCACCGTCACGTTGCCGGGCGAGGGCTCGTCGTTCGCGGCGACCATGTAGCCGAGGCGTAAGTTATCGAGGTCGTCTTTGAAGGCGGCTTCATTTGCGGGCGTACACTTGTCGGTTGTCCAGAAGCCGAGCGTCGCGGGAATTTGTTTGCCGCCTACTTGTCTCAGGTCGGTGGCGCCGCCGTGCGTGCTGAGGTAAAAGATGGCGTGGTCGTTACCGATCTTTTTGAGGTTCTCCACGGAAGCGATATCGCTGTGTATGTCGTAGTCGCTTTTGGATTTTGCAAAGATCTGTTTTATGGCAGCTGTAGGGTCGATGAAGCCCGTCCCCATACCGTTGAGAAGCGTCACTTTCTTTTGTTTCGGCAGCTCCTGCGGACGGGCCGCGGGATCAGTGCCATAGACAGGCAACGCACCAGCTGTCTCAGCTTGCTCCTGGCGGCCGCCTTGTTGTCCGTGAGGAACGCGCTTTAGGTTATTAACAAACATAATGGAGCGGCCGTCACGAAAATAGGCCCATACGTTTTTCTCCTCTTCGGCAATGCCGGCGTCGGCAATGTTGGGCTGTGTTTTAAGCCAGTCTAATAATTGTTGTGAGGCAGTTGCTTCGTCTGTAGCCAGCAGAGATTCATATTTGGCACGGCAGGATTCGAGGGTTTCGATGCGAACTTCATCGGTGATCGGGTCAACGGGATCGTTGGGGGTTGCCTGGTCGTCGTCGTGGCAACTGGATAGGAGGATCGCGCACAGTAGGAGGTAGAATACGTTTTTCATCGCACAGGTTTTGTGTAGTTGTGGATACGGCGAAAAGGGCGGGCAGTTAACTACATGAACGGGGGGCCAATTGGAATATACCCCAGGATGGAGGATGGAGACAATGCAGTGTCACACTGTTATCGTACGCGACTATTTTCGGTAGCGCCGGTGGATTGACTTTGATAGCTGCTCTTCTTTAGCTGCCCAAAGGTGTAGGTGACGATGAGGCGATAGTAGTCGGTATTAAACGTGCGTTGGTAGATGATATGTGTTTGGCCGACGTCGTAGTGGCCGGAGGGATAGCTGGTGTGGTACATGTCGTTGGCGGTGATGCTGACTTTGATGGCCTTGTTCAGGAATTCTTTTTCAGCTCCCAGTGTGACGAGCCAGCGGTCATAGTCAAAATATAGGCCTTGCGAGCGTTGGCCAAGGTACCAGCCCAGGAGTTGTAAGGAGAACAGCCTACCGACGTTTATTTTGTTGTTAGTGTATAAATACACCTGGGGGCTGACGGCCAGCATGGTGAATCCGTTGTCGCTGTCAATACGTTTGCTATAACTGACGCTCACACTGTTAGTGGATGTGAACCAGGAGCGACTGAACGTTGCCGAGGCGGTGGCAAAGTAGTTGTGGCCACGCCTGAGGTTGATGGCTTTTAGCACATAGCTTTTGTCATCGTCACCGCGGATGGCCGCACCACTCATAGGCGTGATGTTATAGCTGTAACCGGCTTTTAGGTCGAGCATACGCCAGGCAGCACCTAATTCCACTGCGTGTACTTTTTCGGGTTTCAGGTCGGGGTTTCCTGCGGAAGAGGTGAAGGCGTCCTGGTAAATAAGCGCGGGACTGAGTGATTGGTATGACGGACGTATAATGCGTGAAGTATATGCGGCGCGCAGCTTGAGGTCTGGCGATGCTGTAATGGCGATCTGTGCTTGCGGGAAGAGGTTTACGTATGTGTCGCGAAAGGTGCTTTGCTCGCGGATCGAGGTGTATAAGGTGTAGTGCGTCCGCTCGGCGCGCAGACCCAACCCGTATGTAATGGATTTATTGATGATGCCATCGTATTGCGTGTAGGCTGCTGAGATAGTTTCGTCGTAAGAGAAGTCGTTCGTACGCTGAGGATCAGGAGTATGCTCGCCGCCTTCGCCGATTTCGTAGAACGACAGGTCGGCCGCTACACGGGCGATGCTAAGCTTGGTGCCAAAAGCCAGTCTGCCTCCGCGAGGGAATACATGCACGAAGTCGGCTTGTGGGCTGAGAATTTTAATGGGGTTATTTTGATGGCTTCCCAAAACGCGGATGGTTTCATCGTTGTTGACAAGGTTGTTTTCGCGGATATCGTCGTCGCGATACCAGCTATAGGTTGAGAGCTGGCCGCCAACGAAAAGGTAAGATCCCAGGGTGTCGAGCATCGTTTTGCTATTGACGGTAACGGCGTTGTTACGGGTGAGATTGATGCGTGCGGTGCGCGAGCTATAGCGGCTGTCTTCAGTATGGGTGGTGATAAAGTTTCGGCTTTGCAGGTCGTCGTCGATGCGTTCATGGAAGCCGTTGTATTCTACGGATGCATAACTGCCGCCGCGCAGGGCGTATGACATCCCCAGGCTGTAGTTCGACACGTCCTTGTAATCGCGTTGGCGATCCCACCGTAGTTGTGAGTTCATGTAGTCTGTGTCGGCCGGACGTGTGCGCGTGGTGTTGAGCACTTCGCGCTCGTTGCCGCGGCGCAGGTCGAAGTTACCGGCCACGTCGATGCGCCCTTTCTTCGCGGTGGCGTTGATCTGGGTATTGGTGGCGCCGCCGGCATATTGCGACCATGTTCCCTGCTGGTTAACGGTGGCACGGTAGCCATCGGGCATGTCGGCTTTGGTGATGATGTTGATCACGGCTTGCCCTTCGGCGTCGTAGGATGCCGGCGGGTTGGTGATGATCTCGATGCTTTTTACCTGCGCGGCTGATACCGACCCGAGGCGTTCTTGCGTGATGCGTTTGCCATTGAGATATAAAATCGCCTGGCCTCGACCAAAGACCGAGAGGCCGTTGTCGTCGGAGATGACATTGGGGGAGCGTGACAGAATCTCTTGCACCGAGCTGCTGGTCGCCAGTACGGTATTTGCTACGTTGACTTGCAGCACGCCGTCGGCGCGGGTGGTGAACAGGGGCACGTCGCCGGTGATCTCAACCTCACCGAGTAGCTCCGGGTTGTCGCGCACGATGAGGGTGCCCAGGTCCACACGGGACCGGCCGGCCAGGGATACATACAGAATAGTATCGCCAAACTGGATGGACGTTAGCTTCAGGAGCACCTCGTGCTGGGGCAGATCGGCCAACGTAAAATCGCCTTCCAGGAAGCTGGCGCCCTGGAGCAGACTGGAGTCGCGGACGGACAGGGCCAGGGCATTGCCCATCTGTAGCTCGCCGGTTGGGCTGGCGACCCGGCCGGTCAGGGTGTGTCGGTCCTGGGTAAAGGCATGTGCTGAAAGCAGTGTCAGCAGTAAACTGATCAGTGTGTATCGCATAGGCATCGGGCGGTCCATCTCCTCTTGTTTTTCTTGCAAGGATGCGATGTAAGGCCGTGGAACACTTTAAAAAACATGTTTTTTATAATGAAAAAGGGCGTTTCTTGAAAAAGTCGGGGCGCGGTGGCCAGGGTCAGTAGACTAAAATATCACCCACTCCGTAATGATAAAGTAACAGCTTATGGGTTAATTGAGAGCGGAAGAAATCGGTTGGACTGCAAAGATCATGGTTGCTAAAGGTGTCATATTAGTATTGAGCTGTCTGGGGGTGATCCAGGCATTGTTCCTGTGTGTGTATTTGTTCAGCCTCCGCGACCGGCGCTCGAACCTGCTGCTGGCGTTCCTGCTGCTAAGCCTCACGGTGCGCATCGGCAAATCGGTGGTGTTTGTCTACCTGGACCTCGACCCGCGCGTGCGCAACCTGGCCATCGCCACCGTCCTTGCTACCGGGCCCTTGCTGTGGCTCTACGGGAAGGCACTGTTGGAAAAGCAAGCTTTCGCTGCCCGACAGTACCTGCACCTGGTTCCTTTCGGGCTATACTTTTTGCTAAGCCCGATCATTCCCAACGACGGCAGCCTGTTGTCACGGATCCTCTATCCGTCGGTGCTGCTGCACCAGACGATCTACCTGGTGGTTTCCTGGTTTTACCTTTTTAAGGTACCGGTTGGTACACGGCTGAAGTCATGGTATCGCAATATTGTGATTGGGGTGAGTACGGTGCTGCTGGTATATGGAGGCGTGTATCTTGGATTTATTCCCTTCTATATTTTAGGTGCGGTGTTCTTTTCGTTGCTGGTCTATATTTTCTCGTACATGCTGTTGAAGCGACATGTGTTTGCGTTGGAGAAGTATACCAGTTCGACGATCGACGGTGCGACGGCCCGTCAGCTGGTGCAGCAGGTTAAGAGCTTGTTCGAGCAGCACGATGCTTATTTGGATAGTGAGCTTACATTGAAACGCCTGGCGGAGCAACTGTCGGTGAGCGCGCGGGATTTGTCGCAGGCTATTAATGAGCAAGAGGGAAAGAACTTTGCGGAGTTTGTGAATCAATATCGTATTGCGAAAGCGAAGACGATGCTGGCGGACCCGGTCTATGCACAGGAAAAGGTGGCGAGCATTGCGTATGACTGTGGGTTTGGGACGGTGACGTCGTTTAATGTGGCGTTTAAGGCTGCTACGCAGATGACGCCGACGCAGTATCGGGAGCAGGTTAAAATCGAATCCAGTTATTAGTCTATAGCGCAATATATGAATCAAGGACTTCCCGAATACGAGGCAATCTCATTCCAACGCATCATCAGGAAAGGTGGACATACTGAACCCTGGAGTGTAATCGTCCAAACACCTCAAGGACCCAAGCAATATATCGTTAAGTTATATACCACGTCACAAATTGAGTCCAAGAACTGTGTAACCGCGGAAGTGGTAGGAAATGTCTTAGCCAAAGAATTCGACTTACATGCTCCGACAGCCGCGCTGATTCACTTTTCAAACGACTTCGTGATGCGCCTCGGCCGCGAAGAACAGTCAGTACTCGACAAAAGAGATGAACGGGTTAAGTTTGGCACTGAACTGATAGAAGGACATTTTCGTTTTGAGTCAGGACTCGAGGAAACATTATTAACGAAGTACTTAGAGGTCGATACACTCTATGCCTTCGATAGTTTCATACGAAATGGAGACCGAGGTCAACGCAAACCGAACTTATTGTTAACTGCGCTTGATAAGGCTTGGGTTATTGATCATGAAATGGCACTTGACTTCAGCGAAGAAACAAAAGACAATCTCATCAAGGGGATATGGGAAGAACGATTTACCCGTTATCACATAAGCTACGATTACCTGATCAATTCGCAGACAAAAATTGAAGAGGACTATTTTAACGCTTTTGAAGAACTGACTCGAACTGTTAACTTAAACATATTAATCCCATATTTTAACCAATTAGAGGCCCATTTTTATGATACTAACCGTGTGGCTGTCTTGTCATACCTACAGTTCGTTAAACAAAATTGTGCTACCTTTGTTGAGATTTTGCGTAAATCACTGAGATGAGTAATTACTTTCTATATTCGATTTTACAGTACAAACACTCGTTGACATTAGGTGAGTCGTTGAATATTGGATTACTTTTTCACTTCCCGAGCGAGAGAATTATCACCTTCATTCAAGGTGATAGTCATCGTTTGGAATCGATATATCCAAATTTCGATTCTTCGCTCTTTGATGCGTTTCTTCGAAACATTTCACAAAAAGTCTCTCAAAAAAGAGAAATAGGTTTTGAAACTGATCCCAAAATCAGTTTTAAAAATTACATACATGATCACATTCTCGGCGAGGATGAGACTGCCTTGCAATTTTCTGAGCCTGTATTTGTCATTAACTTTGATTCCCCAAAATCTCATGAGGAAACAATACAATCCTATGCTCGTCTACTTATACCCTCCCTGGATGAAAAGGCGAAATATCATGAAGAGCTTTTATTGAGAAAATATAAATCCCTTGTTTTTGATAACCATACTGAACTGAAACATAAATTCAAAAAGGACAGCACCATTATCGCTAATGGATTGACTTTGAAATTTGAATTAGCTTGGAAGAACGGTTCCACCAATTTCATACAACCCATTAGTTTTGATCTTGCGACGGAAGAAGCGATTCAAGACAAATCAATTCGATACTATGGCACTTTAAACTTGCTTGGCGATTATGCCAAAAATCACAATTATCGTTTCGACTTGCTAGTCGCGAAACCTCGAAATACAACATTGCTGCTTGCTTATGAAAATGCATTAGATAATCTCAAGAAGGCAAATGCCCCTAAGGAGATTATAACCGAAGACAAGATCGAGCAGTATTCTAATAAGACTATACTAGAGCTTTCAGCTATCTAATCTCATTGCAATTAACTCATCACCCAATCGCCTATCGTGAAGATTGTTTCTGTAGAGGAGTTTTATAAGCAGCTGCAAGATGCAGGTAAGGGAAGTGCTGGCATGCCGGTGCCGGAGGGGAATCAGCATCAGGGACATTTTAATGTGTTTGATTTGGCGGCGGTGGCAGGGAAGCCGATGGCGATGCCGTATGATCGACGGGCGTATTATAAGATCAGTTTTATTCAGGGTGCGAATCGTGCGGAGTATGCGGACAAGGTGATTCAGATTGAGAAGCAGGCCCTGCTCTTTGCTACGCCGAAGGTGCCGTATCATTGGTTGCCGCAAGGTGAAAGGCAGCAGGGGGCGTTCTGTATTTTTACGGGTGAGTTTCTTAATAAGACGCAGCATGGTTTGACGCTTGATAACCTGCCGTTGTTCCAGCCCGGGGGTTGCCCGGTGTTTGAGATTTCGGACGATGAGGCGGCGGATATAGCGGATATCTTTCGGCGGATTCGGAAGGAAGTGGCATCAGACTATGCTTATAAATATGACTTGCTGCGGAATTATGTGATGGAGTTGATCCATTATGGGCAGAAGCTGCGGCCGGGGGCTACGGTGCCGGCGGCGCATGGGGCGTCGGCCCGGGTGTCGTCGTTGTTTACGGAATTGTTGGAGCGGCAGTTTCCGGTGGTGCCGCAGCAGCAGTCGCTTGGCCTGCGTACGCCGAAGGATTATGCTGACCGGCTCGCGATACATGTCAATCATCTCAATAAAGTATTAAAGGAGTCAACGGGCTCTACGACGACAAAGATCATCAGCGATCGCATTTTGCAAGAAGCTAAGATCCTGTTAAAAAATAGCAATTGGACTGTGTCCGAGATCTCTTATTCGCTCGGCTTTGAAGAGGTGGCGCACTTTTCGAACTTCTTTAAGAAGCGCACGGCCCTGACACCACTGGCTTTCCGCGCTTAGCCGGTGGGCGAATCCCCCTTATTTGAAATTCGCAAATCTTCGATTGATCCTCGCAAATGCTGTGGGCGCCAGGCCCACCATCTTTGTGCTACAATTAATCACAACACAACGATGGAATCTAAGAACAAGATTGCCCTGGTCACGGGTGGGAGCCGCGGGCTGGGAAAAGACATGGCGCTGAACCTGGCCGAAAACGGAATTGATGTAATCATTACCTATAATACAGCGCAAAAGGAAGCCGACGCAGTCGTGACAGAACTGCAGGGGCTGAAGGTGAAGGCGGCAGCACTGCAGCTGAACGTTGCCGACAGCAAAAACTTCGAGCCGTTCTTCGGTCAGCTGAAGGCGACATTGAAGAGTACATTTCAGGCGGAGGCCTTCGACTTCCTGGTGAACAACGCCGGCATGGGCGTGTATGCTACATTTGCCGACACCACGGAGGCGCAGTTTGACGAGCTCTTTAACGTTCATTTCAAGGCGCCGTTCTTTCTGACACAACATGCGTTGCCGATTCTGAACAACGGCGGACGCGTGATCAATATCTCGAGTGGCCTGGCACGGTTCTCCGAGCCGGGGTATGCTGCCTATGCGGCGATGAAGGGAGGCATTGAAGTGCTGACGCGGTACCAGGCGAAGGAACTGGGCGCGCGGGGCATCACCGTCAACACGGTGGCACCGGGTGCCATTGAAACGGACTTTGGCGGGGGTGTGGTGCGTGACAACGCTCACCTGAATAAACACCTGGCTGAAAAGACGGCACTCGGACGTGTAGGTTTACCGGATGATATCGGTGGTGTGGTAGCATTTCTGTGTACGGAGCAGGCTCGGTGGATCACCGCGCAGCGCCTGGAGGTATCCGGTGGGATGAACCTGTAATAATCTTACTATAATAATAAGAAACCCCGCACGGCAGGTCCGTTGCGGGGTTTATTGTTTTGGTAGTATGTGGCTATTCTTCTTGCGTTGTATAAATCGGAATTTTAGCAAGCTGAGATCTTACCTCGTTTCTTTGGCATGAAAAATGCGTTTGTGATTGTGCAATACTATACCTACTAAACCATGTCTACCCCCGAGAAGGAAAAGAGCCTCTTCAGCAAAAGGACTTTGCTGGGCTTTGTTGGCTTTACTGTTTTCATTGTTGTCCTCAGCATATTGTTTCCGATCGATCACTTCCGCTATGGCGTGGAAAACTATAACAAAAAGAACTACGAAGCAGCCTATACCAGTCTGACGAAAGTCCGGCAGGAAGATCCGAACTATGGCCGGGCGGCCGCCATCCTGGTGGAGATCAAACCCAAGGTGGATAGCCTGCAACGTGTAGATGAGCTTTAAGATGCCCCCCATTTTGGGACTATCACGCCATCTGATAGCCCGTTTTGGAAGCTAATGTAAGCAGCCGCCCCCTGCCGGGCGGCTGCTTTTTTCCTCTCCACATTCTGTTCGTCACAAAGAACAGGGATTATGTCACATGTGCGTCGGGTTACTTCGACAGGCGCGGAATTAGTGATATCTTCCGCCTATGGCAGCAATCAGGATGTTGATGAATTCACTGGACTACGACGGGTTACGGCGGGCGCTTTCGGAACATCCGGCGGCGGCCAACGAAGGGCTTCCTTTTGACGAAGAGAACCGGGCTCTGGCACATCCGTTACACCGGATCTGCGACGGCGTTTTTACGGGCACGTATTCCGACGGCGATGCCGTGAAGCTGGCGTCGATCTTCCTGGACCACGGCGCCAACATTGACGGGTTCGGACTGATTGCGCGCAAGGATACTCCGCTCATGACGGCTGCGAGTCTGTTGGCGGAGCAGACGGGGATTTTGTATGCCATCCGGGGTGCCAATATTCACCACGTTGGCGGTGGGGGTGCTACGGCACTCCATTGGGCGGCATGGACTGGCTTGCCGAAACTTGTCAACCGGCTGATCCGCGCGGGGGCCGATATACACCTTCGCTGTATCGACCATACCAGCACGCCCTTGCTTTGGGCGGTGCATGGCTATAAATACCTCGGCGGCCGGAATCGACGGAACCAGGTGGATTGTATACGTATGCTCCTGGCAGCCGGGGCTGAAAAGAATACCTATAATAATGAGGGTAAACATATCACCCAATTCCTGGACGACAGCGATGCCGAGCTGAAAGCGTTATTGCAATAAGTTTTTCTCTTACTCCGAAAACTGCTGGCGGAGGGTTTTGAGCACAGCCTTGTCGTTGCATTTCTGCAGCACGATGGCTTCGCATTGGTTGAATTTGGCAAACTCCTGAATGGCTTCGCCTATTTCGGCGATCATGGTCTTTGTTTGTTTGAGGGATTCGAAGTGCAGGTTGTTAACCTGCAATGTACGTTTCTTCCGGTCAGCCTTCGAGTCCATGCGTGCTACAAACTTGTCGCCGATCAGGATCGGCAATGAGAAGTAGCCATACTTACGTTTTGCCGCGGGCACAAAACATTCCACCTGGTAGTCAAATTCAAAGAAATCGCGCAGGCGGTGGCGCAGCACGTTCAGGATATCGAACGGCGAGAGGATAAAAACATCGCCGGACAAGGTGATGGATTTTTTCCGGTATTCGGGTAGCATGTAGTACGGCCCACCTTTCAGTCCGGTGACGTCGACGGCGCATACCTTCCCCGTGTCAACTAACTGCTGTAGGGCGGTCTTCCACGGCATCTTTACAAACCGGCACGTGTAGGCTATATCTTTTAGCGAGGCGACGCCGAGGGCTTTGAGCGCGCGGTGGATGGCATGGTGCGTGAACTCGTCGTCGGTCGGGGGTGTGAGGTCGAGGTCGGCAGGCAGTACATTCTCGGGCAGGTCGTATACCTTCTGAAAATCTTTTTTGCGTAGTGTGATCAGCTTACCGCTGAGGTGCAGGTGTTCGAGGGCGCGCTTGGAGGGGCGCCAGTCCCACCAGCCAGTGCTTTTGGTGGTGCGGTCGTTTTCAAAGTCGCGGGCCATGAGCGGGCCTTCGCGTCCGATGCGGTCGAGGATCTTGCGCTGGAGTGTTGTTTCGGCGGGTGCCACTTCGTATTTACCGTCAAACGCGGCGTGTACGGGCAGCGAGTAGCGATAGGCGTGCATGGGCATGTAGCCCGTGGCAAAGGTCCAGAATTCATATACCCGGCCGTCGGCTTGCAGGGAGTCGATCCACTCGGGTTGGTAGTCCGGCACGCGGGTGGCGATGACGTGGTGATGGGCGCGCTCTACGACGCAGTTGCTGTCGATCTGAAGAAAGCCGAGGTGGTCGATGAATTTGTATACGGCCTCTTTGCCTTTGCCAAAGGGCGCACGCTTCCACAGTCCTGCGGCGTGCAGAATGATCTTGCGAGCTTGTTCGGGTGTGAGGATGATACGATCCATGGAGTAAAAATTAAAAGTATAAAGATTTTTTATAATCTTTAGAGCGAAATCCATGATCATGTTTACATCCCTTCGCCTCTGCCTGACGGTGTGCCTGCTGGCTGTCGTTTTTTCTTCTACCGCACAACAGCTTGCACCGCTGCCCTGGAACGACTCTGCCTGGTCAAAACCCTATGAGCCGTTTCGCATCGCCGGTAACTTGTATTACGTGGGCACGTATGACCTGGCGTCTTACCTGATCACCACGCCGAAGGGGCACTTTCTTATCAACACCGGACTGGCGGAGTCGGTACCGATGATCCGCAAAAACGTCGAGTCGCTGGGCTTTAACTTTAGCGATGTCAAAATCTTGCTGACAAACCAGGCGCACTACGACCACGTGGCCGGCATGGCGGAGATCAAAAAGATTACGGGCGCGCGCATGATGGTAGAGGAAGCCGACGCCACGGTACTGGCCGATGGCGGCAACTCGGACTTTATAATGGGTGGCAACGGCCCGACGTTTGTGGGCTTACAGGCCGACCGGTTACTGCACGATGGTGACACGATCCGTCTTGGTACGACAACGCTGCGGGTGCTGCACCACCCGGGGCATACCAAGGGGTCGACCAGCTTTCTGTTGGATACTCGCGACGACAAGCGCGCCTGGAAAGTATTGATTGTAAATATACCGACTATCCTACCGCAGACGCGCCTGAAAGGTATGGCTGCCTATCCGCAAGTGGGCCAGGATTATCGCCACACATTCGAGGTATTAAAGAAGCAGCCGTTTGATCTTTGGGTGGCGGCCCATGCCAGCCAATTTGATTTACACGATAAACGCAAGCCGGGCGATCCGTACAAACCTGAGGTGTTTGCCGACCGTCCTTTGTTTGAAGCTTCTATTAATAGGGCAAAACAAGATTATGACCGGCGCTTAAAAGAAGAAAAATGATAGCTACTGGCTAAGCGAGGCCTTAAGCACTTCGAAGGGTTGCACTGTAATGCAGCCGCGCGTGGGAATCAATAGCTCCCAGATCCAATTGTAATGCTCGATGATTGCTTTGGCGGAAAGGTGGGGGCGGTCGCTCATGGTATGGCCGTCTTTAACGACCACTATCTGGTAGTCTTTCGATAAAGCTGATTGAACAGTCGACTCCACGCAGAAGTCTGTGGCGCTGCCGGTAATGTACAGTTCTCGAACGCCGCGCCGGGTAAGCTCTTCCTCTAACGTCGTTTCATAGAATGCGTCGTGGGCCTGCTTGCTCATGACGATGTCGGTCGGCGAGACGACCAATTCATCCAGAAACTCCCATGCGGGTGTGTGGGGTATAAATTCATTTGTCTTTGTGCCGTTGTGTTGAATGAGAAAGACCGGCCAGCCGGCCTGTCGGAAGATCTCTCCCAATTGATTGATGCGCATCAGTACTCCCTCCGCGTCGAAGCAAGGCGCCTCCATGTAAGCGCCCTTTTGCATGTCGATAATCAGTAATGCTTTTTCTCCCATGGTCTGTCAGTTCGTGTTGGCAGGCTTCAACAATAATTTTCTCGTCAGCCAGGCCCGTACGGGTTCGTCGTATAGTTTTAAATAAAGATATGACAGGGCTATGCTGGAAGCAAAGGCGAGCAAGCCGACCGGCCATACGTCCTCCAGCTTGTATTTATTATCGTATACCCAGCCGAAGTAGGTATAGATGATGGGATAGTGTGTGATGTAGATGGGATACGAGATGTCGCCGAGGAACTTGCAGAGGCGGCCGGCGTATTTGCCTTTTACGTCGCCGCTGGCGCCCAGGTAGACGATGAGCGGGAAGAGCACGATGATACTGACGGATTCGTAGAGGCCGTTCATCCACAGGTGGTCGGCATCGCCGATGCGCGGTGTGCTGAGAACGATGATCAGCAGCAGGCTGCACCAGAAGAATGCGTTTTTGATATACGTGAGTTTGGCTATGCGAGACAACAGGAGACCGGCAAAGAACGGGAAGATCAGGCGTACGCACCCGATGTAAAACTGAGAAGGCTCGAGCGACCAGCCGCCAATCACATCGCCGGTAGCGCCCCGGGTAGTAAGGTGTATAAGTGCCGCGGCAGCTAGTGTTACCAGGATCGCCAGCGCCCAGTTCGGGAGTTTTCGAACACCGATGGCGTAGAGGATGTTGCCGACGTATTCAAAGAAGAGCGACCACGCCGGTCCGTTCAGCGGATGCATTTCTACCCAGCCTCGTATGTCCATGGAGGGCGGCACGGGGAGTACGGTAAAGCCAATGAGCATGATCAACAGCAACCGTGCAATAGAGACGGAATGGATGTTGGGAAATATGACGGAGTCCTGAAAATAAAAGAACGCTGCGCCGACAAGCATGCCCATAACCACCATGGGCTGCAGACGTATGAGGCGGCGTTTGAAGAACTCGCCGATGGTGATCTTCCCCCAACGATCATCATAGGCATAGCCAATGACAAAACCGGAGAGCAGAAAAAAGAAGTCCACGGCCAGGTAGCCATGGTTGATCATCAGGTCGAGGTGACTGGTGGAATGGGCTTCCAGCACGTGAAACGCTACGACGATGATAGCCGCCACGCCACGAAGGCCATCGAGGATGAGATAATGGGGCTTGTTCGCCAGGGTTGCAGTAGTCATGAAAGATTAAAATACAAACGTTTTTCCGTTTTTTACAATCGCCGGAGCGTGTCAGGTCGTTTCTTTGTGCCCGTAACCGGCCTGAAAACCGGTTTTACAAGAATTACGTATCTTTAGAGACGATTCTTTTTTACAACGATGGTATTCCAGGAGATCAAGCCGAGCCCTACGCTGAAGCCCTTCGTGAAGTGTTTCTACTTCTACGAATCGGGGCCGATTGATGCTTTTAGCGACACGGTATACCCCAGCGGCAATACGGAGGTGATTTTCAACCTCGGCAATGGCCACTGGCAATTCCAAAAGAACAACGAATTCTATACCACGGCTTCCGTAGAGCTTTGGGGGCAGATTACCAAGCCACTGGCCATCAAGTCGAGCGGCGCCAACACCATGTTAGGCATACGGTTCTATCCGCACTCGCTTGCCTATTTTTTTGAGGAGAGCATGAAGGCCCTGAACAATGAAACGATCGACGCGGTCGATCTGTTTGGCCCCACGCTTCGCACGCTGCACACCAGGTTGCTGGACATTTCCGATCTGCGTACGCGCATCACGTTGCTGGAACAATATCTGCTGGCCCGATTGCAGGTGTCGACCCGGCGGCAAGCAAAGCTGAAGTTTGTGGGTGAGATCGTCAATAGTCTGAAGTATAATTTCAGCACCGAGCGCATTGCGGCCATTTCATCTCGCAACAATATCTCTCCGCGTTACCTGGCGATGCTGTTTTCCGAATATACCGGTTTGCAGCCGAAACTGTTATGTAAAATAAACCGCTTCAACTATAGCCTGAACCTGATTCACTCGAATGAACAGGATCTTACGAGTATCGCCTACGATTCAGGGTATTTCGATCAGTCTCATTTCATCAAGGACTTCAAGCTTTTTACGGGCCTGACGCCGCATGCGTTTACGACCAATGCTTCGGCTCTTAACCTGGTCCTGGCCGAGGAGGGTAAGTGGTCAATTTGTTAAAGCGGAATGCTTTGTTACCTGCTCACGACGGCGTGCGGCTGCGTTGGCGATGACGACGGCGGTGCCACAAAAGGCTAATGCTGATAATGCAGATGTGACCTCGTTGCCGTCGGCTTCGAAGGGTGTGGCAATGGCACGCGGGATGTGTATCATAAAGAACCAAAGCAAAATCATGAGTGCAAGCAAGTTTGCTACGAGGCGGGTTTGAATGCGCGTCACGATGCTAAGGCCGGAGCCAATGAGGCATGCACCGGTAAAGGCTGTCCAGAATTGTGGGTAGGGCATCCACGCGGGTACGAGCTTCTGCACAAATTCCAGGTATAGAAAGTGTATACAGCCAAAGATGATCATGGTGATGGAGAAGAACCAATGGCCGGCGGGTATAAGTTTTTCTAACAGGCGTAGCAACGATGATCGATACGGGTCGTCCGTCTTATAGGTGCCGGCGACTACAAAAGCTCCGCCTGCAAAGGCCAGTTCTTTAAAAGCATTGGCCCACGTGGCGATGTGATGATAATATGGGTTGTGTAGAAACTCAAAGGGTATATAGCTCGCGACGAGCAACATCAACAGGCATCCTCCCAGGAGTAAGGACACAACCCGCGCGTACCAGTTGAATGCTATCGCCAGGCCTGCTCCGGCGAGTAGTATACTTCCGACGTACGCCAGGAAGGTATACGCCGGGCTTTGTACGGGCCAGTCCGGTACAATCATAACGCAAAACTTGCCGTAGAAGAGTTGATGTATGCCGACACACGCCATGGCAAGACCAAAGGCGATGTTTCCTGCTTTTGTTAGCTTTTCCATAGGTAAGGATGGGGTTATGTTTGTAAAGCTTTTGATTTCGAAATGAAAGAACAAACAATACTACCCGAATGACGGTTTATGGGCGCTGAACCCCTAGAACGCCGTCTCGTATATTACATCCCCCTGCCCATTCTTTAGAATCACGTCATCGATTGCCCCGGGGCTGATGAAGTTAAAGACTATTCCTACTATTTTACCAAAGTCTTTTTTATACGATACTGTATGAACGGGTTGATGATTTAAGGATATGGTGACCTGTTTTTCCTTATTGTGTACCTGTACAGTCTGCCAGTCGTATAGATTGCATCCCAACGCGGAGAGGTCATGGTTTTCGGCGCCTTGCCTCGTCTCTCCCATGCCCAGGTATAATTTGCCTACACAGCCTGGCGTGGTGAGCTGTAAGTAGAATATATCTTCTTCGGTTACGATCGTTACCTGCGCCCTGGGGCACGGTATATTTTGCAGGCTGTCAAGTCTCAGACGTGCTTGCAGCGTGAAACTGTCACTAGTGATATGCTCGAAGTCGCGGATGTTGTAGTAGCGCAATTGAAAGCGTTTGGAGATGTCTACACCCGCGGCGGCCAGTTGCGCTTCGGTGATGTGCAGGTCGCCGGTGCCCGGTTCGGTTATCTTGTCTAAGTAAAAGGGCTCGCGGCTATTGTCGGCATAGTCCGCCACGGGCAGCCAGCCGTTAGTTTTGATGTGGATGCGGACTTTGCGTACGATCGAGTCGTTTACGATGAGCTTGGCGCGGTGGAAGCCGGGCAGGTAATATACGGAGGAACGATAATGGCTGGCGGGGTCGATCGCTTCTTTGTCGCGTGGGTCCCACGACTGTTGAATGAAGAAGCTGTCGGCGGTGATATGGCTGACGTCGTACCGGAACTGAACGGTGTTGGGTACACCAACGGTGACCGTCTTGTCGGCCTGGAAGGGAATGTCGGCCGGCAAGACGAGCGGGCGCGGGCTTGCGGTACGGTTAGTGGCTTGTAATAATACCAGCAAGGTAACGAGCGCAGCAGAGGCGGCAGCGGCCCACCACCAGGCGCTGGCGATCCGACGGACGGGTTTCGTTGGGGGTATTGACGTTGTCTGTAGTTCGGGCGTCAGGACGGTGGCCTGTTTAAAGTCGGCCCAGCTGGTGTGGCCCAGTACCGAAACAAGGGCGTTGAGCGTGGAGGGGTGCGGTACCTGTGTGACGTCGTCGCGCCACAGGCGTTTGAGTGTGGAGAGGCTGAGGCGTATGCCGGAGCGTTGTTCAATTTGGTCGGCCAGCTGTTCGAGCTCGCGTTGGCGCGGCCGGGTGTGCGGATCACTCCACAGGCGGGCTTGCACCTGTGCGCGGTAATGTTCCATATAGTCTTTATCGGCCGCCATGGGGTAACATCAACAATAAACGACATATGACCGGTAAATGGACGCTCTGTGGCCGGGTTGATGGCCGGTGTGAACGCCATTTTTGCGTTGTACTAGAAAATCTTTCAACCATCGTCACTATGAACACAAACGTAAAATCCTCACTCCTGCTTTTAACGTTGCTAGCCCTCGCTTTACCGGTCGTTGCGCAACAAGCCAGGACGTACGATCTGCAGCAGTTACTCAAAGAACGGAAGTTTCAGGTGTATTTGCCAAACCCGTATCCGATAACGGACGCCCGAAACCAGAAGCAAGGCATTAGCCTGACGGGTGTGGCCTGGATCACGGGCGAAGAGTTTTCGACAGGGACTATTGAGGTCGACTTAAAGGGTTATGATGTCTTTCAGATGAGCTTCATCGGTGTTGCATTCCACGGCGTCGACACAACGACGTATGACCTGGTGTACTTCCGGCCCTTTAACTTCCGCGCGGAAGATCCCGTGCGGAAGATTCACGCGGTACAGTATGTAAGCCACCCCGACTATACCTGGCACCGGCTGCGCGAGGAGCAGAACGGCCTCTATGAAAAGGCTGTGACGCCGGCGCCTGTCGCTACGGATTGGTTCCACGCCAGGATTGATGTAGGGGGTACCGACGTGAAAGTATATGTCGACAATGCCACCACGCCATCGCTGGTAGTCAAAAAACTAAATACCCGCAAGACCGGTCGCATCGGCTTGTGGAACGACGGTGTTTCGGGTATGTTCGCCAACCTTAAGATTACACGCCAGTAGAGCTGACGTCGTTGTGTAAGAACAAAAAAGAGGTTGTGTGCCGCAACCTCTTTTTTGTATTCGGATGGTGCTATCCCGCGTTAGATCCAATCTAATTGCTTCACGGTCTTTTCGCTTTCTACGTTGCCGGTGTGTAATGTTTCTTTTGGTTCAAAGAGCAGGTTAAAAACCAGTTCGCCGTTGGTATGCGGGCGATGTTCGACTCCTTTAGGGACAATCAATATCTCGCCTTCTTTTACCTCGACTGTGCGGCCGTCGCGGAAGTCCATCAGCAAGGTGCCTTTAAACACCATAAATAGCTCGTCCTCATTTTCGTGGCTATGCCATACAAAGTCATCTTTCAGTTTGCAGAGTTTCACATATTGGCCGTTCAGCTCGCCAATGATGTGTGGTGTCCATTGTTTTTCAAACAAGGAGAACTTTTGCATGATGTTTATGGCCTCTATTTTCTTTTCCATGGTTCGTACGGGTTCGTTATGCAGGCACTATGTTAGCGTACGAACTTCAGAAATGCTATTGTTAGGCGGTAATCTTTATGGCGGGGGAGGCGCCGGAACTCACTCTTGCTTGAGCGAGTCTGTGGGATTTGCCATGGCTGATTTAATCGTCTGGACGCTCACTGTAAGCAGCGCCAACAGCAATACAAAGGCGACGGCAAACAAAAATATTCCTGCATGGAGCGTGATGCGCACGGCGTAGTCGGCCAACCATTGCTGCATGAGGAGATAGGCGACGGGCACGGCGATGAGCGCGGCCACGATCACGGTTTTCATAAAGTCACGCGAAAGCAAGCTGACCACCGTACTGACCGAGGCGCCCAGGACCTTGCGAATACCGATCTCTTTTTTGCGCTGCAGGATGGTGTACGATGAAAGTCCGAACAGGCCGAGGCACGCAATGAAAACGATCAACCCGGAGAATGCGGTCATGACCTGGAGAAGGTTTGTATCGGCGCGGTATTGGTTGTCGTAGCGTTCGTTCAGGAAGAAATAATCGAATACGGTGTTAGGATATACTTTACGCCATACGTCTTCCACCGATGCGACTGTCTTTTTCATGTCGGAAGTTGTGAGCTGTACGGCGAAATAGTCGGCTGCCTCGCCATAGTTGAACAGCATGGGCAGGTGCTGTTCCTTGGGAGACCGGAAATAGAAATTTTTAAGCACGCCTATGATCGTTGAGCCTTCGGCATTGTGGCGTGTGCGGAAGGTAACTTTAGTACCGACCGCCTGTTCCGGACTAGCGAATCCAAGTGCTTTGGCGGCTTCTTCGTTGACGATTATCTGATCGTGATTGGGAACGCCGTTTTCAAAGTTGCGTCCTGCCAGCAAGGTCATATTAAGAGACGGTATAAAATCGGCATCGATAGCGATGTAGGAGTATAAGTACCCGCCACCGTTCTCGGACGACTGCCCCAGGCGAAGCATGTGTGTGGTGCTGAGTTCCTGGATGTTCACGCCCGGGAGCGATGCCGCCCGGTAGACCGATTGTATATCGGGGTTCTTCATAAGCTCTGTCTTGAGCGTCTGACTGGCGCGGCGGGCAATGGAGTCGGGTAACGACACCTGTTTGCCCGTGAGCACGAGGGTTTGGTTGATGTTCATCCCCAGGTCGTAGTGCTGCAGGAATCGTACTTGCAGGTAGACGGTGCACATGCTGATGATCAATACAACGGTGGCGCTAAACTGGAAGATCACGAGGCCCTTGCGCAGTAGCTGTCCGTGTGTAGAAGATTGGAACTTTCCTTTCAACACCGTGGTTGGGCTAAACGATGCGAGCACAAAGGCCGGGTAGACACCCGACAGTAATGACCCGGCAGTCAGCAAACCGATGAATAATAACCAGAAAGAACGATCGTGCAGCATGATGAGCGGCGCCGGTTGCCCGGAGATATTCTGAAACAAGGGGAATGCGACCTGTAGCAACGTCAGTGCTATAGCACCGGCCAGTACGTTTACGAGGATAGATTCCCATAAGAATTGAAACACGAGCTGCACTTTGAGCGACCCCATCACTTTGCGTACGCCTACTTCGCGCGCGCGTTCCATGGCGCGGGCCGTTGACAGGTTTAAATAGTTCACCCAGGCAATGACGATGAGGAACACGGCGATGAAGCTGAGGTAATATACTGCTTTGATATTCCCCGGAGGCTCGGGCTCGTATGCTTTGTTGGAATAGAGATGGATGTCTTTAATCGGTTCGGCTACGAAGTATTCCTGCTCTAACTTGCCTTTGAGCTCGGTCTCTGTCAGGGCATGGAGTTTCTTATTCAGCTGCTGAAGGTCTGTACCCGGGGTGGTCAGTATATACGTATATTCGTTGTTATTATTCCATTTGTCATCGGGGTACCAAGGCTTTAGTGTCTTTAACGACAGCCGGGAGAGTAAGAATGTAAACTTTATGTGCGTATTGGGCGGCGGGTCGGCCATGACGGCTTTGACGCGGTAGGGGTTATTGTCGACTTCGATCAGCTCGTCGATGACATCCGTACGACCGAAGTATTTTTTCGCCACGGATTCGGTCACTATAACTTCAAAGGGGGCGGTAAGGGCGGTGGCGGCGTCGCCGTGCAACAACGGATAGCTAAACACGGTTAGTACGGAGGGGTCGGCCCAATATAGTTTTGTCTCCAGAAAGTTTTGGGATCCCACCCGTATGTTGATAGACCCGTCCATGCCGTATAGTCTGACGAAGTCTATTACCTCGGGCATTTTTTCTTTCAGCATCGGACCCAGGGGTGCATACGATTCACAATCTGTCATGTCGTATTGCTCACCATTATAAAAATCCACGGTCACGCGGAAGATGTTGTCGGCGTTTTTGTGAAAGTCTTCATAGCTCCGTTCGAAGCGGATGTATTGTACGATGAAAAGAAATGCTGCCATGCCCAGGGCCAGGCCGGTGATATTGATAATCGTGAAGATCCGGTTCTTGAGAAGGGTGCGGTATGCTATGCGGAGATAGTTGAATAACATGGCGGTGGGGTGATGCGTTCTGAGTTATTGCTAAAATAGTGCCATGCGCAAAATAACGTTGTTTTGTACCAATAGAAGTGTTGCCTGGTCGCGGATGGGCGTTTTTGTCCGCCGGCGGACATTACACAGTATACTGCATCTTATTATCTTTCGCTAAACTTATGACGATGTTGTTATCTTTTATCTGGATTACCTTGAGCTTCTGTCCGGAAGTACTTCTGGAGCCAGCAAAGGGAATTGTATATTTCTCCACCGATAACGGGCAGACCTGGGAGAATACCAGCGCCGGGCTTCCCGACAATATTTTTTTATCGGATATAGCCGTCGCCCCGGGGCTCCTGGGCTTAACGACAAAACAGCACGGCATCTTTCTCTTCAATTTTGCAAAAAGCGAATGGTCTACTCTGGCAACTATTCCAACAACCGATGAAATTGACGCGCTTTGCTTTCATCAGAGCAAAATCTTGGTGGGCACCAAAAACAACGGGCTGTTCATCTCATCAGACGGGGGCAAAACCTGGGCGTCTTTTAATCGCGGTTTAAAAAACCTGACGATCCGTAAACTTACCTATCTCGAACAAAAGGTTTACGCCGGAACCAACGGCGGGTTATACGTCCTTCAGGAATCCACCAATCAGTGGATTCCTGAGCATGAGGAAAACGGATTACAGGTAAATGGCATGCGGGCATTGGACGGTGACCTTTATGCCGGCACCAATCGGGGCTTATTTAAAAAAAGCAAAGGCGGACAGGATTGGAAACAGATCATGCCGGGCCGTTCCCTGCACAATCTCGGCGTGGATCGCAAAAACATTTATGCGCTTACGTATAGTGAGCTTTTTATTTCCGATGACAAAGGTGCTTCGTGGAAAAGTGATCAAGCTGGCATGCCTCCGAAATATACATTTCAGGTGATTGAAAAAGACAATACGTTGCTGGCAGGTCAATGGGATGGTGTTTATATAAAACACGGCTTATTGGGCTGGGCACTTTCCAATCAAGGCCTTCCCAAGGATTTTCCGGTTCTAGAGCTGGTTGTCAGCGGGAACACCATTGTTGCTGGAAGCTCTCAGTGGTCGCGGTGAAGCTTTACCTTTACAACATTATGGGCGCATGAATGAATCAAAAGAAGTGTTAACAGCAGAGGAAATCAGGAAGCAAGCCTACCTGACCGCGCTACGACTAAAAAGTTCCGGCCTGGATGCCGAAACTATTTATGCCCGTCTTGAGAAACAAGGTGTACCGGCGAACCTGGCCAGACAGGTAGCCATGGATGTCATGCTCGAACAGAAACGAGAAGTGCACGAGCAGGCAGAAACGAGCTACAACATGGCGTTGATCAGAGCAGCCTTCGCCGTTATTCTAGGCTTGGTCTCGTTCCTTTTTTTCCGGGGGGTGTTCCTGGTGGCTATGATCATCCTTACTGTGGCAATCGTGTCGGCAGTACGTGCAAAGGAGCAGATGAAGAAATAGCATGCATGCAGCGTTGCCCTGAAAGACTCTACTCGTAAAAGCATCTATCTGACCAGTGCCAATTTCATGTCTGAAAGTGTTGTGCCGCTGCAAATAAAACAACGAAAATTGTTTTTTGTAGATTAATTGTGGAGAGAAAACCACGTATCCACGACGTGGATTTGAAGGCACGGAATCGAATTTAAATTTTATCTTTGCTGCCGTTTGGAACGATAGCACTATGGCTTCAGGTTTTTTTTCTATTCTGGATGATTTAGCGGCGTTGATGGACGACGTTGCTGTTGCAAGCAAGGTGGCCACGCGCAAAACGGCCGGGATATTGGGCGACGACCTGGCCGTCAATGCCGAGAAGGCAACGGGGTTTCTGGCTTCACGTGAGCTGCCCGTGCTGTGGGCGATTACAAAAGGCTCTTTTATCAATAAGGTTATTATTGTCCCCATTGCTTTATTGTTAAATGCTTTTTTTCCGACCGCTATTATCGTCAGCCTGGTGTTAGGAGGGCTCTACCTGGCGTATGAAGGAGTAGAGAAGATTATTGAATATCTTTTTCACCGTTCAAAGGCGGGTCATGAAGTAATAGAAGAGCATGATGAAAACAACAGCTCTTTGGAAAAAGTAAAAATTAAATCTGCTATCACGACCGATTTTATCCTCTCCGTTGAGATTGTCATTATTGCGTTGGGATCTGTCCTGGATAAGAGCTTAAGCATGCAAATCATTATAGTTTGCATTGTTGCAATTTTAGCAACAGTAGGCGTCTATGGCCTCGTGGCACTTATTGTTCGGATGGATGATATCGGTTACAAGCTCATTAAACATTCTTCCGACAAAGGTATTGTATCACAACTCGGCCATCTAATGGTTAAGTCGCTCCCGATCATCATTAAGTTTATAGGTTTCATTGGCACCATCGCCTTGATTTTAGTTTCCGGTGGGATTTTTGCCCATAACATTGATTATCTCCATCATCTTTTTCCGGAGATGCCGACGACCATTAAAGAGTTTATATTGGGACTCGCTGCGGGGCTCGTCGTAGTCGCCGTTGTGAGCGGTGGGAAGAAGATATTCGCGTTGCTGAAACGGGATTAACGGACCCGATCAATAACCTAGCCGTTATTACCAAACAGGTATCAAATCCTCTTCAGTAGCCCTGGCTGTATATTTAGCGAAGCTTTTCTCCTGGTGTTCCACCAGATTAAAATCGCAGGCATCCGCTGCCAGTAATTCATCAATCAAAGAAAGCCTGTCTTTAATGCCACAAAACGTAGCGGGAAGTTCGGCCAATCTTTTTTCAAGAAGCTTACTATTATATTTTTGGGGAATTCTAAAAATCGAATCTCCTACAATCTCGGGAACGGTGTAGGAAACTTCGAACTTTAAGAGCTTATCAACTATTACCCAACGTTTGTTGATACGCGTGATCTGAATGCCATACTTTTTTTCTGGGTCAAATTCAGGCTTATGTTTTTTTATTCTAACTTCTGTCGCCAACCATTTTTCCAATGTTGTCCGGGCGTGTTCAAATGACAACCCACTTCCAAACGAAACAATTTTATTGTCCCGCTTTACTATAAACGTGTACCCTCGACCAACGGTCATTTTGGAAAAGTCGCCTGTGTCCAGAAATGCTTTTGTATGGCATACAAAGCTGAAAAAATCTTCACCATCAACAATACTACGCCGATCTACAGCGAACTCGTTGCCAAACTTCTTTATAGCATAGTTTGTTGCTTTCTGAAAATAGTCTATCATACTCAGCGCTTAACTCCAAAGGTAAATTTCTCCTGACAATTCAGAAAGCGTTTTTGAAGGACAAAACAGAAAGGCGACTGTATAATCCTCCTTCCAGCGTACATCGGACCAGCCGGACCAATGTTCCGGTCAAGCGTTCCTTTTGAAGATCCGGTGAATCACGGCGTCTATGACAGGCAAGCCAACGAAGACCATCCATGGCACTAATACGACAGTCAGTAGGAATGTTCGCTGGTATAACGGCAGCGCTGACAGCGCCGGACCGAACATTGAGAGGAACAAGGTTATGGATGGGAAGATGACGACCCAGATCTTCAGGGTCATCATCCATTTCATTTTTGTCTTCATCCGGCGTTATCCTAGTAGGGCTTGATTACCTGGCCGGTATTTGCTCCAAAGACACTCTTGCGAAAACCATACTCCAGTTGTTTCATGGTGACGGGGATATCCTGGAAGAAGGGGAAGTATTGTGATGAGTCCTCGATTACCGTTGGGCTTACGGCGTTGATGCGAACGCCATTTTTCAGTTCAATGGCAGCGGCGCGTACGAAGGCTTCTACTGCGCCGTTAGCGGCGGAAGCGTTGGCGAAGTTCATGACGGGCTCATGTGTTAATGCTCCTGTGATGAGTGTGAATGATCCTTTTGGATTGATATGATGTTGGCCGATCAACACCAAATTGATTTGGCCCATCAGTTTGCCTTCCAGTCCCTTGCGGAATTCTTTATCGCTCATGTTTTTCCAGGGACCAACATACGTGGGGCCTGCTGTACAAATCAGCGCGTCGAACGAGCCGGTATTTTTGAATAAGGTTCCGATAGATTCTGTCGAGGTGATGTCTACCTGAAAGTCTCCCCCTTTTGTACCAACCCGGATGACTTCGTGCTCTTTTTCAAAGGCACCGGCCAGGTATTTGCCCATCGTCCCTGTAGCGCCTACGATAACGATTTTCTTTTTTGCTTTCATGCTGTTGAATATTGATTCGTATGCAAAACTACTTCTCCACATGCGTAGCCGTGTAGGACAAAAATTAAATTGAATGGGACAAATGCCCAAATCTCCAGTCATTACCTGGGTTAAATATTATACCGCACAATAATTAGACCGTGCCGTTCAATAACTGATACCGTTCGTTGCATGAGTGGTTTGTTACCTTCCCTCCGTTGCCGATGCCCCCGATCGGCCATACTTTAAACTCAACTAATATGAAGAGAACTTTAACCAACAGATTCGCATTGATAACAGCCGTTGTGCTGTTGTGCGTCACCGCTCATGCTCAGACCCCTCCCGCCACCTGGCAGGAGCATTGGTTTGAACACAACCAGGTTTTGAACCGTGTCTATTATGACAACGACCTGGCTGTGTATTACGATAACAACGTAAGCTCCAGTGTTACGTGGCCCTTCCAGTATATGGGTGACGTATGGCGCTACACTAAAAGCGTTTATGGAAACTACGGTACTGAAAACCGCCTGTACGCCATCTTTCACACCGGCCGCTACAGCGGTGGACATCCTTCCACGTACTTCGACGCCGGGCACGACAATCGAAACGTGACAGACTGCGGTCCTGGCCCCTGGACAAGCGGCGCCGGCAACGATCTGGATTTAACTACACATGAAGTGGCCCACATCGTGGAAGGCGCTTCTAAAGGCATTCATGGTTCGCCGCACCGTCCGCTATGGGGTGATAGCAAGTGGGCTGAGATCTTTAACTATGATGTTTATGTGGGACTGGGACGTACAGGCGATGTAACCCGCTGGTACAACCTGATGATCAATAATAGCGACAACTTTCCGAGGAATAACACTTTCTGGTTCCGCGATTGGTTCTATCCCATCTATGCCAACCATGGTGGTACCGCGCTATTGAACAATTACTTTGTGCTGCTGGCACAGCACTTCCCTAAGAATGGTAACAATTATGCGCGCGACATGAACTGGGGCGAGTTCGTGCATTTCTGGAGTGGTGCCGCCAATGCGAACCTGAAAGCACAGGCTACGCTTGCTTTTGGATGGCCTGCCGAGTGGGAAGCTCAATTCATTCAAGCTCAATATCAATTCCCGTTCCCTTACTCGAATACAGTCAACAACGGCAATGATATTACCAACCTGGGTGGAAGCGTGAGCGCCCAGTATAGCGATTCACCGGCGGCGGAAAGCGTTGGCAACCTCATTGACAACAGCCATACGACCAAGTACCTGACGTTCCACAACGCAGCGTGGGTACAATATCAAGCCACGACCAACTATGTCGTGGACCGTTACAGTATCACCTCGGCCAACGATGCCGTTGAGCGCGATCCACTCAGCTGGACGCTGCAAGGCAGCACAAACGGCACGACGTGGACAAATCTGGATACACGCAGTGGTGAAGACTTTCCTTATCGTTATCAGAAGCGTGTGTTTACATTCACGAACAGTACCGCGTACCGCTACTATCGTCTGACTTTCACCAACAACAGCGGCTCTCTCCTTCAGCTGGCAGAGTTGGAATTCTTTGAAAAAGGAACGGCTACCGCTGCAACGGCCAAGCCTGCTGTTACCAGCGCCATATACCCCAACCCGTCGACTGACAAGGTTGTGATAAACTTTGATGGCAAGCAGGCCACGCTTACCATTACCGATGAGCAAGGTCACAAGGTGGTCCCCACCAAGGCCGTAGGCTCGGGTGAAGCCATCAACCTGTCGCATTTGAAGGAAGGTGTGTACTTGATTCACCTGGAAGTAGACGGTGTAACAAAAACTGAACGGCTACTTAAAAAGTAATACAATGAGAAAGGCATGGAGCTTGTAATGAGCTTCATGCTTTTACTTATGAGCTCCACGATGTTCATGAAGATGTGTTTAGCGCATATTTCAAAACTGGGTTTTCATGCCTACATTTCAGTGGGTTTACTCGCAGTATTTATGCTATCCTACAAATTTCGACACAATGTATTTCAGATTATTTCTTTTGGTGTGATCTGGGGCATTGCGGGTGTCGTATATAGCTTTCTTGAAAAAGGACTTCTCGGGAATCTAACATATTACCCAAGTACGGGAAATCCCTATCAGTTCGAAGCCACTATTTTCGCCACGCTGTTATCGGCGACCCTGCTCGGGCTGGCGTTTGGCACTATCGAGGCCCTGTATCTGCATGGATTGTTTAGCAGCATGAGTCTGGCCAGGAAGATCGCGTTCAAAACGCTGCTTTACCTGGCTATTATCGTTTTGATCCTGCTCATCATCACGACCATCTATAATGCCACGGTTCTTGACACTCATATTCTCGATGCACGGGTGTTACACCATGTCAAGCTCTTCGTTTCCCATTATGCGTTCTGGAGTGTCGAGGCTTACATCGCGGCGATCATCGTTATATCCTTATTTTATCTGGAAGTAAGTGAAAATCTTGGTCAGGCAGTGCTCCTTAATTTTTTAACAGGCAGATATCATACGCCACGGGAGGAAGAAAGGATATTTATGTTTGTAGACATGAAGTCATCGACAACGATCGCTGAGAAAATAGGACACCTGAAATATTTCGACATGCTGAAGGCCTATTTTTCCGACTTGTCGGACCCCATCCTGCGCCATGAAGGCGAGATTTATCAGTATGTCGGCGATGAAGTTGTCATTTCGTGGCGCATGAGGAAGGGATTGAAAGATGCCCACTGTGTTCAGTGCTTTTATGCTATGCAGTCGGCGCTTGAACATCAAAAAGAAGAGTACCTGAAAAAGTTCGGAGTGGTCCCGACATTTAAAGCGGGTCTTCACTTCGGCAAAGTAACCACGGGAGAAATAGGCGTTGTCAAGAAGGATATCATTTTTACCGGCGACGTTCTGAACGCCACGGCGCGTATACAATCGCTTTGCAATAGCTATAATGTTGACATCTTGATTTCCGGGACGCTCGTGAACCGCCTCGATCTTTCAGGAAGGTTTAAGGCCCAGTCGTTGGGAGAAAGCGCGCTGCGGGGCCGTGATGAAAAAATAGCGTTGTTTACGATCAGCCACAAGCAACGGGTTGCCTATTCCTTTCGTTGAAAACTGGAAAGGCGTCCATTGTCAAAATGGATTTCCAACAGGTATTTTCCCTTTTCTTCGGGTAGTGACAAGTCGTAGACCATGACGGATTGCGTTGTGTCGTTGTCTCCCAACATTTCGAGTACATCTATTTTGGACATTCCTACTTTCAGATCTTCCTGAATGTCCTCCTCGATCGTCTCATAATATTGAATAGCCTCCTCTTCCGGCGACAGCTCGGGAGTCATCAAAATCATAACATATATCAACAGCGTGACAACACCAATGAGCAGTATGGGCGACAAGATGATCGCCGATATGCGGGAAAGCTTGTTAATCCTTTCGTTCGATGCATCTTTCAGCACTTTCCGAAAGATCATTCGGGATGTATAAAAGGCGAGAAATCCGAAAAGGACTAACAAAAACAAGATCACGGCAATCGTTGGGGCATCCATTCCAATGCCCATTAAAAACAAAAGCATATTATTCTGGTTAAATTCACGGTGCGCAGCCTCGAATACAGACTTCGCAGAAATGGCGGCAAGTTACTACACTTGTCTAAAAGACGAAAAAATTACCTTTTAAGTCGAAACTTATCTGGGAGTTACAACGGTTCATCTGAGCCGCATTAAAAGTAAATTGGCAAAGAAGTGATTTGTTAACAAATGTTATCGCGGGGGCGCCTGGTACGGCTGTAGTTTTGTGTTGTAATCAGAATATTATTTACAACTAAAGCTACTACCACTATGAAAGCAGCCGTAATTTTTCAAAAAGGCGGAAGCCCCCAATACACCGAAGATTTTCCGGAGCCTACTATTACCAATCGCAACGAACAAGATACCCTCTTTGTAAAGGCCGTGGCCATTAAGAACGTGGACAAGTCACGCGCGAGTGGAGAACATTATTCTACGAAAGACGCTAAAGAACAAGCCATTGTGCCTGGTAGCGACGGTGTAGGGTTACTGGCAGACGGAACACGAGTTTATGCGCTCGGCATAACGGGCATGCTGGCAGAAAAGGTAGTCATTGACAAAAGTAAAATGATAAAGCTGCCCGATGGTATCGATGATGCCACGGCAGCAGCTCTTCCGAATGCCGTTGCGGGGTCCGCTATGGCGCTGCGATTTAGCGCAAACATGAAGGTTGGCGAAACGGTGCTGATCAATGGCGCCACCGGCGTTACCGGCCAGATGGCAGTACAGATTGCCCGGATTTATGGCGCGGGAAAGATTATTGTGACCGGAAGAAATGAGCAAGCGTTACAATCCTTGAAAGAACTCGGGGCAGACCAATGTCTGCTAACGGTCAACGATGAAGCGTTCGTGAAAGGGCTAAAAGACATACATCAGCATACGCCTATTGACATTGTTGTGGATTATTTGTGGGGACACACTGCAGCGCTCATTCTCGAAACATTAAAAGGTACCGGTGCTTTTACGCATCGAACGCGCTTCGTTTCGATAGGATCTATGGCGGGTGATACGATTCAGCTGTCTTCTGAGATTTTGCGAAGCGTTAATTTGCAGCTGTCAGGCTCCGGGTTGGGCAGTTGGACGAAGGATGAGATGAAGCAACTGATCACAGAAATTATTCCGGAGATGTTTCAACTAGCCGCAGTGAAAAAACTAAAAATGGTTACAAGGCGCATGGATCTCAGCGACATTGAACGGATTTGGGACATGGACCTGCCAAGTGGAGAGAGATTAGTAGTCGTCATATAAAAAATTCAAGGCTCAACTTCGTTTTCAAAGAGCGCGAACTTTCTTCACAAGTTTTTCGCCTTTGTATTCATCGCTCAAACCTAATCGCCTAAGGCCGATCCTCACATATCCTTCCTGCATCTCTATTCCTATAGTCCTTCGGTTTAGCGTCTTACCAACAAAACTAGTGGTAAATGTCCCCGAAAATGGATCCAGAATCAAATCACCCTCATTGGAGCTAGCCTTTATTATCCGGTCAAGCAGGGCGGTCGGTTTTTGAGTAGGATGTTCCTCGTATTCATCCATGCGATACCTGACCCTCGGAAATTCCCAAACATTACCAGGAACTTTTTCAGACTTATAAATCTGAGGAGGATTCTTGCGATAGTCAATAAGTTTTCTCTTCGCTCCGGTTTTTGCCTCGACTAAAATATCTTTTGAATTGAATGTATAGTTCTTGTCATCTTTCACGCAAAACAAAATCGGCTCGTACATTGACCCAAAGTAGTTTTTCGCCTGAACGCCTGAACTATCATAATGCCACGCAATCCTTGACAATATTTTCATTTTGGATCGTAAAAAAATGTCAAAAAAAGGCATAAACTGAGTCGATGTCATTACATAGAAACTCCCGTTTGGCTTCAATTTTCTAATACAGATTTCCAACCATGTATAGCACCAACTGACATACTCGTCATCATTCTTCCACTTGTCTTTTAATCCATTGAAGTTTTTACCGATATTATAAGGAGGATCGGCAAAGATCAAGTCTACAGACTCATCATCCACTGCCGAGTCAAGGACTAACAACGCATCCCCTTTGATTATTTTATGACTATTACTCCCCAGTATTTCCATTACAGAAAGTTCGTGTAGTAATTATAAGTAATTTACAAACGGCGTTCAGACTGTAGTGGTTGGTTTCATAGGACTTACCGTCGGCTCCCGTAATTCCTCTTCCCGAAAAATATTCCCTATATGCTCCGAAATTGTTCTTTTGTCCTTTTACTGAAGCGTGCGGCCATTTGAGCCTGAGTAAGCCAAACAGTCTCTCCGTCGTCCAGGTGAACATCGATTTTAATGTCACCATCCTTCGGTAAATAATAACTTCGCTGCTATTCATAAGTGCAATGAATATTTAAATGCTACACAACCTCACTTAAAAATGTGAAAAAAGAGACCTATTCTAAAACAAAAAAGGCAACATTTCTGTTGCCTTTTCCTGTGTAGCGGGGACAGGACTCGAACCTGTGACCTTTGGGTTATGAGCCCAACGAGCTACCAACTGCTCCACCCCGCGATGTATCTTTATAATGACTTATCTCTTTGAAAAGTTCGCCGGCTGCGAAAATAGATCTGAATTTTTGTTCCTTTTTAGGGGTCTCTGTCAAATCGTTTGCAAAAGTAGACTTCTCACATATAAAAAACAAGTTACCTTTGTAAAATCATTTATGGCTGAATCATCAAATTTTAAGGCGGGCTTCGTCAGCATTGTTGGTAAACCCAACGTGGGAAAGTCGTCGCTCATGAATAAACTCATGGGAGAGAACCTTTCCATCATCACCGCAAAAGCACAAACGACACGTCATCGCATCATGGGAATTCTGAATGGTGCCGATTTTCAGGTAGTTTATTCTGACACGCCGGGGATTCTCGAACCAAAATACTCTTTGCACGAGGCAATGATGAGCTACGTCAAGGTTTCGTTGGAAGATGCAGACGCTATTTTGCTGGTTGTAGCGATAGACGATGTTTATGAACCGGAGCTTTTTGAGCGCTTCCTGCACATAAAGACACCTATTCTGCTCGTATTAAATAAGATCGACCTGGCGAAGGGTTCGCAAGTGGAGGATAAGGTTGCTTATTGGAAAAGCTCCCTGCCCAACTTGCGCGAGATCGTGACCGTATCGGCTCAAACTGGTAAACAGGTAGATACGTTGTTGCCGAAGCTGCTTTCGTTGATGCCTGAACACCCGGCGTACTTCCCCCAAGACGAATATACGGACCGCACCGAACGCTTCTTTGCGCAGGAGATCATCCGCGAGAAGATCTTCCTGAATTATGAGCAGGAGATACCGTATAGCACGGAGGTGAGCGTGACGTCTTTTAAAGAAGAGCCTGATATCATCCGCATTGCTGCCACCATTTATGTTGAGCGCGACTCACAGAAGGGCATCATTATTGGAAAAGCGGGGAGCTCGCTGAAGAAAGTAGGCATGCAGGCGCGAAAGGATATGGAATCATTTTTCGCGAAAAAGATATTCCTCGAAACACACGTGAAAGTGGCCGACAACTGGCGCAAGGAAAAGTTTAAGCTTCGGCAGTTCGGATACCTGGAATAATTAATGATCGAAATAGCACACACGGAAAAGACAACATGGCAAACATTGTAGCAATAGTAGGGAGGCCGAACGTCGGGAAGTCTACCTTTTTTAACAGGCTGGTAGAGAAACGCCAGGCCATTATGGATAACGAGCCGGGCGTGACCCGCGATCGGCATTATGGTTATGCCGAATGGATCGGTAAATTCTTTACGGTGATCGACACCGGCGGTTTTGTTACCGGTTCGGAAGATAAGTTTGAGTCGGAGATACGCAAGCAAGTAAAGCTGGCGATCGACGAAGCGTCTGTTGTCATCTTTATGGTAGACTGCCGCGATGGTCTGACGGGTTTTGATAAAGAGTTTGCCAATGTTTTGCGTGCCTCGAAGAAACCCATTTTTGTCGCCGCTAACAAAGCGGATACTCCCGACAAGTCGATCCTGGCTGCCGAGTTTTACGGACTGGGTTTGGACAGTGAGATCTTTCCGATCTCTGCCGAGAACGGCGGAGGCACGGGTGATCTGCTGGACGAGGTGGTAAAAGTATTTCCATCGGAAGGAACTGAAGATCCCGAGGCGGGCATTCCCAAGATCACGATCGTGGGACGCCCCAACGTTGGGAAGTCTTCATTCCTGAACGCACTGCTTGGTACCGAGCGTACGATTGTAACAGATGAAGCGGGTACCACCCGCGACGCGATCCATACCCGCTATAAACTTTTTGGTAAAGATTTTATCCTGGTCGACACAGCCGGGGTCCGGAAAAAAGGTAAGGTAAAGGACGACGTCGAGTTTTACTCTGTATTGCGTTCGTTACGTGCGCTGGAAGAGAGCGATGTTGTTATTATCGTAATCGATGCGGAGCGTGGTATGGAGTCGCAGGATGTAAACCTTATCAGCCTGGCGCAACGGCAGGGCAAAGGCATGGTGATCATGGTCAACAAATGGGACCTGATCGAGAAGGACTCCAAGACGTCGGACAAGTTCAAGAAGGATATCCTGGAGAAGCTGGCACCGATCGACTACATTCCGATCATTTTTGCCTCGGTATTGGAAAAACAGCGGATTTTCCAGGTAGTCGAGAAGGCGGTTGAAGTGTTTGAAAACAAGACGAAAAAGGTGCAAACCTCGAAGCTTAACGACATCATGTTACGTGAAATAGAGCATTATCCGCCGCCGTCGATCAAGGGTAAGCTGATCCAGATCAAGTACATAACACAAGTAAATGCGCGGTTTCCATCGTTTGCATTCTTTTGTAACCTGCCTCAGTATATCCAGGAGTCGTACCAGCGGTATCTTGAAAACAAGATCCGTGAGCACTTCACTTTTGAGGGGGTACCGGTCCGCCTGATCTTTCGTAAAAAATAAATTTTATTACCCGCTTGAAAGCGAACGAAAGAATCGTAGTATATTTGCGCTAAATTTTTTAAAACCTGTAAACTATGAAAAAATTTATCGCATTTGTAGCCGTTTGTGGCTTCGCACTGGCATTCGTTGCTTGTGGCAAGAAAGAAACTGCTGAGACTGCTGCTGACACAACTGTAGTTGAAACTCCTGCACCTGTTGTAGCTGATACAACTGCTGCTGACACAACTGCAACTGACACGACTGCAGCTCACTAATCCGACTGCAAAGATTGTTATTAAGAGGCTTTAGGTAACTAAAGCCTTTTTGCTTTTATATGCGCCCAGACAAGGTATTACCCATATTACAGCAACACCTACCCCCCTCTTCGGTGGAGTATTGTTTTGCCTTGTGGCAGGCTAGCCCCTTTGAGCTGAAGCTGACCAAAAGCCGGCAGACCAAGGTGGGTGATTTTACCAGTCGTAATACGCGCAGCCACCCCCGTATTACGTTGAACCACGACCTGAATCCCTATACCTTCCTGGTAACGTATGTACATGAGGTTGCGCACCTGCGTGTATATCTCAGGCATGGCGCCCGGGTGGATCCACACGGCGAGGAATGGAAGACGATGTTTACGGAATTGATGGTGCCCATGCTCTGGGAAACTGTGTTTCCGGAGGAAATCTTACATGTCCTAAGACGCCACATGATCAATCCAAAGGCCAGTTCGTTTGCCGACGCCGAACTAACCCTGGCCCTACGCAGGTTTGACAAGGATGCCCACCGTTTCGCTACCCTGTCGGAGATCCCCGAAGGCAGCATTTTTAAGCTTCAAGACCGTTATTTTCAAAAGGGTAAGCTGCGCCGTACGCGGGTAGTCTGCCGCGAATTAAAGTCGAAGCGTGACTACCTGGTGCCTGCCGATGCCCAGGTGAGCGACGTTCAGTTCAGTCTTCTTTGAATGAAATTGCTGACCAGGTCATAAAACACTGTGGGCAGCAGCGTACGCCAACGGTCTAGCTGCAGCGTGCCGCCCATGTTGATATACTGGTCGACGTGATATTTCTGAAATTCGGCGCGCACAAACTCGGGAAAGTTAACGGCCGCGATCCATCCATCGCCTACTTCTTCAAACCACTCTTCATAATACGAGTCGTCGGAGCCGTGGAAGTTCATGATGTTCTCGCCGATCAGGATAAACTTATTTATACCCTCGTGGAGGAGCACTTCAAGTATATTTCGCTTGAGCGTCATGATGTCGTTATGCAGGGTGTCGTTCCACTCGCCGATAAACTCGATAACGCAATAGCCGGCGTCGTAGTCGGCGTAGAGAATCTTGATGTATAATGTTTCCGAGCCGATGCTGTCCCAGGCGGGATCGATGTAGTAGCCGTAGATGGTTTCGGAGTACCGATCGAAGTTATACTCTTTACCGTAGAAGGGCGAGCGCTCGTCTTCTGCCGGATCGTAATACTTAAGCCAGTTGTAATAGGGTTCTATCTCGTGCATGTGTCATTGTTGGCTATCAATAGCCTTTCTGACAGAACCGTGTTCGCGCAGCAGTTGCTCAGCCTTTTCGGTCGGAATGCCCAGCTCGTCTACGATCATGCGGACGGCCCTTTCCACCAGCTTGTGGTTGGTCAGCTGCATGTCGATCATCTTGTTGCCCCGTACGTGGCCGAGACGGATCATGACCGAGGTCGTGATCATGTTCAGGGCCAGCTTTTGGGCTGTGCCGGACTTCATCCGTGTACTGCCCGTGAGGAATTCCGGCCCCACCACAATCTCTACTGGGAAGTCCGATTCCCGGGCTACGGCCGAGCCGGCATTGCACACGATACAGCCCGTTGCGATGTTGTGCTTCCGCGCCGCGGTCAGTCCCCCGATAACGTATGGCGTGCGGCCAGAGGCGGCAATGCCCACCAATACATCGCGGGAGCTGATGTTATATTCCTGCAGGTCTTTCCAGGCTTGTTCCGCGTCGTCTTCCGCGTTCTCTACTGCCCGGCGAATGGCTCTGTCACCACCGGCTATTATACCAATAACGTGCCCGTGCGGCACGCCGAAGGTGGGCGGAATCTCCGATGCATCGACTACGCCCAATCGGCCACTCGTGCCGGCGCCGATGTAGAACAGGCGGCCGCCTGGCTGCATGCGCTCGACGATGACGTTCACCAGGGCTTCTATCTGCGGGATGACCTTCTGTACGGCATGGGGTACCGTCTGGTCCTCGCGGTTGATGTTTTCGAGCAGCTCACGCACGCTCATCTGTTCGAGGTTGTCGTAGTCGGATGAGGATTCGGTGGTAGCGGCCACGTGTATGTTAGTTTGATTCGTTCTGGTGGTACAGGGTCAGGCCGGCAATGGGGCCTTCCAGGATATTCTTTACTGTGATGCCTTTGTCGTTGGCCACCTGGCGCAGCACGTCGCTGAAGTAGAAGGCGATGGAGCCGGTGAAGTGCACTTTGAGGTCCTGGTAGTTTTTGTACTGCATCACATTGTTCTCATAGAACTCGGAGAAGCTGCGGTATACCAGGTCGTAGCAATACGATTCTTTCAAGTGTTGGAAGAGGAACTTGGTGAAGCTTGCCAGGAAAGCGCTGGGGCGCTCTTGCTGGTATACTTTCTCGAGGAACTCTTCGCGGGTCAGCGGGAAGCGCTCATGGAACTGCGCGGCCAGTGTTTTTGGCAATTTGTTGCGCAGGTAGTCTACCAGGAACTGGCGGCCCAGGTGAGCACCCGATCCTTCGTCGGCCAGAATCCAGCCCAGGTTGGCGACGTTGTCGACAATGGCGGTACCATCGTAGAGGCAGGAGTTTGAACCGGTGCCCATGATACAGGCAATGCCGGCTTCATGTCCACACAGTGCACGGGCGGCGGCGAGCAAGTCCCAACCGATTTCGATCTGTGCTTCGGGGAAGAACTCGAGGAACGCGCTCTTGATGGTAAGCTGATTCTTTACCGACGATACACCGGCGCCATAGAAAAAGATCTTGCTGACGTCGCCCTGTTGTTGGTTGATCTTCGGCAACAGCACGTCCTGCACGTTCTTTTTCAGGTCTTCGATGGGTTGATAATACGGATTGAATCCCGGCGTGTTGGCCTGGCCAATCGATCCGTCGTTTTGAATAAATCTCCAATCGATTTTGGAGCCTCCGCTGTCGGCTATAAGAATCATGTCGCGTGGTACTGGTTTGGCAAAGTAAATCAGTTGAAATCCGGAAATGCCGTTTTTCAACCTGGCAAAACTAAAAGAGTAAACAACAACAAAAAAGAACACAACGAAATGTGTTCGTGTGTCTGATGAAATTTACAATCTTTTATTGCTCTGTCTGTCCGGTTATGGCAATAAACGTCCGGTTACGGTAAATTTTTCGAAAACGGAATCTGTGTGTGGCGCATCCTTGAGCTCGTCGGTGAGGTCTTGTCCCGCCCAATGTTCGTAGTGCTTGCCGTCCCGCCACAGGCGTGAGCGCCCCACGTCGTAAATGAGACCCTTGTACGCCACCCATACCTGCGGCTTGTCCTGCCCGTTGCGCAAGGCCAACTGTGCGCGTGTGTATGTGGGAAGTGTTTCGTGTGTACTCACTTGCCGGCGGTCAGTTGGCTGTAGTCTTTGAGAATCGTGGTCAGAAATGCCTCGAAGGTCATGTCGGTCTGTATGCCCAACCGGGTCTTGATCTTTTCGGTGACGATCATGGCGGGCTGCAGGTTGTCGTGACGGCGATATACTTCCAGCGCTTGCTGTATCAACTCGGCATCGCGGTCGGAGAGCATGATCACGCCGGGGAACTGCGGCACGTAGTCCTCTGTGGCCAGGGTAAAGATCTCGGCGGCGGTCACGTCTTTCTGCTTGACCAGCTTCACCACCGTGGTGCCTGCGGCAATATCGCCCAGGCGTTGGCCGCGGCCGTTCCAGGCGATGGTGATGACAGCAATCATGCCTTGCGCGGCCTGCACTTCGATCAGGCGCAGCAGCCACCGCAGCAGGTAGTTGCCAATGGTGGCGGGCGTGCCGTCGGTGCGAACGACCTTGATCTTCATTTGCCGTTTACCGGGGCTCTGGCCATCCATAAAGATCTCAAACAGGAGGTGATAGAGTATGGAGGGAATAACCAACACCGAGATGCCCAGGGCAGCCGAGTCGATCTCGACGAGGCTCATGCCATAGGCCACCAGCACGATGTAGGCGACGACGATGACGGTGTCGATCAAGCCGGCTGCCATGCGGTCGCCCAGGGAAGCAACGGGGTATTGAATAAAAACATTTTGCGTTGTCCGTACACTTACAGTTTGCATCAGGAAGGAAATTCGATAACTTTTCCGTTGTAAAGATAATGCAAATAGGAAATCTGACGATGCGCAAAGATCTCGCTCTTGTAACGATCCTGCTGGCGGTGCTGACGGCCGGATGCCGGCCGGGCCCTGTCGACTACACCACCCTGCCCGAAGAGAAGGTACGCCGGGCGGCCGACTCCCTGGCGCAGGTCTTTATTTTGACGGATGGCCACGTGGATTTACCGTACCGACTCAATGTGCGGCACTTCCGACTGGAGCGTGAGTTCCTGGGCGTTCCCATTCAATCCAATACCGGCGACTTTGATTATGAGCGGGCCCGCAAGGGTGGCCTGGACGCGCCCTTTATGTCAATCTATATTCCAGCCTCGTACCAGCAGCTGCCTGACCACGGCAAGGCGTACGCCGACTCGGTGATCAGCATGGTGACGGGCATTACCGACTCGCTGTCGGACAAGTTTGCCTTTGCCGGTGCGCCTGCCGAGGTGGAAGCCAACACCCGCGCGGGCAAAATCTCGTTGCCGATGGGCATGGAGAACGGTGGCCCTATCGGCAACGACCTGAAGAACCTGGAGCATTTTTATAAACGCGGCATTCGTTATATCACCCTCTCGCATAGTAAAGACAACCAGATCTGTGACTCGTCGGGGGACACCACCCACACGTGGAATGGCCTGAGTCCTTTTGGCCGCGACGTGGTGAAGGAGATGAACCGCCTGGGCATTATGGTTGACATTTCACACGTAGACGACAGCACATTCTACCAGGTGCTGGCCCTGACGAAGGTGCCGTGCATTGCCTCGCACTCGGCGTGCCGTTTCTTTGCACCGACCGTACGACGCGACATGACCGACGATATGATCGGGAAAATGGGTGAGCACGGCGGCGTGATCCACATCAACTTTTACAATGCCTTTCTCGATTCTGCCGTGGTGAAGCGTAACCAGGAGAACCGTGAGAAGCTGGCGGCCTTGCTGGAGGCGAGGAATCTGAAGTATACCGACTCGCTGGCGAAGCCGATCATCGAGCAGTTCCGCCAGGACAACCCTTCGCTGAATACCGATGTGGAGATGGTGGCCAACCACATCGACCACGTTGTAAAGCTGGCGGGCATTGACCACGTAGGGCTGGGCTCGGACTTCGACGGTGTGGACGGCGATCTGCCTACCGGCCTGGAGGATGTTTCCAAGTATCCGAACCTGTTGTATGTTTTGTTGAAACGGGGTTACTCGCCGGAGGACATCGAGAAGATCTGCAGCAAAAATACGTTCCGTGTGTGGAACGCGGCGCTGGCGGCCGCGCGGCCATAAGTGGTAAAAATATTTCGCCCCTGCGCAACGGCAAATGCGTGTATGCCGTTTAGAAATTGTGCATTTTTGGCATCCGCATGAGCGGAGCATACACCTGTGAGAGAGGCTGCATTTGTAAAACGAAACCAGGCGCGGTGGCAGGAGTTTGAGAGAACACTGTCCGCACAGGCGGCATCTACGCCCGACAAGCTGGCCGAAGTCTTCATTCAGATCACCGACGATCTTTCCTTTGCCCGCACGCAGTACCCGGACAGCCGTGTGACAACGTACCTCAACAACCTGGCTTCCAAGATCCACCTGGAGATTTACAAGAATAAAAAAGAAGACCGGAGCCGCTTCCGTACTTTCTGGACACACGAGATCCCTTCGGCGGTATACGCCAGCCGAAAGCAAATGCTGTATGCACTGCTGATCTTTCTGATCGCCGGTGTGGTGGGTGTCGTCTCGACGTTATACGACGACACTTTTACGCGCTTGATCCTGGGTGACTACTATGTGAATATGACGCTCGAGAACATTCACAACGGTAACCCCACTGCGGTATACGAAGGTGGCAATGAGAGTGACATGTTCTTTCGCATTACCTTCAACAACATTATGGTGGCCCTCCGGGCGTTTGCGGCGGGTGCGGTGTCTTCCATCCTAACCGGGCTGCTGTTGTTTTACAATGGCCTGATGGTCGGTACGTTCCTAACTTTCTTTTATACGGAGCAACAGCTGGCGCAGGGTGCGCCGGTGGTGATGCTGCACGGCACGATTGAACTAACGTCTATCGTCATTGCCGGCGGCGCGGGCCTTGTCGTGGGCAATAGTGTATTGTTCCCGGGTACATATTCGCGCATTGCATCATTTAAGCGCGGCGCCTTGCGTGGAGTGAAGATTGCGGTAGGGCTGGTACCGTTCTTTATCGTGGCCGGTTTTATCGAGTCGTTTATTACCCGCTATGCTTTTATGCATTGGGGCCTGAAGATTCTGATTATTGGCCTTTCCGCCTTTATCATGTTGTTCTATTTTGTTTATCATCCTTATCGTCTTGCCAAACATGGAAAACTTCACGTTGATTGAGTATCAGAAAGAGCGCGACTTCAGTCAGAAGATGAGTGTCGTGTTTGAGTTCGTTCGGCAGAACTTCAAGTCTTTGTCGCGGTGCTTGCTCTTTATCGCGGGACCGCCGGTGGCTATCGGGGCCGTCTTTTTCAATGACTTCTTTAACCGCATCCTGGGCTTTAGCAAGGCATCGCGTGGCAATGCTTACGGCTCCGGTGTTGAAAACATCGAGGACTACTTTACGTCGATTACGTTCCTGTTGCAAGTGGTCGGTATCCTGGTTTTTTTGTGGATCGGCGGCGTGATTACCATCGCTTGCGTTTATGGCTACATGCGGCTGTACCGGGAGAAGGGCAGCAACCAGATCGAAGTAAGTGAGGTATGGAGCTATGTGCGCCAAAACTTCGGCCGGTATTTTGGCACGGTGACGTCGTACTTCTTCCTGACCATGATCACGTTTATGATACTTTCCATCCCGCTGATGCTGGTGATGGGGGTGGCCGCGACCATTAGCCCTTTCCTGACGATTTTCTTTGTACTGGGTTTCTATGTAGGGGCCGGGTTGCTCGGCATGAACCTGTCAATGATCTTTATTATCCGGGCCGCAGAGCCCGTGAGCTTCTTCGATGGCCTGCAACGGCTTGTCTACCTGGTAAAGGGCAAGGTGTGGAGCACGTTTGGTGTGGGCGCGCTGAATACGCTGATCCAGTCGGTGATCTCGGGTGTCTTTCTGATTCCGTGGTATATCATTCTGGCGCTTTCTTTCCTGCACGAGGTTGACAGTGCCGAGTTCCAGGAGCCCTCGTCTGTGTGGAACGCCGTGGGGTCTGTGTTCTTCATCCTTTATTTTATTTGCAATATCATGCTTTACGCTCTCCCGTTGTTGGGATTGGCGTTTCAATATTATAACCTGGTAGAGCTTAAGGAAGCGCGGGGTTTGCTGAACAACCTGGAGACTTTTGGGGAAACAAGTGCACCCAAACAAACCGATGAACATTACTAGATCGTTTTTCTTTCTTTTCTTGCTGACACTCACGGTCGGTGCTTATGCACAAGACCAGGCGCCGCAGACTGCCATAGACACGTTGGTGGACGCGGTTGTTGCAGGTGAAGACGAGAAGAAAGTGCCGGAGGTCGTTCCACCGAACGACAGCACCACGATAGAAGCCCGTGCCATGGACCCGTCCAAGCTGCAGCAGATGCAGGAAGATCCCGAAATGGACTACGGGCAAGATAGCCCGGCCGTGGTGGGATTGTGGGACAGGTTGATGATGTGGTTGGTGGCGATTCTTCGCTGGTTGTTCTTTATGGGCGAGTCGACGGATTGGGGCAATGTAATCGTCAGCATCCTGGGCGTGGGTATTTTGACGTATGTCATTCTACGGCTTCTCAAAATTGACGCCCTTAACATGCTTCGTTCCAGGAGCCGGGCCACATTGCACCATACGGTGCTGGAAGAGAACATTCACGATATGGACTTTGAAAAGCTGATTACCGATGCGTTGGCCGAGCATGCGTATCGCCTGGCCATTCGGTTAACGTTTTTGTATAGTCTCAAGCTGCTCTCGGACCGGCAACACATTCACTGGGAGCCGGGCAAGACCAACCACGACTACCTGCGTGAGCTGTCGGTGTCCGAGCTGAAGGTTGGCTTTCGCGAGCTGAACTTTTATTTCGAGAACGCATGGTATGGTAACTTCGCCATTACGGGCGAGCACTACCAGCGCGTAAACAGTATCTTCAACACCTGGAAAACCAACGTGCGTTGAAAAAAGACTGGAAATATATCTTTTACCTCGGCGGTGCCGTTCTGGTCTACGTGGCCTTTAACCTGCTGGCCCCGCGGCAACTGGATTGGCGCGTGACGTATTACCATAAACATAAGATCCCGTTTGGCGGCCATGCGCTCAACACCCTGGTGCACGATCAGTTTGCCGATCGCGATATCCGGCAAAACAACGAGACGTTGTATGAGCTCTACGACAGCGTACAAAAACCGGTAAACCTGCTGATTGTTGCTTCGTCCTTCTCGCCCGGCGACGAGGAGGTAAAGGCGCTGTTGAAAAACGTGGCCCTGGGCGGCCATGCACTGATTTCCACGGGAGGAATGTATGGCAAGCTGCCGGATACTCTCGGGATTGAGATCACGAATTATTTTTACGAAGACGGCCATACGCAGTATATCACCGACGCGACGGACAGCACCCACCTGCGCTTTTCCAATGCAGGCTTACCCGATACCACGCATTATCTCTATCCGCGTAAAAACATGGGTGAACGGATTGCTGTCACAAACGATTCTCTGGACATGCGCGTGGCTGCTGTAAACGACCTGGGCATGATCGTGACGGTAACGATACCCTGGGGCAAGGGCAAAATCATTCTCAACAGCACGCCGATGATCTTTACCAACGCCTATATGTTGTCTGGTGAAAACAATCGTTTTGCCGCCACGACGCTTTCGTACTTACCGGACAACGATCTGCTGTGGACGGAGTTTTACGAGCTGGGGCGTATGGAAGCCCGGACTCCACTGCGTTATATCCTGATGACACCGACGCTGCGGTGGGCGTATTTTATTACGATTCTGGCGTTGTTGCTCTTCATTTTGTTTGAGGCCAAACGCCGGCAACGCACGATTCCGATCATTAAGCCGGTGGCCAATACCACACTGGAGTTTGTCCATACCATCGGCGACCTATATTATCAGCATGGCGACCACAAGGATATTGCTGAAAAGCTTATTATGTATTGGCTCGAGCAGGTAAGGACGCGTTACTGGCTTTCTACCACCAAGCTGGACAATGCCTTTACGGAAGCCCTCATTCGCAAGTCGGGCAAGCCGGCCGAGGATGTTCGCGCGTTGGTGAATGTTATTCGCCTGATCCAGTCGAAGCCCGACGTGGCGCTGGACCGCCTGATCGACCTGAATGACCGTATTGAAAAATTCACTCTCTCCTCGCTATAACACACAACATTATGGAAGAAAAAGCATTTGAAAGCCGCGTAGACCTTAGCGCCCTCAACGCCAGCGTAACACGCATTCGCGAAGAGATTGGCAAAGTGATCGTGGGGCAGGAAGCGATGATCGACCTGCTCATCACGGCCATCCTGGCTGACGGTCACGTGCTGATCGAAGGCGTACCGGGGGTAGCCAAGACGTTAACCGCCAAACTGCTGTCGCGGATCATATCGGTGAAGTTCTCGCGCATTCAGTTTACGCCCGACCTGATGCCGTCGGATGTGCTGGGTACTTCCGTCTTCAATGTTAAAAAGACCGAGTTTGAATTTAAAGCGGGCCCGATCTTCTCGAATATTGTACTGATTGACGAGATCAACCGCGCCCCGGCCAAGACCCAGGCGGCGTTGTTCGAAGTGATGGAAGAGCGGCAGGTTACGATCGATGGTACGACGTATCCGCTGGAGTATCCCTACCTGGTTGTCGCTACACAAAACCCGGTGGAGCATGAAGGCACCTACCGTTTGCCGGAAGCGCAGCTGGACCGGTTTCTGTTTAAGATTACGGTGGGTTATCCCGAACTGTTACAAGAGGTTACTATTCTCGCAAATCACCACCGCCGTCGTGGCCACCTGGCGCTGGACGAGGTGAATGCAGTGTTGACTGTAGATCAAATCCGGCAGGTGCGTGAGTCGGTGCAGCAAGTACATATCGAAGAGAACCTGGTGCACTATATTGCCAGCATTATGCACGAGACGCGTAATAACCCGGCGCTCTTCCTGGGGGCTTCACCGCGGGCGTCGATCGCGATCCTTAACAGTGCCAAGGCCTATGCTGCCATTAACGGCCGCGACTTTGTAACCCCGGAAGATATCAAGTATATCGCTCTGCCAGTGTTGCGGCACCGCCTGGTGCTTACGCCCGACAAGGAGATGGAAGGTGTGACGACAGACGAGGTGGTAAGACAAATCGTCGATAAAATCGAAGTACCACGCTAGTGAAGTTTATCCGTCCACTATATTTAACCAACCGGCTTTTTATTGCCACGGGAACAGTGGTGATGCTGTTCATTCTCAGCTTTGTGCTGGAGTGGCCCATCGTGATCCCCCAGGTTGCCTTCTTGCTGTTGCTGGCGGTAATCCTTACGGATACCCTATTGCTCTTCCGCTTGCGCAAGGGCCTGCACGGGCATCGCATTACTCCCGAGAAGCTGTCGAACGGTGATCATAACGAGATCCGCATTCGGGTAGAGAATTATTATCCTTTTATAGCGGACATCACCATCATCGACGAGATCCCGCACCAGTTCCAGCGCCGCGACCTGCACTTTGCGCTTTCTATGCCGCCGGGGCAGAGCAAGACTTTGCAGTATTCGCTACGCCCGGTAAAGCGCGGCGAGTATTCTTTCGGCACGGTCAACATCTTTGTCAGCTCACCCATCGGCTTCCTTCGTCGCCGGTATAAATTTTCGGACGATGCCATGGTGCCGGTATATCCTTCGTACCTGCAAATGCGCAAGTACGAGTTGATGGCCATCTCTAACCGGCTGACGGAAGCCGGCATCAAAAAGATCCGCCGCATTGGCCAGAACACCGAGTTCGAGCTGATCAAGGAATATGTGAGTGGTGACGACTTCCGCAACATCAACTGGAAGGCCAGCGCACGCCGTCAGCACCTGATGGTGAATCACTATCAAGATGAGCGGTCGCAGCAGATGTACTGCCTGATCGACAAGGGCCGTGTGATGCAAATGCCGTTTGAGGGGATGAGCCTGTTGGATTATGCTATCAATGCCAGCCTGGTGATCTCCAACATTGCGATCAAAAAATCAGATAAGGCCGGACTCATTACGTTTCAGGATACGATCGGCACGACGCTGCCGGCGGGACGTAAGAACAATCAAATGTCGCAGATACTCGAGGTGTTGTACAACCAGAAGACTGCTTACCGCGAGTCGGACTTCTCGGCCTTATATACGCATGTACGCCGCAAAGTAAACCAGCGCAGCTTGCTGCTTTTGTTTACAAACTTCGAATCTATTCATAGCCTGCACCGGCAGCTGCCTTTCTTAAAGAGCCTGGCTCAACAGCATTTGTTGGTCGTAGTCTTTTTTGAGAATACCGAATTGAAAGCTATGACCACGGCACATGCGGTTGACGTGCGTGGTATATACCACAAGGTTATTGCCGAGAAGTTTGCGTATGACAAAAAGCTTATCGTGAAGGAATTGAGCCGGCACGGCATACAGGCGTTGCTGACGGCGCCGGAGAATCTGACGGTGAATACGATCAATAAGTACCTGGAGCTAAAAGCGCGGGGGCTGTTTTAGCCGCACGCGTTGCGAATCACCCGATATCATTTATACTTTCCCGCTATGTGGTCACGTCTCTCACTGTTCATACTCGTTACCGTCGTTACATCAACCACTTGCCGAGCGGAGGATTATCCCCTTATTCATTTTTGCTATGCCCGCATAACCCTGACGGACACTGCGTTTACGGGATATTTCCTGGCACCCTATGAGGGCCCGCACTCGGCATTGTTCCAGAAGTTTAAGCAGGAGCCCCGCTTTTTTAAAGACAGAATCCAGACGGACATCCCGGGCAAATGGAATAGAGATGATCTTGAAGTTTTCGATTTCGTTTATACACTTGATTTTCAAAGTCCTTATGGACCTGCGAAGGCTCTTTATCGCTCACGGGAAAAACAGGATATAAAACTGAGTGACATACGTTCGCTGGAGCTCATACGAACGGTTGACTGTCGCACGTTCGAGCCCGATTTGGTAGAATCAAAAATCCTTTCGACCGACACGACGTGGATGAAACAACCAGTAGTTGCTACGATCGATAGTCCACATCCTGATGACTGTCATCCCCACAGATACCTGGCATATGACAAGCGTATGGATTATAAAAAAATAATACAGTCGGTGATACGGGAGAAAGATTCCAAAAAACAGCGGGAATTGCTGGACACGTTACGGCAGTATAAAATTGTATCCATAACGATGTCTACCTGTCTTTAAAGGATTATCCACCGTGCAGGCTCATGCTCAGAATTCCCATGAGCATGATCACTTTGCAAAATGCACTGAGCCGCGCAAAATCGCGAATGGTATCGGCGCGGATAAGCCGGTACAATAGCCACAACAGCGGGACAAACAGGAAGATTGCATAGTACTGTAGCGGCAACACCTGATAGAAATAATTTAAGATCACCACCGTTGCGCTGAACAGGAACAGAATGAGATAAATAACAAACTTCGTGCGGCGAAGCCCCAGCATGATGGGCAGAGTCTTGCATCCAAACGTGACGTCACCTTTCAGGTCTTCCATGTCTTTGATGATCTCGCGTACGAGCGTCATGAAGAATGCAAAGCTGGCGTAGATAATAATCAGGGCACTGCCTGTGTGGTAGTAAAGGTCGACGATGAAGATGGACAGGCCGGTCAGGAAGGCTACCACAAAGTTGCCGATGAAGGGTAGTCGTTTCAGATTATTGGAATAGAGCCATAGCAGAAAGACCGTCACCAGATTTACCGCGCCGATCTTCCACGACAGTAGCAACCCAAGCAGTACACCCGCGCTGGAGAGTACAACATGAAACAGAATGGCATACCGGCGAGTGATGCTTTTGCCGATCACAACCCGGCCGGGTTTGTTGATGTAGTCGATCTTGACGTCGTAGTAGTCGTTGATGATATAGCCGGCGGCGGCGATCAGCACGGTGGAAGTGGCCAGGATGAACAGGGAGCCGTCGTTGAGTGTAGTGGTGGCAATCAGGAAGCCGGCAGTACAATATTGGGCCAGGCCAATGATAACCAGGTTGCTAAAGCGGGTGAGCTTGAGCAGCGATTCCAAAAATGTACGAAATGGACGACCTGTTGCCATAGATACCGTTCACGGTAAAAATAGCAACAGGTTGTCATTTATTATATTTCCCCGCGGCCAAAAGCCACGACCGGCATAAAAACCAGTCTTGTGACCCGCCATACGGTCGCTAGAATCCAACCGTTAACATTGCCATAAAGTTAGTGCCTGCCTGGGGGAAATAGTAGGCTACTCCATCATACGCATAGCCATCGGAGGAATATTCTACATCAAACACATTGTTGACCAGCAGGCTTACCTCGCAGCGCTTGACCTGGTGCAGCGGCAGGCGATAGTTAAATCGTACGTCGTTTGTGAAATAACTGTCGAGCGTCAGTGTCTCGCTTTCGGTATTGTCGAGGTATTGTTTGCCTACGTATTTGGCCAGCCATGTTGCCTGAAAATTCCGGAAGGCATTCCATGTCAACTGGCTGCCGGCGATCCACCCGGGAGAAAGAATGATGGCCGTGGTTTTCTTTTCGGTCACGTTGTTGGGATCGACTACGTAGTCCTGGTTCCGGTTTACACTCCAGGTGGCGTTGGCCTGCCACGCCAGGCGTTCGGTCAGCTTGATGCCGCCGGACAGCTCAATGCCGGTGCGGTAGCTTTTGCCCACGTTGGCGCGGATGGGGTTGCCTACGTTATCCAGGCGGCCCGTTAGGACCAACTGGTCGGTGTAGTTCATGAGGTAGTAGTTCGCTTCCAGGCTGTAACGCGGGGCCTGGCGGCGCCAGCCCATTTCGAGGTTGCCGAGGCGCTCGTGTTTGGGCTTTTCAGTGCCACCCAGGTAATCGGTGCGGTTTGGCTCGCGGTTGGCGATAGCATACGAACTGTAGAGCACATCCCGCTCCGACACCGTGTAGCTTATTCCGGCCTTTGGGTTAAAGAAGTGAAAGGAGTCCTGGATGTCATAGGAAAACATGCCGTCTTCAAGACCTGATGTCTTATAGTCCACCGTGCGGTATTGCAGGTCGACAAAGACGTTGAGGTTTTCGAGCACGTCGTAGTTCCATTTGGCATAGATGTTAAAGTCATTCTTCTCCGCGTCGCCGTCGTAATATTTATAGCCGGTGGGCACGTTGCCCATATACTGTCCCCACAGAATCTTGCCGTAGTGCCGGGCATCGCCGTATTGATTAAAGGCGCCGCCGAGTATAAAGGAGGTTTTGCCCTGGTCGTAGTTCAGCGAGAAGGTGCCGCCGTAGAATTTGTTATTCAACCATTTGCGTGTCACGAAGTCGCCATACGTCAGCGTCGTGTCGCCCAGTACGATGTCGGACAGACCCAGGTCGGCAAACGATGTTCCTTGCTGGTATTGTTCGTAGTAACCACGACCATACGTATAGTGCAGGGAGGCGTTTACGTTCCACGCATCGTTGAGCTGTTGTGTGAGGTGCAACTGATAGTGGTCCTGGCGATATTCATCCACCTGGTCATTGTAGTAGCCGATCACGTTCCAGTTTTCGTCGTACAGGGCGCCGCACGAGTTGAAGGTGCGGTTGGTCTTCATGGTTTCTGCATCGATGCCGTTCCACGCCTGGTATGTGCGCTCGTGGCCGCCGAAGGTAATGGCTTTGATCACGGTCTTCTTGCCGTAGTAGCCGCCGCTGATGTAGTAGGAGGAAAGATCCGACTCGGCGCGGTCTATATATCCATCGGAAAGGATTTTCGACACTTTAGCATCAAACGCCCAGTGGTTGTTGATCAGACCGGTTCCGGCTTTGGCGGTATAGCGCTGCGTATTGAAAGAGCCCGCGGCAACCATTACTTCTGCATAGGGATCGGGTTGCAGCGAGAGTGTCTGCAAGTTTACGGTACCGCCGAACGAACCGGCGCCGTTGGTAGACGTTCCGACACCGCGTTGTACCTGGATGCTTTGCGTGGACGATGCCACGTCGGGTATATCTACCCAGAACGTGCCTTGCGACTCGCTGTCGTTGTACGGTATGCCGTTGATGGTTACGTTGATGCGTGTGGCGTCGCTGCCGCGAATGCGCAGGCCGGTATAGCCCACACCGGCACCGGCGTTGGACGTCGTGACGAGCGACGGTGTCCAGTTGAGCAAGAGGGGAAGATCCTGACCGAAGTTCTGGCGGGCCAGCTCGTCTTTGCTCACGTTGGTAAAGGTGGTCGGCGTTTTGCGATCGGCCCGTGTCGATAATACCACCACTTCATCGGTAAGGGTATACGAGGGATCGAGCGACAGCGTCAGTTCCTGGTCGGCGGCGACAGAAATCTTCTCGGTGCGCGAAGTATATCCCAGCGAACGGAGCGTGACGGTATACTCACCGGTGGGTACTCGGTCGAACCGGAAACGGCCCGCGGCGTCGGTGGTGGTATAGAACGACAGTTCTGAGAGTTGCAGCGTTGCGCCGACGACGGACTCTTGATTTTTGCTGTCGCGGACGGTGCCGTAGACAGCATAGCGTTGCGCCTGCGCGCAGAGAGACAACAGCACTGCGGCTGCCATCATTACATGCTTGAACATGGTAAAAATATTGGTTTAAACCTGCAGCGCACAGGGGAATGCGCCTGCTTACGTTTAACCTTGCCTTCCCTTCGGCCGCATTACCGGCATCAGGTTCATTGGGTATGATCTCAGCCCGTTATATTAAGGCACCCCCCTCCCCGGCTTTTTCACCAGGGCTGGGACAAAGGTAATAGTGTACGAATTGATTTTGCAAAAAAACTTTCCCCACGCAGGTGCAGCCCGTATCTTTCGGATAGGTAACACTCCTCCTAATGTCTACAACCTCCTCCTCGTCAGCCTACAAAGCGATTATCAACAAGCGGTCACTCGACATTGCGGAGACCGAAGACGGCTACACCGTCAACGGTGCGGCGTTGCAGCCTGACATTCTGTCGATGGGCGACGGTTACTTTCACATTCTGCTCGAAAACAAAAGCTATCGTGCCGAGGTCGTAAAAGCCGACACGGCCACCAAGACGTTTACGTTTAAGATCAACAACAAGCCCTACACGGTCGAGGTGAAAGACAAGTTCGATCTGCTGTTAGAGAAGATGGGTATGAGCAGCGCGACTGCTGGTAAGATCAATTCGTTGCGTGCACCCATGCCGGGGCTTATCATCGACCTGAAAGTGAAACAGGGTGATACGGTGAAGCTGAACGACCCGCTGCTGATTCTCGAAGCCATGAAAATGGAAAACATTCTCAAGTCGCCGGGGGAAGGCATCGTAAAAACGCTTAAAATCAAGAAGGGCGACAGTGTGGAGAAGAACCAGGTGCTGATCGAATTCCAGGATTGATTTTCCAAATCCACCCCAAATGGAATATATTGCGGCCGTTTTGGCCAGGCAATCCTAAATCCTACGAATGAAGTACAAGCGTATCCTCCTCAAACTCAGCGGTGAAGCCCTACAAGGATCGTCGAAGAATACCAACGTCGACCCCAATGTTCTCGAGCAATACTGCGGCGAAATACGAGCCCTGAAAGACCAGGGTGTGGAAATCGCTATTGTGATTGGCGGTGGTAACATCTTTCGCGGAGGTCAGGCAGAAGCTCTTGGCATCGATCGCGTGCAAGGTGATTACATGGGTATGTTGGCAACGGTCATCAACGCCATGGCCCTGCAAAGCGCGCTGGAGCGTCACGGCATGTACACGCGCCTGATGTCCGGCATTAAGATGGAGCAGGTGTGCGAGCCTTTTATTCGCCGCCGTGCCATTCGTCACCTGGAAAAAGGTCGCATCGTCATCTTCGGTGCCGGCATTGGCAATCCTTATTTCACCACCGACTCGACCGCTGCCCTGCGCGCGGTGGAAGTACAAGCCAACGTGGTGCTGAAAGGCACACGCGTAGACGGTGTATACACCGCAGATCCCGAGAAATTTCCGGACGCGACGCGCTACAGCACGCTCTCTTTTCAGGAAGCATATGAAAAGAATCTCAACATCATGGACATGACGGCGTTCACGCTCTGCAAAGAGAACAACCTGCCGATCATTGTTTTTGATATGAATAAAAAGGGCAATCTGTTAACCGTAGTAAAAGGCGAAGAAGCCGGCACGCTGATCAGCTAAGAAAGCAGGTCTCGCGGGCCGTGTGTATTTGACGCCGAGTCATTATATTTATAGCCCAAGTCGAAATTTGTATGGAAGAGATCGAACTATACCTGGACGATGCCCAGGAATCCATGAACAAAGCATTGACGCACGTAGGTCATGAGCTGACCAAAATCCGTGCGGGAAAAGCCAGCCCCAATATGCTGGATGGCATTCAGGTTGCCTACTACGGCGCAACATCGCCCCTGAATCAGGTGGCTTCTGTGACTACACCCGATGCCCGTACCATCTTTATCAAGCCGTGGGAACGCGGCATGATCGTGGAGATTGAGCGTTCTATCATGAATGCAAACCTGGGCCTCAACCCGCAGAACGATGGCCAGCAGGTTATCATCAACGTACCCATGCTGACGGAAGAGCGCAGAAAGGTACTGGTAAAACAAGTGAGCCAGGAATGCGAGGCCGGCAAAGTGAGCCTTCGCAGCGTCCGCAAGGAAACCAACGAAATGCTGAAGAAGATCAAAGGTGTATCGGAAGACGACGTCAAGAACGCCGAGGAGAAAGTGCAGAAGATGACCGACGACTTCACCAATAAGATCGACGCCCTCATGAAAAAGAAAGAGGCCGAGATCATGACTGTTTAATGACGACACGTTAGCCAATCAATCAACCCATAACCCGAAGAGACTGCCCACCGGCAGTCTTTTTTTGTTCCCGGCCGGCTATTTACAACCGTTGCAGTACATGCATGCGGTGCGCGTCGAGCTTTAACAGAATAAACAGCAGCGCCGTAAACGCCCACAGCGACGAACCTCCGTAGCTAAAGAACGGCAGGGGTATACCGATTACCGGAAAGAGACCGATCGTCATGGCAATGTTGGTCGCAAAGTGAAAGAAAAATATGCATGCCACGGAGTAGCCATACACACGGGCAAAGCGATTTTTCTGTCGCTCGGCCAGGAACACGACCCGGAAGAGCAACGACATGAAGAGTCCAACCATGATCAGGCTGCCAAGCCAGCCGTACTCCTCACCAATGGTACAAAAGATGAAATCGGTATACTGCTCGGGTACAAATTTGAGCTTGGTTTGTGTGCCTTTCAAGAAGCCTTTGCCAATAACACCTCCGGAACCAATCGCCACTTTAGATTGGTACACGTGGTATCCCGCGCCTAACTGATCGAGATCGGGATTCAACAATACCATCACCCGGCGTTGGTGGTGAGGTTCCAGCAGGTTGGCAAAAATGAACTCCACGCTCATGATGGTCACGACGAGTACCGCGGCGCCAATCGTGATGACGGCCATGCGTTTTATTTTCTTGCGGCGGTTCATAAAGATCACCAGGGCCCACGCTGCGCCGATGGCGCCGAACAAATACCAGTTGTTCTCTACCAGCAGTGTAAGAATAAAGATGACCGATACCCCCAGACCTACCAGTAGCAGGAAGGGCGACATACCTTCACGATAAAAGACAAGGAGGAACACCAAAAACACCATGGCGGTACCATAATCCTTCTGCATCAAAATGAGAATAATGGGGCCACCGATGAACGCGAAGGAAGCTGCCTGGTTTCGGATGTTGTTGTCCAGGCGAAACCCGATCGTGCCCATAAACTTCGCGAGCGCGAGCGCTGTGGCGAACTTCGCGAACTCCGACGGTTGCACGCCAAAGGAACCAAAGCCCAACCATGCACGGTTACCCCCTACTTCCTTACCAATGAAGGGCACCAGCAGCAGCAAGAACATGATGAGTCCATATATGATATAGGCGAAGGCCTCGTAGAAGCGCATGTCGATGATGAGGATCGCCAGGATCAGGAAAATAGAGGTGACGATAAACATCAACTGCCGGCCCGAGTTGATCGAGAAGTCGAAGATGGACTGATGCTCGTCGTACGTAGCGGAGTAAATATTCAGCCAGCCCCAAAACACCATGACACCATAGATCATCACCGTGACCCAGTCAATCTTGTTGGTTATGATCTCTTCTCTTTCTCTTCTCACGGTATCGTTCCGTTAAGCGATGGTGTTATTCGAATTTACCTTTCAGCACGTAGTCTTCAATGTTGGGGCGCTGCGTTCCACCCAACAGGTATTTCTCGATCATGAGGCTGGCGATGGAGGCCGCTGCGCGTGCACCCTGACCGGAATATTCCACATATACAGATATTGCGATCTTCGGGTTCACCGCGGGTGCATACGCGATAAATACCGAGTGGTCAGACTTTGGTTCGTTCTGCACGGTACCGGTCTTGCCACACACCACGATGTCTTTTAGCTTGGCGCGATACTGCGCGGTACCCGACTCCACCACCTCTTGCATAGCATCGGCGGCGATACGAAAGTTAGCGGAGTCAATGGTAGTGTAGTGTCGTTCGGTATACTGCGGCAGCGACACGCCGCTATTACCAATTGACTTTACCAGGTGCGGCGTGACATAATATCCTTTGTTGGCGATCGTTGCGGCAAAGTTGGCCATCTGCAACGGCACGACCAGGTTCTCTCCCTCACCGATGGCGATGGAGTAAATGTTGGAGAACTTCCACGGCCGGCCTGTATAGGCGCGGTCATAGTACGCCGGGCTTGGCACCAGGCCACGCTTCTCGTTGGGCAGGTCTATGCCCAGGCGTTTGCCAAAGCCAAAGCTCATGATATGTTTGTCCCACTCTTCCAGGCCAATGCGCGTATCGTCAAAAGGGTTGTTGGCTTTGCCCTTCTGCAGCATCCTCCGCAGCACTTCGCGGAAATACGGGTTACAAGAATTGGCAATTGCCCCGCGCAGATCTTCGTTAGTATGGGCACCGTGGCAATTGATGATCGAGCGATCGCAGCGGATGCGCGTCTCCGGAGTGATAACTCCTTCCTGTAACGCTACCATCGCCTGAGCGACTTTAAAAATAGAACCCGGACGATACTGCGCCATAAGCGGGCGGTTGAACAACGGCTTGAGGCTGTCGTTGCTGATGAGCACAAAGTTCTGGCTATAGTTTTTACCGGTAAGCAGGTTCGGATCATAGGACGGGCCCGACACCATAGACAGAATTTCGCCTGTTGCGGGCTCGATGGCAATAATACTGCCGGACTTTCCCTTCAGCAGAAACTCGCCATACTCTTGTAGCGTCAGGTCGATTGTAGACGTCAGATCCTGGCCCGGTACAGACAGTGTATCGTATTTACCGTCTTCGTAAGCACCCTTGATTACGCCATCTTTGTTGCGCATGAGGTATTTCACGCCGCGTGTACCCCGCAGGTACTGTTCATAATATGCCTCAATACCGCTCTTGCCGATATAGTCGCCCTGACGGTAGAAGTGTTCCTTTTGATTGTCCAGCTGGCGCTTGGAGACCTCGCTCACATAGCCGATAGCGTTGGCAGCGGCACCGCTGGCATACGCACGGGTAGTCCGCACTTGAATAAAAAAACCGCGAAACTCGTCGATATGATCCTGAATACGCGCCAGGTCATAATTCGACAACTGGCGGATGAACGGGTATGGCTGCAGCTCGTTGGCTTTGCGGTTTCTGATCTCCGTGTGAAAGCCTTTGAAGAGGTTCTGCAACTGCGCCTGGGTGATCTCAAACACCTGGCAGAAGCGGGCGCTGTCGAGATTCTTTACCTCGCGCAAGATGATCATGAGGTCAAACTCGGGATTGTTGTATACAATGAGCTTGCCGTTGCGGTCTTTGATAATACCGCGAATAGGATATTGCACCTCTTTGCGGATGGCGTTTACATCCGCGAGGTTTTTGTAGCTGTCTTCGACGATCTGGATAAAGAATAGCTTTATCAAGAACACAAAGCCTATCAGTACAAATACAAACTGTATGATTTCCTTCCTGCCTTCGTTCATGTCGTTACTCCAATTTTAGCAGTGCGTAGCCGGACGACTTAGCGCCTTCTGCCAGGAAACAAAAACTGCGCAATTAAAATTACCAGTGTGGTAAAAAATGTGCTCACGATGGTCTTCCACAGCGTGAACCAGAACATTCCAAAGCCACCTGCTTCCATGTAGAACAGCATGAGGTGGTGAATGAACACCAGCGGCAACGCATATACGACAAACCATTGGAAGCCGCCCAGTGCCATTGACGGCGTGACGTTGCTGTCATACCCACCTTGCGGCGTGATGGAACTGAGCCAATAGTTGCGTACGTACATTACAAAAACACACGCAAAGGCATGCAAGCCGATGCTTTCATAAAACATGTCGACAGCAAAGCCCATGAGGAAGCCAATGCCCATCAGTACAAGCGGGTTGGTCTCTACCGGCAGCAGCAACAGATACGCCACGTATAAGAAACAGAAGGCGGTGTGAAACAACACGACGTTCTGCAGAATCATTACCTGGTACAACAGGTACACAAAAAACGCTATGACTTGGGGAATGCCGATCCTGCTCATTTCGCCAGTGCGTTTACGACCTGTTCCAGAGAATCCTGCTCACGCTTGTACACGCTCTTCACCACGGTCAGGAACGACAGCTTGCGGAAGTCCTGCGACAGTTTCACGCGCAGGTCGTATGTCAGGGCCTCGTTGCTGAGGTTTACTTCCGATACGGTGCCCACCATGATGCCTTCGGGGAAGACGGAGTTAAAGCCGGACGTTACCACGGTGTCGCCTACCAGGGGCTTTACGTGGCGCGGTATAAAGTTAAAGCGAATTATGCCAGGGTCGCGGCCATCCCATTGCACCGAACCGAAGTGGCCTGTGCGCTTGAGTACCGACGATACCATTACATCGATGTGCAGCAACGAGGTCACGACACCATAGTGTTCGGACACCAGCTTCACTTTGCCGACGGCTCCCAGCGGGCTGATCACGGCCATGCCGGGTTCGATGCCCGCGTCGCGGCCCTTATTGATGGTGATAAAGTTTTTGGTGAGGTCTACGTGGTTATTGACGACTTTGGCGCTGACAAAATCAAAACGTTTGATGCGCGACGAATCTGGTGGCGCGGCAACGCTGTCGGTCAAATACGTTTGTTGATGATAGGTCTCCAGCTCACGGCGCAGTCCGGCGTTTTCGGCGGACAGTGTCGCGTTGACATTACTGAGTAAGAAGTAGTCGCGGACGCTTTGCGAGAAGCCGTTCACGGAGGCGACAATCGTATTGGACGAATTGAAGAACTGGGTTCCCTGGTACTCGTTGTTTTTCACCACGAGCCAAAAACAGAATACTTCCAGCACTAAGAAGGTGAAGAAAGCCCGGTATTGATAGATGAAATAAAATAGCCTTTCCATTACCGTGTCAACAAATCACATGGCTTCGTTACTCCTGCTTCTTCCACTTCAGAAGACTAGGTCATTAATACAGCTCTGAACTGATTGAGGTTTTTCAGTGCCTGGCCGGTACCGCGTACCACGGCACGTAGCGGATCGTCGGCTACGTGGATGGGCAACTTGGTCTTAAGCGCGAGGCGTTTGTCCAACCCGCGCAGCAGGGCGCCACCACCGGTCAGATAGATGCCACGCTCATAAATATCGGCTGAAAGCTCGGGGGGAGAGGTCTCCAGGGCTTTGAGTACAGCTTCTTCCAGTTTAGATACAGACTTGTCGAGGGCGAAGGCCACTTCCGAATAAGAGATCTTGATGGTCTTGGGAATACCCGTCATCAAGTCGCGGCCGCGGATCTCGTAATCGTCCGGTCCGTCGTCAAGCTCTGTCAGGGCCGAGCCTACTTCGATCTTCACTTTTTCGGCCGAGCGCTCGCCGATGAGCAGGTTGTGCTGGCGGCGCATGTAGTCGAGAATATCACGATTAAAGGTATCGCCGGCCACACGGATGGACTGGTCGCAGACGATACCCGACAGGGCGATCACGGCGATATCCGTTGTTCCACCACCGATGTCGACGATCATATTACCAATAGGCTGTTCGATGTCGATGCCGGTTCCGATCGCCGCGGCGATCGGTTCATAGATCATATATACCTCTTTGGCGCCGGCATGTTCTGCCGAGTCGCGCACTGCACGTTTCTCTACTTCGGTAATACCGGAAGGGATACAGATCACCATGCGGTATGACGGTGGAAACAGACGTTTGCCGGTGTCGATCATTTTGATCAGCCCGCGGATCATCATCTCGGCCGCCTGGAAGTCGGCGATCACACCTTCTTTTAACGGGCGGATGGTCTTGATGTGATCATGCGTTTTTTCATGCATCTGCATGGCCTCCCGGCCGATGGCCAACACCTTGGCGTTCACTTTGTCAAGTGCGATGATCGAGGGTTCATCCACGACGATCTTGTCTTTGTAAATGATAAGGGTGTTTGCTGTCCCCAGGTCTATTGCGATGTCGCTGGTGAAGAAGTCAAAAAATGCCATGTATGTCTTATTCCCTTGTTTAAACTAAAAAGTCGGAAGTAACCGATGATGCGGCCTGTAAAATTGCATTTAATTTACCAAATAAATATGTACCGGTTCAAAAATGTAAGTTTTTTGCGAGCCGGTACATATTTTATCGATGAAGAGATTGGGATAGACCTGGAAGGTAGTTAAAAGCCTACCGGACTTACCCGGGTTCACAACGCTAGTGTTTGAAGTGTCGCACGCCAGTAAAGACCATGGCCATGCCGTGCTGATCACAGAAGTCGACAGAGTCCTGATCTTTTACCGAGCCACCGGGTTGGATCACCGCGTGGATACCTTGCTGGTTAGCAATTTCCACACAGTCGGGGAACGGAAAAAAGGCGTCTGACGCCATGACTGCGCCCTTTAGGGAGAAACCAAACACACCTGCTTTTTCAATGGCCTGTTTCAGGGCGTCAACACGGGAGGTCTGCCCTACGCCACTCGCCAGCAGCTGACCATCCACCGCCAGTATAATAGTGTTAGACTTCGTGTGCTTACAAATCTTGCTTGCGAACAGCAGGGCGTCGACCTCGGCTGCGGTGGGCGCTACCTTGGTAACGACCTTTAGGTCTTCTTTGCCGTCGGTCCTCAAGTCGAGGTCTTGCTCGATCACACCGTTCAGAATTGTCTTGCTTTGCAGCTTCTCCTGCAGCTGTTGCTTCTGCCGTAACAGCATCCGGTTCTTTTTACTGCGCAGCAGTGCCAGTGCGTCGTCGGTATAGGCGGGTGCGATGAGAATCTCAAAAAACAATTTGTTGATCTCTTCGGCTGCCGCCAGGTCAATCGTGGTAGTGGTGGCCAGCACGCCGCCAAAGGCTGACGTGGTGTCGGCCTGGAAGGCTTTAAGATATGCTTCTTTTACAGTGGGCGCCGTGGCTACGCCGCAGGCGTTGGTATGCTTGATGATGACGAAGGCCGTCTCGCCGGAGAATTCCTGTACGAGGTTTACGGCGGCGTCTACGTCCACCAGGTTGTTATAGGAAAGCTCTTTGCCGTTGAGTTGTTCGAACAGGCCGTCGAAGTCGCCGTAGAATGTGCCCTTCTGGTGAGGATTTTCCCCATAGCGCAGGACTCGCCCCTGCGACAAGCTCTTTTTATACCGGGGCAATGCAAATTCGCCGTTGAAGTATTGGAAGATGGCGGTGTCGTAGTGGGAGGTGACGTCAAAGGCCATCGCGGCAAAGCGCTTGCGGTCTTGCAGGGCGGGGGCACCGTTGGTTTGCTGCAACACTTCCAGCACGTCGGTATACTGGTTGCGTGAGGAGACGATCAGTACGTCCTGGAAGTTTTTCGCGGCTGCGCGGATCAACGAGATGCCTCCGATGTCTATTTTCTCTATGATATCATCTTCCGAGCCACCTTTGGTTACGGTCTCTTCAAAGGGATATAGGTCTACAATGACCAGGTCGAGCGGGCCGATGTTAAACTCTTGTGCTTGTTTTTTGTCACCGTCGTCCTCGCGGCGAAAAAGAATGCCGCCAAATACGGCGGGGTGCAGCGTTTTTACGCGACCACCAAAGATCGACGGATAGCCCGTCAGCTTTTCTACCGGCGTTACGGCGTAGCCCAGCTTTTCAATGAATTCCTGGGTGCCGCCGGTGGAGACAAACTCTACACCCTGCTTGCCTAGAAAGTGCACGATCGGCTCCAGGTTATCTTTATAAAAAACAGAAATTAACGCGCGGGTGATCTTCCGGTTGGCCATGGTGGTTACAGGGTGTTTAAAATGAGGTGCAAAAGTAGATGGAAATTCGGTGTTAGTCTAAGTCGGAGTCTTCGTATTCTTCGAACTCGAGCGTAAAGTCGTCGGCGTCCAGGTAAGACGGGAAACGGTCGCGGAAGGCTTCCAGGGCATTGGCGCTCAACTCGACGGTGTGAATGGCTTCTGTGCCTTCATTCGTATAAACCACTCCGCCTTTCGGGCTGATCACCGACGAGTGGCCGTTGTACTCCACGCCCTGGCCGTCAAGACCAATGCGGTTTACGCCCACCACATAGCTAACATTTTCAATGGCCCGCGCCCGCAGCAGTGTGTCCCACGCGTCAATGCGGGTGACAGGCCAGTTGGCCACATATATTGCCACGTCGTACGACAGTTTGCGTGTGGTGGCATCGTAGCGGTTACGGCTCCACACGGGGAAGCGCAAGTCGTAGCAAATGAGGGGGCAGATGCGCCAGCCTTTCCATGTGCCGATCAGCAGGCTTTCGCCAGGGCTATAGGTCTTGTGCTCGTTCTCCATCCGGAACAGGTGGCGCTTGTCGTAGGTTTTAAAATGACCGCCTGGTTCCATCCACAGCAACCGGTTGTAAAAGCGGTCATGTACGTTAACGATATAGCTACCCAAAATCAGGGCTCCGGTCTGGTCGGCCATTTGGCGCATCCATTTAAAGGTGCGCATGTTCATCATCTCGGCATGGCGGTTGGCGGCCATGGTAAATCCGGTTGTAAACATTTCCGGCAACACAATGACATCGGTCGCCCCGCTGATCCGCCAGATCTTCTCCTCAAACATGGAGAGGTTTGCACTGATGTCTTCCCAATGCGTATCTGACTGAATAAGCGTGATTTTGAGGTCCTGCATGCGTGTAAGAGTTTTCGGGACCGCAAAGAAAACAAATTAAGAGGAGAATGAACAGGCAATTTGCGCAACGGGGGGTATTACCCGTATCAAAGCCCTATCATCCTCCTACTAAAGAGCTACTAAAGCCCTATTAAAGCCATCTCCGGCTGATACACAACGGTCTGGAAACTGCAGTCTTGGTAGGCGGGTCTACATGCCGAAGTGCGGTAAAGCCGGGGCCAAAATGCGGCACCGGGGGGCAAATATTCCCGGATTCCCGGGGGATGTCTCCGAGTTAAGCCCGAGTTAAGTGCGAGTATAGTCCGATATAAGCCCGTTCTTATAGCACGGAGACTAGTGGCGGTTAAGTCGATGTTGTCTGAATGTGTGATTGGCTGTAGAAGATCAAATCTTTCGCAAGATCTCACAGGCTTTGGACAGGGTCTCTTCCTTCTTGGCGAAACAGAACCGCAGCAGATGGTTGTCCGTCCGGTCCTGGTAGAAAACCGATACGGGGATGGCTGCTACCTTAAATTTCTTTGTCAGCTCTTCTGCCATGGCCGTGTCCGGCTGATGGGAAATATTTTTATAGGAGAGCAATTGAAAGTAGGAGCCTTTGCATGCCACGGGCTCAAAGGACGAGCCGCGCAGATGCTCTAAAAAAAAGTCGCGTTTTTGCTGGTAGAAGGCCGCCAGCGACAAATACCGGTCGGGTACCTGCATGTATTCGGCCAGTGCCAGCTGCACAGGGGTGTTTACGCTAAACGCTATGAATTGATGGGCTTTGCGCACCTCGTGCATGAGCGGAGTGGGCGCTACTACGTAGCCTACTTTCCAGCCCGTGGCGTGGAAGGTCTTGCCAAATGAGAAGACTGCCAGGCTACGCGCCGCCAGCGCGGGGTAACGCAGCACACTTTGATGCTGTTGCCCGTCAAAGATCAAGCGCTCGTATACCTCGTCGCTCAGTATGAGCAGGTTGTGTTGTTCGGCCAGGGTCTCCAGGGTGCGCAGGGCTTCTTTGCTCAGGGTGACGCCACAGGGATTGTGGGGCGTGTTGATCATGATCATGCGCGTGCGTGGGGTAATGCGCGTGCGGACTATGTCCCAGTCAATGGTAAACGTCGGGTATTGTAACGATAGGTGTACGGGTATGCCGCCGTTCAGGCGGATGGCCGGATCGTATGAGTCATAGGCGGGGTCGAATAAGATGACTTCATCGCCGGGGCCGACAAAGGCGGCGATGGCGGCGAAGATGGCTTCCGTCGCGCCGGGGGTAATGGTGATCTCGGTTTCGGGGTCAACGGTATGGTCGTATGTTTCGCGAATGACCTGGGCGATGATCTGCCGCAACGCCGGGGTTCCCGGCATGGGGGCATACTGGTTGTGCCCCTCCAACATATAGCGATGCACCAGGTGCACAATGGTTTCGTCTATGGCAAAGTCGGGAAAGCCTTGCGACAGGTTGATGGCCCCGTGCTCGAGGGCCATCTTCGACATGACCGAAAAGATGGAAGTCCCTACATCGGGCAGCCTGGACGGAATTGTGCTCATGTATCGTTATCTCTTCAACGGGGCGGCAATACGGTATTCGGTGTCGACCTTACCCTTTGAAATATCAGTCAGCTTGCCTTTCAGCAAACGCTTCTTGAGTGCGGGCAGGTAGTCTACAAACATTTTCCCTTCGATGTGGTCATACTCGTGCTGGATGATGCGCGCCTGCATGCCGTCGTACTCTTCTTCTTTCTGATTCCACTGGTCATCGAAGTACCGAATGCGCAGCCTGGCTTTGCGGGCGACTTTCTCGCGGATGTTGGGGATGCTCAAACAGCCTTCTTCGTAGTCCCACGGCTCACCCCACTCTTCCAGAATCTGGGGATTGATGAAAGCTTTTTTGAAATCGGCCATGCCCGGTTCGTCTTCCAGCACGGTGCCGTCGACCACAAACAGGCGAATACTCTTGCCAATCTGCGGAGCGGCCAAACCAATGCCGCTGGCGGCATGCATGGTCTCATACATGTCTTCAATAAGCTGCTTCAGGTCCGTACCGGGTGCGATCTCGCTCGCCTTCTGGCGCAGCACGACATCGCCATACATCACAATGGGATAAATCATGGCGCGAATTTAAAAAAAATAGGACGTTTTAGCGCGGGTGAGCTTCCAGGAAAGACTGAAGAATGATGGTTGCGCTGATCTTGTCAACGTTGCCTTTTACCTGGCGGTCTTTCTTTTTCATGCCGCCGTCGATCATGGCCCGCAGGGCTATTGTGCTGGTAAAGCGCTCGTCCACGGGGTGGACCGGCTTGTCGGGGAAAGCTTTGTTTAATTCCTCCACAAACGCCCGCACCAGGGGGGCGGTTTCGGAGTCTTCGTTCTTGAGGGTTTTGGGCATGCCGATCACAAACTCGTCGACAGGCTCGCGTTTCAGATAGGCCTGGAGGTAGGCTAAAAGTCCTTCAGTAGGTACGGTCTCCAGGGCGGTGGCAATAATGCGCATGGGATCGGTCACTGCCAGCCCTGTTCTCTTTTTTCCGTAGTCAATCGCCAGAATCCGTCCCATGAAATACCCCCGCCGGCAGGCGGCAGGCCCTGTCAGTTATACTTGATTTTGTCAAAGAAGAGTTTCTTTACCCGGTTCTCAATGGCCATGGCTTTGGGAAAGAGTATATCGTTTTCGATGCGGGCGTGGGTTATGAGGCTTTTCTCGAAGTCGCGCAGCTCGTTATACATGACTTTAATGTGGAGCGGCGTGTCTTTGTCCACAGCATAGTCGCGGGTGATCTTGCGGATGCCTTCCATCTCGTCGTCGTGGACGTCGTGCTCCATGGCAAACTTCTGCACCGAGTTTTTCTCCAGCAGGTAGTATAGCCTGGGCGGCACGTGGGTACCCTTCGAGGCGCGTTCCAGTGTCAGGATATAGTGGAAGAGTGTGTCCTCCTCTTCGTAGATATGTTCAATGAAATCCTCCACAAAGAGCGGGAAGACAAACTTCAGGTCGCGTTCTACTACCAGGTAGTCTTCGTGGTGCGCTTTGAAGCTTTCCACCAGCCGGGCAATGTAGGGAAGCTTGTGTTTTACAAACAGGAAGTGTGAATGCTTGAGATATTCGATGATGAGGTCGATGGGATACGACACCAGGGGCAGGTCGGCCTCGCGCAGGTACGTGGGCGACTCCAGCTCGCGGATCACCTGCTCCACCCGCAAGCCCTGTTTCTGGCATACCTGGCCAAGTGTGAGCTCAGAATATTCGTAGAAACGAATGCCAAAATAAAAAAGCACGTACGCATGTACATAGTTCTGATCAACTAAGTCTGAAATGCGCGTATCTTTTAGTGCTGCCTTGTTCATGATCCTAGTAAATATAAGCGAAAAATCCCCCATAGTTAGCCAATTCCCGGGGAAGAAAAGCTGAGAAAAGTCAGAAGACGTTTGGGTTAGCGTTCAATCTGCAAAAGCCTTGCCAGCCGACGAAATATCGGCGTCCGCCCACCTAAACCTCCACAAATTCCTACTGGCACCGGGGTGATTTGGTTTGAACCTTTATTTTCATCTTTCGTTACAGATTTTATTTTATTATTGCTGTCATGAGTGAGAATCGGAATTCAAAAAACCATATCAGTCTGCCGCTAGTGCTCTGTCTGGGCCTGGCCGCGGGGATTTTTGTGGGTACCAGCTTTAGCACCAAGAATAGCTCGGGAGAGGTGGGAGACGATGTGCAAAAGCTGCGGGAAGTGTTGACGCAGATCAACGACGAATATGTAGACACCATCAATACCAGCAACCTGGTGGACGACGCCATCCAGCAAATGCTGCACCGGCTTGACCCCCATTCGTCGTATATACCGGCGAAAGACCGTATCGCCGCAAACGAGGACCTGCGCGGCAATTTTGACGGCATCGGCGTGGAATTTAACATCTTCCGCGACACCATCGTTGTGGTATCACCCCTGAGCGGCGGCCCTTCGGAAGCGCTGGGCATTCAGTCGGGCGACAAAATCATCCGCGTGGACAATAAGAACCTGGCCGGCGTGGGCGTGAGCTCTCCTGACGTTATGAAGGCCCTAAAAGGCCCCCGTGGCACCGAAGTGACTGTCACCATTCTGCGCCGCGACAAGGAGATCGACTACAAGATCATCCGCGACAAAATTCCCCAATACTCGGTAGACGTTTCCTACATGGTCGACCACGAGATCGGCTATATTAAGGTGAACCGTTTTGCCGCCACGACGTACGAAGAGTTCCACACGGCGATGGCTGCCCTACGCGAAAAGGGCATGAAGAAGCTTGTGCTTGACCTGCAGGGCAACCCCGGTGGGTACATGAACATTGCCATCGACATGGCAGACGATTTCCTGGCGGCCGGCAAAAAGATCGTGTTCACCAAGGGCAAAGACAAAAAGAACAACTCCGAGGCACTTTCTACGGCCCGCGGTGATTTTGAAAGCGGCGACCTGATCGTGCTGGTAAACGAAGGCAGCGCCTCGGCTTCTGAAATCCTTTCCGGCGCCTTACAAGACAACGACCGTGCGCTGATCGTAGGCCGCCGTAGCTTTGGTAAGGGACTGGTGCAATCACCCTACGACCTGAGCGACGGCTCGGAGCTGCGCCTGACGGTAAGCCGCTATTACACGCCGAGCGGCCGCTCCATTCAGAAGCCTTACCAGGATGAAGACGAGTATGCGCTCGACATCGTCAGCCGCTACAACCACGGCGAGTTCTTCCACTCCGACAGCATCAAGTTTAACGACTCGCTGAAGTACATCACTCAAAACGGCCGCACCGTGTACGGTGGGGGTGGCATCATGCCTGATTACTTCGTACCACTCGATACCTCACTCAACAGTCATTACCTGAACGAGCTGTATACCTCCACGTCCATTCAGGAGTATACATTCGGTTTTGCCGAAGACCACCGTGCGACATTGGAGAAGAAAGGCTTCGAGAGCTTCTTGAAAAATTTCGTCGTGACCGATGCCATGGTCAACGAGCTGGTACGCGTGGGCGAGCGCAACAAGGTTAAGCCTGACAACAAAGAGCTGCGTATGAAGAAGAAACTCTTCCAGGTGCACATCAAATCACAGATTGCGCGCAAGCTGTGGGGCAACGATGGTTTCTATCCGGTATTTAATGAAACGAATGAAATCTTTTTGCAGTCGATCAAGATGTTTGATCGTATCCCGGAGTTGAACCGGTCGAAGATGTGAACATCAACTTGCAACGGCAATAAAAAAAGGAAGGTATTCATTTACGAGTACCTTCCTTTTTTTTATGCACGTGGATGTTATCGGATGACGACCCGTCGCACGATGACGTCATTGTCGAGCTGCAGTTTGACAAGGTATACGCCGGCGGGATAGCCAATGGTGCTGATGGTGTGGCTGAATTGATCGTGTAGGCTGCCGAGGTATATATGGGTCATTTCGGCTCCCTGGGCGTTTAGTACTGTCAGCGAAAACTCGCGGGCATCTATATCGCGTACCGTTACGGTGAGCTTGCCGTTCACAACGGGTACGGGAAATACGATCACGCGGCGATCGAGCTCTCCTTCTGATGACGTTGCTCCTTTCACCCTGATCTGAACAGGTATACGCAGGCTTTCATGTCCACCACTGACATTGGAGACATATACAATGGTATCATTTTGGACCGATGTCATTGTGAACTCCGGTCCGGTCGCCAGCGGCGCTCCGCCATATCGGTCTTTATACCAGTTATAGTCGCTGCCGCCGGTCGCCACGAGCGTGGCGTTACAGCCTGTACAAACTTCGGTCGGTAATACCAAGGGCAGTGGTATTTGCAATACTTCGTTGTAGAGCTCATCTGCTGCGTTCGCCGATGCCAGCAGGTCGGTGAGATTCGACGCGCCGTGCAGTGCAAACGCTACTTTAACACTTTCTCCTTGCGCCAGGGTGTAGGGGCCAGCCGACACAACGTGGCTCACGTCGGCGCCGGCACCCGTCGCGCCGGCGGCGGTGCGGTCGCTTGAGATTGCGGTAAATTTCTCGGCGTCGGTAAACCCGTCGTATATCCCAAACGGATTGCCCGCCAGGCTGGGGTCATTGTCGATTGCGTAATAGTTAGGGGTACCGTTCAACACTTGAATGCCAGCATGCGGCTGTGAGGAAGAAGCCTTGGGATGTACATAGCCCACGCGCGCGTCCGCATCCCAACCTGCTGCGTCCTGGCCACCGCCTGGGCTTACGTCCCAGTCGGCAAACAGGCCCACGTAGAAATCAGTCATCGGCGTAGCCTGCGCGTTGGTGAGGGTATATTCCACCACTACAAACTTGTCGTAGGGCGTACCGCGCCACACCTGGGTGCGGTAGCTCACCCGCACATGTTGCTCGCTCGCTACGTTGGTATCGGAAAAGCTGCCGTTGATCTCGGCGTCAGCGTCTTCGCCCGGCACGGTCTTGCGGATCTGGCTGGTAGACACAAAGTCCTGATCGTATTGATTGTTGCCCTCGCCGCGTACACTGTTAAGAATGTCGCCAGCGGAGCTGCCCAGGATCAGGCCCATCTCATAGAGCATAGATTTGCCGTTATAGGTGAAGCCTATACCGCCCTGCGAGTTGCCTGTGTCGGCATACCCGATGCGTCCGGCGGAGGCAATGGATGTCTTGATCTGATTTTCTTCCATCGTACGGTACGGCAGGTTGGGCACGAATGAAATATATTGGTAGTCCTGATAGTCGCCGTCCGAGAATGTCACCAACAAGTCGATGCTCTGGCCTTCGGCTAAATTGGAATTCAATGTCAGCTCAAACGGTGTTGAATTATTTCGCACGGTCTTACCACCGATGATCACACCGGGGGTAATCTTACCGCGGGTGATATTGACGCTGGCATCTGCCGTCGTGATCGTGATCTCCAATGTTGCTGAAGTACTTTGCAAGTAATTGGCGATATCAAAATATAGTCGCGCATTGTCCCCTGGCTCGGCAACGTTGCCCTCCTGGTCCAGCAGGTCGTACTTTAGCACCCGTAGCGAGGGTGAGGTTCGTGTGAGCGATGCGTAGACATCCAGCGAGCCCATGCCCAATCTGTTTTTATACCTCGCTTCGGCATTGACGCCGACCGTATACAAAGATCTGTCGGCCGTGACACGCAACTGCTCTCCCAACTGTGGGCCATTGTATTCCGGAAATATGCTCGCTACCAGGGCCGCGGCACCACAGGTCATGGGCGCGGAAAATGAGCTGCCGTCAATGGTGATATAACCACCACCAAAGTCAGTTGTGCGTATAGCAATACCCGGTGCCGAAAGATCTATCGCTTTGTTGTAGGTATAAGCAATGACATTGTTCTCACGCAGGGCTGCTACGGAAAGAACATTGTCATACGAGGCAGGGTAGACGAACCTTTCTTCCCATCTGTTGCCGCCGGCGGCCACCACCAGGCACCCAAGGTCTTTGGTGACGTAGTTAATAAGGTCCTGGGATATCTGGCTGCGGGCATACGAGCCCCATGAGCAGTTGATGATCCGTGCACCTTGCCGGGCTGCATATACTATGCCCTGAAAGGTGTCGGTATCGTATTCTTTTTCGGTACTGGCCTGGTTATCGGCATAATGCTTTGTGAAAAGCAGTTTGGCATTAAACCCCACACCCGAGATGCCAATTGCATTATTTGTCGCGGCCGCGGCTACACCGCCTACCTGCGTACCATGACTAAAACCGACGCCGGCTTTGGGCACGGTCGGATCGTTGTCGCCGATAAAGCCGGGGTCGCGTTCGCTGATACGTACCGGACCCGAGAAGTCCCAGCCGCGATAGTCGTCGATATAACCATTGTGATCATTGTCTACTCCGTCGACCGGGTCGGCTTCGTTTATATATAGTTTGGGGGCCAGGTCGGGATGGCTGGTGTCTACGCCCGAGTCGACAATGGCGATGATGATGTCGTCACTGCCCTGGGTAATGCCCCAGGCCTCGTACGCGCGGATGTTGGTCAGGTAATATTGGGCGCTCCGCTCTACGTCGTCTGGGGTGAAGGGTCCCGCAGGCATGTCCAGGATCTTCTGCCGGTATACCGGCTCGGCCACATCTATATATCCTGTGGCATAGAGCTCGTTGATAAATTCATCTACCGGCCGGTTGGCATCAAAGGTTATTTCGAAATATTGTTGAATGTCAACGGCAGGCATAAACGCTTGTGCATGGGCGCGTTTGTTTTTGATGGGGGCATTGGGTGGAACCAAGGGGCGAATGGAGCCTCCTAACGACATGCGGCCAGCAGGGTTTTGAAAAACAGCTTTGTATTCGGAACGCACCTTTACCAGGGCTTTGCCCGGTATATAGTCATCGGCGCGGATGCCTTCGGGCCAGGAAAATTGCTGCACAGGTTTTACCTGTGCCTGGGCCAGGACCGCGAGCGTACAGCAAAGCAAGCAAATACTTAGAATCCGCATATAGAAAGCACTAACCGACAATTACAACAATAATAGCTTCACGCTGGGAATAGTAACCTACAATCGCCTCGCTCCCCGGGTTGTGACTACCCCTTTTCCAAAGATAAAGATATTCCGGTTGAGAACGGAAGGAATGCCGTGGCATTCCTTCGCTGAAAACTAGTGTGAAAAACGGTATTCCTGGATGGTGTCGATAAAACACCGCACATTGTCCACCGTCGTGTCCGGATACAGGCCGTGGCCCAGGTTAGCGATGTGCTTATGCGGGCCAAACGCTTCCAGCATTTTAATGGTCTCGCGTTTTACATCTTGCGTAGAGCCGTACAGCGCACACGGGTCCAGGTTGCCTTGCAGCACTTTGGTGGGCATCAGTGCCCGGGACTCTGCCACATCCATGTTCCAGTCCAGGCCCACTACATGGCAGTTCAGCTTATTCATTTGGACACGGGCAAAAAATGCCCCCTTGGCAAAAACCGTCTTCGGCACATCGGTGATGGCATCGCAGATGCGGGTGATATAGGGCAGTGAAAATTCTTCGTATTGCACGGGGCTGAGAATACCCGCCCAGGAGTCAAAGATCTGGATCAAGTCAGCCCCAGCTTTCACTTGTGCCTGCAGGTATTTGATGGTAGTTTCGGTAATCATGTCCAACAGCTTGTGGGCAAAGGTGGGGTCGGCATACAGGACTTTTTTGGCGGCACTGAATGTTTTGCTGCCGCGGCCTTCGATCATGTACGAAAAGATGGTCCAGGGTGCGCCCGCAAAACCGATCAGTGGCACGCGGCCGTTCAGCTCGCGTTTGGTGAGCGCAATGGCATCCAACACGTATTGCAGCTCGCCGGCTTCTGCTACGTGTACCGTTGCCAGGTCGGCCGGCGACGTAATCTTGTTCGGAAACACAGGCCCTTTGTTTTCTTCCATCTCATACGACAGACCCATGGCTTCGGGCACCACCAGGATGTCGGAAAAAATGATGGCCGCGTCGACCTTCAGAATGTCTACGGGTTGAATGGTGACTTCGGTGGCGAGCTCCGGTGATTTTACTAGGGCTTTGAAATCTTTTACAGAAGCCCGCACCTGGCGGTATTCCGGCAGGATGCGTCCGGCCTGGCGCATAAGCCACACCGGTGTGCGTTCGGTCTTCAAGCCATTGGCTGCACGCAGCAGGAGATCGTTCTGAAGTGACATGTTGGCGGAGTAAATTACCGCCGCAAAAGTAGAAGTATTTTTGGTTTTTACTTGCGGTTGGCCAGGTATACGCCCGCAATGATGGTAATCATGCCGGCCAGGTGTCCCCACGAAAGTTTTTCGTGATCGAGCACGCCCCACAGTACGGCCACCAGAGGAATAGCGTACGTCACGGAGCTGGCAAACAACGGCGTGCTTACCTTCACCAGTTTGTTAAATAAAAACATCGCTACGGCAGTGCTCATCAACCCGAGCAGCACGACAAATCCAAATGCCTGCCAGGCTCCTGGTTGCGTCGTCAGCTTGGGCAAAAAATCCGTAAACCCCAGCAGGTATATGATCGCCACCGGCCCCACTAACAACAGTGCCACGCTGGTGATCGTCAGGGCGCTCAGGTCTGTTATTTTAAATTTGATCAGGTTGAGATTCGAACCATAGCAGAAGCAGGCCGCTACAATCAGTAACGCATACAGGTTCACACCACCGATGGTACCCCCGGCGCGTGACATGCTTAACAACACCGCGCCGCCAAATCCCAGCACGATGCCGGCAATGGCCGTGGCGCTAAAGCGCTGGTTAAAAAGAATGGCGCCAATAATCATGGTAAAGATAGGTGTCAACGTGTTGAGTACACCCGCGACGGAGCTTTCCATGTGCGTCTGTGCCGTGGCAAAGAGAAAGGAGGGTATAAAAACGCCGAGCATGCCCGAGGCGAAGAGCTTACCGTAGTGACTACTGCTCTTTAATTCTTTCAGCCGGGTAAGTGCCAGTGGCAGCAGGAATAAGGAGGCGGCCACCACGCGTAGTGCGCCCACTTCGTCGGGTGAGAAAACTTTCAGACCTTGTTTGATCAGAATAAAGGATGTACCCCAGATGAGCGTTAACGTGATAAAGATCAGTAGGGCCGTGCGGCGATTAGAATCAGGCATAATGAAAGGTAGAAAGTAAGAATACGGTTTTGCTTCGCGAAAGGTTCGTCAAGTGGAAAGGAAATAAAACCTGTCTCTTGCTTTTGTTATACCTCGACCGACGCATAGGTATCGGCGACCTCGTCCAGAATTGCCATCACGTCGGCTTCGGTAGGTGCCTCCACCAGACGCATTCTAAACGGTTTAAAATCGGGAATGCTTTTAAAATAGTTGGTATAGTGGCGACGCATTTCAAATACGCCCAAACGGTCGCCTTTCCAGCGAATGGAGAATTCGAAGTGTTTTTTGGTGGCCTGTACGCGCTCCGCCATGGTGGGCGGCGGGGCCATCTGGCCGGTGCGCAGATATTCTTTGATCTCGCGGAAGATCCATGGGTAGCCAATGGCGGCCCGGCCGATCATCACGCCATCCACACCGTACCGATTTTTATACTCCAGTGCCTTTTCGGGCGAGTCGATGTCGCCGTTGCCAAAGATGGGAATATGGATGCGCGGGTTTTCTTTGATCTTGCCGATGAGTGTCCAGTCGGCTTCGCCTTTGTACATCTGCACGCGTGTGCGGCCGTGTACACTCAGGGCCTGGATGCCAATGTCTTGCAGACGCTCGGCTACTTCCAGAATGTTTTTGGTCGACTCGTCCCAGCCCAGCCGCGTTTTTACCGTTACCGGCAGCGACGTGCACTTAACGATCTCGGCGGTCATCCTGACCATCTTGGGAATGTCTTGCAGGAGGGCCGCGCCGGCACCGCGGCAGGCAACCGCTTTTACAGGGCAGCCGTAGTTAATATCGATGAGGTCAGGACGTGCGGCAGCGGCAATTTCGGCGGATTGCACCATGTTGCCAATGTCGCCGCCAAACAGCTGAATGCCGATGGGCCGCTCGTATTCAAAAATATCCAGTTTCTGCCGGCTTTTGGCGGCATCGCGAATCAGGCCCTCCGACGAAATAAATTCCGTGTACATGAGGTCCGCCCCATTTTCCTTACATACCGCCCGAAACGGCGGATCGCTCACATCCTCCATGGGTGCAAGCAACAAAGGAAACTCTCCCAGCTCTATTTGACCGATTTTCGCCATATTAGCCCGCAAATTTAACTATAAATCATGGAGCCGGAAATAGCCAGACGTCAATCCTCACCGTTAACCACCATCCTCCTCGTGTTGGTTTCCGTATTTCTGGGTTTTCAGATCGTCGGACCGCTGATCGGCTTTTTTGTGGCCATGCCATTTTATCCCGGCAGCTTTCTGGAAATGACCCAAGCTCTGCAAAACCCGGTCGGACACCCAGAAATGAAAGTGCCACTGTTTATTATGCAGGGCTGTGCTACGTTTTTTGGGCTCATTGTTATTCCCGTCATATTGATCCGCATTTTACGAAGCCGACAGTACGCTGCCGGGCTCTTCAACGGCGCGATCTTTCCGCAAACTGCGTTGATCACGATTGCTTTAGTCTTTGTTTTCACCGGTGTGAATTCCATTTTCATCGAATGGAACCAGAACATTAGCTTTCCCGGAAGCTTTGGAGAGACGCTCAAGGCGCTGGAAGACAAGCTGCGCGAGCAGACGGAATTCTTAACAAAGTTTGACTCCGTCTGGCAACTGATATTGGCGGTAGTCGTGGTGTCCATTCTGCCCGGGATTGGTGAGGAACTGGTGTTCCGCGGTATCATCCAACGGGAGTTCTACCGGGCCACGCGCAATATTCACGTCTCTGTATGGATTTCCGCTGCGATCTTTAGCGCCATACACATGCAGTTTTTTGGGTTTATACCCCGCATGCTGCTGGGCGCGCTGTTTGGCTATCTCTATTACTGGTCAGGCAGCCTGACCATGTCTATGCTCGCCCATTTGTTCAACAACGGCATGATGGTCGTGGCGTTGTATTTTTATCAGCAAGGCGCCCTGGATATCGACGTCGAAAGTACCGAAGCGGCCCCCTGGCACATCGTTGCAATCAGCACCGCCGCGACGGGCATGCTCGGCTTTTTATTTTGGAAGTTCTACCGCGAGCGGGGCCTGGGGCAGGCACGTCCGGAAGATGATCCTGCCACCTCGCTCTAAAGTTCCCAGGAATTTGCACTTTTGCAATCGATCTAACCACACCGCTGCGTGACCATATCCAAGTATAGTAACCTTACACAACGAATCATCACTGGCTTGCTGGGCTCTGGCGGTATTATCGCCGCCGTATGGTATAGCGAGTGGACCTACTTTGCCGTGTTTTTCATCATCTGTCTTTTCTCGCTGCTGGAGTTCTACAAGCTTGCCGGTCTCGACGGACTCGCCCCGCAAAAAACCTTTGGCACCTTGTGCGGCATTCTCATTTTTGTGCTGTCGTTCTTTATTGAAAAGAATCTCCTCTCTCCGCGATACTACTTTCTCATCTTTCCGCTCATCTCGTGTGTATACATGATCAAGCTTTACAAGAAGTTTGAGCGCAAGCCTTTCACGAATATCGCCTTTACTTTTCTCGGTATTTTTTACGTGGCCGTACCGTTCACTCTCCTCAACATCGCGGTGTTGCAAGACAACGGGTATAATTTTGAGATCATCCTAGGTTGCCTGTTCATCTTGTGGGCAAGCGACACCGGTGCTTACTTTGCCGGGACGTTCTTTGGTAAGCGTAAATTGTTCGAGCGCATCTCGCCTAAAAAGTCGTGGGAAGGTTTCTTTGGCGGCGCGGCTCTCGCCATGGTCTTTGCCTTCATCATGTCGCAGTATCTGCACACACTTACTTTTACGCAGTGGATGGTCGTCGGTGTCATCATTGTTATAGGAGGTACCTTTGGTGACCTGGTCGAGTCGCTGCTGAAACGCAGCATCGAGATCAAGGACTCGGGCAGTACTTTGCCGGGGCACGGCGGCTTCCTCGACCGCTTCGATGGCTTGCTGATCTCCGCTCCTTTTATTGTGGCTTACCTCGAGGTATTTTGAAAGCGCTAATAGAAGTACATTACCTTCCGTCGGTTGCTTACTTCGCAGCGCTCGCACATGCGAAGAGTATCGTACTCGAACGACACGAACATTATGTTAAACAAACCTACCGGAACCGTTGTCATGTTAACACGTCGCAAGGAGTGGCGACATTGATCGTACCCGTTACTACCAAACACAACAAAACACTTATTACCGACATACGGATAGACTACAGTCAGAAGTGGGTCAACAATCATTGGCGAACCATCCAGTCGGCTTATGGCAAGGCGCCTTTTTTTGAGCATTATGCAGATGATCTTGAAAAGGTACTTTACAGCAAACAAGAATTTTTATATGATCTGAACGTTCGTTTTCTGTCATTGTGTCTGAAATGGCTTAAATGGGGAATTCCTGTCACGGAAAGTCTGTCGTATGAAACAACGACCCAATTCGACACAACTGACTTACGTTCACAGATTAGCAGCAAGAAACAGGATAATTTGTCCAACTTTTTTCGTCCGAGTTCCTATACGCAAGTATTTGGCAATGCGTTTGTAGAGAACATGAGTCTTGTCGACCTAATCTTTTGTGAAGGGCCCGAAGCAGGTAGACGTGTTCAGGCTTCCGCAATGCGGAAATGAACAAATCTGATTTCCCCGGTGTTTCTTACACAGTATTAATTCTTCACAATCCGAATGGTGTTGAACTCGCAAAAAACTTTACATTTACACTAATCATCATTGACTTTCTCTCTATGGAGGCTAAATTTTCCAACCGCGTTAAAGAAGTGATTTCACTGAGCCGGGAAGAAGCATTGCGTTTAGGGCATGACTACATAGGTACTGAACATCTTATTCTGGGTATGATCCGCGAAGGCGAAGGCGTAGCGGTAGGCGTACTGAAGAAGCTGGGTGTACCGATGGATGAGCTCCGAAACGAGATTGAAAAAATTTCCAAAGGCACAGCAACGCACCAGATCAAAAACCTGGCAAACATCCCCCTCACAAAGGCGTCAGAAAAAGTGCTCAAGATCACGTACCTCGAAGCTAAAATCTTCAAGGCTCAACTGATCGGTACCGAGCATCTCCTGCTGTCGATCCTGCGTGACCATGATAACCTGGGGACCCAGATCTTAAATAAGTTTGACGTAAACTACGAGACTGTAAAAGAAATGCTGGAGTACCAAAACGAAGGTCCGATGGCTTCACAAGACACGGACGATCCGGATGACGATTCATCCAAAATCTTTGGCGGTGGCAGCCAAGGCGCCGCTGGCAAAGAGAAAAAAGGAACCGAGAAATCTCGCACGCCTGTACTCGACAACTTCGGCCGTGACCTCACCCGTCTGGCAGAAGATAACAAACTCGATCCTATCGTAGGCCGCGAGAAAGAGATCGAGCGTGTGGCACAGATCCTCTCGCGTCGAAAGAAAAACAATCCGATCCTGATCGGTGAGCCCGGCGTGGGTAAGACGGCGATTGCCGAAGGCCTCGCGCTGCGCATCATCCAGAAGAAGGTATCACGTGTGCTGTTTGGCAAACGTGTTGTAACCCTCGACCTGGCATCGCTGGTGGCTGGTACCAAATACCGCGGCCAGTTTGAAGAACGTATGAAAGCCGTCATGAACGAGCTGGAGAAATCACCCGACGTGATCCTCTTCATTGACGAGCTGCACACCATTGTGGGTGCTGGTGGCGCATCTGGTTCGCTGGATGCTTCCAACATGTTTAAACCCGCCCTGGCCCGTGGTGAGATCCAATGCATTGGCGCAACAACCCTGGACGAGTACCGTCAGTACATCGAAAAGGATGGAGCCCTGGCGCGCCGCTTCCAGATGGTTATGGTCGACTCTACTTCGATAGAGGAAACCATCCAGATCCTCGATAACATCAAGGAGAAATACGAAGAACATCACCACGTAATCTATACCAAAGAGGCGATCGATGCCTGCGTAAAACTTTCCGACCGCTACATCAGCGACCGGTACCTGCCGGACAAAGCGATCGACGTACTCGACGAAGCCGGTGCCCGTGTGCACATCAACAACATTCACGTGCCGGAAGACATCGTGAAGTTTGAAGAGGCTATCGAAGATGTTAAGAAAGAAAAGAACCGCGTCGTAAAAAGCCAGAAGTACGAAGAAGCCGCCCAATTGCGCGACCGCGAGAAGAAGCTGATCGAACAGCTCGATATCGCCAAAGCAAAGTGGGAAGAGAAGACCCGTACTGAAAAATATACGGTAAACGAAGACAACGTGGCCGACGTGATTGCCATGATGACCGGCATTCCCACGAAGCGTATCGCTCAGAAAGAAAGCAACAAGTTGCTGAACATGGGCGAAGAGCTGGCTGGCAAAGTGATCGGTCAGGAAGAGGCTATCCGGAAGCTCGTAAAAGCCATTCAACGCACACGCGTAGGCTTGAAAGATCCGAAGAAGCCGATTGGCTCTTTTATCTTCCTGGGTCCTACCGGTGTTGGTAAAACCGAGCTTGCCAAAGTGCTGGCAACATACCTCTTCGATAAGGACGACGCCCTGGTGCGGATCGACATGAGTGAGTATATGGAGAAATTCTCTGTATCACGCCTTGTGGGCGCCCCTCCCGGCTACGTAGGCTACGAAGAAGGTGGCCAGCTGACGGAGAAAGTACGCCGCAAGCCTTACTCTGTCATATTGCTGGACGAGATCGAAAAAGCTCACCCGGATGTATTCAACATCCTGCTGCAAGTACTCGACGATGGTATCCTGACCGATGGTCTGGGCCGTCGTGTAGACTTCCGCAATACCATCATCATCATGACCTCCAACATCGGTGTGCGTGACCTGAAGGATTTCGGAACCGGCATCGGCTTCTCGACTGCTGCCAAACGTGAAAGCGAAGAGGAGCACATGAAGTTGACGATTGCCAACGCGTTGAAACGTGCTTTCAGCCCTGAGTTCCTCAACCGTCTGGACGACGTGATTGTGTTCAACACGCTGCAACGCGAGCACATCCACAAGATCATCGACCTTACGCTGGCGAAGCTGTTCAACCGCATCACCCAGCTGGGTTATAACGTTGAGCTGAGCGATAAAGCCAAGGACTTCCTGGCGGAGAAAGGCTACGACCAACAATTCGGCGCCCGTCCCCTGAACCGAGCGATCCAGAAATACCTGGAAGACCCGGTAGCCGAGGAAATCCTCAAAGGCGAAGTCGAAGAAGGTGGTACGATCATGGCCGATTACGATGGCAAAGGCGATCTGCTTACCATCAAAGTGAAGAAGACAAAATCTTCCTCTTCGAAAGAGAAAAAAGAAAAAGAAGAATAAGCAAAAGAAAAGGGGCGTCGAGCCCCTTTCTTTTTATAGTTCTACAAAGGGCAGTTCGTGGAGGACTACCCTTTTTTATTAAGCCGAGTTACGGGCGGCGTTGATGATGCCGAACATGCAGCGTAGTACCAGTTTCCGTAGGTGTTTTTCAAACGGTTTGTCACGATCTTCGAGGTCGCGCAGGTTCTGCAATGCGTATTGCTGAACCGTTATCAACGGAAGGACAATACGCTCGCGTAGTTTTACCGAGTCGCGGTTTACGGGTGTGTTCTCCATCAGCTCCGTCAGGCCTGACACTTCCAGGATCATTTCGCGCGAGAGCTTATACTCGTTGTGCATTTTCTTCCAAAATTCACCAAAGTCTTTGTCCTTCGCCAGGTAGGCCGTGGCTGGGTAATAAGATTTGGTAAGTGACATCATGCTGTTGCTTAACAGCGTGCGGAAGAACAACGATTCTTTAAAAAGGATCTTCAATTCGCGCAGTTTGCCTTGCGACTTGAGTTCGCGTATAGCGGCACCGACACCGTAGAATCCCGGGATGTTCTGTTTCATCTGCGCCCACGAGCTTACAAATGGAATGGCGCGCAGGTCTTCAAACTTCAAGCTACCGGAGTTACGCTTCACGGGGCGCGAACCAATATTGGTATCGCCAAAGTATACCAGCGGCGTGATCTTCTCCAGGTATGGCACAAACTTGGGGTGCTGTTTCAGCTCCCGGTAGGCCTGGTGACCTTCGTCTGCGAGCGAGTCGAGCAATGCTTTCTCTTTCTCTTGCAGCGGATCCAGTGTTTGGAAGACCGAATTCTCTATACCGGCCGACAGCAGTTGTTCCAGGTTGTATCGGCACGAAACCGCTTTGCCAAAGTTCGAGCTGATGGTCTGTCCTTGTATGGTAATCTGTACTTCTTTGTCTTCAATAGTATCGCCCAAAGAAGCATAGAAGTCGTGGGTATTGCCACCACCGCGTGCCGGGGGACCGCCACGTCCGTCGAAGAACACCGCGATAAATCCTTCCTCACGTGCAATGCGGGTCAGGTTTTCTTTTGCTTTGAAGATAGACCAGTTGGCGCGTAAGTAGCCACCGTCTTTCGTACCGTCGGAGAAGCCGAGCATGATGGTCTGCTTCTTGCCGCGGCGCTCCAGGTGCTCGCGGTATTCCGGTATACTGTACAACGTCTTCATGACGGACTCGCAGTTGGCCAGGTCTTCGATCGTCTCGAAGAGCGGCACAATGTCCAGCGTTAATTCTTCTTCTTTGCCGAGTATTAGCTTCGCCAGCTGATAGACGCGGATAACGTCCAGTGCTGATTGACAGTTGCTGATTACATAGCGGTGGCATCCTTCTACACCGTTCTGCTCTTGTATTTGGCCGATCACGCTAATGCTTTCGATCAGTTCGGTTACAAAGTCATCGTCGAATTTGAGTGACGCCGGTTTGAAGTTGAGCGAGAGGATCGTATCGATCTTCTCACGCTCGCTCAGCTTATCAAAGTTCTTGAGCTTCTTATTCTTCGACTGCAGCTTGGCCAGACAGGCTTCCCACACCTGGGCGTGTTTGCGGCTGTCCTGACGGATGTCCATGCTGGCAAAGTAAAAACCGAAGATCTTTACTTTCAGAATAAAGGAGTCGAGCAGTTCCAGGAACAGGCCGCGATGATCGTTGATCAATACCTCGCGTGCTTCAAACAGATCGTTCAACAGCTCGTCGGGGTGATGATAGATCTCGCCATAGCCGTTGCCATAGGCAATGGGGTATACTTTACTTTCAGCACGGGCAATGATATGGTCTACACCTTTGAAGGTGAGACGGCGTTTCAGCCAACGCAGGTCGCGGTGGTAACACTTCAAGAGCGTTTCTTGCAAGTGCTGCGCAACCTGAATGGTCGTTTCGTGTGTAACAAACGGGTTGCCATCGCGGTCGCCACCGGGCCAGAAGCCGATCTTGATCAGGTCGAAGTTATTCCACTCTTCCAGCTTTACACTCAGACCCGTCATTATCTTATGGACGATGCCGGGGATTACCGGATAGAATACATTTTCCAGGAACCAGGACAAGCTGGCGGCCTCGTCGAACGGCGTAGGCTTTTCTTTATTAATAAAGGCGGTCTTGCCCAGTTGCCGCAGCAACAGGTTGATGTCTTCCAAACGGTTCTCGCGAATGGCGAGCTCCAGGTCGTTGATGATGGCCAGTACACTGCCGGGATAGAACTGGGTAGGGTGCGCTGTCAGCACCACACGCACGCTGAAGTCTTCCAGCTTTTGGCGCAACGCCTCCTCGACACCTTCTGACTGCGCCCGCAACATCAAGGCTGAGAGCGTACCCTTGCCATGCAGGTCGTTTATCTCGTCAAAGGCGGCATCTTCGATCGAGTCGAACAATACCACCTGACGCTCTACGTATTGAATCAGGTTGAACAGCAGGTTGAACTGCTCTTCGCGCGAGGCCTGAGGTGTAAAGTCTGCAAAGAACTTCTTAATGATTGAAAGGGGGTCCTTGCCCTTTTCGAATCCAGTTTCACAGGCTTGTTGCAACAGGGGGAGCAGTGTACCGGTCCGGTAAATGCCCGTGTAGGGAAGGTTAAGGAAAAGACTGTTGTACATGTGGTACCGTGTAGAAACAGTCTTATTGAACTCACTTGCCATTAGCTAGTTTTTGAACGCCAACAAAGTTATCAAATACTGCCGTGAGGGGGCTAGAGGGTCAATATATTGCAGATTTTCTTTCCGAAAACGTTTACGGAATAAGAAAGGGGGCAGAAAGCGAGGCACTCCTCCACTTCCTGCGCACCCTATTGGGTGGTTGCGGTTTAATGGTTTAATCGACCACTTCGCCTTTTATGGTCAACACTACCTCGCTTTGCTCCGTATTGGCAATGATGGTGACGGTCTTGTTAAAAACACCTTTGTTGGCGGCATTGTAGGTGGCCTTCACAAAACCTTCTCCGTTTACCGGAATCGGGTCTTTGGAGTACTCCGCTACGGTGCAACCGCAAGAGGCTTTTACGGAGGTGATTACCAACGGCTCGCTTCCGGTATTGGTAAATGTAAAGGTGTGGTTGACCGGCTTGTTGACTTTGATCTTACCAAAGTTGAAGGTGGTGGCTACCCAGTTAAATGCAGGTGTTCCGAAAAAGTCGGTTACGCCTGTTACGTGCGCGGCACGGGTTTGGGTCAAAGCTGCCAGCGCGAAAAAAGCGCCGACCAGGATAAAAGCAGTTTTTCTCATACGTTGTAATGCGGTTTAAAAGTTTGTAAAAGTATTGCTGTTCGAACGATACAAAACTGCGCATACCGTTCGCGAAACGGTGTTAAACGATGCCTAAAAAATGTTAATGACTTGTTAATCTAACAGCACCGGGGGAAACAATATCGTACCTTTCTGAACCGTGAGAAACTCGACCATACGCCTTATCGTCATTCTGGCCACGCTTTCGATCGTGGGCATTACGATCACGCAGATCTATTGGGTGCGCCGTGCCTTCAACCTGAAGGAAGCCGAGTTTGAGCGCTCGGTAACAACTGCCCTCTATAATGTCGCCCAGCAGGTATACGATATCAACAACACACCCGCGCCGGCGATCAACCCGGTGAAGCAACTCTCTTCCAACTATTTTGTCGTATCGGTCAACAATCAACTGGATGCACGTCTGCTGGAGTTCCTGCTACGCACGGAATTTGAGCGACGCAATATCATTATCGACTTTGAATATGGCGTCTATGATTGTTTGAGCGAATGTATGCTCTATGGAAATTATATACCGCTCAAGACTGCCAAGAGTAAAATTACTGACCGCAATTTACCCGAGTGGGCCAACCACGGCTATTATTTCGGTGTGCAATTTCCTAACCGCGGCGCCCACCTGCTAAACCAAATGGGCATCTGGTCATTCTCCACCGCGGTGCTCCTGGTTGTGCTTATTTTCTTTAGCTATACTATTTTCATTATCCTCAAGCAAAAGCGGCTGTCAGAGATCCAGAAGGATTTTATCAATAATATGACGCACGAGTTTAAGACACCGATCTCTACTATCGCGCTATCGACTCAAGTCTTAAAAGATCCTGGCATTGTACATCAGCCCGAGCGACTGCTGAACTATGCCTCGATCATCGAAAAAGAAAATCTGCGGCTCAAGCAACAAGTCGAGCGCGTGCTGCAAGTGGCCCGCCTGGACAAGGGCGACATCGCCCTACAGAAAGAAACGGTAAACGTGCACCAGATCATCGGTGACGCCATCCACAATGCGTCGATGACCCTGCGCGAAAAGCAGGGCGCTGTCAGCACGGCGTTTCACGCCACCATTCATGAGCTACAGGCCGACCGCTTACACATTACGAACGTGCTGACCAACCTGCTGGACAATGCCATCAAGTATTGCCGCGATATACCGCTGATTACTGTTTCGACCACCGACTATAACAAGGGTGTGTTGATCGAAGTCCAGGACAATGGTATCGGCATTGGGCATGAGAATCACAAGCGTGTATTTCAGAAATTTTACCGTGTTCCTACCGGCAATGTACACGACGTAAAGGGCTTTGGCTTAGGGTTAAGCTATGTGAAGACGATCGTTGAAGCCCATGATGGATATGTAACCCTGCACAGCGAGCTCGACAAGGGCAGTGTATTCCGGGTGTTTATCCCTGCTTAACCGAACGCCACCAAACCGTACTGCATGATAGCCGAAAAGAAAATACTGCTTGTGGAAGACGATCCCAGTTTGGGCTTTGTCATCAAAGACAACCTGACAATGCGGGGGTATACTGTTACGCTGTGCACGGATGGTGAAGCCGGCGAGCGGTCCTTCCTGACAGGCAATTTTAATCTCTGCATTTTCGATGTCATGCTACCGAAGAAGGACGGCTTTGCGCTTGCCCGTACCGTGCGCGAAAGCGACAAGGAAATCCCCATTCTCTTCCTCACGGCCAAGTCGATGACCTTAGACAAGCTGACCGGCTTTCAAACCGGCGCCGACGATTATATCACCAAACCCTTCAACCTCGAAGAGTTACTGTATCGCATGGAGGTATTCCTGCGCCGCACCAGCGAGCCTATGCCTGCCCCCGAGCGTACGTTCTCCCTGGGCCGGTATCATTTTGATTACACGACCTATACGCTACGGCTACACGATACTGAAAAAACCCTGACACAGAAAGAGGCTGAAGTGTTACAGTTGCTGTATCAGCATCGCACGCGCGTGTTAAAACGCGAGGAGATTTTAAAACATGTGTGGGGAGACGACGACTACTTTATGGGCCGCAGTATGGATGTGTTCATTTCCAAGCTACGCAAATACCTGAAAGAAGATCCCAGTGTTCGGATCGTAAACTATCATGGCGTGGGCTTTCGGTTGGAGTTTGAGCAATAGTCCAGGGTGTTAGCCCTGATTCCACTCGTATACTTTGTCGGCAATGCCGATCAGTAACTCAGGATCTTTTTCCAGCGCATTACCGATCACGACCATATCCGCGCCAGCTTCCAATGCCCGCAGGGCTTTCTGACTGGTGTTGATCCCACCGCCCACAATTAAGGGTATTTGTATTGCTTTGCGCACGGCGGCGATCATCTTGACGCTAATCTCTTTTTCGGCACCACTGCCTGCATCCATATACATGGCTTGCAAGCCCAGCATTTCACCCGCCATGGCCGTGCAGGCCGCAAGTGAATACTTGTCGTCGGGAATGGGCATGGTGTTACTGATATAGGCAGCCGAAGTAATGCGGCCGCTGTTGACCAGCATATACCCTGTCGGGATCACTTCCAGTTTTGTATTGCGAATGATGGGCGCTGCGACCACGTGCTGGCCGATGAGCAGCTCGGGATTGCGACCGGAGATAAGTGACAAAAACAATAATGCATCTGCGGTGGGCTCAATTTGCATTGAGTTGCCTGGAAAGAGTACAACGGGGATTTTTACAAGGTCTTTGATCTGCCGCACGATCTGTGCCAGGTTACTGGTCGTGACCAGGCTGCCACCGACAAAAAAATAGTCGACGCAGTTTTCGCTGGCCAGGTTGATCAATTGCGTAAGCCGCGCGGGGTCTTCTATTTTGTCAGGGTCGACCAGCACGGCGATGGATTTTTTCCCACGCTGCCGGCGCTCGTGCAGGGACGTGAGAACGCTCATTCTTTTGTTTCCTTCTTATCTTCTGTAGAAGAATGTAAATACTCGGCGAGCTTTTCTTTTGCAAGGCCCAGCAGAAAGACGGTAGCCTGGCTTGCCAGGGCTGTACCGATCTGCGTCACGATGCCGGGCACCGCGGACTCGTAGCTCACTTCTTCGATGGGCTCGTGCCCATTGGATTGGATCACGCGTACCGGCTTGGCGTGCACGACCTTGCGGCGTCTGCTCTTGCTTTTACCACCGCCCGCCAGCTGCCGTACCAACAAGTAGGAGAGAGCCAATGTGCCGCCTATGACGAGCGTATTGATCACCACCTTGCTAGTGCGTTCGGAGATGAGTTTTACCTCCTCCTCCAACTGCGCACGATGTTTGGCTGATTTCTTGAGCAGCTCGCTCTTCATGTCATTCGATTCCAGCAGTTCCATACGCTACTTTTTCTTTTGCTTCAAGTTTTCTGATAATCGTTTTTCCAGGGTATCACGAACAGTATCCCGGCCCAGGATCAGGGCCAGGGCCAGTATAAAATAAAATCCCGCTACCATGGCAAAGCCGCCAAAGTTGCCGAGAGACTCGCCGATCTTATAGGCTACAGCCATACTGATCAGCAGGACAAAAAGCGTGACAATAAAACCGATGATAATAAACAGGGCCATCTTGGCAATGGCTTTTGCCAGGTCTTCTTTCACCTCCAGTTTCATCAGCTCGATACGCGTCTCTACATAGCCGGTGACGTTACTAATGAGGTTATCCAGTTTCAACATCTTCAAAATCGATTCCTTCAGCACACTGTATCCAGTTTACCGCAATATAGAGAGAAGATTGGAATTAAAGACCGCTATTGAGGCTCAAACTTCAGCAGCTTTTCGCGCACCACGGCGCTGTCGGGCGTAACTAATTCCTCGTGTTGGAGTAGAATTTTATGCGCCGCGCTGTAATAATAACGGTGGTCAGACCGGGCTTTGCTGCCTTCCACGTAGTGCTGTTTGTACACATAAACAGAGTCGAACGAAATATCTGCTAATGCCATATGCTGTAACACCTGGTCAATGCACACACGGTATTTTCCTTGCCCGTCCTCGCCGTCCCAGCAGAAACCAGGCCGATTAAACAAGAACATCTGGTCGCCCACAAAGAGGGTGGCATTCTTCACATATACCGGATAGATAAGCGACGGCTCCTGGTCGGTAATCGTCTCGGCATTGCCTTCATACCGTACCCACTCGCCGCTCTGCGTGCGTTTGTTCATTTGCGTTACCACACGGTAATATACTTTCGGCTCGCCGGGCGCCGTGGCGGCGTATGTCAGGTGCAGACTCTCGGTCGCATCGCGGTTGAAGTAGATCAGCGAGAACGGTATAAAGAAGAAGGTGAGCAACAAGTATACAAACCCTACTAAACGATACTTCAGCGTAAGCTTGCCCAAACCGCTGGCAAGCTCCATCGGCAACCGGCGCAACACGGGAATAGGGAAGAACAATAGTACGCCAATGAAGTTGAAAAGGAAGTGTGCAATGGCAATGCTGATGGCGCTGGACGTATTGGCATTCAATGCCGCCGCAATAAATGCTGTAATAGTTGTACCAACGTTGGCCCCCATAATGAACGGCGCCGCTTGCCGCAGCGTGGCGATCTTTTTGGCGACAATAGGCACTACCACCGAAGTAGTAATGGTACTGGAACGAATGGCTGCCGTTGTCAACAGCCCCCAGCCAAACGACTTGAGCTGATTTTTGAAAAAGAACCGGCTGAATACTTCCGGCGACTTGGCCTTGAGTAAATCGGAGATCAGCTTACGGAAGATCAGGATGGAGCAGAACAACATAATCACCGCCAGCAGGGCTAGCACAAACGGACTCGGTATAAGTTCCAGCAACGGCCGTACCACAGGCCCGAAAATACTTCCCGCCGGTTTGATGGCCTCTTCCACGGGATGTGCCGTTGGCGTAAAGAAACGTTGCGCCAGCCAGGCAGAAATACCCGACAGAAACCCGTAATAATACTCCAGCGGGAAGAGTACGACCGTTGTCAGGATATTAAAGAAGTCATGATAGGTACCCGCCGCCACGGCACGCTTAAACTCCTTGCGACGATTGATAAAGCCCAGCGCCACAATAGTGCTGGTAATGGTCGTTCCAATGTTGGCGCCCATGATAATCGGAATCGCGCTCTGCAGGGTGATTGCCCCCGAAGCAACCAGGGCTACCACCAGCGAGGTGGTAGTGGAGCTGCTTTGCAGCATGGCCGTTATCAGCAGGCCGATGAAAAGCGCAGTGAACGGATTGGCGGTGGCCAGCAGAATGGTTTCGGTAACGTTGCGGCTGAGGTGCTGCAACGATGATACCATCAGGTCGAGGGCAAAGATGAAAAGCAAAAGCGCACCGATAATGGACAGTACGATCCAGACGTTGTCACGAATCTTTTTTCCAGGATCAGTCGGTAGCGCAGTTTCCAAAGAGTTGTTTACAGTAGGTGTAAAAATACATCGTGGCGCAGGTATCTATACTGTGTCGCCCAAATAATTAATATAGTTTTAACATACACGCACGCCAGGCGGCTTAGCCCACCAGTTCGTTTATGGCCATCCAAGCCATTAAGCCGGGACCAATGGCCAGGGCGTCTTCATCAATGTTAAAGGTGGGTGTATGCACGTACGAAGTAAGGCCCTTCGCATCGTTACGTGTACCCAGCCGGTAGAACGACGCCGGGATCACCTGTGAATAGTAGGCAAAGTCTTCCGCCCCCAGGGTAATGTCGATGTCGTGTACATTTTCCTGGCCCACATAGGCCTCGGCGGCGGCCCGCAACCGACGGGTAAGTTCAGGGTTGTTTTCCAGGTATGGATAACCGTGGGAGATCTCTACCTCGCAACGTCCGCCCATGCCTTCCGCCAGGCTCTCGGCCATTTTCTGGATCTTCTGCAAGCCCGACGCGCGCCACGTTTCATTCATGGCCCGGAAGGTACCGGCGATCCGTACTTCATCGGGAATAATGTTCGTCGCTCCCTTGCCCACGATGTCACCGAAGGTGAGTACGGTAGGTTGCTTGGGGCTGGCGTTGCGGCTGATGATTTGCTGCAGGGCAATGATGATATGCGAGGCAATCACGATCGGGTCTATGGCCAGCTCCGGCGCGGCACCGTGACCACCCTTGCCAATCACCCGCAGGTAAATCTCGTCAGCGCTTGCCATATACATACCTTCGCGGAAGCCGATCTTACCGGCTGGCAGCAGGGGGAATACGTGTTGGCCGATGATGCCGGCCGGCCGGGGATTTTCCAGCGCACCATCGCGAATCATATAGGAAGCTCCCCCCGGATTTTTTTCTTCTCCGGGTTGGAACAAAAGACGTACGGTACCTTCAAACTGATCTTTTACTTCGTTCAGAATGCGGGCCGTGCCCAGCAGTGAAGAAGTATGTACATCGTGTCCGCAGGCGTGCATCACCCCCGGGTTAGTGGATTTATAGGGCACGTCGTTTGCTTCTACAATGGGCAGCGCATCCATGTCGGCGCGCAGGGCGATGGTCTTGCGTGTAGGGTTCTTACCCGCAACTTCGGCCACCAGGCCGGTGCCCGCCATGCGTGTAATGCTGGTGATGCCAAACGAACGTAGTTGTTCCTCCACATACTTCACTGTGTTTACTTCCTGATAGGAGAGCTCCGGGTTGGCGTGTATGTGACGGCGGATGGCTACGGTTTGGGCACTGTGCGCTTGCGACAGTGATTTTATTTTTTCAAGGAGACTCATGGTTTCTAATCGTGCTTCCAAAAGTAACGCTACCCGGTCAGATTGAAAAAGAATATCCTTTATTCTGCATACCGACTGATTTGATGATCTTTTTTCGCTTTTGGAGAGTATTTGTTAGGGTTTCGGGGCATTTCTTTGTCTGGTGTGATGGAACCCGCCAGCCGGTTGCCAAACCCTTGATCAAACATTCTTTGTGAATACAAACTTATCCTCGCATATTCGGACCTTTCATTTCAAAAAATTCTAACCTTAATGTACCTACGCACAAACATTTTCGCGGCGTTCACGATGCTGTCGTGCTCAGTGGCCTTCGCCCAGCAGCGCGACGGAATGGAAACGCTGAAGCTCGACGACATGTCGGCATTCAAAACCCAGGCGGGTAACTGGCAGATTGTCGGCGACGTGGTCATCGACCGCACCGTTGACGTACACCACGAAGACGCCGCCCCGGCTGCCGAAACCGGCAAAAAGAAAAAAGGCAAGAAAGAAGAAGTTGTGGCCGCTGCCCCACAAGCGGTACGCTTTACCGCCGGCAAAGGCATCTTGTTGAATCTGAACGACAACACCAAAAAAGATAATCTGGTCACCAACTTCGAGCACGGCGACATTGAATTGTCACTGGAAGTTATGCTTCCCAAAGGCTCCAACTCGGGCCTATACCTGCAGGGACGCTACGAAGTACAGCTGTTTGACAGTTGGGGAGCGAAGAGCGCCAAGTACTCCGACATTGGCGGCATCTACCGTAACTGGGAAAACGAGCCCGGCAAAATATACCTCGGCAAAGCCCCGCTCAGCAACCCCTCTAAGGCTCCCGGGCTGTGGCAGACGCTGAAAATCTCTTTCCGTGCGCCGAAGTTCGATACCAATGGTAAGAAAATTGCTAACGCTCGTTTTGTATCCGTTGAATTGAACGGCGTTAAAATACATGACAACGTAGAAGTGCCGCTGCCCACCGGTGGCCCCGTTGAAAACAACGAGACGGCCAAGGGGCCCATCATGATTCAGGGCGACCACGGTGCCGTGGCCTTCCGCAACGTCCGCTACAAGCTGATGAAAGAAGGTGCGGCGGCGGTTAGCGACGTCGCTTTCAAAGCCTACAAAGGCAACTTCAAGGCTGTATCAGAATTCGCCACTGCTAAACCGGTAAAGACCGGCACTTCGCCGTCACTCACGTGCGATGTACTGGACGACGAGAACGGCTACGGTATTGTCTATACCGGTAAAGTTACGGTGCCGACCGACGGCAAATACACTTTCCGCCTGGGCTATACCGGTGGCGTTGTATTTACCGTTAACGACGAAACCCTTGTCGACGTGCAACGCCCTGATGCAGGCGGCTGGAACGAAGGTTCCGTTACCCTGAAGGCCGGTTCGTATCCGTTTGTAATTGCTAACTTCAAAGATGCTTCGTGGATGCCCCCCCGCCTCGGCCTGACCGTACAAACGGATGGCACATATCCTGTGACCCTGAATGCCTATAACTCGTTTCCGCCGGACGACGAGCCCACCACTCCGATCCTGATCGCTGTCGGATCACAGCCTAAGCTGCTCCGTGCCTTTATCAATTTCGATGGCCGTCGCAGCAAACGCCTCACCCACACCATCGGCGTAGGTGAACCTGGCGGCATTAACTATGTATACGACCTGGGCTCGGGCAACCTGGCCGCTGTATGGCGCGGTGACTTCGTAGACGCTACTCCTATGTGGCATGACCGTGGCGACGGCTCGTTCCGTCCGCTGGGCGCTGTCCAATATTTATTCATCGGCCAGCCGCTGGCCTTCCTGCCTAATGCGAATGACGCCTTCCCCGAAACAGCCAACGAATATCGCTCGAAAGGTTATACCGTAGACCCTGCCACGGGCCGCCCGGTATTTAAGTTCCTGTACAAGGGCCTGGAAGTAAGTGACAAAGTATACCCCGAAGACAATGAGCGTATCCTCACGCACGAAGTGACGATCAAAGATCGCGGTACTCAAACCGGTTTATACTACAAGCTGGCGGAAGGCAGCAGTATCCTGTCGTTGCCCGACGGCAGCTATGCCATCGACGATAAGCAGTACTATGTAAAACCTACGGGGCAAGCTACCATCCGCGAAGTTGGCGGTAAGAAAGAGCTGGTTGTACCTGTAACCGGTAACACGGTAAAATATTCTGTCATTTGGTAAATCGCACGATCATCATGAACAAGCTGATAAAGAAATTATTCCTTTTGGGCCTGGCGGGTTGTAGCCTCCTGCTGGCGGAGGCACAAGTAAAAGCCCCCACAGAAGACGATTATTATAAGATCATCACCATTCCCACTCCGGAAGGTATACTGCTCGAAGTCGGTGGCGTAGCCACGCTGCCCGACGGACGTGTTGCCCTGTCTACACGCCGCGGCGATGTATGGGTGATTGAAAATGCTGCCATGGTCGACGGCCGTGTGCCCAGCTATACCCTCTTCGCTACCGGCCTGCACGAGCCACTGGGGCTTGCGTATAAAGACAACGCCCTCTATGCTGCCCAACGCGGTGAGCTCACCAAGCTGGTCGACACCGACGGCGACGGCAAAGCCGACGTCTACGAAACAATCTATGCGTGGCCACTCTCCGGCCACTATCATGAATATTCTTTCGGTCCAAAGATCGCGCCTGACGGTAGCTTCTTCGTGACGGGTAACGTAGCCTTTGGCGACGAAGAGTGGTGGCGTGGCGAAAGCCGCCAGCCGGGGCGTGGATGGACGATGCACATTCTTCCGAACGGCACGATGGAACCCTGGGCTACGGGCATGCGCTCACCCTGTGGGTTGGGCATGATCGACGGCGAGCTTTTTTACGACGACAACCAGGGCGACTGGCAAGGTTCAGGCGCCATCTTCCACGTAACCAAAGGAAGCTTTACGGGTCACCCCGCCGGCCTTCGTTGGACAGGCCAACCCAACTCGCCGGTTAAGCTCACTGCGGATCAGTTCTTTGCCAAGCTCGACGAGCGCCGCATTCGCCAGAACGGTCAGGCGGTAAAGCCTGAAAACATTGCTGACGAAAAGAATCCCAACCTTCTTTTCGAGGTTAAGAAACAATTCCCGGAAGTACGCCTGCCGGCAGTATGGCTGCCACACGGTGTGCTGGGTATCTCTAACTCTGAAATCCTCCGCGACGAAACGGCAGGTGGCTTCGGTCCTTTTGCCGGTCAGATCTTTGTAGGCGACCAGGGCCAAAGCAAGATCATGCGGGTGGTGATGGAGAAAGTAAAGGGCGAGTTCCAGGGCGTGGCTTTTGACTTCCGTTCTGGCTTTCAGTCAGGTGTCTTGCGCATGAACTGGGGCCACGACGGCTCGCTCTTTGTAGGTGAAACAAACCGGGGCTGGGGCTCTGCCGGCACCACAACTTCTGGCTTCCAACGCTTGCTCTGGATGGGCGCTGTGCCGATGGAAATGAAGACTGTGCGCGCAATGCCGGATGGCTTCGAGATCGAGTTTACCAAACCGGTTGACAAAGCAAAAGCTGAAGACCTGTCGTCATACGAAGGCCGCAGCTTTATCTATAAGTATCATTCTGTATACGGCAGCCCGACAATCAACGACGAGAAGCTGGCCATTAAAGGTGTTAAAGTATCTGATGACGCGATGACCGTGCGACTGGTGATCGACAATCTGCGTCAGTATTACCTGCATGAGCTCACCTTGCCGGGCATCCGCTCGCAAGACGGCTTGCCGGTATTGCATGCCACGGCGTTCTATACCCTCAACAACATTCCCGACGGCGCACGTCTGACTCCGGGTCAATACAGCACGAAAAAGTCTGCTGCGGCAGCCCCCGCTAAAACGACTCCGGCTAAAACAACGGCCGCGACAGCCGCTACCGCTTCTAAGAAAGCTCCCACATATGCTGAGATCGAACCGCTGCTGGTGAAGAACACGTGTACCGCCTGTCACCAGGTCAACAAGCGCCAGGTGGGCCCCTCCTTTGCCGATGTGGCGAAGCGTAAGTACAGCAACGAGCGCATCGTACAGCTGATCTATAATCCCGAGCCGAAGAACTGGCCCGAACACGAGACGCCTATGGCACCGATGCCACAGGTACCGAAGGCCGAAGCCCTTAAGATTGCCACCTGGATCAATTCCCTGCGCAAAGAAACCGCGCCGAATCCATAGGAATCAGAGCTCTATAGCATGGCCCATAATCCCGAAGGATATCCCTTCGGGATTTTTTATGCTTTTTAAGCTCGGCAGAAATTCACCTAAGTAAATGATAATTAGAAGCTTGTTTTGAGGCCGGCATATTAGCCAGAAAGATTTTTCAATTTTTTTTCACTTAGCTGTGTCTCCTGCTTTGGAAAAATCCGTTCCTCTACTACCTTTGCAGTCCCAAAATATGGGAGCTTAGCTCAGCTGGTTCAGAGCATCTGCCTTACAAGCAGAGGGTCGGGGGTTCGAACCCCTCAGCTCCCACAAAAAAGCCACTCAATCGAGTGGCTTTTTTTATTAGCTTAACCCTGTCATGTACGACCTGTTAACACATACCCCGCTGTTTGCTTTTGCCATTCAGGAAGAAGCCACTCACGAGTTTACTGAGTTTGAGCCTCTGTTTGTCGGTGTTGGTAAGCTGAATGCTGCTTTTAGTCTCATGCGACAGATCGCCGTGCGGAGGCCGAGCATCATCATCAACCTGGGGTCGGCGGGGAGTCAGCTACACGCGCGGGGTACGGTGGTGTGCTGTACGCAGTTTATTCAACGCGATATGGATGTGACGGCGCTGGGATTTGAGAAGTATACCACACCGTTTACCGATCAGCCTGCAGTATTGCATTACGGATTGACTGCGCCGGGCTTGCCTGAAGGTATTTGCGGCAGTGGCGATAGCTTTGAAGTGGATCACGCTGCTACGGCGTATGATGTAATCGACATGGAGGCGTATGCCCTGGCCTGGGTGGCAATGAAAGAACAGATTCCATTCTTGTGTCTGAAGTATATATCGGACGGCGCGGATGGGCAGGCAGCGATGGATTGGCAGACCTCTGTACGCAGCGCATCCAGTGCTTTAAAAACGGCTATTCATAAACTGCGACAACCGCAATAGGTCCAACGTAGTGGCCACACGCTGATTTGTGCCACGTTATTCCTATCCATCTCATCAATTGCTGGCTGGTCTATTGCCCGGCAGCGTGTATTTTTCTCCACAAAAATCATCGACTCACTATGCGGTGACCTTTTTGGAAACCGCATTGTTGAGTCCGCTACACGTATTTTACCCCAAGTAGGTACGATCTTTTAAAAACTATTTATGTTTGACCGGTCTGTTCGCCGGTGTAAATGCAGGAGTAGCCCATCACACGCATGGTTGAAAACCTCCTGTAAGTAGTTAACCCGTCTGCTTCGCCAGCTTATTTCGGCTGTATAAACTCGGAGCGGTAAAATATTTAACCTATGAAGAGACTCATCGTTGTATCCAATCGCCTGCCATACCAAGTGCAGGAGAGTGAGGGTAAAGTTACCCTCCGGCAAAGTGATGGTGGTCTGGTAACGGCCCTGAAAAGCTATTTTGAAGAAGAAGCCCGCAAGGGTGGTGCTATTGAAAAGCGCTGGGTGGGGGCTGCGGATTTCCCCGAAAAGCGTTGGAAAAAATTCAAGGCACAAGAGAATACCGAAGCGACCTTTGAGATCGACCCGATCTTCATTGAGAAAAAAACCTATAATAAGTTTTATAACGGCTTTTGCAACGCCACTCTCTGGCCGCTGTTTCACTATTTTCCTTCTTACGTGGAGTATGATGATGAAACTTTTCAGGCGTATGAAGCCGTAAACCAGGCATTCGCCGATATGCTTCTCTCCTTCTTGCAACCCGGTGATACGTTATGGATCCACGATTATCAGTTGCTGTTATTACCGGACATGATCCGTCAGAAACTGCCTGACATCTCCATTGGATTCTTTTTACACATACCTTTTCCTTCGTATGAGATCTTCCGGATGTTACACCGCACCTGGAAGGAGAAAATCATTCGCGGTATGTTAGGCGCGGATCTGGTTGGGTTTCATACGCATGAATATGTCCAGCACTTTTTGAAGACGGTACGTATGGTAGCGGGGCACGATCACCAGTTCCGCTCCATCGTAGTAGATAATCGCATTATTAAAGCTGACTTGTTCCCGCTGGGGATCGACTATACGAAATTTCACGATGCAGCCAATGTGCCCGCCGTGATCGAGCAACGGGATACGATTCGTAAAAACTTCCAGGATAAAAAGGTCATATTTTCGGTGGATCGTCTGGATTATACCAAAGGCGTTACGCACCGTCTGGTGGGATTTGAGAAATTCCTGGAGGCTTATCCGGAATGGAAGGAGCGCGTCGTATTTGTATTGGTGGTCGTGCCTTCGCGGCAGATCATTTCCAAGTACAACGAGCGTTTGAAATTAATTGAAGAGCAAGTGGGCAGTATCAACGGCAAACACTCAACGTTGTCGTGGCAGCCTATTATATACAGATATAGCAACCTGGCCTTTGATGAGCTCTGTGCATTATATGAAGCAGCGGATGCCGCGTTGATCACACCGTTGCGTGATGGCATGAACCTGGTGGCAAAGGAATATGTCGCGAGCCGGGCGCAGGAGGATGGCGTGCTCATCTTGAGCGAGCTGGCGGGCGCGGCGAATGAAATGGGTGAGGCTTTGTTGGTGAACCCCGTAGATACGACTGACATGGCCAATGCTATTTCTACGGCCTTGACAATGCCGGTGCAAGAGCAACGGCACAATATGAAACTGCTGCAAAAACGATTGAAAGATTATACTGTTATTCATTGGGTGAACGATTTTCTGAAGCAATTGGAAGATGTGCGCGTTCAGCAGCATGAGCAAGAAACGAAAGCTGTCACGGCCAATGTAGTAAAACACATTACCGACGACTTCCACCATGCCGGTACGCGTCACCTATTATTAGATTATGACGGCACGCTGGTGCCTTTTGCACGCCACCCATCACAAGCGCGGCCGGATGAGAATCTGTTGAAACTGTTGGGAGAGCTTTCGGCCAATACACAAACCGACATTACGATCATTAGCGGACGTGACAGCTCTACGTTGGAGGAATGGTTTAGCGATTTGGCGCTCAACCTGGTGGCGGAGCACGGCGCTTCTATACGTCTCAAGAACGGTCCATGGACGCATGGAGAAGCAATCGACCAAACCTGGAAGCCCCTGATCCGTCCGACGCTGGAACTTTTTGCACAACGAAGCCCAGGGGCGTTTATTGAAGAAAAGAATCATACGCTTGCGTGGCACTATCGTAATGTTGACGCCGAGCTGGGCTTCGTGCGTTCGCGCGAGCTGCTGGACAATCTTTTTCACCTGGTGCGTAACGGGCAGTTGCAGATCATCGATGGCAATAAGGTGATCGAGGTACGTGTAGCAGGTGTTGATAAAGGAAATGCTGCGCGGCGGCTGGTCGATGACCACGCATACGATTTTGTACTAGCCATTGGTGATGATAAAACGGATGAAGATATGTTCCGGGCGCTGACTGAAAAAGCCGTTACGATTAAAGTGGGCGCAGGCCATACCCTGGCGCACTACAATATACCGTCACAACAGGGTGTTATTCAGCTGCTGAATAAACTCGCACATTAATTCACGGACGGACGGTTTATTGTTTTTTTGTACTTTAGGCCTCACCAATTTTATACCGTCTGCTATGCCTGGACTAGACTCCGTGTTCAAAAAGCTGAACTACAAAGATCAAGCGACACTCTACATCATCGACGCGCCTGAAAGCTTCGTCCCTAATATGAAAGGCATGGAAGCATTTGCCACTATCAAGACGTCACTGACCGGCGCCAGGCAGGTAAACTTCATACTGGCATTTGTAAAGACACAGCGGCAAATTGACGGCATGGCGACAAAGGTGCCGCAGGTGCTGGAAGACGATGCGGTGTTGTGGTTTGCATACCCGAAAGGCACGTCGAAGAAATATACCTGTGACTTTAATCGTGATACGGGGTGGAATGCCTTTGGTACACTGGGGTTCGAGCCCGTACGCATGGTGGCGATTGACGAAGATTGGAGCGCCCTCCGGCTGCGGAGGGTTGAGCACATCAAGACTATGACGCGCAGCTTTGCCATGAGCGAGGCCGGCAAGAAAAAAGTTGAAGGTGCAAAAAACGCCCCGAAGGCAGAGGCTCCAAAGAAGGCTGCCAAGGGCAAAGCCCCGGCGAAAGGCAAGTCCGCTAAGTAATCCTATCAGCGCTCAAATTCGCGCGACGAACGTATCATCTCGGAATAACTTTGTTTTTTAGCGCAGGCCGTCATAGTTAGGACGATGCGTTTGGTTTTGGTGGCATTTGTTTTGGCGCTCTCGATCCATTTGCTGAAGTAGGCCTGGTGTGAAGGTGCCAGTGACTTAAAATATTTCATAGCTTCAGGATCATCCTTGAGGCATTTTAGCAGGTCGGCGGAGAGCTGTAAAGCCCGATCGTCGGGTTCCATGACCACCTTAATAGTATCCCCCATTTTTTTGCCGGTACCCTTGCGAAGGGTGGCATTCAGCGGCAGGATAAAACTGCCTTCGCCCATGGGAAGCAGCGCCAGTTTTTCGAAGGCGAAGGAATCCAGGGCGCCTTTGACGCGAAAAGACACTTTGGTGCCGGGCTTTAACTTGTTGGCCTGGGTGGCGGGTATTTCAATATAGGTCCAGCCGCTTTTTTCTCCTTTTTTCTCGAACTTCAGCACCTTGGCATTAAACTTTACCATACCAGGCAAGGTACAAAATTTCGGCACGTCCAGCTGAACATTGTGTTTACAACTATTGTTCTTACTTTGAATTGTGCTGTAACCCGAACGAACAGATATGTCACTCGAGCAAGATATTAAGCAGGAGAAGTTTCAAAATGAATATCATAAAGCCAGCATCAACATTCTTTATACCGGCAGCTGGCTGTATAACGTACATGCGACCTATCTGAAGAAGTTCGATATTACACCCGAGCAATTCAATGTATTGCGCATTTTGCGAGGGGCGCATCCGCAGAGCATGATGCTGGCTGAAGTCTCGGCCCGAATGATTGACAAGAACAGCAATTGCACGCGCCTGGTAGAGAAGTTGCGCCAGAAAGGACTGGTGAGCCGCGAGATTCGGGAGGACAACCGCCGGCAAGTAGATATCCGTGTGACGGACAAAGGCCTGTCTATGCTGAAAAGAATGGATGCTGATGACCGTGGGTCATCATTCCTTTCTGTCTTTGAAAATCTCACGAAAAAAGAGGCTCGCGAGTTGAACCGCATTTTGGATAAGCTGCGCAGTTAAAAAATTTTATGACAATTGTTGTAATAACAACAGTTGTGTGAACTTCGGTCGAGGGGGTTGTGTTAAGTCATTGAACATTGGTCGGAAGGACGATCAAACAACAAATACCTTTTATGAATACCGTACTGCACAAATCAAACACCCGTGGTAATGCTAATCACGGCTGGCTGGATAGTCACCATACGTTTAGCTTCGCGCATTATTACGACCCCACCCGCATGCATTTTGGGGCGTTGCGTGTCCTGAACGACGACGCAGTGGCTCCGGGCAAAGGCTTTGGCACCCACCCGCACGATAACATGGAGATCATTTCGATCCCGCTGCACGGCGACCTGGAGCACAAAGACAGCATGGGGAACACGGCCGTAATCCAGCAAAATGATGTACAGATCATGAGCGCCGGCACGGGCATCTATCACTCGGAATACAATAGGAATTCGGATAAGCCGGTAAAATTTCTGCAGATCTGGGTGTTCCCGAAAGAAAAAAACATACAGCCACGCTATGAGCAGAAGACGTATCTGCCCGAAGACCGCGTGAATAAATTACAGGTGGTAGTAGCACCGACGGATTCGCCGGAGAGCGTACGCATCAACCAGGATGCCTGGTTTTCGCTTGGCAATCTGAAGAAAGGTTTTCAAACGGAGTACACCCTCCACAAACAAGGTACGGGTGTGTACGCGTTTGTACTTGAAGGAAGCGTAACGATACAAGGACAGCGTCTGGAGCGTCGTGATGGATTTGGCATCTGGAATACAGAGAGCTTATCGATTCTGGCGGATGAGGATGCTGAAATCCTGTTGATGGAAGTACCGATGAATTAAAAAGTGTAAATTACCTGCCGTATTTGTGATCCTAGAAGCTATGCAGAAGTCATCCACGATCGAATATCCGGTTACGGCACTGATACAAAACAGGAAGAGCACACGGGCATTTTCAGCGGTCCCGATCGAAGGCGAGAAGATCTACTCGCTGTTCGAGGCCACGCGCTGGGCACCGTCCAGCGCCAATGAGCAACCTTGGGTATATATCTACGCCACACGCGACCAGGAAACACTTTGGAACAAAATGTTTGATTGTCTCGACGAGGGGAATAAGATATGGACCAAGGATGCTCCGTTGCTGATCGCCAGCCTGGCACGCAAACATTTTACGCGCTACAGCAGCGCCAATGCACACGCCATGTACGACCTGGGAGGAGCCAACTCCTTCCTGTCGTTACAGGCGGTGGAGCTGGGCCTGCAAGTGCGCCAGATGGCGGGCTTTGATATGCCGAAGGCTGTTGTCAACCTGCAGGTGCCCGATACATTTGAAGTCGGTGTATTTTTGGCCGTCGGTTATCCCGGCGACCCAGCCTCTCTTCCGGAAAAGCTCAAGCTGCGCGAGCTGGCACCACGCGAGCGTTTTCTGCAGCAAGAATTTGTTATGAACAGAACTTTCTAATGATCCCTGAAAAAACTGCGGTGGCAACGATCGGTACCGATTCGTACTACACCACCCTGGAGTCGACAGCGCACACATTACACGCCGACGAGCCTATCGAGAGCGGCGGCTCGGACCGAGGGCCGTCCCCCCACGATTTCCTGCGTATGTCGCTCGCTTCCTGCACGGCCATTACGTTGCGGATGTATGCCAATCGCAAAAACTTCGATGTACAGCAAATACAAGTGAAGGTACTAAGCGAGCAGGTCGAGGGAAAAACGATCTTTCACCGCGACGTTGTTATTACCGGCAACCTGGATGAACCGCAGCGCAAGCGAATGTTACAGATCGCCAATGCATGTCCTGTGCACAAGACGCTGACCAATCCCATCGAAATTCAGACAAACCTGTCGGCTACTGCTCCTCGCTGATAAGTGCTTCGCGCTTCACCCGGTGGGACGTCAGCAACAGGGAAATTGCACCGGCGAGAATCATGATGGCTGTTTGCCAGCCGTGGAAAATGAAGGTGAAGGCTGTGGCATCGGCACTATTGACATGGTATAAAAAAACCAACCCCTGGGGTACCAGCAGATGATAGGAGCCCGTGCCTCCCGGCAGCGGTACCGCCATAGCAATGGAACCGATAGCGAACAAGCTCAGCACAGCACCAAAGCCCAGCTCGGCGGTAGACGGGAATGCTTTCAACACCGTATAGCTCATCAGGAAGTATAGCATCCAGATGGCGGCGGAGTAGAATATAAATTGCGCTTTATTTTCCAACCGGAATACGGAAAGCAGTCCCTCTCTGAATCCATACCACGTTTTACGGATAAAATTCATAACGCGCTCGTTACGTTTTACAAACCATACCGCAAATGCACCCACCATGAGTACGGGCACTACGATATATAGCAGCGTCTGCAGGCGATTGGTACTATTGGATAGGTTGATCGGTAATGTTTCTACGAAGGCGAATAACTTTTGCGACTCCACGGCAAACGAGATGACGATTAACGTCAACAGGCAGAGCAAGTCGATGATGCGTTCCACAACCACGGTACCAAATGACATGTCTACCGGCACCTTTTCCAGCTTGTATAAATTATAGCAGCGCGACACTTCGCCACCGCGGGGGATGACGAGGTTTACGAGGTAGCCTACCATGAGGGAATAGAAGCTATTCGCCAACGAGGGGGTATAGCCAGCAGGGCCCATGAGCATACGCCAGCGGGCGGCGCGCACCAGGTGACTCAACATAGCAATGACCGCCATGAGCAACAGCCAGCCTTTGTTAGCTGACTGCCAGGTGACGTTAAGGTATTCCAGCTTGTTCTCACCCTTCAAGCCACGCAGTGATAACCCTATTAATAGAAAGGTGACAGCAAAGATGAACGCGTACTGGAGGATGGTCTTGAAGCGGGAAGATACAGTCACGGTATAGGGTTGAGTGTGGTCCTGGTCTTAGGACAGTTTATTGTCGGGGGTGGGGAATATAATGGTCGGTTTGAACGCGACCTGTGCTTTACGCGCTGCAGGACCATTGAGGCATACCATGCCGGAGCCGCGTTCGCCGCGAATGATATAGGTTTCGAGGCGCTCGCCGTTGTTAACGTTTACAACCGTTACTTTTTCGCCTTCGATCATGTTGGCCGCGTCCAACAAGTCTTCGTCGATGGAGATGCTGCCCACGTAGTGCAGCTCGGCCTGTGTGATCTTTGCGCGGTGTATTTTCGACTTTAGAACTTCAATTCTCACGTTGGTAGTTGTTACTGTAAAAACATGTTGTCGATCAATCGGACTTCCCCTACAAAACCTGCTATACACATGATCGGCTGGCCTGAAGGCGCGTCTGACGCCTTAACGTTTTCCAGGATATTTAAGTTTTTGCTGTCGGCTAATTCAAAGTATTCCAGTGAAACGCGCCGTTCGTCAAATTTTGTCTGCACTATGGCGCGGGTCTCTTGTACCGTTTTACCTTGCTGCAGGGCCTGTTTGGCGGCCATGAGCGATTCGTAGAACACAGTGGCTACCTGCCGTTGCTCGGGATTTAAACGAAGGTTACGTGAGGACATAGCCAGGCCGTCGTCTTCACGCGAGGTTGGCACGCTGGTGAGCTCCAGGTCGAAATTCAGCTCGTCCACCAGGCGACGTATCACCGCGAACTGCTGCCAGTCTTTTTGGCCGAAATAAGCGTGGGTAGGTTGAATGATATTAAACAGCTTAGAAACGACCAATCCAACGCCGCTAAAGTGCCCTGGACGGAAAGCACCTTCCATAACCTTGTCCAGGTGGCCGAAATCGAACTTGATAATTGATCTCTCAGGATACATTTCACTCGCGTCCGGACAAAAAACAGCATCACACTCAACTTTTTCGAGTAATAAAGTGTCTTTATCTAGAGTGCGGGGATATTTCTGCAGGTCGCCGGGATTGTTGAACTGTGTAGGGTTTACAAAGATGGAGCAAACCGTTACATCGTTCTGCGCTGCTGAAGTCGTAATGAGTGATAAATGCCCCGCATGTAGCGCACCCATGGTCGGGACGAGTCCGATGGACTTACCCGCGCGTTTTTGGGCGTTCAGAAAGGCTTTTAATGGGGCTATTTGCTTGAAAATCTCCATTTTACGCCACTTTGGCAAAGGGGGTCAAAGATATAGGGAAAAAGGAAAATAAGTTGATCCAGGGGGTATTTTTTTGTACTTTTGTGGCTCAATTTTCCGTTCTACTTTTAAAATCTAAGTAATATGTCAAAACTCCGTATTCTTTATGTAGCCAGCGAGATAAACCCATTTTTGCAAACTTCAGAAGTAGCGGACTTTGTCCGTAAGCTTCCGCAAGCCATGCAGGAAAAGGGAATGGAGATCAGAATTCTCGTGCCGCGTTTTGGTATCATCAACGAACGTAAGAACCGGTTACATGAAGTAGTGAGGCTGTCGGGTATTAACATTGCCGTGGGGGATGAAGAGAAGCCTCTGATCATTAAAGTAGCGTCTATTCCGAACGCCAAGCTTCAAGTATACTTTATCGATAACGAAGACTATTTCCATCGCAAGTCAGTTTTCCACGACAAAGAGAACAACTTCTACGAAGACAACGACGAGCGCGCCATCTTTTTCTGCAAGGGTGTTATTGAAACCGTGCGTAAGCTGGGCTGGGCCCCGGACGTAGTTCATTGCAACGACTGGATCACAAGCTTTATCCCGCTGTATCTCAAGACGACCTACAAGAACGACCCGCTGTTTAAAAACACCAAGACCGTTTTCACGATCTATAACAACGCCTTTACACACAAATTCAAAGGCGACATTATGGACAAGGTGAAGATGATGGACATTGAAGACAACATGCTGGGCAACTTGAAGTCAGCAGATTTCGAAGGCTTTATCAAATTGGGAGTAGAGTTTTCGGATGCCGTACTGGCCGAAGGCGAAACCAAAAAACTGGAAGGCCTTTTCAAGAAAATCAAAGAGAAGAAAGTCGAAACGATCAAGGAAGAAAACTACACCGAATCCTATTTTAATTTCTATAATGAACTTGTGGGTTAATCGCATTCAAGGGCAACTGACCGTATTGGCAGTTGCCTTATTTTTTTTCTCATGCGAAGATGAGGCCAACCAATTAGGATATCCAAATCCAAATTCCAAATTCGATCTTCAGACCATCGACATTCCCGTAACGAGTAGCATCCTGCTATTGGATTCTATTCGCACGTCGAACTATGATGCCGTCAACGACGTGAACCGGTTCCTCGTGGGCCGGTATAACGACTCTCGTTTTGGTGACATCGCGTCGGCCACATTCGCCGAGTTGTTGCCCGCCGATACGCTCGAAATCGACACACTGAACAACAACGGCGTCATTACACGCGATGAAGCGGTGTTTGACTCGGTATCCATTCAGTTCCGTCATGACTTTTACGTGTATGGCGCTGCCGGTAACACGCAGCAACATATTGCCGTTCACGAAGTAACAGAGAGGCTCGTGGCAGGATATACGGTAACGAAGACCACACACATCGGTGGCCAGCAGAAACCGCAGGAAATTACATACCCGCAGCCGCAACTGTACCTGAGCAAAACTACAATACCGTACAACCCTGTGGCCCTGGGTACCAAAGCCTATGGCGTGGACAGGGACAAGCACATCAGCTATGCTGCTGATGCTACGCCTCCGGAAATCGTCACGTCGGTAAACCTGGACCCCGCGTTTGGGCACCGGTTGTTTGATCTGATCCGCGAGAACCCGGATTCCGCGCAGAGCCGTGCGTTCTTCCAGAAACACCTGAAGGGTATTGCGATCATTCCGCAAGGCGACAAAGTAATTGGCTTTAATCCCGCCGACGCGCTGACGCGTTTGGAGATTCACTATCATACGACGAAAGAAGACTCGCTGATGCTGCCGATTACTTTTGCAGGCCTGGTGAGCTATAACCAAATTACAGCAGATCGTGCTGTATCCGAGTTAAGCGGTTTAAATACATTCTATCAGGATACCGACCTGGGCAATGACCTACGATACGTGCAGGCCGGCACCGGTGTCGTGACTAAGATCGATTTCTCTGCATTCAAAAGCGCCCTGGACGGTCTTGGCCAGGTCGTGATCAACGATGCCGAGTTCATCATTAAAGATGTGGAAGATGGCGGTGTGCTGACGCCTCCGGGTAATCTGGCCGTGAAGCTAATCAATAACAACAACCGGTTTATCGAGCTGCCGTTCCCCGGACGGAGCGGCGATTACCAAACGTCGTATAATAACATCGCGTCGTATGAAGGATTCATTAACTTCAACAACGATGCGACAACGAGCTATTCAAACTACTTTTATTTCGTGCGTGGCTCGCGTCTCGCCTTTGACAGTACCTTCTTTGTGATGAACGATAACAGAACGTTCCTGACACTGAACTATTCGGCGGATACGAAGACCTACCGGGGCAGTGCGCCGCGGTTCTTCCAACAACTGTTCCTAAAGACAGATGATGCTCCGCTCTTTACGAAGGCTATCCTGCTGCCCTATGCGCCGGCGGCGGCCGCCTCGGATCCTCCGTATGGCCGACATATTAACGGCAAGACGTTGAACCGGGCAGCGTTCCGGAAGGATAATATCATCCTCCGGGTTTATTATACCACCCCTGCAATCAATTAAAACAATTATTTTTTATGTGCGGAATTGTTGCTTATGTAGGGCATCGCCAAGCCCAGGAAATCATCATTAAAGGGCTTAAGCGCCTGGAGTATCGTGGTTACGATAGTGCCGGGATCGCTCTGCTGAACGGTGGATTGAACGTTTATAAGAAGAAAGGAAAAGTATCGGAACTGGAAGAGTACCTGAAAGGCAAGAGTCTCGACAGCCACATTGGTATTGGTCACACGCGCTGGGCTACCCACGGCGAACCCAATGACGCGAATGCTCACCCACACTATTCGGCTTCCGGCAAACTTGCCATTATTCACAACGGTATTATCGAGAACTACAACTCGCTGAAGCAAGAGTTGCTCCGCAAGGGCCACGTCTTCCACAGCGATACTGATACAGAAGTGTTCATTCACTTTATTGAAGATATCAAAGACAACGAACGTTGCTCCCTGGAAGAAGCTGTGCGACTGGCGTTGACCAAAGTAGTTGGTGCTTATGCCATCGTGATCATGTCCCTGGAAGATCCGAACCTGCTTGTGGCCGCCCGGAAGGGTAGCCCCATGGTGGTGGGTGTCGGCAAAAATGAATTCTTCCTGGCATCGGACGCTACGCCAATCGTGGAGTATACCAATGAAGTTATATACCTGAATGATCAGGAAATAGTCGTGATTCGCGACGGCGAGCTGAGCATCAAAGACACAGCGAACCTGCCGTTGACTCCATATATCCAAACCATCGACCTTGAATTGGAGGCGATTGAGAAGGGTGGTTACGAGCACTTCATGATCAAAGAGATCTTCGAGCAGCCCCGTTCTATTCGGGATTGTCTGCGCGGACGTCTGGATTCACAATCGGGGCGCCTGATCCTGGGCGGCTTGCGCGAGTATGTTAACAAGCTTGTCAATGCCGACCGTATTCTGATCGTAGCGTGCGGTACTTCCTGGCACGCAGGCCTGGTGGCCGAGTATTTCTTTGAAGAGTTCTGCCGCATTCCGGTAGAAGTTGAATATGCATCGGAGTTCCGTTATAGAAACCCGGTGATCCGTGAGGGTGACGTGGTAATTGCTATTTCCCAGTCCGGTGAAACTGCCGATACACTGGCAGCCATCGAGCTTGCCAAATCAAAAGGCGCGATCATCTTCGGTGTATGTAACGTAGTAGGTTCGTCGATTGCGCGCGCTACACATGCGGGTGCTTATACGCACGCCGGTCCGGAGATCGGTGTCGCCAGTACCAAAGCCTTTACCGCACAGCTTACCGTCTTGAACATGATCGCGTTGATCGTGGCGCAGAAGAAAGGCACCATTACAGAGCAAAAGCTGCACGAGCTGCTGACCGAGATGGAGAACATTCCGGAGAAAGTAGAGAAGGCATTGAAATTGAACGATCAGATTCAGGAGATTGCCGCTACTTTTAAGGATGCCCGCAACTTTATATACCTGGGTCGCGGTTATAACTTCCCGGTGGCATTGGAAGGTGCCTTGAAGCTGAAAGAGATTTCCTACATTCATGCAGAAGGTTATCCGGCAGCAGAAATGAAGCACGGTCCAATTGCGCTGATCGACGAAGAGATGCCAGTAGTATTCATCGCGACACGCGATAGCTCGTACGAGAAAGTAGTTTCGAACATTCAGGAAGTGAAAGCTCGTAAAGGCCGCGTAATTTCCGTGGTAACGGAAGGCGACCAGCAGATTCCGAAAATGTCGGAGTTTGTTATTGAAGTACCGGCGGTACACGAAGCGCTGATGCCGATGGTGTCCGTTATTCCGCTGCAGCTGCTCTCCTATCACATTGCCGTGATGCGTGGTTGCAACGTAGACCAGCCGCGTAACCTGGCAAAGTCCGTGACAGTAGAGTAAGACTACAAACTGGTTTGAGATATACGGAAGTCCTCTCGTTATGGGAGGACTTTTTTATTTGCTGCGCAGATACTCCTGCCGCAGCAGCGGGCAGATTTTATAGCGTTCGTCTTTCGTGTCGGCATATACCGCCTCCAACAATTCATACACCTGGTGAATACCGATGCGTGCGCACCATTCAAAAGGACCATACGGGTAGTTGGTGCCGAGCTTCATCGCAACATCAATGGCTTCTTTGGTGGCGGTGCCCTCCATTGCCGTGTAGTAGGCTTCGTTGATGATCATGCAAATAACGCGTGGGGTGACCAGCCCTACGCGGTCTTCTACCAGCACGTACTTTGTCTGAAGCTGTCCGCAAATATCTGTTACAATGGACTCGTCTTCCGCCTTCCCAAGCGCCAACTCTAACAGCGGACGGTTCAGCAGTGTATGCATACCGTTGAATCCGACAATACACGCCGGGCCCTGAAAGTTGCCTTGCGACATGAAGGCACCCAGGCTTTGGGTGACGGTGTTGATGAACACCGGTCTGCGCATATTGGCATAAATAGCCAGTTGATGAGGCTGCTCGGCGACGATGAAGTCGAGTACAAGGTCGCACGTAAGCAGGTGGGGGGGCAGCGTGTCGTAATGGGTCAGCACGGTGTAGTGGTGGGTGTCACCAAACTTCACGAGGCTTTCCTGGTAGTGTTGATCGCGGCCGACGATTAAAATTTTCATATCTGGTTACAAATGGCTTTGTCCTGTTATTTTTGGTCCTTACTAAAGGTAATTTTTAAACCCATAATCTCATGTCAAAAACTGTCGTTTATTCCGCCGCGGCGCCGGCACCGATCGGTCCGTACAGCCAGGCAATCCAAACTGGTAACATGTTGTTCGTTAGCGGCCAAATTGCGATTCAGCAATCAACCGGGCAAATGCTGACGGGCAATATCGAGGAAGAGACCAAACAGGTCATGACCAACCTGGACGAAATCCTGAAGGCGGCGGGTATGGATTTCACCAACATCGTGAAAACATCGATCTTTTTGAAAGACATGGGTAATTTCCCGAAGGTCAATGCCATTTACGGCGAGTACTTTCCGTCCAACCCTCCTGCACGCGAGACGGTAGAGGTAAGCCGCTTACCGAAGGATGTGAATGTGGAAATTTCGTGCATCGCCGTTAAATAGTATCTTAAAAAAGGCTGTTTTAGCCAGGCAAATTCGTATTGCTTCATACGCGAGGCGGTACCCCAATTTGTTACCTTTGCAGTCCAAATCAGAATTTCGAGCGCATGAGAGAAGTACGCGTACGTTTTGCCCCCAGTCCCACAGGTGCGTTGCACATTGGTGGGGTACGGACCGCTTTGTATAATTATCTGCTGGCCCGCCAATTCGGCGGCACCATGATCTTACGGGTAGAAGATACAGACCAGACCCGTTTTGTGCCGGGAGCAGAAGAATACATTTTAAAGTCGTTGGAATGGGTCGGCATTAAAATCGACGAAGGGATAGGCGTAGGTGGCCCGCACGCACCGTACCGTCAGTCCGAACGGAAATCCATGTACATGCAATACGCTTTGCAGCTGATCAACGATGGCCACGCGTATTATGCCTTTGATACCGAACAGGAACTGGAAGCCATGCGCGAGCGGCTCAAGACCGCAGGTGTGGCCTCGCCGCAATACAACAGCATTACGCGCACACAAATGCGCAACTCGCTGACGCTGCCCGAAGACGAAGTGCGCGCACTGTTGGATGCCAGCACGCCGTATGTTATTCGTTTGAAGGTGCCGCGGAAGGAAGAAGTGCGCCTGAACGATTTGATCCGCGGTTGGGTGATGGTACACTCGTCGCAGATCGACGACAAAGTATTGATGAAAAGCGATGGTATGCCGACGTATCATTTGGCTAACGTCGTGGATGACTATCTGATGAAGATCTCGCACGTGATCCGTGGTGAAGAGTGGCTGCCTTCAGCGCCGCTGCACGTGTTGCTGTATAAATACCTGGGCTGGGAAAATGAGATGCCCCAGTTCGCCCACCTACCCCTGCTGCTCAAACCAGACGGTAACGGAAAGCTGAGCAAGCGCGATGCCGACCAATTGGGATTCCCAATCTTCCCGTTGACCTGGAAAGACCCCAATACCGGCGATGTTGCCGCGGGCTACAAAGAGTCGGGGTACCTGCCGGATGCGCTTATCAACTTCCTGGCCTTCCTCGGCTGGAACCCGGGCACTACGCAGGAAATCTTCTCGATGGAAGAGCTTATCAAAACATTCTCTATTGAACGCATTGGTAAGGCGGGTACGAAGTTTGACATTCACAAGGCACAGTGGTTTAACCAACAGTATCTTCGTGCCAAGCCCGATGCCGAGCTGGCCAATTATTTGCTGGAATCGCTGGAGCAGGAGAACATCGAATGCTCATTTGAGAAGGCAACGCAGATTGCTGTGTTGATGAAAGAACGGGCTACATTCCCGAAAGACTTCTGGGCGCAAGGGAAGTTCTTCTTCCATGCTCCCACACAATTCGAAGAAGGTGTGGTGTCAAAGAAGTGGAACGACGACGCGGTGAAAGTGCTGACAGCGTTCAAAGACGCCATAGTAAGCACCGAAGCATTTGATGCGAACGTAGCCAAGGCTACGCTCGAGCACGTCACCAGCACGCTGGGCATAGGTACGGGCAAGATCATGCAAGCCTTGCGCGTGTCCCTGACGGGTGCGGGTGCCGGACCAGACCTGATGATGATCATGGAGATCATCGGTAAAAATGAGGTCGTAAAGAGAATTGATTACGCGCTGCAAAACATTAAAGTCAAAGTTGCGTAAAACTGTATACTGACTTTCCAGGCGCTGACAAAGTGCCTGGAAAGCCTTAACGGCATAAGATGATGGCAAAGAAGGAAAAAAAGACCCCCGCTACACCCAAACCACGTGTGCACAAAGAGCTGCAAGGGTTGGATATCACCATCGACCAGTTTGGGGAGATCAAGTCGAATATGAACATTGAGAAGCTCAATGAGTTTCTCGATCAGAACGTCGACGACAAAAAGTTGGCTGAACGCGAAGATTACGACGAGATGAAAAAGGGCAAGAAGAAAAAGTAGCAATGACACGAATTCGGCCGGGCTTTTTTATTTTAGTAGTTCAAAAGCCTAAAGCCGATGCGATTCTATCTTCTCTTTGTACTCTCTTTATTTTTACTACCGGCAGCCGTCGCACAAAAGGTATGGCCGGCCCCGCTGATTCTCACACCTGAGAAAACAGCTTTCCAAAAAACATCTACTTGTCAAGAAGTGTCTTCGTTTCTGGAAGCTATCTCAAAGCTCAGCTCCGAAGTAAAGATTGTCTCTCTCGGCAAAAGCCCCGAAGGGAAAGACATACAAATGGCCATTCTGTCACGCAACGGCATTGCTACACCTGCGGCCGCGAAGAACAGTCATAAGACTATAGCCTACGTGCAGGGGAACATCCACGCCGGCGAAGTGGAAGGAAAAGAAGCGCTGATGATGTTGATGCGCGATATTCTGCTGGGTGATAAGAACCGTCTGCTCGATAGCCTGATCTTACTTTTTGTTCCCGCCTATAATACAGACAGCAATGATAAGATGGAGAAGGGCCGTCGGCCATCGCAGGAAGACAGCCCGATGGAAGTGGGCATACGGGAGAACAGTCAGGGCTGGGATTTGAACCGCGACGGTATTAAGCAGGAAGCGGTGGAAACACGTGCGTTGTTCTCTTCCGTACTCAACACCTGGGATCCACATGTTTTTGTCGACCTGCATACAACCAACGGCACGTGGCACGCCTATTCGCTGACATGGGCGCCCGGCTATCTATCGTCCGGAAACTCGTCGGTGTACCAGTATACCAACGACCGGATGCTCCGCACGATCACGCAACGCATGCGTGAGAAGTATAATTTACAAACCGGTCCTTACGGCGACTATGATTTGCGGGAGGGTTGGCCGGTAAAGAATTTTTATACCTATAATCATCATCCGCGTTACCTGGTCAATCAGCTTGGTCTTCGTAACCGGATTGCGATCTTAAGCGAGGCTTTTGCGCACGAGCGCTTTTATCAACGCATATACTCCACATACTCTTTTGTCACCGAGATCCTGGACTATACGCAGCAACATGCACACGAGATCGTGCGCGTCACTCAAACAGCCGATGAGGAAACGACGCGCAAGTTTGCCACGCAGGCAGGACAGGCGAAGGCGGGTGTACAGTTTAAAATGGTATCGGGCGAAGTGATAAACAACTTTCTCACCTACGACTATACCGGCACGAAAAAAGATGACGGTACACTGGAGTGGTTTCGTACGGGTAATATTGTACGGTATGACGGCGTACCGTATTTCGCGCAGTTCCAGCCAACAGTAGAGAGCACCATTCCGCGGGGATATATCATTCCGGCGGCGCACAGCACGCTGGCGTTGCATTTACAACAGCTGGGCATTCGTGTTACGAAATTGTCTAAGGGTAAAATATTGAAAGGAGACGTCTTTCAGATAACAAAGGTACAGCGCAGTGCACGCAAATTCGAGGGCCACCTGATGGCTACAGCCGAGGGTACGTTTGAAAAGGCTTCCCGTAAGTTTCAGGCAGGTGACTACATGGTCGACCTGGCGCAGCCGCTGGGAAATCTGGCTTTTTACGTGCTTGAGCCTCAATCGGATGACGGGTTTATTAGCTGGAATTTCCTGGACAGCTACCTGGAAAAAGCGGGGATCAACAACCACGCGGTGGACTATCCCGTTTTTAAGTACTATAATTAAACCAAACATGACCAGATCACACGAAATCGACTACCAGATTAAGGGCGAAAGCATACAGATTGTAGAAATCGAGCTCGACCCGCAGGAAACCGTTATCGCGGAAGCAGGCGCTATGCTCTTTATGGAAGATGGCATTACGTTCGAAACCAAAATGGGCGACGGTGCCAATCCCAATCAAGGTATTTTTGATAAGCTGTTGTCTGCAGGGTCGCGTATTATTACCGGTGAGTCACTTTTCATGACGCACTTTACCAACCGCGGCAATCGCAAAGCCAAGGTAGGTTTTTCAGCACCCTATCCCGGCACCATTATACCAGTTTCACTGGCCGATAGCCCCGGCCATGAGCTGATCGTACAGAAAGACGGCTTCCTCTGCGCGGCGTACGGTACGAAGTTATCGATCACATTTAATCGCAAGCTCGGTTCAGGTCTCGTCGGTGGCGAAGGTTTTATTCTACAAAAGCTGCAAGGCGACGGTAAGGCTTTTGTGCACGCCGGCGGTACCGTTATTGAGCGTACGCTGAACAACGAAACCTTGCGTGTAGACACAGGGTGTGTAGTAGCGTTTGAATCACAAATTGACTTTGACGTACAGACGGCCGGTGGTTTGCGCTCGATGATCTTTGGCGGCGAAGGTATATTCCTGGCCACCCTGCGTGGCACCGGCAAGATATGGCTGCAGTCCATGCCGATCCGCAAACTGGTACAGGCGTTGGCGCCGTATGGCCGCAATAGCGGCAAGGAGTCAGGCTCCTTGTTAGGAGGCCTGTTTGAAAGTTAACTGCATCGCTGGCACAAGCAGTATTTGCTGTTAACTTAGTAGCAAATTATACGGATGAAAATTGGATTGATCAGGGAGGGTAAAGTCCCACCCGATAAACGGGTACCCTTTACACCTGCACAAACAGAAGAGATCCAACAGCGTTTTCCCGAAGTGACAATCGTCTGCCAGGAAAGCCCAATCCGCTGTTTTGAAGATAAAGAATACCGCGATCACGGCATCAGCGTACAAGCTGACGTCCGTGATTGCGATGTATTGATGGGAATCAAAGAAGTTCCGATCGATAAACTGATCGACAACAAGACCTATTTATTCTTTTCACATACCATTAAAAAGCAGCCCTATAACCGCACGCTGTTGCAGGCCGTCCTGGCCAGGCGCATACGCCTGATCGACTACGAAGTACTGAAAGATAAACTCGGCAACCGGCTTGTTGCCTTTGGGCGTTACGCCGGTATTGTTGGCGCGTACAATGGATTGTGGGCATACGGAAACCGGTATGGCACATTCTCGCTGCGACGAGCACATGACTGTTTTGATGTGAACGACCTCAAGCTGGAGCTTCGTAAAGTAAAGCTACCTCCAATCAAGATCATCTTGACGGGTGCCGGCCGCGTAGGCAAGGGGTCGATGGAGACACTCGATAGTGCCGGCATTCGCAAGGTAGGAGTATATGATTTCCTTACCAGGAAGTTCGACGAACCCGTATATGTCCAGCTAAGCAGTGCCGACTATCATGCACGCAAAGAAGGCGGAGCTTTTAACCGGGAAGAATTTCACATATATCCCGAACGGTATACATCTTCCTTCACCATCTTTACGCAAGTGGCCGACATGCTGATGGCCGGTGCGTACTGGAACCCCAAAGCTCCCGTACTTTTCACGCGTGAGGATATGCTGGCACCGGAATTCAAGGTATCCGTCATCGCCGACATTACGTGCGACATCGATGGCTCCATTCCGAGTACGAAGCACGCGACGACCATTCCCGATCCGTTGTATGATTATGATCCTGCAACAGATCAGTTATATCCACCATTTTCGAACGAAAAGCATGTAACCGTCATGGCGGTGGACAACCTGCCTTGCGAGCTGCCGCGCAGTGCCTCGGAAGAGTTTGGACAGGACCTGATCAACCGCGTGTTGCCATTGCTCATTCATGCCGATCAAGACGACATCATTAAACGCGCAACGATTGCCGATCAGGGTCGTTTAACAGATGCCTTCAATTATCTTCAGGACTATGTAGACGGGAAGTAGTCTCACCGAAGACTATGCTCTTAATCATTCCATGGTAAAAAGTCTTTTCCGCCTGGCGGGATAGTCCGGCAGTGCCCAACATTTCCTGCCAATCGGAAATACGTGAAGCTTCTATATTGCTCACAATTCTAAAGAATAAGTACATACTCTTGAGCAAAAGCTTCTGCCATAGTTTCGTTGGCTTGACAAAGTCCGTAACAAGCCACAAGGCTCCCGGCACGAGCAGCGATCGTAAGCGTGTGATGATTCCTGGCAGCGACTGTTGCGTGAAGAGGTCGAGATAAAAGTTTGTAATGACGACGGTAAATGCGGGCACGGGCATTTCTACACTCTCTGTACCACACAGAAATGTGACCCGCGCGGCATTCTGCACGCGCTGCCGTGCCAGTTCGATCATTCTCTCGGATGCATCAACATATACTACCTGGCACTTGGGCTTTTGTTGTAGCAAGGTTTGTAATAGTTCGCCCGAGCCACCGCCCACGATCAATACCGTTGCATCGTCAGGAATTACATGCAGGAAGTGGTGTTGGGATTTGATCAGATTTTTGCCAAATACCATCGAGGCCAGGGCATCGTACACCGAGGCAATGCCATTAAAGTCGTTAACTATGTGATCTTTCATGGCAATGTATAGAATAACAATACGAAGAAAACGGCATCGCCCAAAAGGCGAAAACGATCGGCCTTTCGAAAGAACTCAGGTCTCAAAAAGATGCCTAGCAGCACGCTATTGGCTGCCAGGAGGCAAAACGAGGCTTTTAACTCATGGGAGAAGAACGTTAGCAAAGCCGTGATAATAAAAAGCACCCTGATGATGATGCGTGTTCGATCAAGCCCCACGATAGTCACAAACGAGCTTCGCTTGTCGCGGGCATCAAATTCATGATCAAACCAGGAAAACAAGAGTAGGTTCGTGAGCGCCAACAGGAAAAACTGCAGCAGCAACACCCACGGCCACGTGTAATACGGCACACGTGTAACCATGATCGAAGGCAGCAATACACCTATGGTATACATCCAGGCAATAAAAATCTCTTTGAATATCCTGGTGTATTGCTGCACCAGCAAATATATACCTACGACTGCTATCAACACGACGCCGCCTTCCAGTACCGGCCGACGAATAAAGAACACGATCAAGGCATCCAGTAGTACAGCCACGATTACGCAGGGCACAAGAATACGATAGTGTCGTTGGTGAAACTGATGCCGCTCGGTGGACGCGCTGCCAATTACCTTCCGTGCGTCGAGCAAATGGTCTGTGGTGTATACTACCCAGACCGTGAGACCCAGCGACAACAGGCCCTGTGTGTAAATGGTGACGTTGAAAATTCTGGCAAAAAACACAGCACTGCATAGGGCACCCAGCACCACGTCGATGCTGAGGAGATTGAAAAACCGGTATATGCGGATCAATCGCTCCATAAAACAGAAAAGTCCTCTGAGGTGTCAGAGGACTTCAATGTTACGAAAAATATCATTAGGCAGACTTGAGTGCTTCTGCACCGCCCACGATCTCGAGGATTTCCTTGGTGATGGCTGCCTGACGGGTACGGTTGTACGTGAGGCGTAGCTGTTTTAAGAGCTCCCCGGCATTGTCAGTCGCCTTGTCCATGGCTGACATACGTGCACCGTTCTCAGCAGCGTTGGAATCCAACAGCGCTTTGAAGAGCTGAATTTTCAGCGACTTGGGAATCAATCCGGTGATGATCTCTTCCTGGTCCGGCTGATAGATGTAGTCGATCTGGTTAGATAACTGCGTGTTGTCCGTTGCAGGCGCTACGATCGGTAACACTTGCTCCGTGCGCAGGATTTGTACTGCTACGTTTCGGAACTCGTTATATACCAGCTCTACCTTGTCGTACTTACCGTTCTTGAAAGCTTCCATCACATACTCCATGGCATTCGATACGTTGCCGAATGTCAGTGCGGAGTACAATGTGGAGAAGTCTGTTATAGTGGAGACCCCACGTTTAGTAAAGAATTCTGTTGCTTTTCTACCGATCGGCAGAATCGTAACATTACCAGCAGCAAATTGCGCGCTGTATTTCTCGTCGATCAGGCGCAGTACGCCTTTGAATACGTTGGCATTAAAAGAACCACAGAGACCGCGATCAGAGCTTACGGAAATGATCAGGATCTTTTTCTCGGCGCGCACCTGGCTGTACCAGTGGTCGGTATCGCCGTCGGTCTGAGCGGCAGAAAGATTTTTCAGGATGGCGTTAAGCTTCACAGCAAACGGGCGCATCTGGGTGATCCGATCCTGCGATCTACGCAATTTTGCCGCCGCCACCATTTTCATGGCTCGGGTGATCTGCTGCGTAGACATAACGGATGTTATTCTGCTCTTAACTTCTTTTAAACTCGGCATACAGGTATTTGCGTCGGGGTTCTATAATTAAGCTCAGTATTTGCTTGACAGGTCGGCTGCTACTTTCTTAATGATCGCAACATCCGCATCTTCAAATTTACCAGCACGAAGGTTATCCAGCACCTGACGGTGGGTGGCACGCAGCAGTTGTGTAAAGTCCTTTTCGAATTCTTTCACTTTGTTTACCGGCACACGGTCCATGAAACCACGCGTAGAAGCGGTGATGATCGCTACCTGCTCTTCTACAGGTACCGGAGCATATTGATCTTGTTTCAGGATCTCGGTGTTTTTTCTTCCGCGTTCGATCGTCAGCTTGGTAGCAGCATCGAGGTCAGAACCGAATTTCGCGAAAGCTTCCAGCTCTCGGAATTGTGCCTGGTCGAGTTTCAGCGTACCCGCTACTTTCTTCATCGACTTGATCTGTGCCGAACCGCCTACACGTGATACCGAAATACCTACGTTGATGGCCGGACGGATACCCGAGTTGAAGAGGTTGGTTTCGAGGAAAATCTGACCATCGGTAATCGAGATCACGTTGGTCGGGATATAAGCCGATACGTCACCGGCTTGCGTTTCAATGATCGGGAGGGCCGTCAGCGATCCACCACCTTTTACCAGGTGTTTGATCGACGCGGGGAGGTCGTTCATGTCGCGTGCGATGGCATCGTTGTTGATGATCTTCGCGGCACGTTCGAGCAGACGGGAGTGCAGATATAATACGTCACCCGGGTATGCTTCACGTCCGGGGGGTCTTCTTAGCAGCAAAGAAACTTCGCGGTAAGCAACGGCCTGCTTAGACAAGTCGTCATATACTACCAGGGCCGGGCGGCCGGTGTCGCGGAAGAATTCACCAATCGCAGCACCTGTGAAGGGGGCGAAGAACTGCATCGGAGCCGGGTCAGAAGCCGAAGCCGATACAATCACGGTAAAGGGGAGAGCCCCGGCTTTTTCTAACGCTGCGACTACAGTTGCTACGGTCGATGCTTTCTGACCAATCGCAACGTAGATACACAGCACAGGCTGGCCTTTTTCATAAAATTCTTTCTGATTGATGATGGTGTCGATCGCCACGGCAGTTTTACCTGTTTGACGGTCGCCGATAATAAGCTCGCGCTGACCACGACCTACGGGGATCATGGAGTCGATCGCTTTAATACCGGTTTGGAGCGGTTCGTTCACAGGCTGACGGTAGATTACACCCGGCGCTTTACGCTCGAGGGGCATTTCATACAGCTCACCAGCGATAGGGCCTTTGCCGTCTATCGGAGCGCCCAGTGTATCGACCACACGGCCGAGCATACCATCACCTACTCTAATAGAGGCGATCTTGCCGGTACGTTTTACGGTATCACCTTCGCGGATGCCTTTGGATTCACCCAACAATACGGCACCTACGTTGTCTTCTTCTAGGTTCAGTACAAGGGCACGAAGACCCGTTTCAAATTCCAGCAGCTCGCCGGCCTGTGCTTGGGTAAGACCATAGATGCGCGCCACACCATCACCAACGGTGAGGACGGTGCCGACTTCTTCCAGTTGTGCTTCTGTGCGGGACTGAGAAAGTTGCTCGCGCAATATTGCTGATACTTCTTCCGGTCTGATCTCTGCCATAATATCGTTAATCGTTAATTGTTAAAGTAATGGTGTACGGATGGGTTAGAATTCTTTGATGTATGGATTGTGGCTGAACTGCACTTTCAGGGCATTCAGCTTATTCTTGATGGAGGCATCTATCTGCTTGTCTCCTACTTCCAACACAAATCCTCCAATCATATCGCTGTCGATAACCTCTTTGAGCTCGACTTGCTTCCTTTCGCTTAGGCCCTTGGCAATTCTCTCGATCTCAGCACGGAGCGAAGCATCGAGCGGAACAGCCGTGGTAATGACCGCGGTGCCAATGCCTTTATATACGTTGTACGCGGTATGGAATTCGCGGGCAATAGCCGGCAAAAGCGGCTCACGGTTCTTCCTGGTAATGATGTCAAAGATTGCCATCGTCAGCGGATGTACTTTGCCTTTGAAGACACGCTCCAGTATGTCGCGTTTCTTATCATGTTTCACAATTGGGTTGTGAAGCAGGAGTACGAACTGTCGGTTTTCCGCACAAACTTTTGCAAAAAGCTGCATGTCTGCGTGTACTGCCTCCAGCGCATTCTGTTCAACCGCCAGACCGAGGAGGGACTTTACATAGCGCGATGCTGCCCGTAAATCAGTCATGCTTAGTTAACTTTAATATCTTTAACATAGTTGGCTACAAGCTCTTTCTGAGCTTTGTCGTCGGCGAGGCTCTTTCTCAAAAGCTTCTCGGCCACTTCGAGAGAGAACAGCGCCACCTGCTCCTTTACTTCGCGGAGGGCGGCTTGCTTCTCTACATTGATGGCGGCACGTGCCTCGTCAATGATTTTGTCGGCTGCTTTTTTAGCGTCAGCCTGAGCTTCTTCCTTCATGCGGTTAGAGGCCTCACGGGCTTCGTGCAGAATCCGGTCGCGCTCTTCGCGGGCAGCTTTCAACAGCTTCTCATTGTCTGACTTCAACGCCGCTATTTCCAGGCGCGCTTTTTCGGCAGTCGACAAAGCGTCCTGAATAGACACTTCACGTTCCTTGAGGGAAGCGATAATGGGCTTCCAGGCCAGCTTGCTCAGTAGAAAAAATAGACCTACGAAGATGACTAACTGCCAAATGATAAGGCCCGTACCGGGGGTAAGAAGTTCCATAATATAGTATGTAGTCTGGTGTAGTTTCAACATAAAGAAACCTGCCCGGCCAAACGCCTAAAGCAGGTTTCTAAAGCTTTTAGCCTTTGAACGAAATCAGCAGGCAAATTACAAGCGCGAAAAGCGCAGCAACTTCGATCAGCGCGGCAATGATCAGCATCGCACCCTGAATCTTACCAGAAGCTTCAGGCTGACGAGCCATGCTCTCCATTGCAGAGCCACCGATTTTACCGATACCCAGACCTGCGCCAATTGCTACAAGACCTGCACCGATGCCAGCGCCCATGATTGCATAGCTGATGTCCAATAAAAGTGCTAATGACATAATTGTAAGTATTTAAATTGTGTGTATTAAAGCCCGGCGCCGTGTTACCGAAACCGGGATATCTTAATGCTTCATTAGTGATGATCGTCATGTTCATGTACCGCGGTCGCCTGACCTATGTACAGCGACGAGAACAGCGTAAAAACATAGGCCTGAATACCGGCCACCAATATCTCGATCAGGTTGATGAACAATGCCACCAGGCTCGACGCGATACCGACCGAATAGCTTTGGAAGATGAATGTCAGGGCTATCAAGCTTAGGATCACAATGTGGCCTGCCGTGATCGCCACGAAAAGACGTACGGTCAGTGAAATGGGCTTGGTGAAGATGCCGATGATTTCCACGGGCAGGATGACGATGCGCAGCGGCAGCGGCACACCCGGCGTCCAGAAAATGTGCGACCAGTACGAGCGGTTTCCATTCACGTTTGTAATGATGAAGGTCAGCACGGCCAGCACCAACGTCACGGCAATGTTGCCGGTCATGTTGCTTGCACCAGGCAGCAGGCCCAGAATGTTGCCGAACAGGATAAAGAAGAACAGGTTCAGCAAATACGGGAAGTACTTTTCGTAATGGGGGCCGATATTGGGCTTCACGATTTCATCGCGTACAAACAAAATGACGGGTTCGAAGAACGATTGAATCCCGCTGGGGGCTTTGCCCGTATTCTTTTTGTAGCCTTTTGCCACTGCCGTAAATACCAGGATGAGTACAATGGCATTGATAAAGAGCATGGCTACGTTTTTCGTAATGGAGAGGTCCAATGTGCTGGAGCCGTTTGCCAGCACTACTTTATGGTGCTCGAGCTTGTAGCCGTTGTAACCTTCCGGCTTCAGGTTGTGATGCTCGTCATAGAAATTGCTGGACGAGAAAGCCTCTATGCCGCGTTCAGAAGAATAAACAATAACGGGAAGAAACAGGGTGCCGTTATGGCCGCTCCAAAAATGCCAGCTGTGATCGTCTACTACGTGGTGGATGATCACCTCGCTTGCGTTGAACTCTTCCTTTTGCGGTTTTTCGCCGTTCTCGTATTCGTCTGCTTCCTGTGTGTGTTCATGTTGCGCACCGGCAACCGAAAAAAACACGACTAACAGTAAACCAAGGATCGAAATTCTTCGGAAAGTGCTAGAGAAAACGCTCATTTGGGCTTATTTCGGAGGCTTTTTAATTCCGACCGCAAAGGTATTAAATCTCCTCCCACAAAAAAATGTTTTGGAAAATTTTGGGCTTTTAGTAATGGTGGTCAAAACCGCGAAATGCGACGATAGAGGAAGGATATTTCCAGGACGGTGAAAATGGCATAAACCGTCATAAAAAAGACCACATTGGCGGTGGCGCCGGCTTTGTCCTGTAGTACCACAAACACATTGTAGACGCCGTATGTCAGCAATTTCACCGTCATGGTGAGCAGATAGAGCTGGACAAAGTATTCCGACTTATCGGCCTTGTAAAGATAGCGGTAAATCAATGCGGTGCTGAACGCCAACAGGATGAGCGTTTGGTAAAAGAATGAAGGTAACGGAAGCCATTGCCGCTGCCAGGCGAGCAGGGTCGCACCGGCGATCGCCGCGGCGGTAATTAATAATACAAGGACGAAACGTGTCAAGAGTTGTCGCGTTTTATCGACCGGTACACCTGGAACATCATTCCACCGAAAGCCAGAAAACCGAAAAGAAGCATGAACGCGGGAAAAGTGAGAGCCAGGTACTGATCAAGCTTATAGCCCAGCCATCCAAGCACGCCAATAGCGCCAAACAATTGGATCGCCAGGCCGCTGTATTTCAGGTAAGTGTTAGACGGTTTTGATTTCTGGTTGGGTGATGGATCGGGTGACTCCATTATTGTTCTCAGCTCCTATTTTAATGTCCTTTATTGCAGCGCCCATCTTGCAGGAGCCATTAAATACGGCGCCGGGCTCTACGACCATTTTGCCAGTGATAATGTCACCGTTGATGATGGCTGTGGCTTTCAACACCAACAGCTCGGCAATTTCGATTTTTCCTTTTACTTCACCCTCAATATCAGCGTTTTGGGCGATGATATTGCCTTGTACGTGCGACTGATGGCCCAGAGCCACCTTGGACTTCGACTTGATATTGCCAGTAACTTTGCCTTCAATCCGAATATTGCCGTATGTTTCGATGTTTCCCTCCAGGTAAGTGCCTTTCCCGATGGTGTTGCTTGAGTTGCTGATCTCATCGGCAGCGCGTTTTTGTTCTTTTGAAGTTAGCATGACATTCTGGTTTAAAAAGTTACAAATTCTTCCGGGTTCAGGGAGTTCCCATTATACCACAATTCAAAATGCAAATGTGGACCGTTGGTAAGCTCGCCACTATTGCCCACGATAGATACGATCTCGCCACCATTGACAAAAGTACCAACTTTTTTCAAAAGTTGGGCATTGTGCTTGTATACAGAGATGAGGTTGCCTCTGTGTTGCACCATTATTACATAGCCGGAGTCTTGCGTCCAGGATGAAAAGATCACAGTACCCCCCGCGATGCACTTAACCGGCTCGTTGGCTTTCGCCACTATATCTACACCGAGGTGTCCTTTGGCTACATCATAGGTGTCGGATATATATCCCGTGAGGGGCGAATAGAAGAAAGTTTCTTGTAACTCACGATATCTAACGTTGGTCAACGGGGTCACTGATAGGTCGGATTGTTCAAATTCCCGTCGGAATGTCGAATCGATCGATGATGCGCTTAAATTGGCGGCAGTTGGTTTTGTAAGGGGTTGTGATTCGTTGCGCAGTGCTTCTGCAGGATCTTTAAAATTAGTGGTGTCGCCACTGAGTACACGCTGGAAGTTAGCAATGAATTGGTCTTTACGGTCGATCTCGAGCGCCAGCGAATCAACCTTTTGTGCCAGCTCAAAGAGCTGCTGGTTTAAGACCATTTGTTCGTGTTTGGGATCGAACCATTTTGCCAGGATGGTCTTCGACATAAACAGGCTCATGATGAACAGCCCGGTAAATAAAATCACCGAAAAAAGAATAACTTTCGAATAGGTGAATCCCAGGCTGGTTTTCTCGGCAAAGTTTTCTTCGTTGCGAATAATCAGTTGATACCGGGTCGTAAGCCAGTTCGATAATGTTTTTTTCGGTTTCATCCGCTATGGAATAGTTTTTAAGATCGTATGCGCTGGTCTCTGCTAAGGATTGTCAAATTGAACGGCCTCATGCCCTGGGTCACTTCAAAATATTCTACTTTTTTGCACAAAATTAGATATTCCAGCTTATTTAAATATGGAATGTTGGATTTTTGCGTTTTACCCTCACAAATAGCAGCGGTTTGAAAAATATTGTCTACTACCTCGTTGTTCTTTTGACGCTCATGCTGCTGAACGGCTGTTCATCAGAAAGTCACTCCTGGACAAGCAAGGCTTATCATAACACAACCGCGCATTACAACGGTTATTGGTACGCGCGCGAAGAGCTCGACAAGATCGACAAAGATATTTGGGCCGCCTACGAGGACGACTACAATCGCATCTTGCGGTTGTACCCACCGCTGGATTCGGCACAGGCAAAAGGCTATGACAAAGAAATACAGGAAACCGTCAAAATGGCTTCCCTCGCCATACAACGGCATCCCAACAGCAAATGGGTAGACGACGCGTATATCCTCGTGGGGCGCGCGCGCTTTTACAGCCTGGACTGGGGCAACGCTATCCAGACGTATAAATACGTCAATACCAAAGGCAAAGATCTGGACACACGCCACCGCGCCATCATTCACCTGGTGCGCACCTTTACCGAGCACCAGGAGTTCAACAACGCACAGGCCGCCATCGACTTTGTGCAGAAAATGCCGCTGACCAAAACAAACAAAAAACACTTGCTGCTGGAGAAAGCTTACTTCTACCAGATGCAGGGCGACCTGGACAAGATGGTCCGGAACCTGAGTGAAGCCGTACCGTTGTTGAAGAAGCGTGACAAGCCCGGGAGAATATACTTTATCATTGGGCAAGTCTATCAAAAGCTTGGCTTCGAAGCTGAAGCTTATAATTTTTATAAAAAATGTATTGCCACCAACCCCGAGTATGAGGTGGATTTTTATGCCCGCCTCTACCTGGCGCAGGTAACAGAAATATCGCGGAGCAAGGACGTGAACGCCGCGCGGAAGTCGTTTAGGAAGCTGTTGAAAGACGGCAAGAACAAAGACTTCAAAGACAAGATCTACTATGAGATGGGCGTGTTTGAGCTCAAGCAGAAAAACCTGGACGAAGCCATTGCCGACTTTAACCGGTCTGTGCGTGCTGGTAATAACAAACGAATCGACGGCGAAGCTTATCTGCGTTTGGGTGAGATTTATTATGACACACTCCGCCAGTACCAACTTTCACAAGCCTACTACGATAGTGCTATTAACTCCCTGCCCAAAGACTACGAAGGGTATGCGCGCATAAAAGCCCGCCAGGAAGTTTTGAACGAGTTTGTCAAACATCTGAATACCATCAAATGGCAAGACAGCCTGTTGGCCTTAGCCACCATGGACACCGCCGCACTGCGTGCCCAGATCAAGTCCAATTTTGAAACTAAAAAACGAGAAGAGGAAAAACGTGCCGCCGCTGAGAAGAAACGACGGGGTGGCAATCGCATCGATATTTCGGGCAATTCCAATCCGATCTTTGCGAACGAAAATGGCGAAGAGCAGGAAGTCGATTGGTACTTTGGCAACCCCTCGGCTATGGCCATGGGCGAGACTGAGTTTAAACGCGTGTGGGGTAACGTGCCCCTGGAAGACAACTGGCGGCGGTCGCTTCGTTCTGCTACGGCGAACGATAATGAAGTGGACGAGACCGCGCCCGACGATCCGAATGTACAACAGCCCACCAACACAGCTCCGCCGGCCGACCCCGTGGCGGCTGAGTACGATCGCCTGGACCAACAGATCCCCCGCACAGAAGAACAAAAACAAGAGGCCCTCGCCAAGATCGAAGATGCTTACTTCAAGCTGGGAGACATCTATTACTTCAAGCTGCAAGAGCCTGAGAACGCTGTGACGACATACAACACGCTGCTGAAACGATTCCCCGAAACCAAGCACGAAGCAGAAGTCCTGTATAAACTTTACCTGATCTACAAAGACAGTGATCCCAGCAAGGCAGAACAATACGCCAGCTTATTGTTGAGTAAATACCCCGATTCTACGTTTGCCAAACTGCTGAAAAACCCTAACTACCTGGCGGAGTCGGAGCAAGCCGGTGAAAAGCAAAAGGTACTCTACAAAGATGCCTACAACCAGTATACCGAAGGTGATTACACTGCCTCCAGGCAAACCATCGATGAAGCGCTGGCACTAGGTCAAACGACGTTTGTGCCCAACCTGGAACTATTGCAAGTATTAATTATTGGCAAAACCGAGAACGCTACGCAGTATCAGTACAGCCTGGAAGAATTTATCAAGAAGTATCCGGAGGCAGCCATTACAGAGTACGCAAAAACGTTGCTGCAGTCGTCGCGCGATTTCCAGACCAAGCAGGAACGACGCATGGGCATACAGTACATCCGCTCGCTGGAAGAGCCGCACTACTTTATCATGATCTACCGGAAGGATGAGAAGCTAAGCGACGTTGCCTCGGCCGTGTTGGACAAATTCAACCTGGCAAGCTTCAAAGACCTGTCGCTGAAAACCAGCAATCTTATTTTAAACGACGACTACGCACTGACGATGGTCTCGGAGTTGCCGCGTGTCACCTCTGCCATTGAGTATGCGCAAACATTTAAAGCCCAGGTTTCAAAGCTCACGGAGCTACAAAACCATAAATTCAATACCTTTGTAATCACAAAAGATAATTTCGATATCTTCTACCGAACTAAAGGTCTTGATGAGTACATCCAATTCTTCCAAAAAAACTATCCAGCAGAAGCTCAGTAGTCTCCTACGCATACAGCAACCCTGGTTTGGGAAAGTAGTAAAAGGTATCTGGATCTTATTCCTGTGCATAATCCTGGGATTTCCGCTGTACGTTTTTTCGGTAGGAATCGATCTGTTCGGATTGTTCGGCGGCATGCCCAGCCTGAAGGCGATCGAGAACCCGGAGAACGACCTTTCTTCGGAAGTGATTTCCGCCGACGACGTCTCGCTGGGACGCTACTTCCGGTTTAACCGAAGCCAGGTAACATACGACCAGCTTTCACCCAATCTTGTCAAGACCCTCATCTACTCGGAAGACCACCGCTTTTACGATCACGCAGGCATGGACTTTTGGGCCTATCCACGGGTGGTCTGGGGGTTGATGACCTTCAACAGCAAAGGTGGTGGCAGTACCATCACGCAGCAGCTCGCGAAAAACCTGTATACGCTTGACCTCGACGGCCCCCTGGCCCGACTGGGCAAAATTCCTCGTCGCATTGTCCAAAAAACAAAAGAGTGGATCATCTCCATTCAACTGGAAAAGAACTACACCAAAGAGGAGATCATTACGATGTACCTCAACACGATCGAGTTCAGCAGCAACGCCTATGGCATCAAAGTGGCGTGTGAGACATACTTCAATAAGTTACCCAGCGAATTAAACGTACAAGAGGCTGCTGTAATGGTGGGCATGTGTCAGAACCCTTCGCTGTTCAACCCGCACCGCTTTCCGAAGAATGCGCTCAACAAACGAAACGAGGTACTCTATAAGCTCTACGATCACAAATTCATTTCGCGCGTCACCTACGACTCGGTTCGCGTGCTACCGATCGACCTGAAGTTTGCCGTACAAAACCAGAATCAGGGACTCGCTCCTTACTTCCGCAACGTACTGCGCAATGATCTGATCGCCTGGTGTAAAGAACATGGCTATGACCTATGGGAATCAGGTCTCAAGATTTACACGACAATCGACAGCCGCATGCAGCGCTATGCGGAGGATGCCATGCTTGAGCACATGGCTAAACTACAGAAACAATTTGACCGCGAGTGGAAACAACGCAGCCGCAATCCGTGGGTTGACGAAGAGACCGGGCAAGAGATCAAAGGCTTCCTCGACAAAAAGGTCAAACGCACGGAAGCTTATCGCAACCTTGTAGACCGCTACGGCGCGGGGTCAGACTCGGTGAACATCATGCTTCGTGTCAAGAAGCCCATGACCGTCTTTACCTATGCCGGCGAACGCGACACACTGTTCAGCACAATGGACTCGCTGAACTACTACAACCGCTTTCTTCAAACCGGCCTGATGTCAATGGACCCAAAGACCGGCGCCATCAAAGCCTGGGTAGGTGGCGTGTCGCATAAGTATTTCAAATATGACCACGTACGCCAGGGCGCTCGTCAACCGGGTTCTACCTTCAAACCCTTTGTATATGGCACCGCGATTGAAGCAGGCTACTCACCTTGCCTGGAGCTGCTCGACATCTCACCGACCATCAAAGTTTCCGGTGGTACCTGGAGCCCATTAAACTCGGATGGCACGCGCGGCAGTGGCGAAAAAATGACCATTCGTAAAGCGATGGCGCGTTCGATTAACTCCATCACGGCACAAATGATGGAACGCGTAACACCTCAAAATGTAGTGGACTTTGCTCATCGATTGGGCATTACCAGTAAGCTGGATGCTGTACCATCATTATGTCTTGGCACCAGCGATGTTACGCTGTATGAAATGGTGGCGGCATATTGCACCTATGTAAACCTCGGCATTTATACTCAGCCGTATTACATCACGCGCATTGAAGACAAAAATGGCAATGTACTGGAAAACTTCGTTCCCAAAACCCGCCAGGCGATGGACGAACGCACAGCCTACAAAATGATCTATATGCTACAAGGTGGTGTGCAAGAATCAGGTGGTACTTCGCTCGGCTTGAGCTATGACCTCCGGACCAACAACGAGGTCGGCGGTAAGACCGGTACCACCGACAACGCCTCTGACGGTTGGTACATGGGCATTACACATAACCTTGTCACCGGTGCGTGGGTAGGCGGCGACGAGCGCAGTATTCACTTCCCGTCCTGGAGCTTTGGCCAGGGTGGTAAAACAGCCGCTCCGATTTGGGACAAGTATATGACGCGCGTATACCGTGACAAAGAACTTGGCTATGGAAAAGGTGTCTTTCGAAGACCGGCCATGGGTCTTGATATAACGCTCGACTGCAGCCAACATAACAGCACTTCTACCGATGCGCAGGATTCAGAAGACGAGCAAGTCTGGCAGGTTCCGAATAACTAATTGGCAGACATTCTATGGACGACATTAAAGATGCGGTAAGCCGGCTGCCGGAGTCTCCGGGGGTTTACCGTTTCTATAGTGCCGAAGATGTGCTGATCTACGTCGGCAAAGCCAAAAGCATCAAGAAACGCGTCAGTAGTTACTTTTCGAAAAGCACGGGCGTAAACAGAAAAACTCTCCGACTGGTCTCTGAGATCCGGCGCATTGACTATACGGTATCGAACTCCGAATTCGATGCCTTGTTGCTGGAGAACAATTTCATCAAACAAAACCAGCCTAAGTATAACATCCTCCTCAAGGACGATAAAACCTTCCCCTATATCTGCGTCCTGAAGGAACGTTATCCCCGCATCATCTATACGCGCAAGTATCTGCCGGAGCAAGGAGAATATTTCGGCCCGTACTCCAGCGTCGTGGCCATGAAGAATGTATTGGAGCTTGTGCGCAAGCTCTATACCATACGCACCTGCTCGTTGCTGCTCAGTGAACAGAATGTGGCGCAAAAGAAGTTCAAGGTGTGCCTCGAGTTTCACATAGGCAACTGTAAAGGACCGTGCGAAGGTTTACAGGCAGAAGAAGCCTATATGGAAGAGATTAGTCAGGCGCGCTATATCCTGAAAGGAAACCTCAGCGTTGTATACAATCACCTGAACAACCAGATGAAAGGCTTTGCAGCCAACCTGGAGTTTGAACGCGCACAAGCTGTAAAAGAAAAGGTTGACACCCTGGAACGTTTCCAATCGAAGTCGCTGGTGGTAAACCGCGACGTGACCGACATCGACGTCTTTACCATTACGAGCATCGAAGCCTATGCCTACGTTAACTATCTCCAGATTATAGAAGGCTCTATTGTCTTCTCTAAAACTGTTGAGCTCAAGAAGAAACTCGACGAGCCCGACGAGGAGTTGTTAAGCCTTGCGGTGGCTGAATTGCGTGAGCAAACCAATAGCAAGAACGAGGTCATCCTGAGCAACCTGGACATCACGGTGTTGGAAGAGGGTGTTGAAAATGTAGTCCCCAAGATTGGCGACAAAAAGAAGCTTATTTTCCTGTCGCTAAAAAATGCACTGGAGCTTAAGAAGGAAAAAGAGATTTTCCGTGAAGGCAAGAAGACAAAACAACAAGAGGTCCTGACTATCCTACAGAAGGATATGAAATTGCCTACGTTACCTAAAGTCATCGAATGCTTTGACAACTCTAACCTGGGAGGCACGTCGCCTGTAGCATCCATGGTGCGCTTTGTCGATGGTAAGTCCGAACGAAAGGGCTACCGGCATTTTAATATCAAAACCGTAGAAGGGCCAGACGACTTTGCCTCTATGAAGGAGATCGTAGGTCGCCGCTATAAACGCATCCTGGAAGAAGGCCAACCTTTGCCTGATCTGATTATCGTCGACGGTGGTAAAGGGCAGCTTAGCAGCGCTTGTGAAGCCTTAAAAGAGTTGAACATCTACGGCAAAGTACCGATTGCAGGCATTGCCAAACGGCTGGAGGAAATATACTATCCCGAAGATCCGTTCCCGCTTCTCATCAGTAAAAAATCGCCGGGCCTCTTGTTATTACAGCAGATACGCGACGAAGCGCACCGGTTTGCCATCACGTTCCACCGCTTGAAGCGCAGTAAAAAACACTTCAGCTCGGCGCTGGAAGGTATAGAGGGGATTGGTCACAAGACAGCCGAAAAATTGCTGAAGCACTTTAAGTCCGTGAAGAAGATCAAAGAAGCCTCGATAGAAGAGATAGCTGCTATTATTGGTCAGAAGAAGGCCGAAGCCATGAAACGATAGACCCCAGCAGGTAATAAAAAAAGGGAAGCTTTCGCCTCCCTTTTCAATATCAAAAAAACAAAACTTAAAACTCCCAGAGATTGTGCTCTTTCTCCATGAGCATCATTTCGGTCCACTCGCGTGCCCATACGCCTTCACGATAAGGACGGCCGTTAGCACGGTAGGTGTCGTCAATAGTCTCATCATCCGGATTTTGAACTTTATAGATCGTTCCGTGGAAGAGTCTCAGCAAGAAAGCATCGGCGAAGTTCTTGTTCTGAGCAGTGTTCTGCCAGTTGAACCATACCGCTTTCGGGATGTTATTGCGGAACAGTTTCTCGAGGTCCTTGTACTTAAACCAACCCAACGACACGTCGATGTTTGTGTTGGTTTTTGCACCGGGAATGATCAGCTCGATGGCCTGAATGTCATAGTAGAGTCTTGATCTTCTTCTGTCGAAGATGATATCCTCACACATATGGGCATTGCTAATATCATTCACCATGTACTCGAGACCGCTGCCTTGTGAAGTTGCAGCCCAGTCATCACCGGCGTTGTCCGCACCCGGTGTTACACCACGGTTGTCACGCAGGGAACGGTAGTTCTTACCGTTATAGGTGATCACGTCGTCGGTATAAAAATCGCGGTTCGGATCCCACTGATCATAGGTCTGTGCCTGCTCAGCCACCAAACGGCCCAGAAAGTCTTGCTTAGAGACTTTCGAGGTCAGAGAGTCGCTGGCATAAACATCCGTCAACTCGCCAGATTTTACAGCGTCGATGATCAGCCGGGTTAATTCGCCATTTTTGGCGAAGAAGCCTTTGTTCTGCTTTTCACGCAGATCGATATTCCGCCACACACGCACTTTGTAGTGTTGCTCGTAGACAGGAATAGGGTTCAGTGAGTTCGGGTTGTACTGAACCTCCAGGTCCTGTACTTCCTGTGCTCTTGCTATAAAGCACGCTGCCGAAAGCGCTGCAAAAAATGCTATCTTCTTCATCTGTTTATTAATTCACCGGTACAATGATAATACCATTCGAACCTTTCGGGACAATCTTTTCTTCGTCGTCACGGAATGTTCTACGGGCCGCATCTTTGATATCAATAACGATACGGTCGCCAGGGCGGGCTTGGCCTGCCCATGAACGCAAGTCGGGGTTACCGTTCGTTGCAGTCAGACGCTGTACACCAGCTGTTCCACGACCAAGGATAACCTCAGCACGCTTGATGGAATAACGAGCATCCTTCGGAACTTCTTCTTTGAAGTTTGCTTCCGGCTCAGCAGCAAAACGCAGGGCGGCAAGTTGATTGGCACGGATACCGTTGCGCAAGTCAACCGGGTTGTTACCCACGTATGCTACGTACTTCGGATCTGGCACGTTCTTCACGTCGAACGGCTGATCACCGATCGTAGCGCCACCGTTGCTTACCGTTACTTTGATCTTCCGTTGTTTCGGAATGATCGTTACACGGCCGGGCTTGTCACCTTTGATGATGTCAGCACCGCCGTTTGAGTTAAACGAAGGGTTATAGTTCGTGCCGAGCGAAGGAACTTCGATGTTCACCGTGTTACCACAGTTCATATACAGAGTAGGAGCGTTACCAGTCGTTGCTTTAATAACGGGTTGTGCCACCATGTACTGAATGTCTTGCTCGTACGGCTTGCCATCGATCATGATCCGGGCTTTGAAAGACTGTTTCGAGAAACCGTCTTTGTCATAGCTTCCACCTTTCGCGGTGAATTCTACTTTACCCATCTTCACACCGGACGGATCGTCCATTACCTGCAGTTTCTGACCGTTGTAGTACATCTCAGGCACCAGGCCAGAAGCCGAGGCCGTGATGAACATGTCAGCCTGGTATTTAGCACCTGCTGCCACGATCGAAGATACAGGACGAACCATCGGAACGATACGGTCGAACTTCACTACACCAGCACCAGCTTTCTCAGCCAGAATGGTCAGTGCCTTCGCTTCTTGCTCCAATACTTCAGTTTGGATCTGCGTTACGGAAGCGTAAGCCGCTACCGCAGGCGTGTTTTCAAACGTGAAGGTCAGAAAGTCTTTGTTCTTGTGCTTCTCGTTGTCTTTGAAAGCTGCCATTTGATCGGGAGACTTCGTCAGCGTTTCGAATTTACCACCCGTCAGCTTTTCGAGCTGCTTGCGGTATTCTTCAAGCTTCTTCACGAACTCGACACCTACGCCGGCACCATCTTTTTTATCGATCATCATCGTCGCTATTTTCGAGCTGTGATCGTTGATGAATTGTTCGTCGACACCTTTAGCGCCGGCTTCGGCGAGCATCTTTTTCTTAACTTCTTCGATATAAGCCACGGTCACTTTTGACTGCTTCCGTACTTCCTGGGCATTCGCTACGGCTTGCTTTACAGCTGCGTCGTCGCTCTTGCCACCGTCTTCCACTATCTTTCCAAGTTGAGCATCGTTCTTGGTATTCCCATCACCAATCAGCGACTCAAGCGTGCTGTTGATGATAGCGAATTTCTCCAGAACGGCATTGCTCACCTGCAGCGCCAGAAGTGCAGTCAGTACGAGATACATCATACCGATCATCTTCTGCCGCGGGGTTTCCTTTCCACCTGCCATTGTTGGTTGTTTTTTTAATTAAACGTTAAAAAACAGTCAATCGTATTAATTCTGTCCGCCACCTTTCATGGCCGTCAGCATGCTGCCGTACACTTTGTTCAGGGCAGTCAGGTTATCAGAAAGTTTACCAAGTTCTGATGTGAATTTAGCGGTGTTGTCACCAACCTTCGACAGACCTTGCATAGCACCTGTCAGGCTTTCATAGAACTTGTTCATATTCTTCACGTGGCTGTCGGCGTCCTTCAGCTCCATCTCATATACTGAGTTCAGGGCAGCGAGGTTCTTCGTTACTTTCTGAACTTGTGAGTGGTACTCACCAGCGTCTTTCGATGCTTCAGACATGCTGGACACAGCCTTGATAGCAGTATCGTAAGACTTGTTCATTTCCACCAGCTGTGTAGAAGCTTTCTTCACGTTGTTTGCATAGTCGTTTGTAGCGACAGCAGCGTCAGAAAGAGTCGACATTTTCTTAGCAGACTCAGCCAGGTTGTTCAGGCCTTTGCCGAGGCTATCCAGCAGCTCAGGACCGATCTTCGCTTTCTCAAGTGAAGCATCCAGTTGCTGAGACAAAGAAGCGCCAGCAGGTTTATTAGAGATACGAGGCGAAGTAGTAGGAGCTTCGTAGTCTTCAGAAAGTTCAGGATATACTTTTGACCAATCTGGTTCCTGGTGAGGCGGCTCGAATGCGCTCAGGAAGAAGATCACAGCCTCTGTCAAGAGACCGATCATCAGCATCTGGTCAGCACCGGTCAAGTGAAGAATTTTAAATAACGCACCCACGATTACAACTGCCGCACCAATACCATAAACTTTGGGCATTATGGTCTTGAAGAGAAGTTCGGCAAATCCGCCTTTTTTCTTGCTCATTTTAGTAATGGTTTAAGTTTTTTGCCTTTTGATATTAAAAAATAGAATAGAGTTTCTGATTGTTAAAATTCCTGACCTGACGAGCGGCCTAAGTGGGTCATTGCACAGCGGAACCCAATATAAGCGCGCGTTGAGTCTTTGAATTCATACGTACGTGTGCCTGTTTCGAGGTAGTAAGCCACATCTTTCCAGGAACCACCGCGTACCACTTTCTTAGGAGGAACACGTGGGTTGTAAGCTGAGCTCTCCGGGTTGGTTCTCGGATCGATGTACTGCGGGTTCAAGTCCCACACGGTCGGTACAGAAGCAGGGTTGAAGTCATCTAAACACCATTCTGAAACATTTCCTGCCATGTCGAACAGACCGAAGTCGTTGGGGAAATAGGACATTGCAGGAGATGTGTAGGCAAAACCATCATCATAGAAGTTACCACGGCCAGGTTTGAAGTTTGCCAGCATACATCCTTTAGAGTTACGGATGTACGGGTTACCCCAGGGATATTTGGCCATGTCACGGCCGCCACGGGCGGCATATTCCCATTCTGCCTCAGACGGCAGACGGAAGGCAGGCATTTGGAAATCGCCTACACTTTTGCGGTAGTCGTTCAGGTAAGCAGTTCTCCATTTTCCAAAGAAAACAGCAGCGTCCCAGTTGATACCCACAACCGGGTAGTCGTCGTAACCCGGGTGCCAGTAGTAGTAGTCCTGAATAGGGTCACCCATGTGGTGAGCAAAGTCACGCACCCAGGCGGCAGTATCGGGATAATATTTCTGACGGAACGTTTCAGCATCGACTGTCTCGAAGCCTTCAATGGTACCGTTGTCTACCAGGAAGAAGTTTGTGAATTGACGGTACTCGTTGTTGGTAATTTCTGTATCGTCCATGAAGAACGAACCGATGGTTACCTGCTTGTTGAAGTTGATTTGAGTGGATGCAGGATCTTCGTCTGCCTGACCCATGTGAAACGTACCAGCGGGAATCGGAACCATCCCGTAGGGAATTGTCATCACCCAACCTTCGCGGCCGGGAACTCCGACGAGTTCACCCTGATCGTTTCCGCCACCTTTACCACCTCCAAGACCCAGGAGGCCACAAGCACTGGCCACTGCGCCCGAAAGCACTAACACTACTTTTGAAAGAACCTTATTCATACTGCTATCTCAGGTTTGTCTACGGTGAATTTTTAGAGGACGAAAGTTAATTGTATCAGCTTTATTTTTTTGAAGAAAGTAAATGCAAATTCATTAAAATCTTAAAAATACCAAACTCAGTGCCGCTTAATGCCTGTAGCGAGGGGTTCGAACGACTTTTTTGCCGCTGCCCGGATTGACAGGTAATTCATAACTCAGCATGAACTCAAGCGAAAAATTATCTTTGGCATCACGGTCTTTGACGATGAAGTCAATGCCACTACCTAACTTGAGTGATTTATCTTTTAAAAGTGCATATCCTAACAGTAAGCTACCGGCCTCTCCTTGTCTAAACGCAAGGCCTCCCCACATCGTATCTTTCAAATAGCCAATCGTTGCAAAATCTATCTGCGTACGATTCAAATCCGAGCGAACGGCTGTGCTAAATTGTACACGTAAATCAAAGCTTACGTCATAAAAGTAGCCGCCGGTAAAGTTGATGTGGTTTTCCAATGCGCTGCGCACACCATCTTCACCAAAATCAAATTCAGAACGCAACAAGTGGTTAAAACCAATACCGAGATAATATTTTTCCGTACGGTAAAACGCGCCCAGGCCCAGGTCCGGGCGAATCTGCGACTCTTTGCCGTGCTTCAACAGCGGGTCATCGGGATTCGTCGCACGGTATACTTCCCAATCAATCGCTTGCGAGTATATACCTGCTTTGATACCTAAGCTAAGTTTCGTGTCTTTAATACCCAGGTGATACGCGTACATCGCTTGTGCTTCCAGGTTGTTTTGCGGTCCAAGCTTATCGTTCATGACGTAAGCACCAAACCCGCTGCGCAGTTTGAAGATGGGTGTGTTGAAGCTTACCATCTGTGTTACGGGAGCGCCACCATCATTGAAGCTTGACTGGTACCCGAGCCATTGGCTACGGTGTACTGCTGTGAGCCTCGTTACACCGTCTACACCAGCGTACGCAGGAGTCATGTATAAGTTATTAAACATGTACTGCGTGAACAGGGGATCTTGCTGAGCAAAAACACCGGATCCAGCCAGGGCCAACAGGAGGGTATAAAAAGTCTTTTTCAGCATTAAGGTTAAAAAGTAGAATTTAAAGTAAGCGCTTTTTTACGACACAGTCAATCTAATGTAATTAAAGTGTAATAAAAAAGGTCACTTTGTAAAATTCAAAGGATGAACGAGTTATTCAAAAAAACTACCCGTTCATGCGGGCATATCAAAACACCCAAAACGCCGAAAACCGTTTCGTTCCGCTGAAAGAACTGAAAATGTGCTACTTAATTCCGTTCGCCTTTTTTATATAGAGCTCGAGTGCACCCGTCATTGACGGCGCGTTCGGCAGGGGTGCTTCAATGTCCAAAATAAGGCCGGCATCGCGTACAGCCTTGGCCGTTGTCGGGCCAAAAACCGCTATGCGGGTGTTATTTTGCTTGAATTCAGGGAAATTGACAAAAAGGGAGTTGATGCCAGAAGGGCTGAAAAATGCCAGAATATCGTAAAACACTTCTTTCAGGTCCGATAAGTTGGCAGCTACCGTGTGGTAAATGATGGCCTCCGTGTAATTGTATCCACCTTCTCTTAAAAAATCAGGGATGTCATTTTTACGGATATCCGAGCAGGGGAAAAGGTATTTCTCGTTTTTGTGCTTCTTGAGGATCTCCAGCAGATCTTGAGCCGTCTTCAAACCCGTGAAGATTTTGCGCTTACGGATCACGATGTATTTCTGCAGGTAGTTGGACGTCTGCTCCGAGATGCAAAAATACTTCATCTCCGGGGGCATCTCGAGTTTTAGTTCCTGACAGATATGGAAGAAATGGTCGACGGCATTACGGCTGGTGAAAATGATGGCCGTATGGTTTAAGATGTCGATCTTCTGCTTGCGAAATTCTTTGACAGGTACCGGCTCCACCTGAATGAACGGGCGGAAATCGATTTTAAGGTTATACTTTTCAGCCAACTTCAAGTAGGGAGAGTTCGCATCAGCCGGAGCTTCTTGGGTCACCAGAATGCTTTTTACTTTGCGCATCCTGTCAGTAGCAATTTCACTCATATCAACACGTAAACGAATTCAGGCTAATTGTACAGTACCTTTAATGTTATCAAAAAGGGTATCAATTCGGTAGCACAAATGTACGAAAATAAATGAAACAACGAGTGGCTCATTTTGCTGCTTAACTTGAAAATGATCAGCACCATCCAAACAACAAGGGTCCATCCGAAAAACTGCAGCAGGCCGTAGAAAAAACCGGCATGCTGCCCATGCATGATGAAGTACCCTGACATGATGATCGTAACGGTTCCAAACACCACCAACAGCACACGTACCCAATTGAAAAAATGTGTGCCTGCCGCTTCGGGCACACCGAATAAGCTCGTTAATCCGTACACCAGCGTCATCTTCACAAAGAAGATTCCCAGCACAATCAGGCTTAATTCCAGCCATTGCAGCATCGCCATGGGAAAATTCTCTGCTTTAAACAGCAAGGCTGTCGTATATTCTGTGGGCAGAAAATGAAAAATGATCATCAGGTAATACCCCAGCATCATACTGCAGAAAATATAAAACAGAATATTCGTGCTGCTGGTGATACGCGTGTATACCTGACTGTCGTCCATTTCACGCATCGAAAATATTTTGATAACCGAAAAATAATCTGAAGCCAACTTGGGGTTCAGGCGAATGATGGTGATTACCAGCATTACCAACACCAGCAACCCGACGATGGCGAAGTCGCGAAAGGAAGTGTTGCGTAGCACCAATTGTTCTTCTGTGCTGGCCTTCTGCGGGGCGCGCGTCAGCACCCGGGTGCTGAGATCCTCCTGCCAGATGCGTTTCTGACGAATGGCCACCGTAAACGACGGCGAAAAAATACCCGCCAGGCTGTCGATGTCGAGGTGCAACCGCGTGCCGGTACCGGCGAGCTTGCCGTCGATGAACAGGTTGAACGGCTGGGGGCTGCTCACCGCCAGGAGATCGTGTTGAAATTTACCGGCATCCACGCGGAAGTAAACCGTCGACACCTTCTCGTTTCCGGTAAAAGCCTCGTATCTGCCCTCCTCAAAGTAGGTCCACTCGGATGCGAAATCCTTGCGGACAGCATACTGCTGCGCAGCGGCCTGTACTGTGAGTAGACATGCCAGGCAGCTAAAGAGGACCAGTTTTTTTACGCTCATCATACGGCTCAAAAATATTCAGAATTGGTCTCATATCCCGAAATGCCCGTAAGTTTGCCACACGAATATGGCTGGAATCTATTTTCACATTCCCTTTTGCAAACAGGCATGCCACTACTGTGACTTTCATTTTTCCACGAATCAGGAGAAAAAGGGAGAAATGGTCGGTGCGCTGGTACGCGAGTTGGAACTCCAGAAGTCGTACCTGGGGGGAGAACCGGTCGGGACCGTGTATTTCGGCGGGGGCACGCCTTCGCTGCTGTCCGTGGCAGAAATAGAAATGCTGTTACAGACCGTTGCCAAAAACTTCGCCCTGGCGCCGGCGGGTGAAATAACGCTGGAAGCCAATCCCGACGACCTCCACGCTGAAAAACTGGTGGCCTTGCGTGCCGCCGGTGTCAATCGCCTGAGCATCGGCATTCAGTCGTTTGATGATCAGGTATTGCATTTCTTACATCGCGCACACAGCGCCTCGACCGCCCAGCAGTGCTTGGAGCAAGCGCGTGCCGCAGGCTTCAACAACATCAGTCTCGACCTGATCTATGCCATTCCCGGGCAGCCGCTGGAGACGTGGCGGGAAAATATACGGCGCGCACTGTCTTTTGCGCCGGAACACATCTCTTCCTACTCCCTCACAATTGAAGAAAAGACTGCGTTTGGCAAGTGGGCGGCCACTGGCAAGCTGAAAGCCGTAGAAGATGATCTCGCGGCGGCGCAGTTGGAGATGCTGGTGGAGATGTTGGACGCCGCCGGCTATGAGCAATACGAAGTGTCGAACTTTGCACGGGCTGGATATTATTCGCGTCACAATAGCAGCTATTGGCAACAAAAAAAATACCTGGGCATTGGCCCAAGCGCCCATTCCTATGACGGCCATAGCCGGCAGCACAATGTCGCGAACAACCATCTCTATTTGCGCGGGCTGCAAGAGGATAAAATACCGTTTACACGCGAAGTGCTGACGCCGGAAGATGTCATAAACGAGTACCTGTTAACCACCCTGCGTACATCGTGGGGCGCGGATCTGCAGAAGCTGCGGCAGGAGCTTCAGTACGACCTGCAGGCCCTGCACGGCCCCTACCTGAATACACTCTGTTCTGAAAATCTGGCCATCGTGTCTGGCGATACCATGCGTCTCACCAGGCGCGGCAAAATGCTGGCCGACAAGATCGCGGCCGACTTATTTGCGACAAAATAAAACCGCGCCGCAACTGCCAAGCCGGAAGTTTCGTAATTTTCACGACCGTTCCCTATCGGAGACCCATGGAAGAAAAAAAAGTGTATATGTTGCTCAAGGCAGTGATCTTTCACTACCACGGTCTGGACGACATAGAAAAAAACGATTTGGAGAAAACCGCGCGCGAGCTGGAAGCCCAGGATGAATACAAGTGGGCGCTGGATTTTGTAGCGCTGGATTATCTCACCTCTTTCGACCGCGCCCGCGATTATCTGAACGAGATCATCGGCGACTATCCCAAAGAAAAGCGCGTGGAGCTAATCAATATGGTTTGGCAGGCAAATAACCTCAAGGGCTACGTGACCGAAATGGAGGCCACGGCCATGCTGAAACTTGCCAAAGATTGGAACGTCCAGAAAGAGCTGATCGAGCTTGTGTTAGCCTGAGCCCGTTACAGGCTCATCATATCTTTAAACTTGGCCGCCTGCCGACGGCTTACTTCAACCTTATCCCCGCCACGAAGTTTTACCATCAGGCCCCCGTTGAACCACGGCTCAATGCCTTCTACCCAGCTCAGGTTTACGATGTGCTTGCGGCTCGCCCGGAAGAAAGCGCGTTCGTCAAGCTTTTCATCCAGTGCATTCAACGACTTGTGAATCATCGGCCGGTTGGCATCAAAATATACTTTGATGTAGTTACCGTCTGACTCGAACAGGCGCACATTCGAAAGGCTCACAAACCAGCAGCGGTCGCCGTCTTTTACAAACACCTGGTCGTTCAGACCCAGCTTTTTCTCCGGCCCGCGAATGGCGGCAATCTTGGCCCGCTCCTTCTCGGCAAGTTTCGAGACCGTTTCCAGTAGCCGTTCCGGTTGAATGGGCTTGAGCAGATAGTCCAGCGCATTTACTTCAAAAGCCTTGATCGCAAACTCGTCATAGGCAGTCGTGAACACAACCAGTGGCACAGCATCCAATTCTTCGAGCAGCTGGAAGCCTGTCTTTCCGGGCATTTGAATGTCCAGGAACAACAGGTCGGGATTCAGATCATTTACCAGCTGCGTCGCCTCGTCGGCGTTAGCCGCCTCACCCACTACTTCGATCATCGGATGATCTTCCAACAACTTCATTAGCTCTTTTCGCGCCAGGCGCTCATCATCCACGATTAATGCTCTCATAGGTAAAATTTTGAGGAATGATTATTTCTGTCAGTACAAAATTATCGTTTTCATTTACAATCCGGAACGATGCCTCGTCCCCATAGATCAGTTTTAAGCGCTGCATGGTATTTTTCAACCCCAGACCTCCCTTGCGCTTGTTCCCCTGCACCAGGTGTCCTGTATTGCGAATATGGACCTTCAAACGGTTATTATCAACAGATGTCTTCACCTGAATCACGCCACCTTGCGTAAGTTTTGAAATTCCGTGCTTGATCCCGTTCTCTACCAGCGTCTGAATCATCAGCGGCGGCACCAAAAAGTTTTGCGATTGCGGATGGATGTCGAACTCCGTCTTGAGCCGCTCCTCAAAGCGAATGCTTTCCAGGCCGAGGTAATCCCGCACCAACCGCATCTCGTCGTCGAACTTAGTAAGCCCTTTCTTGTCCATCGCCAGGCTATTGCGCAAAATATTGGCGAGCTGGTTGATGGCCTGCTTGGACTTCGAGGGGTTTTCGTCCACCAGGGCGCGAATGCTGTTTAAAGCATTAAAAATAAAATGCGGGTTGAGTTGCGACTTGAGGTTGTTCAACTCGATCTCGATCATCGACGCCTCGTACTTCAGTGATTTATTATACCGGTCAAAATAGTGATACGTAAAATAAAACACCGACCACAGGAAGAATACGATCGCATAAAAGGACGTCTGCCCAAGGATTTGTGCCGGGTCAAACGCAGTGCGCGGATCAAATAATCGACCCAGAATCAAATTGACGGGTATACGTAAAAAATATACCGTCACGCCCATCAAAATCACCGCCACAAATACACCCGGGATGAGCTTGGGCATGGGCAGGTATAACCACCGCCAGCGGTTCAGGAACAAGCGGAATAAGTGTGTGATCATGAGGCATAAAAAAGCCTCGAACAACAGGAACGTAATGCGGCGCGTCGCAAAGCCGTCGGAAGCAAAGAAGCTGAAGACAATCTGGACAACGGCGTAAAACAACCATCCGCCGGTTTGTAATGTCCAATACAATCTGTGCTTATTTACCATATCGCCTCTGCGAAAAGTTCAAAATATACGCAAATCGCGGGCATCCGGCATCCCAAATTTATGTGGGTGGCGGATCTACAGGTATTTAAACTGCAGGAGGTATAAGAAAAGTAGGCCTGTCACAATAATCAACGACCAGGTAATGGTCACGATCGTTTTTTTATACGCTATCAGATTTGGCTCGGCGGCCATGGAATTAAATGCAAAGGCCAGGCTGGCCAATATATACAAAGATGCTTCGAGCAGATCTCCGGTGTATACGTGGTAGACTCCCACCAAAAAGAAAAGGAAACTGACCAGGTACGGTCGTACGCGTGCTATCATGTTGATACTGTGTGGAAATCGATTATTATCACGTGTTAATTCAACTCGGCCTTGAGGAACTTACCCGTATAGCCGGTGGTATTTTTGGCTATCTCCTCGGGGGTGCCCTTGGCGATGATCTTGCCCCCTTTTGCGCCACCTTCCGGCCCCAGGTCGACGACGTGGTCCGACGACTTGATAACGTCAAGGTTGTGCTCGATTACCAATACCGTATTGCCCTTGTCGACGAGTTTCTGCAACACATCGAGCAAGTGCGCAATATCCTGGAAGTGTAATCCTGTGGTAGGCTCATCCAGGATGTACATGGTCTTACCGGTATCGCGCTTCGACAGCTCTGTTGCCAACTTCACGCGTTGTGCCTCTCCGCCCGAAAGTGTCGTAGCATGTTGTCCCAGGGAAATATAACCCAGACCCACTTCGCCAAGCGTTTGGATCTTGCGCAAAATCTTCGGCTGGTTCTCAAAGAACGTGATCGCTTCCTCCACCGTCATATCTAACACGTCGCTGATCGACTTCCCTTTAAATCGCACTTCCAGCGTCTCCCGGTTATACCGCTTCCCCTTACAAGTTTCGCAAGGTACGTATACGTCCGGAAGAAACTCCATTTCAATGAGACGTAATCCTGCTCCTTCGCATGTTTCGCACCGGCCACCCTTTACATTAAATGAGAACCGACCGGTTTTATACCCACGGATCTTCGACTCCGGCATCTGTGTAAACAGGTCGCGAATGTCGCTGAACACCCCCGTATAAGTAGCCGGGTTCGAACGCGGTGTGCGGCCAATAGGCGACTGATCTACTTCTATCACTTTGTCGATATGCTCAAGCCCTTCCATCTTTTTATGCGACAGCGGCTCTGTGCGCGAGTTATAGAAGTGACGATTGAGGATCGGAAAAAGTGTTTCATGGATCAGTGTAGACTTACCACTGCCCGAGACACCCGATATACAGGTGAGCGTGCCCAGCGGTATCTCGAGTGTAACGTCTTTCAGGTTGTTACCTGAAGCACCCGTTAGTACCAGCTTCTCGCCACTGCCTTTGCGTCTGTCCTTGGAGAATTGTATACCGATCTTGCCGCTCAGGAACTTGGCCGTGGTGCTGTCGTTCTTCAAAAACGTTTTCGGATCGCCCGCGGCCACGACGTGACCACCGTGACGGCCGGCCCCCGGGCCGATGTCGAGTATATAATCCGACGCTAACATCATGTCTTTGTCATGCTCCACCACGACCACGCTGTTACCAATGTCGCGCAGGTCTTGCAGTGCTTTGATCAGTTTAACGTTGTCGCGTGCATGTAGCCCAATGCTGGGCTCGTCGAGAATGTATAGCACCCCTACCAACTGTGTACCGATTTGTGTTGCCAATCGGATACGTTGCGACTCACCACCACTCAGCGTGCGAATGGGTCGATTGAGGTTCAGGTAGTCCAGGCCGACATCCAGCAAAAAGCCGATGCGCTTCCGGATCTCTTTCAACACCTCCGTGGCAATTACCTTCTGCTTGGCATTGAGTCTTCCTTCTAAACCCTCAAACCATTTTTTCAAGGATTGGATGTCAAGCACCGCCAGCTCAGCAATGTTCTTGTCGTCGATCTTAAAATGCAACGACTCCTTCTTCAAACGCGCGCCGTTACATTCCGGGCATGTCCGAACGACGGTGAAATCTTCCACCCATTTTCGCATAGATTCCGACCCTTCGTCGCGTTGTTTCTCGAGAAAGTTGATGATGCCTTCAAAGCGCACGTTCCAGTCCGTGCCCGGATATTTTACCGAGGCAACCGGCACGGGTGTATCGTCGCCATAGAGCATTACCTTGATAACTTCCTTGGGTATATCTTTGACCGGTGTCGACAACGTCAGCTTGTGACGCTTCAGCATCGACTCGATCTTCTTAAAGATCCAAATGTCGCGGTACTCACCCAGCGGCAAAATACCACCACGGCTTATGCTCAACTTCTTGTCGGGCATGATCGAATCTTCCGTGATCTCTTCGATCTGTCCCAACCCGTTACACGTGGGACATGCTCCGTACGGGGAGTTGAAAGAAAATGTATTCGGCGCCGGCTCATCATACGACAGACCCGTTTTAGGGTCCATCAGGAATTTGGAGAAATGATGCACCTTGCCACCTTCTTCCATCACCATGATAACGCCCTTGCCCTCTTTCAGCGATTTGGCGATTGACTGCCCGATGCGGTGTTTGTCTTTGGGATCGGCCACGATCCTGTCCATCACCACTTCGATGTCGTGTATTTTGTAACGGTCCACCTGCATCTTGGCCGTGATCTCTTGCACCTCGCCATCTATCCGCACTTTGGTGTAACCCGACTTCCGGATCTGCTGGAAGAGTTCACGATAGTGACCTTTACGCCCTTTGACGATCGGCGCCAGAAGCACCAACTTTTTACCTTTCAACGTTGTGATGATCGCATCCAGAATTTGTTCTTCCGATTGACGCACCATCTTGTCGCCCGACAGATACGAAAAAGCTTCGCCGGCCCGCGCGTACAACAAACGCATGAAATCGTATATCTCTGTTACAGTACCCACGGTGGAGCGTGGATTCCGCGACGTAGTTTTTTGTTCGATGGAAATAACGGGGCTCAGGCCGTTGATCTTGTCAACGTCCGGCCGCTCGAGGTTGCCCAGGAAGCTCCGCGCGTACGCAGAAAAGCTTTCCATGTAGCGGCGTTGTCCTTCGGCATAGATGGTATCAAAGGCAAGTGAAGACTTTCCGCTGCCGCTGATGCCGGTAATGACAACTAACTTGTTACGCGGAAAGCTAACGTTGATGTTTTTCAGGTTATGCTCACGGGCCCCGATTACTTCGATATACTCATGACCGGTCTGGTCCTGGATCTTTTTTTCTGTTGCTTTCGCCATGAATTGAACTTACCAATAATGAGAAATACAAAAATGCCGCGCCGATCGTTTCCCGCAAAATGAAAAAATCGGAATCGTACGATCTTTCTTCAAATTCCGCCGGGGATGTGTCCGGCTGTCTGTGCGACCACCATGCTTACCGATGGACATACCCATCTGTTTTCCTAGTGCTTTAGATCTAGGATATCACTAGCTTAACCCTAGCTCAATACTAGCTTAAGTCTAGGACATCCCCGGCGCATCCGGCACTGTATGTCAGAAAAACAGGAAGGCCATCCTTTCCAGGATAGCCTTCCCTCATGCCCCACTGGCAAATATTATTTCCGACTGCCGTAAAACAGAGTAATAAACAGCGTCGGGTAAAATGCATAGTTCTTGGCAGCCGCCATCAGCTCCACTTTTTCGGTGTAGGCATCGAGCAGAAATCCTGCTTCAAAGCCTGTCACCTGGCTTTTAATCGTGCCCAGCTCAAAGTTAAGCGCAGCTTTTATGTTGGCGCCGGGAGCAATCTTCGACTCGTCAATGCCCTGGAACAAACGGCCAGTACCAAAGATAGACGTGATACCAATGTTGGTGTCGTACTGCGCGGTATTGGTTACAAACGAGGTGTTGTCTACGCTATACTCCACGTAATATGGGGCCACGATGCCGATAGTCGGACCTGCTGCAAAAATGGCCTTGATTTCCACCCCTTGCTGCGGCGCTTTTTTGAACAAGATAAAGTCGCGTCCGTATTGCAGGCGGAGGGCATAGAGATAATTCTTTTTTCCGAGAATAAAGAAGTTGCCGGTGTTGGGTGAGCTCGTGCGTACTTCTTGTGGATTCTTCACATTCATGATCTCCAGACCGTACGTTTCCAGCACGCGGTCGCTCAGCTTACGTGCTTTTTTGAAAACCAGGCCCCCGATGAGCCCCCCTGCCGTATTTTTATTGATCCCCCACGTAAACTCAGATTGATAATCATAGCTATCTTGCGTTTGTGCATTTGCCACAATCGCCACCAACGTAAAGGCCACTAATAGGGAGATCTTATCCAGACGCAACATCCTCACAAAGATACTTTGGATTAAATTTAAACTTTTAATTACCTAACGCAAATACTAACCCCAAGTTATTCGATATGGTTTCCATGACTGGAATTTATGAAGGATCTTTACGGACAAGCGTAAAACATCTCAAATCAGGCAATACAATCGTTACCGATGCACCACCCGATAACAACGGCCGTGGCGAAGCATTTAGCCCAACCGACCTGACTTGCGCCTCGCTGAACAGTTGCATGATGACCCTCATGGGCATTCTGGCCAATCGCGAGGGAATTGACCTGACGGGCCTCACATCCGAGATCACCAAAATCATGGGTGCCGACCCGCGTAAAATAGCGGAAGTCAAGATTGTGTTTACACACCCTTCACTGGTCGCTACGGACGTTCAAAAAGAAAAACTAAAACGTGCTGCGATGACCTGTCCTGTAGGCCTAAGCCTTTCCGACACGGTCGTTCAAACCATCGCGTTTAATTTTTAACCGTACTGCGTATTTGTTGGTAGTCGATCGCCATGTGTGAGCGATCGTATACCGACGCGCCGTCGCGGATGATCAGAATTTGGGGGGATTCGTGCTCAACTTCAAAAAGCGTAGCGATTTGATTGGAGATCTGACGATAGGAAATCAGGTCGAGGAAATATGGCTTCACATGTGAATCCATTTCCTGCACATCCCAGTTCCGCTCTAGCCGCTCTAATACCATTCTGCTAATCGAGCAACGGGTGCTATGTTTAAAAATAAGGACTGGTCTCTCGATCGATTCTTTTCGGATCGCTTCCAGCTGGTCCAGTGAGGTCAATTTTTCCCAATTCATAGTGGTGCGTTATTCATACCACAGCCCCGCTTCCCCTTTGTCGTACCGCGGCTTATGCCCCTTGTCTTTCAGGTGGTCGGGCTGTGTTTCTTCTTTTCTGAATAAACGCGACCACCATAGCTTAAAGTTCGTGAGCATGTCACGTTCGCTATCAACATTGTTTTTGTTTGTCTTGACAAACTTCGCATCCGGATGCAAGCCCCTTTTATCAAACAGGGTGTACTTCTTCATCTTGATGTTGCCCTGATAGTCGGTTGACCGTGCAAATGCTTTTCCCGGCTCGCGCACCTTCAGCGCATCTTCTGCACTGCTGCCATTCCGCACGTAGCGATACTGCTTGACTTTCACTTGCAGCTCGCCCACCGCCTTGGTGGCTTTGGTAGGCGACAACTTAGGCGTAGCATCTTCGGCAGCATTTTTATTTTTGACGTAGCGCCGCGTTTTCACGGGTATCTGCAAACCATATACCTGGTCGACCGCTACGCTCGGACGCTTTTTCAGCAACGCATCCTCGTGCGCTTTTTCATTGCGGATGTACCCCTTGCGCAGGCGAGGCAAGCGGATGTATCCCGTAAACTCTTCTCCCTGATCGCCAAAACCCGGGCTGGCCGAGAAACGCTTCATCTTGCCGGGATAGCCATTGATCTTATGCGCCTCGGGTTTCGGCACGCGACCCACCAACGGCGTTTCATCGTTGTTCCACAACGTACCGCTTACACTACCGCCACCTTTCAACGGCCGGCGGCCTTTCAGTGTGCCTTGATATTTGCCATAGCGCGTTTCGCGCGGCGCACGGCCGGCAATCGCCGACTCCCGGTTGTTCCACAGACGTCCGCTTACGCTACCGCCACCTTTCAGCGGGCGACCGCCTTTTAATGTACCCTGATATTTTCCGTAGCGTGTTTCTCGCGGCGTGCGGCCGGCAATTGCCGACTCCCGGTTGTTCCACAGACGTCCGCTTACGCTACCGCCACCTTTCATCGGGCGACCCCCCTTCACGTTGCCCTGAAATTTACCATAGCGGGTCTCCCGGGGTTGACGTCCGGCCACTGCCGTACCGTTGTTGTTCCACAACCTTCCGCTCACGCTACCACCGCCTTTCGCCTGGCGACGACCTTTGATATTACCCTGGAAAGTACCGGGACGAGTTTCGCGCGGTTGACGCCCGGCAACAGCCGAACCATTGTTGTTCCACAATCTGCCGCTCACACTACCCCCACCTTTTGCTCTGCGGCGGCCTTTCACATCTCCTTTATAATTCCCAACACCCAATGCGCCGATGCCCGGCGCACGACCTTGTACGGGCGTCTTCCCTGTACGCGACCGCGTAGCGGACCGCGCGCCGCCGCCGGGAATGGCGCCACTATACCGGCGATCGCCATACCGCGCTTTCTTACGACGCCCGGTATATAAGATCGGCATTCCCTCTGTACGTTTTTTGCTGGTGAAATTTTTACCACGAATTCGTCGTCCGGCAATATCGCCGGTCCAGGCCTTCGGCCGCGTGTTGGTGGCCGAACGATAGCTGCCTGCGGCGGGCCCGCGATACGGGCGTTCACCCACGCGCCTTTTACCGGAAAATGTTTTGACGGGTGCGCTTACTCCGGGCCGGGGCGACTCATAGTTACGTCGACGTAATGGCTGGCCGGCAAGGTCTGTGGTCTGTGCACGCTCCGTTCGTTTCTTGGGTCGTGGAAAATTGGCGTAAACATTTAAGCTCTTCCGGGCCATGAACGGCCGCGATGCCGACCTTGGTTTCACCTTGCGTCTGCGTGGCGGCGTAGATCGCGGTCCTGACGAAGCGCTTGCCCTTGCCACCGTCGCCCGATTTGAAACGACACCACCGCCGACACGGCCGCGGCTGGACGGATGGCGTGTGACATAACGCCCGGTCTGCGGATGTACGTTGTTGCGCGAGGCGCTGCTACTGTTCCGCCCGCGAATGCGGCGGTGTGTAATGTCACCCTGCCAGGCACGTTGCGTGCCGCTGGGCTTGGGCGGTTGACGACGCAATACATTGCCAGACGCTTTTCCGACTTTGTCCCGACTGCGGGCCGAGCTGGAACGCGACCGGCTGCGGGTTGCCGCTCGATTATTATAGGTAGGCTGTTTTTTAGAGGCTTTATTCTTTTTCCGGAACGTGCTTTTGAAACGGCTTTCGCGGCGCTGCCCTCCCTGGGATGATCCCGGCCGGTCCCCTTTGGTATTTTGGGCCAATACCGGGGCCGCCAGCAGCAACAGCAAGGCCATCAGCAGCACCAACTTGGTGGCAGGCCTGGAAAATGCAGTATTTCTTGTAGCTACGTTCAAAAAATGGCGAAAGAAACAGGCCAAGATAATTGAAATTTGTGATACCCCTCTACTTTAGTAGGTAAGTAACGTTTCGATGGCGCCGATCAGCCTGTTTTTCGGTAAAAAATTATCTTCCAGCGTCGGGGCAAATGGAATGGGCGTATCCAAGCTGGCCACCCGAACCACCGGCGCGTCCAGGTCTCGGAAACAATGCTCGCTGATCCAGGCGCCGATTTCCGCGCCTACGCCCCCTGTCAAGGTATCTTCGTGCAGGATGATCACCCGGTTAGTCTTCTTTACCAATGTCGCCACCGCTTCTTTGTCCCAGGGCAGCAGCGTGCGCAAATCCAGTATCGATGCGTGTACGTGCGGAAGGTTCGCCAGCGTTTGTTGCGCCCAGTGTACGCCCATTCCATACGTAATAATGCCCAGGTCTGTGCCCTCGCTTAGCAACTTCGCTTCGCCGATCGCTATAGTATAATAGTCGTCCGGCACAAATTCTTTCAGGGAACGATACATCAGCTTATGCTCAAAATACATCACCGGGTTCGGGTCTTCCAGTGCTGCACACAACAACCCTTTCGCATCGTAGGGATTTGAAGGGTATACTATTTTTAACCCGGGGGTGTGAAAGAACCAGGCTTCATTGCTTTGCGAGTGAAAGGGCCCTGCCGCCGTACCGGCACCGGTAGGCATGCGCACCACCACGTCAGCCGGCTGGCCCCACCGCCAATGGGTCTTCGCCAGGTTGTTTACAATTTGATTAAACCCCTCTGTTACAAAGTCGGCAAACTGCATCTCCACCATCGACTTCATACCTTTTACCGACAGGCCTAAACCGGCGCCCAAAATCGCCGACTCACACAAAGGTGTATTTCGCACACGTTGCTTGCCGAAGCGCTCTACAAAGCCCTCGGTGATTTTAAAGACACCACCATATTCTGCGATGTCCTGCCCCATCAGCACCAGGTTATCAAAGCGCTCCATGCTTTGCCGCAGGCCGTCGCTGATGGCATCGATAAAACGTTTTTCGGATTTCTTTTCGGACGCGGGCGAAATGACCACTTGCTCAAAATGAGCATATACATCGTCCAGCTCCTGCCCGGTCTGGGCAACGGGATGATTTTCCTGAGACGCTATCGCAATGCCTTCTTCGATTTCTTGTTTTACACGTTTACGTTGCGCGGCGATATAACCTTCATCGATTACGCCGCTTTGCACCAGGTACTTTTCATAGTTCTCCAACGGGTCCTTCTTCGCCCAGGTGTCCAGCAGTTCTTGCGGTACATACTTTGTCCCCGACGCCTCTTCGTGGCCCCGCATCCGGAAGGTCATACACTCCAACAAGACTGGTCGCGGGTGTTTGCGCATATGCGTTGCCAGGCGCTGCACGGTGCTGTATACTGCCAATACGTTATTGCCGTCAACTTGCACCCCTTCCATGCCATAGCCAATGGCTTTGTCGGTAAAGCTTTCACAGCGAAACTGCTCACGGCTGGGAGTAGACAAACCGTAACCGTTATTCTCTACGATGAAGATCACGGGCAGGTCCCATACTGCCGCTACGTTTAGGGCCTCGTGGAAATCGCCCTGGCTCGTGCCACCATCGCCGTTAAAGACGACTGTGACCTTTCCTTCCTGCCGCAATTGGCTGGCCAGCGCAATGCCATCGGCCACACCGTTCTGCGGCCCCAGGTGCGAGATCATACCTACGATGTGGTGCTCGCGCGAGCCAAAGTGAAAAGAGCGGTCACGACCCTTGGTATACCCCGTCAGTGTACCCTGCCATTGAGCAAACAGCCGGTGGAAGGGTATATTGCGGCCCGTAAACACCCCTAAGTTGCGGTGCATGGGCAAAATATACTCGCCGGGGGTCAGTGCTAGTGTCACCCCGACAGCGATGGCCTCCTGGCCAATGCCACTAAACCATTTGCTGATTTTATTTTGCCGCAGCAAAATGAGCATCTTCTCTTCAATCAGGCGGGGCAATAACAAGTTTTCGTACAGCTTCTTCAGAACGCTGTCAGAGATTTTTTGGCGATCGAACTGCATAGTGGTTTCTGGTGGCGCAAAGTTAACCGAGTTTTTGACTTACCATCAGCACGCAAATCTTCTAAAGCATAGAGGCCCATTGTTATAAAGAAACTATTAACTTTATCTCCGATCCCGCTACATGCTGACCCGACTACCACTCCTCCTGGTTTTCTTGCTCGTTGTCATGGACCTGTCTGCACAGGAGTATCGCTTTCATCAATACCGCGTAGAACAAGGCTTACCCAGCGACGTCATAAAAGCCGTTGCCCAGGACTCCTTAGGCTTTTTCTGGATCGCCACCGACGACGGCATTGTTAAATACGACGGGCTACGCTTCACCACGTACCGGTCTGCGCTGCGCAGTCAATATGCCAAAGGTTTCCTCACGACCCGCAAAGGCAGGCTTCTCGCCATTGCCGACCTCGACCTGATCGAAATCAAAAATCAGGTAGACACTGTTATCTTCCATTCGTTGCTGCGCGGTACGCGTAATCCCACCGATACCACCATTTGGTACGGTAAGACACTCTACGAAGACCGTCACGAAGACATCTGGATTGCGGAGACCCAAGCTGCCGTGCGGTTTGATGGCAAAACCATGAAGCGCTACGACTTCGGTGCTGAAAATCGATCGCCGGTATTTATACGCTCCTATAACTTTTTTGAAGACCAGGATGGCAACTTTTATGCGGTCGGGTATGCCGGAAAAGTGTTCCGTTTTGATGAAGTCGACGATACCTTCGTGCAACTGCGACAAACATTACCGGGTCATTCCAGTCACGTGCTCTTCGAGAACGGCAAATTACTCGTCGCGGCGGGCGACGGGTTATATGAAGCCATCCTTCGCGACGGCGAGATTCAGTACCAGCAACGTGTCCTGTCGGCATACAATTGCTCCTACCTGCTCCGCACTTCCGACGCCCTTTGGGTCTGTACCTTTAACGCGGACGTGTATAGAGTACCGGGCAGCCGGTACGAAGAAGCCGAAAGACTGCCCTATTCTTTTATCGGCGCCAGCGCCATCTTCAGTAGTAAAGAAAATGACTTATGGGTAGCGTCTGACAAAGGACTGGTGTTGGTGCAAAAAAATCAGTTCCAGGTCATTGACTTGCGAGCACAGGCCCACTTCATCGAAGGCATGGCCCACGACCCCAAACGCGATGTGTTATATTACTGCTCTAAAGAAGCATTACTGGAATTGTATCACGGGCCTGACGGTGAATGGGAACACCGAATGCTCTATTTTAATCGCGACGGATACTTCCAGGCATTACAATTCAGTGCTCATGGCGGCCTGTGGGCCAGTACGGCATCCGAGGTGTTGCTGTTTCAAAACGACAAGCTGAAAAAACGTTGGGATTTTGCAAAAGAAGGGGGCTTTATCTCCGACGTGTTTATCGACAAGCGTCAGAATATCTGGCTTAGCCAGGGTCGCGCCCGCCGTGTAAAAGTGATGTCGACTAAAGATTTTTCGTTGCGTTATTACGACGTGCCATTGCTGAAACAAAGTCAGATAAACGTGGTCCGCGAAGGCAAGAACGGTATATACCTGGCATCGAGTGGCGTGGGCGGATACCTTTTCTACAAACCTCACGATGCCGACACGTTTAAAAACGTCAGCCTCCCTGTAGACTTCCCCACTGAAAGCGATCTGAATATCCACGATCTGGCTGTACAGAACGATGTCATCTGGCTGGCATCCACGGAGGGATTGCTGCGTTACGACCAACACACTACCCAACGCATTGACCTCGGCGAGCCACTCACCGGCTCGTCCGTCAGCTCGGTTGAGACACTCGACGATCGCTATATACTTTTCTCCAACTCGTATGGGCTCATGCGCTACGATGTTGTGACTGGCGATCTCTGGCTATACGACGAAAACACCGGCCTCCCGTCCAACACCATCACCGACCACGGCATTCTCGCGGACCAGTACAATCGACTTTGGATCGGCACGTCGTTTGGTCTTGCGTTGGCCGCGAAATCCATTCGCACAAATGCCACCACCGCACAACCATTCTGTACATACGCCAGTGTAAACGGTGTGACACGGCGCTTTCGCGACGGCTTACAAGTGCCGTACGGCGCGTTCATAAGCCTCATGTTCTCGCCTATCACCTTTCCCGAAAACAAGATCAACATGCAGTGGCGATTGGATAGCGATAGTGTGTGGCACTCCATGCACGATCACACCCTTACGCTCTCCGATTTATCAGCAGGCCGCCATACACTGCAGGTGCGTGCGAAAAAAAATACGGGGCTTGGGTGGAGCCGGCCTACGGAAATGACCGTGACGATCGGCAAACCGTACTGGCAAAAAGCTGAGTTCATTTTCCTGGTCCTGCTTACTGCGCTCATGATCGCCTGGATCTCTTACGCCGTGAGCGCAGCCATCATGAAAAAACGCAAGACATATTTGCACGACCTCATTGAAGAACGAACAGTGGATTTACAGAAGGCAAACGAGGAGTTGCTGCAACGTAACGCCGAGTTGGACCGCTTTGTATACAGTGCATCGCACGACCTCAGTGCGCCACTAAAATCCGTACTCGGGTTGATCATGGTGGCGCGCATGGACAAGTCCATCGCCAACCACGAGCAATACCTCGACATGATGGAACGCAGCATTCGCAAGCTGGAAAAGTTTATCGAAGAAGTGGTGAGCTATTCGCGCAATACGCGTATGCCCGTAAAGCCTGAGACATTTTTATTTACCGTCTTTGTGCAAAACCTGTTGCTCGACCATCAGTATGCGCCCAACTATGGCAAGATTAAATTTGAGGTGGAAGACGGCACGGGAGGTCTGCCCATTGTAGCCGACGTCGTGCGGCTCAAAATCATTCTCAACAATCTCATTTCCAACGCCATTAAATTTCATTGGTTTGGCGGCGACCGCGAGCCCACGGTCCGCATTTCGCTCACGGCCACGTCCACCCAGTACACCATCGTGGTGCAAGACAATGGCCGGGGCATTGACGATCACCACCTTGCGCACATCTTTGACATGTTCTACCGCGCCAGCGAGCAGGCACAAGGCTCGGGCCTGGGCTTATACATCCTGAAAGAATCCGTTCTGAAGTTGGGCGGAACCGTCGAGGCGCGCTCCAAGCTGGACGAGGGCACCACCTTCGTCATCACACTGCCGGTGTTAAACCCGACGGAATTCCGCTGATCTTGTTATTTTTGGCGCCACATGATCACATTCAACGAATTTACCCTCTCAAACGGCCTACGCGTGATCGTCCACGAGGACCATACCGTACAGATCGCCGTCATGAACATATTATACGACGTTGGATCCCGCGACGAACGTCCCGAAAAAACCGGCTTCGCCCACTTGTTCGAGCACCTTATGTTTGGTGGCTCCGGCAACATTACCAACTACGACGAACCGCTGCAGCGGGTCGGTGGCGAGAATAACGCCTTTACGAACACCGACATCACCAACTATTACCTCACCTTGCCCTCTGCTAACCTCGAGACGGGTTTCTGGCTTGAAAGCGATCGCATGCTGAGCCTGTCCTTCGACCCCAAAGTACTCGAGGTGCAACGCAAGGTTGTAATCGAAGAGTTTAAACAGCGGTATCTCAACCAGCCGTACGGCGACGTGTGGCTTAAGCTTCGCCCGCTGGCATATCACCATCACCCGTACCAATGGGCCACCATCGGCAAAGAGATCAGCCACATCGAAGACGCTACGATGGAAGATGTAAAGGAATTTTTCTTTACACACTACGTACCCAACAATGCCATTCTGGTCGTAGCAGGTAACGTTACGCTCGAGCAAGTCAAAGAGCTTGCAGAAAAATGGTTCGGCCCCATTCCCTCCGGCAGGGGCCGGTCACGGCAGTTGCCCGCAGAGCCTCGTCAAAGTAGCAAGCGTGTGGAGACGACAGAAGCCAAAGTCCCCGCCAACGCCCTCTACAAAGCGTGGCACATGCCGGGACGTTTTCACGAAGACTATTACGCCACCGACCTGATGAGCGATATTCTCAGCCGCGGTCAATCCAGCCGGTTATACCAGCAACTTGTTAAAGAGCAAGAGATCTTTACGTCGATCTCTTCGTTCGTCACCGGTACGATCGATCCCGGACTGCTTGTCATCAGCGGCCGCGTGCGCGAAGGATTCACCCTGGAGCAGGCCGAACAGGCTGTCGACAAGATTCTCGACACGCTCATCCGCGAAGGCGTATCGGAGCAGGAGCTTGAAAAGGTGAAGAACCAGGCCGAATCCAGCCTGGAATTTGGCGAAATGGAGGTGATGAACCGCGCCATGAACCTGGCCTTCTCCAAGCTCTCCGGCGATGCCAACCTGGTGAACGAAGAAGGCGGCCACATCAACCGGGTAACCGCAGCCGATGTTCAGCGCGTGGCGGCCAATACATTGCGGGAAGAGAATGCCAGCACCCTGCACTACAAGGCCGTATCCTAGAAATACACGCGCCCCGGCGTTTTTTGCCTGGGCGCGCGAACATCTGCGTGCTTTTCAGCGTTCAAACAAGAGCTCTCGTAACGTTTAGGCGAGACACCACCAATTTTTTAAGATCATCGCAACTCCGTGGAGAAGGAAAAAGTAAGCAGCGGTAATATCATAGACTGGTCAGTACTAAGCCGGTTGATGAAGTTTATGACACCCTACCGGGGCCGATTCATTACCGTTATTTTGCTAACCCTGCTGCTGGGCGTGCTGGCCCCTACGCGGCCCGTACTGATTCAATATACACTAGACAAAGATGTAGCGGCCGGCAACTACGATGCCATGGTGCGGATGATGATCCTCCTCATGGTGCTGCTCGTCATTAACTCCATTGCGCAATACGTACACACCTACCTGTCGGGCTGGCTCGGACAACAAGTGATCCGCGACATCCGTGCACGCCTGTATCAACATATCATCGGCCTGCGCCTGCGTTTCTTTGACAAGACGCCCATTGGTCGTCTCGTCACCCGCACCATCTCCGACGTGGAGACCTTGTCCGATGTCTTCAGCGAAGGCCTGGCGGCGATGGCCGGCGATCTCTTGCAGATTATTTTCATTCTGGGCTTTATGTTCTACGAAGACTGGCGACTGGCGCTGTTGAGCCTATCTACGTTGCCGCTGCTGTTGCTCAGCACGTATGTCTTCAAAGAAAAGATCAAGGTAGCCTTTACCGAAGTGCGAAATGCGGTGGCAAACCTCAACACCTTCGTGCAGGAACATATTACCGGCATGAACATCGTGCAGATCTTTGGCAGTGAAAAACGTGAGTTTGAAAAATTCAAAGAGATCAACGATGAGCATAAACAATCAAACCTGCGCTCGGTGTTGTATTACTCCATATACTATCCGGTAGCCGAGATCATTGCGGCGGCAGGCATTGGTCTGCTGGTGTGGTATGGTGCCAAGGGCGTGATCAATTATGAAGAGACCGGCGTCACCATTGGTAAGCTCATTGCATTCATCATGTATATTCAGATGTTCTTCCGGCCCATCCGGATGATCGCCGACCGGTATAATACTTTGCAAATGGGTATCGTAAGCTCATCACGCATCATGAACCTGCTCGACGAAGAAGAGCATGTACAAAAGAACGGCGCGCACAAGCCCGCGCACCTGAAAGGCGAAGTGATCTTCGACCACGTGTGGTTTGCTTATAACGAGCCTGACTATGTACTCAAAGATATAACCCTGCATATACGGGCGGGCCAGACCATCGCGCTGGTTGGCGCCACCGGCGCAGGCAAGTCGTCCATCATCAACTTGCTGAACCGGTTCTACGAAATCAACAAAGGCACCATCAGCGTGGATGGTATAAACCTCAACGACTACGACCTGGGCACACTGCGGCGCAACATCGGCGTGGTCTTGCAGGATGTATTTTTGTTCAGCGATACTATCTTTAACAACATCACGCTCGGCAACCCCGATGTAACAGAAGAGATGGTATGGCATGCCGCCGACCTGGTAGGTGCACGCAAGTTTATCGATCGTCTGCCCGGTAAGCTTTCGTATAATGTTATGGAACGGGGCGCCACGCTTTCCGTCGGGCAACGTCAGCTCATATCCTTCATCCGGGCCATGGTTTACGATCCGAAAATTTTGGTGCTCGATGAGGCTACTTCTTCCGTCGATACCGAAACAGAAGAAATGATTCAGCAGGCCATCGTTAAAATGATGTCCGGTCGGACCTCCATTGTCATTGCCCACCGGCTGTCTACCATCCAGCGCGCGGACAAGATTTTGGTGCTCGACCACGGCGAGATTAAAGAGAGCGGCCACCACGAAGAGCTGCTGTTACGCGAAGGATATTACTCACAGCTCCATAAAATGCAGTATAAGGAGTTCGTTTGAATTCGATAACGGGGCAAAACGGTTATATTTGCTTCAATGTATTTCAAAAAGGCCACCCTCCTCATCCTTTTTGCCGCGCTTTGTTTTGGCGCGCATGCACAACGATCGCGCTCGCATAACACCAAAAAAAGCTCGTATACCCGCGACCGTTATAATTACAATGCTGCCCGCGTAAAAGGCGCCAAAGCCAAAGTCGCATGTCCCATCTTCGAAGACAGCAAATATCCTTATCACGGTCTCGGTCTTAAGCTGGGCGACCCGTTCGCCCTGACCTATAAATTTTATCCCAACAAAAACTTCTCCCTGGCCATCGACGCCGGCAAACCCGCCAGCGGCTTGTATAACCACTACTATCGGCAGCAGTTCGGCTCGTACTATACACGGCTGGACACCTTGGCTGAAGAATCCAGCATCACCTACCTCACCCATAAAGTAAAATCCGACTTTATCCTGGAGGCAAAGCTGTTGTACCACTTCGATGCCAAAGTAATATCCCCCGGCCTGCAGTTCTATGTCGGCGCCGGCTGGGAGTGGAAGAATACACGGTTGCGGTACGATTATGTATATGAAAGTGGCGGACTTCCGGGACCAAATGATCAAAATAATCTGGGAAATTTCTCAACTTCGCGCTTCACACAGGGTCCCCAGGCAGTCATCGGTATTGAATACTCCTATTTTCAATTGCCTATCTCGGCCTTTATGGAGCTGGAGTATTTTACAGACGTAGAGCTTGATCCAGGGTGGAGCCGTGTGGAAGGAGGAGTCGGATTACGCTATATCTTTTAACTACGCTCGCATGACCATGTCCCAGTCCCTGACAAAAGTGTCCATCGTATTTCTGTTGCTGGTGGCATTCATCACGCCCGTACAAGCACAACACAACGACGCCCCCAACAGTATTGGCCTGCGCCTTGGCGATCCTACCGGCGTTACCTACAAACGCTACCTGCGTACCAACCACGCCTTTGAATTTATACTGGGTTCTGGCGCGCACGGCTGGTACAAACAGTATTACAAAGATTCTTTTGATCACTTCTCACGTTACGACGGTGATCGCTACCTCAACCACCGCGTGAAAAGCACCTTTACTGCGCTTGGCCGTTATTTGTTTCAATACAATATCCCTATGGAAGGGCCTGCGGCAGATGGTACCCTTGACTGGTACTGGGGCATTGGTGGCCTGCTGCGCTCGGCGAGCGTGCGCTATCACTACCAAGAGGGAAATTCTCCCTTTATCGTAAAAGACGACACCCGCACCGATATTACGTTGGGTACAGAGGGCATTATTGGCATGGAATATACCTTTGAGGATATACCCCTTACGCTCTTCGGTGAGTTTAGCTTGTTGGTGGAATTTGTCGACCGCCCCGGCGCGGTAAAATTTTCCGGCGGTACCGGCGCCCGTTTCAACTTCTAACGTCCAGGTCGGCGTCGGCTTTCTTCGCCTCTCGCTCTTGCGATACCTGCTTTTCGTATAGCTCCTTGTAGGCGCCGTTGTGCGCCAGGAGGAATTCGTGCGAGCCTTCTTCGGTGACTACGCCGTCTTCCAGCACAATGATCTTATTGGCCAGCTTAGCCGACGAAACGCGGTGGGAGATAATGATCGTAGTCCGGCCTTTCATGATCCGGCGCATGCTGCCCAGAATGTTGTTCTCCGTCTTGGTATCAACCGCAGACAGCGCATCGTCCAGCATGAGGATCTTCGGCTCGCGCACAATAGCCCGGGCGATCGATACGCGTTGTTTCTGACCACCCGACAACGTAATGCCACGCTCACCCACCCGGGTCTCAAAGCCCAGTGGAAACTCGATAATATTATTATATACGTCGGCATCTTTTGCAGCTTGTGTAATGCGTTCCGCATCCGGATTTTTTATGCCAAAGCCGATATTGTTAAAGATCGTATCACTAAACAGGAACACATCCTGAGGCACATAGCCGATCTGACTGCGCAGCGAAGTAAGATTATAGTCGCCAATCGGCACATCGTCAATCAGGATCTGGCCGTCGCGCGCATCGTACAACCGCGACACCAGGCTGGCCACCGTGCTCTTACCCGAGCCCGTGGTTCCAATGATCGCCAGCGATTCCCCTGGGTTGATCGAAAATGAAATACCTCTCAAGGCACGTATGCCGGTATCCGGATAGGTAAAGACCACATCCTTAAATTCTACCTTACCCTGAATGTCGCGTACCAGTTCTTTTTCTGAAACAATGTTGGTCTGCGTACGCAAAAACTCGTTGATCCGCTTCTGCGAAGCCTCCGCGCGCTGCACCAGACTGCTGGTCCATCCCAGCGATGTAACCGGCCAGGTAAGCAAGTTTACATAGATGATAAACTCGGCGATGTTACCAAACGTCAGATTGCCCTGAATCACTTCCGTGCTCCCCGCATATACTGTCAGGATCGTACTGATCCCCACCAGCCCCATGATGATCGGGAAGAACAATGCCTGTATACGCGTCAACTTCAGTGATTGGTGTTTGTACGCTTCTACCTCTTTCTCAAAACGCCCCATCGACTCCTGCTCGCGGTTAAAAGATTTCAACACGCGTATGCCGCTAAAAGCCTCTTGTACAAACGTCGACAGCCGCGACTGGTGCTTTTGAATCTGCTCCGACCGCCGCTCGATAATATTATTGACAAAGAAGATGCTGATCGAAAGCAAGGGGAGCGGGCTGAGCGCATACCATGTCAGCTTCGGACTGATGCTAAACATGATGGGTATTAACATGATGAACAACGTAAACAGCGTGAGCCCGTACATAATGGCAGGACCGAGGTACATCCGCACCCGACTCACATCTTCCGAGATACGGTTCATTAAATCACCCGTATTGTTCTTGCGATAAAAGCTAAGCGGCAATGTTTGATAGTGTTCGAATACTTCGTTCTTCAAATCATACTCGATCAATCGCGACATCACGATGAGCGTTTGGCGCACGAAGTATAAAAATATACCGCGCAGAAAAGCCATGACTAATATAAGGCCTGCATAAATGAGAATACCAAACGCAAACACCGAGAAGAAATCCTGTTGCACGTCGGTGTGGCCGAAACCCTGGTACATGCGAATGTTATCTACCACGAGGTCGATGGCATCGCGCACAAGCTGCGCCGGGATGATCTGAAAAACGTTGGAGAGGATAACAAACACCAGTCCGAGTACCAGATGCCACTTGTATTTAAACAGGTATTTATTGATGTACTTCAGCTCTCGCATGGAAAAAAATTTGGCAGCCCACCGGTTAAACGAAATATCCTTTCAATAGTTCATGCAAACGTTTGAAACTGGTTAATTTTGCTTAAATCCTAGGTGAAAGGTATTCCTGAAACAAGGGATTAAAACTACAATAATCAAACGTAAATCTAATCCGCATGGAGATCAAAGAACTGGAAAAAGTGCAAGAAGGAAGCATCTTTGGAACCCTCACACAATTAGGTCACGAACAAGTTGTATGGTGCCACGACCAGGCCACTGGCTTGAAGGCAATCATCGCCATTCACAACACGGTGCTCGGCCCTGCACTGGGTGGCACCCGCATGTGGAACTACGCTTCAGAACAGGAAGCCTTAACAGACGTATTGAGATTATCACGCGGCATGACGTTCAAAGCCGCCATCAGCGGCATTAACCTGGGCGGTGGCAAAGCTGTCATCATAGGCGACGCCAAGACCATGAAGACCGAAGCCTTTTTGCGCCGCTTTGGTAAGTTCGTCAATAGCCTCAACGGCAAATACATCACCGCCGAAGACGTAAACATGAAGACCGTAGACATGGAATATATCTCCATGGAGACCAAACACGTGACCGGCCTGCCTGAGTCGATGGGAGGTGGTGGCGACCCTTCGCCCGTCACCGCGTATGGCGTATACCTGGGCATGAAGGCCGCCGTGAAAAAAGCCTATGGCAACGACAGCCTCGCCAACAAAACGATCGGCGTACAAGGCGTGGGCCAGGTAGGCATGCACCTGGTCGAGCACCTGGTAAAAGAAAATGCCCGGGTGTTTATCACCGACATCTCCGAAGATCGTGTGAACGAAATAGCCGCGAAGTATGGTGTGAGCACCGTTGGCCAGGACAAGATCTACGACCTCGACATGGACATCTACGCACCTTGCGCATTAGGCGCCTCGATCAACGACGAAACCATCAGCCGCCTGAAATGTCAGGTCATTGCCGGTGCCGCGAACAACCAGTTGAAAGACGAAGTAAAGCACGGCTATATGCTCGTAGACCGCAGCATTACCTACGCGCCCGACTTCCTGATCAACGCCGGTGGTTTGATGAACGTATACCACGAGCACCTGGGCAACTACAACCGTAAACGTGTGTTGGAGCAAGCCGAGACCATTTACACCACGTGTTTGAACACGCTGTCGTTCGCGGAACAGGAAAAGCTTTCGCCGCAGGAAGCTGCCATACAGCTGGCGGAAAAGCGCATTCAGGACATCGGACGCCTCCGTATGTCACGCTAACCGAGACATAACGATACAAAAAGACCCCTTACAGGCTTCTGGTGGTATACTGACCATCGGGAGCCTTTTTTTCGATCATTCGGTATTTGAGTTGCCCAACCCCCCGCGATATTCTATTTTTGCGCCTCAGATCACTAGAAGTCGTTCTTTATCATGCTCAACCGAAGAAGTCTCCGTATTAAAGTAATGCAAAGCCTGTTTGCACTCGAACAGTGCAAAGAGGCCAACTACGAACTCTGCCTCGAACAGATCACGGATGCCTTTGCGCCCGATCTGAATTCCATGGAGGTGCAAGACAAGGTAGCCCTAAACCTGCAGAAGAAGACAGCCACAAAGCTCTTCGAAAAAGCCTTCAAGCAAGGTGAAACCTCGGTTGACCACGAAGACCCCCGCATCAAGAAGGCCGTAAACGAATGCTTTATTTTCTACAGTAAAGCGACAAAGAAAGACACCGACTTCTTCCTGAAGAACACCATTAGCGAGATCGAAAAGATCTACGACCATTACATCGCCGTGCTCAGCCTGCCCCCGGCATTCGCCGAGCTGGCGGAAGCCGACAAAAAAGTCAGCCACAAAAACTTCGTGAGCAACTCGTGGATCAACACGCTGCGTCACCACGAAGGATTGCGTAAAGACGCCTTGAAGCTGGGCCGCCACTGGCAAGACAAGCCCGATAAGATTAAAGGCTGGTTCCGCGATGTGGTACGGCAGGATAATGAGTATCTCAACTACCTCGATAAAAAGAGCCCCACGCTCGACGACCAGAAAAAATTTATCAACCACCTCTTCAAAAAGGTGATTCTCGGCAAGACTGTCATCAACGAGTTCTTTGAAGAAGAAGTGTTGCGGTGGGCTGAAGACATAGAAATCGTGAAAGGCCTGGTCGAAAAAACGGTAAAGTCTTACAATGGCGAACCCAACAGCAACATTCAACTGCATACGCTTTCGATCAACTGGGAAGAAGACCGTGAGTTTGTGGAGAAGTTGTACAACAAAGCCAGTGACCTGGAACAGCCCTACAAAGACCTGATCGCCAACAACACCCGTAACTGGGAAGTCGATCGCTTGCCGCTCACAGACCGCATGATTCTCGAAATGGCCATTGCCGAGCTCCTGGAATTCCCCGGCATTCCGGTAAAGGTCACGATCAACGAATACATCGAGCTCGCCAAAAACTACAGCACCCCCAAGAGCCGCCAATTTATCAATGGTATCCTGGATGTGATCGCTAAAGAGCTGAAAGACACAGGCGTAGTGAAGAAAAGCGGACGAGGCCTCATGGACAACAAGTAGGCGTCTCCACAATCATCAATGTACAGGGTTGTTAAGTTTCAGGCCGGTCGTGCTGAAAATTGACGCAGGCCTTTGTTAAAAATTGTTAAAATTTTGAATTTGCGCAAAGTCGATAACTAACTTTGAAAGTCGTATGAGCAAAAAGAGTGGAAATTTTCTGATGGCGTTCCTGGCCGGCGCTGCTACTGGAGCAATTTTGGGCATCCTGTACGCGCCTGACAAAGGATCGAACACGCGGGAGAAGCTGTCTTTCCAACTGGACAAATACCGCAAGATGCTGCAGGACCTCATCAACGATTTCGTCGATGGCAAAGAAACCCCGCTGACCAGCGAAGCTAAATCGCAAGGCCAGAAAGTGGTGGACGAAGCCAAAAATAAGGCCGAGCGTCTCCTCGAAGACGTAGACGACCTGCTGGAGCAAATCCGCGGCGGCCGCAAAGAATAAACACATTCAAAAAATCAATAATCTTAAGAAGGCAGGGATATGAAAACAGCAATCTTTAAATCAATGCTATTTTTTGCAGTGGTGTTGGTATGCTTTACCGCGTGTAAAGATCGCACCGCTGAAAAGCGAATAGCAGAACTGGAGAGTCGGCTCGCAGAAGTAGAAGGCAAGAAGACCACAACGACCAACGTACCGGCACCGAACCCGACCGTTGCAGCCCCCGAAGAGAAACCGGAAGGCCCGCTGCCCGTCATCCAGTTCGAGACAACCGAACACGACTTTGGTACCATCAAAGAAGGTGACATTGTAGAGTATGTTTATAAGGTAAAAAACACCGGCGAAGCTCCCCTGATCATCCAGGGTGCACAACCCTCTTGTGGTTGCACCGTACCGGATTTTTCCAAGGAGCCTATTCCCGTAGGTGGAACCGGCTACGTAAAAGCCAAGTTCGACAGCAACGGCAAACAAAATGTCCAAAACAAAACCATCACGGTATCAGCCAACACCTGGCCCAAACAAACCGTTCTGCGTTTCAAAGCCATGATCACGCCTAAAGCTGGTAGCAACGGCCCCGCGGCACACTAGGACGACTTTACTAAGTAAGATATATCAAAGGCCATCCCTACCCGGATGGCTTTTTTTGTTGCCCCAAACTTCCTTTACTTGCACCAATGCTAATCCCCCCTCCGCTAAAGCCCGGCAGCCGGGTAGCCCTTGTCGCTCTCAGCCGCAAAACGTCTGAAGAGCATCTCCTCAACGCCCAACACGTGCTCACCGCCTGGGGCTTAACGGTGGTTCCCTCTAAAAACCGGCTTAGCCCGTCGCACACCTACCTGGCTGGCACCGACGAAGAGCGACTGGCCGACCTTCAAACCGCCCTTGACGATCCCACTATCGACGCCATCCTTTGCGCCCGCGGCGGCTACGGCAGTGGCCGCATCATTGACCGCGCAAATTATACCGCCCTGCAGCAACATCCGAAATGGATCATCGGCTTCAGCGACGTCACAGCCCTGCAGCTCAAGCTACTAAGCCTGGACATCGCCAGCATCCATGCCACCATGCCCGTGCTCTTTGGCAATCCCGCAAGTGCCCCCTCTCTTGAAAGCCTGCGCAACGCTCTGTTTGGAAAACCCGACGTCATTACCGGCGCAGCATCACCCGACAATAAACCCGGTCACGCGGAAGGTATACTCGTGGGTGGAAACCTGTCATTGCTAACCGACAGCATGGGCACCACCAGCGAGCTGATGACCGACGGAAAAATTCTGTTGATCGAAGAGATAGGGGAGTTGGTATACCGCGTCGACCGTATGGTCAACCAGTTGAAGCGTGCCGGCAAGCTGGCGAACCTCGCGGGACTGGTGATCGGCCACATGACAGACATCAAAGAAGATTCGCTGGCATTTGAAGAAACACCCGCGCAAATTATTCTGAACCATACGCGTATGTATAACTATCCCGTTGCCTTCCGCTTTCCTTCGGGGCATGAGAATCCGAATATGGCTTGGGTACAGGGGGGTAGGGTGTTATTAGACGTTACGGATATGCAGGCTGTTGTTACGCCAGTAACGTAGTGGATTTGGTCGCCATCGCCCTATACAGGCACGAGGTCCTTTACCCGGGGCCAGACCAGGTCCGGCTCAAATCCTTTTTGAATAGCATAGCGGGCAAGCTTATCACGCGTAACGAATGGATTGGTCGTATCCAGCTGGGCGAGTTTTCGGTCTAACACATCGTACAGCACGCGCTGGTAATCTTCATCGTCGATTTCTTTCAACCCTGCTTTGATGCAGTTCTTCGTCAGGCCATGTGCTTCCAGCTCGTGCACGATCTTTACGCGCCCCCAACGCTGCATGCGGAACTTGCCACCGGCAAAGGCCCTGGCAAAACGTTCCTCATTCAGAAAACCTTCGGTGATCAGCTGCGACAGGATCTCGTCAACGTCGGTGGTATACAGACCATATTCGTATAACCTATCGCGCACCTCCTGGTGCGACCGCTCCTGATAAGCGCAGTAGCGGTATATTTTCTGTTTGGCAGCCGCGGGAGTGAGTCTTTTTCGTTCCTCCATGCCGCATATATACTTTACTTCTTCGGCTTCACAAGACCCTTCTTCTCCAGAATGCTGGCAACAAATTTCCGCTCGTTATCAGTATTAAAGATCTTAAAAGGCCAGTAGATGATCTGCGCTTTGTTCACAAACAAGGCAAAAAAATCCTGGCCGATTTGGGCCGTTTGAATCTGATCCCACTTCAGCGGCATGCCTTCGCGCGGATTGATCTTCATCAGGATTTGCTGGCTGCTGATCTCATAATGAAATTTCTCAAAGAGCATCTTGCCTTGCTCCAACTGGGTAACACCGTAGAATTGTACCCACCAGAACAACAGGTATAAACCCAAACCAACAAAGGCAGCGATAAACCACCAAATGCTAAAGATCCATATACTGGGCAGACAGATGGCCACTGCGCCGGCTACGGCCATCCATCCCTGTTTTTTTAATACGGTTTTCAACGCTAAGCTGATGTACGTCTTCTTTTCGAGCTTGTAATTTTTGGTCTTAACGATCATATGCTAAATCACTATATTCAGTTCAAACGTTTGGTCTAGGCAATCGCCTTCAGGCTTAAGTCCATGCTTTTGATGGAGTGGGTCAATGCACCGACCGATATAAAGTCGACACCCGTGAGCGCGATATCGCGAATGGTCTGCTCTGTCACGCCGCCACTGGCTTCCGTTTTACACCGGCCGCCAATGAGGGCCACGGCTTCCCGCATCATCGCTACGCTCATGTTGTCCAGCATGATAATGTCGACGCCACCCACGCGGAGTACTTCCTTCACCTCTTCCAGGTTGCGGGTTTCCACCTCGATCTTAAGCGTTTTATTGCCGGCGCGAAGATACTCTTTTGTTCGAATGATTGCCTGCCCGATGCCGCCTGCCATGTCAATATGATTGTCCTTGAGCATGATCAGGTCGTACAGACCCATGCGGTGGTTTTGACCGCCGCCAATCAGCACCGCCCATTTCTCGGCCAGTCGGAAGTTCGGCGTCGTTTTGCGGGTGTCGAGCAAGCGGGTCGGAGTCCCTGCCAGCAAGGCTGTGAGGGCGTGTGTCTTGGTGGCAATGGCGCTCATGCGCTGCATACAGTTCAACACCAGGCGCTCGGCCAGCAAAATGGCCCGTGCGGGTCCACTCACGATAAAGGCCACATCGCCAGGGTTAACCGCTGCTCCATCTTGCAAGAAAACTTCAGTTTTCAGGCGGCTGTCCACCTGCTGGAAAATTTCCAGGGCCAGGGCTACGCCTGCCAGGATGCCCGCCTCTTTTACGAGCAAGCGGGCACGGTGCGTGGTTGTGGCTGGAATGCTGGCTAACGACGAATGATCACCGTCACCGGCATCCTCTGCCAGCGCAGTGGAAATAAAAGTTTTTAGGAAATCAGGGGTGATGTAGACTGGTCTCACCCTGCAAAAATAGGGGAGTAATTCACAGTTATCACTCTTTCACAAAGGATATCTCGTGCACCAGCTGTTGGTTGCCGACGGTTTTGATCTTCATAAACACCCGGTACGTTTCGGCGCCGCTTTTGTATTGGCCAATGGCAAACGGCTGCCCACCCTTGGACGAACCCTGGTGGATGATATTAAACTCGTTGGCGGGATGCTGACGGAAAAAATCACGGAAGATAAATTCCGCCTGCGCCTTGCTGTACGGCTGCATCTTGTCGTCAATGGTAACGTCTACCGTCTGGTTCAGATATTTGGAAAGCTCTTTGGCGCTCCCGGCTTTAATCGTTTCTTTCACCTGGCTGATGACGTCGCTCTGGGCAAATAGCGTAATCACTTGCAAACAAACCAGCACCAAGACTAAGGACGTAGTATTTCTGTTCACCTTCATGGCAACTTTATTCGGGCCAAAACTGTGCCACGTCTGCAAGATAAGGAAATTATTATGGGAACATTATGCGTCTAAATCGTTTACAGTACATTGAAAAAATGCCGGCATTCCCCCTTTCCACCCCCGCAAGCTGCAAATCCTCGTTATATTTGCGCCGCATATTACATCCCGAACTAAAAAATCGATTTTCATGAACAAGAAAGTACTGCTGATGATCCTTGATGGCTGGGGCATCGCCACCAATAAGGCTGTGTCAGCCATCGACAAGGCCAAAACTCCCTTCATCAGCTCACTATACGGCAAGTACGCCAACAGCAAACTCGAAGCTTCCGGTCTCGCCGTGGGCCTTCCCGCCGGCCAGATGGGTAACTCTGAAGTAGGCCACATGAACATCGGCGCGGGTCGTGTTGTATACCAGGATCTTGTACGCGTAAACAAAGCCGTTGAGGAAAAAGAACTCGATCAAAACAGCACTCTGCTCGAAGCCTTTGCCTATGCCAAAAAGAACAACAAAAACGTTCACTTCATCGGCCTGGTATCCGACGGTGGAGTACATGCACACATCGAACACCTCAAAGGCCTGCTGACCATCGCGCAAAACAATGGTCTGCAGAATGTATTTGTCCACGCCTTCACGGACGGCCGTGACACCGACCCCAAAGGCGGACTCGGCTACCTGAAAGACCTGTTGGCCCATTTGGATAAAACCTCCGCCAAGCTGGCCAGCATCGTAGGCCGCTACTATGCCATGGACCGCGACAAACGTTGGGAGCGTGTTAAGCTGGCATACGACCTCCTGGTAAAAGGTGTAGGCGAAAAATCAACGGATGCCCTGAAAGCCATACAAGCATCGTACGACGCGGGTGTGACCGATGAGTTTATCAAACCTATTGTAATGGTAAACGCACAGCAACAACCGGTCGCCACCATTCAGCAGGATGATGTGGTAATCTGCTTTAACTTCCGCACCGACCGCGGCCGTCAGATCACGCAAGCGCTGACACAACAAGACTTCCCCGAGCAGGACATGAAGGCCCTGCGCCTGGACTATATCACGCTGACGAACTACGACGACTCGTTCAAAGGAGTAAAAGTTATTTTCGACAAAGACAATCTGGAGAAAACACTGGGTGAGGTCGTATCTCTGGCCGGCAAGAAACAGATCCGCATGGCCGAGACCGAAAAATATCCGCACGTAACATTCTTCTTCTCGGGCGGCCGCGAGACCGTCTTCGAAGGCGAGTCGCGTATACTGTGCCCGTCGCCGAAAGTAGCGACATACGACCTGGCACCCGAGATGAGCGCCAACGACCTCAAGGATAAGATCATTCCCGAGCTTAACAAAAAAGAGCCCGACTTCATCTGTTTGAACTTTGCCAACCCCGACATGGTCGGCCACACAGGTGTATTTGAAGCCGTTGTAAAAGCTGTCGAGACAGTAGACTCCTGCGCGCAACAAGTTACCGAAGCTGCGTTGAAGAACGGCTATAGCATCATTATCATTGCCGACCACGGCAATGCCGACATGATGATCAATGAAGACGGAAGTCCCAACACCGCGCACACCACGAACCTTGTGCCGTGCATCCTGGTAGACGACAACTACAAAGGCAAGCTCAAGAACGGTAAGCTGGGCGATCTGGCGCCGACCATCCTGACACTGATGGGGATACCTGTGCCCGCCGAAATGACCGGCCACATATTGTTGGAAAACTAAGATCGTGACACGACAACGTTTTGTTACCGGGTGCTGCCGGCTGGCAGTCGCCATTGTACTAACCGGAGGCCTGTTTGCCTGCTCACAGCAGGCAGGCACCCCCGCGCGGTATTATGCGATTGACAGCCTTGTACGAGGGCAGATCCACCTCCTCGCTGCGCGCCACGCCACGCTCACCAAGACGGCGTCGCTCGGCGCGCGGCAGGACACGGCCACCTTTACCCCAGGCGACACCCTGGCCTGGACCAAAGAGCTGGACTTGTTCCTGGAGCTAAAGACCCTGAACAAACCGACCAACGTCGGAGCCTATACGGTAACCGACAACCTGCCGGACACACGCAGCAACCTGCGGATCAAATCCATCGAAACGCAGCAGCCCCTGCCGGTGCGGTACTTAAAAGTTTTCTACCACGGCACACCTGCACGGGTGCGCCGCATCGAAGCTCAATTTCGGGAAGACAACTCGCTATACCACAGCGGGCGCTTCCTCACCATGGAATTTGATGAGCTGCAACAACAGCCGGTCTTGCTGGCCTATTCCGTTACAGGCGGGCAGAAGATTTTTCTGGGGGACACCGTGGCGTATACCGTTTCAGCAAAAGTTTCCGTACCGAATTAATGTAAACAACACTTCCTTCCCTCAGGGTCTGGAGCGTATGACGACACTATGGCAAAACAAGTTAAAGAGCCTTTGAAAGAAGAAGAGAAGAGGAAGCTGAACAAGGCGAACCTGAAGAACCTGGTAAGGGTGTTCAGGTTTATGATGCCGTACAAAGGGATTTTTATTCTCGGACTAACCGCGTTGGCATTCTCTACGGTAACCCTGTTGGCCTTCCCACGTCTTTGCGGCATGCTGTTAGACATTGCCGACGGCAAGCCATCCTATTTTGAGACGATCGACCAGGCTGCCATCGCGCTGATTTTCATTCTCCTGGTACAGGCTATCTTTTCGTTCGTCCGGGTATATACCTTCTCTATCGTGACCGAACGAAGTATGGGAAGCATTCGTAAAACGATCTATGAGAAGATCATCTGGCTGCCCCTGACGTTCTTCGACAACCGCCGTGTAGGCGAGATTATGAGCCGCCTGACATCTGATATCAGCACGCTCCAGGATACGTTCAGCACGACGCTGGCAGAACTATTGCGCCAGGTGCTTACACTGGTTCTCGGTACTGTCATTCTCTTTTACATGACGCCCAAACTGGCCGTATTTATGTTGCTGACGTTTCCCGTACTGGTGATCTCTGCACTGATCTTTGGCAAGTTCATCCGCAAGCTGTCGAGCAAGACGCAGGATCGGCTGGCAGCGGCCAATGTGATCGTAGAGGAGTCGTTGCAGTCCATACCTATCGTAAAAGCTTTTACCAACGAAACGTTCGAGACCAAACGCTACAGCAATGCGATCGAAGAGTCCATACGCATTGCTATTTACGCAGCACGTTATCGCGGACTTTTCATCTCTTTTGTCATCTTCGTCATCTTCAGCGGCATTGTGGCCGTGGGATGGTACGGCGCCGGCCTGGTGCAATCGAAGACTACCACTACGGGCGAACTGTTCTCATTCGTATTATACACCACCTTTATCGGTGCGTCTATTGCCGGCCTGGGCGACATCTATACCCAGATACAACGCTCCATCGGTGCATCCGAGCGAGTGTTAAACATCTTGCATGAAAAAGAAGAAGACACGTCCCGCACCGTCGCACCTCCTATCAAACTACACGGGGGTATCCGCTTTAATAATGTGTCATTTACATATCCCACACGCCCCGACAACACGGTGCTGAATAGTCTTACCTTCGAGATCCGGCCGGGCGAAAAGGTGGCGCTCATTGGCCGCAGTGGTTCCGGCAAATCCACTATCATAAACCTGCTATTGCGCTTTTATCCCCTCTCGAAAGGAACGATTACTATCGACGGTCAGGATATCGAAGGGCTCAACCTGTCAGCCTATCGCCAGAACCTGGGCATCGTACCGCAAGAGGTCATCCTCTTCGGCGGCACCATTCGCGAAAACATTGCCTACGGCAAACCGGGCGCTACAGAGGAAGAAGTGCGCGAAGCTGCCCGCAAGGCTAACGCGTTGGAGTTCATCGAGCGCTTTGACGAGAAGCTCGAGACCCTCGTGGGCGAACGCGGCGTAAAGCTTTCCGGCGGCCAGCGGCAGCGTATCGCCATTGCCCGCGCCATCCTGAAAGACCCCGCCATCCTCATCCTGGACGAAGCGACCAGCTCGCTGGATGCACATACCGAAGTGCTTGTTCAGGAAGCCCTGGAGAAATTGATGGAAGGCCGTACGACCATCATCATTGCTCACCGTCTGAGCACAGTGAAGAAAACAGACCGCATTTTTGTGATTCAGGATGGTGCTTTGGCCGAAACCGGCTCGCATGCTGAACTTACCCAGCAAGAAAACGGTATTTATAGTAATTTGCTGAAGCTACAGCTGCAATAACACCCGTATGAACGTTGCATCCGATCGGCTCCTGAAAAACTTCCGGTTGCGTTCCACGCCAACCCGGCAGGAGATTTTGCATCTCTTCCTGAAGCGTACGTATGCGCTTTCGCACGGTGATATCGAGAAAGAGATCAACAATGACTTTGATCGTGTAACGGTTTACAGGACACTTAAGACGTTTCTGGACAAGGGGCTTATTCACAAAGTACTGGACGATGAGGGGAGTCTGAAGTATGCTTTGTGTAATGACGCCTGCAACACAGCCGGTCATCATCACGACCACGTACACTTCAAGTGCACGGCGTGCGGCCAAACCAGCTGCCTAAGCGTGGAGATTCCCGCCGTTAAGCTGCCCAAGGGCTTCCGGGCCAGCGAACAAAACCTATTGATACAGGGCGTTTGCGAACGTTGCGCGAAATAGTGTAACAGCTGTACGGTTTTTTTAAAACGTCTACAAATTCAGGAAGGCTAAGTTTTTGAGATTGAAATATATTTGTAGTTTTGGCATTCACAAATTGCCAGAGATGTGATTTTTTGATGTTTATAAAAGCTTTTAATCATTAACCGGAATACTCCCCCTTGTTATCAGCCCTGAACATACTCCTTTTCTCCCTCTTCAGAAATCAGAGTGAACGGGAGACCATTCTTTTTGGCGTCTTTGCTTTCATCATCATCCTGTTTTTGGTGCTTGACCTGGGACTCTTTCACAAACAAGCCCGGCGCATCTCCACGAAATCGGCGTTGTATCAGTCCATCTTCTGGGTTTGTGTCTCCACGCTCTTTGGCTTCTTCATCTACAAATACGACGACAGCGGTGCAGAAGGCGCCGTAGAATACTTCTCGGCGTACCTGACCGAGTACGCCCTATCCGTCGATAACATCTTTGTCATCCTGTTAATCTTAAAATACTTCCGCGTAAAGGAAGAATATTATCACAAGACACTTTTCTGGGGCATCTTGGGCGCCATTGTGTTCCGCGGCATATTCATCTTTGTCGGCGCGTACCTCATTCACCAGTTCCATTGGATCCTGTACATCTTCGGCGTATTCCTGATCTACTCAGGCATCCGCATCTACTTTGAAGATGGAGACGAGAAGATCGAGCCGGAGAAGAACCCCATCATGAAGTTCTGTCTGCGCTTCCTGCCCATGACGAAAAACGAGCACGGTGGAAGTTTCCTGGTACGCGAGAACGGCCGGCTGGTATTCACCCCGCTGTTCCTGGTTATCGCCCTGGTCGAAACAACCGATCTGATCTTTGCAGTAGACTCCATTCCGGCGGCATTTGCCATTACCCAGAACGAGTTCCTGATTTACACGTCTAACATCTTCGCCGTCATGGGTCTCCGGGCAATGTTCTTCTTGCTGGCCGGCATCATCGACAAGTTCTATTTATTGCAAAAAGGCCTCTCGATCATCCTGTTCTTTATCGGCGCCAAGATGTTGCTCGAGATCTTCGACATCGACGTGGGCGTATACACTTCGTTCTCCGTCATCATTGCCACGCTGACGCTGTCGATCATCTTCTCGGTACTCGTACCGCGTAAAGAGGAGCCCGAAGAAAAGGATGAGGTGAGCAGCTGATTACAGCACGTTCTTCCACCCCTTTGTTTCTAGATCTTTTGCTGCCGATTCTACCTTCACCTTTAGTGATTCTTTGAAGGCATCGATGCGTTGCCCCAAAGCAGCATCAGAAGCACCCAGGATTTGGGCCGCCAGAATACCGGCATTGCGTGCACCGTCAAGTGCTACCGTGGCTACCGGCACACCAGCCGGCATTTGCAAAATCGACAAGACAGAGTCCCAGCCATCAATAGAGTTCGACGACTTTACCGGCACACCAATCACCGGCAGGGACGTAAGCGATGCCACCATGCCCGGCAAATGCGCAGCACCCCCGGCACCCGCAACAATCACCTGTACGCCCCGGCCACGCGCGGCGGTAGCATACTCCACCATACGCAGCGGCGTACGATGCGCCGATACAATCGTAACCTCATAGGCCACCTTCAATTCGTCTAATACCTCGGCCGCTTCCTTCATGATCCGCAGATCGGACTGGCTGCCCATAATAATCCCTACGACAGGTTTACTCATAGCTTTAAGATGCAATAACTTTTAAAGTTTCTTTCACGAACATAGTCTTCTCCCGCAGGCGGGCCAGATCATAGTCAACGATCGTCACATGCCCCATCTTTCGGAAAGGTTTTGTAAACCGCTTGCCATACAGGTGTACATGCACACCCGACACCCTGGCAACCTCTTCAAACCCCTGATACTGGGCAACGCCTTCATGCCCCGGCTCACCCAACAGGTTTACCATCGCTCCGGGAATTACCATGGACGTATCACCCAGCGGCAGGTTGAGAATAGCCCGCAGGTGTTGCTCATACTGCGAGGTGATGTTGGCTTCGATAGTTTGGTGGCCGCTGTTATGTGGCCGTGGCGCGATCTCATTCACCAGCACCTTGCCGTCTTTTGTCACAAACATCTCTACCGCCAGCAAGCCTACCATCTTCAAACTGTCGATGATCGTGCGGGCAATCGTATCGGCTTCCTTTGCAATAGCCGTCGGCAGCTCTGCCGGCGCGAACAGATATTCTACCAGGTTCTGCACAGGGTGAAACACCATCTCCACGACGGGGAAAGTTTTCACCTCACCTTGCTCATTGCGCGCTACGATGACCGAGATTTCCTTTTCAAAATCAATCAGCTTCTCTAACAGGCCCGGTGCGTCAAAAGCATTCGCCAGTTCCTTCTCCGAACGGAGTATCTGCACGCCACGGCCGTCATATCCCTCGCGACCAAGCTTGTTCACCGCCGGTAAGAAGCTGGCGTGACGACGCACATCCGCTGCATTTTCCGTCAGCACAAACTCCGCTGTCGGAATGCCACTGTCGCGATAGAATATCTTTTGTGTACGTTTATCTTGTATCAGCTCGATGACGTCGGGCTGCGGAAAAACCTTCTTGCCTTGTTTGACAAGCTCTTTCAACGCCGCGGTATTGACATTTTCAATCTCAATGGTAATGATGTCGCACGCCGCGCCAAACTTCATAACCGTATCGAAGTCCGTCAGCTTGCCCGTATGAAACTCTGCCAGGGCCGAGCACGGAGCCTGCCGGTCTGGATCGAGAATAGCGAAGGGGATATTAAAGTCTATACCCGATTGAATAAGCATGCGACCAAGCTGTCCACCACCCAGGATGCCCAGCTTGAAGTTCTGTTGAAAAGAAAGGCTCAAAACGCTGTTTTTGACGCAGCAAGGTAGAAAGGATAACCTTACGGCACCAGCGCAATACGTACTATCTGGTCGCCTACTTCCACCGCATGCACCACGTCCATACCCGAAACAACTTCCGCAAAGATCGAATAGCGGCCGTCCAGGTGCGGCGTAGGCGAGTGGGTAATAAACCACTGCGTGCCTTCCGTATCTTTTCCTGCTGACGCAAAGCCCACACTTCCCGTGGTATACCGACGGCCCGAAAATTCCGAGCGGATCGAATAATCTTCACTGCCCCAGCCATCGCCGCGGTTGCAGCCCGCCTGGATCACAAAGTTCGGCACCACACGGTGAAAGAACTTTTTATTGAAATAGCCTTGCTGTAACAGCGATACAAAATTTGCCACGGAGCCGGGCGCCTCCTCAACCAACAACCTTACGACAATGTCACCCTTCGTGGTTTGAATGCGCACCTGTTGATCACGGGCAATCGTCTTGACCAGCGCCCAGTCAATGGGATGGTTAAATTCGTTCTTCACTGCGGGAGCCTTGCGGCCCTCAAAGAGTGCCAATGCTGCCTCCAGCGGTTGAATCGCCTCGTTATCGCGTGGCAACGACAGCTTCTCACGCGCTGCACGCAGAAACGAAAAGTCTTTCACCACCTCCTTATAGCCCAGCGTGGTGTCTGCTAACACACCGGCAACAATACCGATCACGGCGGCATCGCCGGTGTTTATTGCATCTTTATATAGCGCAGCAAACACAGGCTTCAACTTCGCCGGAAAGTCTTTCCGATCGTTCAGGCTTACCAATGCCTCCGCTGCTGTCGACCGCACTACCGGCGTATCCGCCGCGAGCAGTTGCTCTTGTAAAAAGGTATAGGCTGAAAGCGATTGACCCAGCGCTCCCAGCAAAAATGCTTTGTGATACGGATCGGCTGTTTCCTTCGCGAGGTCGATCACCTCTTGTAATACGTCATAGCCGGCACCTGCCACCAGCGCAGCTTTGTATAGATTGGCTTTCACACGCGCGTGTTGCGCAGCGCGTGCAGCCTCTGCGATCACCGATGCCTGTGGTTTAGCCGCTGCCGCGATCATCACCTCCGACGCCGCCACCTGTACCTGCAACGACTTATCCAGCAGAGCCGCTTGCAACGCCGGCCAGCTCATTTCTATTGAGAATGCCTGTAGCGCACGCACCGCACTTACACGCACCCGGTAATCCGGCTCTGCCGCAACGATGCCTGCTAACACCTGCACGATCGTATCGGCCTTAGCCTTCTTCAACGCCAGCGTAGCCGCCATACGCACCACTGCCTCGGGATCGTGTTTAGCTGCCGACACCAGTCGATCAGCATACTTGTCTACAGGCGTTGTCGGTCGTGAAAAATACTGTGCTGCACCCAACCGGCCCCACATCGGTGTACCCGCTTCCAGTAAAGTATAGGGTATAAAACTAAAGGCCGTGTCAACCTTGTTCCGAACCGCTGCGCGATACAACGACCACGCTATGGCCGGCCCCTGCGTAATAGTATCGTGAGAGATCTTAGGATTTTCAATTACCTTAAACTGTGCAGCGACTTTGCCATACGCTTCCAGCATCACCGCCCGCACGCCATAATCTTTTTCATTCGCAAAGTCCAGTAAGAGTTGCGCACTGCCCTGGGATACAGTTTGACCCAACGCATACGCCGCCGCCATACGCACCGGCGCCGCAGCATCTTTCAAACAGACACCCAGCTTTTCCACGGCAGCTGTGTCTTGCACGGAAGCAAATGCCAACGCCGCAGTTTGGCGATACAAGGCACTGTCGTGTGCAAGATAGACCAACAAGCTGTCCGTTTGCCGGCGATCCTGAAGATCTGCGATCTTCACCAGGATGGGGTCTGAGAATTTATTGACGGATGTGCCGGGCGACTCAACGCCACGGGAACAACCTGCCAGCACGACGGCGGCAACAAGAAAAAGGGAAACTATACGCATACAAGGCTAGATAACTTACAGAATAACCGGCATGGCCTTCGCCACATTTACCACCGCATCAAATTCAAGCCCTGCCGTATTAATAGAATTTAACAACAACCGTATTTCTTTTACATGCACACGACCGTCTACTTCCGACAAGCGATACAACACGCCAAACGTGCGTAGTTTCTCTTCATAACTGCAGCCATTGACCAACGCGATACCCGCCGTATACAAATCCGCGTGTGTCATGCCCTGCGTTGCTTCCTCAAATTTTTCGAAGACCTCTTCCGGAATGTTTTCGCGGTCTTTGATGGCCTGCAAGGCAGCCAGCTCTTTGGCGTCGGCAATGCCGTCGGCATCGATCAGCAGCCGTACCAGATACAGCAAGCCCAGGTGGTAATTAGCGGTCATAGGAGAGGTTTAGCCAACGAAGATAACATTTCTTTCATCCCTACCGCATTACCTGGTACACGATAAACGCAGATACATACGCCAGCGCGGTCATATACGCAAATTGCAGCAACGGCCATTTCCAACCCTTCGTTTCTCGGTACACCACGGCGATCGTACTCATACACTGCATGGCAAAGGTGTAAAAGAGCAGCAGCGAAAAGCCCACCGCCGGCGTAAACCGCGCGCCGCCCGTTTCGGGATTGATCTCTTCGCGCATGCGTGTCTTGATCGTCGTCTCGTCTTCATCACCGGCGCTGCCGATGCTATAGATCGTGGCCATCGTACCCACAAACACCTCGCGGGCCGCAAACGACGTGATCAACGCGATACCGATCTTCCAGTCATAACCCAACGGCCGGATTGCCGGCTCGATGGCCTTGCCAATAATACCGGCATACGAATACTCCAGCTTGCGAGCCGCAACACGATCTTGCAGGCCTTCTTCCGTTAGACGAAGATTGGCAGACTCCTGCTGCACCGATTCCTGCGCACGTGCCGTAATATCACCGGGTCCATAGCTGGCCAGCACCCACAGCACAATCGAAATAGCCATGATCACCTTACCGGCTTCCAATACAAAAGCCTTTGTCTTTTCCAGGATGGTATACCCTACATTCGACCACTTCGGCACACGGTAGGTCGGCATCTCCATCACCAGGTAACTCCGCTCGCGCACGCGAATGATCAGGTTCATGATCCACGCCGACACAATGGCCATCACAAACCCAAGCAGGTACAGCGCCATCAACGCCAGCCCTTGCAGGTTAAAGAAACCAAGGGCCGTTTGGTTAGGCACTATCAAGGCAATAATGATGGTAAAGATGGGAAGGCGCGCCGAGCAACTGATCAACGGTGTGATCATGATTGTAATAGTGCGTTCTTTCCAGTTGTCAATCGTACGGGTCGCCATGATCGCCGGAATGGCACACGCTACACCCGAGATCAGCGGCACCACACTCTTGCCATTCAACCCAAAGCGACGCATGATCTTATCCATCAGGAACACCACGCGCGCCATATATCCGGACTCTTCCAGAATAGAAATGAACGCAAACAAAATCGCGATCTGCGGCACAAAGATCACAATGCCGCCCAGGCCGGGTATAATCCCTTCTGCAAGCAAGCTGGTAGCAGGCCCTGCCGGTAAAGCAGCACCTACCCATTGGCTGACATCGGCAAACAGCGCATCGATAAAGTCCATCGGCACCGTTGCCCAGGCAAAGATGGCCTGGAAGATCACCATCAACAGCCCCAGGAAAATGAGATAACCCCACACCTTGTGCGTCAGGATGCGATCGAGCTGGCTGGAATATTTTTTCCAGGAATGATCGGTCGCCCGCAATGTAATGTCGTTCAGCAGGTCTTGTATATAGCTATAGCGCTGAATCGTCTCGGCGCCCTGAAACTTGCCCGGAAAAAATTTATGCCCCGTACGAATGTGATCGACTTTGCTTTTGCGATCCGCCGGCAGAAACTTGAGCGAGTCGGGTTGCTCCAGGAACAAGTATGCTTCGTAGTCGTTGTCAACATCGAGCGCATCACGTAGCGCTTTGACAGGCGCCTTTGCTTCCTCCCAAATGGTAAAACACTGCTGCTGGGAAACGGCGAGCGGCTTGCTAAACTGTTCCTTCAGCTCTTTTATACCTTCACCCTTGCGCGCATTGACCGCCACTACCGGTACGCCTAAGCGCTTAGACAGTGCCGTGAAGTCGTAACTGATCCCCGCCTTGGCCACAAGATCCATCATGTTCAAGACCAGCATGACCGGCAAGCCCATGTCGACAATCTGTGTCAACAACAGCAGGCTACGTTTCAAGTTTGTGGCATCGGCCACAACAACAATCTTATCGGGAAGCTCGGCCGAGCGGTGATCCAACAGGATCTCCGACACAATGCGCTCGTCGAGACTACGCGGATAAATACTATAGATGCCGGGCAGGTCTACAATCTCGACGACAGTGCCATCGGCCAGCGTGGTGAAGCCCGATTTTTTATCGACCGTAACGCCGGGAAAATTCCCAACCTTCTGGTTAAGACCGGTAAGTTGATTGAACAGAGACGACTTGCCCGAATTTGGATTACCGACTAACGCAATCTTTGTTTTGGAAGCCGGCGCCATTAATTGAGGATTGAAATGGTAGCCGCCTCCTCCAAACGAAGAGAAAGCTCGTACCCTGCAACGCTAATACAAATAGGATCGCCCAGTGGAGCAGTAAAATTGAATCGAACCGGAGCCCCCGGCAGGCAGCCCATCTCCATCAGCTTCACTGACAAATGGTCATCGGTAAAGCCCGACACCACGCCTACCTCGCCAGGCTTCATCTGCGCTACATTCCGTACCAGTCCCATGCTCTATTTAGATCAATTTTAAACAAGGCAAAGATATGCGCCGTTCCCCTGCGGCGCAATGATTTTAGCAGATTATCAGACGGTTTTACACACCGTGACAACGACCTTTGAGATATGAAAAAGAAGAAAAAAGCAGAGGCTAAACCCGAAAAGGCAGAAACTGCCCCCGCTGCGCCTGTGGCACCACAGGAGCAACCCGAAGAAAAACCGTTCGACTTCGGCGGACTGCCGTCGCGAGACCTAAAGAAAAATCTGGGTTGTGGATAAGGCCCTTACCAGGACGTCAGGCTTATGAAAATGATGCGCACGCTGACGAGAATCACCATGATGCCAACAAAGATCATCATCCTTTTTAACGGCAACCGGCTCGACAGGTAAGCAGCGATCGGAGCGGCGATTACGCCGCCGGCAATGAGCCCGGCAATGATTTGCCAGTGGCTTATGCCGATCACGGCAATAAAAGTCAGTGAGCTGGCCAGCGCTACGAAAAACTCCGTCAGGTTTACCGAGCCAATGGTGTAGCGTGGATGCCGTCCGCCGGCAATGAGCGTAGAAGAAACGATTGGGCCCCAGCCACCACCGCCGATGGAATCCATAAAACCACCGAATGTTGCCAGTTTGGGGATGTTCTTTGTCTTGATCTTCTTACGGCTGCCGACAATGGCCTTGCGAATAATGACAATGCCCAGGTACAGGGTGTACACAGCAATCACAGGCTTGAGGTAGTCGTTATATTGTTCCAGCGATGAGAGTACGTACGCACCGAGCGCCGCCCCTACCACGCCTGGAATCAACAGCGTTTTAAACAGTTTCTTGTTAACATTCTGAAAGCGCAGGTGCATCAGGCCAGATACGCCGCTGGTGAAAATTTCGGAGGTATGGATGCTGGCGCTCGCCGCCGCGGGCGGAACACCAAACGAAAGCAGAAACGTAGAAGCACTTACGCCATAGGCCATGCCCAGGGCGCCGTCGATCATTTGCGCAATAAAGCCTGCCATCATAAACAGGTAGAAGTTGCTGTCCAATTGTTGTATCCAGCCACCAAAAACGTCCAGCAGATTGTAGGAATAGACGATCGTCGCCGCGGCCACCAGCAAAACGAGCGTGATCAGCGTTATATATGCATATCGCCAGCCAACGGATTCTTTTTGCTCAACCTCAAACGATCCCGGATTCTTTTGTATCAGCTCTTCACCTTCCATGCTTAAACTCTATACGGCTATATTGTCTATTGAAATTATAGACAAAGATGCTATTGCCAGCCCGAAATCCCTAAGGGAAATCCAAAAAATTGATGAAAATGGCCAAAAGTGGCGTTAGGAGCGCATAAACGGCCACGACCGGGCAATTTCGCTAGATACCCTCTGCGACGAAAATGCGTTTTATGCGCTCGCGGGTATTGGTCAGGATTTCATACGGAATGGTATTAATGCTTTTGGCAACATCCTGAATGCTCAGCTCTCCCCCAAAAAGAATCACCTCGTCGCCTTCCCGCGCGCCAATGCCCGTCACATCCACCATCGTCATGTCCATGCAGACATTGCCAATCACGGGCGCGCGTTGACCGCGTATTAACACCTTTCCCACACCCCGGCTAAAGGCCCGGCTAAAACCGTCGGCATAGCCAATGGCAATCGTGGCCAACGTCATATCCGCGGTGGCTCTTCCACGCCTGCCGTAGCCAATGCTCTCACCGGCACGAATGTGCTTCAGTTGTGAGATGATCGTTTTTAAGGTTGCCACGGAGCGAAGACCCTGTGTACCTTCCGCTGTGGGGTCAATACCATACAGACCGATGCCCAGGCGCACCATGTCCATTTGCAGCTCCGGCAACCGCAGAATGCCTGGCGAGTTCAGCAGGTGCAAGACCGGTTTCTGGCCAATGGCATCAGCCACCGCCGTAGCCCACGTCTTAAACTTTCCGGCCTGGGTATGCGAAAAGTCATCATGCTCACGTTCATCAGCACCCGCCAGGTGACTAAAGATCGTTGCCACCGTCAACTGTGGATTGGCCTTTAATATCGCGGTAAGCTCATCCAGCTCGCTGCCTTCAAAGCCCAGGCGGCGCATACCGGTATCGAGCTTGAGGTGTATCCGGCAAGGCTTGTTGTTCAGAAACTTGAGTAACGCCGCCAGGATCCGGAAACTATAGATTTCGGGCTCAAGATTATACGCCAGCAGGGTCGCAAAGCTCTCGTCGGAGGGATTCATGACCATAATAGGCAAGGTAATATTGTTACGCCGCAGCTCCACCCCTTCATCGGCATACGCCACACCCAGGTAGTCTACCTTGTGATATTGCAACATGTTAGCGACCTCGTTGCTGCCGCTGCCATAAGCAAATGCTTTTACCATCACCATGATCTTCGTCGCAGGCTGCAGACGTGCGCGGAAGAAATTGAGATTGTGTACCAGGGCCCCAAGGTCCACCTCCATCACTGTGCCGTGCACCTTGCGCTGCAGTTGATTGACAATACGCTCGAATTGAAACGGCCTGGCACCCTTGACAAGAATGATCTCCTCGTATAACGTCGTGGTATCAAAACGCTCCAGAAACTCTTCCGTCGAAGTATAAAACAACGACCCCGCCGGGAACAGCTGCTGATAAGCATGGAACATCGGCCCCACACCAATGAATTGGTGTATCTGATGTTTGGCCAACAGGTCCGACACCTGCTCGGCCAGCGTCGCTTCTGCTAATCCCGATTCGAGAATGTCGGAAAGAATGACGCGCTTGCGTGTCCGCTGATGTTGATGCGCCAGGAATTGAAGACTGATCTCCAACCCACCCAGATCGTTGTTATACGTGTCGTCAATAAGCTGACAATGGTTGATCCCTTCCTTCAGCTCCAGGCGCATAGGCACAACCCGCAGGCTATTGATAGCCTCTTGTACCTGGTGCAGCTTATAGCCCATCCACACCATCACCGCCACGCAGTGAAAACAATTCTCCACCGACGCCTGGTCTGCAAAGGGCAGGCGCAGCTCACCAATCTGACCACGGTACGAGACGGCATATCCACCTTGCTCCGCGGGCACCACCAGTATATCGACATCCGCCGAGCGACCCCACGTAAAGGTTGTTTTGTTTAATGGTGCGATGGCCGCATGGATTGCCTCATGATCTTTGCAGTATACAATGACCGAAGCGTCTTTAAACAATAAAAGCTTCTCCTGAATCTTATCGGTTATCGATGCAAACCCTTCGTCGTGCGCCGGACCAATGGTGGAAAACACGCCGATAGTCGGCCGAATGATCTCCGCCAGCTTTTCCATTTCGCCAGGACGCGAAATACCCGCTTCGAAAATGCCGAGTTGATGATGCGCCTGCATCTGCCACACCGACAATGGAACACCGACTTGCGAATTATAGCTGCCGGGGTTCTTCACGATGCTGAGATACTTCGACAACATTTGGAACAACCACTCTTTGATGATCGTCTTGCCGTTGCTCCCGGTTATGCCGATGACGGGCATCGAGAACTTCGCGCGATGGTGCGCCGCCAATCGCTGCAGGCTGTCTACTGCCGACGGCACCTGTATAATGTTCGCTTCCGGAAAAGCCTGCACCACTACAGGTTGTTCCACTACAAATTGCCGGATGCCCCGCTGGTATAGCTCGGCCAGATACGCGTGGCCGTCGTGGCGGTCGCCGCGAATGGCGAAGAAGAGTGTCCCCTTGCCGGGAATAGCCTTGCGGCTGTCGAGTGTCAGAAGTGTTATACCCGCGTCTTGGGACACTTGAAGTATACTGCCGCCCAAAAGCGCCGGAAGCTCAGAGAAAAAGATCATGGTTTAAAAGAGACGTGCACCGTTGGGTACCTTTTTATCAATACTACTCAAAACAACATTTTTTTGTTCGTCGGGGAAACCCGTCACCAAAACTTCTGATATAAAATTTGCGATCTGTTTGGGTGGAAAATTTACCACACAGAGTACCTGCCGACCGACGAGGTCCGCAGGTGTATAGTGCACCGTGATCTGTGCGCTGGATTGTTTTATACCAAGCTCCGCACCCAGGTCGATCCAGACCTTTAGTGCAGGCTTTTTTGCCCCTTGAAAAGGCTCTGCCCGGACGATCGTTCCCGCCCGCAGGTCTACTTTTTCGAAGTCGTCCCAGCTGATCATGCTGTAATTTGTTATTGAAATGTTAAAAAGTATATAAATCCTTCCATTTTGACCGCAATCCAGGAGAAGTTATCTCAAATAGCTAGCAATACAAGTTTTATTTCGTACTTTGAGCCGGAACAAAAAATTATATTCGGACGTTAAAGCTCAGACACCGCCACCAGGAAATGAAGATTAGCATATACCATATCATCTTCACGCTAAGTCTAGCCATTACGGCTCCTTCCGGAATCGTTTGCATAAACGCTCAGGATGCCGGATATTTCAACGAAGGCAGCAATGACGCTGACGGCGACACCAAGGAGCGCAGCCAGTATAGCCCCGGGGGAGAAGGAGAATCAATGACCAGCGGCGCGACACGTGTTCACACACCCATCCTCTCCCGCGACTCTGCCCGTACCTCGCCGATCAGAACCCTGGCAGTACCCTCCACCTCAAATGCTGACGCCAATAAAGGTGCTGCCCGTCAAAACGAAGAAGACGATTCTGTACTCTCGTTTAACTTTTTGTATTACATCATCCGGAAGTACAAGCTTCAGGATATTATGGACTGACGACGTCCCCCTCCCAGCCGATACTCATATTTCTCCCCGAAGCGATTTAGAGATCACCTCTGCCTTACCGTGTACGTGCAGCTTGCGATAGATATTCTTGATGTGAAAACGCACCGTCTCGATGCTGATGTCCATACGGTCAGCGATAAGCTTGTAGCTCAGGCCATCCACCAGGCCCACCACAATCTCTTTTTCTTTGGCCGACAAGGGTGACGCCACCTCTTTCTTCTTCTCGGGTTGGCCGAAGTGCTCAATCACTTTGCGGGCAATCTGCGGCGACATCGGCGAACCGCCATGGGCCAGCAGCTCGATGCCTTCTTTGATCTCTTCCAATGGTGTATTCTTCAGCAAGTAGCCGGTAGCACCGGCGCAAAGCGAATCAAAAATGCGCTTGGGGTCATTGTATACCGAAAAGACAATGATGTCTATGTCCGGGTTTTTCTCCTTTACGAGCTTAATGCCTTCGATCCCCGACATGCCGGGCAGGCCAAGGTCCATGATGATGACATTTGGAATGCTTCCCTGATGGATGCCTTTCAATAGCTCTTCGATGGAGCCATAAGTATGCTCGCTCGAAAAGCCGGGTTGGCGATTCAGGAAGGTCTGCACGCCCTTGCGTATCTGCTCATCATCTTCTACAATACTGACTGATATCATAATGCAAAGTAACAGAAGCCAGGACTTGTCTGAAACACCTTCCAATCACATAAAGATGTGGGAATCATCCCACCTGCAACTACTTACAGTTTTTCTTAATGACAGCCTTCACTTCGGTGGAGCCAAGCTCCTCCGCTCTTTTGAAGTCGAGGCACGCGTCATACTTGTTGTTCATGGAGAGCTTCACAAGCCCACGTTGATAATATGTTTCCGGATCGCTGGGATACAGCTCGATCGATGAAGAATAATCCTCCACTGCACCGGCGTAGTCTTCTTTATCTGTCTTGCTCAAAGCCCGGTTGTCATAATACACCGGGTTGGTCTCGTCCAGGTCGATAGCCTTTGTATAGTCAGCAATCGCACCATCGTTGTCCTCCAGGTTGAACTTCGCCACACCACGCAGATTATAGGTCTCTGCCTGGTTCGCGTCAAGCTCGATAGCCTTGTTAAAATCTTCCAGCGCGCCTTTAAAGTTCTCTTTTGCATTTTTGGCAAGCGCACGATTCTCATACTTGAGTGCATCCTTCGGATCGAGCTTGATCGCCTGATCGTAGTCAGCCACAGCCAGGTCAAGGTTGCCCGTGTTATAGTAGGCTACGCCGCGGTAGTTATATAAGCCCGCGTCGGTCTTATCCAGCTCGATGGCTTTTGTATAATCGTCGATGGCGCTGATGTATTCGCCGAGCTCGGCCTTCACCACGCCACGGTTAAAATACTTGTCAGCATCGGCCGGTCCCAGGTCAAGAGCCTTGGAAAAATCCTGGTAGGCACCTTGCAAGTCTTCGATGTTGTACTTAGCCAGACCACGGTTGGTATACGCCAGCACCATCTTGGCGTTGAACTTGATGGCCTTGGTAAAATCGTTGATGGCGCTCTCGTCATCGCCGAGCGCGATCTTGGCCTCGCCGCGGTTGTTCCACGCTTCGGCAAAGGTGGAATCTTGTTCGAGGGCGAAGTTAAAGTCGCCGATGGCGCCATAGAAATCTTCGAGGCCCAGGCGTGCCTGGCCGCGCAGGTTCAGCGCCAGCTTATTGCGTGGGGCTGCCTCAATAACTTTTGTGAGGTCCGTCTTCGCCCCGGCAAAATCATTTGCCTGGATTTTCTTTTTGGCACCTTCTAATTGAGCGTCCTGGGCAAACACCGTTACGGCGACAAAGCAGCCCAGCACAAAAAATACCCATTTTCCCATGAGGTCGTGTTAATATCATGGCAAGGTAAAAATAAAGCCTGACATCAGCTTGCTACCCGTCATCAAATACCGGCCGATGACTGTAGAGTTTTTCGTGTATTTTCACGCAAAAAGCTCTTTATGATGACGAGAATATACCCGATAGCCTGGGCCGCGCTCTGCAGCATCACCGTCGCGTGGGCGCAGGAGAAACCGTTGGACCAGAAAATGGACTTTGAAAAATACGATCCACCCTCAACGCTGGTGGTACCGGAGCATCACGTCACACGCGCGAAGTTTCCCTTCATCGACGTGCACAACCATCAATACAACATGCCAACGCAGGACCTCAACACCCTGCTCAAAGAGATGGACGCGCTCAATATGCAGGTCATGGTGAACCTCAGCGGCCGGGGCCGGGGCAGCACCGAGCACCTGGAACGGTCGTTGGAGAACGTGAAGAAAAACAATAGCGGTCGTTTTATTGTCTTTACCAACATGGACTTCGCCGCCATCGACGACCCGCAGTGGCAGGGCCGCATGCTCAAGCAACTGGAAGAAGACGTACGCAAGGGCGCCAACGGTCTGAAGATCTACAAAAGCCTGGGCATGTTTACCGAAGACAGCAAGGGCCAACGCATACACATTGACGATCCGCGTCTCGATCCCATTTGGGAAAAGTGTGGCCAATTAGGCATACCGGTATTGATCCACGCCGCCGACCCCAAACAGTTTTGGCAGCCCATTGACGAAAACAACGAGCGCTGGCTGGAGCTTAAGCTGCATCCGGGCCGCCGCCACGATAGCGATCCCGTGTCGTGGGAAACCATCATTGCCGAGCAGCACAACATCTTCCGCAAACATCCTAAAACCAAATTCATCGCGGCCCACCTGGCCTGGTATGGCAACGACCTGAAAAAGCTCAGCGAGCTGCTCGACCAGTTCCCGAATATGTATACCGAGATCGGCGCGGTAATCGCGGAGTTGGGCCGCCAGCCCCGTGCCGCCAAAACCTTCCTGACCAAATACCAGGATCGTGTATTGTTTGGTAAAGATTCGTGGGTGCCGGACGAATATGAAACGTATTTTCGCGTGCTCGAAACAGCAGACGAGTATTTCCCGTATCACAAGCGTTACCACGCCTTCTGGCGTATGTACGGCCTCGATCTGCCCGACGATATCCTGAAAAAGATCTATTATAAGAACGCCCTGAAGATCATTCCGCACATCGACGCATCACAATTTCCGAAATAACACTATCACTAATTTTTTATTCACACCCATGAGCCAAGAAAAAGCAGCGCTTGTTAATACCCTGATTCGAAACCGCCGTTCCGTTTTCCAACAACAGTACACCGGCGAGAAAGTGGACGATGCCATCATCCGCCAGATGTTGGAGAACGCCAACTGGGCCCCTACGCACAAACTAACGGAGCCGTGGCGTTTCATTGTTTTCACCGGCAACGGCATTCAAAAACTGGCCGAAGAGCAGTCCGCATTGTATCGCCAGGTAACGACGGCCAAAGGCACCTACGCCGAAGACCGGTATCAAAACCTGCTAACGAAACCCAAGCTCTCGTCGCACATCATTGCCATCGCGATGAAGCGCGACGAAAAGAAATCCCTGCCCGAAATCGAAGAGATTGGCGCAGTGTATTGCGCTGTTGAAAATATGTATCTCACGGCCTCCGCCTATGGCGTCGGTTGTTACCTGAGCACCGGCGGCATCGCCCACTGGGAAGAAGCCAAACCCTTGTTTAACCTCGCACCGGAAGACAAGCTGATCGGCTTCCTGCACGTTGGTAACATCAAAGGCCCCGTACCCGACAGCCGCCGCAAACCCATAGACGAGAAAGTAACATGGGTTGACGGATAAGCACCGCAACACCGCTTGCAACGGTGCAGCATGTGTGGTGTAAAGACCGCACATGCTGCGCTTTTGGTCGAACCTACCCGCCATCTACGCATAAATTTCCCACATGCACCGACTACCCCGCGTTTTTACCTCCGGGTATCGATTTTGTCTCCTACATTTGCTTTTCTGACGGTTACTATTTCCGTCGTTGAAGACATTCACTCTAAACACAATTGTATGAAACACTTTGTATTGTCTCTCGTCATGATGATAGTGGGTTTTGCGGCGCATGCCCAGGTCGTTGGCAAGATGTTCCCCGCGATGGAAGCCGAGAGTGTAGAAGACAAAAAAGTAAAACTGCCCGACGACGTGAAGGGCAAATATACCCTGCTCGGCCTGGCATACTCCAAAAAATCGGAAGATGAGCTGAACTCCTGGTTCCAACCCGTGTTCGAGAAATTCATCCAAAAGACCACCGGACTGATGTCGGGGTTTGGTTATGACGTAAACGTATACTTCGTCCCCATGTTCACCGGCGTGAATGCGGCCGCCACGGGTACCGCTAAACGCAAAGCCCTGAAGAATATCGACCCCCAGCTGCTGCCCTACATCCTTTTTTACAGGGGCGAGCTGAAGCCGTACAAAGAAGCCCTCGACTTCGAGAAGAAAGACATTCCTTATTTCTTCGTGCTCGACGAAACAGGCAAAATTGTCTACGCCACCTCCGGCAAGTTCTCTACCGCGAAGCTTGATCAGGTAGAAGAAGCCATCGAATAAGCCTTTTTATCTATTTTGACAGGAATTGACGATTTAAGAGTACCTTAGATCGTCAATTTTGTTTTAGATGAATTTTATCAGCCTGTTATCCCTGGCAGTCGCACCCGGGGTGGCCATTGCCCTATACATATACCTAAAAGACCAACACGAACGGGAGCCGCTCTCGCTGTTGCTGATAAGCTTCCTCTACGGCATGCTCAGCGCCGTCATCACGCTCATCATTAGCTTCCCCCTCAACATCTTCCTCGTCACAAAGCCTCACGATGTAGTAGGGGAGTTCTACAATGCCTTCTTCAAAGTCGCACTGGTGGAAGAGCTGAGCAAGTTCCTATTCGTCCGCTTTGTTTTATACAACAACAAGAACTTCAACGAGCCCTTTGACGGCATTGTCTATGCCGTAATGGTGAGCATGGGCTTCGCCACGCTCGAGAACATCATCTATGTCTATGAATTCGGTGTCGCCACGGGCATCCTGCGCATGTTCACAGCCGTCCCGGCGCATGCGGTCTTTGGCGTGTTGATGGGCTACTTTGTAGGCAAGGCCCGGTTTGCTCCCTACCGACAATTCTACTACAGTGTCATAGGCCTCGGAGCAGCCGCAATCTTACACGGCGCCTACGACTACTTCTGGTTCCTCTCGCATCTACCCGCACTGTGGATCGGCGGCGTAGCCTCCCTCGTGCTGGGCTTTGTACTGGCAAGAAAGGCTATACGGTTACATCAGCAGGCATCGCCTTTTTTGGTAAAGCAGAAAGAAGCGGGGCAGGAGACAGAGTAGATGTCGGCTGTTTTTTCAAGGTGTAATTTGAATCCTCTTCAAAACGGCAACCTGTCTGAAATGCCCCTTTTTCAAAAGGCCTAGCAGTTGGGCTGGAGTAGGATCGATCTGGTATAGCTTCTTACCGCGGACGACCGACGAATCTACCGTAATCTCGCGGCCAAAGTTCTTGATAAACGTGGGAAATTCTTTCTCCTCGGCACCCAACATAAAATAGGCTATATCGCCGTTGGCCTCAAGCCGCATCGCCCGCACCAGCCACTCCGGGTTGTTATAAAGATTGATAAAGTAATAGCCCTTATAATAGCGCAACAATAAGCTGTCGCCCAATACGCGCTTGTCGCCCTTATCGCTCAGAGCAAAATAAGTATGCGCCTCCACCACCAACGTATCGCGTATTGCGCGGTTGTCTTCCGGCAGCAGGTAATGTCCGCGCAGGGCCTCGGGTATTTCCGCCAGGGAATTTACGCCCTTGGGTTGGGGCGCTTGATAGGTAATTTCCTGACAACCGATGAGACCCAGGAAAAACAAGCTGATACAAAGCACTCTCATAAGATGAAGGTACAAAGCTTTCCCGGAAGTGTATAAACTAGAACGATTGAAATTTCATTACAACAACCGCAACGCCTCCTCCACACCAGCCGCCAGGGACGGGGCTTCACCGTTCGCAGCCGGTTCTTCCGGGGCCACGGCTATACGCAGCGCCCGCAGTCCGGTGGCACCGGGCAGGGCTTCCAGCTCCAGCATTTCCACCACGCCCACCATCAGGTTGCGTGCCCGCAGGTAGTGGAAGTACCGCTCGTATTCGTCCTCGATTTTTACCTGATTATATACAATAGCAATCTTGCCGGGTTGGGTCAGTCGCTCGCCGGTGTTTTTAATAAAAGCCTTGTCGATACGTTTCTTGACGATCTCGTAGCGAATATCATAGGCACCGTCCACATCGAACTGGTGTTCGTCGGCACGAAACCGGATCGACAGAGGCTGGTCGTGTACAAGGATGAGTTGGGTGATGTCCAGCTGCGCTTTCAGCGTTGCTTTGAGCGACGTTATCTTTCGCGCGATATCCACCATCGTCAACAACTGCCACAGCCGAAAGTTTTGCAGGTTATAGGCGTCGAACGTTCGATCCTTCAACAGCGAGCTTCCGACATACAGCGTAAACTCCACGCCGTCGGTTCTATACTTCTCGAAGTAATGCGGAAACATCTTCTGCGCCTCGTCGTCGGCATCATCCAGACAGGCGCCGATAGTATGATTGATCTGCTGCAGGCTGTCTTCAAATGCCTGCCGGCGCGTATAAACCACGCCAAAGAACGGGTCCAGCTGCGACCGGTAGTGCTCGATGGCCTGTTGCAATGCCGCCTCGTGTTCAAAGCGGTGCAACAGCGGGTGGATCTCTTGTTTCAAAAAGTCCAAAACATCGCTTTCGTCGCTCGACACCAGTCCGCGGCCCAACCGCACAAAATGTTCCTCTACCTTGACCAGCGCTGCATCCAACAACGGCAGGCTCATGTGCTCCTGAAACGTGCGCAGCAACGTTCCGGCCAGCACGAGGTTTTCCTGCAAGTCCCGCTGGATGGCGACATTCCGCTCGATCGATGAATTGCGCACGTCGGCCATACCGAACAGCGGGTATACATCTTTAAAAACAATCTCCTCCAGAACGGCTTTGTCGTTTGTACGGCGTTTGTTCATCAGGTTTACACCTGCCTCAAAGAATCGCCACTGAACCGTTGCATGAATAGCGGTACACTCTTCCTGTATTAATGCACGCACCTCGGTCGACAGCTCCTCCTTCACGCGCTTCACCGCCGTGGTAAACATGGGCAGCACGTGCTCCATCTTGTGGGCGCTGACAGGATTCAGCTGGCCCGGCACCGGCGACACCAGCTCCAACATGCCGATCGTCTCTCCTTCGTCTACCAGCGGTGTGAGCAAAATATTCCGAACACCGTCTGCCAATAGGTTTTCTTCAATAGGCGACCGGAACGGATACTCTTGTAAATTCTCTACGGTGATGTTACGCCGCTCGATCCAGCTGCGTTCATATACCGACCCCGACAGATGGGCGCCTTGCAAATCGCTGATGGTACCGAGCAACGTCTCCCACCGTTCCGTGGCAGGATAGCTAATCGCCAGGCGGTTGCTGGGATCCAGGTACGCAATGCTCATGCGGATGTCGGCCATGCCAAACAACGACTGCACTTTGTGCTCAATGCGACTAAAGCTCTCCGGTTGCATCAGCGCCTCACGCTCCAACAAATCATACTTGATCGACGACAGCATCTCTTGTTCGGTGACGTCGATCATACGCGTGATCAGAAAGCCTTGAAAAGTATAGTCCTCGGGCCGGAAGTATTGCAACCATAAATCGACGTCATAGATCTTTTCGATCAGGAATTTGATAATGTTTTTGTCGATCGCCTTAGGCGCTGTATGCGGAATAACCTCGCAAAACTCGTGGTTTAGCTCCACTTTGTATACCCGATCCAACCCTGTAACTTTATCTTTCAGGGTCACGATCACGGGCTTGGGATTGCTTGACAAGATGCGGCTGTCCTGATATTTTTCGAGTATCATGAGGCAGGCCCGCAAAGTTTTCCCCAGTGTGACACGGCCACCAGGCACATTGGCCACCGCCTGCTCCTCAAAGTCTGTCAGGTCGATATGCGCGTTAAAGGCCGCTGTGCCATAAATGGCTTTAAAATTAAAGGGCTCGATAATCGCTACCAGGTCGGTGGAATTGGAGGCCAGCGGAATGGCCGCCGTCAGCAGGAAGTTGATAAATGGACGGTGCTTTTCTAATGTCGAATAGTCGTCAATGGGCTGCCGCAGCTCGGGGGCCTGGTCAATATAGGCCAGGAGCTGCGCCGCAAACGCTGGCACCTCGCCGCTGCGAATGCGCTCTTCCCAGTATTCCACCAGCAACCGCAAGCTCAATACGGTGTTAAACGGAAATGCACGGTGGTGGATGTTCGACATAAAGACAGGTTTCGCTGGTAATACGCGACAGCGTGTTCAGGGTTCTAAAAAAGAGACGGAAAACGCGATCGGTCTATTGTGAAATGTACGTGAAATGACACTTATACGCTATCGAAAAAGTTCTCAAAACCTTATTTTTGAGGCCGTTGCAACCTAAAAGTGCGTGAGTGTGTCTATAGAGTACAACGCGGGAAAAAGACTATGAAGTCGTCAAGAATTTTAATTATCTGGGTGGGCATGCTGCTGGCAGCATGCGGCGTGGTGGGAGAGCCTGCTGTGGCAGACAGTGGGCTGCTGATTTCTTCCTTCTTATTTGATTTCAGTAAAGAGCAATACGACTGGCAGGCAGACTTTGCCGACTACCCCATCGATTCTGCCGAAGCCGCCTCCTATCTGCTCAGCGCAAATTACACGGCCCGCCCCGAAAACCTGGGAAACGGTGTCAGCGCCATGATGCTGACCGGCAACAACGAGGGCGAGAAGCTTTTTATGTATATGAAAAAGAAGATCACCGGGTTGGTACCCGATGTGAACTACACCGTGATCTTCGAAATTGAGCTCGCCTCCGAGCTTCCGGCAAAAGGATTGGGAAGAGAAGTATTGTTAAAAGCCGGCGCCACATACTCCGAGCCCAAAACGATGATCGAAAATGGCAACTACGTGCTCAACGTCGACAAGGGCGAAAGCTTTAACCGCGGAGAGGACATGGTCCCGCTTGGCAACATCGGTACCACAGAAGGCACAAAAGACTTTCAACTCATCACTCGCTCAAATGGGGAAACACCCGGTCCCTTCATTGCCAAGAGCAATAGCAAAGGGGAAATGTGGCTCATGGTAGGAACAGAAACAGCCTTCCACGGCATCACGACGGTATACTATAGCAAAGTGAACGTTGTCCTCAGCAGCAGCAACCAGCAGTAAGCAAAGGCTGCACGATCTATACTACCGAACAAAAGTAAGCCCCATGTACTACATAGTTGTGATTAAATTTCATACCGGGTGCTGAGAAGTCTCCGAAAGTATTTTAATTTTCACGATGAAGCATTCAAAAATAGCCATCATCGGAGGTGGAAATCTGGGCGCGGCCATTGCCGAAGGTTTGCTGAAAAGTAAGTTCATCACGCCAGGCCACCTGACGGTTACACGCCGGAACATTGACGCCTTAAGTGCCCTGGCCCGGCAAGGTGTTCACACCACCAGCGACAACAAAAAAGCCATACACGACAGCGACGTAATTATCGTGGCGGTAAAGCCCTATAACGTCCGCGAGATTCTCGATAGTCTGAAGGAGAGCTTCGACCCCGCACGCCACATCGTCATCAGCGTAGTGACGGGCGTATTCCTGAAAGACCTGCAAGGCATTCTAACAGCCGGCGTGCCCATCTTCCGCGCCATGCCCAATACCGCCATTGCCATTCAGGAGTCTGTCACCTGCCTGTGCCATCAGGGTGCCACGGCTGAACAAGTATCGTATGTCACGGAGCTGTTTGACCAGTTGGGCATCACCATCAGCATCGACGAGAAGCTGATGGACGCCGCGACAGTACTGGGTGCATGCGGCATAGCCTTTGCGCTGCGCTTCATTCGTGCATCGACACAAGGCGGTATCGAAATTGGCTTTGATGCCAGGACCGCCAATCTCATCGCCGCGCAGACTGTCAAGGGCGCGGCCGAATTACTGCTCAAGCTCAACCGTCACCCCGAGGAGGAGATCGACAAGGTAACAACACCCAAAGGCTGTACCATCGTGGGCCTGAACGAAATGGAGCACCAGGGCTTCAGCTCGTCGCTCATCAAAGGTATTGGCGCGTCGTACGATAAGATCGTAAAATAATCAGGAAGGTCTGCGGCTGGTCTAGAACCTGACGCGGACCTCGTCTTTGTACTTGACAGGCACCCGTAGCGGGAAGCCATGGTAGTTTACCTTGAGCACGCCCTCGTACCGTACTTCAAACTTCTTTCCTCCCAGCACGCTGAAGATCGTATCCAGGAAGCCGAGCTCCTGCATGGCCAGCTTTACCTCCAGAGGCACGGTAAACTCACCCTTGGCGGGAATGATGGTGTTCAGCTCCTGGTCAACCGTACCGGCCTTCTTGCCGTCGACAAAAATCTCGACGTTAATGCGCTTCAGCTTACCGTGCTGCGGGTTGGGGTTGAAAAAAATGGCCTGTGCTTTCAGCATGGGGGCCGTGGTACCATCGACCACCACGTCTTTAATTTGTCGCAAAACAATGTCTTCCTTCGGTGTTTTACACGACGACGCCAGCACCACCAACAGACCGACTACCAGGAATTTTAACGTAGCTTTATACATAGTAAACAGATTCGTAACACACTACTTGTAGCAAGGATCGAACCATATCGGGCTGTTTACCGTTAAAAGGTGTGTAGGGGCTTCCCCAGCCTGACGATTTACCGTTGCAATCAGTTGTTGCTAATAATTGATTCCGCCGACCCTTCCATGTTTAAATGACCATGATCCGGGCAAGCACAGCGATATTTTTTGAATATAGCGGCCACAAATATGCAGGAATTGGCTGAATTGCTGATATTTAGATGTCAAAATAACAACGTGGGGCATTTTTTTTGACTCCTACACCCCAACTAAAACAAGCTCACCATGAGCAAAAAGACAAAAAACGAAAAGACCAAAGCTCCGAAAGGAACGAAAACTCCAAAAGGGACCAAAAAACCGAAAGGCAAAGACCTTAAGAAATTCTTTCAACAGGCCATCCTCGAGATGCTCGACCATGCGGACGGAAGAGGCTACAGCATAAAACAAATTCTGAAAAAGCTGGACCTCAAAAAACGCGACGATGTCAAACTGGCCACGTTCACCATCTATCAACTCGAAGACGACGATCAGATAAAACCGCTCAAGAACGGTAGCTTTGTCAGCAACCGTAAAATAGAAGAGCTCACCGGCATTGTTGACCACGTCAGCTCACGCTTTGGCTATATCCGCCTGGGCGAAGGCAAAGAAGACATCTTTGTGAAGGGCAAAGACCTCGCCGGTGCCGTCGACGGCGACACCGTAAAGATCACGCTGTTGTCTACACGCCACGGCGATCACCAGGAAGGAAGAGTAACGGAAGTCCTACGCCGTAGCCGTACCCGCTTCGCGGGCAAGATCGAGATCTCGAAAAGCTTCGCCTTCGTCGTACCCGACTATCGCAAGATGCACCAGGACTTCTTCGTTTACCCGGAGAACGTCAACGGTGCCCGTGGTGGCGACAAGGTAATCGTAGAGGTCACCTCGTGGGCAACCGATGACCGCAAGCCCGAAGCCAAAGTCATCGAAGTACTCGGTCGTGCAGGCGAGAACGAAGCCGAGATCCACTCCATCATGGCGGAATTCGGACTGCCATTCCGCTTCCCGCAAGAAGTAGACGATGAGTCGAAAAAGGTTAAAGAAGGCATTACCAAAGAAGAAGTCAAAAAGCGCTGGGACTTCCGCGAAGTCACGACGTTTACCATCGACCCCGTTGACGCCAAAGACTTTGACGATGCGCTCTCGTTCCAAACGCTGCCCAACGGCAACTATGAGATTGGCATTCACATTGCCGACGTGACACACTACGTAAAACCCAACACCGAGCTGGAAAAAGAAGCGTATGAGCGAGCCACCTCGGTATACCTGGTAGACCGTACCATCCCGATGTTGCCCGAACGTATATCCAACGAGTTGTGCTCGTTGCGGCCGCATGAGGACAAACTTACCTTCTCGGCCGTCTTTGAATTGGACGCCTCGGGTAAGATCAAAAAAGAGTGGTTCGGACGTACTGTTATCCACTCCGACATGCGCTTTAGCTACGAAGAAGCACAAGAGATCCTGGAGCGTGGCACAGGCACCCTGGCCGAAGAGCTGAAGATCCTGAACGACATGGCCAAGAAGCTGCGCAAGCAACGCTTTGCCAAAGGCGCCGTGAACTTTGAGACGACAGAAGTGAAGTTCAAGCTCGATGAAAAGGGCAAGCCGCTCGCGGTTATTCCGAAGGTGCGCAAAGATGCTCACAAGCTCATCGAAGAATTTATGCTGCTGGCCAACAAACGTGTGGCCACCTACATCTACGATATGAAAAAGGGTAAGGAGAAAAATACGTATGTATACCGTATCCACGACTCGCCCGATCCGGAAAAGGTGCAAGACTTTGCTGTATTTGCCAAACAATTTGGACACAACATCAACATCGATGATGCGTCCATCAGCCAGTCGCTGAACAAGCTGATGACCTCCATTGAAGGCAAGCCCGAACAAAATATACTGGAACAGCTTGCCATTCGCACCATGGCAAAAGCCAAGTATTCGACAGAAGCCAAAGGACACTTCGGCCTGGCATTTGATCACTATTCGCACTTCACGTCGCCGATCCGCCGCTATCCCGACATGATGGCGCATCGCCTGCTGCAGCACTACCTGGACGAGGGCAAGTCTGCAAACAAGGCCGAGTATGAAGAAAAGTGCGTGCACTCCTCCGAACGTGAAAAGCGTGCTGCCGATGCCGAACGGGCGTCGATCAAATACAAGCAAGTAGAGTTCATGGCCAACGCCGAGAACCGCGCGTATGAAGGCCTGATCTCGGGCGTGACCGAGTGGGGTCTATACGTCGAGATCGTCGAAACGAAATGCGAAGGCATGATCCGGTTGGCCGATCTTTCAGACGACTTCTACGAGTTTGACCAGCGCAGCTACCGCGTGATCGGCCGCAAGACAAAGAAGGTCTATACATTGGGCGATAAGATAAAGGTGAAGGTGAAAAAGACCGACATCGATAAGCGCCTGATCGATCTGGTCTTCGCCGACAGCAAACTGGAAAAAGGCCAGCGAGACGAGAAAGTCGAGCGAAGTGGAAGAGGCGGGAGACCCAGGAAAGGCCGCAAAAAAAGTTTTGAAGATTAACGCATAATTTGCTCTCTTAGCAGCCTGGTAGCAACCCTACCAGGCTTTTTTTATACGCATACACATGGAGCAACAGGTAAAATCGTACTTGGCATTGGTTGAAAAGGAAATCGCCCGTCACAAATACGGCCGGCAACCCGACTCCCTGTACGAACCCATCCGGTACCTGATGAGCCTGGGCGGCAAGCGCCTGCGCCCCATGCTTACACTGCTATCCTACTCCCTGTATAGAAGCGACGTCAAAAGCATTCTCCCCTATGCCGCCGCGGTAGAAGTATTTCACAACTTCACCCTTATGCACGACGACATCATGGACAAGGCACCCCTGCGCCGCGGCCAAGCCACCGTACACGAAAAGTGGAGTACCAACACCGCTATACTTTCAGGCGACGTCATGCTCATAAAAGCATACGAAATGTTTATGGGCCTGGAACCTGCCACGCTCAAGACCGTGCTCAAGTCGTTTAACCAATGCGCCGCCGAAGTATGCGAAGGCCAGCAATGGGACATGGAGTTTGAGACCAGCCCTACCGTGACGGAGGCATCCTATATTCAGATGATCCGGCTCAAGACTGCCGTACTGCTCGGCTTCAGCTTAGAGCTTGGCGCCATCCTGGCCGGCGCACCCCAACAAGACCGCAAAGCCTTACGTGAATTCGGCACAAGCATCGGCATCGGCTTTCAATTAAAAGACGACTTGCTCGATGCGTACGCCGACCCGAAGAAATTCGGCAAGCAGGTAGGGGGTGACATCATTGCCAACAAAAAAACCTTCCTGCTTATCAAAGCGATTGAACAGGCCAAAGGCAAACAGAAAAAAGAGCTACAGATCTGGATGGAAGCCACGCGGTTCAGCAAAAAAGAAAAAGTCGCCGCTGTCAAAGCCATCTACGACGACCTCTCCATCCCGACACTTACCACAAAGAAAATCAACAGCTTCTTCGCCAAAGGCTTCAACCAATTAGAAAAGCTCTCCTTGCCTGCCACAGCCAAAGACACACTACGCGGATACACGCAGGCACTGATTGAACGGCAGTCGTAAGTCATAACACACACGCGCACAACGGCCGTTGCGTGCAATAAATTATGCAAGTGGTCTTCGTTGCTACGAGGCATCCCTGTATCTTTCTAAGCCCGTAAAATTAACCGTCTATGAAGTCAACTGTCTTTGTAAAACTCTCCGCCATGATGCTCCTGGAGTATTTTGTGTGGGGTGCGTGGTACGTTACAATGGGAACGTACATGTCTGAAATCCTGCATGCCTCCGGCGTACAAATTGGGGCCGCGTATAGCGCGCTCGCGATCGCCACTATGATCTCACCATTCTTTATCGGCATGGTGGCAGACCGGTACTTTGCCGCACAACGTATCCTTGGCGTATTACACCTCCTCGGCGCCGTGTTGTTGTTCTTCGCCACGAAGATCACCGACAACACTGCGTTCTATTGGATCATTCTCTTCTACTCACTGCTTTACACCCCCACCATCGCCCTGTCTAATAGCATCGCGTTCCGGCAAATGACTGATCCTGGTCGGCAGTTCCCCTGGATCCGCGTATTCGGAACGGTGGGTTGGATCATTGCCGGCTTGCTGATTGGATACCTGGCATTGGAGAAATCGGCCGCCAAGCTGCCGCTCACTTTCCAGATGGCCGCGGCCGCATCCGCGCTGCTCGGCGTCATCAGCTTTATACTTCCCAATACACCCCCGAAAGGTAAATCGTCCGACGCTTCCGCATCCAGTGCGCTCGGCTCCGACGCGTTTGTGCTGTTCAAAGACAAATCATACTTCATCTTCTTTATCGCCGCGATTTTGGTATGCATTCCTCTGTCGTTTTACTACGGCTTTGCTAACCTCTTCCTGAAAGACGTCGGCATGAACGAAGCCGCCGGCAAAATGATCCTGGGTCAAGTGTCCGAAGCAGTCTTCATTCTGGCGATACCCTTCCTGTTCAATAGCATCGGGGTAAAACGTATGTTGTTACTCGGCATGGCTGCTTGGATCCTGCGCTATATCTTCTTCGCCTACGGAAATGCCGACGCCAACCTCTGGATGCTCTACGCCGGCATTGTGCTCCATGGTATCTGCTACGACTTTTTCTTTGTCACCGGCTATATGTATACCGAAAAGAAAGCAGGCGAAAAGATTAAGAATGCCGCACAAGGTCTCTTCACCTTTGCTACCTATGGTATTGGCATGTTCATCGGCACGTGGTTCTCCGGTTTTACAGTAGACCATTATACCGTAGAAACGCACGACTGGAAAAGCATCTGGTTCGTGCCGGCCTACATCGCCGTGGCCGTAGTCCTCTACTTTATATTCTTCTTCAAAGAAAAAAGCGAGATCAAGCAATCATCCTAAAACCAAAACATATACCGCACTATGAATATCGCCATGCTCGGCTCCGGATTTATCGGCAGATTTTATGCTGACTCCATGCAAGGTTACCGGAGCAAAGACAAAGTCGTCACCATCTATTCGCGCCGCGAAGAGAGTGCCAAAAAATTTGCCACCGACTACAAAGTGGCCTTTACTACCACCAACATGGAAGCGGCCATCAACCGCCCCGAAGTAGACGTCGTTTGCATCGCACTGCCCAACAATCTCCACGAGGAAGCGGTCATGCTCTGCTGCAAACACAAGAAAGCCGTAATCACCACCAAGCCGCTCGGCCGCAATGCCCAGGAAGCCAAACGCATGCTGGAAGCCGTAGAAAAAGCCGGCATCTTCAACGGCTACCTCGAAGACCTCGTATATACTCCCAAGTTCATCAAAGCGCTGGAGAGCGTTAAGAACGGCGCACTCGGCCGCATCCTGTGGGCGAAGTCGCGCGAAACGCACCCTGGCCCGCACAGCGATTGGTTCTGGGACATCGAGCAAGCCGGGGGTGGATGTATCCTCGACCTGGGCTGCCACTGCGTAGAGATCACACGTAGCTATATCGGCAAAGACATCAAACCGGTAGAAGTAATGTGCTGGGCAGACACACAAGTAAAACCCATCGACGCCGAAGACCACGCCATCGGCCTGGTAAAATACGAGAACGGCGCCATCGGCCAGTTTGAAGTGAGCTGGACATTCCGCGGTGGCCTTGATTTACGCGATGAAGTAATGGGTAGCGAAGGCACCATCTGGATCAACAGTTTTTTACGAACCGGCTTCGACATGTTTACCACCGGCAAAGGCGCCGACTATGTAGCAGAAAAAGCCGAAAGCAACACAGGCTGGCTCTTCCCAGTAGGGGATGAGTTGAACGAGCTTGGCTACAATCACATGTTCATGGACATGTTTGACTCCATGGAAAAGGGCGTAGCCCCGAAAGAAACTTTCTACGATGGCTATGTAGTAAACTCCATCCTGGATTCAGCCTATCGCTCCGCCAAAAGCAAGCAATGGGAGCCCGTAAACCTCGATATCTGGCGCGGTAAAACCGGCGTAACAAAAGACGGCCACTTAACCGAGTACGACGCCGACCACTACCTGGTAAAAGAAGAAGTAACTCACTACGGCGCCAAAAAAGTCATCATCAAAAACAAAACCACCGGCAAGATCTCCGAAAAGACAATAGCGTAATATCAATACGCAGCACACCATGGCCGCAGTCATCAGACTGCCTTGGAGAAAGGTTTTAAAAACAAAGAGGCTCCAATTAGGAGCCTCTTTCTACTTATCTGGCGCAGTCAAAAAATGCTACGCCGGAACCAACTTAGTAGCAATCCCAATCCTATTCCACACATTAATAGTAATAATCGCCAGGATAACCTGCGCCAGATATACCTCCTCCAACACCTTAGCCGCCTGCTCATAAGTCTCATCGCTGACGTGCCCACTAATCAACGTCACCTCCTCCGTCAAAGCCAGTATCGCCCGCTCCTCATCAGAGAAAAAAGTCGTATCACGCCAGGCATTCAGCGCATAAATACGCTGCTCCGTCTCACCCGCCTTACGCGCCTCCTTCGTATGCATGTCAATACAAAAAGCACACCCATTTATCTGAGAAGCCCGTATCTTAATCAGATCCTTATGCTTTTTTGTCAACGTCGTGCTCTCAATAAACTTCTCCAGACCAAGCACAGCATTATACCCAGCCGGCGCAACCTTGTCAATTCGAATTCTCGTTTTCATATATGATCTATTTATTATACTAGTTCCATTTCAATCAACCCGCGCACACGTTCATACGACTGCGCTATTACATCCTTAAGCCTGTCCCTATCAGAAGACTCCCCATCAATAACAATCACATGAACATGGCTGATACCAATGATCGCAAACACAGTTTTTAAGTAAGTGCTCTGAAAGTTCATATGCTCATTATACCCACCCTTCTCATATCCCTGCGACCCCCGGGAAAGCAGAAGAACCAACGTCTTATTTTGCAACAACCCGACATAAGGATTCAACGGATTAGCCGGATTCAGCTTCCACGTTTCATTCACCCGCATAATCTGATCGATATAGGCTTTGAGCGTACTCGGGATAGACCAGTTATACATAGGCGAGCCCAAAACAATAACATCTGCTTCCTGTAGCTCAGCAATGTAAATGTCACTGGTCCGCAACGACTCTATCTCGTCTGCAGACCTGGCCGCCGCCGGCTTAAACGCCGCAGCAATCCATTGCTCGTCAATATGCGGTACATGCACATTTCCCAGGTCGCGAAATTTGATCGCGGTCTTGCCATGCATATTTTCCCAATGCTCAACAAACGCAGCCGTAAGCTTCCTGCTTTGCGAACGAAGCATCCGCGCACTCGAGTTAATGACCAATAATTTCTTCACGTCCGTATTTTTATTCAAAAGTATACGGTCGTTGGGCTACCTTTGCAGACCAGATTTTACAAAAGCCACAGCCCAGATGTTGCCCTACAAATCATTGATTCAGATTGACCGGGATGCGTCCATAGCGTTACACATCCAGGTGTGCAACAATTTTATATCACTGATTACAAAAGGCACACTTTTACCGTCTGACGCCTTACCAAGCTCACGCATCCTCGCAGAGCTCATTGGCATTAACCGAAACACAGTAAAGTTGGCGTACGAAGAACTGATCAGTCAGGGTTGGGCGGAATCCATTGAACGCAAAGGTGTATTTGTACTTTCTAAACTACCCCTGGTGGCAAAAACCGCACTGCCAGAGAACAATAAATCCGACGGCACCCATCACGCCTTCCAATGGACAAATCACTTCACGCACGTTGTACTCAGCAAAAGCCTTCAAAAAACAACGCTCGCCATTGATGACGGTTTTCCGGATGTACGCCTGGCCCCGGTAGATGAGCTTATGCGTGAATACCGAAGCATCTCTCGGAAATTTTACGGCAAAGGCTTCCTGAAGTACGGCAGCGCCAAAGGATCAGATAAACTTCGTTCGGCAATAGCCCGCTATCTGTCCGACACCCGGGGTGTAATGACGTCTCCCGATAATATCCTTGTCACAAAAGGCAGTCAGATGGGCATCTACCTGGCAGCGCAACTGCTGCTCCACCCCGCCGACCACATTGCCGTGGGGCTTTCAAACTACCGCCTGGCCGACGACGTCTTTCGCCACACTGGCGCAAACCTGCTCCGCATTCCCGTAGACGACAAAGGACTGGACGTCGACCATCTGGAAGAAATTCTTCAGCGCAAAAAGGTAAAAGCGGTATATGTCATACCGCATCACCATCTCCCCACAACCGTCACCATGAGCAGCGAACGTCGGCTAAAACTCCTGACACTCGCCAAAGAACATCGCTTTGCTATCCTCGAAGACGACTATGATTTTGACTTCCACTACGACAACAAACCATACCTACCGTTGGCCAGCATCGATCACAACCAAAACGTGATCTACATCGGCTCCATCTCCAAAACCTTTGCCCCCGCTTTACGCATAGGCTTCATGGTTGGCCCCACAGCCTTCATCGAAGCCGCGGCATCCCTTCGCGAGCTAATTGACCGCCAGGGCGACACCCTCATGGAAGAATCCTTCGCCGTCATGTTCGACAATGGCGAGGTAGACCGGCATTTCCGAAAATCATTAAAGATCTACAAGCAACGCAGAGATCTCTTCTGTCAAATCCTCCAGGCCGATTTCACACAGGAAATAAAATTCACCACTCCAGAAGGAGGCCTGGCCGTATGGTCAACGTTTCACGAAAAAATAGATCTCACGAAAATATCCGAAGCAGCCTCAAAGAAAGGCCTCTTCATCGACAACGGAGATTTCTACAAGAACGAAAGCTTTTCCACCAACGCACTAAGAATGGGCTTCGCCTCACTCGACGAACACGAAATAGAAAAAGCCCTGACAATCCTAAAAAAGATCATCCAATAACCTCTCTGGACCATCCCTTATTTTCAGATTGGCATACTGTACACAAACCACACGACGCTAGGTTTGTAAAAAAAAATGCCATGAACAAAAGCTATCAAATCAGATCCGTCAAAACACCTACTGAAGTTCAGCAATGCTGGGAGGTAGTATCTTTATTACGCCCGCACTTGAATAAAAGCAATTGGATTGCCCTGGCTGAAGAAATGATGCAACAGGAGCAATACTTCATAGACGGAATTTTCGACAACGACCAATTCGTTGCCTTCGCCGGCTACCGCTACATGACCACGCTCCACACGGGAAATTTTATCTATATAGATGACCTCTGTACACTAGAGTCGCATCGCGGCAAAGGACTAGCATCGCTGCTATTGGAACATGTAAAATCGATTGCCATAGCAAATAATAAAGATGCCGTTGCACTGGATACAGATTTCACAAATAACGGAGCGCAGAAAGTATACCTCAAAAGTGGCTTTAAGCTCGCAGCACTTCATCTTTTGTGCGACGTGAGGAAGTAGTCACAATTAGATCAGCGAACGGTTCCAAAAAAAGAGGCCCCAATCAGGGGCCTCTTTCCATTTATAGCTTTATTCTTACAAACTCTCCACCACATAATCCACCATCATACTATAAAGATGCAACCGGGTCGGCCCGCCCTGAATACCATGGTGCTTATCCGGATAATAAAACGACCGAAACTTCTTACCCGCATTAATCAACGCTTCTTGTAAAACAACAGAATTCTGAAAATGCACATTATCATCCCCCGTACCATGAATCAAGAGAAAGTTCCCCTGCAGATTCTTAGCATACGTAGACGGCGAGTTATCATCATACCCGGAAGCATTCAACTGCGGTGTCTGCTGAAACCGTTCCGTATAAATGTTGTCATAAAAGCGCCAGTTCGTAACAGGCGCAACAGCAATCCCCATCTTAAAGACACCCGCGCCCTTTGTCATAGCCAATGACGACATATAACCACCAAAGCTCCAACCCCAGATGCCAATCCGGCTCGGATCTATAAACGGAAGGCTCGCCAAATACTTAGCCCCCGCCAGGTGATCCTCCAATTCATACTTACCGAGTTGTTTGTACGTAAGTTTCTTAAAATGCTCCCCACGCGCACCCGTACCACGCGGGTCAATGATAGCGACGATATAACCTTTCTGCACTAATATCTGGTGAAAGATAAAATGGCTACCACCCCAAGAATCAGTCACCTGTTGCGACCCAGGACCACTGTATTGATATACCAGCACCGGATACTTCTTACTGGCATCAAAGTTACGCGGCTTCAGAAAAAATCCGTCCAGCATCGTGGTACCATCAGCAGCCTTGAATGTGAAGAACTCTTTGCCAGCAAAGCCATACTCTTCCTGCGCCTTAACCAACGCCTCGTTGTTCTCCAGCACCTTCAACACCGCATTACCTTTAGTCTTATACAGGCTCACCACCTGCGGCTTAGCCGCCTGTGAATAATAGTCGATATAGAACTGATAATCACTGCTCATGTTAATACGGTGAGTGCCCGGAGCAGCCGAAAGACGCGCTTTCTTCTTCCCGTCAAACGAGAGCGAGTACAAATAACGCTCACGCGGCGAAACCTCAGTCGAAGTAAAATAAAGCACTTTTCCTTTTTCATCCACACCAACAACATCTGCAATCTCAAAGTTACCCTGCGTCAACTGACGCACCAGCTTACCGTTCATATCGTACAGATACAGATGCTTATATCCGCTACGCTCGCTGGCATGAATAAACTGCGTGCCATTCTCCAGGTACAGCAGGTTGTCAATAAAGTCGAGATCCACATACGTCTCGCTCTTCTCATTCAGCACAATCCGCGATGCACCCGTAGCTGCATTCACATGCAAAACATCCAGGCTATTCTGCAGCCGGTTCAAGCGACGCACAGAAAGCAGTTGAGCATCATTCGTCCACTTGATCCGTGGGATATAAATATCTGTTTCGCCACCAATGTCAGCTTTAACTTTTTGCTTAGACCCTAAGTCGTACACCCAGATTTCGACAATAGAGTTTGCCTCACCCGCCTTAGGATACTTAAAGCGATAGTCCGTAGGATACAATGTTTTACCCCACCGCTGCAGATTATACTCATGCACACCAGACTCATCAAAGCGATAATACGCCAGCCTCTTCCCGTCAGGCGACCAGTGAAAACCATCGACAAAGCTAAATTCCTCCTCATAGACCCAGTCCGTCGTACCGTTAATGATATGGTTGAACTTACCATCCGTAGTCACCTGCACCTCCTGCATATCGGCCAACGTCACATAAAACAAATTGTTCTCCCGCACAAACGCCACCTTACTACCATCAGGCGCGAACGCAGCGTAAGATTGTTTGCCATTACCTGACAACGGCTTTACCGTCTTCTGTGCAACATCGTATACAAAGTATTGCGCTGTGAACGAATGGCGGTATATACTCTCCACATTCGTCAGCACCAACACCTTGGTCTCGTCAGCGCTCAACGAATAATCATCGATACGCAGTGCGGGGCTCAGAGCGCCGCCGTCAACGATAGTCTCCACAGGCTGCCCGGTGGTGACGCTGTACTTAACGACCTTATTGTCTTTTAAAGACGAGTAAAACTGGCCGTTTTTCATCCAGTTAATACCGTACACGGATTTTTGTGCAAACGTATTCCGCACGGTAAAGTCCTCCACGGCGATCTGGCGCTGTGCGCTGGAGGCGTAGAAGGCTACGACTAAACAACTTATCAGAATCAGTCTCATAAATAGGTTAATGGATTTGGTTAATCAGTTATTCAACCACAAGAATAAGAAAGTTACCAGTAAACTCCCTACCGAATTATTTTGAATGGCGATTTCTGCCATCTTTGCCAACCATGCAAGACACATACGACCTCATCATTATTGGTGCCGGGCCCATTGGCCTGGCGTGTGGCATAGAAGCCCAGAAAGCGGGGCTGCGTTACCTGATTATTGAAAAAGGATGCCTGGTTAATTCGCTATACCACTACCCGCTGAACATGACTTTCTTCTCCACGTCCGACCGGCTGGAGATCGGCGGTGTGCCCTTCGTTTCCCATCAACCCAAACCCAACCGGGCCGAAGCCCTGGAATACTTTCGCCGTGTAGCCACCAGCTGGGAGCTGAACGTGCACCTGTACGAAGAAGTGTTGTCAGTAACACACGCCGACAACGGCAACCACCATACCGTCACCACACCCAAAGCGCAATACAACACCAAAGCGCTTATACTCTCGCTGGGCTTTTATGATCGTCCGTACTTGCTGAATGTACCAGGCGAAGACCTGCCGAAAGTAAAACACTACTACGACGAGCCCCATCCCTACTTCGCACAGAAGATCGTCGTGGTGGGCGCGGCGAACTCCGCTGTAGACGTGGCCCTCGAAACCTGGCGCAAAGGTGCAGAGGTCACGATGGTGATCCGCGAGAATGGCATCCGCGACAGCGTGAAATATTGGGTTAAGCCCGATATCGAAAACCGCATACAGGAAGGATCGATCAAAGCATATTTTCACTCGACCGTCAAAGCCATTACACCCGATGCGGTACAGATCATCACCCCCGAGGGGGAGGTGTTAGTGGAAAATGATTTTGTATTAGCGATGACCGGCTACGAACCGCCCTTCGCCTTCATGCGCGACATGGGCATTGCCTTTCAAGATGATACTTTTCACACACCGGTCTATAACGAAGAGACCATGGAAACCAATGTGCCGGGCCTATACCTGGCGGGCGTAGTATGCGGCGGACTAAAGACCAACAAATGGTTTATTGAAAACTCGCGCGTACATGCGGAGATGATCATCACCCACCTGCAGAAAACGAAAAAAGCCGCTCAATGAGCGGCTTTTTTAATATCGTTGTTGTTACGAGTTCTTAGTAGTTCGAACCGGCACGGATCATCGCGCAACGGAACCCTACAGTAGCCGTAGCAGAGTCCTGATCCAGGAAGCGACGTGTACCGGGTGACATCCAGTAGGCTACGTCTTTCCACGAACCGCCTTTGAATACGCGGGCCTTGTCGGTAATAAGTGACGTGAAAGATTCAGGATTCTTGTCAGCGTCGCTGTTGTAACCTGCAGAAGGATCGAGGAAGCCGTCACGACGGATCGGGTTCAGATCGTCGAAGTCTTGATAAGTAGTAGGACGGTAGATGTCTTGCACCCACTCGCTTACGTTACCCGCCATGTTATACAGACCGTAGTCGTTCGGAGGGAATTCGTAGATGTACGAAGTGATCAGCGCACCGTCGTTCAAACGACCGGCAATACCGGCATAGTCACCACGACCGCGTTTGAAGTTCGCCAGCATAAAGCCCATCTGCTTACCATAGGGGTTACGCACAGCGTGACCATCCCAAGGGTAAATGCGTTGGTGGGTTTGCATTTCTTCCAGCCACTGTGTCCCGATGAGGGCTTGAGCAGCGTACTCCCATTCTGCTTCTGTCGGCAGGCGATAAGCCGGAACAACGACACCGGATTCCAGGGGAATGCGGCCATCGCTTTCAGCGTATTCTTCACCAGCGTTTTCAGCCAGTTTAATGTTTACAGCGCGGGTTCTCCATACAGCGTATTTGCTGGCCTGGTTCCAGGTTATACCCACGACAGGGAAATAACGGAAGCCCGGGTAACGCAGGTAGTGATCCACGTACGGATCGTTGAAGGCCAGTTTACCTACCCACACCGAAGTGTCGGGAAGGGCCGCCTGGTATGCTTCCTGCGATGAATCCTTTGCCAGGTAGTGCATGTACTCCAACCAGTGAATATTAGCGATCTCCGTTTCGTCCATATAGAATGAAGCCACGGAAACAGTTCTCTCAATATTGTCGCGATACGACATAACATCTTCCTCGAACGAGCCCATCACAGCACGGCCACCTTCGATGAATACCATGTTCGGGGCATCTGGCTGGCCTTCGTAAGGATTGACCATAAAGCCGCCCTGATCTTCGTCATTATAAGCAAGGCCTGTAGCCGAACTCATCTGACCGGGGTTTTGGGCTGTAGGCTTGCCGCCTTTGCCTCCAAAAAGTGAGCAGGAAGACAGCGCCACTGACCCTCCGGCTACGAACAAAAGAACCCTGAAAGAATACTTTATTTTCATTTTCTGATATTAAATCAAATGCTAATTAAAAGGATAATACCATGTTTTCCAAGTAGTCGCAAGTTATTCGTGAATCTTTGATAAAAGCGAGCGAGTAAGTTTTAGAAGCGTTTTGCACGTGTTTTTAAAACGTCAAAAAGGCACTGGAATTGTTTCGGGAATATGGTATCCAGTTTTGGGAAGGCCAGCAGTCAAAAGTACGGTTTAGTGAACAAATTCGGCGGTTGGAAAAATGGCACATTATTTCGATTAACGTCCTGCAAAAACCAACCATGTTAACACTAGACGATTTCCGCGTGATGCCTTTTGAGCGAAAATGCGATGTAATTACCTTCCATGGAAATTACCTGATGCAACGCGTGCTCGCAGACTGCAAAGTGTTTTTGTATTTCACGGAAGGCTTTTTTATCGAGGTGTTTTATTCACCGAAACACCAAAAAGTGTTGATGATCAACGCCTTCGATAATACGCTCGGCCTCAAGCCCTATTTGGACAAGATCTCTTTGACCGACTTGCTTTCCTGACCGGCCATCCGGCCAAGCAAGTCGATCGCAGCATCGACCGTCTTGATCGCATCCACAATAAGCATGGCTTTACCGCCGCTGTCCTTCATTTTACACTGCTTCGAGTTCTTTTGCACGAACGAAAGGACCTGACCAAAGATATCGGAGCTGAAATAAGTGTCATTCGTGGATATGAAATAAGCCCGCAGCTTTTCATTTTTCAAGCTTAGTTTCTCAAATCCCAGTTTTTCGCCGAGCCAGCGCAGCCGCACCGTGTTAACGAGCTCCTCTACCGAAGCCGGCAAGGGGCCAAACCGATCGCGTACTTCGTTGGCGAATTTCGCCAACTCCTCTTCATTGCCAATATTGTCCAACCGCGAATACAGCTGTAGACGCTCGGTGACGCTGGCCACGTAAGTTTCCGGAATCAATATTTCCAGATCAGTTTCAATAACGCAGTCTTGCACAATCAGCTTTATCTTCTCGGCAAGATCGGAAGCAAACAGGTCGCGGAAATCTGTTTCCTTCAACTCCTGAATGGCGTCATCAAGGATCTTATGATACGTGTCGAAGCCCAGATCCGTAATAAAACCGGTCTGTTCGCCACCCAACAAGTTACCCGCACCGCGAATGTCGAGGTCGCGCATAGCCACTTTAAAGCCATCGCCCAATTCCGAAAACTCTTCCAGCGCGCCCAGACGCTTACGCGAATCGGCCGTTAACAGCGACGCCGGCGGCGTCAGCAAATAACAATATGCCTTTTTATTCGAGCGCCCTACACGCCCGCGCATCTGGTGCAGATCGGAGAGACCAAACATATGCGCCTGGTTGATCATGATCGTATTGGCATTGGGAATGTCAAGGCCCGACTCAATGATATTGGTAGACACCAGCACATCATACTCGCCGTCGATAAACCGGGCCATAACCTTTTCCAATTTGTCGCCTTCCATCTGGCCGTGGCCGATTCCGATGCGTGCATCGGGCACCAGCTTATAAATCGTGTTGGCCATAGACTCGATGTCGCTCACCCGGTTGTGCACAAAGAAAACCTGGCCCCCACGGCGAAGCTCGTTGCTAACGGCATCGCGTATAATCTCCTCGTTAAACGTATGCAGCTCGGTCGTAACGGGTTGGCGGTTGGGCGGCGGCGTCGCGATCACACTCAGGTCGCGTGCGCCCATGAGTGAGAAGTGCAGCGTACGTGGAATCGGCGTTGCGGTAAGCGTCAATACATCGACGCTTATTTTCAGCTCTTTTAAGCGATCCTTTACTTTAACCCCAAACTTCTGCTCCTCATCGATGACCAGCAACCCCAAGTCCTTAAACTTGACGTCCTTGCTTACAATGCGGTGCGTACCGATCAGGATATTTACTTTTCCCTCACCGGTATCTTTAATGATTTCCTTGATATCGGCATCGCTCTTAAAACGCGACACATAGTCTACACGTACCGGGAAGCTTGCCAAACGATCGCGGAATGTACGGTAGTGCTGCATCGCGAGGATCGTCGTCGGCACCAACACCGCCACCTGCTTTCCTTCCGACGCTGCCTTAAACGCGGCACGTACTGCCACCTCGGTTTTACCAAACCCCACATCACCACACACCAGGCGGTCCATCGGGTGCGGGTTCTGCATATCGCGCTTCACGTCCTCCGTCGCACGGGCCTGATCAGGCGTATCTTCGTAGATAAACGACGACTCCAGCTCCGCTTGCAGAAACCCATCAGGTGAATACGCGTACCCCGGTGCAGACTTGCGCTTGGCATACAGCTCGATCAGCTCCTTGGCAATATCTTTAACGCGTCGTTTTACTTTCGACTTCTTCGTCTCCCACTCCTGCGTACCCAGCTTGCTCATGATCGGCGGCGTACCCTCCTTGCCGGAGTACTTCGAGATCTTGTGCAGCGAGTGAATGCTGATATACATCAAATCATCATCACGGAACACAAGGCGGATCGCCTCCTGCTCATGCCCATTCACATCGCGTTTCTCAAGGCCGGCAAACTTGGCAATGCCATAGTCGATATGCGTCACAAAGTCTCCGGGCTGCAGCGTTTGCAGCTCGCGCAATGTAAGCGCCTTCGACTTGGTGAACTTCTCCTTGGCGCGGTACCGATGGAAACGCTCAAAGATTTGGTGGTCCGTATAACACACCATTTTCATGTGCTGATCTATATAACCTTGACGCAACGCAAAGTCCAGGGGCTGAAACCTCAGATTGATGTTGATCTCTTCGAGGATGCCCTTGAGACGATCCAACTGACGCGGTACATCCGCCGTGATAAAATTACTATAGCCGTGACCCTGTTGATCATACAGATCCGTGGCCAGCATTTCAAAGTTCTTGTTAAAAGACGGCTGTGCCGACGAAGGATAATCAAAGGTAGCCGCATCGTGAAAAATGGTACGACTGCCAAACTCTACACGCACAAACGAACGGATTCGCTGCAGAAAAGCATCGCTTGTATCAAACAGTTTCTCCGGCGCGCTGACAACCTGGGCGCCACTCGCACGAATGATCTTATCAAACGAGGCTGCGACCTTCTCAAAGCTCTTCTGAATGATGTCCGCCGTGAACTGCACGTCTTTGAACCACACGCGTGCTTCCGGCGAAATAAACTCAAAAAGCGACTGCCGTTCCTCCTGTACCAGCTTGGTCTGTACATTGGGAATGATACTGACCTTGTCGAGCTGTGTTACCGACAACTGCGAGCCCGGCTCAAACGTACGGATACTGTCCACTTCGTCGCCGAAAAGCTCGATCCGAACCGGCAGCTCGTTGGCAAATGAAAATATATCGATGATTCCGCCGCGAATGGCAAACTGCCCCGCTTCGTATACAAAATCGGTCTTCTCAAAATCGTACGTGTGCAGAAAATCCTCCAGAAAGGCGATGTCGAGATTCTCCTGCAGCTTAATCGTAAAGGTGTTGGACGCCAGCGAGCGCTTGTTGATAACCTTCTCGCTAAGCGCTTCCGGATAGGTAACAATGATCTCCGGTGCCGTTTTATTGGCAATGCGGCTCAGTACCTCCGCACGCATCAGAATGTTGGCATTTTCAGTTTCGTCGTATTCGTACGGACGACGATACGACATCGGGAAGATCGGCACCTCGCGGTCCAGCAGATTTTGCAGGTCGTTTTGAAAGTACGCGGCCTCTTCACGGTCCTGTAAGACGATGACATAATCCTGTGGATGGAGTTTAAAAGTGGCCGCTACCATGACGGCGTCAAGGCTTCCAGCCAGTCCTTTAATGCGTACAGCTTGCGCCTGAGACGCTTTTATCCCTGCGGCTACGGTCTTAACAAATCCATCCGCCTTGTAAATACTTATGAAATCGGTCGCCTTCACTGTAATCCTGATCCGTGAATCGTTTAAAACGTTAATGTGCGCTGAATGTTTTGCCTGCAACGTGACCCGTCGGTAAAAACGAAGACGCAAAGATAATGGCTTTCGAAAATTTTGTGCCAGTGCATACAAGTGATATTTTTAAGGCTGCGAGTAGTATGTTTTTTATCCGCCAGCTTTTTCTGTACATCAGCATCACCGCCGGGTTGTTCCTGCTCATCGGTCTTTTCCGGCCATGGATCATGCTCTGGTGGGAAGACGTGCAAAACCGTCGCAAAGTAATTAAGCTGTACGGCAGCGTAGCCGTGGTCGCTTATCTCGTATATTGGCTCACGATTTTCCTCGTATGATAAAACCTGCAATTCTTCTCCTGGCAACGTTTCTGCTGACGGTTGTGTCGCATGCACAGATCACCTCCGACCTACCCGCCATGAAAGTCAATGGCCTCGACGGCAAATCCTTTTCCGTCAAAAGTCTGAAAGGCAAAACGGTCATCGTAATGTATCAACCCGACTGTGACCATTGCCAGCGCGAAGCGGAATCGATCCAGGAACACATGGACTGGTTTAAAAATTACCAACTATACTTCATCACCACTGCTACAGCGGTCGAGATCAAAAAGTTCGCCGTCGAATATAAATTAAACACGTATCGCAACGTACACTTCGGCACAACGACGCTCAGCGACATTCTCAGCACGTACGGCCCGATCGAAACTCCCTCGTTGTACATCTATGGTGCCGACGGCCACCTGATACAAAAGTTTAACGGCGAGACCAGTATTATTGTAGTAAAAAGACACTTGTAACATGGCCGGCACATTCCTGACCGCCGAGTGGAAAAAGCTCCTAATGGCGAACTACGTCGTCGACCCTGCTATTTTACAACCCCACGTACCGGCCGGCACCGAGCTCGACCTGTGGCAAGGCCGCTGCTACGTAAGCGTAGTAGGTTTTATGTTCGTCAACACGCGCCTGCGCGGCTTTCGCATTCCATTTCACAGCAACTTCGAAGAAGTAAACCTGCGCTTCTACGTGCGCTACAAACACCCAGTGGACGGCTGGCGCCGGGGCGTGGTGTTCATCAAAGAGATTGTACCAAAGCCAGCGCTCACATTTGTAGCCAACACCATCTATCGCGAAAATTATGAAACCATGCCCATGGTACACCGTTGGGAACAGACAGACGACACCCTCACCGTGGAATATCGCTGGCGCCACAAAGAATGGAACAGCATCAGCCTGACAACGGCAAATACCCCCGCCCCATTACAACCCGGCACTGAAGAAGAGTTTATCACAGAGCACTACTGGGGCTACACCCGCATCGGCGCCGCTCGCAGCACCGAATACGGCGTCGAGCACCCCGCCTGGCTTGTCTACCCACCCGCAACCCAATACGGCATTAACGTCGACTTCGGTCCCCTCTACGGCCCTGAGTTCGCCCACTTAGCAAATGCCACCCCAGCCTCCGTCTTCCTGGCCGAAGGATCACAGATCGTCGTAAAGGAAGGCCGCAAACTACCCCAATCACAAAGTAAAAGTGCGTTGCTGGCACAAGTCTGAGGCCCGGCCCGGGCCGGGGACTTGTGACCATTAACTGCCGGCAGTCTCCTGAACAATGCCGACGCTAATAACAAGGGTTAACTAACCGACGCAACCACTAACCCAATGCATCCCCCAACCCAAACAACAGTTCGTTTTCTGTGCGGGCACACGGATGTGAAGCTTCGCAACAATGTGTGAAGAGTTTGTTAAAAAGCATGTCATAGCCAAAAAATCACCCAAATTGGGCCAAACATAAAGCTAACGAGTTCCGTAACGGAGGGTATAAATATGGAACAATCGTATCCCCACCCCATGCGGTCTAACCATGATGTAAAGGAGTCTGCCAATAGAAGCCTCCGACGCTTGCGTATTTTATTACTGATCTGGTTGATTTCGTTAATGGCTACAGTGCTTTGGTATTCGCTCAGCGTCTAGACGTAAACGGCCTTCGCGGCCAGTTGTACCCGCTCCTTCATTATGACCTCTGCCGACCTGAATCAGCAGGCCGGAATATTAATTCTATGTTATTTCCGACCACTTTACCCTGGCCTAATTGGGCTTATGCTAAAGTCGCCTATATGTCAGGTATATCTAAGGTATGGCTATGGTATAGCTTTGATACGGGTAATCCCTAGCTGGACCATAGCTAAGGCCTATTTCGACTATAGCTTTGCCAATCTGGTGCATAACACTCAGGTCCCAACTTTCCCTCAAAACTCCTCACGCATTCAACTTTCCGAAGCCCCATTGCATCCTCAACAGATCAACCCAAAAACACCCAAAAAACCGTTTGAAAAGATCCTTGAACCAAAATCCGAAAAGTTTCGTAGATAGTACTACTGCATAAAAAATCAGCAAAAAAGTCGCTCATGACACGGACGTGCTGACAAAATTTCTGACGAGGGCTTGTTGCCTGATTTTTGATATGCTTGAACCGCTAATAAAAAACGTGATTATGAAAAGATTCGCATCTCTTTTTTTAGCCGCTGTGCTCGGAAGTGCCAGCACAGTGGCCATCGTACAGTGGCTTGACAACAACAAACCCGTGAAGTTGGAGTATATGAGCGGCGTGCCGACGTCGCAGGTCGCCTACCGGGTCGATGAAAATGGACAAGCCGTTCCATTGGATTTTACACAAATTGCCGAAGCCGTAACGCCCGCAGTCGTATTCATTCAGTCTACGCAAGACGCGCCACGTCGCAGCGAAGCACCCGCCGAGGGGTATGATCCCTTCCGCGAGTTTTTTGGTCCCCGCGCTCCGCAAGGCCCCAGCCAAAGCTCCGGCTCGGGTGTTATCATCAATGAAAAGGGTTATATCGTGACCAACAACCACGTAGTGCAAGATGCCGACGTGGTGGAAGTAACACTCTCCGACAACCGTACGCTGAAAGCCGAGGTAGTCGGTACCGACCCGGATACAGACATCGCCTTGATCAAGATTGAGGCAACCGGTTTACCGCACCTTTCTTTTGTCGACTCTGACAAATCGAAGGTAGGCGAGTGGGTGCTGGCCGTAGGCAACCCCTACAACCTGAACTCGACCGTAACGGCAGGTATCATCAGCGCAAAGGGGAGGAACATCAACATTTTGCAACGCAACTCGCAGGAAGGTAACACCGCCATTGAATCGTTTATTCAAACCGATGCGGCCATCAACCCCGGCAACAGCGGCGGCGCACTGGTAAACCTCAACGGCGGCCTGCTCGGTATCAACACAGCCATTGCCAGCCCGACCGGTTCGTACTCCGGGTATGGTTTTGCAGTACCGGCTAACATCGTGAGCAAGATCACCGAGGACCTCATTCAATTCGGGGCCGTGCAGCGCGGCTGGTTAGGAGTATCAATTGCAAGCGTAAACAGCGTCCTGGTGAAAGAAAAAGACCTGACTGTAAACGAAGGTGCTTACGTCTCTGCCTTTGCTGAAAAAAGCTCTGCCAAAGATGCCGGATTGAAAGAAGGCGACGTGGTCACTAAAATTGACGAAACACCTATTCGGTCCAGCGCCGCGCTGATTGAATACATCGGTCGTCACCGCCCGGGCGATAAAGTGAACATGGTGGTAAACCGCCATGGCAAAGAAATTACGCTTCCCGTAACATTAAAGAACCGCGACGGTAACACTGTCGCGGTAAAACCGGAAGAGCGTGATGGTTTTACGGCACTTGGGCTGGAGGTAGAAAATATTGATGGAAATGTTCTAAAAAAATTGGATATTGAGAACGGTGTTCGGGTAAAAGAACTCAGCAACGGCAAACTAGCCAAGCACACCGATATTCGTGAAGGCTTCATCATTACGAAAGTCAACGAAGTGCAGGTGAAATCCGTTAAAGAGTTTAACGAACTACTGAAGAAGAAAAAACCGGGCGAAATGGTAATTCTTTCCGGCATCTACGAAGACCTGCCAAGAGAGTTCAATTACGCCTTTAGGATGTAATCTTATAGGTAACACACACATATGAGGAGACTTTTTAAAAAAGGCGAACGTGTTCGCAGCAAGATCGACGGGAAAGTGGTGGAAGTTTTAAAGTACATTAAGAACAACTTCGTTGAAGTAAAATGGTTTGATCTCGAAACAAAGGAGATCCACACCAACAAGATCAAAGAAGACAAGCTCTCAAAAGCTGCATAGAAACTATAGTCTTTACCCGTTAATAGCCACATACCAGGATGTTCTCATCCGTAACAACTATTAACGGGTAATTACTCCGTTTTTTACCCGCAACATCCCTAACTTTGCAGTTAGAGTAAAAAGCTATTGTTATAAAAAAGTTTGAAATTCCCGCGTATTACCGGTCTTCCATCACAGGCAAGATCAAAGAAGCACGCCGAATAAAAGACCTGCGCAAACAGGATTTTACCCCCACTGTACTGGACTTCGGACCGGTTCAATTCTACATCGCACGCCATTTTGGATTCTGCTATGGCGTGGAAAATGCCATTGAGATCAGCTACCGTGCCCTGGAAGAAAACCCGCATAAACGCGTGTTTCTCTTAAGCCAGATGATCCACAACCAGGAAGTAAACAACGATTTACAAAGCCGTGGTATCGAGTTCATCATGGACACCGACGGCAACCAGCTCATTCCGTGGGATGCCCTGCGCCCGGAAGATGTCGTGATCATTCCCGCCTTTGGCACCACCGTGGAGATTGAACACTTGTTGCTCGACAAAGGCATCGAAGTACAGAAATACAATACCACCTGTCCCTTTGTAGAGAAAGTATGGAACCGCTCCGAAAAACTGGGCAAGGATAGCTATACCGTGATCATTCATGGCAAGCCGCGCCACGAAGAGACACGCGCCACGTTTTCACATAGCGCGCAGAACGCGCCGTCAGTGATTGTACGCGATATGGAAGAAGCTCGCGCGCTGGGCGAGTATATGCTTGGCCACAAACAGCCGGCGGAGTTCCTGGAGGAGTTTAAAGGCAAACATTCGGTCGGTTTTAATCCTGCTACAGATTTGCGCCGTATTGGGGTGGTCAATCAAACAACGATGCTGGCGACAGAGACACAAGCCATCGCCGATTACTTCCGCAGTATCATGATCGATGTATACGGTGTCGATACCGTGCGCGAGCATTTTGCCGACACGCGCGATACCCTGTGTTACGCTACCAACGACAACCAGGACGCTACCTACCAGCTGCTCGAAACCGATGCCGACCTGGCCATTGTGGTAGGCGGATACAACAGCTCGAACACATCGCACATCGTAGAGCTCTGCGAACGTAAATTCAACACTTATTTCATAAACTCGGAGCAGGAGATAAAATCGCCCCGCGAGATCCATCATTATCACTACCTCGCAAAAGAGAAGGTAGTCACAACAGACTTTTTGCCCGACAAGAATCCCGTAAAGATTGTCTTAACGAGTGGCGCATCCTGTCCGGACACGCTGGTAGATCGGGTTATGCTGCGTGTACTAGAGTTCTTTCCGGGGGCACGGCCGGTAGAAGCGGTATTACAAGGCTTCGGAGGAAAATAAAGAAGCCGCCCTTGCTAGGCGGCTTTTGATAAGGTTTTCTTCTTTTTAGCGCCGCCTGAGGCGTCCTCAACTTTTTTACCATTACGGTGCTCACCGAGGATGACAACATCTTTGGTATTTTGATATTGACGGGCAGCCTGCATCATTGCTTCTTCCGTATCTCGAATGATAATAATCCCCGTCTTGGCTCCTTTGTTTCTCAACTCGAGCCAGAATCCGTCCTTTTTCTTCTTCGGTAATACTGGAGGTCTTCCCATGATAATACTTTTGTTAATTATACTGTTATAACCAGATAATGAGGCATTTGGTTCTGACCTTCCATCAAAAACCCTGCCGCAGCGACCTAATTTCCGCTATCTTTCCCTTCTATTTTCTTCAATCGAACACAATGATACGCCGTTTTATTATCTTTTTATGTACAACCCTCTCCCTTTCAGCGGTTGCCCAGCACGAAAACACGTTTGCAGACACCACCAGGGTACTGGGAGAGGTCACGATACAAGCCTATCAATATGACCGGCCTTTGTCGGAAATTCCTGCTTCCGTCGCCTTTTTAGGTCAGCGCGACCTGGCACGCTTCAGCGACGCTTCCCTGCTTTCTTCGTTAAATACCGTACCCGGTGTGCGGATGGAAGAGCGATCACCCGGCAGCTACCGGTTGGCGATCCGCGGCAGCGCCGTCCGTTCGCCCTTTGGCGTCCGCAATGTAAAAGTGTACTGGAACGACCTGCCGTTTACCGACGCCGGCGGTAATACATACCTCAACTTGTTTGATCTGCAGGCTGTACAACAAGCCGAGATCATCAAAGGTCCGGGCACAAGTGTATACGGCGCCGGCACAGGGGGCGTGCTGATGTTGAACAATGCCCCGCCCGTCCAAAGTGGTGTAGATATTTCTACCCTGGTAGGCAGCTACGGCTTGCGTCGGTACGACGTACAGGCACGGGTAAAATCGGACAAAGCCTATAGCCGCTTGCTCTACGCTCACCAGGAAGCCGACGGCTATCGTCAACAAACCGGTATGGCTCGCGATGCAGTACAATTGCAAAGTAACTTCACGCTGAGCGACAAGTCTGCATTGTCCGTATACATGCTATATTCCGACCTGCTCTACCAAACACCGGGGGCGCTGACCAAACAACAATACGACGAAGACCCGAAGCAAGCACGCCCGGCAGGAGGCCCGAACCCCGGCGCAATCGATCAACACGCGACCATCTACAACAAAACCTTTTACTCGGGCCTGAGCTACCAGCACCAGTGGAACAATCGCTGGTCCAACCGCACAGGCTTTTATGGCACCCTTACGCAATTCGATAACCCCACCATCCGGAACTATGAGCGTCGCGCCGAGCAGGGCTTTGGCGGCCGCACCAGCACCGCCTACAACTTTGTCAAAGGCAAGCTCACCTTTGGCGGCGAGTTCCAACACAGCTTCTCGCCTGTACGGGTATACGACAACAATCAAGGACAAAGCGGTGCGCTGCAAACCGACGATGAGATTGCCATCACCACCTACTTTGCCTTCGCACAAACCGAGTTCTTTTTACCGGCCAATTTCTTCCTGACCCTCGGTGGTAGCATCAACAAACTGAAGGTAGACTTCAAACGCTACTCCGACGTACCCAATGTAACCGGCGACAGCGACTTTGATGCGGTATTTTCGCCGCGCATTGCCTTGCTCAAAAAGCTAAGCGACAACCTGTCGCTCCACGGCAGCTTTAGCCAGGGCTACTCACCACCCACGGTGCAAGAGCTCTACCCGTCGGCCGGCTTCTTCGACACAAGTTTGAAGCCTGAGCGCGGCACCAACTTCGAAGCCGGCATCCGCGGCGCGTGGTTCCACAAAACGCTGTCGGTAGACGCCGTCGTATATAACTTTGGCTTGCGTGAAACAATCGTGATCCGCCATACCGACGACGGCGGCGAATATTTCATCAACGCCGGCAAGACCTCGCAGCAGGGCGCTGAAGTCGTGATCGCATGGACACCGAATCTCAATCCGTCCTCCGCGCTCTCAAACATACGTGCCTGGACCAGCCTGACCTGGAACCGCTATACCTTCGAGGACTATGTGAAAGACAACGTAAGCCTCGACGGCAACGACCTGACCGGTGTATCGCCCAACGTGCGAGTAGCAGGCTTCGACATCGCATTACGTGCGGGCCTTTATCTGAATGCCACCGGCACCTATACCGACCGCATTCCGCTGGACGATGCCAACACCGCCTACGCTGACAGCTACATGCTGATCGGCGGCAAGCTGGGCTATAAAAAGACCTGGAATCAGCTGACGTTGGATGTCTTCACGGGCATTGACAACGCCCTGGATGAGCGCTACAGCCTGGGCAACGACCTCAACGCCGTGGGCTCGCGCTACTATAACACCGCCATGCCGGTGAATTATTATGCAGGGGTAAAGCTCGGTTGGAGTTTTTTATAGACATGACAGTCAATATTCCCAGCGACGTTCAGCGAGGCGCGACGGCCGCCCTGCAGCAGGCCTACCCCGGAGGATACGCTGGTAACGTTGTATTAAAAGATTTTATACTTGCCGGAGGGGGGTGTATCAACCCTGGAGGGAAGCTTAGTACTTCCGTCGGCACCTTCTTTCTAAAGTGGAATGATGCTCATACATTGCCGGGCATGTTTGCCGCGGAGGCGAAAGGACTCAGACTCCTTCGCGACACACGCACGCTTTACATACCCGATGTCATGGCCGCTGGAGAGAGCGGCAGCTATCAATTTCTCTTACTGGAATATTTGGAGCCGGCACACCGCCCGAAAGATTACTGGGAACGCGCGGGACAGGAGCTTGCGCAGCTTCATGCAACCACAGGGCCTTCGTTTGGCCTCGATCTGGCTAATTATATTGGCTCGCTACCGCAAGCGAATACGCTTCATGATTCATGGATAGAGTTCTTCATCCGCCAACGCCTGCAACCACAACTGACACGTGCCAGGCAGGCGAGCCTGGCCGATACTACGCTGGTGAAACAGTTTGAAACGTTATACACCCGGTTGCCCGACTTATTACCCGAAGAAAAACCGTCGCTGCTGCACGGCGACTTGTGGAGTGGCAACATCATGGCGGCGCAACAGGGTATACCGTGTCTTATCGATCCGGCCGTTTATTTCGGACACCGGGAAGTGGACCTGGCCATGACCACGCTCTTTGGTGGGTTTGAGCCTGCTTTCCTGGAAGCTTACCACGAAGCCTGGCTGCTGTTGCCCGGCTACCCCGACCGTTTTAACCTGTATAATCTATACCCGTTGCTCGTGCACGTTAATCTTTTTGGGAAAAGTTATCTTTCCCAAGTAAATTCCGTGCTCCGACAATTCCTTTCCTAATCTTGATCGCGTAAATTCGTTGTTCCGCATGTACATACCGTGAACCCGAAACACTCCCTGCTACTGTTTTTACTTGCCGTCGTGCTGCACCTGCACGGCATTGCTCAATCTTTCCGGTTTGATCACGTCACCGGCCGCGAAGGCCTTTCGCAGTCGCAAGCCTACTGCATGCTGCACGACAGCGAAGGGTATCTCTGGATCGGCACACAAGACGGCCTGAACCGGTTTGATGGAAGCGAGTTCACGGTGTTTAAAAACGACCCATTCGACAGCACCACCCTCACGCATAACTGGATCTGGAGCGTGGAAGAAGATCGCCACGGCGACCTGTGGATCGGTACCTTCCAGGGCCTTTGCAAATATGTACGCAAAGAGAATCGCTTTGTGCAGTACTACAACAAGCCCAACGACACCACCACCGTCAGCGGCAATCGCACAAACTATGTCTTGCGCGACAACAAAAAGCGGCTCTGGGTCTCTTCGTGGGGCAGCGGCCTGAGCCTGTACAACGACAAGACAAACACCTTCCGGCAGTTCCGCCACAACGCCGACGATCAGCGCACGATCAGCGACAACTACGTGCGCGTCATCTTCTGTGACCGCGAGGGTACCCTGTGGGTTGGCACATGGAACGGCGGCCTGAACCGCGTAGTGGAAGACGCCAACGGCAATGTTTCTTTCCAGCATTACTATTCCACGGAAAACAATATGTTCCAGGGCGGCAACCAGATCACATCGATTGCCGAAGACACGCAAGGCAACCTGTGGATCGGCAGCTACCAGGGCGGGCTCTTTCAATTCCACAAAAAAACAAACCAGTTCCGGCGCGTGCCGGAGTTTGTCGCCAACGACATCAACAAAATCCTCGGCGATGCGCAAGGCAACATCTGGATCGGCACCAACAACGGTCTGAAGTTTTGGGATGCCACCGCGCAGGCTTTTCGTACCTACCATCATCACCCCAACCAGGCCTCCAGCATCAGTAGCAATACGATCTATGCGCTACTACAAGATCGCAACGGCATGGTCTGGGTAGCCGGCAACGGGTTGGATAAATACGATCCGCGCAAGAATATATTCCGCTCGTACGAGAACGAGCCCGGCAATAACAATAGTCTGGGCGAAAACAGTGTGTGGTCGTTCTGCGAAGACGACGAAGGCAAGATCTGGATCGGTGGTGAGAGCGGGCCGCTAAACGTCTACGATCCCATCACAGGAAAGTTTCGCAACGTCACCATACACGACAACCGGGGCAACCTCGCCATCAACGTGCAACGCCTCATCTATGCAGACAGCGTCTTCTGGATCGCCTCGTTCAGTAACGGCTTGATCCGGTACGACAAATACACCGGGCGCTCCCGGTTCTTTCTGGGCAGCCATTCCTCTGCCTTGGGCAAGACCGCTTTCATCAAAGAAGTGCTCCGCGACCGCGACGGCACATTGTGGGTAGGTACATACGACGAAGGCCTCATTCACTACGACCCACGCACAGAGGCCGTCACACATTACCGCGTGAGTAAGACCGACCCCAGCGGCATCGGCTCAGACTTCGTCAACTCCATCATGCAGGATCGCCAGGGCAACATCTGGATCGGCTTTATGGGCGGCGGCATTAGCGTCTATGATAAAAAGACCTCCGCCTTCACACACTATCGATACGATCGCAAAAATGCCAACGGCCTCAGCGACCAAATGGTATCAAGCATTACGCAAGAGAGCGACAGCATCTTTTGGATCTGTACGCACTCCGGTATAAACCGCCTGAACGTACACACAGGCAGGTTCCAGCACTTCTTTGAGAAAGACGGCCTTGCTAACAACGTCGCCTACGAAATGCTGCACGACCCTGCCGGCTTTTATTGGATCAGCACCAACAAAGGCCTTAGCAAGTTCAACCCGCAGACCTATACCTTCCGGAATTATACCAAAGAGGATGGATTGCAAGACGACGAGTTCAACGCCAACGCCTCGTTGCGCAGCCGCCGTGGCCAGTTTTACTTCGGCGGTATAAAAGGCTTCTCGGTCTTTGATCCGGCACAGATCCAACCAGACACGGTGCCGCCCCGACTGATCATTCAATCATATTCCATTTTCGACAAGGTTTTTATCCCCAGGCCCTCGCTGGCATTGGACTACGATCAGAACTATATAACCATCCGCTTTGCTGCGCTGGAGCTCTCCTCCCCGGAAAAGATCCGGTATCGCTACAAGCTGGAAGGTATCGATGCCGACTGGATCGACGCGGGCACCGCTCGCCTGGCACACTATACCAACCTCGATCCGGGCCGCTATACCTTCCGCGTCAAAGCGGCCAACGAAGACGGCTATTGGACGGAGCCCGGCGCTACCATGAATCTGATCATTCATCCACCCTTTTGGAAAACAGGTTGGTTCATTACCCTGGCCGTCGTTTTTTGTGGATTGCTGATCTACGCAGGCCACCGTTACCGCCTGGAACAGTCACTCAAAGTAGAACGCCTGCGCAATAAGATCGCCAGTGACCTGCACGACGAAGTGGGCTCGAGCCTGACGCGCATCTCCATTTATTCCGAGCTGGTACAAAATGGCACAACCGCCGGCACCGAAAGCATTGGCTACTTAAAAAACATCGGGACACTGAGCCGCGAAGTGGTCAGCACCATGAGCGACATCGTATGGTCTATCGATAACCGGTACGATACAGTCGAAGCGCTGATCCTGCGCATGAAAGACTTTGCCAGTGAAATGCTGCAGGCGCGGAACATCACGTTGGAGTTTCACACCGGCAAATTCGATCCAACAAAAACCCTCGACCCCGCCACCAAACAGAATATATACCTCATTTTCAAAGAGGCCGTCAACAACATCGTCAAGCACGCCCATGCCACCCGTGTTGCCATTCTTTTCAGTGACGACAAAGGAGCGCTAACGCTGACGATCCAGGACAACGGCAAGGGACTGCCAACCGACAGTTCCGGCAAAGGCCACGGCCTGCGCAACATGAAGCGGCGGGCAGGGGCGATCGGCGCCACGCTCACCTTTGTACAAGAAGCCGGTACGACCATCCACGTACACGGCCGCAGCCTGTGACAGATCGCCTTTTAAACAATTCGTATACAACGATGTTAACGTTTACATATTTTCGCTACATGAACCTCTTTCGCTTGATGAAATGCCTGCTCAGCCTCGCCGCGGTAGGGCTATGCCTGGCAGCCACTGCCCAGATACGTCTTCAAAGCCCCCGCGAGTTTTTAGGATATGAGCCCGGCGACCGCTTTACCTATCACCACAGCGTGGTGGAATATTACAAGCACGTGGCCGAAGCGTTGCCCAACGTAGACGTGGTGCAATACGGAGAAACCTATGAACATCGCCCGCTGATCTACGCCATCGTAACCGCACCGGAGAACTTCTCGCAACTGGAACAAATCCGCACCAACAACCTGCGGCGCACGGGCCTGGCCGAAGGCAGCGCCACGGGCGAAAAAAAAGCGATTGTATGGCTTAGCTACAACGTACACGGCAATGAAGCCAGCGGCACCGAGGCAGCGCTTGAAACATTGTATGCGCTCAGCAACCCGCAGAACCAACAAACGCAAGCCTGGCTCAAAAACACAGTCGTCATTCTCGATCCATGCCTGAACCCCGACGGTCGCGACCGATACGTGAACTTCTATAATCAATATGGCAACTTTCCGCCCAACCCCAGTCCCGAGGCACAAGAGAACCATGAGCCCTGGCCAGGCGGTCGCCCCAATCACTACTTCTTCGACCTGAACCGCGACTGGGCGTGGGCCACACAACAAGAAACGCAACAGCGCGTCAAACTATACAATGCCTGGATGCCGCACGTACACGTGGACTTCCACGAGCAAGGGTATAACAACCCATACTTCTTTGCCCCGGCCGCCGAGCCCTTTCACGAAGTCATCTCGGGATGGCAACGCACCTTTCAGGGCATGATCGGCAAGAACCACGCAAAATATTTCGATGAGCACGGCTGGCTCTACTTCACCAAAGAAGTATTCGATCTATACTATCCCAGCTACGGCGATACATACCCCACGTACAATGGCGCCATCGGCATGACCTATGAGCAAGGCGGGCAACGCGGCCTAAGCATCCATACCAGGGACGAAGACATCCTCACGCTCCACGACCGCCTGACACATCACGTCACCACGGGCCTGTCGACCGTAGAAGTAACATCGCAGAATGCTATACGCGTGGTAGATGAGTTTGAAAAATACTTCCGCGAGAACAATACTACACCCACCGCGCTGTACAAAAGCTACGTCGTCAAAGCCACCAACAATGCTGACAAGTTGGACCGGCTCATACGGTGGCTGGACGTACATGGCATCCGTTACGGGCACGTAACCGGAGGCCGTAGTACGCGGGGCTTTGATTTCCAAACGCAAGGCAACGGCGCAGTAAACATCGCTGCCGAGGACCTGGTGTTTAACATCTACCAACCCAAGTCACGCTTTATTACCGCCGTATTCGAGCCACAGTCGGCTCTGGCCGACTCCCTGACCTACGACATCACGGCCTGGAATCCCTTCTACGCCAGCAACCTGAAAGCCTATGCGCTACCTGAGCGCCTGACGATAGGGAAGCCCTACAAAGCACCGGTACAGCCACCCGCTGCGCCGGCGGGCAAGCCATATGCCTATATCGTCAAATACCAAAGCATGCAAGATGTGGCCTTCCTGTCGGCCATGATGCAGCAAGGCATTAAAGTCCGCTCGTCGGCGCTGGCCTTCAGTACCGGCGGTCAGGACTTCGAGCCGGGCACACTGGTCGTCACACGCAAGAACAACGAGAAGCTCGAGCACTTCGATAGCCTGATCGTCAACCTGGCTACCCGCATGGGCCGTCGCCTCTTTACCACCACCACCGGATTTATGGATCGCGGCAAAGACATTGGCTCAGTATTCGTGCATTACCTCAAGCCGCCAAAGGTGGCGCTTCTTACCGGCGACGAAACACACTCGCTGTCAACCGGCGAAGTATGGCACTTCTTTGAACAGCAGCTGCACTACCCACTCACGCTGTTACATACCAACTACTTTAAACGCACGGACCTCAGCAAGTATACCGTACTCATCCTCCCCGAAGGATCCTATGCCTCGCTCGACGAAAAATACCTTGAGGTGCTTTCAGCCTGGGTCGGTGAAGGAGGAAAGCTGATTGTGATCGGGAATGGCCTCACCACTTTTGAAGACAAAAAAGGCTTTGCCCTAAAAACCTTTGCTTCTGACGAAGAACGCGAAGAAGCGGAGAAGTCGGAAGAGAAACTAGAAAAGCAAGACGCCCTACTGCGCTTTGAGACAGTGGAGCGTCGCGATATATCCAATTTTATCTCCGGTGCTATATACAAGCTCCAGCTCGACAACTCGCATCCCTTGGCCTTTGGGTTGGGCCCTGTGTACTATTCTCTTAAAACCAACGAGTTACACTACGCCTACCTGGAACACGGGTGGAACGTAGGGATCCTGCCCGGAAAGGCTCGTCCCGTGCAAGGCTTCGCCGGCGCACGTGCCAATCAGCGGGTGACCAATAGCCTGGTATTTGGTGTGGAAGAGCGTCGAAGAGGCAACATTGTATACCTGGCCGATAACCCGCTGTTCCGCAGTTTCTGGGAAGACGGAAAAATGTTATTTGCCAACGCGGTTTTCGTCGTCGGACAATAACACAAGGGATGTACATTTGCACCCATGAATGAGACCTTGGAACGCATTGTAGACGGGCTGGCAGAGCAGGGATATGCCGTCATTGACAATTTCCTGGAACCGGAAGAAGTAAAGGCCATTCTGGTCCTCGACGCCTTTCAGGATGCCGCCGCCTCGTTTAAGAAAGCTGGCATCGGCAAAAACCAGGACCTCCAAATCAATGAAGCCATCCGCGGCGATTACATTCAGTGGATAGACCGCAACACCGCGCCGGCGTCCGTGAAAGTATATCTTGACAAGCTTCAGACATTAATTCAGGCCGTCAACCGGGGGCTCTTCCTCAGCCTGAAAGACTACGAAGTGCACATGACCGTGTACCCGCCCGGTAGTTTCTACAAACGTCATCTCGACCAGTTCAAGAAAGACGACCACCGCAAGCTGTCGGTGATCTGTTACCTGAACGAAGACTGGCACGAAGAGCACGGCGGCCAATTGCGCATGCACCTGCCCAACGAAACCGTGGACTTTCTTCCGCTGGCAGGCCGATTGGTGTGCTTCCGCAGCGACCAGATTGAGCACGAAGTGATCGCCGCCACCCGCGAACGCCGCAGTCTTACCGGTTGGATGCTCGATCAGGTCGCCGAATTGAGGCACTTGTAATCTCCGACGTAGTAGATTTTTCCGGCCGTTTTTTATTTCTCGCCCGGTCGTGATTATTTAGTCATCTTTTCCAACTTTGCAGGCTATGAGTAGCCCTGACAAAAAACTCTTCCTGCTGGATGCCTACGCGTTGATCTATCGCGCGCACTTCGCCTTTACAAAAACGCCACGCATCAACTCGAAGGGAATCAATACATCGGTACCGTTTGGTTTTACCAATACGCTGTTGGAAGTACTGCAAAAACAAAAGCCGACACACATTGGCATTGCGTTTGACACACCCACCAAAACCTTTCGCGACGAGATCTTCGCAGAGTATAAAGCCAACCGCCAGGAGACACCCGAAGACATCCGGTATGGCATTCCAAAATGCAAAGAGATCATCCGCGGCTTTAACATACCCATTCTCGAAATGGATGGCTACGAAGCCGACGACGTGATCGGTACGCTGTCGTACCAAGCCTGCCGCCAGGGCTTTGAGGTGTATATGATGACACCCGACAAAGACTACGGCCAACTTGTGAACGAGTGCGTATTCCTGTATAAGCCCGCCTACATGGGCAACGCCGTGGATATACTCGGTGTGAAGGAGGTATGCGAAAAGTGGGATGTCGAAAACGTTTCGCAAGTCATCGACATGCTGGGCCTGCAGGGAGATACGTCGGATAACATTCCCGGCATACCCGGCTTCGGCCCGAAGACAGCAGCCGTCTTACTAAAAAAATATGGTAGTGTGGAGGGTATTATCGCCCATGCCGACGAGCTGAAAGGAAAACAGAAAGAATCCGTCATACAATACGCCGACCAGGCACTGCTCTCCAAAAAGCTGGCGACTATCATCACCGATGTACCGGTGGCCTTCGACGAAGAAGCGCTGCGTTACAAAGGTCCCAGCGTAGAAATATTGAAGCCGATCTTTGACGAGCTGGAGTTTAAGAATATTGCCCAACGCGCGTATGGCGACGCGGCGCCTGGCACGCAGGCCGCCGCCAAGCCCCAGGATGCACAACTGTCGATGTTCGGCGGTAGCGCTGAAACCGAAATAGCGGCAGGCGTCCCTTCCGAAAAACGTACACTGGCGCAAGGCACTATACAATACCAGGTCATTGAAACCGGTGAGCAACAGAAAGCCCTTGTCGAAAAACTGAAAGACCAGGCAGCGTTCGCGATCGAAACCATCACCGACGATCTGACCAACTTCGACTATACACTCAAGGCCCTGGCCATTAGCTATCGCGAGAACGAAGCCTATTTTCTGCAAGCCGGCACAGACGAGCTGCGCGACGAGGTCATCCGAAACTTCCAGGAGATTTTACACAACGATAAGATCCTGAAAATCGGTCACAACATAAAACATACCGTGCTGGCCCTGAAGAAAGCCGGCGCCGAGGTAAAAGGCCCGCTGTTTGACAGCATGGTGGCACACTATCTTATCGAGCCCGAAGCCTCACACGATCTGCACAGCATTGCCTCATTATACCTCAACTATGACATACTACCCGACCATCACACCGACTTGCGCGAGCGGTTGTGTGAGCGCGCCGATTTGTTGATTCAGCTGCGCCCCAAGCTGCGTGCAACGCTCGAAAGCCGTCGCCATGTCAAGCTCATGGCCGAAACGGAAATGCCGTTGACCCTGGTACTGGCCGCCATGGAATACGAAGGTGTGAAGGTGAATACCGACGCCCTGGGCAAAATGTCGGACGAGCTGCGTCAGGAAAGCGAGAAGGTGCAACGCGATGTATATACACTGGCAGGTTCCGAGTTCAACATTGGCTCGCCGAAACAACTGGGAGAAGTGCTCTTCGAAAAGATGAAGCTCATTGAAAAGCCGAAGAAAACCAAGTCGGGTCAATACGCTACGGGCGAAGAAATTCTACTTACCCTGGCGCCCAAGCACGACATCGCACGCAAGATTCTGGACTATCGCGAGTTCGAGAAACTGCGCTCTACCTACGTCGACGCATTGCCCAAAATGATCAGCAAGACCGACGGACGGATACACACCGACTACCGCCAGGCCGTGGCCGCCACGGGACGCCTGAGCTCGAACAATCCCAACCTGCAAAACATCCCGATCCGTACGGCGAAGGGCCGGTTGATCCGCCAGGCCTTCGTCTCGCGTGGCGAAGACTATCGTTTTATGTCGGCCGACTACTCGCAGATCGAGCTGCGTATTGCCGCCTCGTTTGCCAAAGACCAAACCATGATCGATGCCTTCCGCAACAAGCGCGACATCCATACTACCACCGCGGCGAAAGTCTTTAAAGTAGCACTCGACCAGGTCACACCCGACATGCGCCGCAAGGCGAAAGAAGTAAACTTCGGCATTCTGTACGGTAGCACGGCCTTTGGGTTATCACAGAATATCGGTATTTCGCGTACAGAAGCGTCGGAGATCATTGACTCGTATTTTAAGGAGTTCCCGGCCATTAAGCAATACATGGACGACTCCATCAATATCGCGCGGGAGAAAGAATATGTAGAAACATTGTTGGGCCGTCGCCGCTACCTGCGCGACATCAACTCCCGCAACGTTACGACACGGCAGTTTGCCGAGCGAAATGCCATCAACGCACCCATCCAGGGTAGCGCTGCCGATATCATTAAGATCGCCATGGTCAACATTCACCACTGGATGGAAAAAGAAAAATTACAGTCTCGTATGATCATGCAAGTACACGACGAATTGGTCTTTGATGTACACAAAAACGAAGAAGACCGGGTAAAAGAACGCGTCGTCTATTTGATGAAACACGCTGTAAATCTTGAAGTACCGATGGAAGTAGAGGTAGGCATTGCTGACAACTGGCTCGAGGCACACTAGTGTTATTTATATCCTGTATATACAATGTAGGGTATAAAAGACGCCGAGGAATAGCGGAGTTTTATGCGCAAAGCATTTGCCGGAAACAAAAAGCCTTTATATTTGCGTCCCAACAAACTTACACTAAGTAAAACTATGACGAAAGCTGAATTAATTAGCAAGATTGCCGATGACGCTGGTATCACTAAAGTAGCGGCGGGAACTGCCTTGTCTTCTTTCATGGAAGCTGTTGAAAAAACGCTGAAGAAAGGTGACAAAATCACCCTGACTGGCTTTGGTACATTCTCTGTGTCGAAGCGTGCTGCCCGCAAAGGCCGTAACCCCTTCACCGGTGAGACCATCAAAATCAAAGCTAAGAAAGTTGCCAAATTCAAAGCTAGCAAAGAGCTTTCTGGCAAGCTGTAATCGAGCTAACACGAATAGAAAAATGCCCCGGCCACAAACCGGGGTATTTTTTTTGTAACATGTTTCAATAAAACCTGAAAGTTTCGAAACTCTTGCTATCTTTGGTACGTATGAAATACACAGAAGCAAAGGAAGAACTGATCCAGGCGTGGGGCAATCTCGGGTACAGCTGGGGCCTCAACAAGACCATGGCGCAGATTCACGCTTTGCTCATGATCTCGACTAAACCTCTCTCGACGGAAGAGATCATGCAGGAGCTCGCCATCTCCCGCGGCAACGCGAACATGAACATCCGGGCCTTACTGGACTGGGGCATCGTGTCGCGCGTGTCCATACCGGGCGAGAGAAAAGAGTATTTCAAGTCGGAGAAGGACACATGGAGCCTGGCCCGACAGGTAGCGCGCGAAAGGAGAAAACGCGAGCTGGAGCCAATCTTGAAAATACTGCGCGAGGTGAGCGAAGTATCCAACGATGGCACCGACGAAACAAAAGAATTCCGCAAGGTGGTAAAAGACCTGAAGAACTTCGCCGAGAAGTCAGACAACCTGCTCGAGACATTTATCAAGGCAGAAGAAAGCTGGTTCTGGAATTCGATCATAAAGCTACTCAAGTAGCTTTTTATTTGCCTTATGATTTCAGGAAATATTGAAAGTTTGGAAACATTGGACACTTAAATATTTAGGGTATGCGCCTTTATTGGAAATATATCGATCTTGTTATACAGAGCCTGTGCATATTGATAGCGTTGGTGGCCGTGGGTATTGAATCTAATCCTCACGACCGCGATTGGCCGTTGGCCATATTGTTTATTCAGGTCATCCTGGGACCCTGGCAGCTAATGGGCTCCCTTGTATCCGTTTTCCGGAAGACAAAATCTCGAAAGCTTAAAAGCATACACCTCCTTGCATCCCTGTTGTACCTGGCTGTTCTAATTCCACTTCTCCAGGCAGACTTCGTGAATAAACACACGCGTCTTCTTCTTCTGACGATACCTGCGTGGATCCTGGCAATCGGCTACTATAGCATTACCTGGCACGGCATCCTGAAAAGAAGCGAACGGGGTAAAGGCTTCCTCCCACACCTGGGCTTTTAGAAAAGTTTATGGGGAAAGACTATTAGATACAGAATTTGTTTTCGAATTTCCGGGTCTGAAAAGTGCATGGAAAGACAGGAAAGACAATACTTTATTGCGATTATCCCACCCCCCCCGGTGTCCGATGATGCCTTACGACTGAAGCATTATTTCCGCGACCAGTACAACAGCAAAGCCTCCCTTAACTCGCCGCCGCACATCACGCTGCATATGCCCTTTAAGTGGAAGGAAGAAAAGGAAGGCGACCTGCTGGAAGCCCTGACACAGTTTGCCACAGGCCGCGAAGCCTTCAAGGTAGAGCTGGTAAACTTTAAGGCCTTCCCGCCACGCGTGATCTTCATTGACGTGGAGGGAAACCCGTTGCTCAATACGCTGAACAAAGACCTGCACCGCTTTTGCAAACGCAGCCTGAACCTCTTTAATGCCGATTATAAAGACCTGCCCTTCCATCCACATTTGACGCTGGCGTTCCGCGATTTGAAGAAGCCCCTGTTTGCAAAGGCATGGGAGGAATTTCAACAACGCACCTTCTCCGCGCGCTTTAATGTTGGCAGCTTCGTGCTGTTAAAACACAGTGGCAAAATCTGGGAGCCTTTCCGGGAATTCCTATTCGACCCCACTGCTTCGTTGGGAGATGAGCGGCCGGGGCCTATCGAGCTGCATCAATAAATTACTCCTTCGGCTCGCAGAACGAACCCTTGGCGATCCACAGCGTTTTATATTGCACCTCAAACAACCCCTCCTGTATGCCAGGATCAGCTTCGATGACCGCACGCTGCACCTCGCCTTTCATAACCAGGATGCCCGTATCATGTTCACCCAATATACCATAGGTAACGACGTTGCCCGTCGTGGCCAGCTTCTTGACAAACTCTTCGTGACGCCGCAGGATATCGGGGTAGCTTTGTGCCGTAAATTTGGTGACGACCATGTCGAAACGCACAAAAGCATAGCTCACCATTTCGTACGGCTCCTTTACCACGCAGACTGAGCCGATCAAAGGTTTATAGGGAGATAACGTTACCTCCCACCGGCGTGCACGAATCCCCGGATCGGTGCTGAGCCAGTCCCTGGCCTTGTCCGTCGAAGCCGTGCGCAGAATAAAAATACCCCCGCCGCCATCAAAGGGACCCGCCGCGATAAGCTTGCCTTCCGCTGCCAGGCGGTTGATATTGGCCATGTGACCCTTCATGAGCGAATCCGACAAAGTCTGTGAGATTTTATCGGCGTTGACGTTTTTTGTCAGGAAAACAAACGTGTACGCATCCTGCTGGGCCCATCCGCAATACGCGGGAACCAGTAGCAGTAAACAGAAAAACAACCGTTTCAAGTGCATAGTGCCATAGTTAAAAACCATCTATAAAGCTACTAATTTGGAGTATCTGTTTATGAATATTACATCGCGATTCTTTTTTAACCGGTCACTACTTTTCACGGGCTACACTCCGTAACTTTGAGGCACCTGGCTTTATATGAAATTTACTGTGTTCACCCTCCTGCTGCTGGCGTCGCTTCAGCTATATAGCCAGACAGGCAATTATTTCCTTTCGCACTATACTCCTGGTGAAGATCGGTTTGACGAGGTCTGTTTTGATATTGCCCAGGAAAAAAGCGGCCTGGTATATTTTGCCACACGCCGCGGTATACTCGAATTTGACGGCCGCAACTGGAACACACTGCTGAATGACGGCGCCGTATATTCCATTCAAATAACTCCTTCGGGCGAGCTTTATTGGGCCGGCGCGGCCGGCTATGGCACCATTGCCCCCCGCAACATCGGCAATCGTAAAACCACCGTTATTTCACCCAAAGGCGTTACCGATGTCTTTCAATGCCTCATCCAGGAAAAGAAATCCTACTTCGTGGGTGAAAATTCGCTCTACATTGAAACACCCGGCCAGGCTACGCTTACCGTAAGCGCCACCAAACAGACGGGTGCCTTCGGCAGCATCTTTGAGATCTTTGGCGCAGTATATGTCAACACCGCCCACATGGGCCTGTTCAAAGTCGACGGCAACAAGCTGGTGCGGTCGCGATTAAACTTCTCGAACACCGAAGAAGTGGTTTTCTCGCAAGGCTACGACAATCAATACCTCATTGGCCTTTCTGATAACAACGTATACCTGGTTGGCGAAAATCTCAAGCCCCGTTTGATCGTTCTGGAAGACGAAATGTATGCCAGCGCAAGCGTGATTGTGAGCGGCACATGGATAAACAAAGATATGTTTGTGCTGGGCACGCTGCGCGGCGGCCTCATCTTCGTACAAGCGAGCACCGGTAAAACACAAGAGATCGTAAACTATAATACCGGCCTGCCCGACAACGAAGTATATGCGTTGATGAGTGATCAGAGCCAAAGCATTTGGGCAGCCCATGAATATGGCTTTACGCGCGTGTCACCGTATCTGCCCTTCCGCTCGTTTAGTCACTACAACGGACTGGCCGGCAACCTCCACTGCGCACGGGACTTTCAAGGAAACGTCTATGCAGGCACGTCGGTGGGACTCTTCAAGCTGGAGAAAGAAGAACTCTACGATGAGATTACGTACTTCACGGAAGTGACAGAAAAGAAACCGGCGACCACCGTAACGCAAGCGACGACACCGGCACCCGCTACACAAACAACGCCAACCACTCCAACGACCGAAACGACCCAGCCCGCCACGGAGTCTAAACGCAAAGGACTGCTCCGTTTCCTGAAGAAAAATCGCAGTAAAGAAAGTGCACCGGTCGTAACACCCGCCAGGCCCGCTGAAACTACCACAGCGCCCACACCGAATCCGTCAGTGACACCACCGCCAGGAACCGTCAAACGCAGGATTAAAAAGAGTCAGCGCGTACTCCGCACCACCACGTACCGGTATAAAAAAGTACAGGGTATAAATGCCAAGATCACACAGCTGGTAATCGTCAACGACAAGCTGATTGCCGTTGGCCTGGGCGGCGCCTTTGAGATTGAAGGCCTAACCGCCCGGCCCATCCTGGAAGAGCCCGTGCGGGTAGCCTATGCTTCGCGCAACCTGAAGATGCTGCTGGTGTCGACCTACGACGACGAAATACGTGCCTTCACACCCGACGCAACAGGGTGGGCACCGTCATCTATCCTCAGCACCGTCAACGACGACATTGAAGCCATCACGGATGGTAACAACCAGGACCTCTGGCTGTGCGCACCCGACAAAGTATACCACCTCGACGTCGCGACCGGCACGTTAAAGAATGTTGAAGGATTGCCCATCAGCAACCCCACCCTTAACAAGACTGCATGTGTACGTTGGAACAAAGAGATCGTGCTCGCCCACAAAGATGGTTTCTTCCGGTTCGATGAGCCGCAGCATACCTTTGTGCGCATCGACTCGCTGCCCAAACCCGTGCTGCACTTCTCCGACGGCGAAGACATTCTCTACAACGACGGACGCACCTGGAACATCCTTGGCAAGACACATGGGCAAAGCAACCTGCAACTGTTAAACCTGCTGCAAAACCTACGCTTTGTGACGATTGACCAGAATGGCGAAAACCTCTGGGTTGTAACCGGCAACAACGAGCTATATAAATTCTATGGTGAAAAGCTGACGCCCTATGAAATCGGCAACAAGCCGCTCCTCAAAGCCGCCCGCAACGAAAACGAAACGATGGACCTGAGCGACTTCGCCCTGGACGAGACCAAAAGCTCGCTGACCTTTGACGTTATTCAGCCCGACTATCTCGCACCGCAGTCCATTGAGTACCGCTATCAATTGGGCGGCCTGGAAGACGAATGGTCCGATTGGTCCGTCAGCAACAACATCATCAACTTTGCCTACCTGCCTTCCAACGACTATGTGCTGATGGTACAATCACGCGACATCTTTGGCAAGATTCGTGAGCTGCCCACCGTAGCCTTTGAAGTATTGCCGCCCTATTGGAAGCGCCCCTGGTTCTATGCCCTGGAGTTCTTTGTCTTCTCAGCCCTCGTGATGCTCTCGATGCGCCTGAGCAGTCGCTTCCGCATTATCAGCCGGGTGCTGTCATTGCTCACCATTATCATGCTGTTGCAGTTCATTCAGACAGTCATCGCCGAAACCTTTGAGACCCGCACCAGTCCGGTCATTGATTTCTTTATACAGGTGGTGGTCGCCTTCATGATCCTGCCCGTAGAAGGCTACTTGCGCAACCTCATGTTGAAGGAAGGTACGCTCGCCGGCAGGCTGCAACGCTTCCTGACACCCGAGGCCGCCCCGGCCGACGACAAAAAAGACTAAGCGCTGCCGTCCGGCTTCTTGTGTTCATGTTCTTTCGCTATTTTTGGACATGGCAAGACCAGATCTATCGGTAATTCCCGAGGGCTACAAAGGCTATGTGACCCTGGCAAAAGAGTACGACTTCCTCGACGCCCTCGACATCGCGCGCAAGCGCATGGACGAACTGGTACAGGCACTGCCCGAAGCCAAAGGCGAATATCGGTATGGTCCCGACAAGTGGACGATCAAAGAGCTGCTTTGTCACCTGATCGACGCCGAGCGCATCTTTACCTACCGCGCCCTGCGTTTTGCCCGCAACGACAAGACCGCCCTGCACGGCTTTGAAGAAAACGACTACGCCCCCGAAGCCAACGCCCACGGACGCACCCTGGCCGAAATAGCACAAGAAGCCATGCACGTACGCCAGTCGACCGTCGATCTATACAAGAGCTTCACACCAGAGATGTTGCAACGATCGGGAACCGCAAATGGCAAGACATTGTCCGTATTCCACCTGGGCTACGTCATTGCCGGCCACGAGCTGCACCACTATAACATCCTGCGGGAGCGATACCTGCAATAGCCTGGCATGCAGCATAGAGTTCGCTCCCTCACCGGCACGGCAATACGCCATTTTTTACTCCCAGCGATCGTCGCGACGCTTTACGCCTGCTCGCCTGTATCACCCAAAGCACTGCAAAAAAACTTTCGCCAAACGGAAGTTGCCCTGCAAGAACATGTCGGGTTTGTTCTGTACGATCCGCTTAAAAAAGAAAAGCTCGCCGACTACAACGGCAACACATATTTTACACCCGCCTCGAACACCAAGATCTTTACCTTCTTTACAAGCTTGAAGCTGTTGGGCGACTCCATCCCCGCATTGAAGTACGTAGTGCGTGGTGATTCGCTTATCTTCTGGGGCACGGGTGACCCATCGTTCTTATATCCCTTTGTTTTCACAAACGGCACCGCTTATACATTTCTCAAAGGCGCTCCCCAACAACTATATTTCGCAGCTGACAATTTCCCGACCGCGTTCTACGGTCCGGGGTGGGCATGGGACGACTATAACGACTACTATGCGGCTGAACGAAGCCCCCTTCCGATCTATGGCAACCTGGCTACCTTTACTACTGCCGGCAGCGCCGTGCAAGTAGAGCCGCCCTTCTTCCGCACCAGCATACTGCCAGAAGCCCTTCAGAAAAAACCAGCCATCATTCGCAACCTCGACCAAAATCAATTTATATATCACCCCGGCGCGCAGCCTTCGACCAGGACCTTTACCATTCCCTTTAAAACCAGCTCCGTGCTGACAGCCCAACTGCTGGGTGATACCCTTAAACGCCTGATAACCGTACTGGAAAAACCGGTATCCCGCCTGGGCACAAAGACGCTGAAAGGAATACCCACTGACAGCCTGTACCGCGTCATGATGCAAGACAGCGACAACTTTATAGCGGAACAGCTCCTGCTGGCTTGCGCCGGCATGATCAGCGATACGTTGAAGCCCGAGATCGCCATCAACTACATGAAACAGCACGACCTCCACGACCTGGTAGACGATCCCGTGTGGAAGGACGGTTCCGGTCTATCGCGTTACAATCTGTTTACACCAGGAGCGATCGTGCAACTATGGGAAAAGATATACCACACGGTGCCACGAGAGCGACTCTTTCCGCTCCTCGCAATCGGTGGTTCCAAAGGCACCATCCGAAGTTATTACAAAGGCGGCACGCCCTATATCTATGGCAAGACCGGCACGCTGAGCAATAACCATTGCCTGAGCGGATTCCTGGTCGCAAAAAGCGGCCGGTTGCTGATCTTCTCGTTCATGCACAACAATTATACCGCATCGACTGCCATCATCCGGCAGCACATGCAGGAAACCCTGAAGAAAATCTATGAGAATTATTGAGATGAAAAGACACATATCTTATCTATGCCTGTGCCTCACGGTGCTCCTGGCAACACCCCGCGCCTACGCACAAACCGATAGCCTCGATATCAAGATCGGGCAGATGATCCTCATCGGCTTTCCAAAGGCCGACGTCGATTCGGAAGTGTTGCGCGAAATACGACAGGGCAAAGTGGGCTCGATCCTCATCTTCGAAAAGAACATTCCGCAGAAGAATTCTTTTAATGCGTTGAAAAAGATTACCTGGACGTATCAACAAGCAGCACCGATCCCGTTGTTTATTACCATCGACCAGGAAGGCGGCAAGGTGAACCGGCTGAAAGACAAATACGGATTCCCAAAGTCGATCACAGCCGCCGACATGGCGAAGGCAAAGAACCTCGACTCCGTGCGATTCTACAGCGAGTCAACGGCCTCCACACTGGCCGGCCTGGGCATCAACGTAAACTTTGCTCCGGTGGTAGACCTCGCCTCAAACCCCACCAATCCCATTATCGCCAAACACGGCCGGGCCTTCTCGGCAAACGAAGACACCGTAGCCTGGATGGCCAAAGAAGTAATAAAGATGCACCGGCGATACGGCGTGCTCACGTCGCTCAAACACTTCCCGGGCCACGGCAGCTCAAAAGACGACACACACCTGGGGATGGCCGATGTTACAAACACCTGGAATGAAAAAGAGCTGAAGCCCTATAAAACACTAATAGACTCGGGCTATGTAGATGCCATCATGACCTCGCACATTGTAAACCGCAACCTCGACAAAAACGGCTACCCGGGCACACTGTCAACCGACGTGTTGACGGGGCTGCTGCGCAACCAATATCACTTCAAAGGCGTGATCTTTACCGACGACATGCAGATGCAGGCGATTACCAAACACTACGGCTTTGAGCAAGCCATCAAAATGGCCATACTGGGGGGTGTCGACATCATGACCTTCTCCAACAACATCGCCGGCAGCGACCAGCGTACAGTGGACAAAGTACATACCATCATTCGTGGCATGGTAGAACGCGGTGAGATTCCCCGCCAGCGGATCGACGAAAGCTTCCGCCGCATCATGACCTTGAAGAAACGCCTCTCGCTAAACACAATGGCCGCCAGCAACCAGCAGCAGCTCGACAAGCTGAACGCCGAGTTGGCCAAAAGCCAGGATGCACTTCGTCTGAAGACACAAGAGCTTGAACAAGCACAGGCAGCGTTGCAAAAAGCCACGCAAGAAAGCCAACGCCAGCAAAGCGAAGAGCAATCATCTAAGAAGAAAAAGAAGAAACGTAAGTCTGATCGTTAAGCCACACATAGTATGAATGCTTTTACGATTCACCCGGCCGAAGGAGAAGAGCTGCCCATTTTGGTCAGCGTGCCGCACTGCGGCATAAGCTTCCCGGACGACATCAAAGACCAGTATAAATCGTCGCTGATCGAAGAACCCGACGACACCGACTGGTTCGTCGACAAGCTATACGGCTTTGTTCCATCCCTGGGCATCACCATGATCTCGGCCAATTACAGCCGATGGGTGATCGACTTGAACCGCGACCCCGATAGCAAGCCGCTCTACACCGACGGCCGCATCATCACAGCCCTATGCCCCACGACAGACTTTCTCGGCAACCCACTATATAACGACGAACGTAAAGACGTTGCCGCGGACGAAGTAACCCGGCGTATGGATCTATACTATAAACCGTACCACCACCAGTTGAATGAGCACCTGACCCGGCTACAGGCAAAGTTCAAAAAAATATTACTGTGGGATTGTCACTCCATCCGCCAGGTAGTGCCCACCATCCAACCGGACGCCCTTCCCGACTTGATCCTCGGCGATGTCGACGGCCGTGCAACAGATGCAGCCCTTACCCAGACTGCGCTGCAATCGCTTCGCAGCACAACATACCAGGTAAATCACAACCATCCGTTCAAAGGCGGCACCATTACCCGCCACTTCGGCGCGCCGGCCAACGGTCGTCATGCTCTGCAACTGGAAATGACCAAAGTGCACTATATGGACGACACCGAGCTGCGCTACGACCTGCAACGGGCCACAGCCATGCAGAAGGTCTTAAAGCGTACGCTTGAAAATCTTGCCATACAGCTCCAGCAATAAGGCATGAAACACGATCTGAAATATTATCAATTCACCGGCTTGCTCCTACAAAGTGGCTGGCGCTCGCCGGCGGTAGTAGGCATTGATGCGCAAGGCATCATTCAATACCTAGCCGACAAGGCGCCGGCAGAGACGGCAGCCATCGAAGCTGTACAAGGCCTGGCGATCCCCGGCTTTCAAAACGCACACTCGCATGCGTTTCAATTTGCCATGGCCGGCATGGCCGAAAAACATCCCGCCGGTTCGAACGACAACTTCTGGAGCTGGCGCGAGGCCATGTATCGTTGTGCGCTCACGATGGACCCTGATCAAATGGAAGCCGTCGCAGCCATGCTATACGCAGAATTGCTCAAGCGCGGGTATACCCACATAGCCGAATTTCACTACCTTCACCACGACAAGAACGGCAAGCCTTATAACAACCTGGCCGAGATGGGAGAGCGACTCGTTGCCGCGGCAAAGACCACCGGTATCAAGATCACGCTCGTGCCCGTAATGTATCAGAAAGGTGGCTTTGGCGCACCGCCGCAGCCGCGACAGATTCGATTTATCTCCAACACAACCGACGAATACTTCCAATTGCTGGATGACTCCGCCCACGCCGTGGCCGCCTACCCGCAGGCACGTCTGGGCTTTGGCGTACATTCCCTCCGGGCGGTGGAAGCGCAGGATGTTATACGCGTCATGCAGGAAGGGCCTAAGACTATACCCTTCCACCTGCATGCAGCCGAGCAATGCAAGGAAGTAGCCGACAGTATAGCCCACTTGAAACAACGTCCCGTAGAGTGGCTGTTGAATAATCTACCCCTGAATGAGCGGGTACACATCGTACACTGCACGCACCTGGGCGACGATGAAGTGAGTCGACTGGCAGCCAGCAAAGCGAACGTTGTTCTTTGCCCGGGCACAGAAGGCAACCTCGGCGACGGCATCTTCCGTCTAACAGACTTTGCTACGCAAGGTGGCAGCTGGTCTATCGGCACCGATAGCCACATCAGCCTCAACCCGCTGGAAGATCTACGCTGGCTTGATTACGCCCAGCGCTTCACCACACACAAACGCAATACGTTTGATGATGGCGCGAGCACCCTGGTATATAAAACGTTGGCAGCCGGGCGTCGCGCAATGGGCGTAGAAGCCACCGACTATTTTGCCATAGGCCAGCCCCTGGATGCTGTGGTGTACAATGCCCGCACACCGTTGCTCGCACAAGCGGGACGTGAGCATTGGCTGCCGGCCATTGTATATACCTCCGACAGCTCGGCTATCCTGGGCACATTAGTGGATGGACAATGGAAAGTAAAGGGACACCACCACGTAGAAGAAACGCGCATTCTGCGCACCTTCCTGCGGTATAGCAATAGCCTCTGATCCGATCATCAGAACCCGTCGTCTTCCTTCTTCGGCTCCTTCTTCTCCTCTTCGGCCGGTTTCTCCTTGGCCACAGAAGAGCCTTCGCTCAAGCTATACGGTACATCGATGCCGTAATACTGCGCACGGAAGCGGTTGATGAAAGTGAGCGTCTCGTCGTCGCTACCGGGTATGAAAGCCACCTCGCCGATCTTGGCCTTGCCGGCATTGCTCTTCTTCGAAATGATAGTATTGAAGTCGCTGTTGGATGAATGCACCATCAGGCGGTTGTCTTCGAAGCCGAAATAATACCAGGCATCCGGTGACGCCTTAAAGAAAATGTGGGCCACCGGCGCGCCGTCTTCATTCTTACGAATCTCGATAAAGCCTTCAAAAGCTCCATTGATGTCGTTGCGACCGATGTTGGAGATGCCAATCGTACCTTCACTATAAAACCCCTTCCGCTTCTCCGACCATTTCATGTTGACATTCGAAATGACCAGCGGCTTCGCCAGCGCAGCGATGGTACTCAGCGACACATACCCTTGCAAGCTGCGCTGCTCAAAATCTTTAACAACCTTCTCGCCAACAATGTCGGCGATCTTATACAACAGCTCGGTCTGGTCGCCCAGACCCTCGTCTGCACCTTCGTTTTTAATGACCTCTTGAATCTGCTTACCCATGAGGTCGAACGCCCCTATCGGTACATTACTTTCCATCATCATGAACGTATTCATGCGGATCTCATTCGTCTCCATGTTACCCTGGCCGAGTGCGGTCGTCACAAGATTAAAGTCTTTCATACCTGGGAAAAGCTTGACCGGCCCTTCAAACCGCACCTGCATATTGTCGTCATTGTAGGCAAACACCTTTCCGGAAAGCGAGGTACCGGCAGCCTTCTCCAGGCTCTCAATCTTAAACTCATGCGACGCAGTATCATAATGCAGGGCACCACTCGGCGTATAAAAGTCTTCATCCTCTTCGCTCTTCTTGTCATTGACAAACGTGATGTACAGATCGTTGTCGGTCGAGAAGTGCAGGCCGGCATTGATTTTTTTACCGTCCTCGGTCACGGCGTTGTCGAAGTCGATATGTACCTCGGTTTCATCACCGGTCTGGGCATACTCGATCCACGTATTATAGTCCTTGATCTTTTTGATGTCGAGCTTCACAAAGCCGGTAAGCTGCAACGCCGGACGCGTGGCATACATCGTCATGTTACCTTTATAGAACATGCCGGCACCCAACACCAGCTTCTCTTTGTCCTCCACAGCACCGGTGCCTACCGTCTGTTGCAATGCAACGGAGTTCTTGCGCGACTTAGACCGGCGCGACGTCTCCTCTACCGCGATGTCTTCGAGGTGAAAGTCCGTCATTTTAATGGCAAACGTATCGCGCAGGAAATTTACATACTGGTAAGTAGCATAACCGCTGAACTGCTTCCGCGAAATAATATCTACCACGCCCTCCGTTAGGCGGTGATAGCCATTGAGCGTATCGAGTATGATCGTAGTGTTTTTCAGCGTACCGATCTTGGCATTCTCGAGAATGAGTACTTCGTTGTTCTCGGGGGTAATCCTTGCATCCGCTACAGTAATATAGGGAATGCCGCTTACCTTCAGCTCCTGCGTCTTCAGGTTGTACTCCGCACGCTCGGCGTTGAAGTGCAGCGAATCGAGGTCTTTGCGTGTAGTATAAAAATATGACTTCTCGATGGGTACATCGGGGTCCTTACTCATGGTGATCTTCTGCTCATCAAGATCCCATCGCATTTTCGGGATGGATGTCTTGAACTGTGCAAACGGGAACGCGATCGCCGCCACCCCTTCTACTTCCGGACTGATGTCGGCATAGTTTTCTTTCAGGTTAAACTTCATCCGTACGTCCACACCATACAAGAGCGGTTTGTTGACGTCTTCCGACTTTACAGTGAACCGCGCGTGGCGCGCGCTGAAATCGTCGGCAGTAAAGTTCATGTTGCGTGAGATCAGCTCGCTGCCACGGGTCTCTAACTTACCAGTACCGGCAACACCTTCTTTTGATATCGTCAGCGTACCACGCATCTGAGCGGTAGAATCGTAGAAGTTAAACGGCGACTTCTGGTTCTTCAGTCGCATCTGGTCCTGCTTGGGCAACCACTTCATTTCATAGTCGGGCAGTGACGCCTGCGGGAAGCGCACATTGCCAAATTGTTTCTCGGAAATCGTAGCTCGCTCACCACGGCCCACAACCGAGTCGGGATAAAACACAAAGTCGTGCGACGCTACCGTAGCAGCCAGGTATTCAATCTTACCCGTACCACGCAGACCGCGGTTGTTCAGCGAAACCGCGCCGTGCATTTTACCATCGCCGTTGTATAGCTGGTAGCCCCCCTTCGGTATATAATGCTCAAAACCGAGCGACTTATCGGGCTGCGAATGTAGCTTCTCTTTAAAAGCGGGGAACATGCCGTTCGACACAAACGTACCGTCGAAGTTGATAGACGCCGGATCGGCATCGTTCAAGCTGTCGAGCTTAAACGGCGGCACGGCAAAGAACATCGAGCGATCGTACACGCCGCCCAAGACTTCGGGTCGATCAAAATAAATAGCACCACCACCGGATGCGTCAAGACGCGGAAAGTTGGGGATCTTTTTCATGCCCGACTTATTGCCCGCCTTGCTGATATACAACGTACCCGATTTCTGCGAGGCATCGCCCAGACCACTCACCTTCGCGGTAGACGAATCGGCCCCCACCATGTTGTTGTTAAGCTTTCGTCGGACCATCACGCCCTTGGCATTCCGCTCCATCACAAAGAAGTTAATGGAGTCGATGCGCGTCAGGTCGATATAGAACCCTTCGTAGTTCAGCGTAAAGCCTTTGCCGCTGATCTCGAAATTACCGGCGTTGATGGTACCGTCGAATTTCATATCACGATTTTGCAACAGCGTGATAATGGCGCTGTCGGGCTGAATCCGTACGTTTAGTGAGTCGCTTATTTTAAACTCCTCTACGCCGCGCACGGTCATATAGCCTTTCTCAAAGTTCAAGGTAGCGTTGGCCGAGCTGTCAATGACAGAATGTATCTTCAGGTTATCATAGTCCATCTCGCCCTTCGAGGCTTTGTAAATCAGAATAGCCTTTTCTTTCACGCGTACAATGTCGGTCTTGGGATCGTACGACACCAGGCCCTTCTCCCGCAGGAACTCGATTGCAGCCTTGATGTCGCGCATTTCCTTACCAGAGAATTGGGCGAGGTCACCCGAGTAAAACTCGCGCGTTTTATTCTTTACGCAATAGTTCGCGACCAGGCCCAGCGGATGGAATGAAAAGCCTTCACCCTTTAACAGGCGAAAATCTTCCTGATCGTAGAAGTCCGCCGACTCGATCACCATCGGTACCGTATTACGCCCGCCGTCGGTATAAATATCAAGACTGTCGGAGTACAGGTTCCAGCGAATCACGTCGGCGGCAAAATCCACTTTGAAGAAAGAAGACGAGTAGGGCGTGTGTTTCATGTTGCCCTTATCTTTCTGAATGATGATCCGCTGCAGGCTGTCACGACCAAACGCATAGCGCATCCGTACCGCCGGGTGTGTGATGGAGTCACGACGCTGCTGCAGTATTACCGATGCTTTTTTAGACGTGATCGTCGAGTCGCTAAACAAAAACTCCGACGAGCGCGCTACAAATTTTTTATCGCCATTATGCGAGATCTCGATTATGGCAGGATCACCACCCACCGAGGCGCTGGAGATCTTACGACCCGTAAGCGAGAAGCCCCCCCGGTATTTCACATTCTCATCGCCGAGGCCGGTGATGTTGAGGTTGCTTTGGTAGGACTTAAAGCGCGGATAACTGGACGCCACCGAATCTTTGCGTGTAACGGACTTAAACTCAAACGTGCCGGGAATCAACCCAGGCGTGTGACCGGTATAATTAAACCGCACCAGGTCGGACTTAAACTCGGGCTTGTTGACCGGGAAATTATACGTGCCCAGGTTACAGTATACACTGTCGGGGCTCAGCAGCGCAGGGGTCCAGTCGACCGTACCCGACTCGCCCACAAACAGGCCGTTGCGCAGGGAGACGACGCCCTTGGTATTCTTGACAAAGATAGAATCGTACTTCGTGACAAAATTGAGTGTCACCCGGTTGAACCGTAGCACGGGCCCATCTACCACCGGCGGGGGAGGAGGGTTCATCCAGAGCGGTGCTTCGGAGAAAATAGAGTCGGCGCCGCTGCCCGCATCGAAGTTTTCATTCGGGTCGGACTGCACGGGGTCGATATATACCTGGTCGGTGTTCGACGACGCGATGGAAGTCGTGTCGTTCATATCAAACGTCGGCGCAGACGTGATGTATTCAAACGTATAATCGTCGTCGCTGGCATACAAGCGGAATGGGCGCTCGTAATTCAGCGCGTGATATTGAAAGAACGTGCGACTGAGGCGAAAGAAATTCTGCGCCCGGGTAGACGACTCCTGGGCAATGACCTGGCCGGCTACCGTCAGGTACGCTGTAAGCTTGGCAGGATCGGCATGCTCAACGGTAACAGCGTTGGCAATCGCCCCGAAGTAATGGATCATAGCCGGCTTGAGCGGATATTTCTTTTTACGCAGTTGGAAGGCCTGGCGATGCACCATGTCTTGCTGGTCGGGCGACAAATTGCCCCATGCGGAAGCAAAGCTCGCGCCGATCACGGACGCGTCTACGTTACGGGTGTTCTCAAACACCACCCGGATACTGTCTGGGAAACTCAGCGGAATAGCACTTTCTGATCTCTTCTGGGCCGACACCACGAGGGCGGGCAAAAAAGACAGGAGGAAAAAATATGATCGTACCTGCTTCACAAAAACTAAACCTTGAAATTCGGAAATAATAGTTGAATAATAAACTAACGCTGGACCAACCGGGGTTAGTTTTTCCACCGGTTAACAAAATACAGGATCAGCGAAAGCAGCACGCTTAACAACAAGGACGTTACAACGGGAAAATGAAAGCTGTAGTTTTCGCGTTCGATCCGGATATCGCCCGGCAGGCGTCCAGGCCACAAGTGTTTGGGGCCATACAACACAACCAGGCCGGCAATAATACAAACTAAACCTACAACGATCAGGATTTTGCCCATAGTGTTGTTTTCTTACGAACTTAGCGCCCCCGTCAGCTAAAACACATGAAAAAAGGCGTCCTGTACCTGGTTCCCAGCAGCATAGCAGAAGAAACTCAGCAAACCGTCATCCCGGAGCACGTGCGCCAGGCCCTGCCCGGCATACGTCATTTTCTGGCCGAGGACGTCCGCACAGCCCGCCGCTTTCTCAGCAGCCTGAAGCTTTACGCGTCCATCGAGCCGCTGCAGTTCGAAGTTCTCAACAAAGATACAAAACCGGCCGAACTCAAAGCCCTTTTTCAGCCCTTGCTGGAAGGGCACAACCTGGGCGTGATCTCCGAGTCGGGTTGCCCCGGTGTAGCCGACCCGGGTGCGCTGGCCGTGAAGTACGCGCATGAGCAGGGTATTCAGGTAGCACCGCTGGTAGGCCCATCATCGCTTTTGCTGGCGTTAATGGGCTCGGGCCTGAATGGCCAGCGCTTTACCTTCCATGGCTATCTGCCGATTGATAGCAAAGAAGCGGCCACGGCGATCAGGGCGCTGGAGAAAGAGTCGCAGAGCCGCCGGCAAACACAGCTCTTTATTGAGACGCCTTATCGTAACAACGCCATGCTGCAAAACCTGCTGCGGAACCTGCAGGACGATACACTACTGTGTATTGCCATAGACCTTACAGGCAAAGAAGAGAGCATTAAAACGTTGCCGGTAAGTAAATGGAAAAACCTGCGGCCTGAATTGCCTAAAGTACCAGCGGTATTTTTATTTTTGGCGTAACGCCGTTTGATTTGATTTCTTTTACAGTTTCAACCAAATTTGCCGCTAAAATTTAAAACCCAGTGTAAATCCTTATGCCGTATTTATTTACCTCCGAGTCGGTGTCCGAAGGCCATCCCGACAAAGTAGCAGATCAGATCTCTGATGCCCTAATCGATTATTTCCTTGCCTACGATCCTGCTTCCAAAGTCGCCTGCGAAACCCTCGTTACCACTGGCCAGGTTGTACTGGCAGGAGAGGTAAAATCAGAAGCTTACCTGGATGTTCAAGACATTGCCCGCGAAGTTATCCGCAAGATCGGGTACACCAAGAGCGAGTACATGTTCGAAGCCAACTCGTGCGGTATCCTTTCGGCTATTCACGAGCAGTCGCCCGACATTAACCAGGGCGTTGTACGCAAGAAGAAAGAAGACCAGGGTGCTGGTGACCAGGGTATGATGTTCGGCTACGCCACAAACGAAACCGACAACTACATGCCCCTGCCGTTGGAGCTTGCCCACTTGCTGCTCCGCGAGCTGGCGATCCTCCGTCGTGAAGGCAAGGCGATAAAGTACCTGCGCCCCGACGCCAAGTCGCAAGTAACCATTGAATACAGCGACGACAACAAGCCGCAACGCATCGACACCATCGTAATTTCTACGCAGCACGACGACTTCGCGAAAGACGCTGTCATGTTGAAGCAAATCAAAGACGATGTGATCAACATTGTTATTCCCCGCGTGAAGAAGAAGCTGCCGAAGCACGTACAGAAGCTTTTCAACAGCGAAATTCAGTATCACGTCAACCCTACAGGCAAATTCGTAATCGGAGGTCCCCACGGCGACACCGGTCTGACAGGCCGTAAGATCATCGTTGACACCTACGGTGGCAAAGGAGCCCACGGTGGTGGTGCCTTCTCCGGCAAAGACCCCTCAAAGGTTGACCGCTCAGCGGCCTACGCTACCCGTCACATCGCCAAAAACCTGGTAGCAGCCGGTCTGTGCGACGAAGTACTGGTGCAGGTAGCATACGCCATCGGTGTAGCCCAGCCAGTAGGGCTGTACGTAAATACCTATGGCACTTCCAAAGTGAAGCTCAACGATGGCGAGATCGCGCAGAAGGTTGCGAAGATCTTCGACATGCGTCCGTACTTCATCGAGCAGCGCTTCGCCCTCCGCACCCCGATCTACGCCGAAACCGCTGCCTACGGACACATGGGCCGCGAGCCCCAAGTGGTGGAGAAAGTCTTTAACAAAGGTAAAGCCTCTGAGAAAACAGTGAAAGTAGAGCTATTCCCCTGGGAAAAACTCGACCACGTAGACGCCGTGAAAAAAGCCTTCAAAATCGCCTGATTCACACGTTTCACAATAACAAAAAGCCGTTCCCGACTCCCGGGACGGCTTTTTTGTTGCTGCTTATTCTACCGCAACTGCTTAAAAAACTCCCACGCCACAATCCCCAGACAAACCGAAACATTCAAAGAATGTTTCGTTCCCGCCTGCGGAATCTCCAATGCCACATCCGTCAACGGCAGCACCTCCTCACTCACCCCATTCACTTCATTTCCAAACACCAGGCAGTACCGTGCATCAGCAGAAGGCTTAAACGTCTCCAGCGAAACACTATCCGTCGTCTGCTCCACCGCCACGATCGCATATCCCTCCTCCTTCAACTTTCTCACAGCATCCACCGTCTCCGCCACATACTCCCATTGCACAGACTCCGTCGCCCCAAGCGCGGCCTTTTGAATCTCCCGGTGCGGCGGCGTACCGGTAATGCCGGTGAGATAAATCTTACCAATGCGGAAAGCATCCGCTGTGCGAAAGGCCGCGCCTACGTTGTGCAGGCTGCGGATGTTATCAAGCACAAGACATATCGGCAGCTTCGGTGCTTCCTGAAACTCCGCAACAGACATTCTTCCAAGTTCTTCCAGTATTAGCTTCTTCATGCAGATCAGACGAGTGAATCCTTCCGCAAACAAAAGAAAAAGTATTTAATTTGCCCCATGGCCGAAACCAAGACCTCTGCTGAAACACCGTTGATGAAGCAATACAATGCCCTGAAGGCAAAGTACCCCGGTGCAGTCCTCCTCTTCCGTGTGGGTGATTTTTACGAAACCTTCGGACATGATGCCATGACGGCCAGCAAGGTACTCGACATTGTACTTACCAAACGCGGCAACGGCTCGGCCTCCGAAACCGCCCTGGCAGGCTTTCCCCACCACGCCCTTGACACCTACTTGCCCAAGCTGGTACGTGCCGGCTACCGGGTGGCCATCTGCGACCAGCTGGAAGACCCCCGCTTTGTAAAGGGCATTGTGAAGCGCGGCGTGACCGAGCTGGTAACACCCGGCCTGTCATTTAACGACAACGTACTCAACCGCAAGCAAAACAACTTCCTGGCATCCGTCTTTTGTACAAAAGACGCTTTTGGCGTGGCCTTCCTCGACCTGTCTACCGGAGAGTTCTATGCCGCACAAGGCAACGAAACGTATGTTCTCAAGCTCATTCAAGGCTTTGCGCCGTCGGAAGTAATTTATTGCAAACAGTTCCGCGCCAGGTTCGATAGCCTCTTCAGCAACGACTACAGCACATATGCGCTGGAAGATTGGATCTATGGCTACGACTATGGATATGAAAAGCTGACGAAGCATTTTAAGACCACCACGCTGAAGGGCTTTGGCGTAGAAGACTATACAGAAGCCATCGTTGCAGCCGGCGCCATACTGCATTACCTCGAAGACACCGAGCACAAAGATACATCACACATTGCGTCGATCGCCCGCATTGACGAAGATCGGTATGTGTGGCTTGATCGATTTACCGTACGCAACCTGGAGATCGTTACGTCTCAGCAAGACGGCGGTGTGCCGCTGATCGACATCGTAGACCGCACGGTAACCCCCATGGGCTCGCGTCAGCTGCGCAAGTGGATGATCCTGCCGTTGAAAGAGAAAGATGCCATTGAAGAGCGCCTGGCGATAGTGGACACGTTTTATGCCGACAACAACCTGACCGAAGCACTCGTGGAGCCGCTCAAGCAGATTGCAGACCTGGAGCGACTCATCTCGAAGGTAGCCGTAAACCGCATCAACCCACGCGAGATGCTGCAGCTGAAGCGCTCGCTAAAAGCAATCGAGCCCATCCTCCATGAGCTTAGCCAGCAGAGCACGCCCGGCCTGCAACGCCTGGCCAGCCAGCTGCACCTGTGCGAATCATTGGTAGCGAAGATCGAGCAGGAGTTACGCGAAGATGTTTCCATCGCCATCAACCAGGGCAACCTCATCAAAGAAGGTATCGACGCTGAGCTGGATGAGCTGCAAAAGATCTCTTATTCAGGCAAAGACTACCTGCTGCAGATCCAGAAGCGCGAGGTAGAGCGCACCGGCATAGGCTCCCTCAAGATTTCCTACAACAAGGTCTTTGGTTATTACCTCGAAGTAAGCAACGCCAACAAAGACAAGGTGCCGTCGGATTGGATCCGGAAACAAACGCTGGTGAATGCCGAGCGGTATATCACCGAAGAGCTGAAAGTATACGAAGAAAAGATCCTGAACGCAGAAGATAAGCTAATCGTGATCGAGCAGCGCATCTTTAACGGCCTCATTGCCGCGGCAGCTGCGTTTATTCCACAGATCCAGCTCAACGCACGGGTATTGGCACAACTCGACTGCCTGCTATCCTTTGCTGTTGTGGCGCGCGCCAATCGTTATACCCGCCCGCAGATCAACGACTCCTATATTCTCGACATCAAAGCGGGGCGTCACCCGGTCATCGAAAAGCAACTGCCGGTAGGCGAGCCCTATATTCCAAACGATATATACCTCGACAGCGAAAAGCAACAGGTGCTGATCATCACGGGGCCGAACATGGCCGGTAAATCCGCTTTGTTGCGCCAGACGGCGCTCATCGTGCTGCTGGCACAGATAGGTAGCTTTGTGCCCGCAGAGGCCGCGTCCATCGGTATTGTCGACAAAGTTTTTACACGCGTGGGTGCGTCCGACAACCTGTCGAAAGGAGAGTCGACGTTTATGGTGGAAATGATCGAGACCGCCAGCATTCTGAACAACCTCAGCAACCGCAGCCTGATCCTGATGGACGAGATCGGCCGTGGCACCAGCACCTACGACGGTGTATCGATTGCCTGGGCCATCGTAGAATATTTACATAACCACAAAGACTTTAAGCCTAAGACGCTTTTCGCCACACACTACCACGAGCTGAACCAGCTCGAAGAAGACCTGACGCGCGTGCGTAACTTTAACGTATCGGTAAAAGAAGTGGGCGACAAGATCATCTTTATGCGCAAGCTGAAAGAAGGTGGAAGCGAGCACAGCTTTGGTATCCACGTAGCGCAGCTGGCGGGTATGCCGAACCGTATCGTGCTGCGCGCGAATGAGATCTTGCACTTCCTCGAAAAGGACAAGCACAAGAACGAAGACAAAAAGCGAATGGAAAATATACCGGTGGCCACACCGCAAATGAGCCTGTTCGCGGCCGATCCGCGCTTCGCCGAGATCGAAGAAAAGCTTGCTAAGATCGATATCAATACCATCAGCCCTGTAGAGGCACTACTCAAGCTGAACGATCTGATTACCGTACTAAAAAAATAAAGGGGCTTATACCGCCCCTGTGTTTCCTGTATTCCCTCCGGCATTGCCGGTATTTCCTTTGTTATCTCCGCCGCCATTTCCACCTCGGCGTCGATTCGGACGACGACGACCGCCGCTATCGCTACCGTTGGCTTTCGAGCTGGCACCACTGGCATTGCCTTCGCCGCGGGGCTTGCCATGACCGCCGTGTCCACCCCGGCCACCACCACTACCGCCCGAGCGACCACCGCCACCTCCGCGGCCGTGACCCGAGATGGCCCTCTTTTTCTGGGGCTCGTATTCCGGGCCTTCGCCCGCTTCAGGCGGCAACGGCAATTTCGGAATAACGGTGTCGATAAGCGTTTCGATGCTATAGAATTTGCGCTGATCGCGTTCGTTGATCAGCGTCACCGCGGTGCCGGTGGTCTCGGCACGGGCCGTACGACCTATGCGGTGAACATAATCTTCCGGATCGGGCGGCACATCCCAGTTTATCACCAGGCTGATTCCTTCTACGTCAATACCCCGTGACAACACGTCGGTACCGATGAGTATGTTTACTTGTTTATTCTTAAACGCACGGAGAATTTCTTCACGCTCTTGTTGCTCAAGGTCGGAGTGAAACGCACGGACCTGCAAGCCACTGCGCTGAAATACCGTGTCGAGTTTTTTAACAGTCTCTTTTGTCGAGGCAAAGAGGATAGCGCTTTTCCACGCTACCGTCTTGAGCACGTGCTTCAACACAGCACTTTTCTGAGCATCGTGTACCACATATGCCTGCTGCAAAATGCCGGCGGCAGGTTTAGCAATAGCGATGCTGATCTCTTTGGGATCTTGTAAGATTTTGGTCGCCAGCGTGCGGATCTTGGGCGGCATCGTGGCGGAGAACAGCAGTGTCTGCCGCTTCTTGGGCAGGTAATTGATGATCTTCACGATATCGTCGTAGAAGCCCATGTCGAGCATGCGGTCCGCCTCGTCAAGCACAAGGTGCTCGAGGTGATCGAACTTAATGGTGCCGGCAGCCAGCAGGGCAATGAGCCGGCCGGGTGTGGCAATGATGATGTCGGCGCCTTGCTCGAGCGCTTTCCGTTGCTGGTCCCACGTAGCGCCGTCACCACCACCGTAAACGGGAATGGAGCTTACGCCCAGGAAATAAGCAAAGCCTTCGATCTGTTGGTCGATCTGTTGTGCCAGCTCGCGCGTGGGCGCAATGACGAGCGTATTCAGATGCCGGTGATCTGCGTGCAGTATTTTGTTCAGGATGGGCAGAATGTAGGCAGCGGTCTTTCCAGTGCCGGTTTGTGCACAGGCTATCACGTCGTGATTCTCCAGGATCATCGGAATGGCCTGTCCCTGAATCGGTGTGGGTTTGGTATAACCCATCGACGACAAGCCGTCCAGCAGCTTCTCATCGAATTTAAAGTCCTCGAAAGTCAAGAAAAAAAGTTTTTACAGTTCAGTATCAATCTTTACAAAACAAACAATGGCAGGCGCGGGGCTGAATGTTTATGCGATTTACTCCAATTTTTCCAGCCAGCCAAGAACTTGCCATCTCTGGCACAATTTTTCGTACTTTTAAACGCATAAACCAGCTTTATGCAGACGCTTTGTCGATTAACCACCGTGCTGGCCCTGGCCTTGCTCACAGCCTGCGCCTCGAGCCCGTTCGGCACGAAAGTAAAAGAGCCTTTTCAAGGCAATGCTTACCAATCCAACAATCGCTTCTGGCGGGCCTCCGGCAAGGGCGTCAGCTCGCAGGATAACATTGCCCACGGCAAGGCCGACATCGACGCCAAAGCCGAGCTGGCAGGCCAGATAAACACCACCATGAAGCAGGTAGCCGACCAATACCTCGGCCAGACCGAAAATGCCAATGCCGCCGACGTAGCAGATAAATTTCAAAGCCTGGTGCGGCAGGTCATGAACACCAACATGGCCGACCTGCGCAAGATGGACGAGAAGAAATACTTCAACAGCAAGTCTAACGAATATACCGTCTTTATCGCTTACGAGATCAAGAAGAACGCCATGCTGCGTTTTATGAAAAAGCAGGCGAAAGTAGACAAGACCATCGACGAGCGGCAGCGCGAGACCATCGAGAAGATCGTCGACGAGGAGCTCGAAAAGGCAGACGCCGCCGATCAGGAGTAAGGTCTGACGATTTTTATTTACAGGTTAAAGACACCCGGCCGGGCTTTGCGCCCGCCGGGTTCTTTTTTTACGGAAAGCACGGCGCCCCCAATTCCCGCGAGCGGGCTGGTATGTTTGTCGTAATTAGGATACCTTTGAGCCCTTAAAACTTATAAATTCTTATGTATTCAATTCTGGCACAAGCACAGGGATTCCAACCACAGAGCCTCATTGTCTTCGGCGCGATCATCGTCATATTCTATTTCTTCATGATCCGTCCGCAGCAAAAGAAGCAAAAGGACCAAAAGAAATTCAATGAAGAAGTCAAACGTGGCGATTATGTTATCACCGTCGGCGGTGCCCACGGCACGGTAGCCGAGACAGAAGGCGATACCTTTATTCTCGAAGTTGAAAAAGGCGGCCGCATTCGCTTTAACAAATCGGCCATCTCGATGGAAGCAACCAAAGCTTACACAACCAAGAAGGCATCCTAACCCGTTGACCTCACCACCCGGTCGATACCCGCGCCGGGCACGGGTGTTGCAGGGATACTGCGCAAAAGAATGAGCGTCATCAATTCCATATTCAATCTTTTACGGTTTAACCGGAGAAACTGGAAGCCCGTGGTGTTATGCGTCTTCGCCGCCACGGTCTTCTGGTTTTTTAATGCGCTCAACAAAAAGTATACTACCAACATCAGCTTCCCACTGTCGTTCGACTATGTGGAAGAGGACTACGTAGCGATACACCCGCTCCCCAGGAGCGTCCGCATCAATGTTACCGGTCCGGGTTGGGATCTCTTTCGCCGCAGCCTCGGACTGAAAGTGCCGCCACTGGTGATTCCCCTGGAACGCCCGTCGGAGATCAGAAAAATTGTAGGCAGCACACTGCCGCCGTTGTTTGCCAACCAGCTCGAACGCTTCGAGATCAACTTCGTGTTGTCCGATACACTCCGCATTGCATTGGAGCCGAAAGGCACACGTTGGATAAGCCTTGCCCTCGACTCTCCAAACATTCTGTTTCGAAAGGGTTATGCCATAACAAGTAATGCAACAATCTCGCCCGACTCGATCTTCATCGAAGGCCCCTGGAAACTGGTCATGGCGCTGTCGGAGCCCGTATACCTGAAATTATCCCAACGCAACATCGACGAAAACTTTTCGGAAGATGTAGAAGTGAAATTTGTAAACGAAGACCTCATTCGCCGCGACCCACCGACCGTGGCGGTACGGTTTAACGTTGACCCGCTCACCGTCATCAAAGATTCTATTACCTTAAAGATCATCAACCTGCCGAAAGGTGCCCGGCCGTCGCTGGGTGTCCACCAGCTGCCCTGCACACTGGCCATTCCCCAACGTTTTTTAAAAAGCTATAACCACGACTCGGTCAATGCCGTTGTAGATTTGAAGAGCTTTTCAAAAGGTGTTAAGCGGGTGTTACCGGTTATACAGGGGCTGCCGCCATACAGTCGGGTGCTGTCGGTGGATTCCATCGTCGTTAAATTCTAATATTGTGCACAAACCTCTGCAGATCGGCATTACCGGCGGCATTGGCTCGGGGAAATCCCTGGTCACCAAAATCTTCGCATGCCTGGGAATTCCTGTGTATGATGCTGACAGCCATGCGAAAGAACTAATGACCACCGATGGAATTCTCATATCGCAGATAAAGAAAGAATTCGGTGATTTGTCGTACGTAAGCGATGGTACGCTGAACCGCAAGTACCTGGGCGAAGTGGTCTTTAACCAGCAAAAGAAGCTGGATATACTCAACGGCCTCGTACACCCGCGCGTGCGGCATGACTTCGCTCAATGGACTGATCGGTATAGGGACAAGCCCTATGTCGTTCGTGAAGCCGCGCTGTTATTTGAGACCGGTGTGTACCGGCTGCTGGACCAGACCATTGTGGTGTATGCACCGGAAGATGTACGCATCCGCCGGGTGATGAAACGCGACAACAGACCCGAAGAACAAGTGCGGGCCATCATCCGGAAGCAGCTGTCAGAAGAAGAAAAAAAGGCCCTTGCCGACGATATAATTTACAACGATGACTCGATCCTTGTCATTCCCCAGGTGCTCGCATTACACCATCGCCTTTTACAGGGGAATGCCTGACCGTACACACACTTTAATCCCGGCAGGATTAGTGTGACGACCGCCAACATTTAGTACCGACACTTACAGCATGAAACGTAATATAGCAATCGTATTGATCGCCGGAGCCCTTATCGCCGGTGCCTGCCATTCGAAAAAGAAAGACGCCCCCGGCGCGGGCGGACGCGGACGCAATAGCGGCCCTGTCCTGGCCGACGGATTTCTCGTAGGCGTAAGCTCCGTGAGCGAAAAGATCGAAGTACCGGGCTCGCTGCTGCCCTTTGAGGAAACACAGATTCGCGCCGAGGTGGACGGCCGCATTGTCAAGCTCAACATTCAGGAAGGAAGCCTGGTAAGCAAAGGAACGCTGCTGGTAAAGCTCTTCGACGAAGACCTGCAAGCACAGCTGCGCAAACTCGAAGTACAGCTCAAGATCAAAGAAAAAACCGAAGAGCGTAACCGCGAGCTGGTAGCGATCAACGGCATCAGCCAACAAGACTACGACCTCGCCGCGCTCGATGTGGAGAATCTCAAAGCCGACATCGAGACCACACGCATTGCCATTGCCAAAACAGAAATCCGCGCACCGTATACCGGCCGCATCGGCCTGCGTACGATCAGCCTGGGTGCATTTATTGCACCCGCAGACATCATCACCACGCTACGCCAGGTAGATCAGCTCAAACTTGAATTCTCCGTGCCCGAGAAATATGCGAAGGATATCACTAAAGGGTATACCGTACAATTTACCGTGGATGGTGGCAAACAAACACATAAAGCAACTGTGCTCGCAACAGAGAGCAGCGTAGACCAAAACACGCGCACCCTGAAAGTACGCGCCGTGGTAAACGCTCGCCACCCCGAATTGGTGCCGGGCGTGTTTGCCCGTGTGAACCTGCAACTGGGTAAAGATAACCAGGCCCTGATGGTGCCCTCGCAAGCGATCATACCCACAGCGCGCGACAAGCAGGTTATTGTATTGAGAAAAGACAGCGTGCAGTATACCGTGGTGGAAACCGGTCTGCGCGACTCTGCCTATGTGCAGATCCTGAACGGACTAAAGGTCGGTGATACCGTTATCACATCAGGACTGATGGCCATACGGCCCAACTCGAAAGTGAAGATTGGAAAGGTTAAGACGCTCTAACACGGTTACTCGCAATGAACATTTCTGAAATAAGCCTTCGCCGGCCAGTACTGGCGTTTGTGATGAACATCATCCTAGTGCTGTTTGGCGTGATCGGATTTAACTTCCTGGGCGTACGCGATTATCCCGCCATCGACCCGCCTAACGTAAACGTCAGCACTAACTATTCGGGTGCCAACGCTGACATCATCGAGTCACAGATCACCGAGCCGTTGGAGAAATCCATCAACGGCATTGCCGGTATCAAAAATATGACCTCCATTTCCAGCATGGGCAGAAGCAACATCAACGTTGAGTTCGAGCTGGGTGTGGACATGGAGGCCGCTGCCAACGACGTACGCGACAAAGTATCACAAGCCAGCCGCTCGCTGCCAGACGATCTTCCCGGCCCGCCCATCGTATCAAAGGCCGACGCTAATTCCGACGCCATCATTACCATGACGGTGCAAAGCAATACGAAGAACCCGCTGGAGCTGACCGAGTATTGTAATAACGTGCTGGTGGAACGCCTGCAGACTATACCAGGTGTCAGCAGCATTCAGATCTGGGGTGAGAAAAAATATGCCATGCGCATCTGGCTTGATCCCGGCAAGCTTAGCGCATACAACCTTACACCGCTCGATATACAAACCGCGTTAAACAAAGAAAACGTAGAGCTGCCCTCGGGCAAGATTGCAGGCAACTCTACGGAATTGACCGTGCGCACCTTCGGCCGGTTATATACCGAAGAAGATTTTAACAACGTCATCGTGCGCTCTACACCGCAAGGAGACATACGTTTGAAAAATATAGGCCAGGCGGTGCTCGGCCCGGAGAACGAAGAATCAGTATTGCGCGAAAGCAACATCCCCATGGTCGGTTTGGCGTTGGTGCCGCTACCAGGCTCTAATTATGTCGAAATCGCCGACGAATTCTATAAACGCCTGGAGCAGATCAAGAAGGAAGTGCCGGAAGACATTACGCTCTCCATCGCCATGGATCAGACGATATTCATTACCCGCTCGATCTCCGAAGTAGAAGAAACCCTGCTCATATCTTTCCTGCTGGTGGTATTGATCATATACTTGTTCTTCCGCGACTTTGTCATTGCCATCCGTCCGCTGATTGATATACCCGTGTCACTCGTCGCCACCTTCTTTATCATGTATTTGTGCGGCTTCTCGATAAACGTACTAACCATGCTCGGCATCGTACTGGCCACGGGCCTTGTGGTGGACGATGGTATTGTGGTGACGGAAAATATCTATAAAAAGTTGGAGCAGGGTATGAACAAATACCAGGCAGCAGCGGAAGGCTCAAAGGAAATCTTCTTTGCCGTTATCGCCACGTCGATCACGCTGGCCGTCGTGTTTCTGCCTGTGGTGTTTATGCAAGGTTTTGTTGGCCGACTGTTCCGCGAGTTTGGTATTGTTGTCGCAGGTGCGGTATTGATCTCCTGCTTCGTGTCGCTTACGCTCACGCCGGTACTAAGCGTTAAGCTGACTCGCTCACACCACGAGCACTCCTGGTTCTATCGCGTAACAGAACCTTTCTTCACGGGCATGGAAGATGGCTATAGACGCATCTTAGCGAGTTTTATGCGCTTCCGCTGGGTGTCGTTCATCGTCATTCTCGCCTGCGTGGGTGTCTTCTTTCTGATCTTCTCGACCATGCAATCGGAGCTCGCCCCGATGGAAGACCGCAACCAGTTCCGACTGACACTGCAGGCAGTAGAGGGTACATCCTACGACTTCATGGACAATTACGTGCAGCAGATGGTAACGTATGTTCAGGATTCCGTGCCCGAGTATGAAACAGCCTTGTCTGTTACCGCTCCCGGCTTCTCGGGCGCCGGCTCGGTGAATAGCGGCTTTGTACGCGTTACCCTAACAGATCCTAACGAGCGAGCACGATCCCAGCAGGAAATCGTGGAAGCCGTAAGCAAGAACCTCAACAAGTTTCCCAGCGGCAGGGCCTTTGCCATTCAGGAACAAACCATCGCGGTAAACCGCCGGGGTGGTTTACCCGTACAGTTTGTTGTCCAGAACAATAACTTCGATAAGTTACGGGAAGTGCTTCCCAAATTTCTGGAGGCCGTGTCTGCAAACCCCGTACTCCAGGGTATAGACTCCGACCTCAAATTTAATAAGCCGGAACTGCGCGTGGCAATCAATCGCCTCAAAGCCACACAGCTGGGCATTAGCGTACAAGACATTGCCCAGACCCTGCAACTCGCCTATAGTAACCTGCGCTTTGGGTACTTCACCAAAGAGGGTAAACAATACCAGGTGATGGGCCAGGTAATGCGCATAGACCGTGACGATCCAGACGACCTCAAGAACCTGTATGTACGCACGGGGTCTGGTCAGCTTATTTCACTTGACAACGTCGTATCGGTAGTGGAGTCCACCACGCCGCCAGCCCTCTACCACTTTAACCGCTATAAATCCGCTACGATCTCAGCGGGTCTTGCGCCGGGCAAGACCGTTGGTGATGGCATTAAAGAGATGGAAAAGATCGCCGACGAACTTCTCGACGAGACCTTTACGACGTCCCTTTCCGGTGCTTCGCGCGATTACGCGGAGAGCTCGGGCAATACTTCCTTTGCATTGATCCTGGCCTTGCTGCTGATCTACCTCATTCTGGCAGCGCAGTTTGAAAGCTTTATTGATCCCCTGATCATCATGATCACGGTGCCGCTGGCGTTCTGCGGCGCATTCCTGTCGCTGTATCTCTTTGATCAAACCAACAACATCTTCTCGCAGATCGGGATGATCATGCTGATCGGTCTGGTAACGAAGAACGGCATCCTCATTGTAGAGTTCGCCAACCAGAAACGCGAAGAGGGCATGAGCAAGATCGAAGCGGTGCTGGAAGCATCGCGCATGCGTCTGCGCCCCATTCTCATGACAAGCCTTGCCATGGCACTGGGCTCGCTGCCACTGGCCCTGTCGCTGGGCGCAGCCTCCACGAGCCGCAAGCCCCTGGGCATTGTTATTGTCGGGGGTATCATGTTCTCGCTCATTCTCACACTGTTTGTTATTCCTGCTGTATACTCGTATCTCTCGCGTGCCAGAAAGCATGTAGAGTTTGGCAGCAACACACCCACAACACCTTCGCATAAGGAATTGGTATATGAAAATTAAACTTCCGGCATCGCTTTTAACATACTTCTTTCTTACAGGCTGTCTGTACGCACAACAGGCCGGGCCACAGGCTGAGCAGGTAACGCTCGACCAGGTCATTGGCATGGCGCTCGAGCGTAACTTCGACGTTATCCTCGCGCGTAACACAGCCGAATCATACGCTGCCGATCGCCGGTATGCTAATGGAGCTTTCCTTCCGCAGCTGAACGCACAGGGCGCCGTAATCTGGAACAATAACGAGCAAAGCCTGCGCTTTGAAGACGCCACCCGCAACAACAGCGGTAAAGCCGAATCAAAAAATACAGCAGCATCCGTTGCGCTCAACTGGACACTGTTTGACGGTACCAGGATGTTTGCTACGCTCGATCGTATCAAAACCATCAACGCCATGGGTCAGCTGGCCATCAAAGACCAAATGGTAAACACGATCGCCAACGTCATCACCGGCTACTACGACATCGTGCGGCAAAAGCAACAGCTCAAAGCCATCCTGGAGCAAATGGCTGTCAGCGAAGAGCGCGTAAAACTGGCAGACCGCAAGCTGCAGGTCGGCACCGGCGGCAAACCGGAGCTGCTGCAAGCGCGTGTCGACTATAATGCGCAGCGAACCCAGGCATTGCAACAGGAGGCCGCCATCACCAGCCTGAAGGAACAACTCAATACAATGGTAGGCCAGCAGCTGCCGTCGGTATACGAGGTGGCAGATACCATTGTCGTAAACCTCGAGTTGAAGTTGGAAGATATTCAGACCAATATTGAGACCACCAACTTCGCGCTACAGACATTAAACCTCAACACGGAAGCAGCCCGCCTGTCACTGCACGAACGTCGCGCAGAGATGTCGCCCGTGCTGGCATTCAATGCTGCCTATAACTGGTCAGAGACCAACAATACACTTCTCATCAACCCGTTCTCAGCCCTCTTCAGCAGAAGCAACGGCTATAACTATGGTTTTACGCTGACGTTGCCAATCCTCAACAACTTCGTCACACGCCGCAACATTCAACAGGCCAACATCTTCCTGGACCGCCAGCGCGTGCTATACAGCCAGGCCAAGGTGGTCATAGACTTCTCTGTCCGCAACGCCTACGTAAACTACGATAATGCGCGCAAGGTGCTGCTGGTGGAAGAGGAGAACATCCTCTTTGCGAAAGACAACGTCTTCATTGCTCTGGAAGGCTTCAAACGTGGCATTATTACTTACATTGAATTACGTACAGCACAGCAAAGCCTGGCCGAAGCCTATACCCGCCTGATCAATGCGCGCTACCTCTCCAAGGCCGCCGAGACAGAGCTGCTCCGATTGAAAGGCGCACTGCTAAAGTAAGTGGCAACAAGAATTTGAAACAACCCAATTAAATCGCCGGCTCATTCCTTCTGGAATGGGCCGGTTTTGTTCTACCGGCATCTGGTTCAAGTCTTCCGACCGAAGGGAGGGCGACTTGGACCTACCCCAATGCCAGTCTGAAGACTGGCGTCGGGCACCTCGGCAGTTTAATACCACCGGCAGACAGGTTCGCACCCATCCACACCGACAAATCCACCGAAATTGTCATCAAGACAATCTTAACTGCTAGACCCACGGTTGTCACGCCCCAAAAGACACAAAAAAACCCGAAGGAAAATCCTTCGGGTCTTTGATAGTATATACTCGACAGCTTACACCGTCGCAGCAGAAGACTCTTCGAATTTACCAGAGATTCTCAGCGTGACAGTTTTCTTAGCCTTATAACCGCAGTAGCCGCACTGATAGTGCTTCAGCAGCTCGCCTTCTTCAACCGGCGTAGGGTTCTTCAGAATTTCTTCGCGAACCACTTTAAAGGTCTGGTAGTTACACTCAGGGCATTGCAGGGCGTGCAGGTGACCCGAGTAACGCTCGATTTTCACGTAGCCAGTTTCTTCGTCTTTCCACACGTCATAGTCGATGGAGAATACGTTCTCTTCCGCTTGCATACCTTCGTCGAGGTAGGCATCTTCTTCTTCTTCGCTCAGCAGCTTCATCGCCTTGCCTGTTTTCGGAGAAACACGGGGCTTATAACGCAGTACTTTAAGACGTTTTTCGATAAAGAACGGATAGTAGAATTTCAGGAGGTTTTGGATGATCAACGCTACGATCATACCCATGGCGAAGGTAGTGAAGCCGCGCACGAAGATCCACAGGGGGCCTAACTCTACGATGTTGGCGTTGGCATAGAAACAGCAGCCGATGACCAGAATAACCGCTGCAATCCACAGCGTACGGATCTCGCTTTTGTTGATGTAATCATACTTCGATTTGGCATCGCTCATCGTCAACAGACGGACCACATGATACAAGATGATCAGGATGGCAATCGCCCAGCCCGCAAAGGCAATATTTCGGGCCATCTCATTCCAGGAATCATACTGGTGTGGATCTACTATTTCGTTCATGATTATCGGTTGGTTATTATTGTTCCTGATAGCAAATATAAAAGTCGGTTTTTATTAAACCTAGCGCGAAAAGTGCGTTAACAGAGAAATCAACACAATTTAATACAGTTTTAGCGATTTTTGTAGGATGAATGAAAAAATGATCCGTCGCTTTTCAACAGTACTAACGCGACACTAATTCCAACATTTCGGCCACGGCGCGTTCGATGCCAGCCACATCAAATCCACATTCGTGGTGCAGCTCGGACTGCTCTCCATGTTCCACCACCTTGTCGGGAATGCCCAGGCGCCGTACCTCTGCGTTGTAGTGATGATCGGCCATGAATTCGAGAATGGCACTGCCAAAGCCGCCCGGCAGGCAGCCGTCTTCAATCGTCAGCACTTTCTTGTAACGGGCAAAGATGGCGTGCAGCAGCGCTTCATCCAGCGGCTTCACAAACCGCATATCATAATGGCCAATGCGGATGTTCTGTTCCGCCAGCGCGTCACAAACCTCTGCGGCGTAATTGCCGACATGGCCTATCGACAGGATTGCCAGATCATGACCTTCGCGCAAAATCCGGCCCGTGCCAATGGTAATAGCTTTCATGGCTGTGCGCCATTCCGGCATCACGCCTTGCCCACGGGGGTAACGAATAGAGAATGCTTGTTCGGCGCGCGGCAGCTGAGCAGTATATAAAAGGTCGCGTAATTCTTCTTCATTCATCGGCGCCGACACGATCATGTTGGGGAGACACCGGAAGAATGAAAGGTCGTAAGCGCCGTGATGCGTGGCGCCGTCGGCACCGGCAAAACCGGCACGATCCAGGCAGAAGTTCACGGGCAGGTTTTGAATACACACGTCGTGTATAACCTGGTCGTAGGCCCGCTGCATAAACGAGCTATAGATGTTACAGAATGGGATTAGCCCCTGCGTTGCAAGACCCGCTGAAAACGTAACAGCATGCTGCTCGGCAATGCCCACGTCGAAGGCGCGGTCGGGCATCTCCTTCATCATGATGTTCATCGACGAACCGGAAGGCATGGCGGGTGTGATGCCGACGATCTTGTCGTTGGCGCGCGCCAGCTCCACCAGCGTATGGCCAAATACATCCTGGTATTTGGGCGGCTGCGGAACGTCTTGTATTTTCTTGAAGATCTCACCGGTGATCTTGTCAAAAGTGCCCGGCGCATGCCAGGTTGTGGCGTTGCCTTTTTCGGCGGGCGCGTAGCCTTTGCCTTTCACCGTCACACAATGAAGGATCTTGGGGCCTTTGATATTCTTGAGGTCCTCAAAAATGTTCACGAGATGATTTACATCGTGGCCGTCTACCGGACCGAAATAACGCAGGTTAAGCGACTCAAAGAAGTTGCTCTGGCTAAGCAAGGTCGACTTAATCCCGGTTTCAACCTTCGACGCAATCTCCTGAGCACTCTTCCCAAAATTGGAAAGCTTACCAAGCAGGTTCCACACCTCGTCTTTCAGCTTGTTGTAAGCACGCGATGTGGTGATGTCGGTCAAATAATCTTTCAGCGCACCCACATTAGGGTCGATCGCCATGCAGTTATCGTTCAGGATGATCAGAATGTTGGAATCTGACACTCCGGCGTGGTTCATACCTTCAAAGGCAATACCTCCGGTCAGCGCACCGTCGCCAATGACGGCAATGTGCTGGCGGTCTTCACCCTTGTATTTGGAAGCTACGGCCATACCCAGGGCGGCCGACACAGATGTCGACGAATGGCCTACGCCAAAAGCATCATACGGGCTTTCGTGGCGGCGTGGGAATCCGGAAAGGCCCTTGTACACACGGTTTGTATGAAACTCGTCACGGCGGCCGGTCAGGATCTTGTGGCCATAAGCCTGGTGGCCTACGTCCCATACCAGCTGATCGTACGGCGCGTTAAAAACGTAGTGAAGAGCAACCGTCAGCTCAACTACCCCGAGGCTGGCGCCGAAATGGCCGCCGTAAACGGAAACGTTATCAATGATAAAGTGGCGGAGCTCGTCACTCAACTGGACCAATTGTGCTTGGTCCAACTTCTTTAAATCGTCTGGTGAGTTGATCTGCGCCAGCAATTTTCCCGGAGTTATCAGCATAGAGGGAATTATAGACAAATTATAGCTCCTTTAACACGTAAAACGAAGATAAGGGTTTTATAACACAACCCCGCACGTTGACCGGAAACGAGAAAAATGGCCCGGAATGCCGCTTTTTGGGGAAAACCTATACGCAAAATTAGTATTTCTTTTCGATCGGGGCTTTTTGTAGGATTATAAATAAATTTGCCGGCTACGCTTATGACGACACAGGAAAATTTTGAGGTGAAACTCCCCCTTTTCGAGGGTCCGTTCGATCTGTTGCTGTTCTTCATTGAACGGGATGAATTGGATATTTACGATATTCCGATTTCTACCATCACCAACGATTTCCTGGCGTACATCCAGCAGATGGAAGAGCTCAACATCGAAGTTGCCAGCGAGTTTATTCTCGTGGCCGCCACGCTGATGCGCATCAAATCCAAAATGCTGCTGCCGCGTCCGCAGTTGGATGAGCAGGGCAACGAAATTGATCCCCGCGAAGAGCTGGTACGCCACCTGCTGGAATACAAAAAGTACAAATCGGTGGTAGATATCTTCCACCAGATGGAGGAAACCGAGCTGCAAAAAGAAAAGCGTGGCAACCTGGCAAAAGAGCTCAAAGCGCTGTCCGAAACCACCAACGTCGAAGCCGAATTGCAAGACGTAACCATCTTTAAGCTGATGACGATCTTTGAGCGTGTGGTAAAGCGCTTCGAGGCAGAGAAGAATAAACCCGTGCACCACGTGGTGCAATATCCCTACACGGTAGACGGCCAAAAGAAGTATTTGATAAGCGAAGTGACCAAACACGGCCGTTTGTCTTTTGCCGAGCTGCTGGAGACATTTCCTACCCGCTTAGGGCTGATCTTTAACTTTCTGGCTATCCTGGAAATGCTGGCAATCCAGCTCCTGGCCGTCCAGGTCGGAGAGGGCTTTAACAACTTCTGGATTACCAAGTATCAAGGCGACCAGCTGGAAATTTCCAGCATTGTGGAAGAGGACAATGTTCCGTTCGAGCAATCCGATGTTATCGCCTCGGCGAACAGCGATGCCGTGCTCGACAGTGAAAACGCTGACGAGGAGGAGGACGAAGACGAACCGGAAGCCGATACCGATAACAACGAAGCGTAACTATTTACCCTGCTCCTGAAAAAGCTGCAGCGCCCGTTCAAGATCCACGTTCCCGCCCGATAGAATTATACCGGTGCGTTTCTCCCGAAACACGTCGCCTGCCTTTAGCACGGCCGCCACGGGAACGGCACTGGACGGTTCAATGATAATTTTCATCTTCTCCCATACGTGGCGCATAGCCCGCACGATCTCATCGTCGGTAACAGTAATGATCTGCTGTACGTTTTCGCGTACAATGGGGAAGGTCTTATCACCCAGGGAAGTCAACAACCCGTCGGCAATAGAATTTGCCTGTGATACTTCAGGCTGCCCACTGAGCATCGAGCGATAAGCATCGTCAGCTCCGGCAGGTTCCGCTGCGATCACCACTGTACGAGGCGAGAAATACCGTGTAGCCATGGAGGTACCGCTCAGCAATCCGCCACCGCCCACAGGCGCCAGAATGATGTCTAGGTCCGTCACCTCCTGGTATAGCTCCAGCGCAGCCGTAGCCTGGCCGGCCATGACGTCATAGTTGTTGAAGGGATGTATCTCTGTCGCACCGGTCCTGGCAATAACATCCTGCAACATGCTTTCGCGTGCCTGTAGCGTAGGCTCACATTCGAAGATCTCGCCGCCATAACCCTCCACACCGCGTTTCTTGACGGCGGGTGCCGTGCGGGGCATGACAATATAGGCGCGTATACCCAGCAGCTTGGCCGACCGGGCGATGGCCTGCGCATGGTTACCGGACGAGTGTGTAGCCACTCCCGCCGCCCGTTGCTCGGGCGACAATTGTAACACCGCATTCATAGCACCCCGCGCCTTAAAGGCGCCGACCTTTTGAAAATTCTCGCACTTGAAAAACAGCGACCCACCCGCCAGTTGGTCCATACCCCCGGAGGTCATGACCGGGGTACGATGAATATAGGGCCGAATACGGGCATGGGCGGTAAGAATAGTGGCAGAAGTGATCATGGAACAGGTATAAAGTCGGGGGCATTATAAACATTTCTATACGTTTACCACAATCTAACCCCCTAATATTCTTTTGGCAGAAGCTTTCCCCAATCGGACAAAAAAGACAGCCGCCGTTTAGTAAATTTGGCCTCCTCTTGTCAAATTTAGTAAGGGATAAATCATTAGGTATGAAAAAAGCACTGAAATGGACATTCATCATCATCGGCGGACTTGTCGTGTTGCTCCTGGCGGCAGCCTTCATCGTTCCGATCGTTTTTAAGGACGATATCAAAGCTGCCATTGACAAAGAAATCGCTAAGTCTGTCAACGCCGATGTATTGTTTGACATTGATAAATTCGATCTGACCCTCTTCAAGAACTTTCCTAACATCACCGCGCAAATGCGCGAGTTTGGTGTAATAAACCGTGCGCCGTTCGAGGGAGTACCGCTTTTTGTTGCCGAAGAATTTGAAGTAGAGGTAAACCTGAAAGATATTCTCTTTGGCGACGCGCTGCGGGTAAAGGGTATATCGATCATCAATCCCATCGTGGAGATTCACGTGCTGGCAGACGGCAAAGCCAACTATGATATTGCCGTTCCGTCGACCGACACAACAACAACAACGGAAGAGCCCGGTGGTGACTTTTCATTCGGTATTGACCACTGGGAAATTGTAAACGGCGAAGTGATCTACGACGACAAATCGTTGCCATTCCTGATGACACTGAAAGGCCTGAATCACTCCGGCTCCGGCGACTTTACTCAAGATGTATTCGACCTGCGCACCAAAACTGTAGCCGACACACTTACCATGGAGTACGGCGGCGCAGAATACCTCAGCGACAAACGCGTAGAGATCGACGCTACCATTTCCATCAGCGAGCAATACACCAGGTATACCTTCAAGGAAAACACCGCCAGGCTCAACGACTTTGCCCTGAGCTTCGACGGTTGGTTTAAAATGAACGAAAAGGACTTTGGCATGGACATCAGCTTTAAGAGTCCCGAGACAGAGTTCAAAGACATTCTTTCACTCATTCCAGGCATGTACTCGGAAAGCTTTAAGAACATCGAGACCAAAGGTGAGCTGGCCTTTAACGGCTTCGCCAAAGGTACCTATAGCGAAACCCAGATGCCGGCGTTCAACCTGAACCTGCTCGTCAAAGACGCGATGTTTAAATACCCCGACCTGCCGACACCCGTGAACAACATCAATGTAGACCTGCTGGTAGACAACAAAGACGGCGTGATTGACAACACCATCATCGACCTCAAAAAGCTTCACCTCGACCTGGGCTCGAACCCCATCGATGCAAGAGCCCTGGTGACAAAAATGTACCCCACCAACGTAGACGCTACCGTGTCTGCAAAATTCAACCTGGCCGAGCTGAACAAGATGTTCCCCATGCAAGGCCTGGACATGAAGGGCAGCTATGCGCTGAACGTAAACGCCAAAGGTGTATACGACAGCCTGAAGAAAACCATCCCGGCCATCGACGCAACGATGTCGCTGGCCGACGGCTTTGTGAAATCAGCCGACTTCCCGATGCCCCTCGAAGACCTGAAATTCCTGTCGACGATCAAGAACACCTCTGGCAAAATGGCCGAGACCATCATGACGGTAAAAGACCTGTCGTTGCTCCTCGACGGCGAGCGTTTCAACGCCAACCTGGCACTGGAAAACCTGGACGACTATACCTGGGACATGAACGTTAAAGGCGGTGTAGACCTCGAGAAGATCACGAAGATCTTCCCGCTGGAAGGCATGACACTCGCCGGTAAAGTAAAAGCTGATATCGCAACAAAAGGTAAATACTCCGACGTGCAAGCGTCGAAATACGATCGCCTCCCGACCAGTGGTAGCGCGTCGCTGCAAAACTTTAAATACCTGACAAAAGACCTCCCACCAGTAGGTATCTCGCAGGCTACGATGAGCTTCGACCCGAAACAGATCCAGTTGCAAAACCTCAAAGGCACGATCGGTAAAAGCGATTTTGCCGTTACAGGTTCTGTGTTGAATTACATCGCATATGTCTTTAGTGAAAATGCCACCATCAAAGGTGTCGTAAACTTCAACTCGACGTTGTTCGACCTGAACGAGTTCATGACCGAATCAGAAACGACTACGACCACCACGGATACTGCCGCACTCAGTGTCATTCCGGTGCCGCAGAACATCGACTTTGTGTTGAAGTCAGACATCAAAACGGTGAAGCTCATGAACTTTACCATGACCAATGCCAGTGGCGACATAGTCGTGAAAGACGGTGTGGCCAACATGAGCGGCCTGAAGTTCAACATGCTGGGTGGTGGCTTCGTCGTAAACGGTACCTATAATACCAAAGACCTGGCCCACCCCAAGTATGACATGGTGTTGAACATCAACAACGTATCGATGAAGGAAGCCTCTAGCGCGTCGTCACTCGTGACTACCTACGCGCCGATTGCCGGCCTGGTCAACGGCAACTTCTCGACCGACTTTAAGCTCAGCGGCGAGCTGCTGCAAGACATGATGCCGAACATGGCAACGGTCTTCGGCGATGGTAACATCAAGATCGCGCAAGCGGCGCTGACCGGCTCTAAGCTCGTGTCGGGCATCACCTCCATCACCAAACTGAACGATACCGACCAGGTAACACTGAAAGACGTACTGATGAAAGCATCCATCAAAAACGGACGCCTGACCGTAGAACCATTCGACGTGAAGTTCGGTACCTATAAAACGGTCGTGGCCGGCAGCACAGGCCTGGACGGCTCGCTCGACTATACCCTGAAGATGGATGTACCCGCCGGCAAGCTGGGTACACAATTCAACAGCCTGGTGTCGAAATATAGCGGCACCAAGTCCGATCCGAATGCGCCTATACCCGTAACGATCGGTGTGGGGGGTAACTACGCCAACCCGTCGACCAAGCTGGTCATGGACGATCAGAAACAGCAAGTGAAGGACGCTGCCACTACCGCAGCGAAAGAAGAAGGGACCAAGGCCCTGGAGAAAGCTGTAAAAGGCACCGAAGCTGAAAAAGTGATCGGCAAACTGTTAGGCAAAGACACCGCCAAAACAACAGCTAAAGCCGATACCACCAAGACGACCACGCAGGAAAAACAAGTGGAAGATGCCAAGAGCCTCATCAAAGGCCTTCTGAAGAAGAAAAAGAACTAGCACATACCGCTAAAGATCTGGAAAGGCCATCTTTTTAAGATGGCCTTTCTGCTTTTCGGACGCCGGCTAGAAGGGGGTTCTCCTAGTCTTGAGCTAGTCTTAAGCTAGACTTAAGCTAGTGTTAAGCTAGTGTTAAGCTAGTCCTATAAGGACTAGGACATGACCCGGACATCTCACTCATATCTCATAAGCCAGTCAGGAACGCAGGGGCTGTGCATCGCCTGAAACAAGCAAGCTAAGCCAACAAAAAAGCCGCATCAAATAATGAAGCGGCCTTTTACACCCGGCAATATGCCAGGCTTATGATCTCTTAATGATTAGCTCGCAGTGAGCTGAATTTCTTCGCCTTCCTTGTTCAGGAATTTAAATTCTGTCACGGCCATAGAGGAGTCCATGACGATGTTCACCCAGCGCTTGTACTTGAAGTACCAACGCATGCGCTGAGAGATAATGCCCTTGGTAAAATAGGCGTGCAAATAAGGATGCAGGGCCAATACCAGGTCTTTTTCATTTTGCTTCACCAGCAAGTGCTCGACGTTCTTCTCGATGAGGTCGGACACCAGGATAGAGGCGGTAATTTTACCAGTACCGTTACAGGTAGGGCAAACCTCTTTGGTGGCAATATTCATCTGCGGACGCACACGCTCGCGTGTGATCTGCATCAGACCAAACTTAGACAAGGGTAACACAGTCGACTTGGCTTTATCATCGGCCATCTCATCCTTCATGATCTTCTGGATGAGCTTCTTGTTATCGATATTGCGCATATCGATAAAGTCGATCACGATGATACCTCCCATATCGCGGAGTCTCAGCTGGCGGGCGATCTCCTTGGCGGCTTCTATATTGACAGAAAGCGCAGTGGTCTCCTGGTTCTCTTCGCGGTTGGATTTGTTACCGCTGTTGACGTCGATGACGTGGAGTGCTTCGGTATGCTCGATGATCAGGTACCCGCCGCCTTTGAGGCTGACAGTCGTCCCAAAGGCCGACTTGATCTGTTTTTCGATACCGTAGTGCTCGAATATCTTGGCCTTGCCTGTATAAAGCTTTACGATTTTTTCCTTGTCGGGAGCGATCGTGTGTACATAGGCTTTGACCTCTTCGAAGATCTTTTTATCGTCGACATGCAAGTTGTCAAAAGACTCGTTTAGCATGTCGCGCAACAGAGAGGATGTCTTATTGATTTCGCCGATTACCTTATCGCGGGGTTGTGCTGTCACGAGGCGTTCCATGCCTTCTTCCCAGGTTTTCACCATGTTGCGCAGGTCACGGTCGAGCTCAGCCACCTCGCGGCCTTCGGCCACGGTGCGGATGATCACACCAAATTTTTCCGGCTTGATGGATTGGATCAGGCGAAGCAGGCGCTTACGCTCCTCGTTGGAGGTTATTTTCTTCGATACACTGACAGCGTTGGAAAAAGGTACCAACACCAGGTAACGACCGGCTAAGGATAACTCACAGGATAATCGGGGGCCCTTTGTTGAGATTGGCTCTTTAACAACCTGTACAGGAATTAATTGACCCTTGGTAAGCTGTTGGGTTATTTTCCCGTGCTTATCAATGTCCTGTTCCAGGTTGAATTTGTCGAGCTTGGCGCCGTTGATTTTCTTGGCCCGGACCAGCTTGGTAAACTTTGAAAGTGAACTGAACTGCGGACCCAGGTCGAGGTAATGCAAAAAGGCATCTTTATCGTAGCCGACATCTATAAATGCTGCATTCAGGCCCTGCACTACTTTCTTGACAGAACCTAAATAAATGTCGCCTACTGTAAATTTGCTGCCTTCTTCCTCGTTATGGAATTCAACCAGCGTCTTGTCTTTAAGAAGGGCTATACGACATCCGTTCTGAGTGGCACTAATGATTAGTTCATTACTCAAAACAAGAAATTGTTAAATAAAAAAATGATGTGTATAGACACACTGCTTCACTTCTGCGAAGCAGTGCTAATCGGTGGCCCGATTATTTCTTCTTATGTCTGTTTTTTCTAAGACGCTTCTTACGCTTGTGCGTGGCCATCTTATGCTTCTTTCTTTTCTTTCCGCTTGGCATAGTAATGCTTTAAATGGTGCTATTATTTCAAATCCTTCAGATAAGAATCTACCGTCGCTTGTACGGCTGGATCCTTGTCCATTTCTTTTACGCGTTCAAATTGTTTTTTCGCCCGCTGGTTGTCTCCAGTATTCATCAACGCAATGCCAAGCAGTAATTGACCTTGTGTGTGATTGGGATTTACCTTCAACAGCTCTTCCAGCCGCTCCACGGCTTTCTCGTGCTGTCCGGATTGAATGGAAAGCATCCCCATGTTATAGAGGGCTAACTCATTCTTAGGATCTTCTGCCAATACCTCCCGCAGCAACATAATGCCCTGCATGGGGTTTGTCGAGCTTAAGTAGGTCATGGCCAGTTTTGTTTTTACATCCAGGTTCTTGGGATTTTCATCCAACACCTTTTTGTAAAGCTCCTGTGCCTTCCCTGCCAGCCGATTTTGTTTGGCTTCTTCCGTCGCAAAACCGAAGGCCTGGTAGTAATCATCACCAGCTTCGATCCAGCTTCCCGTCGTGTTAAAGAACTTCGCTGCTTCTTCAGAAAACCACGCCGCACTGTCAAATTTGCCAGCAATTCGGTATAGGCCCGCCAAAGAGTCGGCAAAGATAGCATTTTTTTCCTTTTCCGAGCCTCTTTGATATTGAATGCGCAAAGATGCAATGGATTGAACCACAGCACGGGGTGCGGCGGCATGCACATCGGCATGCTGACCTACAGAATCAGCCCCTTGGGCGCCTGTTGCCACGGTACCGTCATTCTCTACTACTACTTTAGGCAGCAGAAAAAGAGCTATGATGACCGCCACACTGGCGACTATTAAGAATATACGCGTTTTTAGCATGTTTTGGAAGGAATTCCTGGGAACGTCTCAGGAACGAGTCCTGATCTTAGTCGACGTCCTCTTCTTTATATTTCTCCGCCGTATCGGCCAACTGCTTAACTTTCTCGCTGCCTTTGATTTTGCTGACAAAGATTTTTGCAGGCTTAAAGCTGGGAACATAGTGCTCATCGATCACCAGGGCCGTATTTCGCGATATGTTACGGGCAATCTTCTTCTTTCTTTTTTTGTTGATGAAGCTGCCGAAACCCCGGATGTAAATATTGTTACCATTGGCCATGGAATTCTTAACCACGCTGAAGAAAGCTTCCACCGATGCGGTGACATCTGCTTTATCTACTCCGGTCTTTTCAGCAATTTCGTTGATGATGTCTGCTTTGGTCACTGTGTTATATTTTTATGTCGAATTTTTTGGGTTGGCAAATTTATATGCCGCTCGTAGATTTAAAAATGAATATTGAAAAAATCTGATAATCAGGAGGATGGACAAACGATATTTCTCTGATAAAGTCGTTGAATGGTATCAAACGCGTAAACGTAACCTGCCCTGGCGGGATACTCAAGACCCCTATAAAATATGGTTATCCGAGATTATTCTGCAGCAGACGCGGGTCGCCCAGGGACTGCCCTACTACCTCCGGTTCATCGAAAAATTCCCCACCGTCCAGGCCCTGGCCGCCGCCTCTGAACAGGAAGTACTGCGCTTATGGCAAGGATTGGGCTATTATACGCGTGCCAGGAACCTGCACAAATGCGCCAAAGAAGTGGTGGCTCGATTTCAGGGCGTCTTCCCCGACAACTTTCAAACACTTAAGACCCTCCCCGGCATAGGCGATTACACCGCCGCCGCCATTGCGTCTTTTGCGTTTCGCGAATCCGTAGCCGTGGTGGACGGCAATGTGTTCCGCGTGCTCTCTAGAATCTTTGGCATTGATACAGAAATCAACAGTCCGGAAGGAAAAAAGGTTTTTGCGGCACTGGCGAATGAACTGATTAGCGCAAAAAAACCCGACCAGCACAACCAGGCCATCATGGAGTTTGGTGCCTTGTACTGCACACCCGGCAAACCGGAGTGCCCGGAGTGCACCTTCATCGGCACCTGCTTTGCCGCCAAAAACGAGCTGCAAGGCGTATTACCCGTCAAAACCAAGGCAAAAGCAGCACGGCCCCGGTACTTCTATTATTATGTGATTCGCAAAGGGAAGTCGATGCTGATGAAAAAGCGCGACCAAAAAGACATCTGGCACGGGCTGTACGATTTTTATGTGGTCGAAAAAGTAAAACCCGCCAACCCGGTAAAACTGATGGCGCAAGATCCGCTGCTCAAAAAATTCAATCCGGACGACGTCACCGTCTCGAAAAAATACAAACACGTCCTGAGCCATCAGATCATTCACGCCACGTTCATCACATTGGCCGAGCAGAAGTCGCAGGCATCGGGTGCCGATGGGCTAAAATATTATTCTTCCCAAAAAATTTCTGATCTGCCTAAGCCGGTGTTGATTAGTCGGTTCCTGGAAGACTATCAGCTTTTATAGTTGACCCAAGATTGGTATTTTTGTTTACTCCATGCACCACATGATATCGGTTGTACCGCACATCCGTATGGAGGGATGAAAGCTGTAAATAAATAATAACATATATGTCAGGAGTAAACAAAGTAATTTTAGTTGGACGCCTTGGTAAAGATCCCGAAGTACGCAACCTTGAAAACGGTGCGGTAGTAGCAAACTTTAGTATTGCCACCTCTGAAAGTTATAAGGACCGCACGACCGGTGAAAAAAAGGAAATAACAGAATGGCACAACATCGTGCTGTGGCGCGGACTGGCGGAGATCGCACAGAAGTATCTGCACAAAGGCGACATGGTATACATCGAAGGGAAACTGCGCACGCGCTCGTGGGAGAAAGAAGGCGTAACGCGCTACACCACAGAGATCGTCGGTGATAACATGAACATGCTTTCGCCCAAAGGCAACGGTGGCGGTGGTGGCATGGGCGCCGACTACGGTTCGTCGGACCGTCCCACGGGTGACAACATGCGCGTCACGGCACCCGCCGATACCAGCACCGACGACCTCCCGTTCTAATTCGTCACTGAGTACTTTTTACGTGGACGAACCTCCCGGGAATATCGAATTTCTAGATATACTCACCGGCCCCGAGCTGGTGAGTATACTTTTATATAGCGCAGGCTTGTTGGTGCTGCTCCTGTTGGCCATCATGATCACGCTATCAAAGACCGCATTGCTGTCACTGACCACGGACGATATGCTCACGCTTCGTCTGCAGCCCGGCCGCCGCGCATATGCTGCACTGACTTTATTAGAGCGACCCGAATTATTTATCACCACTGTTACGTGGGTGAACACCGCCGTCTGGCTCACCTTTATCGTGTTCCTGGGCAATTATATGACCGCAGCATTGTGGGTAATACCCGTGGTGGCCCTGATCGCTTTTACCAGCGAAACGTTGTTAAAGGTATATGCTGTCAAACACAACATGCGGCTCTCCCTGCGCGCTGCCCCTACCTGGCTCGTATTAACGCGTCTTTGCAAGCCGGGTACCTGGCCCTTGCGCAGATTCCGTTCGTGGATGCAACGCTTACTCCAGCAAGAGAGTAAAGAACCTACAGCCGAAGAACTGGCAGAAGTGCTGGGTCTTTCCATGAAAGGAGACAATGCAGAAGAAGACAACGAAAAAGAAATTCTACGGGGCGCGCTGACATTTACCCGGCTCAGCGTGCGGCATGTTATGATCCCGATCAAAAATGCTTCAGCGGTTAGCAGCCGGCTGACCTTCACACAGCTCCAGAACCACATAGCCCGGGCGCGCTATGCGCGCTTGCCCGTGTATGCCGAAAGCGCCGACAAGGTCGTCGGTATTTTATATGTCAAAGACCTGCTGCCGTTTACACACGAGTCGGTTGACTTTGGCTGGCAGAACCTGATTCGTCCGGCCACCTTTGTGCGGGAGTCAAAAAAAATCGACCTGCTTTTAATAGAACTGCTGGAGAAAGCGATCAAAATGGCCATCGTCACCAACACCGCCGGACGCACCGTGGGGTTAGTAACGCTGCATGACCTGAGTGAAGAAATTGTCGGTGATATTAACAATGAGTTCGATCACGCGGTCGCCTTTTATCGCCGTGTGGACGACCATACCTGTCTGTTTGCCGGCGATGTCTCGATGACGGATCTGTACAAGATGCTGCTGCCGGAGACTGAGCCCATACCGCTGGTGGAACCGGCAAATAAGTCGCTGCACGAGCAACTGCTCGAATGGCACGGTAAAATGCCGGTCTCAGGTGATGTTATCCGTTATGAACAATTTACCTTTACCGTAGAATCACTCGAATACAAGGAGATCAAACAGGTTCGGGTTTACATTCATGAGCGGCAAAAACATTAACATTTTCGGCCTCGGCCTGATCACCGTATTATTCGTCAATTCTTGTACGCGTGAGTATCTTCCCAAGCCTTTGGGCTACAATCGCCTGGAGCTGCCCGAACAGTCGTACATTTCGCTGCCCGACTCACTGCCCTATACGTTCGAATATTCCAAACACGCACGGCTGCTGCCCGACTCCTCGCGCATACGCGAAAAATATTGGGTAGAGATCTACTATCCGATGTTAAAAGCAAACGTGCACGTTACGTACAAGCCATTGCGTCACGACGAAAAGTTATTGAAGGAACTATTGGATGACGCATACACTCTTACAGCGAAACACCAGATCAAAGCATCGGCTATTAACGAAGTTATTACAACAACACCCAGTGGCAAGACGGCCGTCATTGCCGAGTTGGAAGGCGAAGTGCCCAGCCAATTTCAATTTACCGTTACCGACTCCGTTGACAACTTCATGCGCGGAGCACTATACTTCAACACCCGAGTCGCCAACGACTCGCTCGCACCGGCCATCGACTACATGAAAAAAGATATCATGCACATGATTAATACACTCGTATGGAAAAAACCGGCATCATCGTTATGAAAAAAATACAAGCATTCTTGTTTTGTATCCTCACGGTTGCCGGCGTGCAAGCACAGGATCTCTTCAACAAAAAAGACCTTACGGGCTGGGATGTGTACGGCACGGAGAAATGGTATGTTGAAAATGGCGAGCTTATTTGCGAAAGCGGCCCCGACAAACAATACGGCTACCTGGCAACGCAAAAAGAATATAAGAACTTTGAGTTGACGGTCGAATTCAAGCAGGAATCAAACGGTAACAGCGGAATATTCTTTCATTCATCGATCGAAGGCACGCGCGTAACTGGCTGGCAAGCAGAAGTAGCGCCGGCCGGCAAACACACCGGCGGCATCTATGAGTCGTATGGGCGCGGTTGGCTGATTCAGCCCGATGCACAGGCTGAAAAGCTCTTAAAAGAAGGCCAATGGAATAAGATGGTCGTCCGTGTAGAGAACGACCAGGTGACAACCCACCTGAACGGGCATCCGGTGATTATTTTAAAGGACGACAAAATAGGCGCCAGCAGCGGCAAAATAGCCCTGCAAATCCACGACGGCGGCGGCGTGAAGGTACGGTGGCGCAAGGTGCACCTGAAGGCGCTGTAAAAAAGCTACCGCTGCTTTTCTTGCAGGCTGCGCGAATAGCTTAAAATGTTCTGCACCGTAGCGGGCGAGGGTTGGAGGTCGGCAGTGTCGATCTCGTCCATCATGCTACGCAATTCATTGAACAACGACTTGAGCTCGTTGTCGCACAGCAGTGCACGGTCAATTTCCTGGCTCTCCTCCTCCGTAATCTCTTGGTATAGGTACCTCACCAGGTCGGTTTGCGTAAAAGTTTTTATCATAGGCTCTGTTATTGATCATCTTCTTACGCAGGTTTATCAACGCATACCGCATACGGCCCAGAGCAGTGTTAATGCTCACTCCGGTGCGGCCGGCGATCTCCTGAAAGCTCATCTGTAGGTAGTGACGCATAATCAACACCTGTTTTTGTTCCTTCGGCAAGTCCTTAATGTAATCCCGGAGTTTCATCCGCGTATCACGACGGATAGTTTGATCCTCCATGGACTTTTCCGCGAACTTCAACGAATCGAATACGCGGCTTCCATCCTCCAGTACTATCTCCGGGTAGCGTTTGTCTTTTCTGAAATGGTCGATTGCCAGGTTATGGGCAATGCGACTGATCCATGGCAGGAATTTCCCCTCCTCGTTATACCGTCCACTACGGATGGTATTGATCGCTTTCACGAAAGTCTCCTGCAACAAGTCTTCTGCAGTGTAGCGGTCTTTTACAATTAAGTAAATAGCCGTGTAGAGCTTCGATTTGTGGCGGTGCAAGAGCATCTCAAAAGCCTTCTCGTTACCGTTACGATAGAGCGACACTAACTGGCTGTCGCTGAATCTGCTGTCAATCATTCTGTCTCATTTAGGTAACGTAGAGATCTCTGTCGATATTGTAGGGGTTAGATTTAGAATTAGTTGGAATTAGAATGAAAAGATAGATGGTTTCCCGTAAAAGCGCAAAAAAATTTCTAAAAATTCTTGCCTCTCATACTATTTCTTTAGCTATTTGCTCGAAGATTTGGTCACCGTAAAGTATGGCAGTTAGTAAGAAAAAAGTTATCAAAAGCCTTGAAAATCTTTCAGAAGATTTGAAGGATTTAATTCATGAGCAATATCCGAACGGATACGAAGCGAGCATCACCCGCATCACCAATGCGAAGAAAGAGCCTATCTTCGTATTTCCGCTGGAAACTGAGGATTCTACCTACCTGATCAAAGTGCCCGTCACGAAGAACAGTGAAGGTGAATACGATGTCGAATCATCCAAAACGGAAAAAGAATTCGATAATTCTGACGATGCCGGCAGCGACTTCAACAACAATGAAGACGACTTCGAGAGCAGCAGCGGCGCCAGCAATGACGACGACTATGACGAAGAAGGTGGCGGCAAACGACGGGAAGCCAGCTACGATCCTGATTTTGATGCCTGATCGGCTGATTAAAAAATATTGCACAAAGACCGGAACACCATCCCCACGGATGGTGTTTGTTTTTTGGATAGATTGATTACTTTGACACCTTAAAGACGAAACTTTGAGCCAGGCACTGACTGCAACCGAAAAACAAATCGAAGACCTCGACCCCCGCGAATACATCATTATCAAACGTGCACGGGTAAACAACCTCAAGAATCTTAGCGTCGCCATTCCCCGCAACAAGTTGGTGGTCATTACAGGCCTTTCCGGCTCCGGAAAATCATCGCTTGCGTTTGACACCCTCTTCGCCGAAGGACAGCGTATGTACGTAGAAAGCCTCAGCTCATACGCACGCCAGTTCCTGGGCCGGATGGAAAAACCCGAAGTGGATTACATCAAGGGCGTTTCACCTGCCATTGCCATTGAGCAAAAGGTCAACACCCGCAACCCCCGGTCCACTGTCGGCACCTCCACCGAAATTTACGACTACCTCAAGCTGCTGTTCGCCCGCATCGGCAAAACCTATTCGCCCGTGAGCGGCAAAGAGGTGAAGCGCGACACGGTCAGCACCGCCGTGGATTATATCAACGGCCTGCCCCAGGGCACCCGTGTCATGGTTGCCTGCCCACTGCTGATCAAAAAAGGACGGAAGCTTCACGACGAGCTCAATCTGCTGCTCAGCAAAGGCTTTGCCCGCATATTGGTAGACGGCGAGATGAAATTCATTGAAGAGGTTCTTACGCCCCCAGTACCAGAAGGCAAGAAAAAAGCACCCGCCAAGGCGGCTAAGATTACGGGCGAGATTGAAATTCTGATCGACCGCGCCAGCGTACAGCCGGATGACGAAGACACCACGTTCCGCCTGTCCGACTCCGTGCAAACAGCCTTTTTTGAAGGCGAAGGCGACTGCATTATCTATGCAGAGGGATCGAAAAAAACGCACTTCTCCGACCGCTTTGAACTGGACGGCATGACCTTCACCGAGCCGTCAATCAACTTCTTTAGCTTCAACAACCCCTACGGTGCCTGTCAGACCTGCGAAGGGTTTGGCAAAGTGCTCGGCATTGACGAAGACCTGGTTGTTCCCGACAAATCACTGTCGGTGTACGAAGGTGCCATTGCCCCATGGCGAAGTGAAACGATGGGCGAATGGCAAAAGCCGCTGGTCAAAAATGGCATCAAGTTCGACTTCCCCATTCACCGTCCCTACAACGAGCTCACAAAAGCACAGCAAGAAGTGTTGTGGAATGGCAACAGTCACTTCTCGGGCATTCACGAATTCTTCCGCTACCTGGAGTCGAAAACACACAAGATTCAATATCGCGTGCTACTGTCGCGTTACCGCGGCCGCACCAACTGCCCCGACTGCAAAGGCACACGCCTGCGGAAAGATGCACAATACGTGCGGATTGCTGACACATCCATTACAGACATCGTGCTGCTACCGATTGAAGACGCACTGGTCTTCTTCAACAACCTGAAACTGCCGGTACACGACCAAAAGGTTTCAGATCGCATCCTGACTGAAATAAAATCACGCCTGGAATATCTGACGAAGGTCGGCCTGGGATACTTAAACCTGAACCGGATCACCTCTACATTGTCTGGTGGTGAATACCAACGCATCAAGCTGGCGACGTCATTAGGTAGCGCGCTGGTGGGCTCGATGTACATACTCGACGAACCCAGCATCGGTCTGCATCCCAAAGACACCGATCGCATGATCCAGGTACTAAAAACCCTACGCGACCTGGGCAACACGGTGATCGTTGTAGAGCACGAAGAAGAGATTATGCGCGCAGCCGACCAGATCATCGACATCGGTCCCGACGCAGGAAGCCACGGCGGCGAGCTCGTCTTCCAGGGCACGTTAAAAGATCTCAATGGCAAAGTGCGCTCACATACAACGGACTACCTCTCCGGCCGCGAAGAAATTGCGACGCCCAAAATGCGTCGCAAATGGAAAGACTCCGTAACGGTTTTTGGCGCGCGTGAAAACAATCTCAAGAACCTGACGGTGAAATTCCCGCTGGCGGCATTGACCGTCGTTACTGGTGTAAGCGGCTCGGGAAAATCTACCCTGATCAAAAAGATCTTGTACCCCGTGCTGGGTCGTTTGAGTGGCTCCGTATCAGAAACACCGGGCAAATACGATAAGATCGAAGGCGAGTTTAGCAAGATCACGCAGGTGGAATTTGTGGATCAAAACCCCATTGGCAAGTCGTCGCGGTCGAACCCGATCAGCTACGTAAAAGCCTACGACGCCATCCGTAATTTGTTTGCGGAGCAAGCGCTCTCCAAACAACGCGCCTACAAGCCCGCGCATTTTTCCTTTAACGTAGAGGGCGGGCGCTGCGACACCTGCGAGGGTGAAGGCGAGATTCGGGTAGAAATGCAGTTCATGGCCGACATCTTCCTGAAATGCGAAAGCTGCCACGGCAAACGCTTCAAGCAAGAAGTCCTGGAAGTGGAATACAATGGCAAGAACATTGCCGACATCCTGGATATGACGGTGGAAGATGCTCTGACATTCTTCCAGGACAAGAAAGCCGTCCATGACAAGATCTTTCCGCTATTTGATGTAGGCTTGGGGTATGTCAAGCTGGGTCAGTCTTCCAACTCGTTGAGTGGGGGTGAAGCACAACGCGTGAAGCTTGCGTCCTTCCTGGGCAAGAACTCGACCGAAGGTCACATCCTCTTCATCTTTGATGAGCCGACTACCGGCTTACACTTCCACGACATTGCCAAGCTGCTGAAAGCGATCAACGCCCTGGTAGACATTGGCCATAGCGTTATCGTCATTGAGCACAACCTTGAAGTCATCAAATGCGCGGACTGGATCATTGATCTGGGCCCGGAAGGTGGCGAAAAGAAAGGAGGCACCCTGATGTTTGAAGGCACACCAGAGGACATGGTGAAAAAAGGAAAGGGCTTTACCGCTGATTTTCTTCGCGAGAAGCTTAAATAGCCATCAGGGCCAAGCCAACAGACCGGAGTAAAGACCTATGACAATAGCGACAACGATGCCCACAATCAGTAAGATCTTCTTTTTCATGAATGTATGCGGAAGGGTTTGCATCTGAAGACACAACAAGTGTCTGGAAAGTTGTAGGCAGTGTGAGATATCTTTTCACTTTCTTTCGGCCAACGTCCCCATATACCCCACACTACGGTGTATTAACGTCTCACATAAACACGGCCACCAGGTCTGTTCGTATCGAGGTACGTATTGAAATCATCGTCATAGTACTCGTCTACTTCCACACGGGTAGCGTGGTGTACATCTACGTGACGCATGGCCACCGGTAAACCCGCGCTTACGTTCCAGTTTCTGCCGCCAAACGATATATATACCTGGCGTTGGTAATCATAATATACGTTATAGTCCTGGTAGTAGACATACCGCACCGGGCGGGGATGGTGATAAACAACACGACGCTCGACCGGCGCATGGTGATGGTGATGGACGACGCGCACCTCGTGGCCGCAGTGACGGTTGTGATGGTGCACAGGGTGCTTGTCGTGATGATGATGCTCACCATGATGATGGCCGCCACGATTACCTTGTGCATATACGCCTACACTGGAACCGGCCAACAACGCTATCGATGCTGCGCGTAAAAAGATCGTCGTTTTCATAAGTACTCGTTTTTAATCTCGGAGGTAAACCCCTTGACCCTACAAATGCAAACGCAGTGCCAGTTGTAAAACATGTTGGATCGGGCCTGAGCACCAAGCCATTACAAGCCTAACGGCGATCTTTTTTTTCCTTGCTCAGGTCACCCAGGATGCTGTTGATCAGGGAAAGTAGAAGGCTAAACGCAAGCGCCCACCAAAAACCATCGACGCGAAAGCCGGGTGTCAGGAAGTCTACCAGCTGGATCATGAGCGCATTGATCACCAACAGAAAAAGCCCCAGTGTAAAGACAGTGACAGGTATTGTGAACACAACCAGAATGGGTTTTACGATAGCGTTCACCAGCGCCAGCACGACGGCGACCAGCAGCGCGTACCCATAATGATCTACGTGCACACCTGGCAACAGGTACGCACCAATTAAAACTGCCAGTCCGCTCAACAAAAAACCGATGATTCCGTTCATTTTAGGGCTTCAAAAATTTGGTTGAAGTTCTGCTTTTACCTTTAGATGTCAAACTCTAAATTTGAACATGTACGCGATTGTTGACATCGAAACGACGGGAGGATTTGCGGCGAGTCATCGCATTACCGAGATCGCGATTTATCACCACGACGGCATTCGCATTACGGACAGCTACCGGTCACTGGTAAACCCGGGCCGCGAAATTCCATACTATATCACAGGCCTTACCGGCATCACCACAGAAATGGTGATGGATGCGCCTTCGTTTGAAGAAATTGCCGAAGAGGTGTTCGCGAAACTCGACGGACGCGTATTTATCGCACACAATGCGCACTTCGACTATTCATTCATCAAACAGGAATTTGAGATGGTCGGTGTGAACTGGCAACCACGCAAACTGTGCACCGTGCGCTTGAGTCGTAAGATCGTACCGGGATTGCGCTCGTACAGTTTAGGTAGCCTGGCCGAAAGCCTCGGCATACAAATTGAAAACCGCCACCGCGCAGACGGCGACGCACATGCCACCGTGAAGATCTTTCACGAGCTGCTGGAGCGCGATCGTGAAGGCCATATCCTAAAGGCGCTTAAGAAAAATTCAGGCGAAACCATTTTGCCGCCCAACCTGCCAAAAGAAGAGTTTGACAAATTACCATCGCTACCGGGTGTATATTATTTTCTGAACGCACGCGGACAAGTGATCTATGTCGGCAAAGCCATCAACATCAAGAAACGTATTGCCGGACACTTTTCCGGCGACGCCCGTGAGTGGAGCCGCTCGAAGATCCGGAACGAAATACACCATGTTACCTTCGAGCTTACCGGCAACGAATTGATTGCCCTCATTCTGGAGTCGCAGGAAATTCGCCGCCTGTGGCCAAAGTATAACCAGGCACAAAAACAGAAAGTAGAAGAGTGGGGCCTTTTCAGCTACGAAGATCGCAACGGATACCTTCGATTTACAGCAAACATTATTACCAAAGGCACTTTTCCGCTGATCCGTTTTGGCAACAAAAGCGACGCCTGGAATTTTCTGTGGGAGAAAGTACGCGAATTTGAGCTCTGCCCCAAGCTTTCCGGACTACAGATCGCAAAGGGACTCTGCTTCGCCCATCAGACAGGCGAATGTCGCGGTGCCTGCGAAGGAGTCGAAGGTGCAGCAGACTATAACAATCGCTTAACGCAAGCCGTTGTATCCTTTAAAGCTTCAGGCAGCAGCGTAGCACTTATTGGCAGAGGTCGCAATATAGAAGAACAGTCGCTTGTGCTGGTAGACAAAGGTGTGTATTGTGGCTTTGGCTATTTCGGCCGCGACGTAGCCATCACTGATTTTGAATCCGCGCGCACCTACGTACGGGTAAGCCCCGAAACACCGATTGTACAAAACGTTGTTAATTCGTACCTCTCCAATCCGCGAGACGTTGAATTGGTTGTTTTTTAAAGGAAAAATGCGCGACAATCCGACGCAAGGGTTAAGTTTGCAGCAGTCAACTAACCCAACATGACAACAAAAGAATTTATTACCGCCAACAAGGATAGATTTCTCTCCGAGCTATTCGACTGGCTACGCATTCCTTCTGTCAGTGCCGACAGCAAACACAAGCAAGACGTACGAAAAGCGGCCGAGTTTTTAAAAGAAAAATTCACAGCCGCGGGCGTAGACAACGTGGAGATCAACGAAACAAAGGGTCACCCCATTGTATACGCCGAAAAACTGATAGACCCCTCGTTGCCAACGGTACTGGTGTACGGCCACTACGATGTGCAGCCGCCCGACCCGCTCAACCTGTGGGATACACCCCCCTTTGAACCGGTCATCCGCAACGAAAAGATCTACGCGCGCGGCGCCTGCGACGACAAAGGTCAGGTATACATGCACGTGAAAGCCTTCGAGGCCATGATGAAACTGAACCTGCTGCCATGCAACATCAAGTTTATGGTAGAAGGCGAAGAAGAAGTTGGTTCCGACAACCTCGGCGACTTTGTAAAAGCAAACAAAGCCAAGCTCAAGTCCGACGTCATCCTGATCTCCGACACAGCCCTCATCTCCCTGGAGCACCCCTCCATCACAACCGGCCTGCGCGGCCTGAGCTACATGGAGGTGGAAGTAACCGGCCCCAACCGCGACCTGCACTCGGGTGTGTATGGCGGTGCCGTTGCCAACCCCATCAACGTGCTCTGCAACATGATCGACTCGTTGCACGACAAAGACGGCAAGGTGACCATTCCCGGCTTCTACGATAAAGTTGCCGAGCTCACCGCAGCCGAACGCACAGACCTCAATAAAGCGCCGTTCAGCCTGGACGACTACAAAAAGGAATTGGGCATCGACGAGATCAAAGGCGAAAAAGGATATACCACACTCGAGCGCACCGGCGTAAGACCCACATTGGATGTCAATGGCATCTGGGGCGGCTACACCGGTGAAGGGGCTAAGACTGTGTTGCCGTCAAAGGCAAGCGCCAAGATTTCCATGCGACTGGTACCAAATCAGGTCAGCGCCGAAATTACGGAGCTCTTCACAAACCACTTCAAAGCAATCGCTCCACCGTACGTAAAGGTTAAAGTAATGGCACATCACGGCGGCGAGCCCGCGGTAACGCCTACAAACTCGGACGCATACCGTGCCGCAAGCAAAGCTTTTGAAGAAGTATTTGGTAAGAGTCCCATCCCGACACGCGATGGTGGAAGTATCCCGATCGTGGCACTGTTCAAAAAAGAGCTGGGACTTGATACAGTATTGATGGGATTCGGACTCGACACCGATGCACTGCATTCACCCAATGAACACTATGGAGTGAACAACTTCCTGGTAGGGATTGAAACCATTGTGGCGTTCTACAAACACTACGCAAAGAAATAACCCGCAGCAAAGGCTGTAAAAGAAAAGCTCCTCCTTTCTTTCGAAGGGAGGAGCTTTTTGTTTAGGAGAAAACTTGCTTCCGCTCAAACACGCGATTACTTATCCTATTAGCTTCCTCCACGGTCCTATAAAATAGAACCGTCATGCTCCGTTCAGATGTCTCCTCCATATTTCCACCGCACAACATCTGAACCAGCTCACAAGAGAGTTTCTCTCTACCCAACACACACCATTCCCCATCACCGAAACTTTCCGTTTAGTCCCGACCTCTCGGAACCGCCACGCCGTGCCCAGGTGTCTCCGACCGCAAGCCCATCACGCAACACCTGAACTATACCACCTCACGCCTAACTATTTCCATTTTTCCCTGTCTCCTCGCCCCGACATTCAGGACTACGACACTTAAACCATATCACAATCTCTACCATTTCTCATTCTCTTGAAAGAATACACTGTATATCCTTCCGGAATATCCCAATCAAAACAAACTCAAATTCCCACCCTTCCTAAACTTTGTCAGATCGATTGGCGGCATCGTTTTGTCTCCGAAATACTTCTTTTTCGATGCCCGAAACAATTGATGTATAACCTGTGCAAAATTTCCCTCGCCAGTCATACGTCGTCCAAAGTTTGAATCGTTCACTTTGCCGCCATGCATCTCACAGATTTGATGCCACACCTTCTCGAAACGATCTGGAAAATTCTTACGCAACCAGTCTTCAAAGATCTGACCGATCGAACCATTCAGCCGCACGACGGTCATCCCCGCGCTCAATGCACCGTGTTCACTTGCTGCTTTTAGTACCTGCGGAATTTCATGATGATTCAAGCCCGGTATAATGGGTGCATTCATAACCCCGACCGGTATCCCCGCCTTCGCCAATACTTCCACAGTCTTGAGCCGCTTGATCGCGCTTGCCGTACGCGGTTCCATCACACTGCGCAATTTCTCGTCCAGCGTAGTAATAGAAATGTATACATGCACCAGGTTATCTTGCGCCAGATCTTTTAGTAAATCCAAATCGCGTAGTATCAACCCGTTCTTTGTAATCATTCCCAACGGATGGCGGTAGCGCGCAAATACCTTTAACATATTGCGCGTAATTTCCATCTTACGCTCGAGCGGCTGATAACAATCCGTATTACCCGATACACTGATCGGCACAGCCTGCCATGTCGGACTCAACAACATTTTCTCCAACAATTGCGGAGCATTCTTCTTTACAATGATCTTGCTTTCAAAATCAATTCCTGCACTAAAGCCCCAATACTCGTGCGTATTGCGCGCATAACAATAGATACAACCGTGCTCACATCCCTGGTAGGGATTGGTTGAATACATCATGCCCAGATCCGGACTGGTCACCTTGTTCACAATGGTCTTTGACGTCTCAAAGAACACCTGCGTGGTGGGCGCCTCCATCAGCGGCTCGTCCAATCCCTCCACGTGGTCCGTGACATACTGAGCCTTCAGAAATTTATTACCTGTTCTGATTTGTGCACCCCGGCCTTTGAAATACTCGTCATCCATGCTCGTCCTCCTTTCTGATAACCCGTAACCAACACCACATAGTTATCTAATTTAATTAGTATTGTCAACTAATTTCATTAGAATAAATTATCCTGCCCCGCTTTCTCCAATTGCTTATTTTCGCTCAAATTCCTCGGCTTGCTAACGTATCATTCTACTCCCGTCATCCCAATCTACGACGACACGCTGGCCGCCGCCGACGTCACGCTCCACATAAAGCGCGAAGACCTAAACCACCCACACATCTCCGGCAACAAATGGTGGAAGTTAAAATACAACTTGGAAGCCGCACAACAACAAGGACATAACACCGTGCTTACGTTCGGCGGTGCTTACTCGAATCATCTCTACGCTACCGCTGCCGCCGCACATGCACTGGGGCTGAAAAGCATAGGCGTTGTGCGCGGCGAAGAAACTACACCGCTTAATCCCACCCTGGCATTTGCGCAAGCCATGGGCATGCATATGCACTACAGTAGCCGGGAAGAATATCGTCAAAAGACGGAAGAGGGTTTTCTGAAAACACTGCAGAAACAGTTCGGCAAGTTCTATACTATCCCCGAAGGCGGCACCAACGCACTCGCCATAAAAGGCACACGCGAATTTGCAACGACATTCCCCGTCGAGCCTTTCGACTATATATGCCTCGCCGTAGGAACCGGCGGTACAATAGCAGGAATTATACAAGGCGCTGCTTACGGAGAGATCATCGGATTTTCAGCGCTCAAAGGAAGCTTCCTCACAGAGGATGTAACGACGTTACTGAACACCGATCAACCTGCACGCCCTTGGCACATCAATGATCAATACCACATGGGTGGCTATGCAAAAAAGAATGATACGCTGATTGCATTTATAAAAAGCTTCCAGGCTAAACACAACATCCCGCTCGATTTCGTTTATACTGGAAAGATGATATGGGGTATTTATGATCTCGTTCAACAAGGCTACTTCGCGCGCGGCAGCAGAATCCTCGCGATCCACACGGGCGGGCTCCAGGGAAACGGCTAGCGCAATAGCATAAGCACCGCCGCCAGCACTGTCATGGCCTTAATAAACCAACGGTACGTTTTATCTTTTAAATGCTTTACAATGACGATACCAATATATGCGCCCACGGCAATCGCCGGCAGCGCGATGAGATCAAGCAAGATGCTATTCCAGGTAATCGTATGCCAGCTCCATACATGAAAGGGGATCTTAAAACAATTCATGACCATAAAGAACCACGCCGTCGTACCGATGAATGAATTCTTGGGTAGACGCATGGAGAGAAAGTATATTGCCATAACAGAACCGGCCAGGTTTCCCACCATCGACGTAAACCCACCCGTCGTGCCTGCCAATCCAGCAAACCAGGAACTATCCGGAACATCTTCCTTCCGCCCGTACTCCAACCAGATCATGATGATCACCGTCAGAATAATGATCACTGCCATGATCAGCCGGAATACATCGTCAGGTATACTTTTGCCGACAATCGTGCCAAGGATGGTCCCTACTACCGCCCAGGGAAAAAGCTTGCGTAAGTATTTCCACTCGGCATGACGATGATAGTATAACACGCCCAGGATATCCGCCATACAAAGAATAGGTAGCATAATACCGCTGGAAAGCTGACCGCCAAACACCGATGCCAGCAACGGTACCGCCATCATTCCCATACCATGCACGCCTGCCTTGGACATCCCAATAAAGATCGCTACCAGGAAAAATATAAAAAGATCGGCAACCGATAGCTCAAATGAAAAAAGAGAGATCATACCGGGTATGGGCATCAAACATGAAATAAGCTGTTCAGCTCAAGATCGATCTTATTGACGATAAAAGAAAAATCCTCTACACGTTCAACAAAGTCCAGCTCGTTCACATCGATTATTAGTAAACGGCCCGGCTTGTAGTGTTGAATCCAGTTTTCGTAATGTGTGTTGAGATTCTTCAGATAGTCAAGTCGGATGGAATATTCATAATCACGACCCCGCTTTTCGATTTGACGCACCAGCTTGGGAATGTCGGCCCTTAAATAGATCAGCAAATCAGGCGGCTGCACAAACGCGATCATCGACTGAAAGGTGTCCAGGTAGCAGGCATAGTCACGCTCCGACATAAAGCCACTGCGGCGCAGGTTCGCCGCAAATATATAGGCGTCTTCGTAGATGGTGCGGTCTTGTACCGTGATCTTCTCACTGGCGCGTATCCGGGCTACTTGCTTGAAGCGGCTTGTCAGGAAATAGATTTGTACATGAAACGCCCACCGTGGCATATCGCCGTAAAAGTCGCGCAAATAGGGGTTGTCTTCCACTGATTCAAGTAGCGCTTCCCATCCATAGTGTCGTGCGAGTTTTTGGGACAGGGTGGTCTTGCCACACCCGATGTTACCACAAATGGCAATATGCTTCAGTTCCTGCATACAGATCGGTGCCGGCTTACAGCCATTTCTTGCGTTTAAAATACCAAAGGAAGCCGAGCGATGAGAAGATCATCAACGCAATGGCTAGGGGATAGCCGCCAGTCCACCCAAGCTCGGGCATAACTTTAAAGTTCATGCCATAAATGCTCGCAATGAGCGTGGGCGGCATAAACACAACCGTCACCACCGTAAAGATCTTAATGACCGTGTTCTGCTCGATGTTGACAAGACCCAGGAAAGTATTCTGCAAGTATTCGAGACGCTCGGAGCTGAACTGCGCGTGCTGCAGCAGCGAGCCAATATCCTTGATAATTACTTTCAAGCGCTCGTTCTCAATCTTGTTGAATTCCGGGATACGAATGAGTGAGCTTACCACCCGCTGCTTTTCCGTAATGGTTTCGTGTAGCAGCATGGTGTTCTCTTGCAACTGGGCAATGTTCAGCAGCATATCCTCCTTCAGCGACTCGCGGGCAATAAGCTCCTTGCTGATGGCATTGACTCGTCGATTGATGTTTTCGATCAAGTCGGCGTCGCTGTCGATACGACTCTCTAAGATTGTCAGGAAAATATCCAGGCCGTGCTCTTTGGTTTCGGCGTTCATGGACTTCAGCTTGCGTACCGCTTCCGCAAATGTCTTGAGATCGCCCTGGCGATAGGTAAAGAGAATATTCCCCTTTAAAATGAATGTGACGTTCTGCACCGAAAGCTCCACGTCACTGGAGATGAAGCCCAGGTTAATTTCAATGGTTTCTTCCGTTTCGAGAAACCGCGAGCTGCTTTCGATCTCCTGTGCCTCCTGGTGGGTAAAGAACTCGATCTTAAAATTACGCTCCACAAAGACCTTCTCCTGTTGCGACGGAGATTGCAAGTCTATCCAAATGATATTGGACAACTTCATGATCTCCTCGTGCGGCAGATTTTTATGCTGCTCCAGCTTTCCTTGTCGAAGGGTGTATACTCGGATCATAGTCTTCTAAGCAGCGTGCAAGTTAGGGCCATTCTTTTAAATACAAACCATTAATCTGCCGGCATGGCCGCCGTTAAAATAACGTTTCCGGAACTCGTTCCATTTTTGGCACAGGCATTGGGTTTTCAAACGTAAAGTAGTAAATCGTATATCTTATCCTACAACCATGAACCGTAAAGAAGCATTAAAAACCATGGCCGTGGCAGGGATCGGGTCGCTCGCGCTGCCGGCATTCGGATCGTCTGCTCAACCCCTTGAACCCATACCCATGAAAGGAAACATCAACCATTCCGTATGCCAGTGGTGCTACAACGGCATGCCCCTGGAAGACCTTGTCAAAGCCGCGAAAGCCATGGGCATAAAATCGGTCGAGCTCCTCAACGCCGAGCAGTGGCCCATTGCTCTGAAACATGGCCTGACGTGCGCCATGGCCTACGGCAGCCCCATTGGCCTGACAAAAGGATTTAACGACCCTTCGCTGCATGCGCAGCTGCTCAAAGACTACACCCTGAACATTCCCAAAGCAGCCGACGCCGGCCTCAAGAATGTCATTTGTTTTAGCGGCAATCGTAACGGACTGACGGACGAACAGGGACTGGAAAACTGCGCCCGCGGACTCGAGCCTGTACTAAAGCTGGCCGCGAAACACAACATCACACTCTGCATGGAACTGTTGAATAGCAAAGTAGATCACAAGGACTACCAGTGCGACCACACCGAGTGGGGAGTAAAGCTGGCCGAAAAGACCGGCATGGATAACTTCCAGTTACTATACGACATCTACCACATGCAGATCATGGAAGGGGATGTGATTGCCACCATCAATAAACACAAAAAATATATCGGCCACTATCACACGGGTGGGGTACCCGGCCGCCACGAGATAGACGAGTCGCAGGAGTTGTATTACCCGGCCATTATGCGGGCCATTGCCGCCACCGGCTTCAAAGGGTTTGTTGCACAGGAATTCATCCCTGCCAAAGACCCCATGACATCACTAGCCGCTGCCGTAAAGCTCTGCGATATTTAAAGCTGCACAAAGAAAAACAGAGTGAGCATGGTCGCTCCCGCTCTCACACTCACTCTGTTTCCCCGCTACTCCACAAACAACACCAATCCCTTAAGATACTCACCCTCCGGATGGAAGATCGAAACCGGATGGTCAGCCGGTTGTGACAAATGATGCAATACCTTTATCTGGCGTCCGGCCTGTATGGCCGCCGACACAATGGTATCGTAGAAGAGTTGCCGGTCGACAACCTGCGAGCAGGAGAAGGTAAAGATGACACCACCCGGGCGAATCACTTTCATCGCCTCTGCATTCAACCGTTGATAACCACGCACAGCCTGGTGGCGCGCATCGCGATGTTTGGCAAACGCCGGCGGATCCAGTACAATGACATCGTACGCATGATGTTTGTCCGCCAGAAAATCAAACGTGTCGATGGCATAGCAAGCATGCTTCTCCGCATCAAAGCCGTTAAGCTCCAAATTTTTCCGCGTCAACTGAATAGCCTTCTCCGAAGCATCGACGGAGTGCACCACGTGTGCGCCTGCCTCCAGCGCATACACCGAAAAGCCCCCCGTATAACAGAATGTATTTAATACAGTCTTACCGGCGCTGAACTCTCCCAGGAGCCGGCGGTTCTCACGCTGATCTAAAAAGAATCCGGTCTTCTGACCCTCTTCCCAATCAATATAAAATTTCTTCCCGTGCTCGACAACAATATGCGGCACGGCGCTCATACCCGACAGGTACTCGTTATGATGTTCGTCGCGCAGCTTTCCAGGCAACGTGCCATGGCTCTTGTAATACACGGTCTGCAACCCTGAGCCTAGTGCTTTTAGCAGCGCCTCCGCAATGCGGTGGCGATCTTCGTGCATGCCGGCATCGTGCGCCTGAACAATAGCTACACCATCATAATAATCAACGATGAGGCCCGGCAGGCCATCGCCCTCGCCATGTATCAGCCGAAAGGCATTGGTTGCCTCCGTCGGCAGCCCCGCGCTTTTCCGCAGCTGCAACGCCTGGCGGAATTTGTTCTCCCAGAAATGCTCACCCAGCTCATCAGGACCAAACTGTAGCATACGCACCATGATACTGCCCTTCTGATAGTGGCCAAAACCAAGCCGTTTGCTTTTATAGCTCAACACTTCCACCCAACAGCCGTCCGTCAGTGAACCGGTAGATTCTTGTATCGCGCCGGAAAAGATCCAGGGGTGATACCGCTCGATGGAGTGCTCTTTTCCTTTCTTTAAAATGACTGTTCCCGATTGAACCATAGTACTTATTAACCCTCAAAATTAATCGCTATTTCATACGCGTGGCAACCGCCAGAAACTTTCTTCCCGCGCCAGAGAAAGCCAACAGATATTTATCGCCACCGTCTTGCAATCCTACCTTCTTTTTTAACGCCTCTGCTGCTAACGGATAGTTCCGAGTGATAACATTCCCTTTGCCGTCGGGGAAGAAAGGTAACACCTCTTTGGCATCGCTTTTCACAAAAGCCTCCACTTTAAACACGCGTCCCGGAAAATCTTCCACAAGCGTGTCGCTGGTATAAACGTGTGTATTAATCTGTATTTTCGATACGCCATACCGACTGGCTATAAGCTTAAAGGCCCCAGCTTTCAATATTGCCGCATTGGGCTCATACAAGTATGTCGCGGGCGATGTGTCGATCACTTCCGCATGTTGTTCCTCTGGCAAGGTAAAAGGAAAGGTCTCCGTCACGTCGTGCTTCAAATTGACGGCGACGATCGAAGGCACACCCGTGTAATTCTGGCGACAAAAAAATAACAGCTCTTTACACTCATTGTTCACCGCCACAATGTAAACGGTCGTTACAAACGACAACTCTTTCAGTCCCTGTTGTATGTCTAACAGGGGCGACGCCTTTACCAACAAGTCCCTTGACATTTTAAAGATCGGCCCTTGCAATGCCACCACGTTGGGCACACAGTCGCTTAGTTTAAACACCTTCTGCGACCCTGCACGGCGCGATGGATCGATGTAGATAAGGTTGGTAAGCCCCATGCTATTCGCCAGGAATGCTTCGGCCGTTCTGTTATAATAATGGATATTTTTCGCACCTAAGCGTTTGTGATTGTGCCGCGCGATCGCTTGTAGTGACTCATCCGGTTCGACTGCACTCACTACCACAAAGGACCGACTGAGAAAAAATGTATCGATACCAAAACCCTCGGTAAGATCGATGGCCCCTATTGTTCTCACTTCTTCCAGTTGAAGGATGGTCTGTTTGTAGCGCGCCGTCTGTTCGGAAGAAGACTGTTCCAGGTTAATCCCGGGAGGATATACAATGCCCTCCGTCTGATAATATGTCGGCAACTTATCCTTCGCCTTCCTGCGCGCGGCAATCTGTTCAGCCAAGCGCGCCGCCGGCACGCCCTCAATCTCCTTGTGTCTTAATACAAGCTGTCGTTCATCATCGTGCTCATGCGCACGAATAAACTCCTGAACGGCAGGTGTAAGAAGCGAAGTATAATCGTTGCTGTTTGCCATTAGGGAGTAACATGTGCCCGCGCTTTAGCACGACCGTGAAGAATGATATTTCGTACATACACAAAAATGCCCATGCTCTGCGCTATCAACAGCACGGGATCGATTGGTATGCGATAGGCCGCATAGAGAATAATCATGACGGAGGCTACCAGACTAATGATCCAGAAGCCCAACGGTAAAATAGACTGTTTATACTTCTCGGAATAATACCACTGGTATACAAACCGCAGATTCAACAACAATTGACCGATTGCACCTAAGATCAGCAGCGGGTGTGTAAAGTCCGTCTTCGTCATGAGGCTGGTCATCGCCTCCTCCGACACAACCAACACCCATACTAGTGTAAAGATGGGCAGCATGATCAAAAAGAACCTAAGCACAACGGGCATGACCTTCCAGTTATCTTTCAACTGCAGATTGCGGATATAAATGAAATACGATAAGGTCTGGCCAAGAATAATAACCGCGTCGTCGCGAATGATGCCGTATATTAAAAAGAGAAAAGAGCCCAACAAGCTAAGCTGCCAGAAGAGTGTAGGCGATACCACGCGCCCTTGCTTTTCAGAATAGAAAAGCTGCACCAACTGCCTGCACCCGAACAGCGACTGGGCAAAAAAGCCCAACCCGTAAACCCAGTATTGCTCGACAAACTCCATTCAACTAAACTGTTATTCCCTTCACACGGCTTCGAAAAAAAAGCCTGATCGAAAAGGATCAGGCTTCTTCATATTTTCATAGGCTTCTTACGACTGCCCACGCGTTGTTAACATTCTATTTCAGCGTGCGCTTCACTTCGCGTTGCTCGTAGCTTTCAATTACATCGCCTTCCAGGATGTCGTTAAAGCCGTCGATACCAATACCGCAGTCAAAGCCTGAGCGTACCTCGCTGGCATCATCTTTATGACGCTTGAGCGAGTGGAGCTTGCCGGCATAGGTCACAATACCATCGCGGATGAGGCGTATCGGGTTGCTCCGTTTGATCGAACCATCGGTAACCATACAGCCTGCGATCGTACCGATCTTCGAGATCTTGAATACTTCGCGAACCTCTGCGTTGCCCACGATAATTTCTTCAGTTTCGGGCGCCAACATACCTTCCATGGCAGCCTTCACATCGTTGATAGCATCGTAGATGATCGAATAATGACGGATTTCGATTTCTTCGTTCTCTGCCAGGCGTTTGGCCGCTCCCGAAGGACGCACCTGGAACGCGACGATAATGGCATCGGAAGCCGATGCGAGCAATACATCGGATTCGGAGATCTGACCCACACCGCGGTGGATGATCGCCACCTGAATTTCCGGCGTTGACAGTTTCAACAACGAGTCGGAGAGTGCTTCCACAGAACCGTCCACGTCGCCTTTTACGATCACGTTCAGTTGTTTGAAGCTTCCGATCGCGAGACGACGACCGATCTCGTCCAGTGTAATGTGTTTCTTCGTACGAATGCTCTGCTCGCGTAACAGCTGGCTGCGCTTGGCAGCAAGTTCGCGGGCTTCACGGTCAGTTTCCATAACAGAAAACTTCTCACCCGCCTGCGGCGCACCATCGAGACCGAGCAATACCACCGGTGTAGAAGGTCCGGCCGTCGCCACTTTTTTACCCGTGTCATCGAACATTGCTTTTACACGACCGTAGTTTGCACCGGCCAATACAATGTCACCGACTTGCAGCTTACCGGTTTGTACCATCAGGGTCGCTACATAACCACGTCCCTTGTCAAGCGAAGCCTCGATAATAGAACCCGTAGCATGTCTATTAGGGTTTGCCTTCAGGTTCAAAATCTCTGCTTCGAGCAGTACTTTCTCCAGCAGGTCGTCGATACCCTTACCGGATTTCGCCGAGATCTCCTGGCTTTGATATTTACCACCCCACTCTTCCACCAACACGTTGATCTTCGAGAGTCCCTCGCGGATCCTGTCGGGGTTAGCGGTAGGTTTATCAATTTTATTGATCGCGATAACAATAGGTACACCCGCCACCTGTGCGTGGTTGATCGCCTCTTTTGTTTGCGGCATGACATCGTCGTCGGCCGCCACCACAATGATAGCAATGTCTGTCAGCTTGGCACCCCGTGCACGCATCGCAGTAAACGCTTCGTGACCCGGTGTATCGAGGAACGCGATTTTGTTACCGCTCTTGGTCGTTACATCATAGGCACCAATGTGCTGCGTGATACCACCTGCTTCCGAAGCTGTAACCTTAGTATTGCGGATGTAATCCAGCAACGAAGTCTTACCGTGATCGACGTGACCCATGATCGTAACGATCGGCGCACGCGGCTCCAGGTTTTCTTCCGGCTCATTTTCTTGCTCCACTTCCAGCTCTTCTTCCGCAGAAGTAAACTGTACAGCGTAACCAAATTCATCGGTGATAACCGTGATCGCTTCAGCATCCAAACGCTGGTTGATCGACACGAACATACCCAGGCTCAAGCAAGTCGAAATGACTTCGTTCACAGACACGTTCATCATCGACGCCAAATCGTTTGCCGAGATAAACTCGGTCACGCGCAGCGTCTTCGATGCCTCCATGTCTTGCAGCATTTGCTGCTCTTGCGCATCGGAGTTCGCCTGCCGTTTTTCACGACGATACTTCGCGCTGTTGGTTTTCTTATTACCACCGCTCAGCTTGGCCAGCGTAGCGCGGATTTGATCTTGGATTTCTTTTTCCGAAGGCTCTTCTTTCTGAACGCGTGCGGGGTGCGGACCGCGGCCGGCGCCTGCCGCCTGGTGAGGACGTGGACCGCCACCACCTTGTTGATGGGGACGTGGTCCACCACCTTGCTGTGGACGTACACCACCACCCTGGCCTTGTCCCTGACCTTGTTGCTGGCCTGGACCTTTTTCATCGGTCGCAATACGCTTGCGCGGACGTTTGCCCTTGCGATCATCCTTCGTGTCAGACGATGCCACAGGGGCATCTTTCTTCTTATCTACCGGCAGCTCGATCTTATCGACCACTTTCAGGCCTTTCAACCGGTCTGCACGTGCCTTGATAACTTCGGATTCTGGTGCTTGTTGCGGCTCTGGTTGCTTTTCAACAACCGGCGGCACAACCACAGGAGGTGTTGTCTGCACGGGTGTTACTACTACCGGCGGCGCTACTTCTGCTACAGGCACTACTGGTTTTTCAACCTCGACAACTTTCTTCGGCGCCTCTTCTGCCACTGTTTCTTTTACGACAGGCTTCTCTTCCACCTTCGGCGTTTCTACCACCTTTGGCTTCTCAACTTCGGCTACCGGAGGAGTCACAACCTCTTTGACAGGTTCAACGACCGGTTTCTCTTCAGGCTCTTTAGTAGCAGGCTTTTTCTCCAGGTCGATCTTGCCAACCACCTTAATGCCTTCCAGCTTCGGCTTGTCGCTCGTAACCTTTTCCGTTTTCGGCTCTTCTTTGGCTTTCACCTCATTTTTTGAGCCGAGGTTCTTAATCATAATGCGCTCTTCTTCTTCGCTACGCTTCTTAACAGCATCTTTCTCTGCTTGCGCATTATCGACATGCTTCACCCCAATGGAAAGACTGGAAGCTTCAAGCTTGTCGGTGGCCGAAGAGGCAAACTCCTTGGACAAAAGATTGAATTGCTCAGGCGTAAGCTTAGCATTAGGGTTATTCTCGATGGAAAAACCCTTCTTTCCGAGGAAATCCAAAATGGTGTTGTGGCCAACATTAAGCTTCCTCGCTGCCTGACTCAACCTAATCAACTTTTCTTCCGCCATATTCAAATATCCCTGTTTTTTAAAGACTTTAAAATCTAAAGTGGCATTCGGGCGTAATTTAACGCATTGTTCACAGACTACTCCCTACATTCATGAAAAACGCAGGGGCGCTCCGCAGCAACATCATTCAAACTCACGTCTCAGAATGCTTAAAACTCCTTCTACGGTCTCTTCTTCCAGGTCGGTGCGTCTAACCAGCTCGTCTTTTGAGAGTGCCAGTACGCTCTTTGCCGTATCGAGACCAATACGGTTCAGCTCGTCGATTACCCAGCTCTCGATCTCGTCTGAGAACTCGTCCAGGTCAACGTCTTCTTCTACCTGACCTTCCGCCAGTTCGCGGAATACGTCAATTTCATATCCTACCAGTCGGCTTGCCAGCTTGATGTTCAAACCACCCTTACCGATGGCCAGAGAAACCTGGTCGGGCTTCAGGTATACCGACACCCGGCCGTGATCCTTGTCCACCTTGATCGATGAAATCTTCGCGGGGCTCAGTGCCCGCTGGATATACAACTCCAGGTTTTCAGTAAAGTTGATCACGTCGATGTTTTCGTTCTGCAGCTCGCGCACGATCGCGTGAATCCGCGATCCCTTCATACCCACGCAAGCGCCTACAGGATCGATCCGGTCGTCGTAAGACTCTACCGCTACCTTGGCACGCTCGCCTGGCTCGCGTACAACTTTTTTAATGGTGATCAGACCGTCGTAAACTTCCGGAACTTCCTGCTCGAACAAACGCTCCAGGAACACCGGAGAAGTACGCGACAGGATGATTTTCGGATTACCGTTAACCATGTCTACTTTGTGCACAATGGCGCGTACGTTCTCGCCCTTGCGGTAACGGTCTTTCTGAATCTGCTCGCCACGCGGAATCGCGATCTCGTTGCTCTCGGCGTCAGTCAACAGTACCTCTTTGCTCAAAACCTGGTAGACCTCGCCGGCAATGATCTCGCCCACCAGGTCTTTGTACTTTTGGAAAAGGATATCTTTTTCAAGATCCTTCACCTTCTGGATCAGCGTCTGTCGGGCCGTGGTCACAGCGCGACGACCGAAGTCCTCAATGTACACCTGCTCAGAAACTTCTTCACCCACTTCAAAATCGGGTTCGATCTTGTGAGCATCTGAGAGACTTATCTTGTCAAAATCCCAGATGTCTTCCGAGTCGTCTTCGACGATTTCCCGGACACGGTAAATCTCGAGATCGCCCTTGTCCGCATTGATGATGATGTCAAAATTCTCATCCGACTCATATCTCTTACGGATCATGTTCCGGAATACATCTTCCAGGATCCGGATCATGGTGGGCCGGTCGATGTTCTTTTGCTTTGCAAATTCAGCAAACGACTGAATTAATTCATGTGCATCCATGGTTTTGTCTTATTTAAAACTAACTAACACCAAAGCTTTTTCTATTTCGGAAAAGACGATGTCTATGTTCGTTACTACCTTCTTTTTGCCGCTTCCCGTCTCCTCCGCCAGCGTCATCTTCTCGCCCTCGATCGCCACCAGCTTCCCCTCTACGGTCTTGTCGGCCAGCTTCACGCGCAGCGAACGCCCGATATGCTTCGGATACTGACGCTGCAACTTAAGCGGATGATCAACACCAGGTGTCGACACTTCCAGCGTGTAAGCTTCTTCCAGCCAGGACACCTCGTCAAGATCTTGCGCCAGCGCACGGCTGAGTTCAGCACAGGCATCGATACTGATGCCATTGTCGCCGTCCAGAAGCACGAGCACCTTGCGGGGACCGCGTTTGGAAGAAACAATAACATCGACGACAAACTGGTTTGAATCCGTCAACTTCGATGTGGCAATCCGCTTGATCTCTTCCGCTATATCCATTTGAAAAATATTCTATAAACAAAGAGGGGACTAACCGGTCCCCTCCAAAAGAATACTCAGAAACTTTCGCAAAAGTATGATTTTTTACTTTTATAGCAAAATTCTTTGAAAATGATTAAAAACGGGCCTTTTTGAAGAAATACTTTTTTCGAGGCCTGAGGTCTTCCGGAAGGATCAACAGTTAAATAAACAGATTTAGTGCTAAAAAATTCCCGACAGCACCCAAATCAATACACAATTCCGCCACCCAGCTCGCGCGCCAGGTTGATCCGGGCCTGAGCTTCGTATTGCTCGTAGAACTCGACAGTCTTAAAGAGACGGTCCATTTTCAGGAAACGCTCTAATACCTTCCGCCGCCCCGGGCGGTATAACATATCAGGATAAATAGAATACTCCTGCCGCACCGCGATCGCGTAGCCCGAGTAGGTGGGCCCGTCGGTACCGAGGATGCAAAGATCGGCGTCGGTAAAATAATTAATATCGCTTACATCGGCTGCCACATGGCCTTTGGTCGCTACGATCATGTCGGCACAAAGCGCAATACGCTCGGGTGGAAAATTCAACCGGGCCAATCGCTCCCGGGCAAAGTCGGCGCTTTTCTCTTCATTGTCGTGCCGGTACACATCGTAAATATAGTCGTGATACAAAATGGCAAAGAGTACGCTGTCCCAATCGTCTATGCGGTCTTGTACAGGAATCAGCACGCGGTACACTTGTTCCAGGTGCGCCAGCGTGTGGTAGGTACGCCCGCGCGACTGATAATGCCGCATCGCCTCCTGCCAGAGGGCATCCGCCACGGTACGATCACTGCCATAGCGTTGTACTGCGTCCGTAAAGGCCTCTCGTAACGTCATGGGGCGCTAGAGATACGTGGGCAGATTTTTCAAATACGTGCCATAACCACTTTTTTCAAGAGGCTTAGCCAATGCCAGCAAGGCTTCTTTGGTAATATACCCCATGCGATACGCCACCTCCTCGATACAACCGATCTTCAGACCCTGGCGTTGCTCAATGGTCTGTACAAAATTAGAAGCCTGCATAAGCGAATCAAACGTGCCGGTATCCAGCCACGCCGTGCCGCGGCTCATCGGCGCCACCGTCAGCTTGCCGCGCTTGAGATAGGTGTTGTTCACATCGGTGATCTCCAGCTCGCCCCGGGGACTCGGCTTGAGACTCCTGGCAATTTCTACCACATCGTTATCATAAAAATACAAGCCCGGCACCGCATAGTTAGACTTCGGCTGTTTGGGCTTCTCTTCAATCGAAATGGCATTTTTATTGGCGTCAAATTCTACAACGCCATACCGCTCCGGGTCCGTCACATGATACGCGAAGATCACGCCGCCCTGTGGGTCGCGGTGCGACTGCAGCAGGCGCTGCATGCCCGAACCGTAAAAGATATTATCGCCTAAAATAAGGGCTACTGTGTCCTTGCCAATAAAGGACTCGCCAATAATAAAAGCCTGCGCAAGGCCATCCGGCGAAGGCTGCACGGCATACGTGAAGGAACATCCCAACTGCGTACCGTCGCCCAGCAGCTTCTGAAACATAGGCATATCGTGCGGAGTGGAGATGACTAGAATGTCTTGAACCCCGGCCATCATCAGCACTGACAAGGGGTAATAGATCATCGGCTTATCGTACACCGGCATGAGCTGCTTGCTCACTGCCAGGGTGAGCGGATGCAGCCGCGTTCCCGATCCTCCGGCCAGAATAATGCCCTTCATGCGCTTTCTTGGTTTGGTTGCTAAATACGCTTGCCGTACATATCGCTATAGTACTTCAGGTAATCGCCCGAAGTGACATGTTGTAACCATTCCGGATTGTTTAGATACCAGTCAACGGTTTGCTCCAGGCCCTCCTCAAAGGTAACACTGGGTCGCCAACCGGTTTCACTGATGAGCTTCGACGCATCAATAGCATAGCGAAGGTCGTGTCCCGGCCGGTCTGTTACAAAAGCAATCAGCTTTTCCGACGTACCGTCGGCCCGGCCCAGCTTCTTGTCCAGAATACGACAAAGCAGATTTACCAGGTCGATGTTTTTCCACTCGTTGTTGCCGCCAATGTTATACACCTCGCCAACTTTCCCTTTTTTAAAGATTGCCTCGATCGCTCGCGCATGGTCCTCTACAAACAACCAATCGCGAATGTTCTCACCCTTACCATACACCGGCAGCGGTTTACTGTTGAGGATGTTGTGAATCATCAGCGGAATAAGCTTTTCCGGAAAGTGGAACGGGCCATAATTGTTCGAGCAACGGCTGATCAATGTCGGCAGGCCAAAGCTGTGATGATAGGCACTAACGAAGTGATCACTACTGGCCTTGGAGGCCGAATATGGCGACCGGGGATCAAGGGGAGTCTCTTCTGTGAAGAACTCTCCTTGATCGGCCGTTCCATATACCTCATCGGTAGAGATATGGTAAAACCGCCGCCTGCCGGCGGCACCTTTCCAGGCGCCGTGGGCCACCTGCAATAAGTTTAGCGTACCCACAATGTTGGTATGCGCAAACTCCCCGGGGTTGTGCAACGAGCGGTCTACATGCGACTCCGCCGCCAGGTGGATCACGCCTTCAATGGCATGTTCTTTAAAAAGCTCCACCAGGAAAGCATTGTCTAAAATATCGCCTTTAACAAAATGGTAATTCGGTTTTCCTTCGACATCCTTCAGGTTCTCCAGGTTGCCCGCATAAGTCAGCTTATCCAGGTTGATAATAGTTCGCTCCGGATACTTGTTTACAAACAAGCGCACGACATGCGAACCAATAAAGCCGGCCCCACCGGTGATCAGAAGTTTCTGTATAGACATCGCCAGGAATACTATCGAATATATTTCTCGAAATTCTTGTGATCGCGTTGGTACAGCACTTCCTGCGGAAGTGACTTGAAGTACTCATACGTAATCTTCAGACCTTCGGCACGCGACACCTTCGCCTCCCAGCCCAAAATCTCACGGGCTTTGGTAGTGTTCGGCTGGCGTTGCTTCGGATCATCTTGCGGCAGCGGCTTGTATATAACCTTCTGCTTGGTACCGGTCAGCTTCACGATCTCTTCGGCAAACATACCGATAGTGATCTCATCCGGGTTACCGATGTTCACTGGCAGGTTATAGTCGGACATGAGCAGGCGATAGATACCCTCTACCTGGTCGTCTACGTAGCAGAACGAACGCGTCTGGCTACCGTCGCCAAATACTGTCAGATCCTCACCACGGAGTGCCTGGCCAATGAATGCGGGCAATACACGACCGTCATTCAGGCGCATGCGCGGACCATAGGTATTGAAAATACGCACAATGCGCGTATCCACTTTGTGATACGTATGGTACGCCATGGTGATAGCTTCCTGGAAACGCTTTGCCTCGTCGTACACGCCGCGTGGACCGATGGGGTTTACGTTACCATAGTACTCTTCCACCTGCGGGTGAACCAACGGGTCACCGTATACTTCCGACGTAGACGCGATCAGAATCCGGGCCTTCTTCGCGCGGGCAAGGCCCAACAGATTGTGGATCCCCAGAGAGCCTACCTTCAAGGTCTGAATAGGTATCTTTAAATAATCAATCGGGCTGGCCGGTGAAGCAAAGTGAAGAATATATTGCAAGTCGCCGGGCACGTGTACGAACGTAGACACGTCGTGGTTATAGAACTCAAAATCCTCGTGCTTGAAAAGATGCTCGATGTTGCGCAGGTCACCCGTGATCAGGTTGTCCATCGCTACAACACTATAGCCTTCTTTAATAAAGCGGTCGCACAAGTGTGATCCTAAAAATCCAGCGCCGCCGGTAACGAGTACGCGTCCCTTATTTGCCATTGATGACCTCCCTTCCGATGCTGAAATATGCATAGCCCTGATCTTTCATCAAATCAAGGTCGTACAGGTTACGGCCGTCAAAAATGACTTTACCTTTTAAAATAGTATTGAGCTTCTCGAAGTCCGGTGTACGGAACTCAGGCCACTCGGTCGAAATGAAGATCGCGTCAGCGCCTTCAGCGGCATCGTAAGGCGTTTCAAAGTATTGGATCTTATCACCCATAATACGTCTTACGTTTTCGATCGCTTCCGGATCGTGCGCACGAACCGTTACACCTTCTTGAAGCAATGCTTCGATGTTATACAGTGCCGGCGCCTCGCGGATATCGTCGGTGTGCGGTTTGAAAGACAGACCCCAGAACGCAATGCTCTTGCCTTTCAGATGGCCTTTGAAATGCTCTTTTACACGGGCGATGAGACGAGTCTTTTGATCTTCGTTCACATCCATCACCGAACGCAAAATACGGAAGTCATACTGCGCATCTTGCGCCGACTTGGCAAGTGCCTGCACATCTTTCGGGAAACAGCTACCACCGTAACCAATACCCGGAAAGAGAAAACGCTTACCAATACGGCTATCGGTACCAACACCTTTGCGCACGGCGTCAACGTCCGCGCCCACGAGCTCGCACACATTGGCAATCTCATTCATGAACGTAATCTTCGTCGCCAGGAAAGCGTTTGCAGCATACTTCGTCAGCTCGGCCGAACGCTCATCCATAAAGATGATCGGATTGCCTTGACGTACATACGGCGCATACAGTGTCTCCATGATCTTCCGCGCACGAGGCGACGTTGTACCGATCACCACGCGGTCGGGCTTCATGAAGTCTTCTACCGCCACACCTTCACGCAAGAACTCAGGATTTGATACCACATCGAAATCGACCTTTGCATGAGCCGCGATCTTCGCGTGCACCTTGTCGGCCGTACCAACAGGCACTGTGCTCTTGTCGACAATCACAGTATAATCGGACAGCAACGGTCCTAAATCATCTGCTACCTTCAGAATATACTTCAGGTCAGCAGAACCATCCTCGCCCGGAGGCGTAGGGAGCGCCAGGAAAATGATCTTCGCATCTTTGATGCCTTCCGCCAGATCGGTGGTGAAAGACAATCTTTCCTGCTTAATGTTTCTCTCAAAGAGTTGTTCCAGGCCCGGCTCGTAGATGGTAATGGTACCATTCTGAAGCTTTTTAACCTTCTCTTTGTCGATGTCCACACACGTCACCGTGTTCCCGGTTTCAGCAAAACAAGTTCCGGTTACGAGACCAACGTAACCAGTGCCAACTACAGCTATTTTCATTGATTATGGGTTTTACAATCTGCGAAAATATAACTTTTAGACGGATTTAGTCATTTACTAAGACTTTCCGGCACCGCAAATTCTTTGTACCTTATTTTCACAACCTAACATTCGTTTGCTAATTCCCTTCTTCTTCTTACCTTAGTCCTCTTAACCCTCAAAAACGACATTGTTATGGATGTGCTTACAGAGAACCATCGGTTGTTAGATTTTAGCGAATCTGAAAATCAAAAAATGATCGCGCAGATGGCACGCGACTTCGCCCAACGTGAGATCGTACCTCACATCATGACCTGGGACGAAAGCCAGGAGTTTCCCATCGACATCTTTCGTAAAATGGGCGCCCTGGGGCTCATGGGCGTGCTCGTGCCGGAAGAATACGGCGGAGCCGGACTAACCTACACGGAATACATCACCGCCATTATTGAGATCGCCAGCATAGATGGCTCGATAGGCCTGTCACTGGCGGCACACAATTCCTTATGTACAAACCACATTTTGCAATTCGGCAACGAAGAGCAAAAACGCAAATACCTGCCCCAGCTTGCCTCGGGCGAGTGGATCGGTGCGTGGGGCCTGACCGAACCCAACACGGGCTCTGACGCCGGCAACATGCGCACGACCGCCGTGCGCGACGGCGACTACTACGTCCTGAACGGCGCCAAAAACTTTATTACCCACGGCCGCACGGGCAATGTTGCCGTGGTGATCGTGCGCACTGGCGACGTAGGCGATGCACACGGCATGAGCGCCTTCATACTCGAGAAAGGTACGCCCGGTTTTACATCAGGCAAAAAAGAAAACAAATTGGGCATGCGTGCCTCGGAAACAGCCGAGCTCATCTTCACAGACTGCCGTATACACAAGTCCCAGATGCTGGGAAAGGAAGGTGACGGCTTTGTGCAGTCACTTAAAATTCTCGACGGCGGCCGTATTTCCATTGCTGCATTGGGCGTCGGCATTGCCACAGGCGCATTTAAAGCGGCGCTGAAATATTCGCAGGAGCGTAAACAGTTCGATCAGCCAATCTCCAGCTTCCAGGGCATTTCCTTTAAACTGGCCGACATGGCCACAAAAGTAGAAGCGGCGCGCCTGCTCACTTTCCGCGCCGGCGACCTGAAGAACAACCACAAGCCAGTGACCAAAGAATCGGCCATGGCGAAGCTATATTCGTCGGAAATCGCGGTAGAGGTTGCCAACGACGCCGTGCAGATCTTTGGCGGGTATGGCTACATCAAAGACTTCCCAGTGGAGAAATTCTACCGCGACGCCAAGCTGTGCACCATCGGCGAAGGAACATCTGAAATTCAAAAACTGGTCATTTCGCGGGCACTTTTGAAGTAACGCTTGGATAGTCAGTGTGTTTCACCTATATTTGCAGCCCTAAATAAGGAATATGCTTATTATCAACGTAAAAGAAAACGAGTCAATCGACAAGGCACTGAAGCGCTTCAAGAAGAAATTTGAGAAAACAGGCGTTTTGAAAGAACTGCGTGCCCGCACATCTTTTGAGAAACCCTCTGTTCGTCGCCGGAATCAAATCATCCGTGCTGCATACAGAGAACAGCAACGACTGCTGGAAACTAACGGTTAATTCCGCTTCTAGAGCTCTTACCGGGATTCTGTGGATAATTAGTTGTCCACAAAGTATCCCCATTGCATAAACATTCCCCATAGGCCCGTGCTTATGGGGATTATTTTTTTTACATTGCTTCTACACCGGCAAGTAGCGAGACTTGGTGAGGCAGCATGGTACAATCCTTTCTTACATATCTTCAATCCGAGAAAAGGCTCAGTGCTAACACAATCCTGGCGTATGAAAGCGACCTCGCTCAATTCTTAGGATTTCTCGAAACAACCTTTCCCGGTACAGCCGCCGAAAATGCAGACTACAATGAGCTTCGCTACTGGATTGTCCAGCTGGTGGAAGATGGCCTCGGCGCTACATCCGTCAACCGCAAGATTGCATGCCTCCGCTCATTCTACAAATTCCTCATGCGCCGCGAGGTCATCAAAAAAGATCCTACCGTCAAGATCAAGCCACTGAAGACACCCAAACGTATTCCCTCGTTTGTGAAAGAAGCCGACATGGTGCGCGTGCTCGACAACAAGGTATTTGAAGATACACTAGACGGTCAGCGCACAAAGCTTATCCTCGAGCTTTTCTACGGTACAGGTATGCGTTTGTCCGAATTACTCAACCTGCGCGAAAATCAAATCGACCTGATAAACAGGACTGTAAAAGTCCTGGGAAAAAGAAACAAGGAAAGAATCATCCCATTTTCGCAGAACCTCGTTTCAATAATAGAAGACTATAAGAACGTGAGAAACCGGGAAGTTGAAAATAGCGGACACGGCCTGTTACTCGTAACAGATTCTGGCGAGCCCTGTTACCCAATGATGATCTATCGCATTGTGAAGACACATCTGCAAATCTCTACAGCCGAACGAAAAAGCCCGCACGTGTTGCGTCACACCTATGCCACCCACCTGTTAAACAAGGGCGCTGAAATAAACGCCGTAAAGGATCTGCTCGGCCACAGTAGCCTCGCAGCAACACAGGTATATACTCACAATTCCATCGAGAAGCTTAAGAAGGCATTCGACCTGGCGCACCCTAAGGCGTAAGGCCGCATCCCACCATCATTATACTCTACTCTGTATGACTATAACCACCCACGCATGACAGCATAATTACTTACCGAAAGCTCCGGACTTTCAAAAAACCGGCATAATTCTATTGTTCACTTTAAAATTCAACAATTATGAAGTTACAAGTTCATTCCATCCATTTCGACGCTGATCGCAAGCTGATCAACTTCATCCAGAAAAAGCTCGACAAGCTCGATACATTTTATGATCGCCTGGTGGATGGTGAGGTGTTCCTCCGACTGAATAATGAAGGTGCTGAGAACAAAACAGTAGAGATCAAGCTGCGTGTACCCGGTAATATGCTCTTCGCCACAGAAAAGGCAAAATCATTTGAAGCCGCTGCCGGATTAGCCGCAGACGCCCTGCGCATGCAGCTCGATAAGTTCAAAACACGCGTTCGAAACAATAAAGTCTCATAATAGACAATGCGGCGCAGCACCTCGAAGCGTTGCCAATAGAAAAAGAAAGAGCCTCTCACAAACATGAGAGGCTCTTTCTTTTTGCGCGCAAACGCAAATATTATTTCTTTGGTGCAGGCGTTGTTGTAGCAGGCGCAGTAGTAGTCGCCGGCTTCGGCGTTACACCCATTTTCTTCAACACCAGGTCAGAGATATCCATCTTCTCGTCACCATACAGAATCACGTCCAGGCCGCCGATCTGCTGGTTCAGAATGAACGAAAAGCCATTCTCCTTTGCAGTCTCTTCGATGTTCTTGCCTACCTTCTTGTAAATAGGATCCATCAGCTGGGTCTGTTTATTTTGAATAGTAGTTTGAGCATCCTGTTGGAACTTCTCAATGTTTTGTTGCAGCTGTTGCAGTTCGCGCTCTGTGTTTACACGCACAGGCTCCAGCATGGTATTGATATTGGCTTGGTAGTCGGCCAGTTTCTTTTGAAACTCCTGTACCTTGGTATCACTTTGATTTTTGAGCTGTGTCTGCAGCGACTTCAGTTCGGCATCGACCTGCTTGGACTCCGGCATTTGGGCAAATATGTAGTCTACATCTGCATAGCCGACCTTCACAGGAGCCTGTGCATGAGCGACAGCAGCTGTCATTCCCAGCACCACAAGTAAAACGAGTTTTCTCATTACGGTATTCAATTTTTAGTTTTTAATCTCATCATTCGGGTCACCTAACCCAAGCTCATCCAATACGAAGTCGGTATAGTCGTACCGCGGGTCGGTGTAGATCATCGTCAGCTCGCCCGCCTTGTCAAAGACAATATGCAGGTTCTTTTGCTTGGCGACTTTGTCTACCGCATCCCACACCTTGTCCTGGATTGGCTTCGTCAACTCCTGTTTTTTCAGGAAGAACAAGCCGCCAAATCCAAACACCTTCTTCTGGTAGTCCTTTAGCTCAACTTCTTTCTTGTGAATTTCATCTGTCCGCTCCTTCCGCATAGCGTCCGTCAGCAGCACTTGCTCCGCCTGAAGAGCGCTGTACATGGCCTGGATCTTTTTGTCCATGTCTGCGATCTCCTTTTCCCAGGCGACCGATAACTGGCTGATCTCATCCTGAGCCTTTTTATAATCAGGCATTTTCTCCAGGATGTAGTTCGTGTCAATGTATCCGAACCTCTGAGCGTTGACAAAATTCAGGCCGAAAATGAGAAAAAATATCGTAATAATATAGACCCGCATAATTATCTGAGTTGCTGACCGATAGTAAAGTGGAATTGTGACCCGCTAACAGGCCCTCTTCCATTTAACGGCACCGGATCGAAACCATACCCCCAGTTCAAGCCAATCAACCCAAATGCCGGCATAAAGATCCGGGCACCAAACCCGGCAGATTTATACAGGTTAAACGGATTAAAATCATCGTAATTGTTCCAGTTATTACCCGCTTCTGTGAAGACAAAACCATAAATCGTGGCGGCATTGCCTGTCGTTACCGGATAACGCAATTCAAGACCAAGTTTGTCGTATACAATACCCCCCGCCAGCACACCCTGGCCACTGTTCAGGCTCTGGTCGTAGTACGGAGGCGTAATGGAGTTGTTCTGGTAGCCGCGCAGACCGATCACTTCCTGACCTAACAGGAACGAGTTGAAACCACCCGCCAAACCATCGCCACCGAGGTAGAATCGCTCGAACGGTCCAATACCCGCCTTGTCGGTGTATTTGCCAATGAAGCCAAAGTGCGCCTTCGCCTCCAGCACAAGTTTTTTCTTGTTGTCCAGCGGCAGGTAATACTTCGCATCGAACATCCACTTGTGATATTCAATCCATTGATATTTTACAGCCGGCTCGGCCGTCGAGTAGTTGATGTCGCGCCACAGCGAGAACGGCGGTGTCAGCGTAACACTCAACGAAATGGTTGAACCTTGCGCTGGGTACATCGGATTGTCGATGCTGTTACGCGCCAGCGTGGTGTTGAACGTAAAGCTGTTGGAAACACCGTCCGTATACCCCAGACCGGAGTTCCAGTTTTGCAGAATATAACGCAGGTATGACACCGAGTTTGTCAGTGTAAAGTAGTTGTCAGGCCACTCCAGCAAACGGCCCAGACCCACCGTCACGCTGTGCACTTGCAGACGCGAGTCGTTGTCGCTGGTCGTGATACCATACGGGTAACGCTGGAACGAGCTGTTAAAGCTCACCGACAGCGAGTGCGGCTTGCGGCCACCCAGCCAGGGCTCGGTAAACGAGAAACTATAGCTTTGGAAAGAACGGCCGTTGGCCTGCGCACGCAACGACAGACGCTGACCATCACCCACCGGCAGCGGACGCCAGTGTTCAAAGTGCGGTATGTTCCGCAATGAAAAGTTGTTGAAGGTCAGACCCAGCGTACCCACGAAGCCATAATAACCACCCCAACCACCGGAGAGCTCCACCTGGTCGTTTGATTGCTCCTCGACAGTCCATTGAATGTCCACCGTTCCGTTCGCCGGATTCGGCACCAGGTTCTGGCCGATCTTGTCAGGCGCAAAATAACCAAGCTGACCCAGCTTCTGCTGCGTGCGGATGATATCCGAACGTCTGAATTTCTGACCGGGAATAGTGCTTAGCTCGCGGCGGATTACGTGGTCGCTCGTACGCTCATTACCGGCGATCGTCACTTCGTTGATCGTAGCCTGCTCACCTTCGAAGATGCGCATCTCTACGTCGATCGAGTCACCCTCTACCGCTACCTCCACGGGGTTAATCCGGAAGAACAGATAACCATCGTCCATGTACAGACCGCTAATGTCCATCCCTTTCGGATTGAACTGAAGCTTTTTATCGATCATCTCTTTATTATAGACATCGCCTTTGCTGATGCCGAGAACCGCGCCGAGCTGTTTATCGGTATAGATATAATTACCCGTCCAGATGATGTTGCGGAAGTAGTACTTGGGACCTTCATATATCTGCAGGTCGATGTTGATCGTGCGACCGTCGTGTGCATAGACCGTATCACTCACAATCTCCGCATCGCGATAACCCTTTGTATTGAAGTAGGCGACCACAGCCTTCTTGTCGTCTTCATAGTCGCTCTGAATAAACTTCGAGCTGCTGAAAATATTCAGCTTAACGTTGTTGTTCAGAAACTCCTTCGCTTCTTTCCAGCTCACTTTGTAGCTGGAGTCCATAAACTCTTTCGGCTTGATGCCCGCGATCTCTTTCAGCAGCGTACGGTGCAACGCAAAACGGGGACGCTCATGCGTGCCCTTCATTTTCTTCTTGAGCTTGGCGTCGTCGATGTTCTCATTACCGGTAAACGCAATATGGTTGATCTTCACCTTCGATTTTGGATTAACCGCGATCCGCATGATGATCCCATCGCGCAATGTGTCTGCATCCTGGGTGATCTTTACTTCCGTATTGAGGAAGCCTTTCTTGACAAAGTATTTCTTAACGGCCAGTTCGGTGTTACGCACCATGGCGTCGTTTACAATCTTACCGCGTATAAGTGTCAGGTCTTCTTTCAGACCGCTCTCTTGTGACTTGGAAATGCCGGTAAAGTAAAAACTGGTCAGGCGGGGTCGCTCGGCCAGCACAATGTTGAGGTACACGTTTTCGCCTTCAATACGGTCTACCTTGATGGTAACATCGCCCACCAAACCGTGTTTCCACAGGCTGCGAATGGCCGTCGTGATAGCATCACCCGGAATCTTAATCTTATCGCCCACCTTCAGACCCGTCAGCGACACCATGGCATTTTTGTCCAGGATGTTCAAGCCGGTCACTTCAATGCCCGCAATAGTATACTCCGCCGGGTTGGCGTAGTTCAGGTTATTTTCAGCGCCAGCCCCGGAACGTTCGCGATTTCGTCTGAATTGAGCCCATGTATCAACTGTGAAACCCAAAAGGATCACCAGGAATAAAACTTTCTTCATCAACTTACGGGATTCAATTGTTCGCTAGTTTTTCCAAATCTTCGTTCGCGCTGCTGATACGACCAAATGGCCTCATACAGGTGTTCCCTGCGGAAATCGGGCCAAAGTGTGGGTGTGATAAAAAGCTCGGTGTAAGCAATCTGCCACAGTAGGAAATTGCTCACGCGCATTTCACCACTGGTGCGGATCAACAGCTCTGGGTCTGGGATGCCCGAAGTCTGCAAATAGTTCTCAAGGACCTGCTCATTTATTTCCTCCGGCGCCATTTTCCCGCTCTTGACCTCTGCCGCCAGCTGCTTCACTGCATTTATAATCTCCCGGCGGCCGCCATAGCTCAACGCCAGGATCAGGGTAAGCCCTGTATTATTTTTGGTCTGGTTCATAGCCCAGGCCAGGTTGTTCTGACAGTCCGGAGGCAGTTGCGACGTCTCGCCGATCGTCGTCAGCCGAACCTTGTTGTCCATTAAGGTTTTTATCTCGCCCTTGATGGTGCTAACCAAAAGCTCCATCAAACCATCTACCTCGGCCTTCGGACGCGTCCAGTTCTCGGTCGAAAAGGCGTACAGCGTCAGATATTTTACCCCGAGCTCAGCACAACCTTCCGTCACATCTTTTACAGCCTGGATGGCATTGCGATGCCCGAAAATGCGCATAGCGCCCTTCTTTTTAGCCCATCGGCCATTGCCATCCATGATGATTGCAAGGTGCTGGGGAAGATTATTTAAATCTATATGTTCCTTTAGAGAAGCCACAAGAGGTCAAAAGTAGTAAAAAGCCGTATGGGTTAAAAGAAAAGCGACAGAAGGACTATTTATAAGGGCTTCTGGGGCAGGGAATTTCGTAAAAAGTCCGTGTCAGACTAATTCCCAGGTAGTAGAAAGTATCGTTGTCGTTCGGATTGCCGTATTGATAATTCTTGTAACGAAGGTCGCCACCCGAAATATTGTCGAGGTTATCAAAGAAAGTCTTGCGCACGCCAAGCTCCAGACCGAAATACCACTTGGGGTTGTACACATATTTTACGCCCAGCCCAAACGGTATGGACACTTGCACATTGCTGTATTCTTCGGTCTTTTCTCCATTGCCCGAAATACCAAACAGCCCCACGCCGCCAAACAGGTAAGGGTTCAACCGCACAAAGCGCTTGGAGTCGCGCCAGTCAAGGAAGTGATATTCCAACACCGTCGACACTTCCATCAAAAAGATGTCGAACGAAGCATCCCGCTGCTGAGCAAAAGCATCGAGCGGTTTTTCAGAGGCGCTGAGCTGGCCGCCAGTCAGACTGGTGCGAAAGCTCACCACGTTGCTGAGGTTGGAACGGTAAAAGACCGTTGCCGCCGGACGCGAATATTTAAAATTATAATTGTGTACGAGGTCTCCCGTGTAATTAAACGTGCCAATGCCGAACCCCACTTCCGAGCGTTGGGCGTGCGCCCAATCCCATGACAACAGAAAGATTATAACCCCAAAAGACAGCCTTGTCAACGTATAACGGATCATCTGAATTTAGCCCTGTGAAATGTTTTGCCTAGTATATAAGTAAGTTTAACCGTCGTCACCATGAAAAAATCGTTGTCCTTCTTGTTCCCGCGAAGGTTCTCCGGATTCTCGCGACCGTAGCCATCCAGCACCTGATATGTGCGCCCGTCAATCGGGCTGACATACGGTGGATTCGGTTCGAACCCTTGTGGGAAGAGCTCGTTGGAGCGATACGACATCACTTTGGCCAGCTCGTTGTTACCAAACACCCCCAGGTCCACATAGTGCTGGCTTACATCGTCGATGTAGTCCGTAAACAGGTAGCGGAACCCGAGCTCTACCGAAAGATCCATGAGCTGGTTCAATCTAAAACGTGCACCCAGGCCCATTGGTATGGCGATCTGAATTTTCTTATAAGGTTTTATGCCATAGTTAACCGCCGAATCCGGCAGCGTGGAGTGTTGTCCTTCTGTACCGAGCGGTTGCAAGTCTACCCATTTACCGGCCTCCGGCAGCGGATTGCCATCGATGTCGAACGCAGGAGCTTTCGCCTGCGGATTGTGGTGGAATACTGCCACACCGGCAAACACGTACGGCGTCCAACGCACGCGGCTGATGTACGTGTCGTTGTTCGGAAAAAGGTCGATGCTGGCCACAACCGAAAGTTCTTTAATGCGGTTGCGGAAAGACAAGTTGCGGAAATAGCGGAAGATACCGTTATCGAAATCCCCGGGATCAGCAGATTCAACATCATCACCTCGCAGCGTGCCATACATGAACGAAGCTGTCAACGTGTACCGCGGACCAAAGCGGTGACCAAACGAAATACCAAGGCCCGGGCGTGTAAACCTGATATCGGTGCTAAGACGCTTGGGTGTCGGTGCAAGGTCACCATAATAGTTCAGCCCGTTAAGCGATACAGACACCATGTTGTACGACTTGGTCTTCTCAAAGGAAGATTTTCTGCCGCGGTAGCTCATCATACGTTTGTTGTTGCGTTTGATGGATCTTCTGTTCATTTGGGCGACGGCCTCTTCTGCATTCGCAGCCAGAAGAACAAAAGCGAGTACGGCAAAGATTAGCTTCCTCATGTTGGTAAAAATAAGCTTCTATAGATCAGAGAATTACAAAACTACTAAAATTTCAATTACGGATGTCCAGGCCCCAGTTCAACTTATGGCGAAGGGTACGGAAGTAATGTTGCCCTTCCAATTGAACCAAATGCACAACATAATCCGATTTCGATACCTTCATCACCGCCGAAGCATCGACCGACGCCACACGCGAATCCAACGAAACCAGAAATTTTTTACTCCGACCTTCCACACGAAACGTGATTTCCGACGTGTCGGGAACCACGATCGGCCGCACAGTCAAATTGTGCGGACTTACCGGAGTGATAACAAAATTTCCAGATCTGGGAAAAATCAACGGCCCCCCGCAGCTCAGGGAATAGCCTGTAGAACCCGTGGGAGTCGACACAATAATGCCGTCAGCCCAATACGTGTTCAGGAACTCACCGTCGATGTAGGTATGAATCGTGATCATCGACGACGTGTCCTTTTTCACCAGCGTAAAATCATTTAATGCGAAATTCTGCTTGCCAAAGGCATCTGAGTTCGTGTCGAGCTTCAGCATAGAACGGGCTTCGGTGGTATAAGCGCCCTGGCAAACCTGCAGTAAAGCCTGTTCGGTTTCCTCCTTGCTGATGGTCGCCAGAAACCCTAGCCGACCCGTGTTAATCCCCAGCACAGGAATCTTCTGCTTCGCAATGTGCGTAACGGCTTCAAGAAGTGTGCCATCGCCCCCTACACTGATAAACACATCCACGCCCTTCAGCGAGTCGTCCGGGTTGAATGTCTTTTTGATCTTTATCTTCTTAAAAGCCGCTGTCTTTAGATACGAACCGAACCTGGCCGAAACCCAGATCTCAACTTTCTGCTGCTGAAGGATCTCAAAAATACGGGCAATAAAAGGCGCTGACTGACGATTAAACTCCTTCCCATGAACAGCGATTCGCATGTTGACGTTTATTTAAATTTCTGACCCAGCAGGTCATTCACGCTAAAAAATCTCACGCCGGAATTAAAGATAGAAAGGATGTGGCAATGGCGCAAGCTACTGGCCGACGCTTGCTTCCTTCTTAAAAAGTACCGCTGCCCACGACTCACGCGCATCATCACGCACCGGACGTAGGCCATAACGGCCCGCCTCTTCGGCAATGTCGGCAATGTCGTGCGTGTAAAAGCCACTTAACAGCAGCAGGCCACCGGGCGCCAGGCAGCCCTGGTAATATTTAATTTCTTGGAGTAATACGTTTTTGTTGATATTGGCCAGAATGATGTCGAACGGCCCCTGCGGCTGCAAATCCTCAAACTTACCCTGCTGAAGATGAATGCCCGTGCAACCGTTCACCTCGATATTCTCCTGACCGTTGATGACACTCCACTCGTCAATGTCGAATGCCTCCACCGAAGTCGCGCCTAGCTTACACGCCATAATCGACAGGATCGCCGTGCCACAGCCGGCGTCCATCACGCGCTTGTCGCGATGGTCCATGTCCAGCTGGCTCTTCACCATCAGGTACGTGGTCTGATGGTGGCCCGTGCCAAACGACATTTTGGGAGTAATGACAATCTCGTATGGATACGCCGCATCGGGTGCATGGAACGCTGCGCGTATAAGGCAACGGTTGTCGACGATAATGGGCTGATAGCTCTGTTCCCACTCTTCGTTCCAGTTACGCTTCTCGATCTTATCTTGTTCGAAAGTAAGCGGCGTCTGCGCGCCGTAGCGCGTCTTGATCTCTTCCAGTTTTTCTTTATCGTAATTCTCTAACGTAACATACGCCTCGAAACCAGTGTCGGTCTCGAGAAAAGAATCAAAGCCTGCCTCCGCCATCTCAGCCATGAGGATCTCCGAATATTCCGGAGCACAGGTCACCTGAAAGCGCGAGTAGTACATGCGTAACGAATGGAAATCGAATGAAAACTGCTTAAGCTCCTTTGATCACTTCCGTGAAGTCGCGCGACTTGAGAGATGCGCCACCTACAAGGCCACCGTCTACATCGGGACAGGAGAAAAGCTCTTTAGCGTTGGCAGCGTTTACGCTACCACCATATAAGATAATGATGGTATCGGCTACAGCCTGACCGTATTTGCTGGCCAGATGCGTGCGGATTACCGCGTGCATATCTTGTGCCTGTTGCGCAGAAGCTGTTTTACCGGTGCCGATAGCCCATACAGGCTCGTAAGCAACCACCACTTTCTTCAACGCGTCAGCATCGAGGTGGAACAGGCTTTCTTCTACTTGCTTCTTCACCAGCGCTTCATGCGTGTTCGCCTCGCGCACCTCCAGTGGCTCACCGCAGCAGAAGATAGGCGACAAACCGTGCTTCAACGCTACGTCCACTTTCTTCGCCAGCAACTTGCCGTCTTCGCCAAAGTATTGACGGCGCTCGCTATGACCCAGGATAACATAGGGGATACCCATTGACTTGAGCATCGGTGCCGACACCTCGCCGGTATACGCACCCGACTCGTGCTCGCTACAGTTTTGTGCGCCTACAAAAATACGTGTGTTGTTACCCAACTGATTTTTGATCGGCAGCAAATAGGGGAAGGGCACGCAAAAAATCACTTTCGCATCACCTTTAACTTCGTCTGCCACCATACCCGTTACCTCGGAAGCAAGAATGTTTGCTTCTTCAAGAGTCTTGTTCATTTTCCAGTTGCCGGCTACGATTTTCTGACGCATAGTTCTGTAGATTTAGATTTGAGGCCCCAAAGATATTTTTTTCCCCCTGTTTTCCCAACCCTCTATTGAGGACGGTACCGCGACTCCTTGAAAAGCTGCTGAGCATCTTCCGTCGCCATAAGCTGCGGCAGGGTCTTGTCAGCGTGGGCTTTCATATAGCTGTTGACAATGCGCCAACCCACCCACTGGCCAATGCGGCCCGGGCATTTCTCACCCACCTGTACGGTGATCGGCCGTTCGCCGAGATAGTCCTTCTTCACCACGTAACTGGTTTCATACAGCACCTTGCTTTCAATAAACCGCGCCCAAATCAGGTCCTCGTGCGCACGCGACCCATTGATCTCCGCTGGCGTGTACCAGATCAACGTGCTGTCGGGCAAACACGGCATCATGTGTTTGGCAAAATAAAACGACTTACCGTAAGCAATCATGTCGGCCAGCACGGTCTTGTCTTGCAAAGAGGTTTTGTTAAACTGGTCGCTGATGCCAAACATCAACAGGCACGAAGGAACAATATCGTCCGGATCGTATTTGCGCAGCAGGTAATCGTACGTTTTGGGCCGGTACTTGGCGCCCGCACCAAGGTAAAAGTCGAGGCTGACAAGAATGAGTGTATCCGACACAAGCAAGTCCGTATCGAGGCCCGAGATCAGCGTCTTGACCTTCGGCGCCTTAAAGCCAGGATAATAATATTGAATGTGTGCAAAGGCATCTTCAAAACTTTTGCGTAACGCACTGCCATCGCCAAACACCCGCTTAACCTCGAGGGCCAGCGTATCCAGGTGTGGATTAGTGAACCGCGCGTACAGCTCATTGATAAAGACCGAGTCGTCGGGATACTCCGTGCGCCGGAACATATAATCGCGCACCAACGGCTCACGCGAGAGCAGCGCCACCAGCTCCTCCTTGCTTTTCACCTGCACCAGTGCATCTTGTAATTGATCGAACGTGATGGCCACACCTTCGCCCGCGAGATTGGGCTCAAAAACACAGCCTTCTTCGCGTTCCTTGTCACTACAACCACTCAAAAAAATCAAGGCGGCAAACAAGCCAATCAATGCGCTCCTCATAATCCGTGTAAAATATTCAGTGTTATGCTACTGTCGTCTAAAAATCCAGTTGTCCGGTCGACTCGTCACCCGTCAGTCGCAGGCTCTTCACCTTGCCCTGCACCGTAACATGCACCAAATTGGACTGGTCGCGGTAAGTCTCCATAATGATGGAATTCGTTACCTGAATTTTATTCCACCGTTTCACCGGGCTTACCTCCACATAAAAAATAAACGCCTCGCCTTCCTTTTCGTGACCCAGGTATTTAACCTTCTGCGCCTTACCGTCAAGCTGAATTTTAAAATGCTCCGCCAGATACGGTCCCATCATCTCGTCCACCGTAATACCCTTCGGCACCGTAATGTCCAGCTCCGGCTGTTTAAGCCGGTTGCGCATAACCACCTCCAGGTCATCAACAAAAACCCGCATCATAATCTCCAGTGCCTTGTCCTTCTCATCAAACGCCACCTCCGTCACCGACACATGCAACGGATGCGCCATAACAACCAGCAGCACCCATTGAACAAAAGAAAGAACACTTGAAACCATCCGCGCACTTTTTAAAAGGCCAAAAATAACGAATAAGAAACAAAAGGCCGGGAGGCAGATCGGCGATTGAAGAAGCCGACCCGTTGTTGGCACGATGGGTTGACAACGGGTGCTGGCGCAAGGTCTTCCGACCGAAGGGAGGGTGACTTGTGACCTGTCTAATGGCAGTCTTCAGACTGCCATCGAGGTCACGTCGTAACACAGAATAAGCCATAGCAAACCCATTCCAACCCCATCCAACACCTACCCCAAACCTATGGATTACCCGTATCAAACCCCTACCAAAGCCGTACTTCAGCTATCCCAGACATACATCACCCCATAGCAAGCCTCCATAAAAACCCTATTTCGCCCCCCATATTCAGGTAGCCGTGCTCCGTGCAATTCATCCGGACGATGCACAATTCAAACTTATCCCCTATAATTGTGCCCCTTTATCACAAACGATGAGTGAGTTTAGAGTTTATTTCGAGATTGGCAGGGACCATATTTTGGACTACAAAGACGGCTATGACCACATTTTGTTCGTCGTGTCCTTGTGTGCTTTGTATCTCATGCGCGACTGGCGCCAGATTCTTGTACTGGTAACAGCTTTTACGATCGGCCACTCCATCACGCTGGCGCTGTCGGTGCTCGACATCGTCACGGTGAAACCCGAACTGATCGAATTTCTCATTCCACTTACCATCTTCATCACGGCGGTCTCGAACCTGTTCAAAGATGAAGAAAATCTAAGCACCGGCCCGCTGCAGCTAAACTACCTGTTTGCCGCAATCTTTGGCCTGGTTCATGGCCTTGGATTTTCAAACTACCTGCGGGGCATCCTTGGCAAAGACGAGCGGATCGTATCCCAACTATTAGCCTTTAATCTGGGCTTGGAGGTTGGCCAGATAATTATCGTTGTCATCTTTCTGGTGGCCGCCTTTATTATGGTAGATTTATTTAGCGTGAACCGTCGCGATTGGAAAATGATAATTTCTTCGGCCATCGCCGGCATCGCGCTAATGCTCATGAAAGAGAAAGCCTATTGGCTATTGGATTGACTAACTCAAAAAACCTAATATGACACGTATCCTAAGCTTGTCCTGCCTTGCCCTCCTGGTCCTAACAAGACTCCAGGCGCAGGACGCTCCCAAATGGAAAGGCAAGTTCGAGCAGCTGGACCAGCTCCTGCCAACCCCCAACGAATACCGCTCAGGCTCGGGTGCTCCCGGCCCCAAATACTGGCAACAAAAAGCCGACTACGTCATCAACGTCGAACTAAACGACGACAACCAAAGCGTAACCGGCAATGAAACCATTACCTACACCAACAACTCGCCCGACGCGTTGAAGTACCTGTGGCTGCAGCTCGACCAAAACAAACTGGCCGACGGCAACATGACGCAGAAGACAAAAGGTGGCACCATTAAAGACTCCGTCGATACCCGCACGGCGGCTGCAAACCTGGACCTCTATGAGTTCGATGGTGGCTTTAAGATCAAATCCGTAAAAGATGCTGCCGGCAAAACACTGCCGCACATGATCAATTATACCATGATGCGCATCGACCTGCCCCAGGCCCTCGCACCAGGTCAGAAATTTACCTTCTCCATTGACTGGGGCTACAACATCAACGACGGCATCCGCTTCCGCGAACGTACACAGTTTGAATACTTCCCCGAAGATGGCAACTACTCATATGTAATCGCCCAGTGGTACCCACGCATGTGCGTATACGACGACTACGAAGGCTGGCAAAACAAACAATTTCTCGGCCAGGGCGAGTTCGCGTTGACCTTCGGCGACTATAAAGTAAAGATCACCGTTCCTGCCGACCACATCGTAGGCGCTACGGGCCAGCTGAAAAACGCTGACGCGGTATTGAGCAAAGCCCAGCTGGAGCGCTGGCAAAAAGCCAAAACCACGTTCGACAAACCGGTAATCATTGCCACACAAGACGAAGCCGTACAACGCGAGAAGACCAAAGTAAAAGAGAAAAAGACGTGGGAATTCCACGCCGAGAACGTACGCGATTTTGCCTTTGCTACCTCCCGTAAGTTCATCTGGGATGCCCAGGCCGTGAAGATCGGCAATTACACACCCCTGGCCATGTCGTTCTATCCAAAAGAAGGCAACCCCCTGTGGGAAAAAGAATCAACCAACGCCGTTAAAAATGCGCTGGAAGTATACTCCCGCATGACCATCGACTACCCGTACCCGGTCGCTATATCGGTGCACGCCGCCGCCCAGGGCATGGAATACCCCATGATCTGCTTCAACTACGGCCGCCCGGCAAAAGACGGCACGTATAGCGCGGCCGTGCGCAAAGGCATGGTCGGTGTCGTGGTACACGAAGTGGGCCACAACTTCTTCCCGATGATCATCAACAACGACGAGCGCCAGACCACGTGGATGGACGAAGGTGTAAACACCTTTGTGCAGCTTGTCACAGAGATCGAACGCTACCCCGACATCGACTTCGACCGCGGCAAACCCGCCGCCCTGGTGCCCTACATGAAAGGCGACCCCGGCAACATGCGTCCGCTGATGGTGAACTCCGAGCAGGTCATTCAGTTTGGTGCCGAACAATATGCAAAAGCCGGCACCGGCCTCTTCATGCTGCGCGAAACCATCATGGGCCGCGAGCTCTTTGACAGAGCCTTTAAAGAATATGCACAACGCTGGGCCTTCAAACATCCCAAGCCGGCCGACTTCTTCCGCACACTGGAAGACGCTTCTGCCGTAGACCTCGACTGGTTCTGGAGAGGCTGGTTCTATTCAACAGACGTAGTAGACCAATCCATCGAGCAGGTGAAGTGGTTCAAAATGCGCAAGGACGAAGTCGACCCGGAAAAGAAAAACGTGAAGACCAGGCCCGGCGACCTGGCCCAGAACGAAGAGAAATATCAGAGCTTCAGCAGCGGCGCCGAGCCGTTCTCGCTCACCAACACCGACCCGCGCATGTATGGCGAATTCAGAAGTCAGATTGACGACAAGGCTGTCATGGCTAAACTGCAAGACAAAAACATCTACGAGGTAAGCCTCCGCAACAAAGGTGGAATGGTAATGCCCGTGGTGATCGAGTGGACCTACAAAGACGGCTCGAAAGAGATCGAACGGCTGCCCGCCGAGATCTGGCGAACGAACGAAACGAAGGTGACCAAGGTGTTTGTGAAAGACAAAGAAGTGACAGGCATCGTACTCGATCCGCAAAAAGAACTCACGGACATCAATACACAAGACAACGTGTTCCCCAAAACACAGACACCCTCGAAGTTTGAGGAGTTTAAAAAGAAGACCAAATAAATAAAGGTGGGAAACATGACCACGCGTGTATTAACCGCGCTTGCCCTGCTATTGATAGTAGGCTACGCATCGGCTCAAAATCAGCCGGCCGGCTGGAAAGGCAAATTCGAGCAGCTGGATAACCTGTTGCCGACACCGAACAGCTATCGTACAGGCTCCGGTGCCCCCGGCACCAGCTACTGGCAACAACAGGCAGACTACACCATTGACGTAGAAGTCAATGACAAGACGCAATTGCTAACCGGCACGGAGACCATTACATATCACAACAACTCGCCCGAAGCGTTGGGCTTCCTGTGGCTGCAGCTCGACCAGAACATCCTGGCCGATAACAGCATCACAAATCAAACCCGCACCGGCGCGGTACGCGACTCCGTACCCGCAGGTTTCTTTTCGGGAATGGCCGGCGTAAAAACCTCCGACTACAAAGGCGGCTATACCATTAAGTATATAAAAGACGCTGCTGGCAAGGCATTGCCCTACGTCGTCAACAATACCATGATGCGCGTAGACCTGCCTGCCCCCCTCAAAAGCGGTGAGAAGTATACGTTCTCCATCGCGTGGAGCTACACCGAATACAACCGCCAGATCTTTGGCGAGCGTGGCGGCTATGAATACTTTCCCGACGACGGCAACTACGTCTATACCTTTGCGCAGTGGTTCCCGCGCATGTGTGTGTTCGACGACTACGAAGGGTGGCAAAACAAACAGTTCCTCGGCCAGGGCGAGTTTGCCCTGGTCTTTGGTAACTACCGCGTCCGCATCACCGTACCGGCCGACCACATTGTAGGCGCCACCGGTACCATCCAGAACGCCCGCGAAGTGCTGACAAAAGATCAATTAGAGCGTTACGAACGTGCTAAGAAAACCTTCGACAAACCCGTCGTCATCGTAACACAAGAGGAGGCCACCCAAAAAGAAAAGACCCACTCCGAGAAAAAGGCCACCTGGGAATTTGCCGCAGAGAACGTTCGCGACTTCGCGTTTGCATCGTCCCGTAAATTCATTTGGGATGCCCAGGCCGTAAAGATCGGTGACAAAACGCCAATAGCGATGTCACTGTATCCCAAGGAAGGCAACCCGCTGTGGGGAAAAGAATCGACCAAAGCGATCAGGAACGCCCTGGAGCTATACTCCGAGCGCACCTTTAACTTCCCGTATCCGGTAGCCTATTCTGTACACGCAGCGAACCAGGGCATGGAGTATCCCATGATCTGCTTTAACTACGGCCGCCCGAACAAAGACGGCACCTACTCCAAACAAAAGCTGGAAGGCATGGTAAGCGTGGTGGTACACGAAGTGGGCCACAACTTCTTCCCGATGATCGTGAACTCAGACGAGCGTCAGTGGACCTGGATGGACGAAGGTCTCAACACCTTCCTGGAAAAAGAAACCATTCGCACCCGGTACCCCGATCTGTTCGAAAGCCACGGCACACCCAAAGGCATCGTTCCTTTTATGAAAGGCGAAAAGAGCCAAATGCGACCCATTATGGCGAACAGCGACGACCAGCGCCCGAGCGAATTTGGCGCCAATGGCTATACCAAGCCTTCCGCCGCGTTGACCCTGCTCCGCGAAACCGTCATGGGCCCTGAGCTTTTCGACAAAGCCTTTAAGGAATATGCCCAGCGCTGGGCCTTCAAACATCCCAAACCCGGCGACTTCTTCCGCTCGATGGAAGACGCCTCAGCAGTAGACCTCGACTGGTTCTGGAGAGGCTGGTTCTATTCCACCGACAACGTCGACCTTGCCGTGGACGATGTGAAGTGGTTCCGCGTAAAGAGCCTGCAAGTAGACCCGGAAAAGAAAACACCCCGCACAAAAAAGGGTGACCTCTCGACATCACAGCAGACAAACAATGGCACCGACTTCAGCGGCGGCCCGCAAGAGTTTACCATACTCAACACGGATCCCAAAGCCTATGGCGAGTTCCGTGGCAACCTGAACGACGCCGACATCCGGAAGCAAGTAGACGGTAAGAACCTATACCAGGTCCGCCTCAGGAATGTAGGCGGCCTCGTGTCGCCCGTCGTAATCGAATGGACATTCAAGGACGGCTCGAAAGAGATCGAGCGCCTGCCGGCAGAAATTTGGCGCACCAACGAGAGTGAGGTAAGCAAGGTATTTGTAAAAGAAAAGGAAGTAGTCAATATCTTACTTGACCCCAATGCAGAGTTGGCGGATGTAGAGACAGCCAATAACGTCTTCCCCAAAAGGACCGTCGAAAGTCGCTTCGACCAATTCAAAAAGAACAATTGACCAGGGCGGGTACTGTTCTCTCCACTATAGTATAGGGAGGGAACAGTGCCCTGGCCAAAAATTAGGTAACCCCTCCCCACGTGCACTTTAACGGATGTGGCGTTTATCCCACAACATTTTTGTTTGCCTTGTCGACCCTGCGTGTTATATTTACATCTTAGCGGTTTTGGTACACGAGCTCCATTCTATTTTTTGAACTGACTATCTTTACTGCTTCATTTTTTAAAAACCCCCCGTCACCCGTGGACGGCTTAAAACTTTTTAAGAACATGCAAAAACGCTGGTTAGGATTCTTTGGAATCGTGATGCTCATCGTCGCTGCCGTAGCTTTCAATCGCTATTACCTGCCGGGCCTCGCCTATCAGGACAACGCAGCAGATTCCGTCGGTAACTTCTCGCTGAAGCTGAACGAGCCCAGCGTATTGTACGGCATGGTCGTAGATGACTTCCTCGTCATCGAAGACAAAATCAAACGCAATGAGCGCCTCGGCGACATCCTCCTCGAGTACAACGTTCCCGCCCGCCTGATCCACCAGGTATCACAAGTATCGCGCAACATCTTCGACGTACGCAAGATCGTTCCGAACAAAAAGTATACGCTCATCTGCAACCAGGACTCCCTGAAGACGGCGCAAGCCTTCGTGTATGAGCCGAACCCCATCGATTACATCGTCTTCCGCTTTGGCGACTCCCTGACCATCGACGTATGCAAACGCGACGTGGTAACGGTAGAGAAAGGCATTGCCGGCGAGATTCGCTCCAACCTGTCAGAAACCATTGAAGAGCTCGGCATCAGCCACGAGCTGACCAACAAGTTTGTCGATATTTTTGCCTGGCAGGTAGATTTTGCCCGCCTCCAGAAAGGCGACAAGTTCAAATTGATCTACGAAGAAAGCCAGGTGGAAGGCGTGACCGTCAGCATCGACAAGATCAAAGCCATTTACTTTGAGCATGTCGGCAGCCCATACTATGCCTTTCCGCTCGACCAGGGCGATGGCGTCGACTTCTTCGACCAGGATGGCAAAAGCCTGCGCAAGGCTCTGCTGAAATACCCCATCGAATTTACCCGCATCAGCTCACGCTACACCATGAGCCGCTTCCACCCCGTTCAAAAACGCTGGAAAGCCCACCTCGGCACTGACTTCGCAGCCCCCACCGGCACACCCATCCGTTCGGTGGGCGACGGCACGATCGAGGAAGCCCAATACAAATCAAACAACGGCAACTATGTAAAGATCCGTCACAACGGCACCTATACCACTCAATACCTGCACATGTCACGCATTGCTGATGGCGTACGTGCCGGCACGCGGGTGCGTCAAGGCCAAACCATTGGGTACGTAGGAAGCACGGGCCTGGCTACTGGTCCGCACCTGTGCTACCGCTTCTGGAAAAACGGCGTACAGGTAGACGCTCTCAAGATTGACCTGCCGCCGTCTGAACCTGTGAAGAAAGAATACGTGGCGCAGTTCGAAACCGTTAAACAAGACCTCACAAGCCGCCTGCAGGCAATTCCGTTCCCGGACCAAAACAAGCAAGAGCCGATCGCAGCGCTTTAATTATTTTCTACTTCGGTAGAATCCGAGACCTTTTCTCTGACGTTATTTGCCAGTGAAAAGGTCTTGTTGCTTTTAATGACGCGCTGCTTCCTGCTCCTTCTGCTTTTGTTACCGGCGCTGGCCAACGCGCAGAGGGTTGGTTTAGTGCTCAGCGGCGGCGGCGCAAAAGGCATTGCCCACATCGGCGTGCTGAAGGCGCTCGAAGAAAATGACATCCCCGTAGACTACATTGTCGGCACCTCCATGGGCGGCATCATTGGCGGCTGCTACGCAGCCGGTATGAGCCCCGACCAAATCGAGGCCATGATCCTCTCCGACCAGTTTATGGGCTGGGTCAACGGCACGCCCGAGCAAGGCTTCAACTATTTCTACCACCAACACGACGTCACTCCCTCTTTCCTCAAGGTCAACCTCGGCCTCGACTCCACCTTTAACTTTCAGCTCAACTCCAGTCTGGCCCGGGACGTATCGCTCAACTTTGCCCTGACCGAACGAACCGCCCAGGCCTCAGCCATTGCCGGCAATAACTTCGACCGCCTCTTTGTACCGCTACGGGTCGTCGCCGCCGACATCTTCACACAAACCGAAGTGATCCTCTCGAAAGGCTCCATGAGCGACGCGCTCCGCGCTACCCAAACGGTACCATTCTTTTATACACCCATTCGGGTGGATGGCAAATACCTCTTTGATGGCGGTATCTACAACAACTTCCCTGTTGATGTCGCCCAGCGTGAGTTCCACAACCCCGACGTGATCATCGGCGTGAACGTTTCGTCAAAGGTCTTCGAAGGCTATCCGTACAAAGACGATGACAAGCTCATATCCAAGTCCCTGCTATACATGCTCATGGACAAGACCGATCCAAAAAAGATTGATGAGCACGGCGTCTTTATCCAGCCCAACCTGAATGGCTACACGGCATTCGACTTTACCCGCGCAAAAAGCCTGATCGATAGCGGCTACCGGCAAACACTGCGACAACTGGAAGAGGTCAAAGGCAAGATCGCCCGCCGCGTACCATGCGATACCATCGCGGTTAAGCGCAATGCCTTTAATGATAAGAACCCGCCCATGCTGTTTGACGGGCTGGTGTTTAAAGGATATAACTCGAAGCGCCGTCAATACATCCGACGCCTCTTCAACACACACCCGGGTGAAGAGCGGCTTTATCCCTACAGCGATATTAAACGAGGATACTTCCGCCTGGTGGCCGAAGACTTCTTCTCCAACGCACACCCTACCATTCTATACGATAGCACACGGCGCGCCTTCTCGCTGCAATTATCACGTCGGCCGCAGCATAATTTCCAGGTAGACTTCGGCGGCGTCATTGCCTCGCGTGATATCAGCAATGTATTTGTAGGGCTTAACTTCTATCACTTTGCCAACACCCTGCAGCATTATTACCTGTCCTTTCAAACCGGCAGCTTTTATAAATCGGGCGTAGCCAAAGTACGAATAGACTTTCCTACGCCGTTGTACCTCGAACCGTACGTGGGTTTCGACAGCTGGGACTATTTTGAAAATAACGACGTATTCGAGGAGTTATCGCGCAACCGACCCACCGTACTCACGCGCATCAATCGCCGGATTGGTTTTAATCTCGGAATACCCGTACAGGAATCGTTCCGCGGTAACCTACACATCGAGTCATTCAACAACGACGACCGCTATATCAACGGCGATGTCTTTATTAGCAACGATACACTCGACGACCTCCACATACGCGGCTTCAAAACGGGCTTTAATCTTTCGGCCAGCAGCCTGAACCGAAAACAATATGCCTCCACGGGCAAAGCCTATTCCCTCACGGGCGACTATTTTCAGGTATCTGCCACGCACACGCCAGGCAACATGTCCATACTCGCACAAGAATCCAAACAACGAAATACCTGGTTCCGCATTCGTGGCAGCGCCGAACAATTCTTCAAGTTGAGCCGTAGCCTCAACCTGGGATATTATGCCGAAGCGACGTTCTCAAACCAACCGTTCTTTCAAAATTATTTTGGCACGATCATCAACACACCATCCTTTACACCTCTGCAAGACAGCCGCACCCTGGTGTTACAGAACTTCCGGTCGCCCAATTATGTGGCCGGTGGCGGCCGCGCCATCCTGGCACTGCACCCGAAGATCGACTATCGCCTGGAAGGCTACCTCTTCAAACCTTTTGACTATCTCGAAGAAAATTCCCAACAAGGAGCCCATATCAGTCGCGACATCGAGTCGGCCTTCCTGGCCGCCGCGACCAGCATCGTATACCATGCACCCATCGGGCCCATCAGCCTTAGCCTGAACTATTACGACGACGACGAAAATCAGCTGGGGGTATTATTCCACATAGGCTTCCTGCTGTACAACAAACACTCGCTCGAATAACATACGAATAACCTCGCTGCTTTTATCGTATTCACAATTTTAACTAAGTTTATCTTTTGAATTTTTAACTGGTTCCTGCATGAAAAGACTTTTAATAACTACCCTTTTGCTCACCGGCTTTTCCCTCCTGTCAAAAGCTCAGGTTGTACAATGGGCCTCTTCCGTTATTGAGTTTTCATCTGAGCTTACACCCATTCAGTATTCCGCGAAGCAAGCACTCGGCAAGCCAAACGTATTGCCCGCCGGCGGCCAAAGCCCCAACGCCTGGGCACCTGACAAACCCAAACGCAAAGAGTTTCTCAAACTGGGCTTTGCCAACCCCATCAGCATCCGGCAAATCGCCATTGCCGAGTCGCATAACCCCAGCGCTATCTTCCGCGTACTGGCCTACGACCCCGCCGGAAAAGAATATGTTATCAATACACTTAACCCCATGGCCATCCCCCTCAAGGGACGTATGCTGAACATCTTTGTCGAGCAAACACCGTATAAGGTCGCCGCTGTCAAGATCGAATTTGATGGTGCCGCCGTGCCCGACTATTTCAGCATCGACGCCGTGGCAATCTCCGACTCCAACTATCCTATCATCGCCGACATCCCGCAAATGCAAATGCTGGCCTCGGGTATCCTCATCGAAGCCCTGGACAAAAACGTCAACAGTGAATACAAGGAGCTGAACCCGCTGCTATCACCCGATGGCAAGACGCTTTATTTCAGCCGCAGCAACCACCCTGAAAACGTCGGCGGTGTAAACGATAAAGAAGACATCTGGTACTCCGAGCTCGACACCACGGGCCATTGGCAGCTTGCCAAAAACATGGGCCCGCAGTTCAACAACAAAGGCCCCAACTTTGTCAACACCATTCGCTCGATCACACCCGATGGCAAAGCGGCCATCATGGTGCTCGGCAACCGCTACGACAACCAGGGGAAGATGTCCGCCGGCGTCTCCATCACGTCAAACGTAAGCGGTGTTTGGAGCGCGCCCAAAGCGCTCAACATTAAAAACGACTACAACTTTAACGAGAAGGCAAACTACTTTCTGGCTGACAATCGCAAGACGCTGCTCCTGTCCGTGCAACGCTCGGACTCACACGGCGACCGTGATCTGTACATCACCTTCATGAACGCCGACAGCACCTGGAGCGAACCGCTCAATCTCGGCGACGTAGTAAATACCGCGGCGGAGGAATCCGGCCCCTTCCTGGCATCTGACGATAAAACACTATACTTCTCTTCAAAAGGTTTTAGCGGCTACGGCGGCAATGACATCTACGTTTCCCGTCGCCTGGACGACACGTGGACAAATTGGTCGGAGCCGGAGAACCTGGGTCCTGAAATCAACTCACCCCTTGAAGACCTGTTCTTTAACATTCCGTCCTCCAGTGACTTCGCATACTACTCCCGCGGTGTAACAGAGACTAATACTGACATCTTCCGCGTAAAGCTGCCGATCATAAAAAGCCCCGAACCTTGGGTAACGGTGCGTGGCAAAGTAATAGACAAGACCACGGGTAAACCTGTCGGCGCAAAGATCATCTACGAACAACTGCCCAGCGGGAGAGAGCTTGGTATAACACAATCCAATCCGCAGACGGGCGAGTATGAAATTCGCCTGCCCGCCGGTCAGCTTTATGGCATTCGCACCGAGGCCGAAGGCAAGATCTCCGAAAGCCAGAATCTTGACCTGCGCGGCATTACCGCCGATAAAGTGATCGATCAGAAAAACATCGACCTGAGCCCGCTCATCGTTACCTCGCCGCAGCCGGAGGCCGTCATCGTGCTGAACAACGTCTTCTTTGATTTCGACAAAGCCACGCTGAAGCCGGAGTCGTATCCGGAGTTGAACCGCCTCGTAACGTTTCTAAACAACAATGCTGGAGTGAATGTACAGATCGCAGGCCATACCGACTCGGTCGGCCCCGAACCCTATAACTTAGACCTTTCCAAACGCCGCGCCAACAGCGTAGTGCAGTACCTCTACGACAAGGGTGTTACAAAAGAAAAGGTCAAGACTGTATTCTTTGGCGAGACCAAACCGATTGACACCAACGCCACCAGGGAAGGAAGACAAAAGAACCGTCGCGTAGAATTTAAGATCGTGAACCTCTAATAGGCGACATCATGGCACCCTTGCACATAAAGCTCTTCCTGGTACTTTATAGCGTCGCAATCATGACCTTCGGCCAGACCGCCGACAGCGTCATACAAGCGGAAGGGAAGATCTATAATGCGGAAACGAACGAACCGGTCAACGCCCGCATCTCGTATCAAAGCTTGCCCTATGGCAACCGCCTGGGTACGCTGAACGGCACCAGCTTTTCGTTCCCGATGTTCGACAATGAGAAATATGCCATTACCGTAGAGGCTAGAGGCTTCGCCGTGGCCAAATATATGCTCGACCCCGCCCAGGCCAATGGCGATCGGAAAGTACTCCAGGACGTACCGCTCACCTCCAGCAGCGGCACTACCAGCAAACATACCGTAGGGCAGGTAATGCGACTGAACAACCTCATCTTCCAGGTAAGTAAATCGAAGATCGATCCCGGGTCATATCCGGAACTGGACGTAGTGGTAAACATGATGAAAGAGAATACGTCGATGATCATTCAGCTGGAAGGTCACACCGACTATCAGGGCAATGCCAACGACAACATGCGCCTGTCGCAACTGCGCGTAGCGGCAGTAAAGAACTATATCGTGTCAAAGAAGATCGCGAAGAACCGTATTAAGACAAAAGCATTTGGCGGCACGCAACCCCTTTCACGCGAAGACACACCGGAAGCCCACCGCATCAACCGGCGCGTGGAGCTGCGAATACTGGAAAACTAAACGAGGGATTCTTAATGCACGGAAGCGTGCGCAACTACGTCCACCTGGCGCTTGCGAATAGCCTGCAGCTTACGGACGTAGTTTTCTTTTACGGTCTTCTCTAAGTTGCTTTCCAACACCGACAACAACACGATGCGCGAAAACTCCTCTACTCGTGCGGAGTGATATAACGTCACCGCCTTGTCCAGATACGAGATCGTCGGAACCAGCTCCTGTTTGTTGTAGGTCACAATGGCATAGTTATAATACAAAAGACCCAACACCTGGTCAAGCGTTACTTCGTTATAGAGATCGAAGTTAAAATTGTAATAATGCTTGCTGGCAACAGGGCGCTGCAAAATGTTTGCGCGGTAAGTAGCAATGCGCTTTTGAATCTCCGTATCGTTGTCTACAAAACCGTTTGCCGGATCCGTCGCTTCCAGCAAAATAGAACCCTCTTTCGTTTCGGCCACCAGGAAGATGTGATAGTTCGTTTCGATAATGCGATACGCAATGTTGAAGTGATCCAGCAACAGTGCGTACAGCGCAGTGCCCGTCAGGCAGTTGTAAGTACCCTCATTCAACAAATCAGAAAAAGAACAATAAGACGTGTAATGTCTGAGATATTTCTGGTGGGTTTTCGTAAAAAGATAACTCACAAAAGACTTCTCGCGCTTGAAGTTATCGCGCTTGGATTCCAGCTTGTCAATAAAGGCAGGAAGTTCAGCAGGCGACGTGATTACCTGTTGGTCCGCAGCACTATAAAGCTTTACATAGTGCATCACGTTTTTTTTAACCGGAAAGGCCTCAGGCCCCTGGGCAAGTGCCAAAACCGGCACGAAGAAAAACAACACAAATCCCCTCATATTACGCCAGTGTTAAATCTCTGTTAACAAATTTAACAGAATAGTAACATTATGCAAGCGATTGTTAGGGTGAGCGTAAGGTTTATCGAAGCATTACAGATTCTCTAGAAAATGGCCTAAAAACAATGATTTCGCATATTTTAAATAAAATAGCCCAAAAAGATCGAAAAAAAGGCAGCCGTCCGGAATGGACGGCTGCCTTTTTAAGCGCCGCGGTAACAACATGCTAAGTCTTGGATAGTAACACTATCTTAACATGGTCGGCCCTATTAACGCTCTTATAAAAGTCCGCAAACTCCTTATACGACTCCGCGGGAAATTGCCCTTTGACCTGTTTCAGCCGTCGCACGTAGAGCAGCCCATGCTGGTCCAGCACACAACGAGATTCATACTCGCCAAAGCGAGACGTGATTTTCACCGGATCAGGCAAGAACTCCGGATAAACTCCATCCGGTAAATGATACCGTATCGTATCAAGATCCGTAAAGCCCGATTCCAAAACCACCGGCGTCTTACGCCCATCAACCTTCTCCGCGACAAACGTAGAGCGATTCATAAGATTGGGTGTAAGAAAGGTGCGCTTGCCATTGACGGAAGCAAAACGCCCCAGTCTCAAATCCAACAATACCTCCGCCGAGGGCATCTTGTCTTTATGATTCACCAGTGAAAAAGAATTCACATCGAAGCTGGGTATCTCGGTGTTGTTCTGAACCCATTTTCGCTGATCATCATATTGCAAATGCACAGCGTTATCCAAATAGTTATTTTCGTATTGAAGCCCCTGATACGTGGTCTTCACTTTTGCCTTAGCGTCACCAGTAGCCTCCACGTATACATCGGCTATGCGCGACTGTACATTCTTGTCGGCAGGATACCGTTTTGTATTAACAACCTTGGCGCCCTTATCGGTAATTGCGAGTGCCTTACGGTCACCGGTAAATTTGCCCATATAGCCGAAAGGATTTGTCTGGCTGGTGCACTCCAACCATAGCGTGTCGCCCTTGTTCGGAACAGCTACAATGGCATGATTGAACTGCGAGCTGGGAAAATCTGTGTCCATCGGCGAGGCATCGCTACCCGCGCGAATCAATACGTAGTGGGCAGAAATACCTATTTCTTTTAACATCGCCACCATGTAGTTGGATAATGCCTTACAGTCACCATAACCGGTTTGATCTACAACCGAAGCCTCAAACGGCTGGAAGCCACCGATACCCAACTGAATGCTGACATAACGTGTCCTGCTCTGCATATACTCATAGAGAATCTTGATCTTTTCCTCGTCGGTCTTCGCCTGCGCCACTAACGCACGAATCTTTTGTTTCGTGACCTCTGGCAGCACATTGCGACCCTGATTAAGCGAGCTGACCCACTGTCCAAACTGATCCCAGGTATCCATGGTGCCGACATATCCATCGTACTCAAACTGCGTCGGCGCCCCGTCAATGTGTGGCAGCACGTATTGCAGATCCGGTCCCATAGGGTCGAGCTTAATGGGCATCACATTCTCAAACGTCCAGGAAAGGGTCTCCATTCCGTCGGCCGACGGCTCCGCCACCGCCTTTACGTCGACGTTATACGTGCGATGCCGTGGCGCCAGGGACTTCGGAAATACATACTTACAGACGCTATGTTGCACCGAGCAATTTTCACGGGTAAGAACATAGAAATCGGGTATAGAAAAAAGGTATTTGTACTCGATGTCGTATTCAATCTCTACTGTATAAGGATACGTACTTTGCGAAAGATCGATCACCTTGATGCGGTTGTCGCTATACAGGCTAAAACCATCATACGCACTTTGATCATAAATCTCGCTCGACTTCAGGCGTTTGATCAGCATGCCTTCGGCATCGTATACTGCGGCTTTAAAAGATGTCACCTTACTGAGCTTATCATAGCCAACCGTCTCGTGTGCATAGCGTTTGCCGTTTGCATTCAGGATCGTAATGGCTTGATAGACATGTTGCGTAGCCCTGCTCTTAGAGAGAATCGTAAACACCATTTGATCTTCCCGCATCACCACGTGCACATCCTTCTTCAAGGCATCCGGTATGGCACTCACCGGGAACTTCGGGCCATCCCTCGCCACCGACGATACCCACAAAAGCACGCCGCATACAACTGTGAAAAATCTATTCATATACATTACAGTTTCTTCAGCACAATCTGCTCAGCCTGCTTCGCAACCAGCTGATTGTAAAACTCACGCAGGTGAGGATACTCATCCATTACAAATAAGCTCTTGTTGATCTGCAACATGCTTACAATGTTCAATTGATTGCCGCTCTGAGTGGCGCTATAAGTATACTTTCCGGCATTGTTCGGCAACATTATTACTCTCGGTTTTGGCAGCTCCTCTACGGCATAGCCATCCGGCAGGGTAATGCGGCATAAATAGGTTTTTTCCATGGGCTTACCAAAGTCAACAGGGTACTCGCGTGCCTCCAACTTGAAGATATTCTCCTTGGTCTGACCCACCACGAACGGATTCATATAAATCATGTTACCTGCCACGGTAGCATGTTCGTTGATGTTAAGCGCGTGCAGCTGATTTACACTCTGGCTGACCTCCGCTTGATTCTGGAATTCGCTGCTCTCTACTTCCCATGTCTTATCTGCCAAAAAACCCTTTACATATTCCTGCTCGCCTTTGGCAAAATATGCCTGGCGGAATTCGCGGGCAGCATACCCTTCATGAGTATATTTTACTTTACCTTTCAATTCACCGGTAGGGTTAAGCACCAACTCCGTGTTGACCACCGTGCGTGCCTTGGCTTTAGGCTGGATCAGAATCCAACCATGTTTTGTTTTTGAAATAACCAATCCCTGACCATTTAGGCAGCGCTCTGGTAAAATCCCCATGGGCAGAAAACGATCTGTGGCGTCCAGCAACAGCGCCTTGTCACCGAGTGTCACCGAGCAGACCGCGTAGTTAAATTGACTCGCCATCGGGTATTGCTCCCGCACAAAACCGTGGTCGCGCGTACTTAGCAATACCATGTCTACGGGTATATCTAGCTTTTCGAGCATGGAGGCCAGGGCCAGATTGATATCGGCAGCCGTTCCCTTTTTATTCTCAAATACGGTTTTGAGATTATCCGCATACATATCCTTTGTACCATTCCACTCCAGAGACTTCTGCACATAACTAAAAATGGCCGCTACTTTCTGCTGCGGATCTGTCATACCTACCGTGAGCTCCTCCGCCTTCTTTTTTAAGAAACCTGAGCCGGCTATCGTCTTACCAAATCCATCGCTCTCCAGCAGGGTAGTATTGAGTTTTTGCCACGTCCCCATGATCTCTTTAATCGGTTGGCCGGGAATCGTTATGTGCGAAAGCGCCAGGTTTATTTTAGAGACATAGTCACTCTTACAGGTCATGAAAGGCTCTTCTTTAAATGCCGGAACATTTTCCGTCACCCAATGGTGTGCGTCGATCCGGAAGTCGGTGTTGTTTTTAGACTTTACTTCATATACCGTCGGTGCGATATAGCCCTGCATATATTTCTGAAAGGTGAAGTACTCCGGAAACAACGCCCAGTATTCGCTCCTGCGAACGGGCACATCATATTGAAACTGCCAATCCGGAAAGTTGGTAATGAACTCCGAAACCAGAGTATAGGAATACTCCAGTACCGAACCCTCTTTCACATTGGGAAAGGTAAATTTTTGCAGGTTGATGTTACGATTGAATTTCTCTTTGAAAATACCATCCTTGGAAAGATCGGTCTCCACAATTTTGCCATTCTCCAGATTATAGGTCGTGGCTTTCAATTTGGAAACACGTTCCTCGTCAGTCCCTTCGTGATAGAGCGGTATTTCAACATCCGCCAAATCAAATCCATCCTTTTTCAGGATCTTGATCCGTACGTGCCGTTCAAAGCTTAAATTCGCGTCCACCGCAGTGAACGTAATGTATGCCTCGCCATAATCCGATAGGATTACCGCCGATGCCGAAGAGTCCTTCGTATAGGTCTTCATCGTCATGTCGTCCATCGGAATTTCGCCAAACTTAACAGGGGATTTCTGGGCTACCGCGCATAACGGTGCCAACAGGGCCAGGTGAAGCCCGAAGATTAATGCCTTCATACAACTACTACAGGTTAGATCAGATTTTTTGGTGATGTAAGTTTACTGAAATCGAGCAACTTTATCGCTACTTTTGTAATGGGGTAATCCCGTAATCTTAATTAAATCACATTGGCCAAAGTAAAAACAGGATTCTTCTGTCAGAACTGTGGGTATGAATCCGCAAAATGGCTCGGTAAGTGCCCCTCTTGTAATGAGTGGAATACATTTGCGGAAGAAGTTGTAACCAGGGAAGACAACAATAATAAAAATGATTGGCGCCAGGACAATGGCCGGCAAAAAACGGTAAAAGCAAAGGCACTACACGAAGTAGAATCTTCGCGCGAAATACGCGTGAGTGCCGGCGACCAGGAACTAAACCGGGTGTTGGGTGACGGTATCGTCCCCGGCTCACTTGTACTAATCGGCGGTGAACCCGGAATTGGAAAGTCGACACTTATGCTGCAGGTCGGATTGGGCATGAAATCCCTGCGGGTGCTATATGTATCGGGCGAAGAAAGCGAACAACAAATAAAAATGCGCGCCGACCGCATCGGCCACAGCTCGCAAAACTTCTTTGTATTGACCGAAACGAATACCAAGAATATATTCCTGGCCATCGACTCCGTGCTGCCGCAGCTCGTCATCATTGACTCCATCCAAACGCTATACTCGCCTGTGATGGATTCCGCCGCGGGCAGCGTTGGCCAGGTACGGCAGTGCGCCGGCGAAATGATGAAGTTCGCCAAAGAGACCGGCATCCCCGTATTTCTCATCGGCCACATCACCAAAGACGGCATGCTGGCAGGGCCAAAGGTGCTGGAACACATGGTCGACACCGTACTCCAATTTGAAGGCGACCGCCACCTGGCCTATCGCATTCTGCGCACAACGAAAAATCGCTTTGGCTCGACCTCCGAAATAGGCATCTACGAAATGCTCGGCACCGGCCTGCGCGAAGTATCAAACCCCTCGGAAATTTTAATCTCGCAGAAGGAAGGCCAATTAAGCGGTGTAACCATTGGCGCCACTATCGAAGGCAACCGACCCCTGTTGATCGAAATTCAGTCACTCGTCAGCCCCGCCTCCTACGGCACGCCACAACGTACCCCTACCGGCTATGACCAGAAACGCCTGAACATGTTACTGGCCGTGCTCGAAAAACGCTGCGGCTTCCGCATGGGCACACAAGACGTCTTCCTCAACATGGCCGGCGGTATAAAAGTAGAAGACCCCGCCATCGACCTGGCCGTCTGTATTTCGATCATCTCGTCCATGCAGGAAATACCGGTATCCGACAAAATCTGCTTTGCCGCCGAGATCGGCCTGGGCGGTGAGCTCCGCACCGTGAACAAGGTAGACCAACGCATCTCGGAAGCCGAGAAGCTGGGCTTTGAAGAGATCTATGTATCCAAATTCAGCACAAAATCCCTCGACCTCAAAAAGACCCGCATCCGCGTAAAAGCTTTCGCCAAGCTCACGGACGTGTTCGAGGATCTTTTTGGTTAATCATCCTCGCAATAGCATGATACGCTCCCTGTTTTCACGATCTGCCTGGCTGCACCTGCGCATACCCTTCTCGTACTATCTGTTGCCTGTGTTTCTATTCAGCCTCGCCGTCTCGCCCAACATCAGCCCCAACCCCCTGCTGTGGACGTTCCTGATCGTGCACCTCTTTTTATATCCCGCCAGCAATGGATACAACAGCTACTTCGACAAAGACGAAAAAAGCATCGGCGGACTCAAGAATCCACCCAAGGTAAACCTCGGGCTGTACTACCTGTCGTTGTTGTTTGACCTCATCGCCATCGTATTGGCCGTGGTCAAGATCAGCATCACCTTTGCCATACTGATCTTCATCTACGGGATCATCTCAAAAGCGTATAGCCACCCAGCGGTGCGATTGAAAAAATACCCCGTCGCCAGTTGGTTGATCGTCGGACTATTTCAGGGACTTTTTACCTTCGTCATGTGCTACATGGGCATAAACCGGTTTCCAGTGGAAAACGCCCTGAAACCCACGGTGCTGATCCCCGGTCTGCTCAGCACGGCCCAGTTGCTGGGCACCTATCCCATCACACAAGTATATCAACATGAAGAAGACGGCAAGCGTGGCGATCATACCTTCAGTCGTATGCTCGGTGTGCGTGGTACATTCTGGTTTGTAGGAGGAGTCTTTACACTGGTCGCCGCCGGATTCATAGCGTACTTCTATTCTTTTTATCCCGGCCAGGGTTACGAGTTTATTTTCCTGGCGGCGCTATCTCCCGTGGTCTTGTTTTTCCTCGCGTGGTTCTGGCGGGTATGGCAGGATGAATCGCGGGCTAACCATGCATCGACCATGTGGCTGAATTTTATTTCAGCCACATGTCTCAATGCATTCTTTATATACCTGTTGCTGGACTCGACCCAGCTGATTCAACTTTTCTAACGGATAGGTTAGGCAATGGTAGCGCCTACGCGTTCCAGCAGCGCCTTTGTCGCGCGAATCCCTTCTTCCGGCGAAAGCTTGTTGCCTTCGTATTCAATACCAACGTAACCGGTATAGCCAGCGGCTTTAACGATCGACAACATCTTGCTATAGTCGGTCTCCACACAGTTGCCTTGCTCATCGAAGTCGTGCGTCTTCGCGCTTACACCTTTTGCAAACGGCATCAGCTCCTGTGTGCCTTTGTAACGATCGTATTCTTCCAGGCACTTGGTCTTAGCCCACCCTTCCGGCGTGTTTGATTCAGGCTTCGTGCGGTTAAGACAGAAGTTGCCGAAGTCCGGCAGCGTGCCGCAGTTGTCCATGCCGGTGCCCGAGATTACGCCGCTTAGCCACTGGCCGTCGGAAGAGAAGCCGCCGTGGTTCTCCACAATCACACCGATGTTGTGTGTCTTGGCAAACTCTGAAAGTTGACGTAGCCCGTCCGTGGCAGACTTGGCCACCTCCTCGCGCTTGCCTTCACCCGCAGCGTTTACGCGAATAGAATGACAGCCCAGGAACTTGGCAGCCTCCACCCACTTATAGTGGTTCTCCACAGCCTGCTTGCGTTTCTTCGGGTCGACATCACCGAGCTCACCTTCGCCATCGCACATGATCAATACGCTGGTCACGCCCAGGTCGTCGCAGCGTTTCTTCAGATCAGCCAGGTAAGCCTGGTCTTTCGCTTTATCTTTAAAGAACTGGTTGACATACTCCACAGCGGAAATACCAAAATCGTTTTTAGCTTTCGCGGGAAAATCAAGATTGTTTAACTGCCCACCGAAGAGCGCCGGATGCAGCGACCATTGCGCCAGTGAAATTTTGAAAAATAATTCCGTTGGTTTTTCCATAGTAGTAGCGGTAGAGTCTGCAGGTTTAGTTTCGGGTGTAGGCTTGCCTGTACAAGAGGCCAGGAAAGAAGGCCCTACCGTTACACCGGCGGTAATAAGTCCTAGTGAACGGATAAAATTTCTTCGGTTGGTTTCGTTACGCATGGTTGTAAGAATTTTGTGTTATGGAATATAAGAACTTTCTTAACATATAACCACACAAGCGTAACGCTAAGCAAACACCGAACCGTGTGTACTCCGCACAATAGCCTTCGCCAGCGGCCGTACATGTACCACCAGACCGATCGCCAGGCGCGAGGCCGTCTCGCTTCCAAACAGCCGTTGTATCTGCCTGCCCCGCCACAAATGCGCCGCGAACTGCGCACGCCATTGCGCGGTATATAATTTTTCCAACGCTGCCCGGTCGGGGGCCGCGCGATGGTAATACGGTATCAACAGGTCTGTCACGATCTTCGCCGAACGAATAGCCATGGCCATACCGTTGCCACACAACGGCGTGATCATACCCGCCGCATCACCCAGCATGAGTATATGATCCTCTACCGGCTGTTTGGTCTCAAAGGATATCTCATTAATCGTCTCCGGCCTGGCCGAAAGAAACTCCGCCCCCATAAAGATGTTGCGCAGCAAGGGATTTTGATACAACACCGCCTGTTCCATGTCACGAATGTTGCCATATGCTTTCACGTTATCACGGTGTGTCAGGTAACAGAGATTTACTTTACCATCCTCCACATGACTCATACCACAATAGCCGCCGGGAAAGTTATGCAGCGCAATCAAGTCGTGCGGATGCTGCACGCGCACATGGTACTTCACACCCACATACGGCGACCGCTTTTGTACAAACGATCTTTTCAGCTGCACATCGATGCGCGACCGCTTGCCAAAGGCACCAATCACTACACGTGCTTCAAACGATCTGTCAGCCGTCTTTACTTCAAAACGGTCGTTGGCAAAATGCACCGCGTGTACTTCGGTATCGAGCAAAAATTCCACCCCTGCTTCGCGCGCACGTGAATACAAAAAGTTGTCAAATGCGTAGCGGCTCACGCCAAAGCCCCCCAGATCGAGCGGCAACACAGCCGAGCGCCCGGAAACCGACGAAAGTTGAAAACGGCTGATTTGTGCAGGATGTAAACTTTCTGGATACACACGCAGCGATTTCAAAAATGGGGTGACCTCGTGCGAGATGTATTCACCGCACACACGCTGTTGCGGATAAGTGCGCTTTTCAATCACAATCGATGGAATACCAGCCTCCGCCAACCGGAGAGACGCAATAAGTCCACCGAGACCCCCGCCAACAATGATGATCTTATCTTCTGCCATCCCCTCAAAATAATACGAAAAGGGGAAAACCGGGCAGTCAAAAAAATATTTCCGCGAGAATAGAATCTTTTGGGGAGGCTTTTTACGTTAGATGTTGTTACGACCCACAGTTAGCATGTCTAAGGAAACAACTATATCGGCTGAGGCCACCAAACCTTTAAACGTCCTGTTGATTGGCAACAACCCAATCGAGCTCAGCGTTGTATTGGAAAAGCTCCAACAAGTACGCGACAAGAAGATCATTACGGAAATTGCGTTCGACCTCAAAAGTATTCTCGAACGACTGATACGTTTTAATCCAAACTTCATTTTTATTGATGACAACCTCGGCAACTTACAACTGCGTGAGACTGTCAGCGAGCTGTCGAACAACCGCAAAACGAAGGACATTCCCATCACCGTCCTGAAAAACTCCAACTACCACGAAGCCGCAGGCTCAGGTGCTGCGTTGGACTATTTGCTCAAACAAAACCTCTCTGCCGACGCCCTCTACAATACCGTAAAGAACTCCCTGAAGTTTCGTCGCACCCAACTGTACCTGTACCAGGCATACCAAAAACGCAAAAAACAAATCGGCAAACTGATATAAGCAAAAGAGACTGCCAAAAACAACGTGAGAGCGAAGAAAACGGAACATCTTCGCTCTTGCTCTCACACTCACGCTGGTTTAAATCTGGTCCTCCAACGTAAACTCCTTTCGCATCCGCTCACCTTTGCGGTTAATCTCCAACCGGATCTTCTTGCGCGGCTTACTGTTAAAAAATCCGTTCACGTGGTTAAGGCTCAGATATTGCGTCATTACACCGTTAATACTGAGAATAACATCGCCGGCCAACAAACCAGCCTTATCAGCAGCCGACTGCTTGCGGACTTCCGAAATCTCAAAGATGTTTAACTGCGAGCCCCGTGCCTTTAAGATGAGCCCACTGAGGTTATAGTGAAATCCTTTTTTGAACTGCGCATTTTTGCGTAGGTATATTTCTTCTTTCGGAAAATTAAAGATGATGCTAAAGCGGCTCATGATCTCGCCGCCGACGGCGCCGTTCCGAAAAACATTACCCGTCTTCAAGGTATCGGTATAACTATTGGGGTCGGGGAAATTCGCGATGGCATTCATCAATTTATACGAGCCGATTTCGATCGATCGAATGCGACCCACCTTTCCGGTGATCTCGCCGCCCAACCCGCGGCCGATCACACTACTAATTACTTGCGACGGCGCCTGAATGCGGTTGTCGGTCGTGGGGTCTAACAACAACCCATGACTGGCACCGGAGTCCATCAGCAACTTGGCGTTAAACGACGTACCATCTTGCAACACCACCGGCGTGATGATGTAGGGTTTTGTGTCTTCAATCTTCATCGGCAGCGTCTGGTACTTGCGCGGTTTGCGGAAATATTCCGGGAGTGTCAGCGTCAGCACTTTCTTCTCATAATCCACCTGCACAATAAAACGGCTGAATAGCTCATAACCCAAAATGCCGTGCACGTCTGTACCCATATAGTTGCGCAGCTGCAAGTAGTCCTCTTCCAGCACCAACATGGCATGGCCACGGCCTTGAATGCCGGGCAGCTCGATCGTTACATTGTTAGTCACATAAGCATCAACGAGCTTTTCACCACCCGGCCCGGAGATAGTATACCGACGGGAATAGGGCAGGTTAAGAATATCCGAAAAAGTCTTTTGAGTGAGAATGGCCGTGCGTACGCCCGTATCGAGAATAAACTTCAGCGGCAAGGTTCCATTTAACACAACCGGTAAGACCACCAGGTTGTTATAGATCTCAATGGGCATCTGTACCTTCCGTTGGCCGTCGACAATGGAGAATCCTAAATTTTGTGCGGCCGCAGGAAAAATGCCATAGCAAAACAAAACAGAAACCAGAAAATTCCTGATCATAACGTGTCTGGCCAGAAGGTTTACTGGTAAGATAAGGGAATTACACGAATGTCCTACCGTATTGCGGTGTGGATGGCAGATAAAAGTGTTCCAGGCGTGTTTTCGCGGAGGAGCAGCGCCAGTTGATTGGCGTCCAGGAAGCCCTCGCTCACCATCCATTGCATTTGTGCTAACAACGGATCAAAAAACTGACGCGTGTTCAGCAGACCCACAGGTTGTGTGATCAGGCCGAGTTGTTTCCAGGTGAGAATTTCCGCCAGTTCGTCCAACGTGCCCCAGCCACCCGGCATGGCGACAAAGGCATCCGAAAGATCGGCCATACGCTTTTTGCGGGCATGCATCGTGTCTACTACCTCCAGGGTGGTGACATTTCGATGCCCAACCTCGAGCTGCAATAAAAAATCGGGGATGACGCCAATGACCTTACCGCCACCGGCTAAAACAGCGTCGGCCACTACGCCCATTAACCCAACGTTGCCGCCGCCGTATACTAGAGTGTGGCCCTCTTGTGCCAACAGACTGCCAAATGTTTTTGCCGCCGCTTCGTACGCCACAGCGTTGCCATGCCGCGAGCCGCAGAAAACACAGATGTTCATAAGAGGAAAATCCCGTGTGGGGATTAGAATTTGTTGTCGTGCTTGTTCTTACTCACCATTTTATTGGGGAAGATCCAAGGGGACACGATCGCCAGAATAAAAAGTGCGATCACAACATAAAAAGGCCACCAAGATGCGAAGTCCATAACTTTATTAATTTTAGGCTCGTAAAAATAGGGGGTGTCCCAGTATTTTGCATCAGAACACATAAAAAATGTTTCCGTGGCAATAATTGGGTCAGAACCCTTAGTCTCCTTGTATGAAAAAGTTTCTGATCATCTCCGGACTGGCCGTGGCCGTCCTGATTATTTTAGGGTGGGCGACCATGTATTACATGAAAAAGCAGACCAAATCTTTTAGTCCGGAAGAGGAGGTCGTCTTTAGCCAAAACAAGCTCACCGTCAACGTCTTGTATAACCGACCCTTCAAAAAAGGCCGTGTTATCTATGGCGGACTGGTGCCCTACGGCAAAGTATGGCGTACCGGCGCCAACGAAGCCACCACCTTCCAAACCTCGCAAGACCTCAAATTCGACGGCAAAACCCTTCGCAAAGGCAGATACTCGCTCTGGACCATTCCAGGTGAAGACACCTGGACCATCATCTTTAACAGCGAATACGGCCAGTGGGGTGTCAGCTCCGACGGTGAAGCAAACCGCTCACCCGACCGCGACGTGCTGCAGGTACAGGTCCATCCCGTCCTGCAAGACCGCGAATTCGAACAATTTACCATTGCCTTCGAAAAACTGGGCGAAGAAGTAGAAATGGTCCTGATGTGGGATAAAACCCTCGTCGCCGTACCCTTTACCTACTAAACATCCGAGCCCTGGTTCAAGTCTTCCGACCGAAGGGAGGGCGACTTGGACCACCACAATGGCAGTCTTCAGACTGCCGAGCCAATCTCAGATCACCCCTTTCTAACTACAGCCTTCACAGTAAGCTTTTTATTTTCCGGCAACGCCGCCGGAATAGCGTTGACGAAGTAGGTAATGCTTCCCGATGAAGCACCCTGCGATACCAGGAAGTTGATGATCGCCTGGGCCTGCGCCTGCGTGCGGTCGTTATGAAAAAGCTTCTTGACCATAATCGTGTCGCGCTTATACAGCTGTCCCAGGGAATCGATGTCGTCGTACTTCGTATAAATCGAATCGACCGAAACTTCCGTCAGGTCGGCCGACGACCGATTGGCATCCTCCACATAGCCGCTCAGTAAAACCTGGATCTCGAACTTAAATCCGGGGTTCGCTTTTATAAAGCGTGCAAGTTGTTTCAACGCATTGTCCGACGTAGCCTGCAGCGTGCTGGAAGAAGGCTTAAACTGCACGGCATCCAACACGATCTCGTCACCCACGGCCGGTTGTTTTAACGTCACATTTACTTTCTCTTTTTGCGGCACCTTGTCACCTGTCAAATCCAACTGCCGCGAGAAGTACGACACCTGACTTTGTTCCGGATCTACCGACAATTCATATCGTGTACCCTCCGGCAAGTAGACATAATACGAACCATCGCCCGCAGGGCGACCGTTATAAACACGTTTACCCGTAGTCATATCAGACACGGAAACATACGCGGGCGTAGCCGCACCCGAGGCATCCGATATTTTGCCTTCCAACTTCATAATACCTTTCGGCCGGAGATTGTCAGGTATCAGGAACTCGGTGATCTCGCGATTATTCCGTGAGCCAGGGGCTTCCTTCAACAAATAGCGCCCCAGCGCTGCCACGCTTACATATTGATCGTCTTCGGCTGTATTGACAAAATCCAACGGCACCGGAGCCGACCAGCTGCCATTCTTCAGGCGTGACATATATAGGTCCATGCCGCCTTTACCACCGGCTTTGTCAGACGAAAATATCAGCGTCTCACCATCGGCCATAATGCGTGGGGCCTGAGCGTTGCCGGTATTGATCGACTCTGGCAGCGCCACGGGTTCTTCCCATTGACCATTTGATTTTTTTACCGTGCGGAAGAGTTGGCAACCACCGGCTTTACGCTGGTCCATTTTGTCGCACCGCATAAAGTATAGTGCATTGCCATCGGGGGTAAACGACGGACAACCATCGTTGGGCTTGGAATTGATGGGCGCCCCAAAATTTTCCGGTGTGCTCCAGGTTGTACCCTTCAGCTCCGAAACAAAAATATCATAACCGCCTACCACGGGCGATTTAGCGCAAGTAAAGTATAGCTTCCTACCATCGGCGCTGAGCGCATAGCCGTAGAAAAAATTGAGACGTGTACTGAGATATTTGGGCAGTTCCACGGGCGTGGACCAATCCGTTTCACGCGACGTGTACATCACTGCCGGCGCGCCATCCTGACCACTGTTCGAGACAAAAAGCAGTGCGTTGCCATCATGGCTGATATAAGGCGACGACACGTCAAGCGACGGGTGATTGATGATGCCGGGCAACTTGCGCACCTTGGATTGGGCACAGGCCGGCAACGCTGTTAAGCCGAGCAGCAGGAAAAGAAGAGAAGTTTTTGTCATAGGGTGAATACCAATAGAAACAGGGAAATAGAATGGAATAGCTAAAATTACGCAATTCCGTCCGGCAGGAAAGCAATTTCCAAGGGGGTGAATTATTTCCAGATTTTCAGTTGCCGTTCGGGGTTTTTCGGCTTTGCATCGTAACTTCGCTGCCAGAAAAAACCGTGTAAAATGATCCAGGTCATTCCATCCATTGCCATTCGCAAAGGGACCGTCGTCAAGATGCGAAAAGGCGACCCCAGCAGTGAAAAGGCATACAACGAAAACCCGTTGGACCTTGCCAAGCGGTTTGAAGATCATGGAATCGACGTTGTGCACCTGGTTGACCTCGACGGCGCCGAAAAAGGCAGCCCCGTAAACTGGCACGTGCTCGAAACCATCGCCGGCCACACGAACTTAAAGGTCGACTTCACCGGTGGCATCTCCACCGACGGCGACATCAGCAAAGCCTACGAATATGGCGCCGAATATATCACCGCCGCCAGCATTGCCGTAACAAACCCCGAGCTCTTTGCTTCGTGGATCATTTCCTATGGTCGTGAAAAAATTACGCTTGGTGCCGACGTAGTAGACCGCACCACCAAAGAGATGCTCTTTCGTGGCTGGCAACGCCGCACACAGCAAACGCTCATGGAGCACCTGGATTATTTCATCTCGCGCGGCCTGAAGTATGTAAAGTCCACCGACGTATCGCACGACGGTGTGCTCGAAGGTCCTGCCTTTGAATTTTACCAGGACATACTCGATACGTTCCCCGACGTCTGCGTACTCGCCAGCGGCGGTGTACGCGGCGTAGACGACATCAAGCGGCTCAACGACATGGGCATCTTCGCGGTCATCTTCGGCAAGGCATACTATGAAGGTATTCTCAACCTTAAAGACCTGGAACAATTCCTGATCAAAAAGGAAATATAACTCGCTTTCGCTAACAGTCCTTCCATTGAATTCCGATCGTTATAATCAACGCGGCGTATCCGCCTCCAAAGAAGATGTCCACCAGGCCATCCGTAATTTAGACAAGGGCCTTTTTCCCAAGGCATTCTGTAAAGTCGTGCCCGACTACCTCGGCCACGACGATGCCTACTGCACCATCATGCATGCCGACGGCGCCGGCACAAAATCTTCGTTGGCTTATTTATACTGGAAAGAGACGGGTGACCTGTCCGTATGGAAAGGCATTGCACAAGACGCCATCATCATGAACATCGACGACCTGCTGTGCGTCGGTGCCATTGATAACATTTTATTGTCCTCCACCATTGGCCGCAATAAACACCTCATTCCAGGCGAAGTGATTGCCGCAGTCATCGAAGGCACGGAAGAGGTACTCGCCATGCTGCGCAGCCACGGCCTGAACATCATCAGTACCGGCGGCGAAACTGCCGACCTGGGCGACCTCGTAAAAACCATCGTCGTCGATAGCACCGTCGTCAGCCGCATGAAGCGCAGCGATGTAATCGACAATCAAAACATCCAGGCAGGCGATGTCATTGTAGGCCTCGCTTCCTTCGGACAGACCTCCTACGAAAACGAATATAACGGCGGCATGGGCAGCAACGGCCTGACGTCCGCCCGTCACGACGTCTTCCACAAAAACTACGCAATAAAATATCCCGAGTCCTACGACGGCAACGTCACCGCAGGGCTCGTCTATACCGGCAAGTGCCGCCTGACCGACACCGTACCCGGAGCGCCCATCAACGCGGGCAAGCTGGTGCTGTCACCCACACGCACCTATGCGCCTGTCATCATCGAAGTGCTCAGGCAACTGCGCAGCCAGATCCACGGCATGGTACATTGCAGCGGTGGCGCACAAACCAAAGTGCTCCACTTCGTCGACGACGCGCACGTCATCAAAGACAACCTGTTCGACATTCCACCGCTCTTCAAACTGATTCACGACCAAAGCGGCACCGATTGGAAAGAAATGTACAAAGTCTTTAACATGGGCCACCGCATGGAAATATACCTGCCGCAAGCCCAGGCGCAGACTGTCATCGACATTGCCCGGTCGTTTAACCTCGACGCACAGATCGTCGGCCGCGTAGAGGCCGGCAAAAAACAAGTAAGCCTCCGCACACCGTTCGGAGAGTTTATATACTAATCGGAATTTAGTTACTGCTTTACTGCGAAGGCTCAACGATCTAGGAATGAGCCTCGGCTTCCGTATCTGTCTCCGTGTGCTCCTTACTGCGGAACTTGGACATCAGAGATTCCTTACTTTCCAACAGGCGATGCGACGTAAGGTAATGAATCACTTTTTCCTCCAGGTAATGATGCAGCGGCAGTAAAATGGAAATCAACACGATCTTGATTAACATAATCTTCCAGGGCTCACCGTGCGTAGCATGGTGAATCTGGTTGTCTGCTATAAGAATGATAAACTCAAACAGGAAAATAAACGCAAAGAATCCCAGGATCTTTATCGTAGCTTTTGACACCCGAAAAATACCCAGCATAACCAGTACAATAAACACGGCAGCAATCGCCACGGTAATGCCCATGTACTGAAGGTTATGCCGGTCATGTAGCGCCTCCGCTGCCTTCAATTCTTCCCGCTCGCGACGTTTTGTTTCGTCCGCCACCTCCAACAACATCAGATCTTTCTCGGTAGCTAATAGCTTCAGGCTGTCAGTATACTGATGATAGCGCTGATTGTAGAAGTAGGCATTTTTAAAATCACCCATCCGCTGATAAACCGAATCCAACTCCTGTGAAACCTCTTGCTTCATCTCGAGATTACCCGACCTCTCACCAATCCGATATGCCTTCTGCAGATAAACTAATGACTTGTCGTACTTCTTCAAATCCTTGTAAAGCTGAACAAGATGCAGGTAGAAGTTATACAGGTTTGAAGTATTCGCGCGGGCTTCCGCCAGCGGCTCCGCTTTGGTATAGAAATACTGCGCAGAATCATACCGGCCTAGCTTAGCATACGCAAACCCGTACGTTTGAAAAATAATAAATTCAAGGTTAGCCCGCTTCATGAACGTAGTCAGATCGGGTGTAGCCTTGAAATAAGCCAATGCCTTCTCCGTCTGACCGCTTTGTAAATATTGCTCAAGAATACTGATGTATCCATTCACGCGGGTTACGCTAAAATGAATGGAGTCCGACAAAGCCAACACCCGCTCATGGTACTCCATCGCGATGTCATACTGTTTGGCACGCATATATACCATGCCGATTTGGCGGTATAACAATAACCTGTCCAGCGGTTTTCGGTAACGAAGCGTCAGCGCATGGATCTTGAATAAATAATCTTTTGACTTCTCATAGTCGTCCAGACTGTGGTAAAAGTCCGCCATGTTATAATAACTCAATTGCAGAGGCTCATAATGACCTAATGCTTCGGCGATCGAAAGCGCCTGTAAATATTGTCGAAACGCTAACAACCTTTCTTTTTTTGCCAGGTAAGTATCACCCAGAGATCCAAGACAAATCACACGCAGAGAATCGTCTTCTGTGGTAGCCGCCAACGACAACGCCAGGTTACTGTAATTGAGAGCCTTGTCCGTTTCACCATTATTTCGTGCTATCCGCGCCAGGACGACATAAGCCTCCGCCTGCGATCCTTCCAGGTTGCTGGTCTTTGCCAACGCCAGTGCTTTTTCTGCCGATACCAACGCCTTTGCTGCCTGATCGCGATTACCGGCACCCACGGAGAAATACCGTTGCGCATCCAACAGCAGAACGTGAACCATTAATTTCCTGTCGCGCGTCTGTTCGGCAAGCTGCAACATCTGCAGTGCATAACGATCGGCTTGCGCCGCATCAAGCACCATGTAGAGACCCGACAGCTCCTTTAACGTGGCAAGCCGGACGGCATCAGTCTTAGCCAACTCCAGATCGCGCTTCAAACTGTCAATATAACCGTTGTCTTGTGCCAGCGCGGCCGTGGCAAAAAGAAAAAACAGAATGGCAGACAAAAGGCTTCTCGTCTTCATGTAGGGGTGTAACATTGAAGCGCTAAGGTAAAGAAGCCGGGCAACTAAAGAAAATTAGCCCTTCGTAACGCCCTCTGGTTTGGGTTTCCGCTTTTCGCGGATCACTTCAATGATCGGCGGCAGGATCGACACAAAAATGATCCCGAAGATCACGTATGTGAAATTATTCTTGATCACCGGCAGCCCACCAAAGAAAAAGCCCAGCATCAAAAAGCTGGTCACCCAGGCTATTGCCCCTACGATATTAAAGGTCGCAAACTTGCCATACGTCATCGTGCCGATACCCGCCACGAACGGTGCAAACGTGCGAATGATGGGAATAAAGCGTGCGTAGATGATGGTCTTGCCACCGTGCTTATTATAAAACTGTTGGGTCTTGGTGAGATACTCCAGTTTCAGAAGTTTAAACTTGCCGCTAAAGGCCTTCGGGCCAATCGCCTTGCCAACGTGGTAGTTCACCAGGTCGCCCAGAATGGCAGCAATGATCAGCAGAATCAACATAAGCCCTACGTTCAAACCCGTCTCCGGCTTGGCAATGATCGCACCAGCCGCAAACAGCAGCGAGTCTCCCGGCAGGAATGGCGTGACCACCAGACCGGTTTCGGCAAAGATGATCAGAAACAGAATGAGATACGTCCAGGTCTGGTAGTCCTGAACGATTTCCACCAGGTGGTGGTCAATGTGCAGAATAAAGTCAATGAGGGATTTTATAAGCTCCATATCAGATTAAAGTCAAGACGCTGCGAAAATAACAAAAGCTTTACCCTCCACCCAACTTTCTGGCAACGAAACCCATACCGGACTTTGCCGGTGTGGACGATTATTACATTTACGTTAATCCTATAATTTCTGGCAAGCCGGGCAAAAATACGTCGACCTGCCGCCCAATGCTTGAAGCTTTCTAATCCCCGCAATTAGAACATAGCCCTTGCCGTTAAAAAAATACGCCTCGTATATTCGTGTTTTGTAGGCTTAATATTTTACTATGACTTTAATACTATGGTCGATATTCTTATCGTAGGTGCAGGTGCCGCGGGACTCACGGCCGCCCGCACCTTAAGTGGGGCCGGACGATCCGTAACCGTATTAGAAGCACGCGAACGCATCGGCGGGCGCATCCATACGCTTCGCACCAACTTTACTGTGCCCGTAGCCGAAGGCGGCGCCGAGTTTATGCACGGCAACTTGCCGCTTACAACGGCCCTCATGCAGGAAGCCAATATGCCCTTTTACGAAGGCGACGGCGCCACATGGAACGTACAACACCACCGGCTGCAAAAAGGGGACATCATGCCCGAAGGGTGGGATGAGCTTAACAACAAACTGCGAAGCCTGAAAGAAGACATGAGCATCGGCGCCTTCCTGCGTCAATACTTTGGCGATGACGCCCATCGCGCACTGCGCGAAAACATCACACGCCTGGTTGAAGGCTACGATGCAGCCGACGTCGACAAAGCCAGTGCGTTTGCCCTACGCGAAGAATGGGCGGCCGAAGAAAACCTGACTGGCTACCGGCCCAAACAGGGATACGGACCGCTTATGGAATTCTTACAACACAAATGCACTGCGCAAGGGGTCGTTTTTCATTTTAAAAACAACGTAACGCACATACGCTACACGCAGGACTATGTGGAAGTTACCACCGCCGAAGGCGAACGATACATTGGCCGCAAGCTCGTAATCACGGTACCGGTGGCCGTACTTAACGCGGGGGCAGTTGCCTTCTCGCCCGAGCCCGTCCAGCACCTGCAGGCATTGCGTCGTATCGAGACAGGAGGAGTGATCAAATTCCTCATCGAATTTACAGGTAAGTTTTGGGAGCGGTCTCAGCCAGACGAAGGCTACGTCATGCCCGACCTGCACTTTCTGTTTTCCGACGCGTATGTTCCGACGTGGTGGACGCAAAATCCCGCACAATCTACATTATTATCGGGGTGGCTATCCGGGCCCGTCACCAAACATCTGCGCAAAGGCGACCACGAGCTGTTACAAGAGGCTTTTCATTCGCTGGCCTATATTTTTAATTGTACCGAAGTATACTTACGGCAACATATTCGCAATGCCAAGGTCTTTAACTGGGTCACCGATCCGTTTGCCCGCGGCGCTTATGCTTATAAGAGTGTCGGCAACGACGAAGCGCTCAAAATACTTGCCGTGCCCGTAGACGACAAACTTTATTTTGCCGGCGAAGCATACTATAATGGTCCGGAAATGGGCACTGTCGAGGCCGCCCTGGCCAGTGGCACCACAATCGCCGAAAAAATACTAAAGGAAAAACACTTGTAAGATTAAAGATTACATCGTCTATATTTCGAGTATATAACCTCCGGAAAAACCCTGAACTTGGGTCCGACGATGGAAAGCGCTTTGCCAGCCGATTTTGCGAGCCTCTTCAGGCAACACCATAAAGGTCTGTGCGACCTTGCCTATAATATTGTGTGCGATCGCGATGCCGCAAAGGACATCGTACAAGAAGTTTTTGTTAAGCTTTGGAACAACCGGTCGCACGTCATCTTCGGCGACCAGATCAAACATTATCTTTATAAAGCAACCGTGCACACGGCTTATAATTATGTGCGTTCCCACAAACGTCTTTTTTCATTGGACGACTACAAAGGCCTGGAGATGCTACGCGCCTTTCCCGAAACCGACGCGCTCGAATTTCGCGAGCTGGAGCTCCGCACCCGCCAGGCCATCGACCGCCTGCCTGCCAAGTGCAAAAGCATCTACCTCCTCAGCCGTCAGGAAGGTCTGAAATACCAGGAAATCGCCGACACCCTGGGCATCTCGCTCAAAACCGTTGAAAATCAGATGGGTATCGCCCTGGAAAAGCTCCGCCAGGAGCTAAAACCCTTTCTTTCGCTCGAAATCGTCACATGGCTGGCCGTCGTCGGTCTGGCACTCTACAGGCTTCTTTTCATAGAAGCGCAAAATTTTTAAGAAATTTTAGGGGGGCGTTTGGGGGTAAGGGGACCCTTGCGTGCTATAAGCTTACTGATCATTAAACACATTACGCTTATGAAACGTCTGCTTGGCTTAATCTTAATCACCTCTGCCATGCTGTTTTCAGCATGTTCGCAGTATACCTGTGCTACTTACGTTAAGAATACTCCGCCGGTAACAAAAAAGACCCAGCGGCTATAATTCCAGTATAAACTCACCCGATGAACGCAGATACACCAACCCCACGCTGGAATAAAATATCCGCATACCTGTCGGGTGAGCTGGAATCCTCTGAGCGACTGGCATTTGAGTCCTGGCTACAGGATTCAAAAGCCAACCAGCAAGTCTTTGAAGAGGCTAAAAAGATCTGGGCGAGCAGCCGCCTCAAGCTGACATCGGCCGACTATGGCACCGAGGAAGAATTAAGCCGGCTCATGGCGCGCCTGCAGCGTGATGAGCGCAGCGAAAATGTGCGCATACTTCACAGCCCATGGTTGCGCGTCGCGGCGGCCGTTGTATTCGTCGTCGTGGGGGCGTGGTTTTATACCCAGTTCCAGGGTTCATCAACCCACATACCGGACTTTATACATGCCGCCGGCGATCACGTAGCGACTTTATACCTGCCCGACAGTAGCCGTGTATGGCTCAACACGGGCAGCCGCATCAGCTACGACAAAAACTTCAACATAACCGAACGGCGGATCTACCTCGAAGGCGAAGGATATTTCGAAGTGCGATCCGACTCGACACGGCCCTTCCGTGTATTGACGAAGACGACCATTACCCGCGTGGTCGGCACCGCCTTTAACGTGAAGGAGACCGATACGCTTACAACCTTAACGGTGAAGGAGGGAAAAGTTAACTTTTCGCGCATGGACAATACCCGCGGTGAGGTTCTACGGGTCGTGCATGGCGAGCAGGCAACCTTTCACCACCCGCACCAAATCTTCAAAAAATCTCCCATCATCAACAATGCGTATGCAGGATGGCGCCGGGCAAACAACCCAGCCTTTCAAAAGGAAAAACAAAATCCGGTCGCTTTCCTGACTACGCGCTACGCCTGGCGAAAAGACCGCGCACATCAATCGGAAGTATACGGGCAGGTATGGAACCATGCCGAGCTGGCGACCTATAAGAATGTAATTCTCAAGGTCACCTACGCCACCCCCGGCGGCAAACCTAAGACCATGCGCATTAAAACGGAGCAGGTCATTTACCCGGGGCAGCCCATCGACTTCCGCAAAAAACTGCGTGACCTTTCCTCCTCGACGAGTTATCTCAAAGTCGAAGTAGAATCGGCCGAACTTATTTCAGGATAGTATGGTAACCATGAACGACAACACCACCAACGCAGCCACAACGTACACGCTGCCGCAACAAGCCGAGGCCTTAATAAAGTTGGCCGAAAAAATCATCGAGCAACATGGCAACTCCGGCCCGCAAAGCCCCGTGAAGCCACACTTAATTGCCGACCTCAACTCGCGCGTCAGTCCCGCACGCGCGCGTCACGAGCAAGGCTTGCGCTACGCCCGCATGGCAGAAGATGCCTTCGCGGAGCGCGATGAATTATTGGGCAAAATTCCCGGCCGCAAAAGCGAGCTCGACGTACGTAACCTGGTAGAGATGGTCGTGGAGCTGGTAAAAGAGCACTACCCCGATTCAGTGCAGAAATGGGGCTTTGAATAAACACCTGTTGGGCATACCAGGATGACACGGAATCTTTGTTGACATTCCTGTTCTGACGATGTGAAGTTTTTGAATAAAGTAAGAGACTTGGTTCATGGCCGATCCCTACCCATGAACCGTTCCCGACCATGCAGGAAATTAATAGCCCGCAAAATATTCCTATCCAAACTTTCCTTTGTCTTTAACAAAGCCAAATAGCGCACAATCTCATTTCTCCTGGAAGGACTCAACCCTTCAAATACCTGCAGAGCCGCTTTATCCTTTCTCAAGGCTTTCAGAAATTCCGGCGAATCAGATACCTCTTTTTCCGCGCTATCAAACTGAATCGTAAGCTCTATCTTTTCACCAATTCGTTTCGGCGAATCTTTCAGCATCGTGGTATTAATATACAACCGCCACTCACCGCTATATTTCACTAGAGTCTGTTTGTAGGGATCTCCGTTCACAGTCCCTTTGATGCGAATGTGACCTTTATCCTTGCCCGCCTGCTCGAATATCTTTTTCAATATTCGTTCGGGCACCGAGACATAGGGATTGATGCCGATGATTTTGATATGATCCTTAAACTTGAACATCCATCACAAGTTAAATATCAATCACCACTTTACCACATGTGGTACGATTTTGTGGGTGCCCCAACCCAGTATACTCACCACATGACCGGTGTAGTGCTTCGCGGCTTTGAACAAATGGTCCAGTCCCGCGCCGCCCGGCGACGGGTTTTGTATTAAGGCTAAAACAGCGCAGGAATAACCTGCGCTCTTAACTATCATGCTGACAGAATTGCTTTGGCTTCCGAAACCAGGCTGTCGATATCGGCCTGCGTCTCTTCGAGCTCCAGGCTTTTGAGTTGCTTTTTGAGCGTCTCGTGAAAGCGATAATACTGGTCGCGTTTGATAAAGCCATCGCGCGCAATCCACTCTTCCCTGCCATAACGGGTCACATACTCTTCAATCATCTCCTGCTCCATGCGGGAGTTCGTGGTCAGATATTCCGCCATCTTCAACAGCAACAACTTGTTACGGTTCAGCAGTCGCTCGGCTTCCACCTCACACGCCTTGATGATCATGATCGACTCGCTGGCATACCGATCCGACAAAAAGAAAGCATCTTCGTTGCCGGACGTATCTACCGCCAGGTGAATCGGGTCCGAGCCCATGGCGTACTGGCGCACCGCCCGGTTCGCCAGACGGGAAGCCTCCTCAATATCAATGCTTACCCCCGACGAAGTAAATTGCTCGCCAAACACCAGACGCTCGGCCACATAACCACCCAACGTAATCACGATATCCTTCTGCAGCGATTCGCGTGTCATGGGGCCTTCGGGAAAATCCACCAGGCAAAACCCTTCGGCATCTGATGCTGTACGCGACACCACGACCGTCGGGATGATGCGCAGGGTAAGCGCTGCCAACACGGCATGACCCGCCTCGTGCACCGCTATGTGCGCCTGCAACTCGGGATCTACGCTTTTACGAAGGTTGTCCAGTTTCAACCTGGCCTTGTCCGAGATCGCCAACAGCATCGTACCGCCGGCATCCCGAAGGGTATAGACAAAGGTCTCGTCTTCAAACTTCCAGGCAATCGACGCGACAGGCAGTTGATATTCCAGCACCGAAACCGCCAGACTGCTGATCCGCGACTCGATCAGGTTCCTCACCGTGGTGAATACCGGCCGGGTTCCTTGTGCCGGAAATACACCTTCCAAATATACCACGTCTACTATCGAATCGTCAAACAGAGTCGTCCAGCCAAAACGTTCTTGTACGAAGGCGCCAATGCGTTGCAGCTCCCGTTTAATCAACTCGCGGAAATGCTCCGTGTTGAACGAGGTATAGATCACATGGGTGTTACCCAACCGGGCAATCTGCTCGGCACGGAACCGCTTGCGCAAAGCGCGTTTGATATCAGCCAGGTTGATCTTTGTCGTCTGCTCGTAGAAGTCGTCAGCGCTAATATCCGGATTCAAGTTTCCACTCATGGTGTATGCCTCGTCCAGATTACCCAATACAAAGATCAGCGCACCCGACAAGTCCAACGTCTGGGTCAGAGGTTGTGAACGTTGCGCTTCATTTACCAGCTGCATCAACCCACGCAGGTCCAATACCGCGATGCGTTGTTGCAAGATCTCGTGTGTGATGTCTTCGTCGCTAAATAAGCTTGTCAGACCACCGGTAAAATCCCGGGACAAGAAGTATTCCGCCTCGGGACTCTTATTCCGGTTTTCAAACTCAAAATAGAAGCCGTTGAAGAGCGTCTTAAATTCCTCCAGTCTGTCGGCATCTACCTGACCATTTGTAACCGTCACGCCGCAACGTGCTGCCTTCTCTAACTTGCGTAGGCATTTTTCGGCGCTAAAGATCGCGGAGGTATAGTGGCCTGGAACATAGTCGATTTTGCCAGAGTCCAGCAAATCCCAAACCACCCGCAGTTTATCCTTACCCAGCTCGCGCCGTTCGGCATCCAGCGTACGCGCAAACTGAAATTCATCCAGGCAAAAGATGGCCGGTTTGCCATCGAAGAACTTCAAGTCGTCGGTGAGCATATTCTTCATCCACGACGCGGAATCCGACTCGAACTCACCCATATCCATGTGCGTATACAGCTTCTGATATTGCAGATATTCTACGATGGCCCGTACCAACGCCGTTTTACCCGAGCCCGTTAGACCCCACAGATTAATGACCATCGGCCGTTGTTGCACTTCGGGAAAAAGAAACCAGGGCATCATCAACGACATGACCTCGTCGATCACGGCATCCAAACCCAGGAATTTCTCTTTCAGGGATACAGCCATAGCCTGCAACGTTGCTTTGCGCTCAATTAATAGCGCATGTATATTCTTTGTTTCCATTAGTTGTCTTTGTTTGTCCCACGCCCGGGGACATGATCTTATAAATACATAGCTCCGCCGTCTTGCCATTCAAACACGAATGGCGGGATAGGGGAATAGATTTCAGCTGCGCTTAAAACCTAAAGCACATAGGCTTATCGACACCGTGATACGATGCGACGACCTTGTTAACTTTTCAAAAACTGTTAGGATTAAAAACAGCCGAATCGTTCCGGTAAGAAATCTACCGTGGCGGCTACTTGAAGATATGTAAACTCAAAACCAACATATTTTCCTCTATTTAAAAGTGAACACTAGAGTGAAATGCTGATACAAGATACGGGAAAGTCTGCAGACGGTTACATCCTGGAGCAAAATGCGAAAATTATTTTTGGACGGCTTGACGTACCGTTAACATCCAGTCAATATTGTCATCCTCGATAATCACCGTTCTAAAATTAAAGCGACGGCCTTCGATCGCCAACCCTGGAGAGTCGTCGACATGAAGATCAATGTCAAATGCAGGGGGAAATTTTGAATAGAAATTTCTTTTCTCTTTTAAAATACGGTCATGCTTCGATTGATTAATGACCTCGCGCAATACGACGCCGTATGTCCAGAAAGCCAGGCGAATCGAGAATTCTATTCGGAAGGACGTAGTATAAATACATATGCCGTGCCCTTCCGATTTTAGTTGCTTCATTAGTTCGATCGTACCCAGACGAATTGGCTCTACTCCTAAAAGACGCTGAAGCCAATTCATTGGTTCGGTGGCAAAATGTTTTTGTGCGGGAATCAGGGTGTCATCCAGGTCAAAGGATATTTTCATGGCTGTCGTCCAGCAAGAAACAGACCAATACTAATCGCGTATGTACGGTACAAGTTTCTCCAGTAACGCAATTTTCCTCCGGCACACCCATAGCAACAGCAACCCGACAACACCAAACGAACAATCAATCAACTGCCAGAACAACGGTATGCCCCGCAGCGGTCCGGCAATAAACGCCAGCGGCAGAATCGCCACGCAAGCAATCATACCAAACTCCACCACCCAAACATTGCGTACCGGGTCGCGCCATGGCCCGACAAACGCCACGGCAATAACCAGGTGCGCGAACGCCAACCAGTCCGTGCCATAGGCAATGAACGGATATCGGCTATACGTTTCGTGCACTCCCAGGTACACCCGTTCCAACCACTGTGCCACGACGTTGTTCCAACCTTGCTCCACCACCCATGTGTGCGCGAGGCTCAGCTGCCAATCGATGGGAAAAGCTGTCAAACCACTAACAACAAGACATACCATAAATATCGCCAGCAACATTTTTACCTGACGCAACACCCGTAGTTGCGAAATAGCAGGCGCTATACTATTACTTCTCATAATGAACTAAAAGATTATTGTTGTGAAATACCTCCTCCACCCGGCGCAGCAGTGCCGCTTCGTCCTGGGCGGTGATATTGATTAAACAGAATTTATTCTCTCCGCGTAGCATCCGCATGCGCCAGTCAAGCTGACTGATAGTATCGACCTTCCCATTGCTATACCACCACGCCGTGTGCAATACCTCGTTACCTTTCACCAGCTCACCGCGGTAGATAGTCCTGCCCGCTACAAGCTGCTCTCGTATTGTGGAAAAGGTGTAGCCGCTTCCGCGCCAGCAAAACAAGGGGCTATGTTCGGCTACAAAGAATTCCGGGATGGGTTTCACATACAGTAGAAATTCATCCGTGGCAATGCGTGTGATTCCGCTCGGTAGATTTTCGGTTGGCAATTTTTGATAGAACACCGTTGCGTACGAAGATGCGGGTGCTTTCAACTGTTGGCCAAGCGTAACACCCGTGATCAACATAGTCGCTGCAAAAAGATATTGCAACAACTCCACTCGCGGACTGACCGGCATTGCCACCGGTACCGGCTTAAAATTCTTTCCCCGTCGCCGCGCTAGGAAAACCGCCAGGAAATACACCGGTACGACCACATATACCAGCAGGCATGCCAACCCCATTCCACCATGCATGGCTTGCTCCGGCCCAATGCGGAACATCACCAACACAATAATGCGAAACAAGTTGGCAATAATGTTTAGTACAAACACTGTCGTGAAGAATAACGCGATATAACCAAACGACAGTTGCTTCTGCTCCACGCGAAACCTATGCCCGAGAATAAACACGCCCATCAGCAACGAGATCGCAAGCATGTTCAGACCCATGCACGCATCGTCAACCGAAAACGTAGCGCCTTCCAATACCATGACATTTCCCGCTACCTGTATATCTACACCCGCCGCCTGCAACAACCAACCCGTCCAGGCGCTCAGTTGCAGCCGTATGGGAAAACCCAATATACCCGAGATCTGCAGAAACGCCGGCGACATACATACCACGAGCACCAGCAACAACGGGTGACACCTGCCGATCAGGAGCTCCACCAGCCAAAGGCCATAAAATGCCAGCGCAAAAAAGTAGAAAAGTTTCAGCCCATACAGCAAAGACAAACCACCCATGGCCAGCGACAGGAACAGATAGAGATAGTTCTTCCGTGTCTCACCGGTTATCAAACAAGCGAACGGTAACAAACAAAGGCCAATCCAAACATTGGTATTCGACACATACGACAGCGGAAACGCCGCGATACCGCCAACGATTCCCGCCAGCGCCAGGATCACGATCGGATGCCTGGCACCGGCAGAAAGTCTGGATGACAAAACTGTCGTCATCATACACGTGGTGCGGTTACATCCTTCAAGCGGTAACGTCTCATCACATTAAACAGCACGAAACACAGGAAAACTGCGATCAATGCCCATTCATGCGGCTCCGGCACGGCACCCGACTCGTTGTGCGTAGCGTTGCCTAAACTATTGGCAATGTCTTTGATCCCGAAGCGGTCGTAGTCTTTCTGTGTTTCCAACACGATCAGGCTCGACACCGGCGATACCACATAGGCCAGAGCCGCTTCGTTCACCAACGTTTCGTTTATAAAATCATCACGAAAGAAATGTGTCCCCACCTGGCGCATGATATTATTATAGGCAAACAGCCTGGCGAGATGATCGGGCGCCGTGTCGGTCCCGTCCGCCGACGCCGGCGTTCGTTCTAACACCATCCCCGCATCGTGCAGGATAATATGATTTTCATCTTCAGCCGGTATAGGAAATTGGTTGTGCTCCAAAAGATCAGCCAGCGCATCGACGTCGCCTGTGGCAAAGTTGAATGCACGCAGCTCGCGCAATGAACGGATGTAAGTGGAAGTACCTCCGGCCAGGTTAAAGACATTAACCTTTTTGTTGGCCGCAAAATATCGGCTCACGCTTTCCGCAAACGTACTCTCTTTGATGTCCGTCAGGTATGGCGTCAACGGCTTACCCTTTGTAACGACCAGCGAATGCTCGGTATCCTTAACATGATGAAACGGAAATAACGAGAAGTTTCGTCCACGCAACTTGCTGGTAACTTCATACCAATTGTCTTCGTGCAGGCGAATAAACTCGTTGTCAAAAAAGGCATATACATTGCACTTGGTTAACACGGCATAAGCAGCGTCTACTTCCGCGGCCTCCCACGTATTATTGATGTCCAGGAACAGGTAGCTGAGATGCAACGGTTTTGACACCGGCGTATAGGGTCTCAACGAATAGGTAGATCCGTTAAATGTATACTGATTTTCTTCAATCGGAGATGCTTTCCAGGAGACGGAGAAATCAGGATCATAGGAATACTCGGCGATATATTCTCCTTTTTCATTCTCTTCAAAACCATGCGGTATCGTGACCTCACCATGGTTACCGATAAACCGGAAGCGGCACGTCTCGTTTGCGTCGTGTGCATTCGGACCGCGGAACGTTGCCTGACGGTATACGATGCGACCATCTTCTTCCGGCAGGGGAGAGGTGATACCGATTTTAAACTTTCGTTCCTCCTCCCGGGTACAAGGAAAGACACGCACCGTCACGGTGTTGCCTTCCTGCCAATGCACAACCGAAGGGTCTCGTGCCTCTTTACCAACGATAGTAGTATACGCCTCTGTTGCTTTTTGCCTGGAGGTGAGCACTGCTTTTTCTTCTTTGCCGTTTACCCACAAAGACAACGACGTAACCACGGAACCTTCTGGTAATTGAAAGGTATAGATCGCCTCTTGGGTAGAACCCCACCAGCCGGGCTGAATGCTATTTCGAATGTTCATGTATTGCTCTGTGTAGGCCAGGCGCAGCTGTGGATAGATATCGATGTCGGTGACGATGTATGAGGTCTTGAGATTGTCGCCACGCCAGAGTCGTTCCTGGGTGCGGTGGCGATTGTCCGTAATTCCCCGCAGAATTTTTTCGCGATCCTCGTGCGAAAGCGATGGCTTACGCCAGAACATGGCGAGGTACACCAATGGATCGTGCGTACGCACATCTTGCCAGTTCGACCGTGATAGAAAGTTGAATTCTCCCACACGATCGTCAGGCGTTGTATAAATAAAATCCGATTTCAGTATGCGATCAGAAACCCAATCGAGTTTTATGGATTGACTGACCTTTACCCACACCGGCAACTCGGTATCGGCATAGATTACCGACTGGTTGGCCAACCGGTCGATGGTGCGTACGCGGGCATCCCACTCTATAATAAATAGAAGCGCAAATGTCACCATCCCTGCGGAACCGGCCACAATCCAATTCGACGATACCCGGTTGGTCTTTTTCGTATAGCGAATCAGTATTACCAAACTGATAAGCAAGAAGATCGGCACGAACGCTAACAAGCCAACACCAAGTACCAAAATGCCAAAGGTTGCCGGAAAGTAAACCAGACCAATGTAGAGGGCGAGGTAAGCATAAAGCACGAGCGCGGCACCCAATAGAAAATATTGTATTTTATTGACTATTCGGGGCAAATGGGCATAGTAGCGGAAACTAATCGCGACAAGCGAGCTTACGACCAGGTACACACAGAGCCACAAAACGGAATCCTCAAAAACCGGCACCAAACGATTCAACGCATAGGCACTGACCAGGAAAAGATTGAGTAGCACTACCGTGTAGTGTATATTTTCCTGTCGCCAACTTTTCACGACACCATAGAAGCGATTCGATAATAAGAGGATGACATACACTATCGCCATCCCATAATGCACGACAAACAGCGGGAATCCTGCGTCGTTCAGAAAATCCGCGTCTTTAAGCATCGTGATGGCGTATAGCAGCGTCGATGCCCCCAGCAGAAAATAACCAGTGGAAAGGATGTGATCGGGCTTGATCGTGTCGCGGGTTTCTGAAACCGGTGCCGGCTTCTTTAATTCGTCCAGATTGACCATAGATTTGTCCGTATATGTAAAAGCACTTTTAGTTACAAAGTACAATACGAAATCAAAGTAAAAAGGTTGGGTGAGTACCTAACTTTTCAGGGAAACCAGAAAGTAGGCTAATTTCCCCGGAGACCTTTTAGCCGTTGGACCAAACGGTATCCGGGGATTGCGCCAGTTTTTTCAGAAATCGATCCGTTGGTCAAGCCGGGATGTAAACCACCCGGCTATTCGCAGCATGGGTCATGGTACAGTAGTATGCAGTGAAATCCGATGGAGTTTCTTGCCGCTTCTTATTTGTAGGGGGGGTTTCCACCTCGCGGTGCTCCGCTAACGACCGGGAAGTTCTTCGCTTTTTCGGCTGCATTGACGCCTGCGCGACAGCATACTGGTTACCGGCAGCTCGTGGCATTGTCGGTTGTAATGTATCGGCTACCGTGTATTCATATGAAAAAGTTGGCTGCAGGATCTGTTCTTTACCCGAGGAAACTTCCGCCCGGGAGGACGATGGTTTATCCTTTATTGGCGACGAAACACTTTCTGTAGCCGGTACGTTGTCTACTTTACTCAGGTCAGCCTTTTCGGATGCCTTGCCTCCTACTACCATTAACACCTTGGCCGCCCCGGCACGTTTCACTTCTTCTACCGTCCCTTTGTTAGAGGTAAAGCCAAAACGAATGCCTACAGATAGTACGAGGCTGTAGTCTGCATCCGGTGGAAGTTCCCCGAAGGCTATGTCCAGTGACATAGCCGGTGCACCTTCCAGGGCAGCGTGCCAGTCAGTACAGGTATAAACCGATGGCTGGTTATTCGTGTGCCAGGCCGGCGGCTGGTATTCACCCGTTTTCGGATTAAACGCAAAATTCGGGGCAACGCCCAACGTCACCTCGATACGAAACAGGGTGTGCCGGTTGTTCGGAAAGAAATTGATATCCCGCAGCAGCCGGGGAATTTCGACATGCGCGCTGCCGCCCTCGGCGTCAACAGTGGCATTGATCGATGTGCGGAGAATGGAATCGAGGGTATATTTTTGGTTCAGACAAAATCCCTCCAGCAACTTTGTGTGGTTTGATAGAACAATCGGTCTGCGGCCCAGTTCGTTTGCCTCGTCTTGTTTCTGAACCACCTTCATAATCTTGTTGATGGGACCGCTGATATTATAGTCGGCCAGATCCCTGAGCTGTTGCATGGATTGCCGCACATGTTTGCCCATACGTGAGCAACCTCCAAATTCCGTCATATACAATCGCGCCGTAGCAAACGCGGGCGAGTTACGAATTTCGTCACGGCGGGCGCCGCCTTTTTTCCGCATAACGATTTTGTCTGTTCCGCGCATGCGGTATGCGCTAAAATCACCGAGCGAGCCAGTAAAGGTCAGTCCTTCGAGAAGTGCCATAGTGTACTTGGGTTTATGATAACTAATTGATTTTTGTCAACAGTTGCGAGGGCAACAACGGTTGTTTGGCGAATATAGCAAAGGTCGACGTTTAGTACATGTAAATTATTCAGAAATTATTCTATAGGTATAGATAACCCAGTACTTTGGAGGAGTAGCTCATCTGTGGCGTATAACTGGTCAGACACTGGGTTATCTCTTGTTTATTTTCGTCTACGAGTCGAAATTCACAGTTCGTTTGCAGAAAGACTACAGGAAAACATTCATGGCTCGTTCATAAAAAGTATACCGAAGTCCCGGGTGGAACTTCGGTAATACGGAAGAATTTATACCGGAATAGTCCGGTATCTATACCGTTACATCGCCAACGCTATGCGTACCGCTTGCTCTACCGGAGTATAGTTTATGTCTCCGCGCTGCAGAATCAACTCTTCTCTCGACACCAGCGGTGGCTGCGCGAGAAACCTGGGCGTTGTGCCGTGATGCGGTTGCGCGGCATGTACTATAAAAGGATGGCAGAGATATACTGTTCCAGCCTTACCGGTGGCAACAACTTCGTCGTGTGTGGGAAGTGTCGATAAGTTGTCGGCTAGCTCCGTGAACGACAGGCCTGCATCACCCACCGGCTGTAATAATCGGGCAACGTCATGGTGCGAGCCTATACGAATGCGCGTGGGAGCGTCGGCTTCGTGCACATCCGAAAAGAGAAACAACATGAGCAACGCCCGGCCTTTTGACCGCACATTGATCCTCCACTCAAAATAATTACCTGGGTTAAGACCGGGAAAGCTCGCGTCGACGTGCCAGCCGGTATCGCCGGGGTCGTTGGGTGAGGGGAAACGGACAGGGAAGGTGCCCATGCTTCCGCACGGTATCCATCGGCCGCGGCCGACCAGCTGGTCGAAGGCGTTGTGGAGAACGGGGGTGTTGGCCGCAGCGACAAAAGGCGGTTGACTGTACATGCCCAGGCGAATCACCGGGTTAGTCCAGGTGGCGGGATCGTTCGGATCGCAGCCCGTGTCTTTCCATAAAATGGCGCGGGCCTCGGCTGCCAGGGTGGGCGAGAAGGCATTTTCGAGTCGGATATAGCCATCGCTGATAAATTGGTTGATTTGTTGTGTATCGAGATATGCTGACATTTTTGTTCTTCTTAATGGGTTTGAAAAATCATTGCACCCGATCGTACAACAGCCATTGAGGTAATGAAATGAATAGTCTCGTCCATCGGGAGCTCCACGACGGCGTTGTCGATAAAAGGGCAATAGGAAAAAACTGCCTCAGGAATTAAAAGGCAGGATGTCTCTCAGACGGAAAGAAGAAGTTACAATGTAGGAGTCATCCGCATGGATTAAAAATACCAAGAAACACGTCCCGACGCAAGGGCGCAGGATTTGCTCTTGCTCCCGCGCTCACACTGTTTACTGTTGCAGGTTTTTAATCATTGTGAACAGCATCCTGGAGAGCTCATCAGCTTGATTGTAAAATTCACTAAACTCCTTTTCTTCTATGAGCGATTCGTCCTTTAGGACGTCGAGGATGGCTATGCATTCGAAAATTGAGCTTCTGGATATGATGTAGAAGTTTCTGCGGTCTGGTTTAGTAAACCGTCCGGAGCCTTCGGCCAGGTTTAGAACAATGCTGAAAGCTGCTCTTCTGAGCTGGTCGTTGGTGGAGGTGTCTAGTTTTGTGGTTTTGAGGAGGTCCCGGATTCGGGAGTTGAAGGTCTTGGCCTTTTTGTAGACATCGAGTTTTTCGAAATCGAACATAACGGGGAGTTGGTTTAATTGATAACAACGAGACGCGAGGAAAAGGGCCAGAGTGAGTGTGAGAGTGAGAGCGAAGAGAAAAACAGAGTGAGTGTGTTCGCTCTCGCTCTCACACTCACTCTGTTTTTCGTACCCAGAGCGGGAATCGAACCCGCACGACTATTACTAGCCACAGGATTTTAAGTCCTGCGTGTCTACCAGTTCCACCATCCGGGCAGGGATGTTGTTTTAGGGCTTTGGCATCGCTCTAAAACACAAAAAGTGCGAGATAAACCCACACTTTTTATTCTTTCTGTCGCAACGGCTATTGCCGGTGTGACTTGAGCGGGAAACGAGACTCGAACTCGCGACCCCGACCTTGGCAAGGTCGTGCTCTACCAACTGAGCTACTCCCGCGGGATCTCCCATAGCTCTTTCGCTAAGGGAGTGCAAATTTAGTGAGGGTTTGTAATATTCCAACACCCTCACAAATTTTTTTGAAAAAGTTACGCAGATTTCTTCAATTCCTGCTCATACTCCCGCTTTAGCTGGGCGGCGTGGGCCCGGTTCTTCGAAAGTAGTATATGCTTGGGCACTGCCTTCAGGTCCCAGATCAGTCCGACCGCCTGGAAGCTTCGCAGTATATAGTACGTTATATCAATCTCCCACCAGAAGAAACCCTGACGCGCAGCCACTTCATAATAATGGTGGTTGTTGTGCCAGCCTTCGCCCATCGTCAGGAGCGCCAGCCAGATGCTGTTACGACTCTCGTCGTTCGACTCGTACCGCTGCGTGCCGAACTTGTGCATAATCGAGTTGATCGAGAACGTAGCATGGTACAAAATTACCGTGCTTAAAAAGAAGCCGATGAACAGGGACGAGAAGCCGGCCGTGGTAAACATATCTTGTATACCCTCTCCGTTGACGATACCCCCGAGCGCCATGACCACCAGGGCCAGGATGGTCGGCGGTACGAGATAATGTTTGTTGAGCCACATCAGCTCCGGATACTTGGCGTAGTCACCGATGGTTTTGTAGTCGGTCTCTTTAAAGTCGGGGCCGACGATCCAGCCAATGTGCGAGTACCAGAAGCCATAAATCTTCATGGAGTGCGGATCGGCCGGGGTGTCACTGTGGCGGTGGTGATGACGGTGGTGTGCCGCCCACCAGAGTACGCCCTTCTGCGCCGTGGTCTCCGACATAAATGCGATGACGAATTGAAACCAGCGTGAAGTTGTATACGAGCGGTGTGCAAAGTAGCGGTGGTAGCCGCCCGTCACCCAGAACATGCGGGTGAAATATAGTACGGCACACACCGTCCAGTCGAACCAGGTGGCACCTGTGTACAAAGCAGCCAAAGGAACCAGGTGAACAGCGAAAAACGCTACTTCCTGAACCATGATTGGTTTGCTTCTTACTTCTGGTGTTGCTGATGGATTTGTCATTATGCTTATTCGGGTTGTTTACGTGTTTAATCGGGTTGCGAAGTCGCCGTTTTTCCGTCGCGCCTGCAGATCAAACACAAAGGTAACGCATTCAGTTCAAAGGAGTTTGGGGATGTAATATTCTTGCCGAACCGTCTGCATATACGCCAAAAAAGTTCACTTCTACACTGACAAGCGTCAGTTCAGTTAAAGGTCGTTCTACCCGGTGAAGGGTAGTCAATTGTTTGTACGAATTAGCGTATCTTTGCAGCGGATTGACGCCATGAGCCACGCACAGACCATAGCCCTGTATCAGCCGATGCTGCATACGATCGCCTACAACCTGGTACGCTGTAAGCAGGATGCGGAAGATATCGTACAAGAGACTTTTGTGCGCTGGCTGAGTGTTGATCAACAGAAGATCGATAATACCAAGGCGTACCTTATTCGCGCGGTGACGAACAACTGTTTGAATCATCTTAATTCGTTGCGCAAGAAGAAGGAGGATTGTCTCGACAACATGGCCGAGATCATCAAACACTTCAAAGAAACCAACCTCGCGCACCTCGATCTCGACATCCACCTCGCTGCTGCTTTTAAAGTATTGCATACGAAACTTGAACCGCTGGAGCGTGCGGTGTATCTGCTGAAGGAAGTTTTTGACTTCGATTATGAAGACCTGCAGGAGATGCTCGACAAGAAAAAAGAACACTGCCGCCAGCTTCTCTGCCGGGCCAAGAAAAAATTGAGCGAGGAAACGTCGCGCATCAATTTCGAGCTGCCGGATACCTCGAAGCTGATGGAAAGCTTTCGCAATGCTTGCCACTTCGGTAACGCCAGCGACCTGGTGCACGAGCTGAAGAAAGACATTGCTACCGCCATCAGCAAAAAGTTCTAATCGCCGGCTGGCCATCAGCCATCTTATTTCTCTGTTATCTTTTTGTTACGCAAACCGCAGGCGACTAGCTGATGCGACTCCAATTGACCCCTGTTTTTCGCATGGAGTCAATTTGCAGTCGGATGAGTTTGTTTTCCGGCTTTTCAAGCTCGGGGTCATCTTTCAGAATTTCTTTGGCGAGCTCGCGGGCCTCTTGTAAAATGGCGCCGTCCGTAGAAAGGTCGGCCACGAGCAGGTCGAGCGCACCACTTTGTTGGGTGCCCATCAGGTCGCCGGGACCGCGCAGCTTCAGGTCGGTTTCAGCAATGTCAAAGCCATTCGTCGTGCGCACCATGGTCTCGATGCGCGTTTTGGAGTCTGCGCCGAGCTTATTGTTGGTCATCAGAATGCAATACGATTGCTCACCACCGCGGCCGACCCGGCCGCGCAGCTGGTGCAATTGCGAAAGGCCGAAGCGCTCGGCATTTTCAATCACCATCACCGAAGCGTTTGGAACGTCGACGCCTACTTCGATAACCGTGGTCGCTACCATGATCTTGGTTTCGGCTTTTATAAAACGGGCCATTTCGTAGTCTTTGGCCTCAGGCTTCATTTTGCCATGCAAGATGCTGACAGCAATATCCGGAAATGCGCGACAGACACTTTCATATCCGTCCATGAGATGTTTCAGGTCCAGCTTTTCGGACTCGTCAATGAGTGGGTAAACCATATAGACCTGGCGGCCGAGTGCGATCTCCTTCCGAAGGAATTCATTGACCTGCAATCGATGGGCATCAAATTTGTGTAGCGTTTTGATAGGCTTCCGGCCGGCGGGTAGCTGGTCGATCGTCGAAATATCGAGGTCTCCATAAAGTGTCATTGCCAGTGTTCTGGGGATGGGAGTCGCCGTCATGACCAATATATGGGGATACATATCCACATTTTTTTGCCACAATTTTGAGCGCTGGGCGACCCCGAAACGATGTTGTTCGTCAATGATCGAGAGTCCCAAATTGTTGAATTGTACTACTTCTTCCAGCAACGCATGGGTGCCAATGAGGATCTTTAACTCCCCCGATAATAGTCCTTCGTGAATTACTTTTCGTTCCGACTTTTTGGTGGATCCGGTAAGCAACGCGATGGGTAGCTGCATGCTGTCGGCATAGCGCTTCAAGTTCTTGTAGTGTTGCTGGGCCAGGATTTCGGTGGGGGCCATGAGGGCAGCCTGCGCGTTGCCGGCCAGGATGACCAACATGCAAATGAAGGCAACGATGGTTTTGCCGCTGCCGACGTCGCCCTGGAGTAAGCGGTTCATTTGCTTGCCCGACTTCAGGTCGGTATATATTTCGCGAATGACTTTCTTCTGGGCATCGGTCAGCGCAAACGGCAGGTGGTCGTTGTAGAAGGTCGTCAGCAGGCGGGCGTCTTGAAACACCTGGCCGCTGAACTTTTCCTGTCGTACCACCTTCATTTTCAGGAGTCTAAGCTGAATATAGAAGAGCTCTTCGAACTTGAGCCGCTGTTGGGCTTGTGCCAGCTGGTCGGCTGTTTGAGGAAAATGTTTATACTGTAGTGCGTCCTTTTTGGAGATCAACTGGTACTTGTCGGTGACACTGCCGGGTAATGTTTCGCGTATATGGTCGGCTGCTTTGACTAACAACTCCTGCATCAGTTTGGCGATGGCCTTACTGTCTACATGTCGGCTCTTTAATGTTTCGGTTAGGGAATATACCGGATGTAGGGTACCACCCTTCTCATTCTTTGGGGTAAGCAGCTCTATTTCCGGGTGCGCTATGTTGAATTTACTTCCAAAACGTGTGGGCTTGCCAAACACAACGTACTGTACACCGGGTTTGATTTTATCCTGCACCCAGGCTATACCTTTAAACCATACAAGCTCCAGTTCATCGGTTCCATCACTAATATGGGCCACCAATCTTTTTTTGAACCCTGCACCTATAATTTCTTTGCGAATCAATGTACCTTTGATCTGTACATACGGCATCTCATCATAAATGTCATTTATGGCATAAATTTTTACACGATCCTCATGCCGAAACGGGTAGTATTGGATCAAGTCGCCGAATGTAAAAATGTTTAATTCTTTGTTAAGCAACGATGAACGTTGTGGACCTACGCCTTTTAAGTATTCGATGGGTGTTTCAAAAAATGAGGCCATTCTGGGAATTGCTCGAAGAAAACGTTTCAAAGTAACAATTTATAAACAACGTATAATCTTTTTCTGCGTTAGAGGGCTTTGTAGCACATAATCTGGTTACAAAACGATGTTTGGCTTAATCAAGAGGCGCGAAAGAGGGGATGCGAAAAAAGCGAAGAGGGATTTATGAAAATTGATTCGAAGATCTTTAAAGGCATTCAGTACGTAGAGGTAAATCAACTTCCGTCTGAACAGTCCAACAGCATTCTGAAAACGTTTGAAGAGGATAGTTTTATCAAAATCCTCAAGGATGGAAAGATTCTATCCGGTTGTATTCAGTATAGAGATTACGAAGCATGGTATCACACCGTGTATCGTCCCGGCACACAACCGTTTGTAGAAAAAGCTTCCAAGCTAAAGCAGCACGTTGCCCTGGTCGAAGAAGATACAGCAGTGTCAGTTCAACACAACGAATGACTGTTAGGAGTACACGCGCTTGCGTAACTCCTGATATTCCTGCCACATGTCACGTAGTATATCTGCTGCCGGCTGAACTTGCCGAAGGGCGCCGGCTACCTGGCCAATCTCTAATTCACCCGCGTCGAGGTCTCCTTCAAATATACCGAGGCGAGCGCGACGCTTACCCAACAGTGTGCTGAGTTCTTGCACGCTTGCACCTTGCCGCTCGGCGGCTTGCACTTCATCCGAAAACTTATTACGAATCAGGCGCACCGGCGCCAGCTGTTTTAAGATCAGCACCGTTTCACCTTCTGTAGATGTGGTGACACGTTGTTTGAACCGTTCATGTGCAGAAGATTCTTCACTTACTGCAAAGCGACTGCCGACCTGAAAGCCATCGGCACCCAACGCTTCACACGCCAACATGGCACGACCACTCGCAATACCACCCGCAGCCAACAGGGGTACGGTGATAGCATCGCGCACCATGGGAATCAATACCAATGTGGTGGTCTCTTCACGACCATTGTGGCCGCCGGCCTCGAAGCCTTCCGCAACAATTGCGTCGGCGCCTGCCTGCACAGCCTTTAATGCAAATTTGACACTCGACACTACGTGCACCACGGTAATACCGGCTTGTTTCAGAAAGCCAGTCCATGTGCCGGGGTTGCCGGCCGATGTAAAGACTATCGGCACTCGTTCTTCAACAATGATGTTCATCAGCAGATCGATCTCCGGATACAGCAACGGCACGTTTACACCAAACGGTTTGGTGGTGGCCGCTTTACACTTTTGAATGTGTTCGCGAAGTACTGCCGGGTACATGGAGCCGGCGCCGATCAGGCCCAGGCCGCCGGCATTGCTCACGGCCGAGGCCAATCGCCAACCGCTGCACCACACCATGCCGGCTTGAACAATGGGAATCTCGATCTTGAAAAGTTGTTGAATTCGCTGGTTCATACGAGTTGAAAAAATAGTTAATCCGGTTCATTTTCTGTCCCCAATTTGTGCAAAGATTTGTGCAGCTTTTTAGGGCTGTTTTTTGGTAGAAAAAAAGGCCCTTTTTTGGGCCTCCAAAGTTGTCCACAAATTCGAGACGGTCTGTTTTAGGTCTAACTTGTTGATTATCATTGCGGTGAGAGGAAACATAATGGTAATGTGGATAAAAGGTTTAAAATGTGGAAATCTTTTGTTGCTTTATTTCAAGCTATTATAACTACCTGAATTTTAAGGTTTTTCGGGGTTATAAATGAAAGCTTTTCATCAGGTTCCATAAACATTTTGGCCGGTGTTTTGAACATCCCGGTTTTCCAAACGTTTTTTACACCATGAAAAAAATAGTTGCCTTTTTGCTCTTGTCTGCGTCATATTGCTCGGTACAAGCACAGACTGCCACAGTCGTGAAATTTGATCGCATCGAAAAGATCATAAAGACCCAAACCGACGAGGTGCAGGTCATTAACTTTTGGGCGACCTGGTGCGCACCCTGTGTAAAAGAGCTGCCATTGTTTGAAAAGTTGGGAGCCGAAACACCAGGTGTGAAAGTAACGTTGGTAAACCTGGACTTTGCCGACAAGATTGAGAAGGTGAATGCCTTTATGAACCGGAAGAGCATCAAGTCGGAAACGGTGCTGCTGGACGAGATCGACTACAACACCTGGATCGACAAAGTTGACGCATCGTGGCAGGGGGCGATTCCTGCGACGCTGATCGTTAATACCCGCACCGGTCGCAGAAAATTTGTTGAACGCGAGTTAGCAGATGGCGAACTTCAGCAGCTCATTGCTTCTGTACAGTGACCTTAAAAAGTATCGATAACAACCCATAACAGTCTCTCTATATGAAAATACAAAGTATTGCATGGACACTGGCGGTATTCTCCCTGCTGATTTTTTTCGCAGGCCGCCCCCCGGGCTATCAGGTAGGAGATACGGTGGCTACGTTCAAGCTCAAGAATGTAGATGGCAAGATGGTATCCTTATCAGACTATCAGTCGGGTAAGGGTTTAATTGTAGTGTTTGACTGCAACACCTGTCCGTTTTCAAAAGCTTATAACGACCGCATTCAGGCGCTGAATAAGAAGTACGCGGCGCAGGGGTTTCCACTGGTGGCGATTAATGCCAACAGTCCGGAGCTTTCGCCGGGTGATTCGTTCGACAACATGGTGGCGCTGGCCAAACGCGAGAAATATGACTTTCCGTATTTGGTAGACGAGTCGCAAGGAGTGGCCCGGGCTTTTGGCGCCTCCAACACGCCACATGTATTTGTGCTTAAGAAAGAAGGCAACGATTTTAAAGTGGCCTATATCGGGGCGATCGACAATAATAGCCGCGACGCCGATGCTGCTGAAAAAAAATATGTAGAAGAGGCCATTCAGGCACTGTTGGCCAATAAACCCGTACCGACCGAACGGACCAAAGCCATCGGCTGTGGTATCAAGTGGAAGAATGTATAATTGTTGATACTCCCGTTAAGACAGGCCTCCCGGTGCAAGTACAACCCGAGAGGCCTTTTTTTTGCGTTGTGTTTTGTCAAGCTGCTGCAATACAGGCGATGCGGATTTCGCCGCAGCCAGCATTGGTCAGGGCACGGACGCATGCTTCCAGGGTGGCGCCGGTGGTAACGACATCATCTACCAGCAGCAGATTCTTTCCGGCTATTTCACGTGAAACGTTTATACGAAATACATTTTGTACGTTTTCCCACCGTTCGAGCCTGGTTTTGCGTGTTTGGGTGATCGTCTTGACGGTACGCACGACCGCTTTTTCGGAATACGGAATACGTAAGGCTGATGCCAGTCCGGCGGCAAAACAGGCGCTTTGATTGTATCCGCGCTTTCGCTGTCGACTGGGGTGAAGTGGAATCGGTACGATCAGGTCAAACGATGCGGCCTGGTCGGTTTGCAATAATCGCGCACCGTATAATTCGCCGAGCGCGTTTCCGAGCTCGGGCTGATGGCCGTACTTAAGCGCATATAACAATCGCTGCACGCGACTGTCTTTGGAGAACTTCAAAAGCGCCTGTGCTGCGTGTATCGGCATAACGCCCGAGAGGCGTTGGTACAGCAGGTTTTTAGGGTCCAGGTGGTGGTCCGTGTACGGTAATTCGAGCAGGCACGCCGAGCAAATAACGGGTTCGCCTTTGACCCGCGGGTGGGTGCAGGCCGCACAAAGACGGGGAAAGAAGAGCGAAACAAAATCGGAAAAGATAGACTCGAGAGAATTCGCCATTTTTAGAAATATATTTGCCGACAACAGTGTTGTAAAATAAAAAATATTATCAACAAATACTTTATGGGACTCGTCGAGGATTTCAATTCGTACCGGAGCAAAATGAATGATAAGATCATGGACTCCGACAGCCTGATCATTAAGAGAATTTTTAACCTCGATACGAACGCTTATGCGGAAGGCCACCTGGATGTGAAGTCGAAAGAACTGATCGGTTTGACCTGTTCATTGGTCCTCCGCTGCGACGACTGCGTGAAATATCACCTGGGTAAATGTAAAGAGGTCGGTTTCACCACATCGGAAGTTCACGAGGCCATGGGCGTCGCGACACTGGTTGGCGGGACGATTGTTATTCCGCACCTGCGGCGGGCATTTGAATTTTGGGAGGAGCTGCAAAATGTTTAAGCGTGACCTGGAATTGGATCGTACGTGGGCATCGCTGCTTGCGACGGTTGAGACGATGATTGGCAAAAAGCCAAAAGACCTAAACAGCTTCCTGTTTCTGATCGGCGTTCAGGAACTGGGGCGTGGCCAGGCAACTTTTAGCAAGGAGGAAAAACAGGACCTGATGCACATTGGCATTTGTAAAGTGCTGAGCTATGCCGGGTATTATGTGCTGGAGGGATCAGACAAAGACGGCTGGCCACATTGGAAACTGATCAAGAAGCTACCGCATTTCGACCTGCTGGAGCAGGAGAAGCTGCTGAAAATGCTTGTAATAGAATACTTTGAAAAGGAATTTGAGTGGGTTGCCCCGCCGGCCAGCGGATTGACTTTGTAGAAGTGAAGCCCGTATCTTAGACCTTCCTCAACTTTGGAATACGTTACTGCGTTTGTTTATATAATCGAGCATCGAGATGGGAACAGGTATTGAACAGATCCACGAAAAGATTAAGTCCTTCAAAAGGAAGTACTATCTCAACATTTTTCTCCGCGGAGCAATTCTCTCCCTGGCGATTCTGTTTTCGTATTTTCTGTTGGCCGCCGTGGTGGAATATATGTTCTGGCTGGGACCGTGGGCCCGGTTTGTGATCTTCTTCACTTTTCTGGGCGTAGCCAGTTATTGTGTTTACCGGTTTCTGAAAGATCCGCTACGCTGGTGGATCACCCGAAAGGGTCTTGACGAGGAACAAAGCGCGCGGATTATTGGCAATTATCTGCCGAGCGAAAAAGATCGTTTAGTTAACCTCATTCAACTTTCCACGCTTGAGAGCAGCTCGGCGCTCGCGGCCGCCAGTATTCGCCAACGCTCTCAAGACCTGGCACCCGTGCAGTTTGATCATTTCATCGATCTACGCGAGAACCGAAAATACCTGCGATATCTATTTATTCCGGTATTTGTGATTCTGGGCATCGCTATTTTTAACCACAGCATTCTTACCCACAGCGCCGACCGGATTGTTCATTTCAATCGGCATTATTCGCCGGAGGCCCCGTTTCAATTTGTGGTCGACGCCAAGGCGCTTCAGGCGTATTACAATGAACCGTTTACATTAAACCTGCAACTGCAAGGTCAGGCCGTTCCGCAAGACGCTTACCTGCTGCTTGGTAAAAATCGCCTGAAGTTTGAAAACCGCGGTGATGGCAATTTTGCCTACACTTTTGAGAGCGTACAGGAGGCGATGGATTTTCAAGTAGAAGCTGCCGGATTCTTTTCCGATATGTTTCACGTGACGCTGATCAGCCGACCGGAGCTCACACAATTTTCGGTAGCACTGGAATACCCACGTTATCTGCAGCGCCAAAATGAAAAGCTCGTGAATACGGGCAGCCTGGAAATACCCGAAGGCACGCGCGTACGGTGGGAGTTGCAAGCAGCGAACACCGCGAAGGCAAGCATTGTGTTTTCTTCTGATAAAACACCGCAGAATATACAACAATCTGACAATCAATTATTTACATATCAAAAGGAGTTTCGTGACCCCGATGGGTATGAGATCAACCTGAACAACGCCGAGAGCCGGAATAAAGAAAAGATTTCGTATCGGGTGGATGTGATCAAAGATCAGTATCCGCAGATTACTGTCAACAACTTTAAAGATTCGGTGCTCTATCAGCGCGTGGTGCTGGGCGGTACAATCTCTGACGATTATGGGCTCAGCCAACTGGCGTTGACATTCCGCGTGCGAAATGAAAATCAGAAGGAGGTATTGTCGCGTACAATAAACATACCGATCACGCGCAATCAATCACAGCAGAGCTTCTTTTACAACTGGCCGGTAGACTCACTGAAGTTACATCCGGGTGAGCAGTTGGAGTATTATTTACAAGTGTGGGACAACGACGGCGTGAATGGACGGAAGTCTACGAAGTCGACTACTTATTCGTTCATGCTTCCCTCGCAAGAGAATCTGGCCAACGAAATTGTGCGCTCACAAAATCAGACAGAACAGAAGCTCTCACAGAGCAGCACAAAGGCTCAGAAACTTCAGGATCAAATTGAGCAAGCCAACCAGAAGTTGAAAGGGAAGCAGAACATGGATTGGCAAGACAAGAAAATGCTGGAGGACATTGTACAGCAGAAGCAAAGTCTGGACATGATGCTGGAGGAGCTCAAAGAACAGAACAAATTGTTGGAGCAAAAGAAGGATGCCTTCACGGAACAAGATGAACGCATTCGCGAGAAAGCACAGCAGATTCAGAAGCTGATGGAGGAACTGCTGGATGAAGAGACCAAAAAGCTGTTTGAGGAGTTGCAGAAACTTTTGAAAGAAAATTCCGACGCCACGCAACTGCAAAAGTTGATGGACAAGCTCAACCAGAAAACAGACAATCTGGAAAAGGAATTGGAGCGCACGCTTGAGCTCTTCAAGCAGCTGCAGTTTGATTACAAGCTTGATCAGTCGATCGAGGATATCAAAAAGCAGATTGAGAAACAGGAAGAGCTCTTAGAGAAGACAGAGTCGTTGGAGAAAAACAAAGACGATAAAAAAGGCGACAATAAAGATTCCAAAGGCGATAAGGATAAGAAGGGCGACAGCAAAGACGGCAAACAAGATCAACCGGGTAAGAACCCTGACGAACAACAAAAAGATAATCAACAGGGCGCTGATGATCAAAAGAGCGAAAACCAGAAGTTAGCGGAAGAGCAACAGAAGCTTCAGGAAGAATTCCAGAAGTCGTCTGATAAAATGGAAGAGCTCAAAAAATTGGGAGACGAGTTAGACAAAGGTGATAAGCTTCCCTCTAAAGAGGATGCTGACAAAGTAGACCAGGAACAGGAGCAGAGCAAGGAGATGCTGAAGCAGAACCAACCCGCCAAGTCAAAGCCCAAGCAACAGAAGTCCATTCAGCAGATGAAGCAGATGCAGCAGCAAATGGAAGGTGCGCAAAGCTCTATGAGCATGGAAATGGATATGCAGAACATTGAGTCCCTGCGCCAGATCATTCACGGATTGGTAAAGCTTTCATTTGACCAGGAGAACCTGATGAAGAATTTTCATGAGCTGAATCAAAGCGACCCGCGCTTTAATGGTCTGGCTCAACAGCAGATGAAGCTGAAAGATGATGCCCGGGTATTGGAAGACAGCTTGCTGGCCATTGGTAAGCGCGATGCATTCATGGGTTCAATTGTAACGAAAGAGATTGGTGAGCTAAATGACCACCTGGACAAGGTTATCTCTGCCAACCGCGAGCGTAAACGTCCGCAAGCGGCTAGTGAGATGCAGCAAAGCATGACGTCGATCAACAACCTGGCATTGATGTTGGATTCTCACTTCGATATGATGATGCAGATGATGGCCAATGCAAAACCATCTTCTCAGCCTTCCAAGAAGAAGGGACAGAAGCCTAGTGTTAGTCAGATGCAGCAGCAGCTGAATCAAAAGATACAAGAGCTAAAGGGAAGTGGTAAATCGGGCCGTCAGCTGTCGGAAGAGCTGGCAGAGATGGCTGCTGAGCAAGAACGGATCCGGAAAGCCCTGCAAGAAATGCAGGACAAGATGAAAGAGGGGGGAAAGACACCGGGGGGTGATCTGCCGGCGAAGATGGAGCAGACGGAGATGGAGCTGGTGAACAAACAACTAACAGACCAGATGATTAAGCGTCAGCAGGATATCCTGACCCGTTTATTGGAAACAGAGAAGTCTATGCGTGAGCAAGACATGGAGGAAGAGCGAAAAGGGGAGACGGCAAAAGAATACGACAAAGAAATTCCCAAGGCATTTGAAGAATATTTGCGTCTCAAGGAAAAAGAGGTAGAATTGCTGAAAACAGTTCCACCGAAGCTTTACCCTTACTATAAGAAAGAAGTAAACGAATACTTTAAAAGAATCGGAAACCAATAACAAGGCTATAGAGCACCATGAACACCATTAGTATCCAGGTCCCGTCTATCGTAGAGAACATCCGTATGATTGAGAGCTTCATTGACAATGCCAAAGAGCGCTTTCACCTCGACGATGATATTTATGGTAATATCATGATTGCCGTAACAGAAGCGGTGAACAATGCCATAAAGCATGGCAACGCCAGCGACAAAACAAAGAACGTGCATTTAAGCCTGTCCCTGGATGAGAGCATGATCCGGTTCGTAGTAAAGGATGAAGGAGTGGGTTTTGATTATCAGAATCTGCCTGACCCTACTGCCCCGGAGAATATAGAGAAGCCAGGCGGCCGTGGGATTTTCCTGATGAAGCACCTTTCTGACGAGGTAGACTTCAAAGAAGAGGGAAGAATCGTTGAACTGAGCTTTTATATGAATTCCTGATGGCCTCTATACGCTTCTTTTCAGAAGAAACAGAATTTAAGCTCACGCATCCCCGCAAGACATCCTCCTGGATCAAATCTGCCCTAAAGACCGAAAAAAAGACCCTGGGCGATCTGAATTTCATCTTTTGTACGGACGAGTACTTGTTACAGATAAACATGGAGTACTTGGATCACCACACCTACACAGACATCATCACCTTCGACAGCAGCGAAACGCCGGGAACTATTGAAGGTGATATTTTCATTAGCATAGAGCGTATCCAGGAGAATGCCACAAAGTTCGAACGTCCATTCGACGAAGAACTACACAGGGTGATTATTCACGGCGTTTTGCATCTGATTGGTTATGGAGACAAGAGTAAGGCAGCAAAGGCCCAGATGAGAGGAAAGGAAGATACTTATCTATTTTTGCGGCGTATCTAATGTTCCACGTGAAACATAGAACGGTCAGAAAATAAGACAAAGGCGATGTTCCACGTGGAACGCCAAGATAACGACGGTTGAAACTTGAAGGTCCTATAAACATCATGTTCCACGTGGAACATGGCATTGAACCCAGAAATACTTCGATATAATGTTCCACGTGGAACAGAATGTGGAAATGTGGATGGATTTTGTGGGCAACTTTTGATGTTCCACGTGGAACGATTAATAAAACAATAGAATAGATATGTTTCCAGAGTATGACGTCATAGTAGTAGGAGCGGGGCATGCTGGTTGTGAAGCAGCACATGCCGCAGCCATGATGGGTTCGAAGGTATTACTAGTGACGATGAACATGAATACCATCGCCCAGATGTCGTGTAATCCGGCAATGGGTGGTGTAGCGAAAGGCCAGATTGTGCGAGAGATCGACGCGTTGGGAGGAATGTCAGGCATTATCTCTGATAAGTCTGCCATTCAATTCAGAATGCTGAACAGGTCGAAGGGACCGGCTATGTGGAGTCCGCGTACACAGAACGATCGGATGAAGTTCTCTGAAGAGTGGCGGTTAGCCCTCGAACGAACCCCCAACCTGGACTTCTGGCAGGAGACGGTCAAAGAGGTTTTGGTAACGGACGGCAGAACAATAGGAGTAAAGACTTCCCTTGGGCTGGAGATCAAATCAAAATCTGTGGTCCTTACGAATGGCACCTTCCTGAATGGAAAGATCCATATAGGCGAAAAGAACTTCGGTGGGGGGCGCGCCGCGGAAACATCTGCCACTGGTCTGACTGAACAACTCATAAACCTGGGGTTTGAAGCTGGTAGAATGAAAACCGGCACTCCCCCTCGCATAGACGGTAGAAGCCTGGACTACTCCAAGATGGAAGAACAGCCTGGAGACGAGACGCCCGGCAAGTTCTCCTATTCAGACACAACACCCCTGAGTAAACAAGTCAGCTGCTGGATCACCTACACCAATGATGACGTGCACAAGGAGCTTCAAAAAGGGTTCGACAGATCGCCCATGTTCCAGGGACGCATTAAAGGTTTGGGACCGCGCTATTGTCCCTCTATAGAAGATAAAATCAATCGATTCGCTGAGAGAGACCGCCATCAGATCTTTGTAGAACCAGAGGGGTGGAATACAGTCGAAATCTATGTCAACGGATTCTCTACTTCCTTGCCTGAAGACATACAATTTCAGGCGCTACGAAAGATCCCAGGTTTTGAGAAAGCAAAGATGTTCCGCCCAGGATATGCCATTGAGTACGACTTCTTTCCACCGACACAGTTAAAAATGAGCCTGGAGACTCATTTGATAGGCGGATTGTTCTTCGCCGGCCAGATCAACGGCACTACCGGTTATGAAGAGGCGGCATGCCAAGGGCTAATGGCCGGGATCAATGCCCACCATATCGCACACGAAAAAGAGCCGCTGATTCTAAAAAGGTCTGAGGCATATATCGGCGTATTAATAGACGATCTGGTCAACAAAGGCACACAGGAACCATACCGGATGTTCACTTCCCGGGCGGAGTATCGTATCCTCCTACGCCAGGACAACGCCGACCTTCGTTTGACAGAAATAGGCCATAAGATCGGCCTCGCTACCCAGGAACGATACGATGCTTTCACCCAGAAGAAGAATGCAATCCAACAACTCCTGAAAGAGCTCAATACAGTTAAAGTAGAACCCGAAACTATAAATGCCGGTCTGGAAAATATCCAAACCTCTGCTATACGTGAAAAGGTTACGGCGGCCCACCTGTTACGCCGTCCTCAAATAGGCATGCCCGAACTCAGGCAACTGAGTTCCGCGCTACAACACCTATTGAATAATTATACCACCGAAGTGCAGGAAGAAGCAGAGATCGATATTAAATATGAGAGCTACATCGAGCGCGAGCAAAAACTAGCAGAGAAGATCGGATCGCTGGAAGAATACAGAATCAAGCCTGACTTTGACTACGATCGGGTAAAAGCACTCTCCTCTGAAGCACGCGAGAAACTAAAACGAATTAAACCCGAAACCCTCGGACAAGCCACACGCATCAGCGGCGTATCACCGTCTGACATTTCTGTACTAACCATATACATGGGCAAATGATCGACATCAAGATATGTCCAGTATGCGGCGGAGAAAATCTGCAGCGTTTTCTCTCCAGCAAGGACAACACCGTATCCCAACAAGTATTTGAACTTCACCAGTGTCAGACCTGCAAGCTTGGTATCACCACACCCAGGCCAGCCGATCAGGACCTACATCAATACTATCTCTCGGACGATTACATTTCTCACTCCAACAAAGGCACAACCCTGGTTGACAAAGTATACCTGATCGCCCGGAGTTTTACCCTTAAATGGAAGCTTCGAATTGTTCAGCAAGGCAACACCGCTCCCGGAAAGATTCTTGACTATGGCTGTGGTACGGGCGAGTTCTTATCCGCTTGTAGAAACAAAGCCTGGACGACAGTCGGAGTTGAGCCTTCCCAAGCAGCGAGGGAGCAAGCCAAAAAACTCACAGGTTCACCGGTATACGAATCTCTTCAATCTTTTACTGATGACAATTTCACTGTCATTACCCTATGGCATGTACTCGAGCATGTGAGCGACCTGGATGAAACCCTATCCCTGTTAAAAAGCAAGCTCGCTGAAAATGGCACAATCTTTATTGCAGTACCCAATCACAGCAGCTGGGATGGACAACACTATAAAGAGCACTGGGCAGGATATGACACCCCCCGACACCTCTGGCATTTTTCACGTGAAACAATGAAGACACTGATAACCAAGAACGGAATGAAGGTGACGGGAACAATCCCCATGAAGCTGGACTCCTTTTACATCAGCCTGCTGAGCGAGAAATACAAAAACAAACGGTCGTCACTGACAGGTATGCTAAAAGCAACCCTAAACGGCCTTACATCAAATGTAAAAGCCTCAAAATCAGGAGATTACTCCAGTCTAATTTATATTGTCAGAAAATGATCGTCAGAACAGTTTTACCATTCCTTGTATGCGCTCTCTTTCTTCTTTCGTGTGCGCGCCAAACTGCCCCGACAGGGGGGCCTAAGGACACCATCCCGCCGGTGCTTGTCAAGGCTGTGCCATACATCAACCAAACGAATTTCAAAGACAAGGAGCTTACGCTGACGTTCAATGAGGCAGTTCTGCTGAATAACCCAAAAGAGCAGCTCATCATTACCCCGGACATCCAGAAAAAATATAACATCACCGTCAAGAAGAATCAGGTAAAGATTGTGCTCGATACCGATCTGAAAGATAGCACCACATACACCTTCAACTTCCGCGACGCCGTTCAAGACATCACCGAAAAGAATCCCGCCAAGAATATAAAGCTTGCCATTAGTACAGGGACATACGTGGATTCACTCATTATCCAGGGATTGATCTACGACCCACTACGGCCTGTACCTGTAAAAGAAGCGACCGTAGCTTTATACCAAAGTGACACCTTCAACATTTTCAAACACGCTCCCGTCTACATCACTAAAACTGACGAGACCGGGCTCTATGTCATGGAGAACCTGAAGCCGGGAACATATCACGTCTATGCTATAGACGATAGAAACAGAAACTTAATCGCCGACAGTAAAACCGAACAGTACGGATTTGTCGCAGATCCAATCGAGCTACGACGCAACCAAAACCAAATAGACATTCCGATTATTAAGCTCGACACCCGACCGCTCAAGCTTACAAACTCGAGACCGTACAACACCTACTACAACATCAAGCTCTCCAAAAGCCTAGCCGCTTATAAACTCTCCTCTGAAGCTACTCCATGGTTATTCTCATCTTTTGGAGAAGATCAATCAAACATTCGTATCTACAATACTTTCAACAAAGCTGATAGCACCGGCATCAGGATCCAGGCGCGAGATAGTATTTACAACCGCATCGACACAGTACTCTTCGCAAAATTCACGGACCGTGAAGTGAAACCGGAAGCGTTCACTTCCAAAAGTGATGGCTTTAAAGTATTTGCGCGCAAGGGGCTCATCACAGGCAAAATACAATTTAACAAACCGCTGTTCGAGATTAACTACGACAGCATCCTCTATCAGATCGATTCCACTAAAATCGTCACCTTTTCAAAAGACGACATTCAATGGGACTCCCTTCGAAACAGAATAACCATTCACAAGAACTTCGATCCTAAACTACTGATCGAACCGGAGCCCACCGAAAAGCCAAAGGCCAAACCCACTCCAACGGAAAAAGGTGATGCTAAACAGCAACCAAAGAAGGTAATCAAAAACAGATTCTATCTGGGAACAGCTACCTTCATCAGCATCGAGAACGACAGCTCAAAAGCATCGGAAGAAACATTGCGGCCGATCACACTGGAAGAAACCGGTATTATTAGCATTAAGATCCAAACAAGAGAGGAACATTTCTTTGTCCAGTTACTCGACAGGTCGAACAATGTGGTTCGAATGATACGCGACAATAAGAACGCCGTCTTTGAAGATATTATCCCCGCAGAATATCAGATCAGGCTGGTGATTGACCACGATGGCAACGGCGAATGGTCGCCCGGAAACTTCTTTCGGGAGACCGAACCCGAGCCCACCATCTATTATTTAAATGAAAAAGACAACCCCGTAATCAACCTGAAGGCCAATTGGGAGATCGGACCCTTGTTGATAACCTATTGATAACACACGGACATCTTGTGGATAACTTCGACACTCCAACGAGAAAAACCGCTAAAAGCCAACAAACGGCACACGGCCGACGTTCTCCGTGGACAACATGAAAGATACCCACACCCATCCACATTGAAGTTTATACACACATCACTTATCTACACACTATTCGAATGTTAATAACTATATTAACTACTTGAATCAGAGAAGTTTAATATCCAATAGATATCTACATCCTATTCACAGGCCAAAAACTGAAAACTTGTACACAATTGAACATCACTAATAATAACTATAATATATATAATATAATAAATACAATAAGGCCCAGACTGATCTGGACAACTGCCTTCTTGCTCTCAAGCCTTTTGTCTATCGGACAGAACCAATCTGAAATTCAGTTAGCCAACGAGTACCTTCTCAAAGGCGATAAAAAAAAGGCGGCCGAGCTTTACCGGGACCTGGCCAAACAAGATTTCAACACGCCGTTTGTTTATAACAATTATTTAACCGTGCTGCTGGACCTGGGGGCGTACGATGAGGCGGGTGGATATCTGAAAAGACTCTCAAAAAGGGATCCGGAAAATTTACAGTACAAATTGGACATCGGCTTGATCTATGTGAAGTCCGGTGACTTGAACAAAGCCGATCGATATTTTCGTGAGCTGATCAACGAAAACAAAGCCGTAGTGCCGCGCGCTAAAATGATGGCGGAATATTTTTCGTCGCGCTCACTCGCCGACTACGGTATCGTAACCCTGACCGAAAGCCGCGACGCGTTGGGCAACCCCAGTCTCTTTAGTCTGGACCTGGCCATGCTCTACCGTCTAAAAGGCAACCGCGATAAAATGGTGACCGAGTACCTAAACTACGTCACTCAAAATTCTGCTAACATCCAGTATGTAAAAAATATTATGCAAGCGTTGCTAACCGAACCCGACGAGTTGGTGAGCCTTGAGAATCTCTTGTACGATCGCGTTCAGAAATTTCCAGATGTCGAAGTCTATTCCGATCTTCTCATTTGGGTGACGATCCAGCAAAAAAATTTTTACGCAGCCTTCGTTCAGGCGCGCGCCTACGACAAGCGATATAAACGCGACGGAGAAAAATGCATTGAGGTTGCACGGGTCGCTGTGGACAACGAGGATTTTGAAAACGCCGCGAAGATCTATCGCTACGTGGCGCGTGAATATCCGCGAACATCGAACTACCTCGTCGCGACGTTGGGACTCATTCGTACGCGCGAAGCAAAATTGAAAAAGATCTACCCCGTGAGCGTCGACTCTGTTCGTACGCTGATCACAGATTACAAAAAATTTATAAAGCAATATTCCGACAATGCCAATGCGTTAGAAGCTACGCGCAGTCAGGCGCTACTCTTTGCAAACTATCTCGATCAAAAGGATTCGGCGGTTCATGTGTTGACAACATTAATCAACAACCCCAGAACTTCGCTCTATCTCAAGTCGAAAGCGAAACTCGATCTTGGTGACATCTATTTGCTAAAGGGTGAACCCTGGGAGTCGAGCTTATTGTATTCGCAGGTTGAAAAGACGCAGAAAGAAAATCCCGTTGGCTACGAGGCGAAGCTGAAAAATGCAAAGCTCTCGTACTACAAAGGAAATTTTAAGCTCGCCCAGGAGCACCTCGATATTTTGAAAGAAGCTACGACGCGTGAGATTGCGAACGACGCGTTGGACTTAAGCATGCGGATAAAAGAAAACATTGCTTTTGACTCGGTGGGTGAAGCGCTGAAAGAATACGCATCGATCGAGTTGCTGCTGTATCAAAATAAAACGGATGATGCGTTAACCCGACTCGGTAAATTGAAACAAGGGGTCTCTGTCTCCGGAGCCGCGTTCTCAAACCAAGGTATATTGGACGACGTCTATTGGCTGGAAGCCAATATCCGCATGCAGCGGGGTGAGTTTGAACCGGCCTTGGCACTGCTTCAAAAAATTCAACAGGAATTCGGCGACGACATTCTTGCCGACGACGCATATTTTTTGGAAGGCGATATTTACGAGCGCCAACTAAAAAATAAAGAAAAAGCAATGGAGATCTACCGCGATTTCCTCAACAAGTATCCCGGAAGCGTCTACGCGGCTGAAGCGCGCAAGCGGTACCGCGCACTGCGTGGTGACTTTACCGAGCCGCCGCAACTGTAGTTTATTTCCGTGTATCCGTGTCTTTTTTTGACACCACGAACACGGCGTCGCCTACCCGGATCAATCCACCGTGGATAACTTTTGCCGTAATGCCGCCGTGTCCGCGCATGGCGTTATAACCACCCAGGCCAAAATTTTCCTCCATGCGGGAGCAAGGGTGGCATTCCCCGGAATATTCTAATACGGCCTCACCAATCTGGAACTGCTGACCTTTTAACGCCAGCAGGTTAATGCCCTTGACGACAATGTTGCGACGGGTAAGTCTCGGGTCGGCCGACTCTTTGCCAAGATAAGAACCCATGGCTTGCAGGTGCTCTGCCTGGATGAGGGTCACCTGGCGGCTTCCGCCGGGGCTCCTGTAACGATCGCCCTCCAATCCACCATCGGGTACGGCCTGGACCGCATCGAGCGTCCTGACGTCTTCCAGACGTTTTGGGCGGACGCTGATAAATTCGACGGTGCCTGGTTGGGCAAAATTTCCAAAAAGCTGCTTAAATGCCTCTACTGCCATATCCCCTAAAACGGACTAAAGGGTGGTATTGTTAAAAATTTTCATGGTTTGCAGTTATCGCGAGCCGTCGGAAAAAAATCCGAAAATACTCTGCATGCATAACAAGATTTTTCTACCTTCGCTACCACCTAGGTGTAATCGTATGCGGAAAGAAGAAACGGTAGATCACCACATAAAAACGGCCTGGCACGCCATCGCCCGCATGTACAATCAGCAGGCGGGCAAATATGACATTACCACTTCGATTGGTTTTGTCTTGCTAAACATTCATGCCGAAAACGGCACGCCGGCTACTAAAATTGCTCCGCTCATGGGGCTGGAGTCGCGGAGCCTAACGCGCATGTTGAAAGCCATGGAGGAGAAAAAGCTCATCTACCGCGAACCCGATCCTGTTGATAAACGCTCGGTCAGAATTTTTCTGACGCCGCTTGGCAAAACAAAACGCGAGGTGTCCCGTCGCACGGTGTTGCAATTTAACCAGGCTGTGCGCGAAGAAATTCCAATGGAAAAGCTGGAAGTGTTCTTCGAGGTTTTGCAGAGCATTAACCAAATTATCGACCGAAATAATATTTACGAAAAGGTAGAAAATTAACTTCGTGCCTGAACGCAAAAGCGTTCCACGCGTGATCAAAAAATAATAACTGATGAAACGTTCTATTCGCAAAGTTGCTGTCCTCGGTTCGGGTGTAATGGGTTCGGCGATTGCCTGCCATTTCGCCAACATCGGGTGCCAGGTATTGCTGCTCGACATTGCCCCGAAGGAACTTACCGACGAGGAGAAGGCCAAAGGTTTGACGACTGATAGCAAGGCCGTTAAAAACAGGGTTGTACAAGGTTCGTTCGACCGCTCGATCAAATCGAGCCCGGGCCCGATCTATAGCAAAAAATTTATCTCGCGCATTGCGCTCGGCAACTTTGACGACGACATGGCCAGGATCAAAGACATGGACTGGATCATCGAAGTTGTCGTTGAAAATCTCGATATAAAAAAGAAGGTCTACGAGCAGGTGGAAAAATTTCGCAAGCCTGGAACGCTGGTAACTTCCAACACCTCGGGCATTCCCATTCACCTGATGGCGGAAGGAAGAAGCGACGACTTCAAGAAAAACTTTGCGGGTACCCACTTCTTTAATCCGCCGCGCTACCTCAAGCTGTTTGAAATTATTCCGACAAAAGATACCGACGCCGACGTTGTAAAATTCCTGATGCATTACGGTGACCTTTACCTTGGAAAGACCACCGTACTTTGTAAAGATACTCCGGCCTTTATCGGCAACCGTGTCGGCGTGTGGGGTCTGCTGAAAGTGATCGACTCGATGCGCAAGTTCGACCTGAACGTTGACGAAGTTGACAAACTTACCGGTCCGGTGATTGGTCGCCCGAAGTCGGCTACGTTCCGCACGTCGGACCTCGTCGGTCTCGATACACTCATCAAAGTGGCCAACAACCTGTACGCAGCGCTGCCCAACGACGAAGGTCGCGAAATGTTTAAACTGCCCGAGGTTGTTACTCAACTCGAAAAAAATAAATGGCTCGGTGATAAGACCGGTCAGGGCTTTTACAAAAAATCGAAAAACGCAAAAGGCGAGACCGAGATTCTGACGCTCGACCTGAAGACGCTCGAGTATAAGCCGAAAGCAAAGGCAAAATTTGCCACGCTCGAAACGACGAAGACGATCGATAATCTGAAAGATCGCTTCAAAGTATTGCTGGCCGGAAAAGACAAGGCTGGCGATTTTTATCGCGATGCGTTCTTTGGGTTGTTCACCTATGCCAGCAATCGCATTCCGGAAATATCGGATGAGCTTTATAAAATTGACGATGCCATCTGCGCCGGCTTCGGCTGGGAGCTGGGACCGTTCGAAACATGGGATGCTGTCGGCATTGAAAAAAGTCTGCCGGCGATGGAGGCCATCGGCTATAAACCGGCTGCGTGGGTAAACGAGATGCTGGCCGCCGGACACAAATCTTTCTACCGCATAGAAAACGGCAAGCGTCAGTATTACGATATTCCGTCAAAGTCGTATAAAAATATTCCTGGCAAAGAAGAATTTATCATTCTCGAAAACCTCAGCGACAAAGTAGTTTGGAAAAACGCGGAGTCGAAGGTGACCGACCTGGGCGACGGTGTGATCAACTTCTCCTGGCACAGCAAAAGTTATACACTGGGCAGCTCGGTGATCGAAGGTCTTAACAAAGCGATTGACCTGGCGGAAAAGGATTATCGTGGCCTGGTGGTGGGTCACCAGGGTGCCGATTTTTCGCTCGGCGCGAATCTCGGTCTGGTCTTTATGTTTGCCATTGAGCAAGAGTACGACGAGATCGACTTTATGGTGCGCCAATTCCAAAACTCTGTGATGCGTCTTCGCTACTCGTCAATACCGGTGGTGGTCGCGCCGCAAGGACGGACCCTGGGTGGTGGTTGCGAAATGACTTTGCATTCCGACCTCGCACAAGCGGCGGCCGAAACATATATCGGTCTGGTGGAAGTGGGCGTAGGCCTCATCCCGGGTGGCGGCGGAACCAAAGAGCTTGCCAAGCGTGTTAGCGACGCGTTGGAAGAAGGCGATGTGGAGTTGAATGCTTTGCAAAATGCATTCATGAACATTGCCACGGCAAAAGTTGCCTTATCGGCAGAAGAGGCGCGCGAGATGGGCATCCTGCGACAAAAAGATCGCATTTCGGTGAACAAAGATCGCCAGCTATTGGACGCGAAGGCAGCCGTAATCGAGCTGGCGGATGCTGGCTACACCATGCCGGTGCCGGCGAAAAATATTAAAGTACAGGGACGTACCGGTATGGCCCTTTTTATGGCGGGCATCGAAGGTATGCGTATGGGCAACTACATCAGCGACCACGACAAAAAAATAGCCGGATGGATTGCCAACGTTATGTGCGGCGGCGACTTATCGTATGCACAAGAGGTAAGCGAGCAATATCTGCTTGACCTCGAGCGCGAGGCATTTGTTTCACTGACAGGTGAAAAGAAAACGCTCGAAAGAATTCAATCGATCTTAACCGGCGGCAAGCCGCTGAGAAACTAAAAAGAAAAAACTATGAACGCATATATCGTAGCAGGTTTTAGAACGGGTGTCGGCAAAGCTAAAAAGGGAGGTTTCCGTTTTACGCGTCCCGACGACCTCGCCGCAGAAGTCATTAAGCACCTGGTGAAATCTGTACCAGGTCTTGAAAATAAAATGGTCGACGACCTCATCGTCGGCAACGCTGTGCCCGAAGCGGAGCAAGGCATGCAGATGGGTCGCATGATTTCACTGCTCGCTCTCGGGATTGACATTCCGGGTATGGTGGTGAATCGCTACTGCGGCTCGGGTGTCGAAACGATCGCGATCGCGAGTCAACGCATTCAGGCGGGTCAGGCGGATGTCATTATTGCCGGCGGCACAGAGTCTATGTCGTTGGTGCCGGTGATGGGTGTTAAAACCGCCTTGAATTATACTATCGCGAAAGACCATCCGACTTATTATACCAGCATGGGCCTTACGGCCGAAGAGGTTTCGAAGCAATTCAAAATCTCCCGTGAAGAGCAAGATCTGTTCTCGTACGAATCACATATGAAAGCTGCCGCCGCGTGGAAGGCTGGAAAATTTAAAGATGAAGTCGTACCCATTACGGTAAAAGAGACATACGTCGACGAGAACATGAAGAAAAAAACGCGTGAGTTTATTGTCGATAAAGACGAGGGGATTCGCGTCGATACCACCGTGGAGGGCCTCGCAAAGCTGAAGCCGGTATTTGCTGCAGGCGGTACGGTTACGGCCGGTAACTCTTCGCAGACGTCTGACGGCGCCGCCTTTGTGGTGGTGATGTCGGAGCGCATGGTAAATCAGCTGAACCTGAAACCCATCGCCCGTATGGTGAGCTATGCGGCGGCCGGTGTAGACCCGCGCATCATGGGCATTGGCCCGGTGGCAGCGATACCCAAAGCATTAAAAATTGCCGGATTGAAACTGGACGATATCGGTCTGTTCGAGCTCAACGAAGCCTTTGCGGCACAGTCGCTGGCGGTTGTAAAAGAACTGGGCATCGACCGGAGCAAGCTAAACGTAAACGGCGGCGCCATTGCCGTCGGTCACCCGCTGGGGTCATCGGGCGCGCGCCTGTCGGTTCAGCTTTTTAACGAGATGCGTCGTCAAAATAAGAAATACGGTATGGTGACTGCCTGTGTGGGTGGTGGCCAGGGAGTTGCCGGCATTTATGAATTGTTGAATTAAGAAAATTAAAAATAGGATCGGGTTATGAGCACAGCATCAGCAACGAAACAAGCCATTAAGGGCGGTGAATTTTTGATCCGCGACACGGTAGCTGCCGACATTTTCATTCCGGAAGAATTCAATGAGGAGCAGCGCATGATCATGCAGCAGTGCCGCGACTTCCTGGCGAAGGAAGTATGGCCGCGCCTGGACGAAATTGATTCCCAGAAAGATCCGAACCTCATGCCTTCCATCCTGGACAAAGCCGGTGAGCTGGGCTTGCTGGGTACATCGGTGCCGCAAGAGCTGGGGGGTTTTGGCATGGACTTCAACACCACGATGTTGGTGGCGGAAGTCATCGGCGCGGGCCACTCGGTAGCGGTAGCGCTTTCGGCGCATACCGGTATCGGTACTTTGCCCATTCTCTACTACGGCAACGAAGAGCAAAAGAAAAAATATATTCCCAAGCTGGCGACCGGCGAGTGGAAGGCTGCTTACTGTTTGACAGAACCCGACTCTGGTTCGGATGCCAACAGCGGTAAAACGAAAGCGGTCCTGAGCGGTGACGGTAAGCACTACGTCATCAATGGTCAGAAGATGTGGATCACCAACGGTGGCTTTGCCGATATATTTGTTGTGTTTGCTAAAATCGACAACGACAAAAACCTGACGGCATTCATCGTAGAAAAATCGTTTGGTGGCATTACCATGAACGAAGAAGAAAAGAAGATGGGGATCAAAGGATCGTCTACCCGTCAGATCTTTTTCAACGACTGCAAGGTGCCGGTCGAAAATATGTTGAGCGAGCGCGAGAACGGTTTCAAGATCGCCGTAAACATTCTCAATATTGGTCGGATTAAACTCGGTATTGCAGCCCTTGGCGGCAGCAAGCATACAACATCGATTGCAACGCAGTATGCGAATGAGCGCAAACAGTTCGGTACATCGATTTCTACTTTCGGCGCGATCAAACACAAGATTGCCGAAATGGCAACACGCATTTTTGCCTCGGAGTCGGCGCACTATCGTGCGGGTCAGAATATTGACGACGCCTACCATTCTTTTGTTTCCGCGGGAACCGACTCGTCAAAAGCGCGCCTGAAAGCGCTGGAAGAATTTGCGATTGAATGTGCGATTCTGAAAGTGCACGGTTCGGAAGTTCTCGACTTTACGGTGGACGAAGGCGTGCAGATCTATGGCGGCATGGGCTTTTCGGCTGAAGGGCCGATGGACCGTGCATATCGCGATGCGCGGATCAATCGGATCTTTGAGGGTACCAATGAGATTAACCGACTGTTGACAGTGGACATGCTGTTGAAGCGCGCCATGAAGGGTTCGATCGATTTGATGACGCCAGCCATGGGCGTACAAAAAGAGCTGCTCGCCATTCCGGATTTTGGCGCGGCCGAGGAAGAAGGAGTTTTTGTGAAAGAGAAGAAGGTATTGGCCAATCTGAAAAAAGCGGGATTGATGGTTGCTGGCTCTGCCGTGCAAAAATTCATGATGAAGCTGTCGGAGCAGCAAGAGATTTTGATAAGCCTGGCGGATATGATGATTGAAATTTATGTAGCAGAGTCAACATTGCTCCGGGTAGAAAAGATCATTGGCCAGAAAGGTGAAAAAGCAGCGGAGCTTCAAACGGAAATGGCTTTGATTTATTTGCATCACGCGGTTGGCAAAGCCGCTGCCGCGGGTCGCGAAGCAATCTCCGCGTTCGCCGAAGGTGATGAGCAACGTCTGTTACTCATGGGTCTGAAGCGGTTCACAAAAATAGACGCTTATAACCTGAAAGATGCGCGCAGAAAAGTCGCGGACTATGTTATTCAAAAAGGAGAATATCCTTTCTAAGATTCTCATTCCTTTAACCTAAACTGAAAAGGGCCGGAGCGATCTGGCCTTTTTTTATTGCCCGTCCGGGCATCGGGGAGGTGTTCATATTTGTAAAGAGCACTGTTCGTATTTCGATCACTGGAGCAAATGTGAAAAAAGGAAAACCCGGTTTTTGGCGAAATTTCGATACTTTTTAAGAACGGATGCAAGGTGCACGATCTTTGATGTAGCCAAGTCAAACCTGATTGGATATGAAAGCGATAACAATATCAATCCTGATTTTGGTACTGATAGTATTTGCCATTCCCTTTTCCTTTGCCATCGTTGGCCTGGTACTGGGCGCGGTGGGTGGCGTAATCGGTTTCATTTTTGGAATCATCGGCGCCGTCATTGGCGGTGTGTTTGAGTTGCTGGGTAGTATCATCAGCCTGCCTTTTCACGGCTTCCACTGCCAGGTGCCCTTTGTTGGGTTCTGGTCGGACAACATCTTTACGGTGGCGGCCATCGTGCTGGTGGCCGTTATTCTGGTAAAGGCCCGTCGTTAAGCTACGCTACGGGATGCCTGTTGTATAGTGCCGGATTAAGAAAATATTTCGAATACACTGGATTTCGTTTCACCTCTACTAAAGTCGGTTTGTGCTTGCTTGTAAAAATGACTTTGTATTGAAACTCAAATCCTTTTTCCGTACGAATATCTTTGCGTACGATATACCATTGTTTGTCATACGGGTTCAGCACTTTCACCTGTAAATGAAATAAGCCGGGTGAGCTTCGCACGCGGACAAAATTGCCGGTCTGTTTATTATATAGTTTACCGTTTATCGTCACCTGAATACGCGCCCCTTTGTCCGTTTGAATCGCGATGCCAGAGTCATAGGCCATAGCATGTATGGAGCCCATCAGCAGAAAAACCAACACAGAATATTTCATGGCTCGATTGTTTTACACTTATGGTGTTACAACCTCCGTGCCATCATTGGCAACATAAAAAAGAAAAAGGCTGCGGGAAACGCAACCTTTTTCAATTCATTAGATTTTTAATCTTGTTTTAACATGGCCGGTGGCGCCGCTACTCCCGGAAATACCTGTCCTCCTCGAATTGTTCATCACCCTCTACCGGTTTTGTTACGGTACCAACTTCCAGGATTTTGAACTCTGTGCGTCTGTTCTTCTGACGACCTTCCGGATTGTCGGTACCGTCGGGATTGGTGTTGCGTGCGATAGGTTTTGATTCGCCATAGCCTTTGGCTTGCAGGCGTTCGGTGGCAATACCATGTTGAATCATGTATGATACAGCAGACTCTGCACGACGCTGTGACAACTGACGGTTATAGGATTCGTCGTCAATGCTATCGGTGTGTGAGCCGAGCTCGATTTTAATTTCCGGGTTGTCGAGCAGCAACTGTACAAGCTTGTCCAACTCCTTTGCCGCGTCGGAACGAATGTTGGATTTGTTGAAGTCGTAGTAGATGTTCTCCAGTACAAAGCTCTTGTCCAACTCGATTTTCTCGAGGACAATCATCGTGTCAAGCGTAATGTTTGTCAGCAATTCTTTGAGTGTGGATGGATCAACCGATTTGCCTCGTGTGGTATAACCCTGGCGTTTTACCAGGTATCCGCTGGACTCACCTGTCAGGTTATAATCTTCGTTTTCGTATACGCGGAAGAGGAACTTACCGTCGTTACCAGTGACGTAATCTTGCATCACATCGCCTTTGCCGTCGAGCAAGTTGACCTTGGTGCTCGGTAGTATTTGCAGCTTGCCGTCTTTGCCCGGAGTATAGGTGATGCCTTGCAGGTAGTAGTTTACCACGCGCAGGTCGGGGTCTTCGTTGATGAAGGTATAGATGTCGTCATCGCCTTTGCCACCGTCGCGGTTCGAAGCAAAGAAACCACGATCGGGTTTGAAGAGGAACATCGCGAAGTCGTCACTGTTAGAGTTCATCGGCTGACCCAGATTTTTGATTTGGGTTTTACCGTTTGAGCGCTTCACGACGAAGAGGTCTAAACCGCCGTACCCAGGATGGCCGTCAGAGGCGAAATACAGTTTTGCATCTTCGGCTACATAGGGGAACATCTCGTTTCCGGAGGTATTGATCTCGGGACCAAGGTTGCGCACGCGGGTGAAACGACCCCGGGTATCCATTTGTGCTGTGTAAAGATCGGTACCGCCGTAGCCACCTTTGCGGTTGGAGGCAAAGTACAAGGTGCGTCCGTCGGAGCTGAAGGCAGGGGTAGAATCCCAGCTGAAGTTCTTCGCGTCACCGTCGGACTCGTTTTTAAACTGCGTGTTGATGTTAATTGGAAGAGGCTCGGACCAAACGTCGTTCCGGAAGCGGGAGATATACAAGTCGACATCCGCGCCGCCACCTTTTTTCTTTTCAGAATTGCCCTTGGCAAAGATCATGGTCTTGCCGTCGGGGGAAAACGTAATACAACCTTCGTTGCGCACGTTGTCGTTGATGCCTTCGGGTAATTTGGCGAGGCTGGATATTTCAACGTTTGCACCTTTCGTGACCACTTTGAACAAATCGGTAAAGGGTTTGCCTTCGGCCTCGTAGATCTTACCGTCGCCGCGAGACGAGGTAAAGTACAGCTCGCTGTTGAGGTAGACCGGCGAATACTCGCTCGCGGGTGTGTTGATGGCTTCCAGGTTTTTTACCTTGTAGTAGCTCGGCGCCTCGGCAAGCTTGGCCAGATAGCCGATGCCATTCATCTCAGCAGAAGCGCGGTCTTTCAGCGGTGTGTTGCTGGTGGAGGCCACCAGTGATTCCAGTTGCTGGCGTGCTTCGTCGTATTTGCCGTTTGCTTTGAGCGCCTGCGCGTAATAAAATTTAATACTATCGGCATCGAAGGCGCGGCCACTGGCGTTCGCATAAAACTGTTCCGACTCTTTGGGTCGGTTTGACAGCCGGTACGATTCAGCTATGAAGAAGTTGGACTTGCCGGTATTACCTGTTTTTTTAAACAAGTCGATAGCGTTTTGGTACTTGCCCAGCTTAAACGCCTTGATAGCCTTCTTCTCGGTACTGCAGCTACTGAGTATAATAACGATAAACAGTAGGAGGGAGGTAGATCTCATAACATCTTAAGATATAATCTGTTTCGCTCTGTAACGCTAAAGCTACAAAATATTCCGGCTTACGGAAGTACCGATTCCGCCGGTATATACCGCTTCAGCCAGGTATCGCCCGCTGGAGCAATCCAGGCTTGGTCCAGCTTGCCTTTGGTGTCCACCAGGTTGTCAAACACGGGGGTCGTTCTGTTCCAGATTCCTTCCACATACTGCGCCTTCAGATCACCCATGGACAGCAAGGTTACACCCCCGGTCGTTTGGAACGCAACGTTGGTACGGTTAAAAAAATCGACGCCCGCCGCGGTGCCGGCCTCTTTAACAGCCCGTACCGAGCTGTCGATTGAGCAGCCGCTTGCCTGATCGTTGGCTGCCAGCACGATGAAATGGTCGTGCCGAATTTCGAAGGAAGTTTCCATCGGTTGTCCATGGACGCTCCACCCTTGAGTAAACGCTGTGAGTACCTCAGAAATTATGCCTTTTTCAGCAGCAGTAATTTTTCTGTCGGCCTGGTATACCCAGACGCGGGACGTGGCGGGTAATTGGTGAAATGGGATAAGCATAGTCTTATTGCAAACCTTGTGATTCTGCGATAAGTTCGGCCAAATCCTTCACTTTTACATCGTTTTCGCGGTCTTTGCCTTTTACGCCGTCGCTCAGCATGGTCATGCAAAACGGACAGGCCACGGCAATCGTCGAGGCGCCGGTCGCCAGCGCTTCTTCTGCGCGTTCAATGTTAATGTCCTTTTCGCCTTTTTCCGGCTCCTTGAACATTTGTGCGCCACCCGCGCCGCAGCACAGCCCCGTCGTGCGGCATCGTTTCATTTCTACCAGGTCGGCGTCGAGGGCTTCCAGCACACTGCGGGGAGCTTCATAGATGTTATTGGCGCGACCCAGGTAGCAGGAGTCGTGGTAGGTAATCTTTTTGCCTTTGAACGAACCGCCCTCAACCTTGATCTTTCCTTCCTGAATGAGCTGCTGCAGAAATGTCGAGTGGTGGATTACCTCGTACGCGCCGCCGAGCTCTGGATATTCGTTTTTGATCGTATTAAAACAGTGGGGGCAGGCCGTGACAATTTTTTTGATATTGTAACCATTCAACACCTGGATGTTGCTCATGGCCTGCATCTGAAAAAGAAACTCGTTGCCAGCACGCCGCGCGGGGTCGCCCGTACAGGTTTCTTCGGGTCCTAAGACCGCAAATTTGATGTCTACAGCCTGCAGAATCTTTACAAAAGCCCGGGTTACACGTTTGTATCGTTCGTCGAAAGATCCGGCGCATCCTACCCAGAAAAGTATTTCGGGGCTTTCGCCTTTGGCGGCCATATCGGCCATAGTCGCTACATTCATTGTCGTCTGGTTGTTAAGTCGTGCTTCGTTGCGTTAGTCCTGGGCCCATTTAAACCGGTCGCTGGGCGGAAATTTCCAGGGCGCGAAGCTGGTTTCAATATTCTGGAACATCGAGTTCCACGATGCCGGCGAGCCGGATTCTTCCATGGCCACGTACCGACGCAGCTCGAGGATAATTTCCAGGGGATTGATCATAACGGGGCAAGCCTCCACACAGGCGTTGCAGCTGGTGCAGGCATTGATTTCTTCTTTGGTGATATAGTCGCCCAATAAAAATTTTCCGTCTTCGGCACCGGGGCCACCGGTCTCCACGCTTTTACCGATCTCTTCCATACGGTCGCGGGTGTCCATCATGATCTTGCGCGGCGAAAGCTTTTTGCCCGTGAGGTTGGCCGGGCATTCAGCCGTGCAGCGTCCACACTCCGTACAAGAATAAGCAGCCATTAAATTATTCCAGTTCAGGTCGCGCACATCACGCGCACCAAAACGACCCGGCTCCGCCGGGGGTGTGGTGTTGGCACCAGCCAACCCGAGCATCAGCTTTACTTCGTTTGTTACTACAGGCATATTTTTCATTTGCCCTTTGCGTTCCAGGTTGGCGAAGTAGGTATTCGGGAATGCCAGGAAGATGTGCAGGTGCTTGGAGTAGGTTACATAGACAGCGAAGGCAAGAATGCCGAGGATGTGAAACCACCATGCGCCACGCTCAATGACAATCAGCGCCGTCTCTGACAGGGAGTCATAAAGGGGCACAAAAAACGAGCTTAGAAACAGTTTGCCCGTGGGCGTGTAATGTTCGGCATGAAGCTGTTGCAGCACCTGGTCGGCGGCGTTCATATTCAGAATGGCCAGCATCAGCACAATCTCTGTGCACAAAATGATGTTGGCATCCATCCGGGGCCAGGCGGTTAGCTCGGCAGCGTGAAAGCGTTTTATCTTTAGCACATTGCGTCGGATCAGGAAAAAGACGCACGATAGTAGTACGGCCAGTGCCAGGAATTCAAAGATGTTCATTAACACCGTATAAAACCCGCCCAGGAACGGGGCAAAAATACGGTGGGTGCCGGCCACGCCATCGACGATAAATTCCAGCACCTCGAGGTTGATGACCACGAAGCCGACATAGATGAAAAGGTGAAGGATGGCCGGAATAAATTTTTTAAACATTTTTTTCTGACCAAAAGCAACGAGTGCCATGTTGGATAAGCGCTCGCCGGGCCGATCGTTAATGACCTGGTCTTTTCCCAGTCTGATATTGGCCCAGAGGCGTAAAACGCGCTTTCGGATGAAGTAGATCGCCACGCCCAGTGTGATGACAAAAAGTGCTTGTTGAATCATATGCGATAATAAATGCTAATCCATTAATTTCAATAAATTCTCACAGGGTTTTGCACCAAATATAAATTTACATACTTTTGTGCCCCTGTCCGCTGAAGGTGGCAGTCAAAATTAGGTGATGTAGCTCAGTTGGTAGAGCAAAGGACTGAAAATCCTTGTGTCGGGGGTTCGACTCCCTCCATCACCACAGAAGGCCTCCAACTTGGAGGCCTTTTTCTTTTTCCCCCCGGCTGGGTGCTGCTACCGGCCTAATTTTTAATATTTTAGCAAGCAATCCCCTGGACCCATGGGTTTAAACCTCGCTGATACCACAGTACGCCTGCTTTATTTGTACCTGGCCCAATGTATCCTGGGAGGGATCTTATTCTTTATGTTCCGGCATTTTGGCATTCTGTATCGCCGCCGGTTTCTCTACACCTGGGCACTCAGTTGGGGCGCGTTTTCCGTATACATAGCCTGTACGGGTGTCGTTGCGTTATATCTGGCCCACAGTCAATCCCCAGTTCGCCTCATCACCAGTGTGGCCGGTCAGATGTCGTGTTTTCTGCAAGTCCTTTGGGTACTACGTGGCACGTACGAGATGATAACCGAGCGAGCTTTTAACCGGCGACAGTTTAAATTGATTTTGCTGGCGCTCTTTTGTATCGCCGTTGCCTCCGTGATTCTATTTAGCCAAAATGTTCAGGATGCAAACCTGCGCCACATGGCACGGGTTGGCAGTCGTACGCTGGCGATGGGCTCGGGCTTCTTATTCACCGGCATCGTGGTGCTGCGCAACCAGAAGTTTTCCCGCGGCCTCGGACAGCGGATGCTTGCCGCGTCATTCATAATCTTTAGTGTATACCAGTTGTATTATTTTGCAGAAGTGGTCGTCAACCTGGCCGACCAACGCATGGAAGTACCCGGCTTTTTTGGCGTAGCCGATCTGTTGCTGATCGCCCTCATGGGCATGAGCATGGTCATCTGGCTACTGGAAGATGAACGAGAAAAGCTGGGTCGCTCCAACAAGGAACTCGACATGTTTCTATATAATACTTCGCACGACCTACGTGCTCCGATTGCATCCATTCTCGGGCTGACGTATTTGGGCAGGCTAGAATTTGAAGAAGAACGGGCGCGGATGTTTATGGACATGATCGAAGCCCGCATTAAAAAATTGGACATGGTCATCGGTGACATACTCAGTCTTTCACGTAGCAAAAAAACAGAGCCGCGCATGGAGGAATTGCGCTTGAAAGACCTGGTGGATGAAACGATAACCGATATTAAATTCAACAAGGGTGCATCGGCCATCGAGCTGGATTATAATCCCAGCGTCGCCGACGTTTTTGTATCGGACTACAATCAGATCAAGATCGTTTTGAATAACCTGCTGGCCAACGCCGTGAAGTATCACAACCTGGACCAACCCAGGCCCTACATCCGCATAGGCTTTATTCGCAGCGACGATCAGGTGGAGATTACCGTGGAGGACAATGGACAGGGCATACCCGAAGAAAGCTTGCCGCGAATTTTTGAAATGTTCTTTCGCGCCTCGGTCGATACCGAAGGTACAGGCCTTGGACTCTATATCGTCCGCGAGGCGCTTAACAAGGTAAAGGGAACAATCGACGTTACCTCTGAGGTAGGCAAGGGAAGCATTTTCCGGATACAATTAGAAAACGCTTAAAAAAATAAAACCGGCACGGGGCCGGTTCTATCTGTTATTTGTAATGCTTTAAGCGAACTACTTCTTCTTTCGTTAAAAACCGCCACTCGCCTCGTCCCAAATCTTTTTTATCAAGACCGGCGTATACGGAGCGATCGAGCTTGACCACTTCATACTCTAACGATTCGAAGATACGGCGCACGACACGATTCCAGCCGATGTGTAGTTCGATGCCAATGGTCTTGCCATCGTCGGAGACAATCGCCAGGTCGTCCACTACGGCGCGGCCTTCTTCCAGGCGTACACCTTCGGTGATCTTCAGGAAATCAGCTTTTGTCAGCGGACGGTCCAACTCTACTTTGTAGATCTTCTTCACATTATACGACGGGTGCATCAGCTTATCGGCCAGGTCACCGTCGTTGGTTAATAACAATAGGCCCGTGGTATTTCGGTCCAGGCGGCCAATGGGGTAAATACGTTCTTTGATCGTACCACCTAAAATGTGCATAACGGTTTTGCGTTCCTGCGGATCGTTGGTGGTGGTGATATAACCTTTAGGTTTATTCAGCAGAACGTACACAGGCTTCTCAGACCGGAGTACTTTTTCTTCGTGCCGAACTTCGTCGCCCAGGTTGACTTTGTAGCCCAGCTCGGTAATAACTTTTCCATTAACAGAGATCAGGCCCATGGTGATGAGCTCATCGGCTTCACGACGTGAGCACACGCCGCTGTTGGCGATGTATTTATTCAAACGCACCTTGCCAGCTTGTGCCTCGGCAGGTGCTTCATAGGCTTCTCCCGTTGTTATACGCTTCCGGGGGGATGAGCTTTTTTTGCTTCCACTGCCTCTATCTTCTTCGCGTCGCAGATTGCTTACACCACGCTTACCGGCAAAAGACTTTTTATCGGAGTCGCCTTCGGCGCCACTCCGACGCGGTTTCTCTGAACGGCCGCGTTCCGAACCTGACGAGGCTCCCGTACGGGTGCCTCTTCTCTCGGAGAAGCTTTTGCTCTCGCGCTTCTCGCCAAAGGGTTTGTCCTCGCGACGGCGGAAAGGCTTTTCGTCACCGTCTTCTCTGCTGCGGCGAGGTTTGTCGGCACCGTCGCGTGCCGGGCGGGCAGAAGATCCTGCACGTGCACTGGATCTTCTTTCCGAAAAGCTTTCGTCACCACGCTTGCGGAAGCCGCCGGTGGACTCGTCGTCTGTCTTTTTGCGAAACGGCTTTTCACCGTCTTTTTTGAATGCTCTTGGTCGCGCGCTTTCGCCGCCTTCGCTGTCGCGCTTGCGGAAGCCACCCGTGCGGGCCTCACCTCTGTCGCTGTCCTTGCGGAAAGGTCTTGCACCTTCTTTCTTAAATGCTCTTGGCCGGGCGCCTTCACCACCTTCGCTTTTGCGGAAGCCACCGCGGGACTCACCTCGGTCACTCTCTTTGCGAAAGGGTTTTGCACCGCCTCTACTGGACGACTTTGCGCGGCTGCCTTCCGAAGAATCATCTCCGGTGCGCTTGCGGAAACCACCGGATTCACCCGTGGTACGCGGTCTGCGGGCAGGCTTGTCGCCGTCGTCTTTTTTGAATGACTTTGCAGGGCTACCTCCACGTTTCGAGAACGACGAGGTTTCAAATTTGGGCTTTGCCCCCGTGGGGCCTTTGCGGCCGCGTGACGGGCCTTCTTCTTTGTTATGCCTGGGCATCTGGTTCTTTTAAATCTTTGCTGTCTGCATCCATGTCAGGCGCATTGTCCTGACCGTTTGTTGCTGTGGGCTCGGCTGCGGAAGCCTCATCCGTATTTTCCGGCGCGGCCGCTTCCGGCTCCTCCGTAGTGCTTGTTGCTATTGGTTCTTCTTTGCTTTCGGCATTTTCGCCGATGGTGCTCACGTCGCCTGTAAATTCCTTGGGTGCCGGTAGCTCCGCCAAATCGTTGATGCCGAAATACTCCATGAACTTTGTTGTGGTGCCGTATAACATCGGGCGGCCGATGGTATCGGCTTTTCCGGTAATCTCGATCAGGTTTCTGTCCAGCAGTTTTTGTACGGCATAGTCGCAGTTTACACCGCGAATGTTTTCGATATCCGTTTTAGAGATAGGCTGTTTATAGGCAATGATCGAAAGCGTCTCCATGGCCGATGTCGACAAACGCTTTTTCGATTGCTGTTTGAGCATGATACCAATGCTCGTCTGATAGGCTGGCTTAGTCAGGAATTGATAACCACCTGCCGCTTGAAAAAGCTGAAACGAAAACTCGTCGCCTTCAAACTTTTCTTGCAGTCGGTAAATGGCGCCTTCGATATCGTCGTCGGGTACGTCGGCATTAAACATTTCAGAAAGACACGCCTTGATGTCGGCCAGTTTAATGGGCGTCGGCGAACAGAAGATCAACGCTTCTATATGGTTCTGAAGAAAATCCACGCTACTGTAAAGGGTATGTAATTGAGTCAGCAAAATATATCGGAGACAAAAATCCCCTCGGTGAAGAGGGGATGTTTGTTAATCGTGTTGCATCATTTTTGCCTCGATCGACTGCGTCGTATGTGGCACCGCAATAAGTCGTTCTTTTGGTATGAGCTTGCCCGTTACCGAGCAGATACCATACGTTCCGTTCTTGATACGCACCAACGCGTTCTCGAGGTTGGTGATATACTTTTGCTGACGGGCAGCAAGTTGGCTGAGGTTTTCCTTTTCCGCTGTCTCGGCACCGTCTTCCAGTACCTTGGTATTGCCGCCAGAGGTTGCATCGGTGCCTTCGTCGTTATTGCGGTTCAGCGTTTCCTTCAGAATTTTATATTCATCGCGCGCTTTGTCAAGTTTGCGATTGATCAGCGCCTCAAATTCTTTCAACTCGTCTTCAGAGTAACGGGTGCGCTCATCGCCAGCGGAAGGAGCCTTCGCTGCTTTGTGAGCAATCGGTCTTTGATTCGGCACGGGAAATATATTTAATTGTGGAGGTGCCGGCTTAGGTGCCGCCACCGGAACAGTTTTAATGGGCGGCGCGAGTTGGGTGGCCATGCGCGATACTTTTTTCGGCGCAGCCTTTTCTACCTTCTCCGCTACTACTTTCTCTACTTTTTCAACCTTCTCAACTTTTTTCGGCGCGGCCACGGCTACTGGTTTCTTGGGAGCCTCTTTTCTGGCAGTCTCTTTTTTTGCAGCGACTACTTTCTTGGGTGCAGGCGCGGCTTTCTTGGCAGGAGCTTTTGCTACAACTTTCTTTGCGGGTGCTTTCTTGGCAGCCGATTTCGTGGCAGGAGCCACCTTCTTCACTTTTGCTACAGGTTTCGCTTTTGCAGCTTTCTTGGCTGGCTTAGCGCTTGACTTCTTACTTTTAGCCATAAGGGGTTGTATCCTACTTTTAGTAAAGATTCGCAAAATTAGGAGGTCAGCCCCGAAAACAAAAATATTACACCATTTATTGCCATATCCCAAGTATAATACAATGTAATTCTCTTTCTTTTTCCTTAAAATCGAGCCATGCGTGCACGTGTTTCCTTTTTTCTATTACTGGCCTGCGCGGCGTGTAATCAGCCCACTTCTAAGTTGCCCTCCGACGATGCCGTTGGGCCCATTACGCTGGTCATCCATGGAGGTGCCGGCTCGATCAAACGCGAGAACATAACACCCGAACGCGAGGCCGCTTACCGTGCCGGATTAAACCGGGCACTCGACAGTGGCTACGCCGTACTCGAGCGGGGCGGCAAAAGTCTCGATGCAGTGATTGCCGCTATCAAAGTGATGGAAGACAATCCGCTATTCAATGCTGGCAAAGGCGCCGTCTTTACAAACGAAGGAAAGAACGAGCTCGATGCTTCCATCATGGATGGTAGCAATCTCATGGCTGGTGCTGTGGCCGGCGTGACCACCATTAAAAATCCGATCACAGCTGCGCATGCTGTAATGACAAAATCGGACCATGTCATGCTGATTGGTGCAGGCGCTGAAAAATTTGCAGCAGAGCAGGGGCTCGAGATCGTCGACCCATCATACTTTTTCGACTCGCTACGGTACAAGCAGTGGCAAAAAATACAGCAAAAAGAAGCGGTCAAAGAAGCCGCTTTGTTTGATCCATACACAAAAGATCGAAAGTTCGGAACCGTCGGCGCCGTGGCCCTTGATCAATATGGAAACATCGCGGCTGGAACCTCCACCGGAGGCATGACCAACAAAAAATACGGGCGCGTGGGCGATGCTCCTATCATTGGGGCGGGCACCTACGCCGACAACACCACGTGTGGAGTTTCTGCCACGGGCTGGGGTGAGTATTTTATACGGCTTGCGGTGGCGCACGACGTCAGCTCGCTGATGGGGTATGTCAATCTTTCGTTGCAACAAGCAGCAGACAGCGTCATCATGAAAAAGGTACCGCGCCTTGGCGGCGACGGTGGCATCATTGCCCTCGACAGGCACGGTAATATTTCCATGACATTCAACACAACAGGCATGTACCGGGGCTATATTACCAAAAAGGGAGATGGCAAAACGTTCATTTACCAGGATGAGAAGTAACTCAGGCTGTATGCTGTTCCATTTTCAGGATATTTTGAAAGCATGAGCTACATCACCGCGATTGGAACCGCCAATCCCCGACACCGTTTCGACCAGGTGGCGATAGCTGATTTTATGGTGAAGGCCATGAAGCTAGACGCAAGCGAAAGTCGTAAGCTGCGAACAATCTTTAAAGCGGCGGGCATCAGCACCCGCTACTCGGTACTCCAGGATTATGGCAAAACCGAAGACTTTACCTTTTTCGCTAATTCTCCCGACGGTGAGCCATTTCCCGATACAGCAAAACGCATGGCGCTATTCCGCCAGCAAGCCTTGCCGCTAAGCCTGGCGGCTGTCGCCAATTTGCAGGGGAATGCTTCTCTTAAAGATTTAACGTGTGTCACACACCTGGTGCTGGTCAGCTGTACCGGCATGTATGCACCCGGGTTAGACATTGAGCTCGTGCATGCGCTTGGGCTATCCACCAGTGTGCAAAGAACCAGTATCAATTTTATGGGCTGCTATGCAGCCTTCAACGCACTGAAAGTGGCCGATGCTTTTTGCAACGCCGACCCGGCTGCCTGTGTACTCGTGGTTTGTACAGAACTATGCAGCATTCACTTCCAGCAACATCCGTCGGACGACAACATTCTGGCCAATGCACTTTTTGCGGATGGATCTGCTGCTTTGCTGGTGCAAGCAAAGCCCGCAGGAATAAAAAGCCTCCTTTGCGAAGCGTTTCACAACGATTTTTCCATTTCCGGTCAGCACGACATGGCCTGGCAAATCGGAAACCACGGTTTTGAAATGATGCTTTCATCATACGTGCCCGATGTAATTGGCCGCGGAATTGGCGATCTCACAGCCCGTCTGTTAAAGAAGATTTCACTTCAGATATCAGACATCAGCTATTTCGCTATTCATCCGGGTGGTCGAAAAATTCTGGAAGCGATCGAAGCCAAGCTCGGACTGACACGTGAACAAAATGCTCCTGCGTATCAAGTATTGGCCGATTTTGGAAACATGTCATCTGTTACGGTCGTCTTTGTGCTGCAAGAGATATTTCGAAAAGTGGCAAGGGAAGACAATGGAAAGCATATTTTAAGCTTTGCATTCGGACCGGGCTTGACCCTGGAAAGCATGCTACTGCGCATTCAAACAAGTTGACCTTATGCCCAATTTCTCAGCCCGATCAACGGAAATAGAGATTATGGACGATTTGCTCTGTGGCGGGGAAGTCGTGCATCAAACGTTGCGCGAGTTGGAGTTTATTAACAAATGGCTGGGCGGAAATGCCGTTACGATCACAGCATTAGAGCGGCTATTAAAAGATTGCCCGACAAACGGTACAATCACAATTGTCGATTTAGGCTGCGGAGGAGGCGAAATGCTTCGCATCATTCACCGCTGGGCAGCAAAAAAGGCCATTCCTGTGAAGCTGATTGGGATTGACGCTAATCCCCACATCATCGCCTTTGCTCAAAAAAACCTGCAGGATTTGTCTGAAATAGAGTTTTTCACATTGGATATCTTTTCGGAGGAATTTAAAAATCTGCGTTTTGACGTCGTTTTGGGCACTTTGTTTTATCATCATTTCAACGACGATCAACTCAGTGCGTTTTTTAAAAATCTGCGAGATCAAGCTAAAAGAGGCATTATTATAAATGACATTCATCGGCATCCACTAGCGTATTATTCCATTAAATGGCTTACAACATGCTTTTCACGATCTTCCATGGTAAAATTCGATGCCCCACTATCAGTATTAAGAGCGTTTAAAAAGGTAGAAATAGCCAGAATCCTCAAAAACGCAGGAATTCAGGATTTTCGCTTGCAGTGGAAATGGGCTTTTCGCTGGCGCGTTGTCATTCCTACCTGCAGAAAATAAAAAAGGCCCCGGAAATCGTTCCGGAGCCCTTTTCGATCAAAAGATTATCTTTTTAAGCAGCCTTTTGCACATTTTCGATGCTTACGCCTTTGCTTTTGGCGATGCGAATGATGTGAAGCTTGTCTAATACTTTAATGACAATGTAAGTAGGGTCGATCTCGTGCCAACGAACACCACCAAAGTTCGCACGATTTCCGTGTTTATGGTGATTGTTATGGTAGCTTTCGCCCATCATCAAAAAGTCTACGGGTAAGAAATTTCTGGAAGTATCGCCTACTTCATAATTGCGGTATCCGTACTTGTGTGCAAACCAATTAATAACGGCGCCGTGGATCGGGCTCATCAAAAAGTGGATCGGCAACAGCAGGAAGAACCATGGGCTAGGGGCAAACGTAACATATATGGTAATGTAGACAGCAGCCCAAAACAGACGTGATGGCCATGAACGGGCAAATTTGTCAAAGGAATTCCACTGCGGAACGCCGTCGGTAAAGCGCTTGTCGACGATCATTTTGCGGTTAGCAATGTCAGAATAGATCGTGCGAGTCTTCCACATCATGTTCCAGATCGTTTCGTCGTATTTCGGCGAATGCGGGTCGTCTTCTGTATCGGCAAAGGCATGGTGCATGCGGTGCATCACGCCGTATCCGTAGGGGCTCAGGTAGTTCGCACCCTGAAAGATCCACGTCAGTACAAAAAAGACCTTTTCCCAGAATTTACTCATCGTAAAGGCATGGTGCGAAGCGTACCGATGCAGGAAAAACGTCTGGAAAAACAAGGACAGGTACCAGTGCCCGATAAAAAATGCGAGAATTACGGCCATTTTAAATGTCGATTGTAAGTATAAAAATATTTTTTGCGGGCCCACCAAGAGCCTTTTGCTTGTAAGACAAGATACGTATCGGTTTGTGACAGAAAAGGAAAAAGATTTTTTACGAGCGCCCTTTCTTACTGATCAGTAGAACGCCAATAAGTATCAACATAGTTCCTACGATCTGCGCGACATAGACAGGCTCCTGCAAAAAGATGTAAGCTTGCAAAATGGTTGACACGGGCCCTACACTCCCGACAATGGCGGCGTTGTCCGACCCCATTCTCTTAATCCCTTCTGCAACCAAATAAGAGGGAATAACGGTTGAGAGAATGGCCATGATAAAGCTGTACAGGTAAATTTCTCCTGATAAATGAAACAGTGAGCGATCGCCGGTCAGAAAGAAATGCAGCAACACCGCGGCGGCGGCAAAGGTCATAGCATAACTATTGAATTTTCCGGCGCCCACAATGGGAATCAACCGGCCACTACCCACGATGTATAACGCATACGTAATAGCACAAAGGAAAATAAGCCAAACACCCCGGTAGAAATGTTCATCTGGCGTTTCACTCCAATTCACTTCGCTCCAAAAGGCCAGCAACAAACCTGCGTAGGTAATCACTAATGCAAGCCACTGATAACCGCCGATCTTCTGCTTAAAAAAGCAAGCAGACATGAGTACCACCAGAGTAGGGTAGATAAAGAGAATGAGCCGCTCCATTCCCGCCGAGATATATTGCAAACCCAGAAAATCCAGCAGACTACTAACATAATACCCTAGAATGCCTACGACGGCTACGGCTGTCCATTGTTTGCCCGTGAATTTTACATTCCCGCTTTTTGACGAGGTCAGTGCGGCCGAAAGCAAAAAGAACGGCAACGAGAAAAGCATACGTAACGCGAGTAAGGTAACGGCGTCGACATCCGTTTCGCGATACGCCAGCTTTACGACAATAGCCTTTGTAGAAAAGCAAATCGCACCGGCCAGGCCGATGATAACACCGCCAAGGAAATATCCGGACGAAGGTTTTTTAGGAAGAACAGAAGATCCTAACAAGGCCTAGTTTGTAAAGAGCTGACAATCAGATGCAAATATACTTCTCGGCGTCAGAAAAAATAATGTGGAGCAAAGGGAGCCGTCAACTTTCCCTTTATTTGCAGCGTGAAAGTTCTGATCCTCCACCAGCATTTCAATACACCTCAACAAGGGGGAGCTTTGCGCTCGTATTACCTAGCCCAGGCGTTGGTGGCAGCCGGTATTCAAACCGTTGTCATCACCGGCCACAGCAAGTCAGACGAGGAGATCAAAACGATTGATGGTGTTACAGTCCACTATGTACCCAACCCATACGAAAACCGCTTTGGCTTTTATAAAAGGGGTGTTTCGTTCGTCCGCTACATTCTTCAATCCGTACGTGCAGCCCGTCATTACCGCGACGCCGACATTTGTTATGCTATTTCCACGCCGCTCACGATTGGCCTGGCAGCAAAATGGATCCAGCGGCGATATGACATTCCCTACATATTTGAAGTCGGCGATCTTTGGCCCGATGCACCTATTCAATTGGGCGCCATTAAAAGCCCCCTTTTTAAAAAGGCCCTCTACGGGTTGGAAAAGGATATTTACAATCAGGCAAAATCAATCGTGGCACTGTCAGCACCAATTGCCACTGCTGTTCAAAAACGTGCTCCAGAAAAACCTGTTCATATCATTCCTAACATGTCCGATACAAAGTTTTTTAAGCCAGAATCGAAAAACCCTGTGCTGGAAGCCAAATTCGATGTTTGTGGAAAATTGGTGATATCCTATATCGGTGCATTGGGTATTGCTAACGGGTTGGACCAATTCCTGGATTGTGTTCGGACGAGCGAAAAAGCGGCGTTACCGGTTCATTTTATCATATGCGGTGATGGAGCAAAGCTTAATCATTTGCGCGAAACAGCGAAACACCTAGTCCTAAAGACACTCACATTTGTCGATTTTCAAGATCGGGAAGGCGTACGCGAGATTTTGAATGTTACCGACGCGGTGTTTATATCCTATAAACCGGCCCCCATACTGGAAACGGGCTCTCCCAACAAATACTTCGACGGCCTGGCAGCCGGCAAGCTCGTTGTCGTAAACTTTGGCGGGTGGATAAGAAGCGAGGTAGAGCAACGTCAATGCGGTTTTTATGTAGATCACCAGCGGCCTGCCACCTTTGTGGAAAATATACAGCCGTATCTCAAAAACCCTGAATTTTTAAAACAGGCCCAGAAATCAGCCCGGACACTAGCAGAAGAACACTATTCACGCGAGCGACTGTCGAAGCAGTTTGCAGAACTCTTTATTTAATAGGCGCATTGGCCTCTTTTGCCATGACGTTATACACCATCTTGTCGGCAAAGGAAGGCAACCATTTATTCAAGAAAACTGCCAATTTGCCCTGTGTAGTGAGAATTAATGTGCGTTTACGACGTACGGTGGCAGTGTAAATATGACGGGCACATTCTTCTGCCGACATCATTTTTTCTTCGGCCCGTGGCGATTCACCTTGCGCGCTACCGTCTTTGGCAAGCGCACGCTTTCGAATGTTAGACGCAGTAAAACCTGGGCATGCGGTCAGCACATGAACTCCTGTTTTCAGTAATTCTGTGCGCAGCACTTCTAAAAAGCCATTTAATGCAAATTTCGAAGCGGAATATCCGGTTCGACCCGGCAGGCCACGAAAGCCGGCAATGGAAGAAATACCCACGACAGATCCACCATTCTTGGTGATTTCGGGCAAGCAATAACGTGTGGCATACAATACGCCATAAAAATTGATGTCCATTACCTTCTTCACCACTTCCAGATCTACTTCTGAAAAGAGCGCCCGCATAGAAATACCGGCGTTATTGATCAAGACATCAATGGTTCCATAGAGCTTGATAGCTTCTTCGGCCATACGGCGATTATCATCTTCCTTACTGACGTCTGCTTGAAAGCCGGCTATAGCAATACCTTGTTTTTTCAAGTCGTCAACGGCTACTTGCAGCTCGGGCAGCTGGCGTCCGGTGATTAAAATACGGGAGCCTTCGCGTCCAAATTTCTCCGCCAGGGCCTTGCCAATGCCGGAAGAACCACCAGTGATGATGACGACCTTGTCTTTCATGAATGGGAATCGTTAAACAGACACCGACAGCTAGTAAGCTTGTTATCAGCTAGATGGGCATCTGAAGGCCCAAAAATAGCAATACTTGCGTAACTTGCCCTATATTGTTCTGTTGAGATGCTTTTTGTACGACTACTATCATCGCTTCCGTTTTGGGTGCTTTACGCGTTCTCTGATTTCCTGTTTGTGGTTAGCTATTACCTTGTGCGCTACCGCCGGAAGATGGTATGGAAGAATCTGAAAAATTCCTTTCCTGAAAAAACGCCGGCAGAGCTCCAAAAAATCGAAAAGCAGTTCTATCGCAATTTATGCGATTACGCGTTGGAAATGCTGAAATTGCTTACCATTAGCCGCGAGGAGTTAGCGAAACGCATGCGCTATACAGATACTGCTGCCGCAGAGAAGTTTAAAGCGCAGAATCAATCTGTTTTTATACTCGCATCACATCATTTTAATTGGGAGTGGCTCCTCGTGGCATCGAGCTTTAGCTACCCTTTCCAATCAGATTTCATCTATCAGCCGCAACATAGCAAGTTTTTTAACCGATTTTCACTGCTTTCCCGCACCCGCTTTGGGGCATTTCCCATAAAACGCGACGAGGTTGCACGGGTATCTGTTAAACGAAAGGATATTCTTCGCGGCATAGCGATTGTTGCCGACCAATATCCAGGCTATAAAAAAGATAAAAAGTATAGTTTAGAGTTTTTAAACCAGGAAACGCTGTTTTTTTATGGTGCCAATCAGTTGGCCGTGCTGATGCAGTTCCCAGTTCTTTTTGCTGAAATACATAAAGTGAAACGTGGCTACTACGAGGTCAAGCTTGTAGAAATTGCCGCGCCGCCTTATGACAAAAACAGCCATGTTGTTGTCGAGCAGTATGCAAAGGCTGTTGAAAAACTAATTCGTGAAGATCCCACCACCTGGCTATGGTCGCATAACCGCTGGAAAAAACGCCATTTACATCAGGATACTGTGATTGTTAAAGGTTCCACTACACCAACATCTGCATAATGTCATCCTTGGAAAGCTGCTTCATAAAGCTTTCTTCTGTGGTAATGAGCTCAGTCGTAAGCTTCAACTTCCGCTGCTGTAGCATCAGGATTTTTTCCTCTACGGTATTGCGCGTGATGAACTTATACGTGAAAACCTTCTTTTTCTGGCCAATACGGTGAGCGCGGTCTACCGCTTGCGCCTCTACGGCCGGGTTCCACCAGGGATCGAGAATAAACACATAATCCGCTTCCGTCAGGTTGAGACCCAAACCACCAGCTTTAATAGAGATCAGAAATACCTTCAGGTTAGTGTCTTTGTTGAAACGCTCTACCTGTTCCTTCCGGTCGGTACTAGAGCCATCCAGGTAAGCAAAGTCTATTTTTCGGCTTTTAAGATAGCTTCTGACCAATTCCAGGTGTTTCACAAACTGGCTAAATACCAAAATTTTGTGACCATCGCCCATAGCGTTTTCCAGCATGTGCGTAATGTCCTCGTGTTTGCCGGAATCGCCCGCATAGCCCTGATCGAGCATTTTCGGGTGGTTTGCCAGCTGCCGTAGCTTGGTTAGACCCTCCAGGATCATAAAACGGCTATTTCCGAGACCTTCCGTTTCAATCAGTTTAAAGATCTTTTCGCGATATACTGACTTGACCTCTTCGTAGCGCTTTTCCTGCTCCGGCGTCATCGTTGAATACTGTACGTTTTCCACCTTTTCGGGCAGTTCCGTCGCTACCTGCGATTTGTGGCGGCGCAAAATGAACGGCTTAATGATGGCGTGCAGCTTTTTGGAGCGTGTTTCGTCATTCCGCTTCTCAATCGGATTTTGGTATTCGTTGCGGAAATATGTCTGAGCGCCCAAAATACCTGGATTGATAAACGACATCTGCGACCAGAGATCCAGCGTCGTGTTTTCAATAGGTGTACCCGTCAAAACCAGTTTATGGCGTGATTTGAGCTCACGAACCGCTTTGGAGATGTTGGAAGTCGGGTTTTTGATAACCTGCGACTCGTCGAGTATCGTATAATTAAAATAAAATTGCTGAAGAAGATCGACGTCCAAGCGGGTAATGCCGTACGATGTTAAAACCAGGTCGTAGTTCTCAAACCGCCGGATATCTTTATTGCGCAGGGTGCCCGTATAGTTCAGGATGCGCAGGTCGGGCGTAAATTTATTGGCCTCCATCTCCCAGTTGTAGATCAGCGACGTGGGCATAATCAGCAACGAGGTGCCAGAACCCGCTTCTTTCTCCGCCAATAGCATCGTAAGCGTCTGCACCGTCTTTCCCAACCCCATGTCGTCGGCCAAACAGCCGCCCAGATTGTATTCCTGCAGGAAACGCAGCCAGTTGTAGCCTGCCCGCTGGTAGGGACGAAGCTCACCTTTAAAGCCCACGGGCAGCGGATAGTTTTTAATGCCGCTAAAATGGCTCATAGAGCGCAGTTTTTCGCTCAAATGAACTTTTGCCAGGTTGCCTTCCTCCAGTTCCTTTATCAGATTCAAGTGATGTTTGCGCAGCACAGGCTTTTCATGATCGCCCTCCGTTTCGCTCAACGAGAACAGGTCGGCATATTTTGTCAGCCAGGCCTCTGGAATAATGGCGATTTCACCATTGGGAAGCTTAAATTCCACCTTCCGCCGCATAATCAGCCGGCGCAAATCCTTGAAGGGCACTTCAAACTCGCCAAAACGGATTTTGGCGTGAATGTCAAACCAATCAATGTTTTCTTTGACCTCCACCTCAATCACCGCCTTGCCGACGAAGTATTTTTTGTCACGACTTTCGGGTTGGCTTACTTCAAAGCCCAAATTGAGGAGGTTCACTCGGTTTTCATTCAACCATGAAAATGCTTCCGATTTTGGAACAGCCACCCGGAAACCCTTCATGGGCAATCCCAGCTTTTGCAGTGTGTGGAGGAAATTCTTTTCCAGGTCTGTGTGGCGGGCCACCCGGTGGAAGATATAACCCTCGCCTTGTCTTTCAAGGCTTACGCTTACAGGACCAATATTATCACCGCGGAAGCGATGCTTGCCATATTTAAAGGAGAGGTCGAAAACAATCTTGCCGCTTTCGTCACTCGTATCGTCTGTTTGTGCGCCACTTTCAAAAAGCGAAGGTGCCGAAGCCATCTGTGTCGTGTGAAGTTCCGACAGCGTCAGCACCGGATGCGGATCGTAGGTTGTCTTGTTGATTTCAAAACCGCTGGCATCAACATCGTCAAACGACGCAATGAGGGGCGCCACGAAACGGTTGTAATATGTCTCTTCCACATTGCGTGGAATCACCACGAATTTCTTCGAAAAGAAGGGGGTCAACTTTTTGCCGTCGACATATTTCTCGAAGCCGTAGAGGTTGCCATTCAACACCATCCATGCCGGATTCTTACACACCAGGTAGGCAGACGGATCGGGCAGGTCTAACTTCTTACTCTGGAAATATAGTGTAGGGTAATAATTGGTCTGATCGTCGGTACGCATGAAGTGGAACTGAATCGTAGCGCGCTTCTCGAGCACGTCAATTCGTTTCCACGTGGGCTCACCATCGTTCCCCATTTCGAAGAGCTGTTTGCCCTTCATCTTTTCGAGGATCTTTGCGCGACGTTTCTCCAAGTAGTCTTCGATCTGGTCCTGGATCATTTCGTTGCCCTTCGTCTTGTCGTAGGTCTTGGCAAAGAACTCCTCCGGCTTCATAAATTTGGCGGAGAATTTCTTGACAATCGTCTCCTGCTGCATCGAGTCCATTAGCTCGATCAGCTCGAAGTCGCGATCGTCAAGTCCTTTCGAAAACTCGCGCGCGTTCTTAGACGAAATGTTCTGGTGTTGATACGTAAGTTTACCCTTGTCATCCAAATGCACGATATACGACTCGAAAATATAGCCGAGGTATTCGTGTTGGTACAACGAATAGATAATTTGAAATGGTTGTGAAGCAGAAACTTTCATCACAAAAACGGTTTTTTGATGAAAACAGAATCCGCAATGTAGACATTAGAGCGGAAAATAGCGAGCATTCCGGGATTAGAATTGGATGAGAAATTCATCAAATTTAGTGTAGAAATTACTCCCTATAATTGCTGCGGTGAGCCAAAGCGCGCGGCCAGAATAGCCGGGCGATACGAGATGATAATTGTCAGTACCGACATCACGGCCAACGTCGCCGTAAAGTCCGTCCAGTCCATTTTTACGGGATATCCCTGTGTAATCGAAGTTTCCATACCCATCGATACCATCCCAAAGTATTGCTGCAGCCAGCAGATAACCCCGCCAATCACAAGACCCGACAGGGCTCCTATAAAGGCAATTAAGGCGCCTTCTGCCAGGAAAATATTACGGATAAGATATTGATTGCCGCCCATCGCCGCGAGAATGGAGATGTCTTTTTTCTTGTCCAGGGCCAGCATCATGAGGCTGAAGAAGATATTGATAGATCCCACGCCCAACAGCAGCGAGAACGCCAAAAAGGTAAACAGCTTCTCAAACTTCAGCAGACTGTATAGATCCTTATGCTGCTCCTCCTGGTTCAACACGCGGAACGATTCCCCCAATACGTTTGCCAGCCCGAGCTTCACCTTTTGTATATCGCTGCCGGCAACCGTCTTGATCTCGAGCGAGGTACGTTTGTCGCCATAGCTCAACAACTCTTGCGCAAAATCGAGGGGCACAAGCATATAGCTCTCGTCGATGTTCTGAATGATCGAGAATACCCCCCCGGGCAGAATATTCAAACGAGCATACATACGGGAAGGATCGGTCGTACCGCCTTTCACATTTTTGATATAATAAACTTGAATCGGAAATGCCGTATTGCTGGCATCAACGGTAAGGGTATTGGCAATGCCCTGGCCCAACATGGCATAGGGTATGTTGCGCTCTTTTAACCGAAGCTTGCCCTGCGTGATGTTTTCGGCGGGAATGCGGCCATGCTCAATAAAGTTTTCGCTTACACCTTTCAGCGTCACGATCTGGTTGGCGTCGTGATACCGCACATACGCATAATCTTCAATCACCTCGGTCACAACCTTTACGCCCGGCACGGCAGCGACCTTTCTGAGCATCGCAGGTGTAGCGTGAAAAGATTTGCCCTGGGTGGCTTCGATCTTGATCTCGGGGTCGAACGAGTTGTTAAGAGAACGCAACAGGTCCTCCAGTCCGTTGAATACCGACAGTACAATCACCAGCGCTGCGGTAATAAAGGCCACGCCGACCATCGACAACATCGAAATGACATTGATGAAGTTCTTTTTACGCTTTGAAAGCAGGTAACGCCGGGCGATAAAAAAGGGCAGATTCAACGGGCGGGGGCTTAAAGGTTAAGGCTTGTCAGCCGGCGGAATGTTGAGGCTCTTGATCAGGTCATCCATCTTTTGCGCATTTTCCTCTACCTCGTCAAGGTAGAAGATCAGCTCGGGAATGACGCGCACCTGTTTGCCGATACGGTCACCCAGCGCCTTGCGGATCTCGCTTTTATGCTTGTTGATGTTGTCCATCGTCTTTTGCTTCTCCTTGGCGAGCAGCATACTGATGTAGACCTTCGCCACGCCCAGGTCGGCGCTGACGCGCACATCGGCCACGGTAATGAAGGTATTCTCCAAAATACCGCGTTTATCGCGTTGGAAGATATCGCTTAATTCCTTCTGGATAAGCTTAGAATATTTTAGTTGTCGTGTCGAGCTCATAACATTCCCCACTTAATTTACCTGACAAAGATGAAAAAACGAGCGATTCATTTCAATCTTTACAGCCACTACCCTAATTTTCGCGTTACTTTAACAAGCCACTTTAAAAAAACGCCTTGCTTCGTTATTTCCGCATAAATGACCCTTACCGTCTGCTGGGCCTGCTCATCATTATGGCGATCGCCAGCCTGCCGCTGTTCCTAAACAGCCCCGGCATGACCTATCCGGAGTTAAAAAGCATTCTGGTAGGCGAAAAAGTTCGCGATGGCCATACGCTGTATACGGAACTGATCGACTCCACGCCGCCCCTGGCTGCCTGGTTTAACGGCATTTTTGACTGGATGTTTGGTCGCTCCATCTTTGCCCGCCACATCCTGGCCCTGCTTATCATCTTCTCCCAAGCCGGCTACCTGGGCATGGTGTTCATTTTCAAGAAGGCTTTTTCAGAAAATACCTTCATTCCATCGCTGATCTTTGCCATACTCTCGCTCTTTTCGTTTGACATGATCTCGCTCAGCCCCGAGCTGTTAGGCTCCGGCTTCCTGCTGTTGGCCATGAGCAATCTCTACAAACAGATCGAATTCCGCGAGCAGCGCGCCGGCTCCATTTTTAACCTCGGTTTTTATATCGCCATCGCCTCGCTTTTTGCATTCTCTTTTGTGGTGTACCTGCTGGCCTCGGCCGTGATCCTGGCAATTTTTACCCGCGCCACTTTCCGTAGTTACCTCCTCATGGCCTTCGGCTTTCTATTGCCGCACGTATTGCTCATGAGCTTGTACTACCTCTACGACGGCATGGGCGCGCTGTGGACGTATTATTACCTGCCCAACCTGGCCTTTGGCAACACCTGGTATGTGCCCGGCTCGAGCCTGTGGCTGCTGGGAGCCCTGCCGTTGGGCTTCCTCATCTTCTCGCTCATCATGATGAACCGCGACGCCCGCTTTACCAAGTACCAGTCGCAGCTCGTGCAAACCATGTTCTTCTGGATGTTGTTCTCATTCCTGCAGATATTTTATTCAAAAGAGTTGCGACCCCAGAGCTTCATCACGCTCATCCCGAGCTTCTGCTTTTTTATAACACACTTCCTGCTAGTGATCCGCCGCAAGAAACTGGCGGAAATTGGCATCTGGGCGTTTCTGATCGCCACGGTGCTGATCCAACATTCCGCACGGCGCGGTGCCATTGCTGCCGTGCACTATGAAAACCTGTTTGTAAAAGACAACCCGAATCCGGGCGGCGTAAAAGATCATCACATCCTCTTCCTGGGCGATGACCCCGCCGTATATGCAAACAACACCCTGGCTACTGGTTTTCTCAACTGGGAACTGGCGCGCGAGACCTTTGAGGAGCCAGAATTCTACGATAACGTCATACAGGTAAGCGAGCTGTTCCAGGCCGACATGCCTGAAGTAATCATCGATCCCGGTAACTTCATGCCCAAATTCTTCGACCGCGTACCAGCCCTGAAAGGCAAATACACGCCGTCCGCACAAGGGTTTTACACCCGCGTAGACAAACGCTGACCCACGACCTTCCGCTTCAATTAATTAGCAGCTGATCTTGCCCACGCGGTTGGCGTGCCGTCCGCCTTCAAAGGCTTCAGTCAAAAACTTATTGGTGATCTTTTCCGCCAGGTCCAACGAAATGAACCGGGCTGGAATGCAGACAATGTTGGCATCGTTGTGCAGACGCGCCAGCGAGGCGAGCTCTTCCGTCCAGCAAATGGCTGCACGAATACCCTGGTGTTTGTTGGCCGTAATAGCCACACCGTTGGCACTGCCACAGACCAGCACGCCCTGGTCAAACTCTTTCTTCTCTACAGCCTCTGCTACCGGGTGGGCAAAGTCCGGATAGTCGGTCGACGCCGTGCTATAGGTGCCGAAGTCTTTCACATCATAGCCGTTCTTTTCCAGCCATTGCTTCAATGCTTCTTTATACTCAAAACCGGCGTGGTCACTTCCTATTGCTATCTTTTTCATGATGCTTGTTCTTGCTCTTCGCGTAATCGTTCCTCTTCTTCTTCTTTAAGCTTCTGCTTCTGCACGCGTGCCGAGATCAGGATGCTGATCTCAAACAACAGGTACAGCGGGATCGAAATGATCGTCTGGCTCAGCGGATCGGGCGGCGTAATGATCGCCGCGATGATCAGGATGATAATAACCGAGTGCTTCCGATACCTCCGCAAAAAGGCCGGCGTCACCAGGCCCAGTTTCGAGAGGAAATAGATCACTACTGGCAACTGAAAAAGCAGGCCGGCGCCAAACACCAGCGACACAAAGGTCTGCACATACGAGGTGATGTCAAACTCGTTGCGGATCATGTCGTCGATTTTATAGTTCACCATGATATACACCATCAACGGAGCGATGACGTAATAACCAAAGGAGATACCGGCAGCAAACAGTGACGACACCGCCGCTACAACACCCGTAGAATTCCGGCGTTCTTTCACGCGCAGTCCGGGTCGGATAAAACGCCATAGCTCCCACACAATATAGGGGAAAGAGAAAATTAACCCCAGCACAAACGCCGCCACGATCGTGATCGTAAACTGCCCCGTCATGTAACGGCTTTGCAGCTCCAGTGGAATGTCTTGAATACAGAGGTCCTGGGAGCTGAAGGTCTGGCCAAGTTTACAGAGCATACGCCAGGTCCAGAAGTCGGACTTGGCGGGTGCCAGAATGATATTTTTAAAAATCCATTTTACCTGTACAAATGCAATGATAGTAAAGACCACTACGGCGGCTAATGCACGGATAATATGCCAGCGAAGCTCTTCGAGATGATCGAGAAACGACATCTCCACTTCGCCAGTCTGTTCTTCAATCGGATCTTGATCTAAAGGCATGGTGTATAGATAAAATGAACCTGCCCTTCCGGGGTTGAGTCAGAAGGGCAGTAATGATTAATATAGGGGGAACTTCTCCATCAGACGGTTAACCTTTCTCTTAACAGCTTTCTGGTGTTTGCTGTCTTCAGGCTTCTGGAGCGACTCGTCGATCAGCTCCACCACCTTCACAACGTCTTTTTCCAGCATGCCGCGCGAGGTAATCGCCGGGGTACCAATGCGCATACCCGATGTGACCATCGGCGACTGCGTATCAAAAGGAACCATGTTTTTGTTAATCGTGATGTCAGCCTGGATCAGCGCGCCTTCGGCTTGCTTGCCGTTGAGCTTCTTCGAGCGAAGGTCAATCAGCATCAGGTGGTTGTCAGTACCGTCTGAAATGATTTTGTAGCCGCGATCCAGGAATGCCTGCGCCATTGCTTTGGCGTTTTTTGACACCTGTACGATGTACTCCATGTACTCGTCCGAAAGGGCCTCCTGGAAGGCAATGGCCTTGGCGGCGATCACGTGCTCCAGTGGACCACCTTGGGTGCCCGGGAATACACCCGAATCAAGCAGGGAAGTGATCTTCCGGATTTCGCCCTTGGGCGTTGTTATGCCCCACGGATTGTCGAAGTTCTTACCAACCAGAATCATACCGCCGCGAGGACCGCGGAGGGTTTTGTGGGTAGTGGTCGTCACGATGTGGCAATGCTCCATCGGGTCGGCCAGCAGCCCGCGGGCAATCAAACCGGCGGGGTGCGAAATGTCGGCCAGCAGAACAGCGCCTACGGCATCGGCCGCTTCACGCAGTTTTTTATAGTCCCAGTCACGGCTGTAAGCAGAGGCACCGCAAATGATCATTTTCGGTTTCTCACGCTTGGCGATTTCAATTACTTTGTCAAAGTCGATCAAGCCGCTAGCTTCTTCCACACCATAGAAGTGCGGCTCGTACAGCTTGCCTGAAAAGTTCACGGGCGAGCCGTGTGTCAGGTGACCACCATGCGACAGGTCAAAACCCAGGATCTTGTCGCCGGGCTTTAAGCACGCCAGCATGACGGCAGCGTTAGCCTGTGCGCCCGAGTGCGGTTGTACGTTTGCCCATTCAGCACCAAAGAGTTCCTTGGCACGGTCAATAGCCAGCTGCTCAATCTCATCCACCACTTCGCAACCACCATAATACCGCTTGCCGGGAAGGCCTTCCGCATATTTGTTCGTGAGCACGGTACCCATCGCCTTCATTACCTGTTGGGAGGTAAAGTTTTCAGAGGCGATCAGCTCGATGCCATGCTGCTGACGCAGCTTTTCTTTTTCAATGAGGTCAAAAATGACTTTGTCTCTTTTCATCGTGGATGAGGTTTTTATAAGAAGGCTCAAAAATAAAAGAGTGCACGGAAACCACATAATCCGAACCCCCTAGTTACCAGAGATTCGCCGATTAATTTAGGGTCCGTACACCGACGGTATTTTGCCCGGATTAAGGCTGGTTCTTCTGTTGTTGCGCGACCCACTGGTCGACACGCGATTCCAGCACATCCAGCGGCAGACAGCCGTATTTTAAAACCTCATCGTGGAAGGCCGCTACGCTAAAACGGTCGCCCAATGCTTCCGATGCTTTTTTGCGGAGGGCCAGGATTTTAAGCTGACCGATCTTATATGACAGCGCCTGACCGGGAATGGCCATATATCGCTCAATTTCGGCAACCGCTCCCTGCTCGCTGATCGGCTCGTTCTCCATCATATATTGAATAGCCTGCTCGCGTGTCCATTGTTTCGTGTGAAGGCCTACATCCACCACCAGGCGAATAGCCCGGTGTATACCGTCGCCCAGGTGCCCGAAATATTGATAGGGGTCGGTATACAAGCCCAGCTCCGTGCCGAGTGACTCCGTATACAGTGCCCACCCTTCGCCATATGCACCGTACCACAAGAACCGACGGAAACGGGGCAGCTCCTCATTTTCCATTTGCAGGGAACTCTGATAATGATGACCGGGAATAGCCTCGTGCAGGAAGAGGGTCTCCATGCCGGTATAGTTAAAAGTCCCGGCGTCGAGGATGGGTACATAAAAGATACCCGGACGCGAGCCGTCGGGCGTACCCTGGTTGTATTCGGCACTGGCCGATGCTGCGCGGAAAGCCTCGGTCTGCCGTACTTCAAACTTCGACTTCGGCACCAGGTTGAAAAGCTTTTTCAACTGCGGCTCCATGCGGGTGTTAATCGCGCGGAATCCAGCCAACACCTCCTCCGGAGTTTTATAGGGCATGAACTTCTTGTCGTTGTTCACATAGTCGAAGAACTGTTTCAGGTCACCCTTAAAGCCTGTTTGGTTTTTAATGTTTTCCATCTCGGTGCGAATGCGTTTGACTTCGTCAAGACCTGTTTGATGGATCTCTTCAGGGGTAAGGTCGGTGGTAGTCCAATACCGAACCAGGAATTTATAGTAGTCTGCACCCTGAGTAATGCCTGAGATGCCCGCCGTCGTACGAGTATGCGGAATATACTCTTGCTGCAAAAAGTCATACAGTTTTTGATAGGAGGGCACGATCTTCTCTTGAATGGCCTGAGTGTAGGCCGCCTCCAGGCGCTTCCGGTCCTCCGCGCCAACGCTGTCCGGGAAACTCTTCAGCGGCATCCAGAAGATGCTTTTAGTCACATCTTTTACCACCATGTCTTTCGCTTGTGGCAGCACCCGCTCCATCAGGATTTTGGGAAAGGTATATCCTGTCGCCAGGCCCTTGCGCATGTTCACGATGGCCGTATCCATCCATACAGCAAAGCCGTCGATGCGATGCAGAAAATTGTCGTAGTCTTTTACCGTCTTGAAAGGTTGCGCTCCCTGGCCACTGCCAAGCTGCGGCATCGTTAACGTCATGCCCCAGAATTGTTGCACGGGCATATAATGCTCAGAGAACTTGAGTCGATCGAGGCTGATCTGCATCTCGCGCAGGAAGACGTCATAGCTCACTTGTTCCTGCTCGGAGAGCTTGGCGCGGTCGTACGCCCGGATGCCCGAATCGTACCGGGTATAAAACGCCTGAAGGGTATCGCGAAAAGCCTTGCTAATGTCGTTCGGCAGCAGGTCGTTATATCGGTTGTCGCCAGCCTGTGTAGCTTCCAGCGGATAAAGCGGTAAGCGCTCTTCGTAGTACTGTTCCAGGAAATCATGGAGAGACTTTGCAGGCATCATGACTTCTTTTTTTGGTTCATGCGAACATGCTGTCAGCGCTACGGCCAGGGTGAGGAGAGAAAAATATTTCATGTATGTAAACGATGTTTCTAAAACACTACCACGAGCCGCTGGCACCGCCACCACCAAAGCTGCCGCCACCGCCTGAGAAACCGCCGCCAAAGGAGCTGCTGCTGCCAGACCGTCCACTGGACCAGCTCCCTCCCGACCATCCACCACCATTCCGACGGCTGCTGCTTTTTGCTGTCCTGGCCATTCGTTTTGCCCAGGCTGTCTTGCCGGCTACGAGCCGGGCAATCGGAAAACAAACTAAATATAAGACAAGCAAAATCAATCCTCCGGTAGTGTTGAGGATGAACATCGGAAAGGTAGCGTAGAACGGTATGAGAAAAGCATAGAGAAACCAACCGCTGCCACCCGGCACAAAAATACCGAGCACGGTAAAGATACCCAGGATCGTAAAGACAAATAAACCCATCGCCAAACGCTCCGTCCACGATAAGCCCGGCTGCAGGGTATCGTCATCAGCGTCTGCCTGATATTCATTCCGGATAGCTTTTATAATCGCTTGCACGGCGGCCGTAACGCCTTCCTCATACTGCTGTTCACGAAAATGTGGCGCCATTTCGTTGCGAATAATACGGCTGCAGATGGCATCAGTCAGCACCCCTTCCAACCCTTGCCCTGCTTCAATGCGCATCTTGCGGTCATCCAACGCAATCAATAATAACACACCGTTGTCGCGATTCTTTTTCCCGAGCTTCCACGTGTCGTGTGCGACACGTATAGAGTACCCTTCAAGGTCTTCACCTTCAAGGGAAGGAATGATCAACACGGCAATTTGATTGGTAGTAGAATCTTCGTGCTCTTTCAAGATAACTTCCAGGCGATCGATCGTCGCTTGCGACAATACGTGTGCTTCGTCGTGCACACGGTGGCCCCACAGGTCGGGTATCGCGCGCTGTTGCGCAGCGGCACCCATGACCGCCGAGAGAAGTATCAGAAAAAGGAAAAGCGTCTTTCTCATTGTTGCTATCGCATCATTACCAGGAATCACTCGATCCACCGCCACCGAAGTCGCCGCCACCGCCAAAGTCAGATCCGCCGCCCGAACCCCACGAGCCCGAGCTGGAGCCAAACCCGCCACCACCTATCGGCGGGAACCAGCCACCGCCCGAAGACCAGTAGCCGCCACCACCACCACCACCGCCACGCCGGCGTGAGAGGAAGATGATCACAGCAATAATAATGATAATCGTAAGGATCGAAGAGCCCTTTCGTTTGGGTCGCCTGGCAGGGGGTTCATCGTTCTTGTATTCGCCCTGGATAGCTTTGATGATGCCAACAACACCCGCTTTAATGCCACTGTCAAAATCGCCCTGGCGAAAGTAAGGGGAAATTTCCTGCCGGTTTATACGGCTCGACAGCGCGTCAGTCAGGCGTCCCTCCAGCCCCGTGCCCACCTCAATGCGCACGCGCTTATCCTGAATGGAGACCAGCAACAGCACGCCGTTGTCGTTGTTAGCCTTGCCAAGCTTCCACTCGTCAAAGGCTACATGCAGCGCGTATTCTTCAATCGATTCTCCTTGCAAAGAAGGGACAATCAGCACCGCGATCTGGTTAGAGGTAGAATCGCGCTCAGCCTTTAGCATATACTCCAGCTCGGCCACGGTCTGTGCCGACAATACGCCGGCTTCGTCGTGTACCCATTGGCCATTGTGGGCCGGTATGGCCAGCTGCGCAGAGAGGACGGAAGAGGTCAGGAGCGACCATGCCAACAGGCAGGTGTATAGAAAGATAAGTCGGAAGCGCACGTTCACAGGGTGGGGAAAATTCATTGGTCAATGCGGAGATCATCCCGCAGCTCATTGATATCGTCATCAGTTTTATGAAAACCTTTCTCGAGAAGAATTTCTCCGCAGCGTTTAATGGCGGTTTCCATGCCATCGACAATCTTGCCGGCGCGGATGCTGCCAATGAGCCCGGCTACGATCTTGTCCCACTGCTTTTGCTCGACCACCTTGCTGATGCCGCGGTCGGCGATGACGATCACTTCGTGTTCAAAAAAGGAAATGAAGATCATTATACCTGTGCGGTGCCGCGTATTAAAAACCTCTTCTTCCAGGAAAACATTTTCCGCGCGCTGGCGTGTGGCGTAGTCCAATTGCACCTGGCCCACCAGCATACGCTTCAAACGGCCAACGTAGTTCGGCAGCAGGCCGCCCAGAATACCGCCCAGCGCGACAACCACAAAAACAAAGAGGGGGTCATAGTATAGGGCATACGAGGCGTCCGCAACGATGTACCGGTCGAGAATAATCGTGATCACAAACGTAAAGGCTGCAGCCAGCAACGCGCTGCGGTAGTTGGCAAGGGTGTACTGGCCGCTACGCTCGACAATGACGGGCACGATCTCGCCCGAGATTCTATCTTCGGCCTGTTTCACCGCTGCTTTGATGCGGTCCAGGTCCTGGTCGCTGAATTTTTGTTTCAGGGTCATGATGCGCGTTGTTTGTTTCAAAGATACGGGGAAGAGTTAACAACTGAACATGCCCCCGCAGGAAGAAAGTATTCCATTATGGATGATAATTGTCTAATTTTAGTCTCATGGAAGGCTTTTTTGTCGATACACTCGGATTCTCAGAGGACGTTTTCAGCTATGTATTTTTGCCCCTGATGATTTTCTGCGCCCGCATTGGCGACGTCTCAATCAATACCATTCGCATCATCTACGTATTGGGGGGCCGTCGTGTTACGGCCACCGTGCTGGGCTTTTTTGAGTCGTTCATCTGGCTGATGGCTATACGCCAGATCTTCGAGCACCTCGACAACTGGATTTGTTACATCGCCTACCCCGGGGGTTTTGCCATGGGCATCTTCGTGGGCATGATCATCGAAGAACGCATTGCCTACGGCAAAGTGATCGTGCGGATCATCACCCGCAAAGAAGTGCGCGATCTGATCGCCTACCTCAACCAGCAACACTTCCGGTATACGCGTGTGCACGCCGAAGGGCCCGATGGCGACGAAAACCTGGTATTTACCGTACTGGAGCGTGAGCGGCTGGAAGACCTGTTACAGAAGCTCAAAGACATTCTGCCAACCGCCTTCTATACCGTAGAGAAAGTAAACCGGGCTGCCGATGGCGGCACCGTAGTACAAGAAAATACAGGGTGGAGCATCGGCTCGTGGTTGAAGAGTGTAAAAGGCGACTGATGTCGCTAAACCTCTGCCATCATGCGCAGAATATCGTCAACGTACTCGCGGCTGTTAGACAGGCGGGGTACTTTGTTCTGACCCCCCAGCTTGCCCCGGCTCTTCATCCAATTATAAAATGTACCTTCTTCCACACTGTGGAGAATGGGGGCCACCAGGGCTAAATCGTGCGCGCGCTTCGCGTCGTAGTCGGAATTGATCTTGCGCAACGTTTCGTCCAATATATGGCCGAACTCGCGCAAGCTATTCGGCTTCACTTTAAACTCAATAATCCATTCATGTCCGCCCTTCTTACCCTCTGCCAGGTATACCGGCGCAGCGGTAAAATTATCGATTACCGCACCGGTGTGGTCACACGCAGCAGTAATCGCCGCCTCGGCATTTTCAACAATCACCTCTTCGCCAAAAGCGTTGATGAAGTGTTTCGTGCGGCCCGAGATCTTGATCCGATAAGGCGATAGCGATGTGAACTTGATGGTATCACCAATACTATACCGCCATAAGCCCGCATTGGTAGTAATGACCATGGCGTACTGCTTGTCGAGTACTACTTCGCTGAGCGGTATCGCGTGGGGATATTCCCTGTCGATCTCACTGACGGGAATAAACTCATAATACACACCGTAATCCAGCATGAGCAACATCTCTTCCGAGTTCTTTTGGTCTTGAATGCCGAAGAATCCTTCGCTGGCGTTATAGATCTCCCAGTAACGCATGCCCTCGAACGGAATCAGTGACTTAAACAGATTTCGGTAGGGCGTAAAGGATACAGCACCATGGAAGAATACCTCCAGGTTGGGCCATACCTCCATAATGTGCTTTTTCTGCTTCAGCTCGACCACCTTCTGTATCAGAAGGATGGTCCATGTCGGCACGCCGGCAATGTTGGTGACGTCATCCATCGAGCTTTCCTGTGCCAGCTTCTCGATCTTCTCCTCCCAATTGCTCATCAACGCGGTTTCTAAACTGGGCGTGCGAATGAACTGCGCCCAGGGGGGAAGGTTGCGCATGATCACCGCAGAGACATCGCCGTAATACGATGTAGCCGAGGGATCTAATTCATTAATGCGATGGCTGCCGCCGACGGCAAGGCCCTTGCCATCAAACAACTTCGTATCGGGATAATTGTTTACATAGATCGACAGCAGATCCTTGCCTCCTTTGAAGTGACAGTCCTCCAGCGCCTCTTGCGACACCGGTATAAATTTGCTGCGAGCATTGGTAGTACCCGACGACTTAGAGAACCACTTGATCTCCGATGGCCACAACAGGTTTTGTTCACCGCGCATCTGGCGCTCGATATAGGGGAAAAGCGTTTCGTAAGAATGAATGGGAACACGCTCGCGGTACTGATCGTATGTGTGAATACTGCCGAAGTCATACCGGGAGCCAAACTCGGTCAGTCGGCCGGTTTGTAAGAGCTTCTTGAATAGCTCATCCTGTACCTCATGCGGGTACTTCATGAAAAGCTCCATTTGATGGATGCGCTTTTGCATGACCCATGTAAGTATAGAATTGATCAGCCCCATGATGGATTACAGTAATTTCAAAAATAACGAAACTTCTCTGGAATAACGTGGGTAGACAGAGCGATCAATCGTTTTTGGGAATAGTTATTTTCGCGCGTCGCAACTCAAAGTTTTGGCCGAGATAGACCTTGCGTACCTGCGGGTCGTTGGCCAGCTCTTCAGCCGTACCAGACTTAAACAATCGTCCGTCCACCATCAGGTAGGCGCGATCCGTAATCGACAGCGTCTCGTCCACGTTGTGGTCGGTAATAAGTATGCCGATATTTTTACTCTTGAGCTTGGAAACGATCGTCTGAATCTCTTCCACGGCAATGGGATCCACACCGGCGAAGGGTTCATCCAGCAAAACGAACTTTGGATCTACCGCCAGTGCGCGCGCAATTTCTGTGCGCCGCCGCTCGCCACCCGAAAGAGACATACCCAGGTTCTTGCGTACTTTGTGGAGGCTGAACTCGTCGATCAGCTCGTCTACTTTCGCCTTGCGGTCAGCCTTGCTGATGTCGCGCATCTCCAGCACCGACATGATGTTCTCCTCCACTGTAAGCTTGCGGAACACCGACGCTTCCTGCGCCAGATATCCCAATCCAATGCGGGCACGCTGGTACATCGGTAGCGGAGTGATCTCCTCCTTATCCAGATAAATATGGCCCTCGTTGGGTTTGATCAGTCCTACAATCATGTAGAATGATGTGGTCTTTCCGGCACCGTTCGGCCCCAGTAGCCCGACGATCTCGCCTTGTGCCACTTCTACCGACACGTCGTTTACCACCGTGCGTGTTTTATACTTCTTTACCAGGTTTTCTGCCCGCAAAATCATACATCAGAGAAATTTGATATCCTTAATTCGCAATTGTATAGACGTAGTACCGTTAAAAGTATTTTCCTCTACCGTAAAGACCATTTTAAAAATGTCGCGTTTAGAGAGGCGGTCGTAGTGCTCGATCATGTCAAAGCCCACCACCGGAAAAACATTGTCGCTGCCATCCTGGCCCGCCAGGAAGCGCACATGCTTATCCTTAAAGCTCGACAGCGCATTGAACACATAGACATTTTCGGCCTCAAAGATCGGCCGCGGGTTTTCAGGACCAAACGGCGCCATTTGCTTCAGTACATTCAGGAACTTCGGCGAGATCACGTTAAAGCTCAACGGCATGTCGATGTCGATCATCGGCGTCAACATATCTTCGGTAATGCTGGAGGAGACAACTTCTTCAAAGCGACGCTGGAACAATTCCAGGTTCTGCACATCGAGCGTAAGACCCGCGGCATATTTGTGCCCCCCAAACTTCTCGAGCAAATCGCTGCACTCGAGAATGGCATTGTATAGATCAAACCCGACTACACTTCGGGCAGAGCCCGTGATCTTGTTGTTAGATTCGGTCAGGATCACCGTGGGGCGATAGTATTTTTCCACACAGCGCGCGGCAACGATGCCAATCACGCCTTTATGCCAGGTGTTCTTAAAAAGCACCGTAGACTTGGCCGTGCGCATCGAGAGGTCGCCTTCGATCATGGCAATGGCTTCTTCGGTTATGTCCGAGTCGAACTGCTTTCGCAGGTCGTTCTTGATATTTATTTTCTCGGCCAGGGCATTGGCTTCCTCTTCGGTCCTTGCCGTGAGCAGCTCTACTGCCCCACGGGCGTGCGCCACACGGCCCGCGGCGTTGATGCGAGGGCCGAGGGTAAAAATGATACCCGACACGTCGAGATCGTTTTTAATGACAGCAATATCTTTCAGCGCCTGTAAACCCGGCCCGGGATTTTCGTTCAGTTTCTTCAAACCAAAGTGCGTCAGCACGCGATTCTCGTCTACAATCGGTACAATGTCGGAAGCAATGCTGACCGCCACGAGGTCGAGGTACTCAAATACTTCCGTCTCATCGCGATAGCGTTGTGCATAAGCCTGCATCAGCTTGAAGCCAATGCCACAACCACTCAGCTCTTTGAACGGATAAAAGCAATCCTTCCGCTTGGGGTCAAGCACGGCCACTGCCTTCGGAATGTTATCGTCGGGCAAATGGTGGTCGCAGATGACAAAGTCAATACCTTTTAACTTGGCGATACTCACGAGTTCGGAAGACTTGATGCCGCAATCCAGGGCAATGATCAGGCCACATTTGCTCTGCTCGGCCCATTCAATGCCTGCCAGCGACACACCATAGCCTTCGGCGTACCGGTCCGGAATATATACTTCGCAGTTGGTATAAAAATTCTGTAAATAATTATATACCAGCGACACGGCCGTAGTACCGTCTACGTCGTAGTCGCCATAGATCATGATGCGTTCGTTCTCTTCAATTGCTTTTCGCAGGCGGGCCACGGCGGCCTCCATGTCTTGCATCAGGAAGGGATCGTGCAGGTGACTGAGCTCCGGCCGGAAGAATTTACGGGCCGTGTCAAAGTCTTCAATGCCGCGCTGAATGAGAATTGCCGATAAACAGAAGTTTACATTGATGGCGTGCGAAAGTTGCTCGACCTGCTCCTGTGGGGGCTCGGCTCTTTTTAACCAGCGTTTATCCATCTGCCTTAATTCGATTCGAAGTTTATTTTGCCCAATCCGCCGGGAATGCCGCTGGTTCTCTCTGTCCCGGGTATGCCATCTTTGCCATTTCTGCGCGACGGACCCAAGCCCGCGGCGCCATGATAACCGGCCCTGCCGGCCCTGCCGGCGTGACCGCCCTGCATCTTGAAGATAATCTTTTTACCGATCCAATCTTTGATCTCAGGCTGCTCAGTACAGCTTAGCGTCAGTACGCCACCGTCGGCACCATTGCCGCCGGTGCCGGCATTGCCGCCATTCGCGCCGTTGCCGCCAATGCAGTGTACCGTACCCTGACTCCCGCTGCCACCATTGCCGCCGTTACCGCCGTTGCCACCATTTCCTCCCGCGAGGTCGACAACAAGCGTCCCCCGTATGGTTATTCTCTCAAGATACAGAAAAAGATTGACCCCCGGTGTGCCGGCAAGTCCGTTGGTGGCATTTCTTCCTGGCGTGCCATTGTCACACGGCCCCATGGGTGTGTTTCCTGCTTTGCCATTACGTCCCGATTGCCCATCCATACCCCGGCCGTCAATCGTGCAGTATGTTCCAAACACCGCCACCTTGGCGCGGATATAATTCTCACGCTTCAGCTTGTTTAACACCAGCACTGACGAGTCCATCATGATGAGTGTATCGGCCACGACAATGTCCGACTGCAGCACCTCGTACCGCTCATTGGCATTGATGCGCAAGGTGCCCACACGAATCTGAGCTCGGCTTACTGTGGCGGTTATTGCACACAAAACAAAACTCAAGATTCCGACACGATTCATAGTGGCGCAAAAATAGGGCTGCAAAGGTGTTGTGGAAATTTTTAGTGTGAGTACAGTTTCGCTATAAGTAAACGAAGTAAATAAATAAAAAAAGCAGTGCCAACCTAGGCACTGCTCTTCTATTGCCGCACGTTTGCGAAACTATTTCGTGCTGGCGGCCTTGTCGTTGATAACGCCTTCCAGTACGTCTTTAATCTCCACGCGTTGGCCGTCACGGTACGGCACAATCCACGCGTCTTTCACGCCCATGTCGCGCATGTATTTCTTAAAAGTGTCGGCTTCCCAATAGTCGCGGAAAATGCCGATCGTGATCTTTTGCGGTTCGCCGTCGCGGGCTTCGCCACCAAAGTTGGGGTTGTTGTCAAAGTATTTCGCCAGGTCCTTGTTCTTGAAAGCACCAACCTGCACTTTAAAGACAATGCCCTTCGAGAAGTCCATCGGGTTCACCACCGGCGATTCCTTCAACTGCGCCAGCTCGGCTTTGGTAGCCGTAAGCTGTCCGCGCATCTGCTGAAGCTCATTTTCCAGCTCGGCGATCTTGGCGTCCTTGTCGCTAATGCTGGATTGCATCTGCGTTACTTTTGTATTCAGGGACGAAACTTGCTCGTCGGCGGTAGCTTTATCTTCGGTGAGCTGTTTCAGGTTTGCCGGGTTCTTGCTAAACTCTTTGGCCTTCTTCTTCCACTCTTTCTTTTCTTTCTTCGAGAGCTGCGCGAAGGTCTGTGTCGAGACGGAGACACATAGTAGGCAGAGTAGTAGTACAATTACTTTTTTCATTCTCGGATTGGTTAAAATCACATTAAAGGTACAAATAATTGTGAATAATTGTATATCAGTCGAGGCTGCCCACCATTTTCTCAGGACGCACCCACTCGTCAAACTGCTCCGAGGTGAGGAGGCCAAGCTCTACCGCGGCTTCGCGCAATGTCTTGTTTTCCTTGTGCGCCTTCTTGGCAATCTTCGCGGCGTTTTCATAGCCAATGTGTGTATTGAGCGATGTCACCAGCATCAGCGAGTTTTCAAGGTGCTGCTTGATCACCGGCTCGTTCGGTACAATACCCTCTGCACACTTGTCATTGAACGATACACAGGCATCGCCAATCAGGCGGGCGGATTGCAGTACGTTGGCCGCAATCACCGGCTTAAATACGTTCAGTTCAAAATGGCCGGTAGCACCGCCGATTGATACCGCTACGTCATTACCAATCACCTGCGCGCAAACCATCGTTAAGGCTTCCGGCTGTGTCGGGTTAACTTTACCAGGCATGATCGAAGAACCGGGTTCGTTGTCGGGAATGACGATCTCGCCGATACCGCTGCGGGGGCCGGAGCTCAGCATACGGATGTCGTTGGCGATCTTCATAAAAGATACCGCCGCACGCTTCAGCGCACCCGACAGTTCCACCATCGCGTCGTGTGCTGCCAGGGCCTCAAACTTATTCGGAGCCGTCACAAACGGCAGACCGGTAAGGTCGGCAATCTTCTTGGCCACCAATACGTCGTATCCTTTGGGAGTATTCAACCCGGTCCCTACTGCTGTACCACCCAGGGCCAGTTCACGCACCACTTCCAGTGCGTTTTTAATCGCCCGCATGCTGTTATCGATCTGCTGTACATAGCCGGAAAACTCCTGGCCAAGTGTAAGCGGAGTAGCATCCATGAAGTGCGTACGACCGGTTTTTACAAGCGTCTTGTAGGTCTCGGATTTTTTTGCCAGCGTGTCACGCAGCTTCTTCATGCCCGGCAGGGTAATATCCACCACCTGCTTATATGCCGCGATGTGCATCGCGGTGGGAAACGTATCGTTAGAAGACTGTGACTTGTTCACGTCGTCGTTCGGATGCAGCACTTTCTTCTCGTCGGTCAGTTGACCGCCGTGCAGCACATGGGCACGGTAAGCAATCACTTCGTTCACGTTCATGTTGCTTTGCGTACCCGAACCGGTTTGCCAGATCACCAGCGGAAACTCCTGGTCCAGGGAACCCGTCAGGATCTCATCGCATACTTTGCCGATCAGGTCGCGCTTGTCGGCGGTAAGAACACCCAGGTCGTGGTTAGCCTGCGCTGCTGCCTTCTTCAGATAGGCAAAGGCGTAGATGATCTCCTTCGGCATGCTGGCCTCCGGACCGATCTTAAAATTGTTGCGCGAGCGTTCAGTTTGTGCGCCCCAATATTTGTCGGCAGGAACCTGCACTTCGCCCATGGTGTCTTTTTCGATGCGATAGCTCATACATTGAATAATTTGCGGCAAAAATAGACACTGGAGCGGTGTTTTGGAACGTTAGGGGCTTCTGATTCACAGAATAGTTGCCCCAACGGCTAGCGTGAAGGGTCGTGGCGGTGGATCAGGCGCTTATCTACCCAGTGGAGGAAGAGCACAAACGCCACACCAAAGGCAAACAGACCCTTATAGGCAGCCATATTACGCAGAAAACCAACTTCAAATCGAAAGCCCGTTAGGACCACCGCGGCGCCACACCCTCCAATCAATAGGACAATGCCGGCAACCAGCCAGGCATAAGTAGTCCGCAGCGAGCGCTGTTCCTTCTGCTCCACTTTCTGCAGTATTTTGTCGGCAAATGCATCGGGCAGGGCATAATGCGGCGGTTTTTCCAATGCCTGGAACACCTGCCGGTAAGCCCGGCCATCGGGATTGCCGTCGTCAAACCCCATGTTGGCTTCGATCTTTTCCTGAAATCTTTCTTCGTCGCGATTCATAGCAGCTCCTCTTTGCCAAGGTACTTGATAACTTTATCTTTTAAAAGGGTACGCGCACGGAACAGGTAGCTCTTCACCGTGCCCTCGGGCATACCCGTTATTTCACCGATCTCATCATAACGCATGCCCTCCACGTGGTACAGCAGCAACACCATTTTATACTGCGGCGGAAGCTTGTCGACCAGCTTTAAGACAATGCCGTCGCTATCCTCTTCTTCCAGAATGGCCGCGGGGTTGCGCTCTTCTACAAAAAGGTCTGTAAAACGCTCTTCCTCGGGCATGTCGAGAAACGACATCTTCTGCTTTCGTAAGTGGTTTATGGCCAGGCGGTAGGCAATGGTGGCAATCCACGTGGAAAGCTTCGACTGATAGTTGAAGTCACCGATCTTGTCAAACACACGCATAAAAACATCCTGGCACAGCTCTTCGCGCTCCTCGTCGTGCTTTACCACCCGCGCAACCATATGGGCCACAAGCCTTTCATGCTGCGTAATCAGCAGCCTGAAGGCCTGTCTGTCTCCTTGTAAGATCCGAGAGATCAGCGCCCGTTCGTCTATCATGGATGGGTTAGACAAAGCTTCATTACAGAATGTTGCAGGAATATAAAAAATAGATGAAGACGGGAAGGCAAAAAAATAGTGAAAGAAATTGCAACACCGGCCGCCCGGTCCGTGTCCTACGGGCAGATCAAAAAAATAAAATACGATGAATGACTTGGTTAAAATTCTAATGCCGATCTCGATCATGGGTACGCTGGGTGTCGCTGTAGTAGCATTTACGCGCACGCTGACAGATTATATCCTGAAAAAACGAATGATCGACAAAGGGTATGTCAACGAAGATACGCAGGCCATTTTTAAACAGCAGATGAAGCCGAGCTTGATCGAAAGTAAGTATCCTTCGCTCAAATGGGGATTGATTATCTTCTTCGCAGGCCTCTCACTGGTGTTGATGGAATATATTCCATACGAGATCGAATCGCCGCTGCCGTATGGACTCTTCGCACTTTTTACATCCCTGGGCTTCCTGATGTACTACTTCATCGTCCGGAAAGATCAAAAATAATACAGGCATAGACTGTCCGTTCAGTAACGGGCAGTCTATGCTCATAGCAGTCGTGGCAAGTTCCAACTGCCGATTATCGGTAGCGCCTACCGCGATTTCTTCAGCGCATCCTCGTGTGACTTCATCTGTTTGTCCAACTGTTTTTTATCGCCCACCAGCACCAGCGTCATGTTCTCGTATTTAAAATACTCCTTGGCAAGGCCTTGAATTTTTTCCGGCGTCACTGCGTAGATATTCTTCACACGGTTGTTGAGGTAGTCGTCATTCAATCCGTGCAAGTCGATGAAGTTGAGCTGGTTGATGATGCCGTTCGGTGTCGAGTTCTGTAATACAAAGTTGCCGGCCTCAAAATTCTGAATGCCTTCCAGCTCCTTCTTGTCGACGGGCTCCGTCTGCAAACGCTTGATCTCCTTCGAGATTTCTTGCAGGGAGGCACCCGTGTGCTCGGTTGTCACATCCGCTCGTTCAGCCCAATAAGCGGCCTTCACGTTCGCATTCATTGAGGCATAAGGCGAATAAGTATACCCCTTGTCTTCGCGTATGTTAGACGTAATACGCGAAATGAACGAACCACCCAACAGCGTGTTAGTGACTTGCAACGCCAGGTAGTCGGGTTGCGAAGGGTCGATCACCGGCAGGCCGAGCATAACGGTAGTCTGCGGTGCACCCGGGCGGTCGATGATCTCTACGGGGCCATTCTTGGCTGGCTTCGCCACCGGGTAATCTACCGCAGGGCCCTTTTGCCACGAAGCGAACGACTCGTCAATCGCTTTTGTCACCGCGCCTTCGTCAAACTTGCCGACGACGTATACCACCGTGCGTTGAGCACCAAAGTTCTTATCATAAAATGCTTTGGCCTTCTCAAGCGTATAGCTGTCCAGCATCGCCTCTGTCGGGAAGTACCGGCCGTAAGGCTGATCGGGATACAGCGTTTTGCCAAAGCGTTCAAACGCCTGGCTTTGCGGGATGCTCTTCTGTACAGACAGCCCGCGCTTCAAGTCGTTTTTCAAACGGTCTACTTCTTTTGCCGGGAAAGCGGGATGTATGGCAACATCGGCCAGTACCTTTATCAGCTCCGGCGCATACTCCGACAGCACAGATCCCGAAAGAGTCGTCTGATTCAAGGCAGTAGTGACATTGACTTCGCCACCCATCAGCGCGACCTTCTTCGCCAGCGCTTTGGCGTCAAGCGAGGTAGAGCCTTCGTTTATCAGCTTGCCGGTAAAATCAGCCAACCACACTTCGTTAGCACCTTCATGTACATTGCCCGTCTTAATAATAACGCTCACTGTTACTTTCGGTGTAACACCATACTCCACCAGCGTCGACCGCAGGCCGTTAGGCAGTGTATTGACTTTTTTGGCAGGCAGCTTAAAATCATGCGGCGCACTACCGGCAGGAGGACTTTGCTTTTGAGCAAAGGCCGTACCTGTCAACAGCAGTGTCAGCGCGAGGGTATATAGCGATAGCGAGGTTCTCATAAGTTCGTGGCTTTAGGGTCAATGATCAGAACGGTGCGGTTGGTAGTACGCAGGTATTCCTTCGCGGTCTTTTTGATGACGTCGGGCGTAATCTTTTTAAACTCGCTTTCGAGCACGTTGATCCGGTTTGGATCATCATCGAACAAGGCAAAACATGCCAGCAGATCCGCGCGACCTACACCCGACAGACGATCCATTGTGTCGTACAGATCCGAACGGACTTTTACCACGGCAAGATCCACATCTTCCTGCGACACCGCATCCAGCTCGAGTATCGCCTGATCAAACTGGTGAAGGATCGAATCTGCCGGCAGAGCATTATCATAAATAAGATTCGCCATCCATACCATCGGCCCATTGTAATTATACATATTGCCCAGGTAGTTAATGCCGCCGCTCACGCGGTCTGTATAACCTTTGTCTTGTACAATGCGTTGTGCAAGCTTGCTGTCGTTGCCCTGTACCAGCAGCTGATCGATCAGGCCCATGGCGAAATACGCGGGTGTGTTGCGCTCCGGCATTTTATACGCAACCGCAATGGCCGGTCTGTTGGCAAGCTTATCTTCTTTTGTGTGGCGTTTCTCTTGCTGTTGCACCGGCTCGCTGATGTCGGGCTTCGCCGGCAATGTCGCCGCTGGTATAGGCGCAAAATATTGCTGAACCCACTTTTTAGCTTCCCCGCCAGTGAAGTCGCCTACGACGGTGATCACCGCATTGTTCGGGGCATAATACGTTTTGAAGAACTTGTCAACATCCTCCAGCTTGGCTGAGTCGAGGTCCTTCAGGTCGCCGTAAAAGTTGTGCGCGTTATACCAGTTCTCGTTGGCATACTGCGGCATGTCCAGCCAGGGAAATCCACCATACGGTTGGTTAAGTACATTTACTTTTACTTCGTTCTTTACAACGCCCTGCTGGTTGGTCAGATTCTCCTGTGTAATTGCCAGACCTTTCATACGGTCAGCTTCTGCCCACAATGCAGTTTCGAGCTTGTGCGCGGGCATCACTTCAAAGTAATTGGTAAAATCAAAACGCGTCGAGCCGTTTAGCAAGCCCCCGTTTTGTTGCACCAGCTTGATAAACTCCATTTTGCCAAGGTTTTCCGAGCCTTGAAACATCATGTGTTCAAACAAGTGTGCAAAGCCGGTGCGGTCCTTGGGCTCAATGCGGAAACCGATATTATAGTATACCGCAACGACAACCGTCGGGGCATGATGGTCTTCCGATAGTACAACACGCAACCCATTGTCGAGCTTATAATATTCTACGGGCACGTTAAAAGACGAAGCATCCGCCGCCTCTTTTTTCGCCTCGGGGCCGGAACATGTTGCCAGCAACAGCGCCAGCACGGCCGCCGGCCAGGCTTGCAAAGGTATTCTTGATCGATTCATGGAGTAACTATATATAGTTTGGTTAATGATGACTAAAAATATAAAATCGTTTCTTAAACCGTGGTATTAATTTTTGATGGAACCGCCGGAATAGGGGAGAGACGGTTAAGATAAGATTAAGTTACACCGGTTTGGGGGATATACTTTTAGGGCAGGAATAGGTTACACCGGATGGAAACATACTTGCGATAACTGTCGTTTCTTCCCTCATACGCCGCGTTGAATGCTTGCAGCGATCTGCCGTGCCGCTAAATGGGAGGTAGTCCACGCAGACTGAAAATTAAACCCGCCGGTTTCGCCATCGATGTTTAATACTTCGCCGGCAAAGAATAGATTTTTTATCCTCCTGCTCTCTAGGGTTTCCGGGTCGATCTCTTTCAGGTCCACGCCTCCACACGTAACAAACTCTTCTTTAAACGTTGTTTTCCCCTTTATCTGAAAGGGACAGCGAATGAGATATTCCAGTAACTTATTCAGATTCTTTTGCGGCAGCTCGGCCCAGATCTTCGTTTCTTCAATCGCCGCCAGCGTACAGAGCTTTTGCCATAAACGTTGCGGCAGGGAAAAAAGCGGATTGGTATATACCCGCTGCTTGCCGTGCGCAGCCTTGTGCTTGTGAAGCAACTGCCGGGTAGCCTCCTCCTGGGCAGGCCCGATCCAGCTGACCAGTGCGGTGCACTGATACTGGGCTTCGTGCAGGTAGGCCGCCGCCCAGGCAGACAACTTAATGACCGCCGGACCACTCAAGCCCCAGTGGGTAATCAAAACCGGGCCTGTCTCCGCAAACTTGGTCGTGGCAATGCGTACCTCTGCATGGGGAACGGCAACGCCCATCAGGTCGCGAAAGTCCTTTTGCGAATCGTTCAATGTAAAGAGCGAAGGTATCGGCGGTACCACGGTGTGGCCGAGTGCCGCGAGCCACTGGTAAAATTGCGGATTGGCATGGCCACCCGTCGCAACCAGGACATGATGCGCCTGCAGAATCATGCCGTGCTGCGTCGTGAGCGTAAAACGTTCCGGTCCGGGTTGTACCGCCACTTCGCCGGTGCTTACCTCAATAGCAATGTCGTGGCGTTGTGCTTCGCGCAGAAAGCAGTCTATGATTGTTTCAGAGCTGTTAGTGTCTGGAAACATGCGGCCGTCGTCTTCGACCTTCAGATTCACACCTTTAGAAGCAAACCAGGCCACCGTGTCTTTTGCCTGAAAGGAGCGGAAAAGATTCTTCAGCAGTTTTTCGCCGCGCGGATAATGACGGGCAAGGGGTCCCGGTTCAAAACACGCATGGGTTACGTTGCAGCGGCCGCCGCCGGAGATACGTACTTTGGAAAGAAGCTTGTTGGATTTCTCCAGAACAACAACGCGACTGCCCGGTTTCATTTCGGCCGTTTGCAGGGCACCAAAAAAACCCGCAGCCCCGCCACCGATCACCGCCAGGTCAAAGACTTGCATTCCCAAATGTAGGAGGCGCTAACACATAAATCAATCCCCTCCTGAAACCAGGAGGGGATCGACCTAATGGAAGGGGGAAGTGTTTATTGTGTAGAGAGGGTCTTTACCAAACCAATTATATAAGATGGCACTTAACTAATTAAGCCGGGTGTTGGAAAGCAGGTCGTTCCAGTCCTTGTCTGCTTCGGGTTTTACACGCGCTTGAACGATGTCCGCCAGCTGGTCGTCGACATCACGTTCTACAAGCGTGGCGGCAACGCCGAGGGCGTTTCCTAAATGGAGAGTCTTTTCGTTGACTTCGTCAGCAATAAAGATAACGGGGGTGTTACGGTTAACAGAATGTGTACGGATTGATCGTACTAATTCGAATCCTGTGACCACAGGCAGGTCAGTGCCGCAGATTATGAGATCGAAATGTTCGATTCGCGAGGTTAGGAGCCCATCCAAACCAGACTCGGTGTGAAGCACAACGGGATTACATCCGCTAAGCACTGACTTTATCTGCACAACTGTGTCTTTCTGCCTGTGAACCACAAGTATTTTCATTACTTCTAGGAGTGCTGAGTTAAACATCACTTGATCGTGTTTGATCGTGTAATTCCTTGAACCTTTTATGAAAGTTCGCGAATTGATCCCAGTCGTTCTGGAAGAAGTGCGCCGAAACGATGATTGTTGGAACAATGATCCGGCAAAAACCCTGAAAAAGAGATGAATATGTAGTTACCGACAGAACGTCGCTGGTAAAAAAGTACCATAAAAATAGTACAATTGTACTAGAGCCCTGTTTGGGGAAATTAGCTCACAATGCCGGCTTCGTACGCAAACTTCACCAGGCCGACGGTGTTGTTAACACCGATCTTGTCCATCATGTTCACCCGGTGGTTGCGTACCGTGTTCTCACTCAACGAAAGTTTCTGACCGATCTCACGTATCGTCAGCTCGCGACAGATCAATACCAGGATCTCCTTCTCGCGCTCCGTCAGTTCGGCAAGGCGGAACTGCGGTCGTTGTCCCGACTTGCGCTCCGTAACGTTCTTGCGCAGCACGGCTGCAACGAGGTCGTTATGGTAAAAATCTTTTTCCACAACGGCATAGATAGCCTTCTCGAGTTCGTCGGGCTCGGTGTTTTTCAACAGGAAAGCATGTACACCCATTTCCATCATGTGGAGAATGTACTTATTGCTGTCGTGCATGGTCAGGATGATGATCTTGACATCAGGGTGTTTCTTGATAAGCTGCTCGCAGGTTTCGGCGCCGTCCATCACGGGCATCTGCAGGTCTACGATCGCCACGTCGGGTTGCTCGTATTTGATGAGCGTCAGCAGCTCCTTGCCGTTCTCGGCATCCTTTACCTCCTGCACGCGGTGAAACGACCGCAGCAGGTTTACCATGGCTTTCCGGAAGAGCGTATGATCGTCGGCGATGTAAACTTTATACTTTTTCATACGGGATAACCAGCGTGATTTTACTTCCATGCGTGCGAGCCGTGTCAAACTCGACCGTGGCGCCCAGCAGGCGTGCACGGTTCTGAATGTTGAACAGGCCCAGCCCCTTACCACTTTGTGACGAGTTTTTGATAATTCCCGGATCAAACCCTACGCCATTATCTTCTACCGACAACTGCAGGTTGTAGCTCGCAAGCATCTGCACGGAAATTTCAGTTGCCTGCGAATGCTTGAGCGCATTGTTGAGCAACTCCTGAACAATGCGGTACAGCATAAGCTCGCGGCCTTTTTCAAAACTCCTCACCTCCCCTTGCTCAACGCAATGTATGGGTAGCAACGACGTAGCGTGGAACCGCTCACATAATTCTTTTACCGCATGCGAGAAGCCAAATTTCTCCAGCGTGGAAGGCATCAGGTCGCGGCTGATGCGTCGCACCGAACCGATCGTGTCGTCCAGCATTTGTTTGGATTGCTCCAGCGCCTCGGAGTTGGACCCCAGTCGGGCCATGGTGGTAATGCCCACCCGAATGGTCGAAAGCATCGCGCCAATGCTGTCATGCAGCTCGCCGGCCAGGCGCCGCCGCTCGTTCTCCTGCGACTCCAGCGCCGCTTCCATCATTTTTTGCTGGTAGGTCAGCTCAAGCTGCTGGCGTTTGAACTGCTCCTGAATCATCTTCTTCTGGTAAAACACCATGAACAGGATAATAGCAATCGCCAGGAAGAGCATCCCTACGGTTCCGATAGCGATGATGAGGGCGATTTGATATTCCGAAGGTCCTGCCATAGTCCAATCATTACAACCAAAAGTTGTATGACATTCATGATGTTGTGAAAAGTCCAGTAAATCAATAAATCATTATGCAGAACTTCAACTAAATACGTGGTAAATAGATAAAGAAATAATGTTCCAGCATTAAAAATCAGCATACCGGCGTTGAACCAGAACATCGGCACGCGGTGCAGATGCTGTACGGGCAGATCTACCATCAGCCGGTAGAAATACAAAATGCTATAAAACAGAAATACGATCGCGCTGAACGTGTAGTTGTACGTATTGATCTCAACCTTTTGCACAAAGCACAAATTGGAGATGGCAAACATCAGGTACAAAATGGCCACAATGGTAAAACCCTTGCGGTACCGGCCGTTGAGTGCTTTGTCGTATAACAAGCTTAGTGGAATAAAGGAAACGATGCCATAAATAGTGCTGGCGACGTTCACCTCCTTGCCTCGCAACGCGAGAATGTCGGCCATCTGGTCGTTGAGAAAGCTCAGCAAGAAGGTCAGCCCCAGCAGCTTGACCTCGAGCTGACGTTTATCGAAATAGATAAACGATAGGACCGTTACAAGGGCTGCCAGGACTGTTTGAATTTTAAACGTTAACAGGTAGGTCTCCAACGTCATTGGGTGAGGTGCTTACAAAAAAAACGCTTAGGGGCAATAGGGGGGGCACTGAAGTCCTTTATCGTAAGGATTTTGGGCATCCATTACCTTGAGTGCTGCGGCATCCGTGCCAGCTGATTTTGAAGTGGCCTTGATAGCGCCGTCTTCGTAGGTGGGGTAAAGCACCAGCTGAACGGTCTTTTTGTTAGGGTCTGCCTCTGTCGGCTTCAGCGCCAGGTAAAAGGTAATTCCGGTGGTACCTTCTTCTGCCAGCATCTTCAGCAGCGCATCGCGGCCGTAGAAAATGGCCTTCGTGTCCACGAGCTTGTCCTTCCGCATCACGCGATCATACTCATCAATCCACTTTTGCGCTTCGCCGGCATCTACCTGGCGGCCAACATTTGGTTTAAACTCTTTTCCCATAAATAATTGTTGAGGTTTAGTGAAACATGGGCGTAAAGTATTGAAAAAATTTTAATGTAATTTTTTGGTCCCTATACGAATCTTACTTTAGTAGCATATATGATACATGGCAAAACTTCCAAAATTACCCAAAGTGTTCATGCTGGTTCGCACGAATACCTGGCGCATGGTGGGGTCGTGACCCCCATCTTTCCCTCATCTGCCTACGATTATGAGGGCGGACGTCCATTGCAGTACCCCCGGTACTTTAATATACCCAACCAACTGGCCGTAGCAGGCAAGGTTGCTGCACTGGAAAACGCCGAAGCCGGAGTGGTCTTTTCCTCCGGCATGGCCGCTATCCTCACAACCCTTTTCAGTTTGCTTAAGAATGGCGATCACGCCATTTTTCAACGCGACCTGTACGGGGGTACACACCACGCCCTGGCCCAGGAAATGCCACGGTTTGGTATTGACTATACATTGGTGGACGGGGCTGAGCCGGCAAACTTTGAAAAGGCCATTCGCCCCGAGACCCGACTGATCTATATAGAGACGCCTTCTAACCCCACGCTCAAGATAACCGACATACAGGCCGTCGCCGCCATCGCCCGCCGGCATGGCCTGCTGACCGTCATTGACAACACCTTTGCTTCGCCCGTCAACCAGAATCCCATCGACCTGGGCATCGACATCGTGTTACATAGCGGCACCAAGTACATCGGTGGACACAGCGATCTCTGCTGCGGCTTTGCCGTAACCACCCAGGAACTTACCCAACGTATTCTCGCCAGTGCCATAAACCATGGTGGCAGTCTCGATGCGCACACAGCCTGGCTTGTCGAGCGCAGCCTGAAGACCATCGTGTTGCGCGTACGCCAGCAAAATGAAAATGCGCTGGCCATTGCCCGGTATCTCAAGACCGACAACCGCATCGGTCAGGTATACTACCCCGGACTGGAAGACCATCCGAACCATATCGTTGCCAAGGCTCAAATGCCCGGCGGCTTCGGCGGCATGCTGTCGTTTGAAGTAAAAGGCGATGCACAAGTGTTCATGGCGAAGCTTGCACTTATTCAACGTGCTGCCAGCCTTGGCGGGGTGGAGTCAACCATTACCAGTCCTGCGCGTACCTCCCACGTTAAGGTAAGCGCTGAAGAGCGCAAAGCCACGGGCGTGACCGATGGACTTGTCCGCCTTTCCACCGGCATTGAGGAAGCAGAGGATTTGATAAATGACATTAAACAAGCGCTCGCATAATCATCATGAAAGAAAAGAATAGATGTGGCTGGTGCCTGGGATTTGAAGACTATATCCGCTACCACGACGAAGAGTGGGGCGAGCCCGTGCACGATGACAATGTGCATTTCGAGTTCCTCATTCTGGAAGGTGCACAAGCCGGTCTGAGTTGGTCCACCATCTTGAAAAAACGCGATGGCTACCGTAAGGCCTTCGCCAATTTCGACCCGAAAAAGGTAGCGCGGTTTACGGACGTGAAGCTGGAAAAGATTCTGTTGGATCCCGGCATCGTTCGCAATCGCCTAAAGGTTTATGCCGCAGCCAACAACGCCAGGCGCTTCCTGGAAGTACAGGAAGAATTCGGTACGTTCGATAAATATATCTGGGGCTTTGTCGGCGGTAAGCCCATCGTTAACAAGCGGAGGTCGCTTAGCGAAATACCGGCGACCACGCCGGAGTCGGATGCGTTGAGCAAGGATCTGATCAAGCGCGGATTTAAATTCGTTGGCAGCACGGTCATCTATGCGCACATGCAGGCATGCGGCCTGGTAAACGATCACCTGCTGGACTGCTGGAAGCGGACCGCACGAAAGAAATGATACATACAGGGATCAACAAAAAAAGGTGTGCCGACAAATTCGTCAGCACACCTTTTTTGTGAAGTATAGCCATGGCGTTACTTACGCGGCATCTTCTCATCGCGCATCGCGGCGAGCCAGGCGAATGACGCAACGATAGAGGCGTTTTGCTTCAGATCGCCCTCGACAGCTTTGTCATATACGTCCATGCTGGTGTGGTGCGTGCGGGTGCCGTACTCCAGCGGATCTTGAATAAACTGGAAGCCGGGCAAGCCGATAGCGTCAAACGATAAGTGATCGGTGCCACCAGTGTTTTGCAGGGTGAGCGTGGAGGCACCCACTTTGTTGAATGGCTTGAACCACGCCCGGAAAATGTTGCCGATGTTCTCATTGCCCTGCAAGTATATACCGCGAAAGCGGCCCGAGCCATTGTCCATGTTCAGGTATACCGAAAACTTCTCGGCAGCCGGCGTCATCTTGATCGAGTCGTACGGATAAGCCTTGTCGAGACGCTCGCCATACGTACGCTTTACATACGACTTCGAACCGAGCAGACCTTGCTCTTCGCCACCCCACAACGCAATGCGAATCGTACGACGCGGCGATACACCCAGCGTCTTCAAAATACGGATCGCCTCCAGCATCACCGCCGAGCCGGCAGCATTGTCGGTCGTGCCGGTGCCGCTATGCCAGGAGTCTAAGTGGGCGCCAATCATGACCACCTCGTCCTTCAGGTCAGTACCCGGTATTTCACCAATGACGTTATAGCCCGGGGCCGACGGCGTAAACGCCGTCTCCAACGCGAGCTCGAGCTTTACCGTTTGACCTTTCTGAATCTGGCGCACCAGGCGGTTATAGTGCTCAGCCGATACAACCACCTGCGGCAGGATCTTCGGCACGTTTTCTTTGTAGGCAGCAACGCGTTTGCTGAAAGGTGTTTCCGCCGGGTACGGTACGGTAGCGGCAGCGACGGTAAGGGTCCCATCTTCGAGACGGAACGACGAGCTGGCTTCGATCACGGCTACGGCGCCTTCTTTCTGACACAACGCCCATTTTGCATAGGCAAGACGTTGGGGCTCCTGCGGCGACGAAAAACGGCGGCCACCTTGCGCCTCTATGACACCGGCATTAGCCATCACCAGCAACGTCGAGTCACTCAGACGCGTAGCGTCGGGTTTAAAGCCAGGCTTCACCGGTGTAGGCAAACTAAACATCACGATCTTACCTTTTAGCTTACCCTCGTATTTCTTAAGATCTTCTTCTTTGCTGATGTCCAGGTATACCGCCTCGGCCTGAATGGCACCTTTTACACCCGGCGACCAGGCTTTGGGATACGCAATCATCGGAAAATACGCCGGTGCCAAAGAGCTCAAGCTGAACTTCTTCAGCTGCCAGCCGCGACCAAAGTCTTCTTCCCAGGTATCGAAAACAACGTTTTGTACACCCCACGACTCCAGCGTCGTCTTGGCATAGTTGGCCGCATTTTTATAGCCGGGGGAGTTGGTGAGCCGTGGGCCGTGAATGTCGGTCAGCATGCTCAGGATATCCATCACCTGCGAGCGATTCATACCCTCGTTCTTAATTTTTGATACCATGGCGGTATCAATCTTTTCCACAGTCTGTGCGGCCAGAAGTAACGGCGCCGTCAGCACTGCCAGGGTTAGCAGGCTTGTAAAAGGTTTCTTCATAAACATTCGGTTTTGGTCAATGATGCCTAAATGTAGTGTCTATTTTGAAGCAGAAGATACCGTTCATTTAAATCTTTCCAACGAAACACAGATTTTTGGTGTCTATTCAGGCATAACAAAGCAAAACGTATGCGACTAAATTGGTTTGCCAGAATGGCTGGATTGCTGTTTATAGTATTGTCCTCCTGCGAGGAGGACGGTGGTGGCATCATATCCGATTGTATCGATTCGAATAAGATCGTGAAAGATGCCGCGTGCACGATGGAGTATGCTCCCGTCTGCGGTTGCAACGGCAAGACCTACGGTAATGCGTGCTCGGCCAGTACCCAGGGCGTACAGCAATGGTCTGTAGGCCCATGTCAATTAGGGCAGCGCAACAGATAGTCAGGATCCTTGTTGCGGAATAGTTTTTTAGCGTCTATGCCTGAGAAACTAAAGCACAACGTTATGAGGAAAAGTCATTATGCCATGATACTGGGCCTGCTGTTGATCACATCGTTCTCTTGTGGCAGCGACGATGATAACGGCGCAACGAGTTGCGTTGACCCTGCTAAGATTGACGACCATGCCATGTGTCCGGCGGTAGTAGATCCCGTCTGCGGTTGCGATGGTAATACCTATGATAACGACTGTGAAGCAAAGGCAAACGGCGTCCTGAAATGGACGACAGGCCCGTGTTAGTGGCGCGGCGCCGTAAGAACGACCTGTTTTTTGGAAAGGTAAATATTCCACACGCCGTCAAGCTTTTCAACACCGTCAGGCATGGGGCTTACCACCGGCTTGGAATATAAGATCGAGTCGTAGCCACCTTGCTTGGCGTCTGTATACAGTCGCTGCACATTGTCTTGCAGTGAACCTGTCACCATACCGGAAATATAGGCTTCAATTAGTTGCTGTTCGATTTCCTGATTACTAGCCGTGCCCGGCACTGTCCAATGGATGCGTGCCTTGTAACGCTCGCCAATCGAGTCGGCCTTCGCCGGGTTAAAGTGTACTTTTTCCAGGGCCGCAAAAACCTCGCGGCCGCGTTCGTGGGCGGTGGTCATAATTTCCGCATCGGTCATCTGTACGATCTTTTGCTCCTCCATGCCTTCGTGCAATTTGCGACGCTGTTCTTCGGTTAGGGTGCCTCCGCACGCAGTAAGGCAAAGCAATAAAATGACGATCCTGGGTTTCATGACCCAAAGGTTGTGGGTAAGCATTGAAAATCCAAATTGTTGTCTTTCCGGTGTCAACCCTCGGCCCGGGAAATCCGTATTCTTTGTCGTAACTTTGTAGGCTGATTACATTGTATGATAGAGAAATTGGAAGAAATAAAGCTCCGTTTTGAAGATGTGGGCCTGCTGCTGGCCCAGCCCGACACGATGAGCGACTTGAAGAAGTTCTCGCAGCTGAGCAAAGAATACCGCGATCTGGAAAAGATCGTATTGAAATACAATCAGCTTAAGGAGTCCCGTAACCACCTGCAGCAAGCCAAAGACGTGTTGGCGAAAGAAAAGGAAAGCGAGTTGCGCGAGCTGGCAAAGATGGAAATAGATGAGCTGGAACCGCGCATCGACGGTTTTGAAGCTGAGCTAAAAGAGCTGCTGATCCCCAAAGATCCAAATGATGACGGCAATGTGCTCCTGGAAATTCGGGCAGGTACGGGTGGCGACGAAGCCGCCATTTTTGCAGGCGACCTCTGGCGCATGTACCAACGCTTCTGCGAAAAGCGCGGGCTCAAAATGGCCGTACTGGACGTGACCGAAGGCACTGCTGGCGGCTATAAAGAAGTGATCAGCAGCGTAAGCGGCGACGGAGCGTACGGTCTGTTCAAATTCGAGTCGGGTGTACACCGCGTACAGCGTGTGCCGGCTACCGAGCAACAGGGTCGGGTACACACCTCGGCCGCATCGGTTGTAGCATTGCCCGAAGTAGACGAAGTCGAGGAGGTCGTAATCAATCCGGCCGACATTGAAATACAAACAGCACGCTCCAGCGGTGCTGGTGGACAGAACGTAAACAAGGTTGAAACCAAAGTACAGCTTACGCATAAGCCTACCGGTATTGTTATTACCTGTCAGGTCGAACGCTCCCAGCATGGCAACCGCGAGCGCGCATTGCAGATGCTGAGGACCAAGCTCTATGAGATGGAGGTCACAAAACAGGCAAACGAAATAGGGGCCGCCCGCCGTTCGTTGGTCCGCAGTGGAGACCGCTCCGAAAAGATTCGCACCTATAATTACCCGCAAAGCCGTGTAACCGACCACCGCATTGGCTACACGGTGTACAACCTGCCGGCCGTCATGAACGGCGACCTGGAAGATTTCATAGAGCAATTGCGGATTGCCGACAGTGCTGAAAAAATGGCAGAGGGCGCCGGAGCGGCCTGATTATTGATTCTAATGGCTACATTCGATAAAGCATATAAAAAACTATGAGCAAAGGATTATTGACCGTACTGATTGTACTGGGTGTCATTGTCGTAATTGTTTTCGGATTTATTTCTTGGGGTAGCGGTGTCTATGATAAAGCCGTCGCCGCACAGGAAGACGTCAACGCCCAGTGGGCCGACGTACAGGCTGCTTATCAGCGCCGGGCGGATCTCATCCCCAACCTCGTGCAAACAGTAAAAGGTGCCGCCGAAAACGAAAGGAGCATTTTGACACAAGTAACACAGGCCCGTGCCGGTATCGTTAATGCCAAAACGCCGGAAGACCTTGAGCTGGCCGGTCGCCAGATCAATACAGCCATCAACCTGGCGTTTGAGGCGTACCCTCAAATCCGGTCAACCGAAAACTTCCAGGAATTGCAGTCACAATTGGAAGGCACCGAAAACCGCATCAACGTAGCCCGCCAGCGCTACAACGAGGCTGTTCGGAACTACAACGTCTTCGTCCGCGGTTTCTTTAAACGCTTTGCCCTCGGCCTCTTTGGCGGTGGCGAGGACTTCAGCGTACGCAAAGGCTTCGAAGCTTCTGCCGATGCCCAAAACGCTCCGAAAGTAGATTTCAACGAAAGTAAATAAGATCCAAACTCTCTGCTTGCACTAGAGAGGGCCCTCCCGGAATCGGGAGGGCTTTTTTATTGTATCCCCTACTCAAACCCACCCCAACAATAGGCCATCCCTATAGCAAAGCCGGGGATTACCCGTATCAAACCCATACCAAAGCCATACCAAAGCCATACCTTAGCTATCCCTGACATATAGGAACTTATAGCAGAGCCTATCCAAAACATAAAAAAAGGCCATTCCAGCGGAACGGCCTTGATATCACAAGCGCCTAACGATTATTCCGCCACCAGGCTTCTCTCGGTCATAAATTCCGCAATCTGCACAGCATTCGTTGCAGCCCCCTTACGGAGGTTATCCGCCACAATCCACATGTTCAGCGTATTCGGTTGCGACTCATCACGACGCAGACGACCTACAAATACCTCGTCACGACCGTGTGAATTGATCGGCATCGGGTAGATATTGTTTTTTGGATCGTCTTGAACAATCACGCCCGGCGTGTCGGCCAGGATCGAACGCACTTCGCTCAGGTTGAAATCTTCATCGAACTCTACGTTCACAGCTTCCGAGTGACCGCCGACAGCGGGGATACGCACGGTGGTAGCCGTTACCGCGATCGACTGGTTGCCCAGGATCTTGCGGGTTTCGTTCACCATCTTCATTTCCTCTTTGGTGTAGCCGTTATCGAGGAACGAGTCGATGTGCGGCAACACGTTCATATCGATGTTGTGCGGGTACACCTTCGGGCCATTGATGCCCTGGCGCTCATCCATCATCTGCTGTACTGCGTCTTTGCCGGTACCGGTTACGGACTGATAGGTTGAAACGACAATGCGTTTAATGGTATATTTAACGTGCAGCGGCGCCAGCGCCATCACCATCTGAATCGTCGAACAGTTGGGGTTGGCAATGATGCGGTCGTCAATGGTAATTTCATGACCATTGATTTCGGGAACAACCAGTTTTTTAGTCGGGTCCATGCGCCAGGCCGAAGAGTTGTCGATCACGATCGTGCCTACGGCTGCAAATTTCGGCGCCCACTCCAGGGAAGTGTTGCCGCCCGCCGAGAAAATAGCCACATCGGGAGCGAGCTTGATAGCCTCCTCCATGCTCTTAACGGAATATTCCTTACCCTTATACTTTATGATCTGCCCCACCGATTTGGCCGAGGCTACGAGATATAACTGGTCAAACTTAAAACTTCTCTCCTCAAGTACTTTGAGGATTTCCTGGCCTACCAGACCGGTAGCACCTACAACTGCGAGTTTCATTTTGTTATGATTTTATTATAGTTTACAAAAATAATCTATTCCCGTTGTGCCTATGTCGAAGCCCCTACAAATATTCATTTTTTCCATCCTGAAAACGTTTACGGAAAAGACTTTTATAACGTTTGCGTTTTTGCTCGCCAGCCAACAACTGTTCGCTCAAGTGTCTGATTCTTTTGCAGATGGAAACTTTACGAACAATCCAATGTGGACCGGCACCGCCACGCACTTCATCATATCGTCCGGCCGCCTCCGCCTGCAGGCAGCCGAAGAGGCCGGCGAAGCCTACCTGGCGACCCCCAGTCAGGCACTCGCCGACGCATCGTGGGAGTTTTCCGCCTGGCTCGGGTTTGATCCCTCGTCGTCGAATTATGCACGCGTATACCTGGCATCCAGCACCGCCAACCTGGGCAGTGCCCTGCAGGGCTACTACGTCATGGTCGGTAACACCGACGACGAAATAAGCTTATACCGCCAAACAGGCACGACACGAGTAAAGATCATCGACGGCGTGAACGGCCGCCTGGCATTTCCCAATTCCAGCATGCGAATTAAGGTAACACGTGACGCTGCCGGGCAATGGCAACTCTATACGGACGTAGGCATAACGGGTTATTATACGTTAGAAGGAGCCACTACGGATGTCATGCATGCAACATCGCTGTACGCCGGGGTCTTTTGCGACTACACGGCCACCCGCTCAAACCTTTTTTACTTCGACGACATTCTCATTACCGGCAAACCGGTAGCGCCCGGCGCCCGGCCGGCATATAAAGACGTGATCATTTCTGAAGTCATGGCCGACCCCACACCCGAGGTCGGCCTGCCCGATACCGAATTTGTGGAGGTACACAACCGCAGCACGAAAACATTCAATCTGGGCGGCTGGATGCTGACAGACGGAACAACACGCGCTACATTACCCGCGACGACGTTACCCGCCGGTGGCTATGCCATCATTACCGGAGCCGCCGTAGCAGATAGTTTTAAAGCTTATGGAGCCATCGCCGCGACGCAAATCTTTCCCTTGCTTAACAACGCCGGCGATAAAATTGTCCTACGCCTGGCCGACGGTACCGTTATTGACTCGGTGCAATATTCCGACCGTTGGTATAGCAGTGCCGACAAGCGCGCCGGCGGATGGTCGCTGGAGATCATCGATCCAAACGACCTGTGCGGAGACGACGTAAACTGGACTGCCTCGCTCGCACCCGCTGGCGGTACACCCGGCACACAAAACAGCGTGCGGGCACAACGAACCGACAATACGGGTCCGGTATTGGTTTCCGTTATTCCCACCGATGCCACACACGTCACGCTGCGCTTCAACGAACGCCTGGCGGCCGATGTGCCGGTCACGACAAACTTTACATTCTCTCCGGCAGTGCAGATCGCTTCCGTTTCTTTCGCCGACCCGTCGTTGCGTCGCCTGGACCTGCTCTTGCGCACACCACTTGATGTTGAAAAGACCTACACACTGACCACGCAAAATATCTGGGACTGCATCGGTAACCCGCTATTGCCGGCCAACGGCCGCGCTACCTTCCGCCTGCCCGCCGAACCTCAGGAACACCAGGTCGTGTTAAACGAAGTCCTCTTCAATCCTCGCCCGCAAGGCGTAGACTTTGTCGAGATCGTAAACACTTCTACACAATATTTCAACCTGAAAGGTTGGGCGTTGGGCCGCAGAGAGGATGATCAGGTAAAGGAAGCCGAAGTCGTCAGTGAAGACGATCTGTTGTTGCCACCCGGCGGCTACCTGGCGCTCACGACCGATGCCGCTACGCTCACGAATCATTACCCAACGGCACAGCACCTGGTTGAAATGATACTCCCATCTCTGAACGACGACGACGAGTCCGTTGCCTTGACCGACAGCACGGGCCACATATTGGATAGCTTTCATTACAAAGACATCTATCATTCACCGTTCCTAAAAGACACCGAAGGTGTTTCCCTCGAGCGCATCTCGTTTACCGGTGCCACCGATGCGTCCGCTAATTGGAAGTCCGCCAGTACCACGGCCGGCTATGCCACGCCGGGGTATATCAACTCACAAGCCCGGCCCGCACAGATGTTTGGCGATGCCGTTGTTATAACACCGGAAGTTTTTATACCGCTTACCGGCCAGCCTGATTTTACAGAAATACACTATAGACTCGACCCAGGGGGCTACGCAGCCAACGTTCGTATTGTCGATCCCCACGGACGGGTCGTTCGCGAGCTTGCCAACAATGCGCTGCTAGGCAGCGAAGGTTTTCTGCGATGGGACGGCGACTGCGACGATGGCACGAAAGCACGGGTAGGCTACTACATGATATGGATGGAGCTGATCGACCCAAAAGGAAACGTACAAACCATACGCAAGCGCGTAGCCGTGGCAGCTCGCCTTCACTAAGGCTAAAGATCTCTAATCCTTGAGCTGTTTAAGATATAGTTGAATGGTGTTTTCCAGACCGTAATACAAGGCATCGGATACGAGCGCATGGCCGATAGAGACCTCGTCCAGGTGCGGGATGTTTTGATGCAGATACTTCAGGTTGTTCAGGTCCAGGTCGTGGCCGGCGTTTATGCCAATACCTCCCGCGTGGGCTATCTTAGCGCTTTCGATATAGGGTTTAATGGCGACCTCTTTATTGACAAGGTACTCCACGGCATAAGGCTCCGTGTACAATTCAACACGGTCGGCACCGACGGCGATGGCGCCTTCGACCATGCGGGGCGACGGATCTACAAAAATAGACACGCGTACACCGAGCGACTTGATCTCCTGAACAATGTCACGCAAGAAAGATTCATGCTTTATCGTATCCCATCCGGCATTGGAAGTAATGGCGTTGGGCGGGTCCGGTACCAGTGTGGCTTGCGCAGGCTTCACCTCGTGCATCATCTTGACATAACGTTCGTCAGGATAGCCCTCGATGTTAAATTCAGTCGTCACGACATCGCGCAACATCAACACGTCTTTGTAACGTATGTGGCGTTCGTCGGGGCGTGGATGCACAGTGATGCCCTGGGCGCCAAACCGTTCGCAGTCAATGGCGACCTTGATCACATCTGGATTATTTCCTCCCCGTGCATTCCGGAGTGTGGCAATTTTATTAATATTGACGCTCAGTCTGGTCATAGGTCGTTCCCTCGAATGCTTTGATAAAACTGGATCCCGGTAAATGGGTTTCGAAAAGTAGTACTTAAAAATAAATTCATATGAGCCTGAAGCAACAAATAGATGGTGATATCAAAAAAGCCATGCTTGCCAAAAACAAAGAAGAGTTGGAGGCGTTGCGCAGCATTAAGTCGATGATCCTGCTGGCCGAGACGGAGAAGGGTGGTTCGGGTGACGTGTCAACCGATGTCGAGAACAAGATCCTCACAAAAGCTGCCAAACAACGGAAAGAATCCTCCGATATTTTTACACAGCAGGGCCGCCAGGACCTGGCCGATAAAGAAAACTTTCAGCTCGAGATCATCACCCGTTATCTGCCCAAGCAGCTTTCCAATGAAGAGATCGAGGCAACGGTGAAAGAGATCATCGCCGAAGTGGGTGCCAAAGGTCCGCAAGACATGGGCAAGGTTATGGGCACAGCCACAAAAAAGCTGTCCGGACAGGCCGATGGCAAAATTATTTCCGAACTTGTCAAAAAATTGCTCACCCCGTAAGGAGTCATGAGTAAAGTCGACATAACCCTCGCAATCATTATTCTGGTAGGCGCCTACAACGGATTCCGCGATGGATTCCTGTTGGAGCTTATCTCGTTCCTCTCCATTTTGCTGGGTATCGTTGCAGGCTTTAAGCTCATGGGCTGGGTCATGGTGCATCTCGAAAAAAGTTATCATATCGACGCGAAAGCACTGCCCTACATCGCCTTCACCGCTGTTCTTGTCCTCGTGGTATTTGCCGTCAACCTCCTGTCCAGGTTTATTTCCAAGAAAGTAGACCACTCATTTTTAGGGAAGGTAGATCAGGTAGCCGGCGGACTAATGGGCCTGTTTCGCTCGGGCTTTATGATGAGCGTGTTCCTGTGGCTTTTTTATTCTTTAAAATTCGGCTTTCCCGATGATTGGACGGCTGATTCCTGGGTCCTACCGATGGTCTCGAAGCTTGCCCCCAATATTATCCATGGTATAGGGTATATTTTGCCCTTTTTCAGAGGGATTTTCTAACGCTCGAATTTTTTCATTCTAATAGAATTTTTTCTTTACTTATTGACGTTTAATAGAACAACAATGGCCATCGCGGTTAAAGAGAAGGACGGGTTTAAGTTTGTCGACGAGGGGCAGGGTGAGGTTTTGCTACTCCTGCACGGTTTATTCGGTGCATTGAGCAATTGGGAAGGCGTTGTGGCCCGATTCTCTAAAAATTTTAGGGTAGTAATTCCCATGCTGCCCATTTATGAAATGCCCATCAGGGAAGCGGGCCTGGAAGGACTCAACAAATTTGTAGAGGACTTCGTCGCCGCGCAAAAGCTGAGCAACATGATTATCATGGGCAACAGCCTCGGTGGACACGTTGCATTGATCTATACGTTGCGAAACGGCGATAAGGTAAAAAAGCTCATCCTGACCGGTAGCTCCGGCCTGTTTGAAGATTCTATGGGAGGATCTTATCCCAAACGGGGAAATTACGAGTACATCAAAGAACGCGTCGCGTACACGTTTTACGACCCGGCCGTAGCCTCCAAAGCATTGGTGGACGAAGTGTTTGAAATCACCAATAGCATCCCCAAATGCATGCGGATCGTAGCAATTGCCAAGTCTGCGCAGCGCCATAACATGGCAGAAGAGATCCCCAATATCACAGTGCCGACATTATTGGTATGGGGTTTGAATGATACTATTACGCCACCCGTCGTGGCCCATGAGTTTAACAGGTTGATTCCCAATTCGACGCTAAAGTTCGTCGACAAGTGCTGTCACGCGCCCATGATGGAGCACCCTGAAAAATTCAACGAAATCGTAGAAGACTTCGTCTTACACTGAGAACTGACAAGAAACGCTAAAATATAACCTACTTGCTGGCGGAAGACCTCATAAACCACATGATCCCTCCATTGAAGGGAACAGACGATGCGCACAAAGCCATTGTCTGGATGGAAGAGTTCCGCTGTAACTATATGCCCGTGATCGACGATGGCAAGTTGTTAGGATTTATTTCAGAAGAGATCATTTTCGAACGGAACGAAGTCGACAAGCCCGTGCGCGACTTTGCGCTGGTAGGCCAACAGTGCTATGTGCACCTCGACACACACTTTTACGATATTCTGAAGGTAGCTGCCGAGCACAAACTGCAAATGGTCGCGGTGCTCAACGAACAGCTGACGTACTGCGGTGTAATCACCGTGCAGGATACCCTAACCTCATTCGCACAAACAGCCGCCGTACAACTGCCTGGCGGCATCCTCGTGTTGTCGATGAACTTCAACGACTATTCACTGTCGGAGATCAGCCGCCTCATCGAAGAGAACCACGCAAAAATTCTTAGCAGCATTGTAAAAGAAGATCCGCTCGACGCAAACAAAATCCGTCTTACACTCAAGATCAATCAACAGGAGATGTCGCGCATCGTAGCCACACTCGAGCGTTTCAACTATAAGGTTATCGGTCGCTATCAGGAAAACAAACCGATCGCAGGCGAGAAAGACCGCATTGATATGCTGCTGCGCTACCTGGACATATAAGTCCGCCGGTAGTTACGCCAACCACTGCATGACCAGGTCCACAAACTCTTGCGGCTTTTCAGCTTGCACCCAGTGACCTGTTTCCAATGTTTCTAAAGTAGCCTGCGGGAATACTTGCTGTATACGTGCAAGGTCCGCGTCGGCTATATACTTCGAGTATTTACCGCGAACAAACAATGTAGGCTTGTCGAAAGTGCCCGGGTACTGTAAGTCTACACCAATGTTTTTAAGTTGCTCCGTAATCAGCGGCAGGTTTAGCTTCCACGAAAATCCACCTTCTGCCTTGCGCTGTAAATTCTTTAACAGGAATTGACGCACATCGGGCTCCGGCACATAGGCCGACAGGCGCTCATCCGCTTCTTGTCGCGAAGTAATAGTATCGATGTTCAACGCATTCAGGCCCTTGACAATCGCATAATGCTCCAGGTCGTAGTAGCGTGGGGCAATATCGACGACAATCAATTTTGAAAGCTTATCGGGATGCGCAACGGCAAAATTCATAGCCGTTTTGCCCCCCATGGAATGACCCAGAATGACCGGGTTCTGGATATTCTGGTCGGCCAACAGCTCTGCCAGGTCGGCTACCATGGAGGGGTAATCGAAGCGGTCGCTGTGCGGCGATTGGCCGTGATTGCCCTGGTCCACCGTGTATACACGGTAATTATGATTGGACAACACGCGGGCCTGCGTCAACCAATTATCAGCCGAGCCGAACAGGCCGTGCAGGATAACGATTGTTTGGGTGCTCTGGGCAGGGTTTGCAGCCGGGTATTCGCGAAAGAAAAGCTTCATGGGCCAAAAATAGAATTCAAAATCCACAAGTCAGATTAGAATCGCCCCCTTATATTTGAAACTTTTAGCTTTTTACATGGAACGATCACACGACACGTACACCCTGCAGGGCGTACCGGTTTTATCACTGGCAGAACAGTTTGGTACCCCCTTGTACGTATACGATGCCGCCATCATCGTCCGGCAAATCAACCGCCTGAAGGACGCGTATGCGGCAGCCGACGTGCGCCTCAAGTACGCGGCCAAAGCCCTGACCAACGTGTCGATCCTCAAGCTCATGAACAAGCACGGCGTAGGTCTGGAGGCCGTATCGCTCGGCGAAGTCTTCCTGGCACGCCAGGCCGGCTATACACCGGCAGAGATCACCTTCACACCCAGCGGCGTAGACTTCAGCGAAATCGAAGAAGGAGTGGCCCAAGGTGTCGCTATTAACATTGATAACCTGTCCACGCTGCGCAAGTTTGGCGAAAAGTATAAAGGCAACTACCCCTGCGGTATACGCCTGAACCCGAACATCATGGCCGGCGGCAATATCAAAATCTCTACAGGCCACAGCAATTCCAAGTTTGGTATCTCCGTGTTGCAATTGCCGGAGATCCAGGCGCTGATAAAAGAGCACAATATCCGCATTCGCGGATTACACATACATACGGGCTCTGACATTAAAGAGACGGAAGCGTTTTTGAAGACGGCCGAAGTATTGTTCGATACCGCCAAACATTTCTCCAATCTGGAGTTTATGGACTTTGGCAGTGGGTTTAAAGTAGCCTACAAAGACGGAGACGTGGTGACCAATGTCGAAGATCTCGGAGCACGCCTGACAAAAGCGTTTAACGAATTTTGTACACAGTACGGCCGCAAACTGGAGCTGTGGCTCGAGCCTGGTAAATTTCTGGTAAGCGAGTCGGGTACGCTGCTCACACACGTGAATGTCGTAAAGCCCACACCTACCGTAACATTTGTAGGCGTGAACTCCGGACTGAACCACCTCATTCGCCCTATGATGTACGATGCGTATCATCATATTGTGAACGTATCTAACCCCTCCGGCAAAGAAGCGGTATACACCGTCGTGGGGTATATTTGCGAAACCGATACGTTTGGAAGCGACCGTCCATTGAACGAAGTGCGCGAGGGCGACGTGTTGGCCTTTAAAAATGCAGGCGCTTACGGCTTTTCGATGGCCTCCAACTACAACTCGCGGCCGCGACCCGCGGAAGTGCTGATCGTAGACGGCCAGCCTAAGCTGATCCGGGCACGCGAGCAACAGGACGACCTTTTAAAGAATCAGGTAATCATCGACTTATAAAATACAGCCGAACCGCATTAGGGTTAGCCGTATGTGTATTGTACTAAACTTTTATTCCGGCTAGTTCGTTACTTTCGGAACAGAATTCTCATTTAACCTTATGCTGAAACGTATTCTCGTATGTGCAGGGCTGTTGTTGGCCCTGGCAAGCCAGGCCCAGGTCCTGGAACCGGCCCGTCTTGTGAGTGTGCCGCTGGACAAAAAAGTCAAAGTAGGTGACATAGTAGAGCTTGTCTTCAAAGCCGACATAGATAAGACATGGTATATATACTCGGTAGGGTTTGACGCCGACTGCGGTCCGATTCCCATGACCATCACCCTCGACAAAGGTGCGGGTTTTGAATTGGTAGACGGAGTGGTTGCCATACACGACAAAGCCAAACACGACAAAATCTTCGACTGCGACGTACGCACATTCGAAGGCACGGGTGAATTTCGGCAGAAAGTAAAAATCCTCGCACCGTCGGTGACTATCAAGGGCGCATACGAAGGGCAGGTATGCTCGGAAGTAGAAGGTAAATGCGTATTGTTTGACGGTGATGTATCGTTCACCATCCAGGCCGAAGGCAAAGCGATCGCTATGCCATCGGCAGACGATAAAAAAAAAGAAGATCCTAAGCAGTCCGTCAGCGCCGCTGCGCCGCCAACAAACAGCACCCCAACCGTAATTGTACCCCAGCCAACCGTTACGATCGACACGGTCCATGAAGTCGCTACGAATACGCAAGCTGCTGCCACCAACTACGCTGAGATAAAAGGCCCCACACTCGACACTGCGCTGGTGCAGGAAGATCCCGCCAGGCAATCATTCTTAGGATTCTTCATCCTGGCCTTTGTCGCCGGCCTGGCAGCCCTCCTCACGCCGTGTGTATTCCCAATGATCCCTATGACGGTGAGCTTCTTCACACAAGGCCGATCGAAAGGACAAGCATTACTCTACGGCTTTTTTATCATCTTTATTTACACGCTTATCGGTGCGGCGATTGCTCCCCTGATGGGCCCCGAGACCGCCAACCATTTGTCAACGGAGTGGATACCTAACCTCATCTTCTTCATCGTCTTTATCGTATTCGGCCTTTCATTCCTGGGTCTGTTCGAAATCGCGTTACCAGGCACACTGATCAATAAGGTAGATACACAAGCAGAAAAAGGCGGCTTCATCGGTATCTTTTTTATGGCGTTCACACTGGTGCTGGTATCATTTTCCTGTACGGGTCCGCTGGTCGGCAGCATCCTCGTGTCATCGGCCGGTGGTGAGTTTCTGAAGCCAATCGTAGGCATGTTTGCCTTCTCATTGGCATTTGCCATACCGTTTACGTTGTTCGCTTTCTTTCCCGGGTGGCTAAACGCCATGCCCAAGTCAGGCGGATGGCTTAACTCGGTAAAAGTAGTGCTGGGCTTCATCGAAATTGCCCTGGCGTTTAAATTCCTGAGCATTGCCGATCAGGCATTCCACTGGCGCATCCTCGACCGTGAGATCAACATCGCCATTTGGATCGTCATCGTAACATTGATCGGGTTATACCTTATGAAAGCCTTTCGTCTGCCGGGTGATACTGGTAAAGACGTAGAAGACAAACGTGTCAGCGTCCCGCGCCTGACGCTGGCTATCATAGCCTTTACATTTGTGGTATACCTCATACCGGGCATGGTAGGCGCGCCGCTAAAAGCACTGGCAGGCTACCTGCCACCCGCATACACGCACGACTTCGACCTGGCCGCCGCCACACGAAGCTCAAAGCCCAACCAAATCTGCGACGAGCCCAAATACAGCGAATTTTTACACTTGCCACACAACATCAGCGGCTACTTCGACTACAAGCAAGCCATCGCCTGCGCACGCCAGCAAGGCAAGCCCCTGTTTATAGACTTCACCGGCCATGGCTGCACCAATTGCCGCGAAATGGAAGCCACCGTATGGCCCGACGCTCAGGTGCTACGAAAGCTAAAAGAAAACTTCGTCGTAGTAGCGCTGTATGTGGATGACAAAACCGAGCTACCCGAAACAGAATGGTATACCTCGCAATACGACCAGAAAGTAAAGAAAACCATTGGCAAGCAAAACGCCGACCTCCAAATCAAAAACCTGAACAACAACGCCCAACCGTTCTACGTGCTGGTAGGATTGGACGAGCGTGTATTAGTGTCGCCCTACGGCTACAATAAGAACCCTGAGGAGTTTGCAAAATTCCTGGAAGCTGGCGAAAAGAAATTTGCCGAATTATACAAGAAATAATGTTCAGGTATCAAATCATACAAATAGAGCGACCCTGCAAGGGTCGCTTTTTTTATGCGTATCTTGTATAGGTTATCAGGTATCAATTATGAAAAATGTAAATTCAATTCTGCTCGGGATCGTGTACTTCCTAATTGTCGTAATAGTCACAGGCTGTTCGCTCATGCCTGTCGACCTCGCAACGATCAGCGAGATTCGATCAATGGCTGGATCGGACAATGCCACTGTTAATTGGAGTTCGAATTATAGCTCTGAAACAGGAAGCCAGAAGCGGGTCGAGGTAACGCTGGTTAATCCCGATAAGATTTATGTAGAAGATCCTGAGAAGGCGAAGGAGTTATCAGAGAAGATTGTAGCGAAACTTGTGGATGTTTCTGAAAAGTTAGGAAAAGACTGGCGCTTTGTTTTGATCATTAACCGCGGCGACAACAAGACGACTATAGAGATGGACGAGGAGCACGTGCGTGAGATCCTCGAGAAGCACATCGCCGACTCATAGAATAGATTCGGCCATATCTGGGTAAGTGCGCATCCGTACAACCTTTTCATGACATAGGCCATTGTGTATTCCTAACTTTACATAGTATAAACCGCTATCTTTGAACTGCTAAAAACCTGATCTGCATATGCTCGACATTGTTATAGAAGCACGCAAGGCCGCCATTGCTCCCGGCATGGAAGTAAAAAGAATTCTGCCATTCCGCCTTCGGCGTATGGTCGGTCCGTTCATTTTCATGGATCATGCCGGCCCTGTAGATATTCAGCCGCAAAATGTTTCGTCCATGGACGTACTGCCGCACCCACACATTGGCCTTTCTACCGTAAGCTATTTGTTTGGGGGCCAGGTAACACACCGCGACAGCACCGGTGCCCTGCAGATCATTCGGCCTGGTGAAGTAAACTGGATGACAGCCGGAAAAGGCATTTCGCACTCCGAGCGTTTCGAAGACCCCGCCATGCTGGCCGGCGGTGCATTGGAAATGATTCAGACCTGGGTAGCGCTGCCCGAGAAAGACGAAGAAGCGAATCCGACCTTCAGTAACTATAAAGAACAACAGCTGCCCATCTTCATCGAAAAAGATGTATGGATGCGGCAGATCGCCGGCAATGCGTTCGGCCTTCACAGCGACGTAAAAACACACTCGCCCTTATTTTATCTGCACGTTGTATTGAAGAAAGGTGCCCGGTTCGGTCTGCCAAAAGAATATTCCGAGCGAGGCATCTATGTCGTGAAAGGAAGCATTGAAGTATCAGGCCGCCCGTATATAGCCGGCCAAATGCTGGTCTTTACAAAAGGTGTAGACCCGGCATTGAATGCGCTGGAAGACACCACACTCATGATGCTCGGCGGCGAACCGGTAGGCGATCGTTATATCTGGTGGAACTTTGTATCGTCTCGTAAAGAACGCATCGAGCAGGCAAAGGCTGACTGGAAAGAAGGCCGGATCATTCTGCCCCCTACAGATAATCACGAATTCATCCAACTGCCGGAAGACCATACCCGGCCTGCGGGCGGTAACCCACCCGCACCGGGCCTGCTGTCATGAAACCCCCTAACAATGACAAAGCAATTCCTACTTGCCCTGGTGCTGATGGCGTGCATCCACCATGCACACACGCAGTCGCTCAACGACGAGTTGATCCAACTGGGAAAATTTTATAAGAGTTTCCATTTTGCGAATGCACCCTCCTCGGAAGCGGCACAGTTGGACGGGATCAAGCACCCCGAATTACAGACGGTAAAGAAGTTCATCGCAGAGGCGACACGCCAAAACAACAAGATCGCGGCCACGCCGTTCCTGACCAGGCCAGATTCTCTTACGCTTAAGCACCTGTTTACAATTCGTTCGATAAACTGGAACCTTCATAATGCAGAGGCAAAAGATAATGCGGAGGTGATCGACAGCCTGAATAAATTCCCCGCCAGCACGTACGAGCAGCTGGCAGCGTATTATGGGATGCTTTTCACATCGGTAGGAAATAAAAATAGACCGTTGAACATGTCGGACGCGAACTTCACCCTGAATACGTACGGGCTGAAAGACGACACGGAAAAGGGCATTTTGTTTCTGGAGGGAATGGATACGTTCGGCATGATGATCTGGGGATTCATGAATGTTGTTAAGCCGCCCAATTTTGACAGGGCCATGGGCGTAATAGAAGATTACCCGATGTTTAACAACCAGCCGTACTACCAGTTCCAGGATCTCAACTTTCCTGACTTCAAGCTGACGATCGATAAAAGGCGGGCCAAAGAGAGCTTTAAGAAGTACCAGCTTAACAAATACCTCAACACCTTATTGTATCATTCTTATTGTCTCGGACAGAAAAAGAAAACAAAAAAGGAGCAGCAGCAGGTTATGCTAGGCTCCATCATTAGCACGAGTCTTATTATAAATATTCGGATAATCCGGATGTCTTCAGAAACATATTTCAAAAGAGAGAGTATTAAACAAGAGTCCGTAAACTCATAAATCTTATGAGCAAATACTATTTTGAGACCCGGGAGTTTGGTGTGTCCGATCAAGGAATACACTTGCTGCGAAGCCGGTATAATTATAAGACTATCGATTTTAATCAGGTCGCAAAGATCACCATCGAACGAGGCAAAGAGCTAAACAATTGGATTGCTATTCTTGTGTTGGGAATAGCGCTTACGTCCTTCGCTCTGTATTATGCCGTGGGTATGTTTAATTTCCTTACTTATGGAATAAGCGGGAGGGTCTCCATCCAAGAGATTCTTGTTCCGGTTATCCCATTTCTCATGGGAGCCTATTGCCTGTATTCGTCCACCCGCAACGGCATCGTAATGCGTGTTCGTACGATAGAGGATACGCATGAACGCTTTCCTTTGAAGGAACTGGACCAGCGGCAGGAACTAACGCCGTTTCAGCAACTCCTGAAAGAAAAGGCCAGTACGAAGGTTACTGAAAATCTATAGATTCCTGACAGCCAGACTAAAGTTGCTGACATAAGGCTGTCACTTGCCCACACGTTCTTTCGGAAAATATCAACGCATTTATGGAGCCACTAAAAGAAATGTTCGGCAAAGCCTACTACCAAAACCTGGCGCGAGCGATTTCATCTGTACACAAACCATTCCCCGCAGCACCCTTCCTGAAGGAAGTCACTACAGGCCTGGAGCCTCTGTCGCTCAACGAACGAATGCGCCACACCTCGCGCGTACTGCAAAAATACCTTCCTGAAAAATACACCACGGCCGTCGGTATCATGAAAGAGGTCGTGCCGCTGTTAAACGCCGGCTACACCACGCTAGTCTTTCCGGACTTCGTCAGCCAGTTCGGCACCAAAGACCTCCGCACATCGTTGGACGCGCTCAAATACTTCACCCAATTCGGCTCATCTGAATTTGCCATCCGCACATTCTTCAAACAAGACCAGGAGAAGACACTCCGCGCCATGTATACCTGGTCGGAAGACGACAACGTACACGTGCGGCGACTGGCGTCGGAGGGAAGCCGGCCCCGGCTGCCCTGGTCATTTAAACTGGACGCTGTCATAAACAACCCAGCCCTCACAGCGCCGATTCTGGAAAACCTCAAGGCCGACGACGAGCTATACGTACGCAAATCCGTCGCCAACCACCTCAACGACATCACCAAAGACTCGCCCGACTATGTCATGAACCTGATCCAGTCGTGGGACAAAACCCACACGCACACCGCCTGGATCATCAAACGCGGCTGCCGCTCGCTGTTGAAACAAGGGCATGAAAAATCCATGGCAGTATTTGGCCTCACGGCCGACGTACGGGTAAAACTTAGCAAGCTGAAACTCGACAGCACAACCATACAATTAAACGACAACCTGCAATTCGCTTTTGAAATCACCTCCGAAAAAACGAAGGCACAAAAGCTGATGATCGACTATCGCATTCATTATGTTAAAAAGACAGGTGTACAATTGCCCAAGGTCTTTAAACTAAAGGAAATCGAGTTGGCGCCTGGCGAGACAATACACATCTCGAAAAAACAACGCTTCCAGGATTTTACCACCCGCACCTTGCATGCCGGCACGCACGTACTGGAAGTAATGGTAAACGGCAAGGTGGTACTAAGCAAAAAATTCGAGCTGGTGCGATAACGGCGTCTTGTCCATCTTCCGCGGGAAAAAGAATATAATTACCTTCGTCGCAAAGGCCGATAGCAAAACACTTTACCTCGCCACGCTTATGCAAGACGTACAGATCAGCACCGCGACATCCGCTCCGGCAATAGCGCAAAAACGCATGGACGCTAACATCGTCCGCTGGTTGGGTATTTTACTGGTGGCCACCGTCTGGACCAGTGCCGGCTTATTCGGTCTATACATCATCGCCTTCTACGCCCTGGCCCTGGTTGATGGCAACATGGTAAAGTGGAATGAGATTCTACCCGGACTATACGAAGAAGGCTCGCGTACAGCGACCACGGGCATCGGCCTGCATTTCGCCATGGGCGGCATCATCCTGATATTGGGGAGCATTCAATTGGTCGAAGCCTTGCGCGTACGGTACTCTGCATTTCATCGCTGGGTAGGCCGTATCTATGTTGTTGCTTCCTTACTGGCGGCGCTCGGTGGACTTACATTTATCTTTATCAAAGGTACGATTGGTGGCCTGGCGATGGACCTCGGCTTCGGCCTGTACGGCGTACTGATGTTGGTGGCAGGAGTAGAGACATACCGCCATGCAGTGTCGGGCCGTTATGAAGAGCACCGTGCCTGGGCGTTGCGGCTCTATGCGCTGGCCATCGGCTCGTGGTTATACCGCATGGACTATGGATTCTGGTTTATGTTAGCGGGTAAGATAGGGCACACGAGCGAATTTACCGGTATATTCGATCGCATCATGGCCTTCTCCTTTTACATTCCGAACCTACTGGTAGCCGAGGTTTTTATCCATCAACGAAAATATGTTGCCCCGGCCATTGTAAACATCCTATCAGCGATCCTGTTATTATTGATGACCGCCTTCCTGCTCACAGGTACCTATTTCTTCACCAAGTTCTATTGGGGACCAGCGATTATCGGTATGTTCGGATTCTGACGGGCTGAAATTCAGCATAAAAGAAGGTATCGCAGGATCCTAAGGAGTAAAAAATTCGTACAATAAGAAACCCAACGATAGGCCCCGCCGTTGCAAGCCAGATAACATCACGACGTTGGAAGACTTACTCAAGCTAGGATCCACAGCGCTTAAAAAGGCTGCACTGAACGAAGAGGCCAAAACCTATTTATTGGCCAATCCGGTTTTATTCGGACTCTTAAAAAAGGCAGCCCGCCGGTATACCGCTGGCGACACATTGACAGAAGCTGTCCCAATCGCCGCATCATTAAACCAGCAGGGCTTCCGTTGCTCCCTGGAATTTATCGGCGAAAGCACCCGCAATGAACGGGAAGCAAAAGAAGCGACAGACGAATTTCTACGCGTCTGCCGAACCATTCGCGAAAATAAGCTCAACGCCTCTGTATCGTTAGACTTGTCGCACATAGGCCTTGCCCTCTCGAACGACGTATGCTTTGCCAATCTCACACAACTAAGTCAGGAGGCTGCTGCCGCCAATACAGAGGTGATCATTAGCGCAGAAGGTACAGAACGCACCGATGCCGTGCTGGCCATGTATCAAAAGATCTCCGCGACGCATAAGAATGTGGGGATCACGGTACAAGCTTATCTGCACCGCACGTCCGACGACCTGAAACAGGTCCTTTCGTTGCCAGGACGCATCCGGATCGTAAAGGGAGCCTTTGAAACATCACCAGGCCTCTCGCTACCGCGTGGTAAAGAGCTCGACGAGACCTACCTGGCCTACGCAGAGCAATTACTATCTACAGGCCACCTATGCTCCATCGCAACCCATGACCCTTTTATACAGCAATCCGTCAAGCAACTCATCGGTAAACATCAGCCCGCACCTGCATCATATGAATTTGAAAGCCTGTACGGCATTCAAACCGCACAGCTCACCGCGCTGAAAGGGGAGGGCTATCCTACCAAGATGTACCTGGTCTACGGCCTGGAGTGGTATCTATATCTTTGCAACCGTATAGCAGAACATCCCTTGAACATTTTTCATGCACTAAATGATATGGTAGCCGAGTAGAGACAGTGCGGCGCGGTATCCGTCCATCAACCCGGCACCACTGCACCCGGCTTCTTTTTCAACACCAGTGCGCTGACCAATGCCACGATCAGACCGATCGGTAATACTTCCGCATAGGTGATAAGAACAACGAACAGAGGATTTTTATACATCTCTTTAAAGGTGTTCATCTCTGTGACTTTGTCCGCCAGTTCGGCAGCGGTAGCACCGCTGCGCTCAGCGTCTTTCATAACATGAATCGTATACTTATCCAGGTAGTCGGGAACAACCAGGTAATAATACGGCAGCCAAAAGACAACATAGATCGTTGCGCCCAGCAACGCAATCAACGCACCTGTCTTAAAGGCCTTGCCAAACGAGATGATCCCGCCAAGCTCTTTGTTGCGGTAGTTGCGCGTGCCAAAAAAGACCAGCGAGAACACAACGATCAGGGCGGCATAGCCCAGCGTGTCGTTGCTTTCAAACTCGGGATTGTTGTAACACATGTTGCACATGTACACCAGGTTCACCAATAAAATGGCGCCCAGGATGGAGCCGAAAATGACGACGTTACGTTTCATACAAATTTGGTTTTGATCTGGCCGTAAAACTAGGCCGCACAGGCTCGTTTCGCTTCATACTAAAGTACCGAAATGCGTTTTCAGACCAAAGTACCGGTGTGCCTAGGGGGTGATTCTCAAACGCTTAGCTTTCTCGATGGCCTTCGTCCGGCTGGTCACATCCATTTTTGCAAATAGATTGGACGCATGGGTTTTAATCGTGCTGAGCGAGAGGAACAATGCGGCGGCAATTTCCGTATTGCTGTACCCTTTCACCATCAGCTGTAACACTTCGTACTCCCGGGAAGTCAGGTTCAATTTTTCCAGTTCAACAACATCAACAGGTTCCTGCATGGCAACAGGTACCTCTTTCTCAATCACGACAGTGTGGACTTTGGGTTTAGAAAGCTGCAACGACACACCAATGCCTAGCACGGTAAAAAAGACGGCAATCAAGCCCACATAAATATCAATGGAGTTATCAACGATAAGAAAGCGCCACTGCAGCCACTTGAGCACAAACACCAGCACGGCCATGATCAGACCATAGAGAACGATGTACCGGTAACGGGTGAATATGTTTTTGAGGGCACTCATCCTTTCAAAGGTAGTGCCCCGGGTCGTTTGAATCAAGCTAAGGATGCTATCCTATATATACAGATCCTTCACATCCGCCTGCGCCACCTCCAGGAAAAACGCCGCCACCTTCTCCGTAGCAGCTTTAAAATAGCGTTGACCCTTATCAGCATTCGCCTGCCGCGGATCACCCACCCCCGTGTCTTTCGTCACCTGCGACCACTTACGCTCAGCCCAGGCCCATCCCTCGCGGATGCCGCTGATGCGGAACTTCTTGGCAGCTCCATCACCAGCCTCCGTCAGCGGGCTCACCAGGTGAGATTCCAGGTGCATGATCACACTTGTCTCCATCTCGCCACCGTGGTCGTCTTTGTGTTCAAAGAATGCTTTTTGATCCACAGCCTGCCACCAGTTGCAGCTGCATAAAAACATCTTCGGGTATTGCAGCCCCAGCTCGCGAATCATCGTACGAAAGTCGTTGCCGCCGTGACTATTCAGAATAACAAGCTTATAAATCCCCTGCCGGTTTAATACTTCAATGACATCACGCAACACCGCCAGTTGTGTGCTGGGGTTCATGTTCATATCGAGCTTAATATCGCTTTGCCCGGTATTAACGCCAAACGGTATGACCGGCAGCACCGTAAGCTTTGCACCCTGATCCCACGCAATCCGCGCCGCCTCCGCGGCCACCAGGCCCGCCTCGAGTATATCGGTACCATAAGGCAAATGATAATTGTGCGCCTCGCAGGCACCCCAGGGCAACACCGCTACCGTGTACGGTGTGGAAGCGACAGTCTTCCAGGTATTTTCGGCGAGGATGTACGGACGGGGTCCGGTAGGGGTGGTGCTCATGGTCTGTATACTTAAGATGGGATAGCGATACGATAGCGCTCACCGCGTTTTACGGTAAGCTTCTCCTGCCGTAGCCACGGGTTGTGACGCTTCAGTAATTTATAATTAATGCCCTGGCTGCGGGAAAAATCCACCAGGTCTTTGATCGTCTCGTTTACATCGACGTACCGCAGGGGCTCTTCATTGTATAGATGCTTCGGATGAATGCGGAAGCCATACTTCGCCGGGTTGTTGATGATCTCTTTAATAGCAATGATGCGGAAAACGTAGCGCGATGTTTCGTCGTTGAGGTATAGGTCGTAGTACGAGTTTTCATGTTGGTCTGCCATGGCGCGGGCCATGCCGCCCATGCCGCGGTTGTACGAGGCGGCCACCATGGTCCAGTTGCCGAATTTATGATACGCCGTACGCAGATACTTGCAGGCCGCTTCGGTAGCCTTCAGCGGATCGTAGCGCTCATCCACCTCGTTCGTAATTTCAAGGCCCAGCTCTTTACCGGAGGTTGAAAGAATCTGCCAGTAGCCCACGGCGTTGGCCGGCGACGTGACGTTGAGCAGGTTGCTTTCGATCAGCGGCAAATACTTAAAGTCTTCGGGAATATTGTATTTCTTCAGGATCTTCTCCATCTGCGGTAGCCAGCGATGGGCCCGTTTGATGAGGAAAATGGTATTACTGTGCAGATAACAGTTTATCTGCAACTCCTTGTCCAGACGCTCGCGCACATCGGGAATGTTGAGGGGCACGGATTCGTCGGCGAAGGAAATCTTTTCGGGAATGTCAAACGATACGGCGGGCACGCGCAGGAGGTCGTCAGCGCCGGTTTCGATCACGCCCTCGTCGGAAATCACTTCTTCCACGTCAGGTGCAACGGACCCCTGCCGACCCTCCTGGTAAATAATGTATCCGAACAAAATCACCAGGGTGGCAATGGAAATAAACGTGGCCGTGGTAAGGTCTTTCAACATAAATAGAGATATGTGGATCTTTGTGCCAGAAAAGTAGTCATTGCCAGGGACATGCGCAGGGCAAAAATTCTAAAAGATCATTCCCGTAATGCAAGCGCCAAATTTTCAATGACGGCGCTCAGGCCGCGACGGGTTTGCCAGTCGACAATATTTCCATCCGCGTCGATCTTGCTGCGAATAAACGGCACCAGCAGTGAGGCCCCTTCCGGCACGATGGCTGAAATGGCCGACAACGTCAGCAGCAGCGAAGCGTGACCGCTTTCGCCCCGGGTAGAGGCGGTGATGAGCCCAACAGGTTTGTTGACAAATTCTCCCGAAGAGATCGTCCAGTCGAGCGCATTTTTTAATGCACCGGGCACGCCAAAAGCATACTCGGGGGTGCAGATCAGTACCGCATCGGCGGCCTGTACCTGTTGTTTAAAATCTGCCACCGCAGCGGGTATCTCGTCGTTGTCGTCAAAGGCCGGCAAAGACGCGAGGCCGTGGTAGCGCGTGAAATGTAGAATGCCCTGGCCCAGGTTTTCGGCTGCCCGTAAAACGTGTGCGGTAGAGGAATTTTCGCGGAGACTTCCGGCGATCGTCAGGATATGGTAGGTGTCATTCATGCCGTGGATAGGGACAACAAACGTGAATGTCGCAAAGATGTTGGGCGCGACGTCTGCGTCATACTATTTTTTAAGTAATTTCGTTGTGGAGGTAACTCAAAAATACCAGGATAACGTATGCGGTTAAAGGCAATTTTTGCTGGATTATTAGTGGCCGGAGCCTACACGTCAGCGTTTGCCCAGGAGGGCAGCGCGCCCGAAGAACAGCGGTTTACGATCGACTCACCCGCCAGCCTCGACTTTAGCCAGGAAGAACAGACCGAAGAGCCTAAAAAGAAAAAGAAGAAAAAGAAAGTCTTCTACGGCATCAAAACCAAAAAAGGATTCACCCGCAAGGGTTTTGGCGACCGCACCACCTTCGAAACATTCTACTACATCAAAAGCTCCGAAAAGCCGCAGACGTTTGTTCGCGACATTTATTGGTACGACTTCACCCGCAAGGAAGTCCGCAAAACCTCGACGTTCGATCCTACCAAGGGGGTACTGCTGCACGGCCCGTATGAAAAACGTCAGGGCGAAGCGGTCCTCGTCAAAGGCATCTACTACAAAGGTCTGCGTCATGGCCGCTGGCTCACCTACAACCGCGACAGCGTCCTGACCGACAAAGAAAAATTCTACCGCGGCTGGCCGCGGGAATCAACGGTGACCTACTACGATCCCATGGAACGCAAGCGCATGAAAGAAATGACGCCGGTTGAATTTGGGGAAAAAGAAGGCTACTACTACCTCTTTCACGAAAATGGCACCCTGGCCGTACAGGGTGAATACCACTGGGACCAGCGCGTTGGCGACTGGACCGAGTTTTATGCCACCGGCAAGCGCAAAAAGATCGTCACCTATTCCAAAGAGCCATTCGACAAAGAAGTTAAGCCCTACATCAAAGTGGAATGGAACGAGAAGGGCAAAGAGATCTATCGTAACAACAAGATGGTGGCTAATTAATAGCGTCTTCAAAGTGGTCGATCGCAGGCTCAAAGCCTAGTTTCACGGCCACAACGTCAAACCGCACATGCCCGTGCCAGTTGGTGCTGTAGATATAATGCTCCGCCGCCCGGAAGATGTGCCGGGCCTTGAGGGCACTGACCGCCTGCTCAGGCTCGCCAAAGGCCGTAGAGCTGCGCGTTTTCACCTCGACAAAAATGATCCAGTTATCACGTTTTACAATCAGGTCGATTTCGGTATAGGAGGCGCGATAATTTCGAACCAATATCTGGTAGCCTTTCTTTTCCAGAAAGATTGCCGCCAGTTGCTCGCCGTGTTTGCCGATTTCCAGGTGTGTGGAAGTTTTCATAAACGGTTCTTTAGATAACGTTATTAATAGCAGAGTAGACAAATATACGCAGATAAGCGTCAACAGAACTTGTTTAGCCCTTCTTTCGTTATACCTTTATACTAACGTTTCACTTTTTAAACGCACCCGGTATGAAAGCTCCCATGAGTGACCTTGTACGAAGAATCCTTGCCGATCGCACGCTGTCCAAGCGGCTGATGATGGTGGTTCAGTCCGAACGGCGCAATCCCGACGACATCGAGGGGCGTACCATTACCGTAGACGGCCAAAAACTTACCCTCACCCGCGCTACCGCCATCAACTATACTTCCAGCAAGGAGTAACAGTAACGCTGAAGCATGAGTTTAGTATTCAGCTCGCTTTTCCTGTTTATTCTCATTTCGCCGGGCCTCATTTTCCGGTTTTCATATTTACAGGGCACCTACGCCAAGCTAACTTTCAAGGTCTCGGCAGTAGAAGAAATTTTCTGGGCCCTAATCCCCGCATTATTCTTACAGCTCGCCGCCATCTTGGTCGTCGATCATGTCACATCATATGAAGTTCGGCTGGAAGTAATCTATCAGCTGATCACCAGCAACGACGCCCTGGACTTTTTTGTGATCGAGCAAAGCCTGTTGCCTTTTCTGATATACATCACGCTGCTGCTTCTGGCGAGTGTCTTTTTTGGCGTTGTTGCCCGCCGCCTCGTGCGTCGCTATAGGCTTGATTTGCATACCAAGTTTCTGCGCTTTGGCAACGAGTGGCATTATTTATTCAGCGGCGAGGCATTCTATCTTTCCAAAAATATCAACCCATCCTCCATTGCCTTCATCCAGATCGATGTCGTAATGGGCTCCAGCGAAGGCGACATGATCTATAGCGGCATTCTGGAAGACTACTACTTGTCGCGCGACAACAACGGTCTGGATCGGCTCTATCTCACCAATGTATACCGCCGCCTGCTGAAAAACGACCTCGATGCCGATGCCCCCAACGTGGGCTTTCTGAACCGACATCTGGACGATCGTTATTATGCCATGCCCGGCGACTTGTTTGTTGTTACCTACGACGACATCAAGAACCTGAACGTAACCTACATGATTGAAATGACTGATACCGACCTGGAGGAGGCGAATGAAAGAGATGAACCCGGTACAAAATAAAAAAACGCGCTTTATAGACATTGGTCTGAAAGACTACCAGCAAGCCTGGGATTATCAGGCTTCACTGTTCGAACAAATCCTGGCGACCAAAACATCCAACCGCGACCTGCCTGCCGACGTGCAGCAGCTCACCGACAACTACCTCGTATTTTGCGAGCACCCGCACGTGTTCACCCTCGGTAAGAGCGGCCACGAAGAAAACCTGATTATTCCCAAAGAAGAGTTGTCAGACGTGCAGGCTACCTACTATCGCGTCAATCGCGGCGGCGATATCACCTATCACGGCCCGGGACAGATCGTCGGGTATCCCATCATCGACATGGAAAACTTCTTCACCGACATCCATCGCTACATGCGCTTTATGGAAGAAGCTGTTATCCAAACCTTGCGCGAATACAACATCGAAGCCGGCCGCAGTCCCGGGCAGACCGGTGTGTGGTTGGACCCCGAAGATTTCCTCCGGGCGCGTAAGATCTGTGCGCTGGGAGTGCGCACCAGCCGGTGGGTAACAATGCATGGATTTGCTTTTAATGTTAACCCGGACTTGCGATATTTCGGCTACATCGTGCCCTGCGGCATCCAGGACAAGGCTGTTACCTCCCTGGAGCAAGAGCTGGGCAAAAAAGTAGACCTCGAAGAGGTCAAGCAAATCCTCAAGGAAAAGATTCGGGCGCAATTTGACATGGAGTGGCTATGATGAAGGACATCGAAATACCGGAAGTAAAAAATGTAACACTGGCCGTGGCCCGTCAGCGTACAGAGGGGCAAGACGAGTGGCGTGTATACCTCATCAACAACAACGAGGTCCCGATTGAAAATACACTTGTGGCCAGCCAGGGCTATGGCGAAAAAGATGGCGAGCAGCAGCGCACCTCCGTGTTGCGCCATTTTCTCGACACCATCGCCGAGCATGCCGCCATACTGATCGAGCCCATTGACCCGTCCGTATTTCACCTGAACAACGAGTACTGGGTGAGCTACTACATAGGCCGGCAGATCTTTGACAAACGTTTTATCTTCGTGCCCGACGCCATTCGCGAAGAGAACATCTCCTTTATCAAGGAATTGGAAATGGAAGGCGTACTTCATTCCTGATCGGTTTCACCCGCACGCCACCATGTTACCAGAGCTTCGCGATATACTCTTCCTCGACATCGAAACGGTCTCTGCCGTAGAGGACTTCGGCTTGTTGGATGACCGTATCCAGTCGCTCTGGACGCGCAAAGCTACCAACCTTCGCCGCGACAGTGATTTGACGGATGGCGAGCTATACCTGGACCGTGCTGCGATCTTTGCCGAATTTGGTAAGATCATCTGCATTTGCGTGGGCAAGTTTGTAGATGGCGAAAACGGCGCATTGACGTTGCGCACCAAAGCCTACTCCGGCGACGACGAACACGCCCTGCTACTCGAATTCAAAACCATGCTCGAACGACTCAGCGTCTCGGAGCGGCTATGCGCCCACAACGGCAAAGAGTTCGACTTTCCCTACCTGTCACGGCGCATGCTCATCAACGGCATTCCGCTCCCCGGCCTGCTCGACCTGGCGGGCAAAAAGCCATGGGAAGTGCCGCACTACGACACCATGGACATGTGGAAGTTCGGCGACTACAAACACTTCACCTCGCTCGACTTGCTGGCAGCGGTGTTTAACATTCCCTCCAGTAAAGAAGGCGGCATTGACGGCAGCCAGGTAAACCGCGTGTACTATGTGGATAAAGACCTCGAGAAGATCAAAGACTACTGCCTGCGCGACGTAGCCGTATTGGCGCAGCTGTTTCTAAAGCTCCGCGGCATACCGCTGGAACAGGAGCTCATCGTGCAGGTATCCTGACACATCGCTAGGCGCGCTTGACGCGTCCGATTATGCCAGGGTAAAGGTCCGGCACAGGGTCGCTCGTAAACACTTCTTTCGTCTCGGTATTCATCATCGACAATACACCACTCCAGCCGGCGCCGGTGTCCATCAACCACACGTCACCGCCTTGTATAGGGTGCGGGTACCCTGTGCCAGTGTGACCAATATACACTTCATCAAAGCTGGTTAGCTTGCCGGGAACATCACGCGTAAAACGGTCCATGGCTTCTTTGGCCAGCGAGCGATCCCACAGGAACATATCCTCGTCCTGCCGGCGCAGCGGTAGGGTGGGGTCGATGCCCGCATGTACAAAAAGTTTGTTGTGGCGGAGGTAGTAAGGCAGGGCCTTGCGGAAGAGTGCACGGTGCGAATCGGGCACGCCATCGTCATACGACTGCAACGTAGCCAGGCCGCCCTGGTCATACCAGATGTCATTTATATGACCGGTAATCATCCACTGCCGCGTCCAGAAGTCATGGTTGCCTAAGATGAGCGTCAGGTGTTTGATGCGTAGCAACTCTTCCACACACGCGCGGGTTTCAGGCCAGCCGTCGCACACATCACCGAGACAGATCAGGTGATCGTGTTTATAATCAAATGCAGACCGGTCCAGGCACTGCCGCAATGCACGGTATGCCCCGTGCATGTCCCCCATCACAAATGTTTTGCCCATGACTCCTTTTACGTCCTTTGTTTGTAATCCATATGCCTAAGGGGATTACTTTTTCAATATTTACACTATTTTTGACAGGTTTAAATCAAAATACTTTGTATGGAATCCGTAGCCGTTGAAAAGCACGAAGCGCATAAGGAAAAGGTAAGAGAGGTCTATGCCGAAGTAGCCAAAGTGGTCGTGGGCCAGGAATACATGGTCAACCGGTTGATGATCGGTTTGTTTACCAACGGGCACATCCTGCTCGAAGGTGTACCGGGGCTCGCCAAGACCCTGACTGTAAGTACCCTCGCCCAGGTACTCCACCTGGACTTTCAACGCATTCAGTTTACGCCCGATCTGCTGCCGTCCGACCTCGTCGGTACGATGATCTATAATCAAAAAGACGGTAAGTTCGAGGTAAAGAAAGGCCCCATCTTTGCCAACCTCATCCTGGCCGACGAGATCAACCGCTCGCCCGCCAAGGTGCAGTCGGCATTGCTCGAAGCCATGCAGGAGAAACAGGTGACCATCGGCGAGACAACGTTCAAGCTAGACAAACCCTTCCTCGTACTGGCCACACAAAACCCAGTCGATCAGGAAGGTACCTACCCGCTGCCCGAAGCCCAGGTAGACCGCTTTATGATGAAGGTGCATATCGACTATCCTACCAAAGAGCAGGAAATCGAGATCATGCGCCGCATCTCCAACATGAAGTTCGACTACAAGGTCAACACCATGCTCACGAAAGAAGAGATCTTCTCCATCCGCGAGCAGATCAACCGCGTAAAGATGTCAGAATCGTTGGAGCGCTACATTGTCGAGCTGGTATACGCCACACGCAAGCCGCTGGACTATAAACTAACGGAGCAGGCCCAGTACATCCAGTTCGGGGCGTCACCACGTGCCAGTATCAACCTCAACCTGGCAGCCAAGGCCATAGCGTACATCGAAGGACGCGACTATGTGCTGCCCGAAGATATTAAAGAGGTAGCCATCGACGTAATGGGTCACCGCATCCTGTTGAACTACGAGGCGGAAGCCGACAATGTGCGCCCGGCAGACATCGTCCGTGCCATCCTGAACAAGATTCCGATCAACCATTAAGATAACATCCGGTGTCCCGGATTGGGAGCCCGACTCAACCCATTAGCAGGTAGGGTCGGGCTCTTTATTTAAACATTTAGTGTCCTCGCGGGAATTTTTCGACCCCACTAGATGTCATAAGCGGTAAAATATGGGGTTCGAGCCTACATTCCGAACGACATTTTGTTTCCTCTGCGGAAACTTTTAAGAAGTTCTATTACCTGCGGATTATGCAGATTAAAAAATCTTGTAAGAATTGTTAAGACCCCAAAACTGAACTCCTTGACAGTCACACGAAAGCGCAAAAAAGGTAGCGAAAACACATTAAACGCCCGTTAGCAAGGCTTTTTGCACTTAACAATTTCGTAACAGCGGCATCCCCATCAGGTAATATTAGTGATAGACCTTTGTGGCAAATAAAAGGTTTATGTTAAGAAGCATTCTTCTTTCTCTTTCGCTTGTTATGATGGCTGCATTGGGTGCCATGGCGCAAACAGGGACGATTAAAGGGACCGTCAAAGACGCTGTATCGGGTGAGCCCATCATCGGTGCCAGCATCCGTCTCGCAGGGACGGCGTTGGGTAATACGGCGGACTTGGAAGGCAATTTCGAGATTGCCAAGGTAACACCTGGCACATACGAACTGATCGTTTCGTTCCTGTCTTATAAAACAGATACTGTCAGTAATGTCACCGTTGTTGCCGGTGAAGTTACCACGATCAATACATCTCTGTTCGAGGAAGGTACTCAACTGAACGAAGTTGTGATCGGTGGGATCCGCGACCGGGCCAGCGACCAAATTCTGTTAGGCGAAAGAAGGAACGCATCCATCGCTGTTGAAAATATCGGCGCCATCGAGCTGTCTGTAAAGGGTGTAAACGACGTAGGTTCTGGTCTTGTAAAGATGACCGGCATTACCAAAGTCGCTTCGCGCGGTATTTACGTAAGAGGTCTCGGCGACCGCTACAACAATGCATACCTGAACTCTATGCCACTACCTTCACCGGATCAGAACAAGAAGGTGGTCGAGCTGGATATCTTCCCAACTACAATCGTACGGAATATCGCCGTTGCGAAAACTTACCAGGCCGACCAGTTCGGAGACGTATCGGGTGCTTCGATCGACATTTTCACGAAAGACCCTGCACAGGAGAACTTTCTCACAGTAGGTCTTGGCGTAAACTACAACACCGTTACTACCTATAAAGACTTTATCACAAATCGTGACGGTTCTTCGGACTACCTGGGCCTTTCGGGTAGCAAGCGTGAAGGACCGGTGGCCGTTGATTACAACGGTATCCACCGCTTCAACGGTGAAACCGATCCGTTTAAGACAACCTTTGGTCGCCAGCATATCAATGCGCCGATCGATAACAACTTTAATATTGATGCGGGGCGCTCCATCAACCTGGGTACTTCCAAACTCGGTATCATTTTTTCCGGCTCTTATCGGAACTCATACCGCGCTGACTTCGGTCCCAACCTGGTGCTGAACAGCATGCAGGATCCCGACAAGAATTTCGACCGCGACCGCTATGCGTTCAACACGAACCTCACCGGCCTGCTGGGTACTTCCTTCGCTTGGAATGAGAATAATGTGATTCGTGCAAACTACTTGTTCGTCAACAATTCGAACAATACCTATACCACAAGCCTCGGCGACGACTTTGATGTGGACTCACCGTCAACAACGGATCGCCTGCGTCTGAGAAGCCGGTATCTGCAGACCCGCATGCACAACATTCAGCTTGGTAGCGACAATACAATATCGAATAACCTGAAGGTGAAGTGGGGTGGCAGCTATTCGACGGCTTCCACGGATGAGCCGGATCGCCGCGAACTGTCGTTTACAACACCCCAGGGTGTTAAGAACGAAGGTACGGTAAGCAGCACGGGTCTGGGTGGTAGCCAGCGCTACTACCAGCTGACCGATGAGAAAGAGTACTACGCCTTTGGTGAAGCGGCTTATTCTTTCGGCAAGCCAAACAGCCAGGACAAGCGCAACAAAATTACCCTTGGCTACCAGCGGAGAAACAAAGATCGCGATGTGAGCTTCCGCTCATACCAATTACTGTTTCCTCCAGGATCGGCTCTCCTGAATGTACCGATGAATGTTGACCGTTTGGAAGAGGTACTCGACGACGAAGCGTATGGCAGTGGCGACTACACCTACAACGACATTGTCGACGGCTCGAACCGTTCAAAGGCCAACAGAACCATCGATGCGGGCTACGCTTATGCCGATTTGAACATTACAAGCCGACTATCAATCATACCAGGCTTGCGTGTTGAAAAAACAAATCAAAGTGTGGACTATCGCCTGCAGGGCACTGGTTTTAACGATCGGTTCACTAAGATCGAAAGCGACGACTTTGATCTGCTGCCAGTTGTAAACGCAAAATATAACATTACGGACACCAAGATCCTGCGGTTGTCAGGATCGAAAACCCTGACGCGTCCCAACTTCGTGGAATTGGTACCGGTGGCGTATGTAAACGAAAACTTACAGAGCACGGTGGGTAATCCGCTCTTGTCGAACTCTTCAATTTACAACGTCGACCTGAAGTACGAGATTTTTCCGACCGGAAGTGAGTTGGTTTCGTTCGGCGTGTTCTATAAAAACATTGACAAGCCCATCGAGCAGGTTCGAAGCGGCCCGAATTTTATCAGCTTCTTCAATATTGCAAGCGCCCAGGTATACGGGTTTGAGTTCGAGTTCAAGAAACGCATTTCGAGCTTCTTCAGCTCTTCTTCCAAGCTCGTCAACGGCCTCGTGTTCGACGGTAACCTGAGCGTGCTGCACAGTGAGGTAGATACCGATCCGAGCAAGTTCAAGGATCAACGTACGCGCGATCTGCTGTCGGCGATTACCAATACTTCCCGTCAGCTGCAGGGCGCTTCTCCGTACATGGTTAACCTGTCGATGGGATATGACGATCTGTTTACAAAATCGTCTGTCCAGTCCAGCATAGAGTTGACATACAATGTATTTGGCGACCGCATCTACAACGTCGGTACCGACAAGCGTGGTGACGAGTATGAAAAATCTTTCGGCACACTGGATCTCGTCATTCAGAATACCTGGCAGAGCGGTTTCGGGGTAAAGCTGTCGGCAAAGAACCTGCTGAATCCTGACATCCGTCTTGAGCAGGAGTCCGGCCCCAATGCAACCAAAGATGATACCATTACACAGTCCTATAAAGCGGGTATCAACCTGGGTCTTTCGCTGACCTATCGCCTGATGGGAAACTAATTCAAGAGTAAAGGTTTGGTAAAGGCGTCTTAACAACATCTTAATATTAAGGCCTTTTCTTTGCACTCAACTTTAACGTACTAACTAAAATTCACTTATGAAAAAAGCTTGGAAATTAAGCTGGTCACTGATTATCCTGCTGGCTGCGGCGGTGGCCTTCACAGCATGTAGCGATGACGATGACGAAGATGGCAGCAACGAGCCTACAGCGTTGGAGCCGGCAGATGGCGAGACACTGATTGGTGAGGTGAAAAGCGGCGAAACTCTGACTCTGAAAGCAGACCGTTCTTTCACCATTGACAAAGCGCTGCGCGTAAGAGATGGTGGCACGCTGAAGATCGAAGCCGGTGTAACAGTTACTGCTTCTGAAGATGGTTCTAGCAACGCAATGTTTATCGTAATCGAGCAAGGTGCTAAGATCGATGCTCAAGGAACCGATGCGAAACCGATCGTTCTGACAGCTGAAGCTGAGCAGCCCGGTTCATGGGGTGGTCTGCTGGTTTGCGGTCGCGCTCCGATCAACGTGGGCACTACTGCTATTACTGAAATCGGTGATGCAAGTTATGGTGGCACAGCTGCAGCTGACAACTCTGGTACTATCAAATATCTGCGTACGGAATACTCCGGTAGCAAGATCAACGCTGAAAAAGAACACAACGGTATCACGCTCTACGGTGTGGGTAGCGGTACAGTGATCGATCACATCGAAGCCTACAAAGGTGCTGACGATGGCATCGAAATGTTCGGTGGCACGGTAAACCTGAGCTACGTATTCTGCTACGGTTCGCAAGATGACCAGTTCGACTGGGCACAAGGCTGGTCGGGTACTATACAGTACCTGTACACGGAGCAAATGAACGATGTTAACTACCTGCAAGACAAAGGTATCGAAGCTGACAACCTGGACGTTAACAATGCCGCTACTCCTTTTTCTAACCCCACTGTTAAAAACGTTACCATCATGGGTTATGAAGTAGTGAAAAACGGCGACGGCGAGACTGTAGACGGTATCCGTATCCGCGAAGGTTCGAAAGGGACTTTCGACAACATCGTTATCAAAGGCTACAGCGACGACGCAATCGACGCTCGTTCACTGGTAACGTTGCAGAATCTCGGCGACAATTCCCTGAAGTTCACAAACGTTTATTCTGACGTTGCTGATAAGAACTACGACGTTAAGCTTGACGACGGCGAAACAGATCCCGGTTCAGCAGTTGACACTGCTAAAGGGAAACTAGAAGCAGCCCTCGTGGCAAACGAGCCTACTGGTGCTAACTTCGACTCCTGGAAAGGTACTTGGACTAAGAAATAAGATATCTGTCCTGACATAATTAAAAGGGCTGCAATCGCAGCCCTTTTTTTTACTGTCTGGCGGGAATGAAGCTCATTTCTGTCTTATTTATTTTTTAGTCTCCACGTAAACAGCGTCTGAGACCTCGTTATCAAAATTCATCATCATTTTTCTAAGTAACGTTTAACATTGTGTTTCTTGTGAAGTTCTATGAACTTCCATAAAACGTGTCTAAAGTAGACTTGAGCGGGTTTGGCAACTCGAGTTCTGGTACATATCGATTGCGCCTGGAAAACAGACAGCAACGTTTAGTAGCGAATCTATTTATATGAACCGCGGGACGAAGACGTAGGGCTCGCGTAATCCTTCGCTGCCAGGAAATGCGGTTTTTACCGTGTGCGGTTTTTTTCTCCTTTTTCCGACACGCTTTTTCCACGCGAATCAGCGTTAACACAGTATATTTCTTACCCTCCACCACACAATATTCGCCGTCAACCTGCCGGAGATACTCAATACCTAACGTTATAAGAAGAAACTCATTCTTAACGGGCATTATACGGCTTGTAAATACCATAGGCATTGTTTCCATCTTGCGTGTTGATATCTCCGTTGACCGAATGTACTCCACGGAATGTGCACCGGTCTTGAAATCAATCCTGGCTATGCCCACCACAAACCGAAAACGCGAGGCATCCGCATGCTGAAGCACCAGCTTCTTATCGGACGGCGTAATCGTGACCGTACAAATACCTTTTTCGTGATTAACATCGGTAGCATACGACGCCTTTAACACGCGCTTCAGCGAAGTCTCTTTATTAAACTCAAACCCACGCAGCAATCCCATATCGCCCGACTCCAGACGTCGCATGCCAGGCATATTGGTTGTGTCGAACTGCATGGCCGCCATAACTGCCTGAGTAAGCCTGCTGGTCATGCGTGTATCCGCTGCACCGGCGAACAGCGGTATAAACGCAGCGCGCAAGAGCTTAACACCCCATGCACACCGTCCAAAGTCCGTGTTGTTCTCACGCACACGCTCAAAAGCAGGATCAGTACGAATACGCTCAGCATCGACAGACGTTATTTTTCGGACGAGATAGCCGTTATCTTTAGTATAGTAATAGCTGTTTCCACCTAACTTGCCTATTAACTTAATAGTGCCCGTTTGTTTCGCCATACGCTCTTAAGTATAAACCTAAGATCGTCTTTCGCCGCCGAATTGACCAGGAAAATGCGACGAGATGTCATTAGAAGATTTGGCATTAATCTCAACTGTCCACGAACGGTAATTGAATTGCGGGGGTCAAACCTGGCCACTACCCGGGCCATCCCTACTACCCACCTAAGGCAACGCTATGGATTACCCGTATCAAACATATACCACAGCTATACATAAGCCATACCAGACATACAGCTAATTAGCGCAATCCCTATTAACCGGATAAATCAGGTTAACCAATTTTTGTCTACGTCAATTTACCTTCCGCTGCTTCTCCTTCTGCGCCTCCATCACCTTCTTAATCTGCACACCCGCCAGCGCCACAGAGTCACGATCGTGTTTATTCTTCGCGATCTTCTTCAACAGGTCAGCGTTCGCCAGCTTATTATTTTCAATCGACTTCTCCAGTTGAATCTTCTCGCGTTTGTTATCTTCTACCTTGGTGTTCAGGTTCTTATTCTCATTCGTCAACTTCTGTTGCTGCTTATCTACTGCCTGTGCGGCACGCATCGACTCATCGATCTGCACCTGGATCTTCTCCCGATAGAACTTCACGCCAAAGTCGTGCATCAGTTTCTCAAGCTCTTTGTTAACATGTGCCGTAGTTTCCGCAGAGCCCCCTTCCGGCTTCACACCGATCCAGGCGGCCGCCTTGGTAGTGCTTTTGGTTTTCATCACCGCATAAGCCGGTGTAGCGTACGGAATGGCGCCAACGGTGGGTTCGTTGATCGTAATAGCGTCGGTAGCCTGCTTGGCCTTGCCAAGCGACTTGGCAAGCTTGAGCAGCGCAGTGTTAACCTCCTCAGGCGTGCCGTCGAGCTCTACCTCAAAACCTTGGAGATTTTCTCCCTTTACACGGGCGGTCTCTTTTTTAACTTTTACAGTTTGGGCGGTGGTGGTAAGTGTAAGCGCAAAAAATGAAAAGATCAGGGCAAACTTTTTCGTTAGCGACATGTTGTTTACTTTGTAGAATTGAGGGCTCAAAACTACTGAAAAATTGACTGCAAAAAATATACTAATTACCGGTGCTTCAGGTCTTATCGGTACGCACCTCACCGAGCTCTTACAACGCGAACGCCGCCACGTGGCACACCTCAGTCGCAGCAACCGTGGCAACAAGACAACCACCTTTTTATGGGACATCGCTCAAGCAAAACTTGATGTAGCCGCCCTGCAAGGCACTGATACGATTGTACACCTGGCCGGTGCTGGCGTCGGCGAAAAGCGATGGACGAACTCCTACAAAAAGGAAATCCTCGAAAGCCGCACGCACTCCACGCGCCTGCTGTACGACACCTTGCGCCACAATCCGCACGCGGTCAAGACCTTTGTCTCCGCCTCGGCGATTGGCTACTATGGCTTTGAAGACAACGACTCTTTGCTAACCGAAGAACATCCCGCCGGCAAAGATTTCATGGCGCAAGTAACACGGGCCTGGGAGGAAGAAGTAGACCGCATCGCTACATTGGGCATTCGCGTGGTAAAGATTCGCATCGGCATAGTACTGGCAGCAGAGGGTGGCGCATTGGAACAGATGGCCAGGCCGGTAAAGCTCTTTGTCGGTGCACCGCTGGGCACCGGGCGTCAAAACGTAAGCTGGATTCACATCCACGACATCTGCCGCATGTTTATCAAGGCCATGGACGATGAGGCCATGCAAGGCCCCTACAATGGCACGGGCCCGTATGCTACTAACAACCGCGAGCTGACAAAAGCCATCGGCAAGGCCATGGGCCGGCCGGTGTTTATGCCCCCTGTGCCGGGCGTTGTGTTGAAGATGTTGATTGGACAAATGGCCGAGGTGGTACTGACCGGCAGCAACGTGTCGTCGGAAAAGATCCAGCGCGAAGGTTTTCAATTTCAATTTAAGACACTGGAGGGTGCATTAAAAGACCTTCTTCACTAACTTCCACCGTATTGCATACGTATAAACAGCCGTAACAAGGTTTGACATCATGGCAAAAAAATCAAAGAAAAAGGAAATAGAAACACCGGCGTTTCAACAAAGCCTGGAAGAAGAGCAACGTATCCGCCAGGCATTTCAAGACAAAGATTGGGCCGAGATCAAAAGCTCGAACAGCTGGGTGATCTTTAAAGTAATGTCCGAATTTGTAGAAGGCTTTGACAAGCTCGCAAAGATCGGCCCCTGCGTAACCATCTTTGGCTCAGCCCGCGTAAAGCCCAGCAATCCCTACTATAAAATGGCCGACGAAATTGCCTTTCAACTGGTGAAACATGGCTACGGTGTCATCACCGGCGGTGGCCCCGGGATAATGGAAGCCGGCAACAGAGGCGCCAACCGCGCAAAAGGAAAATCCGTAGGCTTAAATATTTATCTACCCCACGAGCAAAAAGGAAATATATACATCGACCCCGACAAGCTCATCACATTCGACTACTTCTTCGTGCGCAAGGTAATGTTCGTAAAATACTCCCAGGGATTCATCGTAATGCCCGGCGGCTTCGGCACACTCGACGAGCTAATGGAAGCATTAACATTGATCCAAACGAAGAAAATTGGAAGATTCCCCATCGTCCTGGTAGGAAAAAAATTCTGGAGCGGACTCGTCGAATGGTGGAAGAAGGTATTAGTAGCAGAAAAGATGATCGACGCCGACGACCACTATCTCTTCGAAGTAGTAGACACCCCAGAAGACGCCGTAAAAGTCATCGAAGAATTCTATTCCAAATATCTACTCTCCCCCAACTTCTAACGGTACGGTGACATCTGGTTCAAGTCTTCCGACCGAAGGGAGGGCGACTTGGACCTGCCCCAATGCCAGTCTTCAGACTGGCGAGGGCCGTAGTGTCACCAAGCACCAAGCAAGCGAAGGTGCGTCACACAAAAAGGCCCCGACACTGCCGGGGCCCTTTTGTATATATATAGCTGACTGAATTAAGACTACGAAACCAACTCAACACTCCGCTTAATAAAGCTCGTCAAATCCGCCCCCGTCAACATACCCTGCGACAGCAACGCCAAATCAAACGACTGCTTCGCCAGCTTGATCTTCTGCTCTTCCGCGTCAGCCTTCAGGATCTTCTGCACAATCCCATGGTTACCATTCACAGCCACCGCATAATTATCCGGCATCTGACCCATAAAAGCATAACCGCCACCACCAAGCTTCGCCATATCCTTCATCCGGCGCATAAACTCACTCAACGTAATCAACACCGGCAAATCATCGGGTGACAGCGCTTCAATCGCCACCGTAAAGCTCTTATTATTAATAGCCTTCTCAAAGATGCCCTTCACCTGCTCCTGCTCTTCGTTGCTCAGCACACTCTCAGTCTTGCTGTCTGTATCCACCAGCTTATCCGCCGTCTCGCTATCAACACGCTTCAGCTGCGTCTTCTCCAGCTTCTGCTCGAGCGTATTGATAAAGTGACTATCCAACACACCGTCTAACACCAGCACATCATAGGCTTTATTTTTAGCCGCCTGAATAAAGCTATCTTGCTTACCCGGATCAGATGAATAGATATACACCAGGTTGCCGTCTTTGTCCGTCTGCGTAGCTTTCACCTTCTCTTTGTATTCCTCAATCGTAGCATACTTGCCGTCGGTATTTTTCAACAGGACAAAATCCTTCGCCTTATCGTAAAACTTCTCGTCGCTGATGATACCATACTTAACAAACACGCTGATGTCATCCCACTTCTTGTCAAAGTCGGCGCGGTCCTTCTTAAAGATCTCCTGCAGCTTATCTGCCACTTTCTTCGTAATGTGAGCGCTGATTTTCTTCACGCTAGCGTCGCTTTGCAGGTAGCTACGCGACACGTTCAGCGGAATATCGGGCGAGTCGAGCACCCCGTGCAACATCATGAGAAAGTCGGGCACGACATCTTTTACTTCGTCCGTAATAAACACCTGGCGTGAGTACAGCTGAATCTTGTTCTTCTGCATCTCGAAATCGTTCTTCACCTTCGGGAAGTATAAAATACCCGTCAGGTTGAAAGGATAATCAACATTCAGGTGAATCCAGAACAGCGGTTCTTCCGAGAAGGGATACAACTCCTTATAGAAAGAGAGATAATCCTCATCCTTCAACTCAGACGGCGACTTCGCCCACAGGGGAGCAGGATTGTTGATAATCCGGTCGGTTGTAACCGACTTATACTTAGGCTTACCTTCCTCGTCAACACCGTCCTCTTCGTTCTTCTCCTGCGTGCCGAACTTAATCTCCACCGGCAAAAACTTACAGTACTTATCGAGAATGCCTTTCAGCTTCCACTCATCGAGGAACTCTTCAGAGTCGGCATTGATATGCAGAATAACATCCGTACCGCGTTCAGCCTTCTCAGCAGGCGTCAGTTCGTACTCGGTCGAACCGTCACACTCCCAACGGGCAGCCTCGTCGGCACCTACTTTAAAAGAGCGGGAAACGATCTCTACCTTGTCAGACACCATGAAGGCGGAGTAGAAACCGAGACCGAACTTACCGATGATATCTTTCGCATCGGTCTTGTCTTTAAACTTCTCTACAAACTCAGTAGCACCCGAGAATGCAATCTGATTGATATATTTTTTGATCTCCTCGCCCGTCATGCCAATGCCTTTGTCGCTAACGGTGATGGTCTTCTTCTCTTTGTCAAAGCTCACTTCCACCTTCAGGTCGCCCAGCTCACCGGAGAACTCGCCCAGCGACGCCAGCTTCTTCAATTTTTGGGTGGCGTCTACGGCATTGCTAACCAGCTCGCGCAGGAATATTTCATGGTCGGAATAAAGGAACTTCTTAATGATGGGAAAGATGTTCTCGGTGTGAATGGAGATCGTACCTTTTTCTTGTGTTGCTGCCATATTTGTCAGATTTAAGGGTGGGGAATAAAAAAATCCCCGACAGGCGGGGATTTCAAATGTTGTTCCAGTTCAGGAATGTGCCAAGGTGGCAGAATTTCGAGCGCTTAGCGCAGGCGATCGGAGTCGCGTACGATCTTTTCGTCGCGTTTTATAAACCGGATCGCGGCCCAGTTACAGATCACCGCCACAAAAGGCGCCCACAGACCGTAGTCGTAGTTGCCCTCCTGGTTGGCCTTCAGCAGTCCGCTGGCGAAGTAAACCGCCACGCCGACAGCGACAGCGAGGAAGACGGCGTTCAACGCGCCGAGCTTCACCTGCAACAGGCGGTTGCGGAACTTTTGAATTTCAATAAAAGCGATCGTTGCCGCCGCGATGTACAGGACAGCGATGACACTATACGGGAAATATTGACTGGTACGCACGTTGTTCTCAATAACGGTATAATGCAGCGCGTAAAGCGCATGCGTTTTGCCGGAGGCGTCTACGTGCATGTAGATCGGTAGGAAGATGGAAGCGATCAGACTAAGGATGGTAATACCCAGAAATACAGTTTGAATTCTTTGCCACATGTGCCGGTTGCGTTAACTTGAGGGCAAAAGTAATCAAAAATAATTCACACCAGCCCGCGTATGCCAGCTGCCTTTATTGTCGATATACTTCGCACGCCCATCGGCCGCTACGGCGGTACGCTGGCCTCCGTGCGTCCCGACGACCTCGCCGCCTACGTGCTGCGCGAGGTGCTGCAACGTCAGCCCGCCGTCGACGCTTCGGTTATTGAAGATGTGATCGTCGGCGCGGCCAACCAGGCAGGCGAAGACAACCGCAACGTAGCCCGTATGGCCCTGCTGTTAGCGGGCCTGCCCATCACCGTGGCGGGGGTGACCGTCAACCGCCTGTGCGCCTCGGGCCTGCAAGCCATCATGCAAGCCGCCCAGGGCATCATGACCGGTGCGGGCGATGCGTACCTCGCCGCCGGCGTAGAAAGCATGAGCCGCGCACCCTTTGTAATGGCCAAAGCCGAAGAGTCCTTTGCCCGCAAAGCAGAGATCTTCGATACAACCCTCGGCTGGCGGTTTGTGAACGACAAACTCTCAGCGCTCTACCATCCCTGGTCCATGGGCGAAACCGCCGAGAACGTAGCGGAGAAATGGCGCATCACGCGCGAAGAGCAAGATCGCTTCGCGCTGGAGTCGCAGGCGCGTTACCAACACGCGTATGAGCAAAACCGTTTCCAGGCGGAACTGGTACCCGTGGCCCTACCCTCGCCAACCGCGCGCCGGGAAATCATAATATTTGATAAAGACGAACACCCACGCACCATGACGCTGGAAAAGCTCGCCACCTTAAAGCCCGCCTTTCGCGAGCAGGGTACCGTCACCGCCGGAAACTCCTCCGGTATAAACGACGGTGCCGCCGCCTGCCTGGTGGTAAGCGAGGCCCTGCTGAGACAACTGAACCTGAAGCCCATGGCACGCATCGTATCGACCGCTGTCGCCGGTGTGGATCCCGCCTACATGGGTGTCGGCCCCGTACCGGCCACGCAAAAAGCCTTACAACGCGCGGGCCTGACCGTAGCAGATTTGGACTTGATCGAGCTCAACGAAGCCTTCGCTTCCCAGGCGTTGGCATGTATAAAAGACCTGGGCCTGTCCCCCGACCGGGTAAATGTCAACGGCGGAGCCATCGCCCTCGGCCATCCCCTGGGTTGTAGTGGCGTGCGCATCAGCGCTACCTTGCTGCACGAGCTGAAACGCCGCGACGCCCGCTATGGACTGGCGACGATGTGCATCGGCGTGGGCCAGGGGGCCGCCATCGTGTATGAATCTTTATGAGGTATTTTTTTGAGATAGCCTATCACGGCGCTGCCTATAGCGGGTGGCAGTCACAGCCCAATGCTGTCGGCGTACAAGCCGTGGTAGAAGACGCACTGACAAAGTTGCTGCGCGAAGAAATCAGCATTACCGGCAGCGGCCGTACCGACGCGGGTGTACACTGCGAGCAGCAGTACTTCCACGCCGATATTGAAAAAGACTTCGACCGGCCCACGCTGCTCGTAAAGCTTAACTCCTTTCTACCCAAAAGCATCGCCATCCACGCCATCCGGCCCGTACAGCCCGAGGCCAACGCGCGGTACGAGGCGTATGAGCGCACCTACCACTACCGCATCACGCGCGTGAAAGACCCGTTCACCGAAGGGCTCGCGCTGTATTATTTCCGACCCCTCGACGTCGACGCCATGAACCGCGCCGCGGCAACGCTGTTAGGCGAGCACGACTTTGCCTGCTTTAGCAAGGTGCAAACCGATGTCAACCACTTTCGCTGCGACATGAAAAAAGCCGAGTGGCGCGAAGACGGCGCGCGGCTGGAGTTCATCATCACCGCCAACCGATTTCTGCGCGGCATGGTGCGTGCCATCGTAGGCACCCTTCTCGATGTGGGCAGTGGTCGCACCTCGCTGCGCGAATTTCAAACCATCGTGCAAAGCCGCGATCGTAAACAGGCCGGTGCCAACGTGCCGCCCCACGGACTGTACCTCACCCGGGTTAAATACCACAGCCGTATATTTGTAAAAGAATAATCGTACTTAATACAGAGAAGCAATGACAAACATTCGCGTAGGCATGGGCTATGACGTACACCAATTAGAAGAAGGAAGAGATTTTTGGATGGGAGGCATCAAGCTGCCCGCCACCAAAGGTGCCGTAGGCCACAGCGACGCCGACGTATTGATCCACGCCATCTGCGACGCCCTGCTCGGTGCGGCCAACATGCGCGACATCGGGTTTCATTTTAAAAACACCGATGACCGGTGGAAAGGCATGGACAGCAAGTTCTTCCTAAAAGAAGTCACGCGTATGATCACCGAGAAAGGCTGGAAAGTCGGCAACGTCGACTGCACCATCTGCCTGGAGAAACCCAAGATCGGCCCGCACATCGATGCCATGAAAAAAGCCATGGCGCCCCTCATGAACGTAACCGAAGAAGAGATCGCCATCAAAGCGACTACAACGGAGACGCTGGGCTACGTAGGCCGTGAAGAGGGAGTGAATGCATCCGCCGTGGTGCTGATCTATAAATAAAGAATGAGTATCGAAATCATTACCACCGGCGACGGCTCGCATTCCCTGCTCAACACCGCCCTGAACGAGACCTACCACTCGCGCCACGGCGCTGTGCAAGAGTCGCTACACGTCTTTATACAAGAGGGCCTCGATCGCTTCCTGGCCTCCGGCGCCACCACCGTGGCCGTGCTGGAAATAGGGTTTGGCACTGGCCTCAACGCGTTACTCACCGCACAGCACACCGAAGAAAAAGGTGTGACCGTGCACTATACCTCGCTGGAAACTGCGCCGCTGCCCGAAGACCTGTGGGTACAGCTGAATTATACTACCACGCCCGCCGCGCAAACACTCTTTCACGCAATACACCAGGCCCCCTGGAACCAGTCGGTCGCTGTACGCCCGACATTTCAATTGCAGAAACTAACGGTATCGCTGCAGGACGCAACCTTACCGACGGCGCAAACCGACGTGATCTACTTCGACGCATTCGCGCCGAACAAGCAACCCGAGATGTGGACCTACGACATGTTGGCAAAAGCCGTGCAAACGTTGCGGCCCGGAGGAATGTTTGTGACGTACTGTGCCAAAGGCCAGTTGAAACGCGATCTGAAAGCCCTGGGATTGACGGTAGAAACACTTCCAGGACCTCCCGGCAAGAAGGAAATGGTGCGCGGTGTGCGGAGCGTATAATTCATTGAAAATTCTTCAATCGTTTTCGCTGTTTCTTGAATTTTTCAAAACTGAACAGGGTGCAATCGTATTCGTTTTTTAGTTTTTGAAGCATTCTGAATTTTTTGTGAAAAGATTCAAAAAATTCTTTGCATCGCTGAAACCTCAGAAATTTCTTCTGTTTTCTCCATAACTTTATAGACTCTGTTCCGCTCAAAACAGAGAATTAACACACCCATAACAACTAGTAAACGCCAGAAGTAATGAAAGAAACAACCAGCCGTGGTCTGTACACCCCTGAACTGGAACACGATGCCTGCGGGATCGGCTTTGTTGCCAACATAAACGGCAACAAAACCAATCAAAACCTGCGCGATGCATTGTGCATGCTCGAGAACATGGAGCACCGGGGAGGAAGAGGGAGCAGCCCAAAGACAGGGGATGGTGCCGGAATCTTGATCCAGCTGCCCCACGAATTTTTCATCGAAGAAGCAACACGCCTGGGCTTCACATTGCCCGTCCTCGGGAAATATGGTGTGGGTATGGTCTTCTTTCCGCGTGATAAGAAAGTGCAAAACGCCTGCCGCGAAGTACTGCGCAGGAATATAAAAGAACTGGGTTTCGAGCTCATCGGCTTTCGCGTTGTACCGGTAGACCACAGCGTGCCCGGCCCGGGTGCTGCCGAAGTGGAGCCTACGATCGAGCAGGTGTTTGTTAAACCCGTGGACGAAACTCTCGCCGGCGACGCCCTGGAGCGAAAACTATTTGTTCTGCGCAACTATACGCAGCACATCATCGAAGACACCGTAAAAGGAAACAACAAAGACTTTTACATCACGAGCTTCTCCGCGCGTACAATCATCTATAAAGGTCAGCTGCGCACGGAGCAGTTGCGCGCATACTTTGACGACCTTCAGGACACGCGACTCAAAACAGCCCTGGCACTGGTACACTCGCGTTTCTCGACCAATACTTTTCCGAACTGGAAACTGGCGCAGCCGTTCCGCTACATCGCACACAACGGTGAGATCAACACCATCCGCGGCAACGTCAACAAAATGAAATCCAAAGAGGCGCTTTTCAAATCGACGTTGTTTAGCGACGAAGAATTGAAAAAGCTTGTGCCGATCACCAGCCCCGACGGCTCCGACTCGGCCAACCTCGACGCCCTGGTAGAAATGCTGGTGCTCTCTGGCCGCACCATTCCACACGTCATGATGATGCTCGTGCCCGAAGCCTGGCAGGACAACAAGCTCATGGATCCGCACCGCAAGGCGTTCTACAAGTACCACGCCTCCATGATGGAGCCGTGGGACGGCCCCGCCGCACTCGTCTTCACCGACGGTACCCGCATCGGTGCCACGCTGGACCGTAACGGTCTGCGCCCGCTACGTTATTGTGTAACACGCACAGGTCGCGTCATCGCCGGCTCAGAAGCCGGCGCACTGCAGATCGATCCGAAAGATGTTATTGAAAAGGGTCGCATCACGCCGGGCAAAATGCTCATGATCGACACCGAAGCCGGCAAAATCCTCGACGACGACAAAGTAAAACGCGCCGTCTACGAAGGCAAATCATACTACAACTGGATCATCCAGAACCGCCTCAAGCTGCGCCTCGAGCCCGAAGTAGAGTGGGTAGAAACCTCCTTCGACGAAAAGACACTCGTACAACGTCAAAATGCCTATGGCTACACCGCCGAAGACATCAAGACGATCATACTTCCTGTTGCTGAGAAAGGCTACGAAGCCATCGGCTCCATGGGTGACGATACACCGCCGGCCATACTCTCAAAAGAAAGCCGTCACATCTCCAACTACTTCAAGCAGCTCTTCGCGCAGGTAAGTAACCCGCCGATCGACCCGATCCGCGAGCGTTTGGTGATGTCGCTGTTCACGCGTGTCGGCGCCAGCCTCAACGTGCTGGACGAAACACCACAGCACACCAACCAGATTCACATTTCGCAGCCCGTGCTGCTGAACGACGACCTGGAAAAGCTCAAGCACCTGCAAGACCAGGGCTTTGAATATGCCGTGATCCAATGCGTGTTCAACGCCGACGGCGCCCCCGGTCGCCTGGAAGAAAGCATTGACCGCATCTGCGCAGAAGCCGAGAAGGCCGTACGTGCCGGCAAGAAGATCCTCATCCTGTCGGATAAAAAGATCAGCAACGACCACGCACCGATCCCGTCCATGCTGTCGGTAGGTGCCGTGCACCAATACCTGGTAAGCAAACGCATCCGCACACAAGCAGGCATCGTAGTAGAAGCCGGCGACGTGTGGGAAGTGCATCACTATGCTACCATCATTGGCTACGGAGCCAGCGCGGTAAACCCGTACATGGTGCTGGAGACCATCCACTCCATGAACAAGCATGGCATGTTCTACAAGCCGCTGCCCGATGAGGAAGCATACGCCAACTATCAGAAAGGCATCGGTAACGGTCTGTTGAAAGTCATGTCGAAAATGGGTATCAGCACCCTGCAATCATACCAGTCGTCGCAGATCTTCGAAGCCCTCGGTCTGGGCAGCGACGTGATCGAGAAATGCTTCCGCGGCACCATCAGCCGCATCGAAGGCCTCTCGTTCGACGACCTGGCGCAAGAAGTGCTCGTACGTCACAAACTTGCCTACGAAGCAGAAAGCAAAGAGCTGCAAGTGGGCGGTATCTACCAGTGGAAACGCCGCGGCGAAAAACACATGTTCAGCCCCGAAGTCATTCACCTGCTGCAACACTCTACCAAGACAAACAACTTCGAACAATACAAGAAGTACGCGCACCGCATCAACGAGCAAACAAAAGAACAGATCACCATCCGCGGTTTGTTTGAGTTCAAGAAGCGCAACCCCGTACCGCTGGAGGAAGTAGAACCGGTAGAAGAAATCTTCAAACGCTTCGCCACCGGCGCAATGTCGTTCGGGTCTATCTCGCACGAAGCGCACAGCACGCTGGCCATTGCCATGAACCGCATCGGCGGTAAAAGCAACAGCGGTGAAGGAGGAGAAGATGCCGCACGTTTTGAAAAGAAAGCCAACGGCGATTGGGAACGTTCTGCCATCAAGCAAGTAGCCTCCGGACGTTTTGGCGTAACAAGCTACTACCTCAGCAATGCTGACGAGTTGCAGATCAAAATGGCGCAGGGTGCAAAACCCGGCGAAGGAGGCCAGCTCCCTGGTCACAAAGTAGACGACTGGATCGGTCGCGTGCGTCACTCCACACCCGGTGTGGGCCTGATCTCGCCGCCGCCCCACCACGATATATACTCCATCGAAGACTTAGCCCAGCTGATCTTCGACTTAAAGAACGCCAACCGCCAGGCACGCATCAACGTCAAGCTGGTGTCGCAAGCGGGTGTAGGTACCGTGGCAGCCGGTGTCGCCAAAGCGAAAGCGGACGCGATCCTCATCTCTGGTGCCGACGGTGGCACAGGCGCCTCGCCGATCAGCTCGGTACGCCACGCTGGCCTACCATGGGAACTCGGCCTTGCCGAAGCACACCAGACCCTGGTGAAAAACAACCTGCGCAGCCGCGTCGTGTTACAGACCGACGGACAGATCCGCACAGGCCGCGACATCGCGATCGCTGCCATGCTGGGTGCTGAAGAATGGGGCGTAGCGACTGCTGCCCTCGTAGTAGAAGGCTGTATCATGATGCGTAAGTGTCACCTGAACACATGCCCTGTCGGTATCGCTACACAAGACGAAGACCTGCGCAAGCTCTTCACCGGCGACCCCGACCACGTCGTAAACTTCTTCCGCTTCCTCGCGCAAGACCTGCGCGAGAACATGGCGGAGCTCGGCTTCCGCACCGTCAATGAAATGATTGGCCGCGCCGACATGCTGCGCGTACGGCAGGATGTCGAACACTGGAAAGTGAAGAAGCTCGACCTGTCACCAATCCTGCACGTGGACTCTTCCCGCGAAGGAGTAGGCCTGTACAAACAGATCGAGCAAGACTTCGAATTGGAGAAAGTACTCGATTGGAAACTCGTGGAGGCAGCACGTGCAGCACTCGATGACGCCGAAGCCGTACAGGAAAAGTTCGTCATACACAACATCGACCGCTCTGTCGGCGCCCTGTTGTCGAACGAAGTATCGAAGAAATATAAAGGCAAAGGCCTGCCGGAAGATACCATACATTTCCAATTCAAAGGCTCCGCCGGACAAAGCTTTGGTGTGTTTGGAGCACCAGGCCTCACGTTCGAGCTGGAAGGCGAAGCCAACGACTACTTTGGCAAAGGTCTGTCGGGTGGCAAGCTTATTATCTACCCCGACCGCGAAGCCAGCTTCAAACCGGAAGACAACATCATCATTGGCAACGTAGCCTTCTACGGTGCCACGGCAGGTGAAGCCTATATCCGCGGACAAGCCGGCGAACGTTTCTGCGTACGCAACTCAGGCGTAACCGCCGTGGTGGAAGGCGTAGGCGATCACGCCTGCGAATACATGACCGGTGGACGCGTAGTGGTACTCGGTAAGACCGGTAAAAACTTTGCCGCCGGTATGAGCGGAGGTATAGCATACGTATTTGATCCCGAACATGCGCTCGAGCGCCTGACCAACCGCGAAATGGTCGACCTCGAAACCATGGAAGAAGAAGATAAGGTGGAAGTGCGGGCGATGATTGAAAAGCACCACAAGTATACGGGCAGCGACCCGGCCGAGTGGGTGCTGGAGAACTGGGCCGTAGCGTCAGAGCTTTTTGTAAAAGTGATGCCGCGCGACTACAAAGCCGTTCTTCAAAAGCAAAAAGCTGCCGGCAAGCAAGCCGCCAGCGCCAAGACCGCAGCGCCGGCCCTGGTAAAGAAGTAATGCAGTTCAATCATATTAAGCAACAGACACATGGGACAGATAGATGGATTTATGAAGTTCGAGCGCGAAATGCCAAAATCGCGCGACACCAAAGAACGGATCAAAGACTATAAAGAGGTATACAACCCGCTCGATAAAGAGAAAGTAAAACAACAGGCTGCGCGCTGCATGGACTGCGGCGTGCCGTTCTGCCACAACGGTTGCCCCCTGGGCAACAACATTCCCGACTTCAACGATGCCGTATACAACGGCAAGTGGGAAGAGGCGATTAGGATCCTAAGCAGCACCAACAACTTCCCCGAATTTACCGGTCGCATTTGCCCGGCCCCGTGTGAAGCGAGCTGCGTGCTCAGCATCAACAACAAACCGGTCACGATCGAATACATCGAAAAGACCATTGCCGAGCAAGCCTTTGAAAAAGGCTACCTCAAGCCTACACCGCCCAAGCATCGCACAGGAAAACGCGTAGCGGTGGTTGGCTCAGGCCCGGCAGGCCTCGCGGCTGCAGCACAGCTCAACAAAGCAGGACACTGGGTAACAGTATTCGAACGCAGCGACCGGATCGGTGGCTTGCTGCGCTACGGCATTCCCGACTTCAAATTAGAGAAGCACGTGATCGATCGTCGCCTGCGCCTGATGGAACAAGAAGGCATCGTCTTCCGCACCAACGCGCACGTAGGCGTAAACATCAGCGCGAAACACCTGCAAGATGAATTCGACGCCATCGTAATGTGTGGTGGTGCTTCGGCGCCGCGCGACCTGCCCATTCCAGGCCGCAACCTGAAAGGTGTACACTTTGCCATGGACTTCCTCTCGCAGCAAAACAAGCGCGTGGCAGGCGACAAGCTGGCCATCGAAGAGATCATGGCAACCGACAAAAACGTATTGGTGATTGGTGGTGGCGACACCGGCTCTGACTGTGTCGGTACTTCCAACCGTCACGGTGCGAAGTCCGTGACACAAATCGAGCTGCTGGCCAAGCCGCCGGCAAAACGCGACGACGCAAACAACCCCTGGCCCCTCTGGCCCATGATCCTCAACACTTCTTCCTCACACGAAGAAGGTGCCAACCGCCAGTGGGCTATTTTGACCAAAGAGTTTGTGGGCGACAGCGCCGGCCGTCTGACCGGCATGAAGCTGGTCGACATCAAATGGGGTGTAAACGCACAAGGTAAAATGGGCTTTGAAGAAATCGCCGGTACCGAGCGTGTCATTCCCTGCGAGCTCGTCACCTTGGCCATCGGCTTCGTAGGCGCTGAAAAAGGCGGCCTCGTCGAAGAGCTCAAGCTGGAGCTGGACGAGCGCGGCAACATCAAGACGCAAAACTACATGTCCACGCAAGAAGGTGTATTCTCTGCCGGCGACGTACGCCGCGGACAGTCACTGGTGGTGTGGGCAATCTCGGAAGGCCGCGAAGCCGCCCGCGCCGTAGACACCTGGCTGATGGGCTCGTCAAACCTCGAAGCGAAAGACGAGTCGTTCATACACATCGAGCAAGAAGCGTAAAAATCCCCTCTAAAGTAGAATACAAAAGCCTCCAGGCATCGCCGGGAGGCTTTTTTCTTGTCCCCTGCCCATCATACCCTGCATCTCCTTCGCTCTCGCGCTCACACGCACACTGATATTCTGCCCTGCTTTTTCTTCGCTCTCCCACGCACGCTCACACTGATTTTTGCTGGCGGAATTACTTTCTCTACTTTTGCGTTCTGAAGCCAAAAAAACGGAATAAGACGTGAGTAAATCAGTGAAAGTAGGTACCGTGCAAATGAGTTGCACAGCCAACCCCGACGAAAACCTCCAAAAAGCGGTCGTCAAAATACGCGAAGCCGCTGCAGAGGGCGCGCAGATCGTGTGCTTACAAGAGTTGTTCCGCTCGCTGTACTTCTGCGACGTGGAAGATTACGACAACTTTAAATTGGCAGAGCCGATTCCAGGCCCGTCCACCGACGTGCTCTCCTCGCTTGCCAAAGAGCTCGGCGTGGTGATCATCGCCTCGCTGTTTGAGAAACGCGCCGAAGGCCTCTACCACAACACCACTGCTGTGCTGGACGCCGATGGCAAGTACCTGGGCAAGTATCGCAAAATGCACATTCCCGATGACCCGGCATACTACGAGAAGTTTTACTTCACCCCCGGCGATCTCGGCTACAAAGTGTTCAAGACGAAGTTCGCCACGATCGGCGTGCTCATCTGCTGGGACCAATGGTATCCCGAAGGCGCCCGCATCACATCGCTGATGGGTGCCGAGATTTTGTTTTATCCCACCGCCATTGGTTGGGCTACTTCGCAAGATGAAGACACCAACACCGAGCAATACAACGCCTGGCAAACCATTCAGCGCAGTCACGCTGTTGCCAATGGTGTATATGTAGTAAGCGTAAACCGCGTGGGCTTCGAGCAACAAGGGGCCATGAAATTCTGGGGCGGCTCATTCATCTCCAACCCCTTCGGTAAGATCGAGTACCTGGCTTCGCACGACAAAGAAGAAGTACATGTACATACACTCGACATGGATAAGAGCGATCGCTACAGAACACACTGGCCGTTCCTGCGCGACCGTCGCATCGACTCCTACCAGCCGATCACCAAACGTTACATAGACGAAGAATAATATCGAAACTTCCGGCAGCGATCCTGCCGGGAGTTTTGCACCATCCATTATCTCGCAGAGCATTTTCATGAGCACGACTACTCCCAAGCAACAAGGATATTTTTTCCCGGCAGAGTTTGCCAAACACGACGCCACCTGGCTTAGCTGGCCGCACAAAGAAGCCTCATGGCCCGGTAAGATTGAAGCCATCTATCCGGTATATGCCGAGTTTATCAAACGCGTAGCCGAAGGAGAGAAGGTAAACATCAACGTGCTAAGCGAGGCGATGAAACAAAAAGCCCTGGGGTACCTGCAACAAGCCGGTGCAGACCTGGGCAGCGTGCAGTTTTTTATGCACCCCACCAACGATGCCTGGTGCCGTGATCACGGCCCTGCATTTTTGATCAATCCAAAAGCAGCGCAGAAGAAAATAATCGTCGATTGGGGATACAATGCCTGGGGTGGTAAATATCCTCCATTTGACCTCGACGATAATATACCGACACTCATAGCACAGCACTATGGCGTGCCGGTGGTATATCCCGGTATCGTCATGGAAGGTGGCTCAGTGGAATTTAACGGTCGTGGCACGCTACTAACGACGCGCGCCTGCTTGTTAAACGAAAACCGCAACCCGCACCTGACGCAGGAACAGATCGAAACATACTTGCGCAACTACTACGGCGTCGACCACATCCTGTGGCTCGGCGACGGCATTGTGGGCGACGACACCGATGGCCACATCGACGACCTGACGCGCTTTGTCAATGCCGACACCGTTGTGACCGTGGTGGAGGAAGATAAAAGCGACGAAAACTACACACTTCTGCAAGAGAACCTGCACGAGCTGCACCGCCTGCGCCTGGAAGACGGCAAGCAGCTGAACGTCGTGGAACTGCCCATGCCGGGTGCCGTGGTATACGACGACATGCGCCTGCCCGCCTCGTACGCCAATTTCTACATCAGCAATAAATACGTGGTCGTGCCAACCTTCCGCGACAAAAACGACGACCGCGCGCTGGACATACTCCAGAAATGTTTCCCCGATCGGAAAGTGATCGGCCTGGATTCGGTTGATATCATCTGGGGCCTGGGCTCGTTCCACTGCCTCAGCCAGCAGGAGCCGTCGGTATAACATATCACCCGTTTATGGAGGTCATTTTTTACACCGCCGCTTTGTGATAAGACGGCGCGTTGTAGCTATATTTAATAGCTATAAACTGTTGCCTATTGAAAAGATTATTACTGCTGTGTGTATTCGCGGCCACTCCGTTTTGGATAGACGCACAAGACTTGCCTGCCGCGAGGCAGGACTTGCCGGCAATTACCCTGACCGGCATGCAAAACGACGAGCCGCTCGCCGATGTGCTCGTCCGGTTGGAAAAGACCAATCCGGTCCGATTTTTCTTTGCACCCGAATGGCTGGAGCCTTATACCGTCGACGCTCGGTTTAACGGCCAATCCTTAAAAGCAACATTAGACCAACTTCTGAAAGGCAGTGACATTCATTACTCCTTCATGTTTGGCTATGCCGTCATCTTTGTGCGCGATCCCCAGCGAGCGCTCGACCACGAAGCACGGCTGCAAACGGCCATCGCCGAAAAAAAGGCAATAGAATTACGCGAGCTCGGCGACCGCCGAAACTACAAGCCCGGCATCCGCGCAACCGTGACAGGATTTGTCCGTGACGAGTCCACCAAACATCCCATGGTAGGGGTAGTAATATTGGTCAACGACCAGGAAACCGCTGTGACCGACGAAAAAGGAAATTATACCGCTACCATGTCGACCGGCGAGAATATGATCCACTTTCGGTATATAAATTTTAGGGAAAAGGTAATTGATGCGAAGGTATATACCAATGCAACGCTTGACATCATACTCGAGGAGGCTCCCACTGTGCTGGACGAAGTAGTGATCTCCGACCAGGCCGTGCTAAACCGCCGGGTGAGCCAAACCACGCTGCGGGTGACAGATATGAAGCGCGCGCCAACCTTTCTCGGCGAAGTCGACCTCATCAAGCAAGTGCAAAATCAACCCGGCGTAACGACCGTCGGTGAAGTCGCCTCCGGCTTTAACGTACGCGGTGGCGGAGTCGATCAAAACCTCGTGTTATACGACGGCGTTCCCGTCTTTAATACCTCGCACGCCCTGGGCTTCTTTACCGCGTTTAATGCAGACGCCGTGAGTCAGGTGTCATTCTACAAAGGCGGTATACCGGCCGAGTTCGGTGGTCGTGTGTCGTCGGTGCTCGACATCAAGTCAAAAGAGGGCCCGCTCGATAAATGGCACGGCGGCGGTGGCATCGGTATCATTTCGAGCTACCTCACAGCCGGCGGACCGATCAAACCCGACACCACGTCCATAATTGCTTCGGTACGTGGCTCGTACTCCGACTGGATGTTAAATACCATCAAGTCCGATTACCAAAGCCTGCGCAACAGCTCCGTCTCCTTCTATGATGCCTCCCTCAAGCTCATTCACAAAATAAACAGCAAGTCCAAGTTGACCTTGTCCGGCTACACCAGCTACGACCGATTCAGCCTAACCAACGACACATTATATACTTCGCGCAACATTGCCGCATCGATACACTATGACCGGTCCTTTAGCGAAAAACTATTTGGTACCATGTCAGTATCGTTTGGCAAATATGCCTACAGCATGCGCGAAGAAGATCCGAATAGAGCCTTCGATCTGACCTACGATGTAACCTATCCCTCGGTTAAGCTGGACTTCAACTATGAAGGAGAACACAAGCTGTCGTTCGGCGCCCACCACACGTGGTATGACTTTGCGCCCGGATCGCTGACACCCACCGCTGCTGAGTCTAATGTGAAGGCGACCCACATGCTTCACGAGCGCTCCTCCGAATCGGCGCTGTACCTGAGTGATGCATTCTATTGGCGCGAAAAATTCCTGTTGGAAGCTGGCCTGCGAGCCTCCCTCTACAATCGGGTTGGTCGTGGAACGACCTATCAGTATGCCGAAGGCCAACCGCGCCAACCACAGAACGTCGTCGATTCGACAGTGTATGGGGCTGGCGAAAACATGAAGACGTACGTCGGCCTGGAGCCGCGTCTGTCGCTGCGCTATACGCTGACGGCCTTTGCATCGGTAAAGCTGGGGTACAACCGCATGTATCAGTATATGCACCTGATCTCAAACACGGCCGCCATAACCCCGGTGGATATTTGGCAGTCCAGCAATACATATTTTAAACCGCAAGTAGCGGACCAAATATCGCTGGGGTATTATAGGGCGATTCAGGATAACACCTACGAGGCCTACGTCGAAGGTTTTTATAAGACCATCGATAACGTCCTGGACTTTAAAGACGGTGCAAACTTAATTCTCAACAAGAATCTGGAGACAGCGCTATTGCCGGGAAAAGCTGAGGCATATGGCGTCGAAGTTTCGGGCAGTAAAGTAAAAGGCCGGTTGTTAACGACGCTGAGCTATACCTACTCGCGGTCCTGGCGTAAGGTAGACGGTCCCCTGGACGAAGAGAAGGTAAACGAGGGTAAGCGCTACCCCTCCAACTATGACCAGCCACATGTTGTACAGCTCACCTGGCGGTATGGCATCTCGCGGCGAATATTTTTCTCGGGCAACTTTACATACCATACCGGCCGGCCAATGTCGCTGCCGATCGCCGGCTACAGTGTAGATGGTGTGCCGGTGATGACATTCTCGGACAGGAATAAATATCGCATTCCTGACTACCATCGTCTGGACCTGGCCTTCATCATCGAAGGCACGCACAAACGTAAGAAGATCCTGGATGGCACGTGGGTGCTTTCGTTCTACAATGCATACGGGCGTAAGAATGCCTACTCGGTGTTCTTTCAGGATAACGGAAGAGGCTTTTACAAGCCCTATAAATTATCGGTCGTGGGTTCGATCGTCCCATCGTTGAGCTATAGTTTTAAATTCTGACAACATGCGCGTACGAAACATATTGTTCTTCATGGTGCTACTGGCCATCGGCGCCTGTGTAGACCCGCTAAAGGTGCCTGACATTCCGGTGGCCGACGGCATCGTAGTGGATGGCGCCATTACCGACCAGCCGGGCCCGTATAGCGTAAAGATCTTTTCCACCCAGTCCCTGGATGGTGACCTCGACCGACAGACCTATATACGCGATGCCACCGTCCGCATCCAGGATGATCACGGCAACGTCACTGCGCTGACGGAAAACGAAAAAGGAATATACGTTACCACCGAAGAATCGTTTCGCGGCACGGTAGGGTATACCTATCAACTTTTTATCAGCCTGTCGGATGGACGACAATACGAGTCATCGCCCGTGCTGTTGGAGCCTGCCGGTACCATTTCGAGAGTCTATTTTCAATTTCAAGAAAACGTTATAAATGAAAACGTGCTGAGTTTGCCCCAAGATGCCTTTGCCATATTTATCGATGCCAGGGGTACAGAAGGCGTTTCCAACTTATTTCGTTGGCGCTGGACGGGAACGTTTCACTACAAAACCTTTCCCGAGTTGCGCACCAAAGGCGATCGCGATGGAGTAATCCCAGATCCGCTTCCCTGTAGCGGATATGTATACGACGGGGACCTCTACCAGGTAAAACCTTGCGAATGTTGTGACTGCTGGGCCCCGCAGTATAGCACCGATGCGTTTATCTCGGACAATGACTTTGCCGACGAAATGACCTTCAACGCTGTACAAGTTGCGCAGATCCCGTTAGACAAGCGTCTCTTCTATGAGAAATATCATATTGCCATTGAGCAGCTCAGCCTGTCGGAAGATGTATATGCCTTCTGGAAGCTCGTGCGCGCGCAGCAACAAGGCGGCACCGATATCTTTCAGCCCTCGGTGGTGAAGATAAAAGGCACGATCGAATGCACGTCCAACCCAGCGGAGAAAGCTTACGGCATCTTTACCGCGTCGGCCGTCGTGAAGAGCGCCATCTTCATCACACCCAGCGACATTCCCAAACTATACCCCGCGATTGATACCCTGGTGGCTGACTGTCGAACCATTTATCCTGGCGCTACAACAACACGACCCCCCTTCTGGTAATATGCGAAAATTGATATTTAACATAGCGTTTGTTCTCCTGTTGCCCGTGGGTACAGTCCACGCGCAGGCGGATTTTGCTACGCGCCTAACAGACAGGTTGTCGACCTTTTATGCACGGCATATACCCGTTAAGCTTCATTTGTTTTTTAATCAACCCGCCTACCACCCCGGGGACACAGCCTATTTTCACATTTCGTTTCTAACCGCAGAAGGATACAAAGGATTTTCCGGCCGGCAGATTATCGACGTTGCCCTGGTGGATGATAAGAACGTACCGGTGGTGCGGCAGCAGGTGCTGGTGCGCGATGGTTTTGGTTACAACCAGGTGGCCATACCGGCGTCGCTTGATCCCGGAAACTACACGGTAACGGCCTACAGCGATTGGATGAAAAATTACGACCCGGAGCTGATATACCATACATCCCTTTCTATATTATCTGGCAAAGAACTACTCGAGAAGCGTATATATTCCACAGCCTTTTACCCCGAAGGTGGCAACCTGATCCAACAGGTGAGCAACAAAGTGGTGATGATGGGCACACCGGGAGCAAAGTATAGTATTGTTACCGCCCAGGGGAAAGAAATCTTAACCTGCACCCCCGACAGTACCGGCCTGGGTGTTTTTTATCTGACACCGCAACCCGGTGAGCAATACTTCGCAACGGCAAACGGTGCATTACGAACAGCCCTGCCGACATCAACAGACACGGGCATAAATCTATTACTGACTCCAGCCACAGCGGGTGGCTCGCTGCGAATCGTTCTGCAGGCCGGTACACAAACGCTTCGCGAAGCCGGTGACAAGGCGTATATCATCATCAGTGCGCACGGCACCGCATACTATAGTGCGGCAATTGCCTTTGGTGCAAACCGGACTGGTGTTGTATCCATCCCAACAGCAGGCCTGCCCGCGGGTGTAGCCCGGGCCACTGTATTCCGCGACGACGCCACGGTATTGGCCGAGCGGTTGTTCTTTGTAGAGGAGGCATCGCCGGTGCAGATCATGACGACGTTTGATCAGCAAACGTACGGCACCCGCGAGAAAGTTACCATCAAGCTGCATGTGAACGATCCACAAGGTGGCAAGGCCAGGCTGCGCGTGCGCGTCTTTCAGAAGGATTTGTTCCCGCAGGCCTCTGCACATTTACCACGACACCCACTCCAGCTTTCGGGCGAGCTTCCGTACACAGCGTATCGTCGGTACGCCACCGCACCCGCGAACGTCTTTGACAATTTTCTGGTCACACAGCACGAACGACTGTTTTCCTGGCCGGAGGTATGGAACAACACCCGCGCAGAAGAAATACATAATTTTCGCACGGGCCTGTCTTTTTCCGGTCGCGCCTACCGCCGAAATTCCTCCGGGCCGTTGCCCGACTCCACGCACCTGACATTCTTTTTACAGGAAGATGTCATGACCTATGCCATTTATCCGCGTTCGGACGGAACGTTCAACTTCCCGTTGCTAAACGACTTCGTTGGTGATGATAAAGTATACTATCGGGCAGACCGGAAAGGCGTTATACAAAAGGACATAGCCGTAGACTTCGGACAGAAAGATACCATACCCGCAATGACAACAGATGCCATCTATCGCGAAACCGCCGACCACGCTGCCTATGGCACATTTGCCGAACAGCAAAAAGTCATCGAACAAGCCTATGGATTTGCAAAGCGAGCTCCAGTGCAACACTATGAAAAAGTAAACCCACATGCCTTCCTGGAAGAGGAAATTTTTAGCCCCGATGTAACAATCAACCTGCGCGACTACTTGCTCTTTCCGGATATGGAAGAGACGCTGCGCGAGATAATACCATTTGTGCAACACCGCTGGCACGACAAACAACACGTTGTCAGAATGTATATTACGGACCTGGAAGTTATGGGTACAGAAGACCCGGTATATATGATCGACGGTGTGTTGACCGATAATACAGACTACTTCATGTCGCTCAAGCCGGACGAAGTTGCTACCATCAAAGTAGTGTGTACATGGGAGAAGTTACGGACCTTTGGGCAGATCGGCAAAAACGGCATGGTGCTGGTCGAGACAACAATACCGGACAATGCACGAAATGTTCCTGTGCCCCGCAATATGGTAACCGTGAAAGGCATCACACCCACTGCCACGCTCCCACAAACTGTCAACCCAAAAGCCGACCGCCGGTACCCTCAAATAAAGGCAGCATTGTATTGGAATCCCGAGCTTACGACGAACGACATGGGTGACGCAACGATATCGTTTTATACACCTGACAACACCGGAACGTATAGTATTCAAATTGATGGAATCACGTATTCTGGAAAGCCTGTATTTGCATCGGACACATTTTCGGTGGTGTTCCAGCCCGCGCTGGTGCAGCAACGTTAGAACACCGTTACACCGGCGGGTGTAACAATTTGAGTCAACGGTTGGTCAAAGGCATTGGTATCATCGATGGCCACTGGCTCGGCAAACAACGACAGCCCGACGCGCTGGCATGAAGGCTTACACAGCGGCAGGAACCGATCATAAAAACCTTTACCGTACCCCACACGGTTGCCGTATACATCAAAGGCCAGCAGCGGGACCAACACCATATCAATCTTTTCAGGCTCGGTGGGGACACCTTGTTTGGGCTCCAGAATGCCCCAGGCGTTGGTCTGTAGCTGGTGCATACCCTCAAAAAAAATATTCTCCAGTTGCCCAGTCTGCGGTTGTACGCGTGGCAACGATAGCCGGATATGTGGAAACTCCCGCCGGATCCGATCGATGATCAACCAGGTGTTCGGCTCTCTGAATTTTTCAATCGGAACAAAGCTATGCAGTACGCGTACAAAGGAGAGATCGACAAACGCAAAGAAGTATTCACACAAAAGATGATTGAGGTGGAAATATTCCGCCTCGGACATTGTCGCCCGTTTTTCCGTATAAAGCTTGCGTAGTTCGGCCTTGGTCATGCGGGGTTCGCCAGCGGTTCCTCGTACGCAAAGATATAGAATTGGAAATCGAATGGATCAAAATGCTGCAGCAGGCGCTGGATGAACTGCGGGTCCTGCTGGTAGAAGTTGAGGAAGTTGTCGGTGCGCTCCTGTAAGTTCCCGTTCGGAAATAATAAATCTTTTACCGCCTCGATCTGTCGCAAGGTGTCACTGTGCAGACGTTTCTCCGCGCGGACCAACTTGTGCTCGATCTTCTCCAGGCTGTTCAGCGCACGCTTTCCTTCCGCCGCCACATAGGCAGCGAGGGTAGTATCAATCTCATGGGCGCGTTCGCGCAGAACCTCGAACAACGCCTGAACGTCCGTGCGTTCTTTCCCTACCGTGAGATTACGCGGCGAATGCTGCAACACCCAATGATTGTAGATATAGTTCTTGTCCTCAAAGAAATCACGAATGTGAAGCTCTGTCCGCAGGAACTTACGATGCGCGGCATGCTCCAGGACCAACGCAAAGTTGCGCGGCATGAGAATCGGGAAAGGCACCTGGAAGTGTTTGAACACACCGCCAAGCTGCAACCAGTATTCCACTTCCGAAGGCCCACCCGCATACGCCAGGTTCGGTAGGATCATCTCCTGGTACAGTGGACGCAGGATGACGTTGGGACTGAACTTCTCAGGGTGCTTGTCGATGAGTTCGCGGAGCGCCTCGGCGGTAAAGGATATATCGGTATCGACCACCTGAAATTGATCACCCACTTTTTCGATCCGCGCGCGCAGGCCATCGCCCAGGTAAAAGAAATTAATGTCACGACCGTTTACAGCAGGCTTGTAGCCTTTTGCTTCCAATGCCTGCGTGGTTTGATCAACGTGTTTCTTGGCGACGTTGTCAAAAATATCTTGTTGGATCACGTCGCGGAAACCCGCTTTAAAAGCCGTCTCATCAGCGTCGATCACCACCAACCCTTCGGCGCCGAATAACGCATTGACATAATGCCGCACCGCACCGCTTAAGGTCTTGTTTTTCGTATAAGCTTCTCGGAACATCTGAATGTCGCCGGGAACTTCGCGCAGCAGCCCCGCCATGTCCTTTGTCGAGAACCGGCCGACAGCTCCTCGTTGGGGAGTCTCCCAGGTATATTTTTTATTATATAACCGGAAATATTTGATCTCGTCGTAATCGTGATCTTCCGAGGCCATCCAATAGACCGGCACAAAGGTGTAGTCCGGATATTTTTCCTTTAGCTGACGACAGGTGTTGACGACCGTTACGATCTTATAAATGAAGTATAGCGGCCCCGTGAAAATGTTCAGCTGATGGCCGGTGGTCACGGTAAAGGTCGTATCGTTGGTCAGGGCCTTGATGTTACCCTGTACGGCCTCGGGTGTCGTTACGTCTTTGTACTGTCGCTGCAGAACCTCGACGAGTGTCGTGCGGCGGTCGGGGGTAAAGGCGGCTTGCTTGTCGGTTATCTGCCGCTTGAATTCGCCTGACGTCGGAAAGCGATTATAGAAAGGACGCAGCGATTCTTTTTGCTGAATGTAATCGAGAAAAAAGGGATGGAATGCATGGGTGTCAGCAAAGGGAATTTTCTCAAGCTGCATAAAAAAGTGCGGAGGTTGGTGGACTCAGAAACTACACCCCGAATAACGGGAATTAATGGTATTATGTTTGAAAGAATTCTATCACCGGAGAAGCGCAGCCCGCCTTTGGACAATAAAATTTGTTAATGATCTGTTAAAGCCCCTGCGTTACAACACGACCTCACCCGTCAGGTCGAACTCCGTGGCAGATTTGATTTTTACGTTGGCAAAATCACCGACACGAAGATAGTTGTCGGGACTCTGGATGATAACCTCGTTATCTACTTCCGGTGAGTCAAACTCCGTCCGGCCGATAAATGTGCCGCCTTCTTTCCGGTCGATCAGCACCTGGAGGGTTTTACCAACCCGTTGCTGGTTCAACGACAGCGATATGCCTTGTTGCAGCTCCATGATCTCGTCTACCCGTTCTTGCTTCACATCCGTGGGTACATCGTCGGGCAGGGAGTGGGCGTGCGTATTCTCTTCGTGCGAGTAGGCAAATACACCCAGGCGATCAAATCGCGACCGCTCAATAAAACGCAGCATTTCTTCGTGCTCGGCTTGTGTTTCTCCCGGGTGGCCGGAGATCATGGTAGTGCGAATAGCAATGCCGGGCACACGCTCGCGAATGGTCTCGAGCAATTGCTCGGTCTTTTCGCGTGTTGTACCACGCCGCATGATCTGCAGCATCTTCGACGAGCCGTGCTGCAGGGGAATGTCGAGGTACTTGCAGATGTTCGGCCGCTCCGCCATGACGTCAAGGGCATCCATCGGAAAGCCTGCGGGAAATGCATAGTGCAGACGGATCCAGTCAATTCCTTCTACATCCGACAGTCGCTGCATCAGCTCTGCCAGGTTGCGTTTTTTATACAGGTCGAGACCGTAATAAGTCGAGTCTTGCGCAATGAGCAACAGTTCTTTGGTGCCGTTCTTGGCCAGGTTTTTGGCCTCGAGGACCAACTCCTCCATCGGGCGCGAGATATGGCCGCCGCGCATCAGAGGAATGGCGCAAAATGAGCAGGGACGATCGCAGCCCTCGGATATTTTTAAATAAGCATAATGGCTGGGGTTTGTCAAAATACGCTCGCCCACCAGTTCGGTCTTATAATTGGCTTTGAAGACTTTCAACAACCGTGACAGGTCGCGGGTACCGAACCACGCATCAACATCGGGGATCTCTTTTTCCAGGTCGTCTTTGTAGCGTTCGGAAAGACAGCCGGTGACGTACACTTTGTCGACAATGCCCTCTTCCTTTGCATCCACATACCGCAGAATGGTATCGATGGACTCCTGCTTGGCATTATCGATAAATCCACAGGTATTGATCACCACCACGCTGGCATCGTCGTCGTTCGACTCGTGTACAGCGTTGATGCCGTTGCCGCGAAGCTGGGTGAGCAGCACCTCCGAATCCACCAGGTTCTTGGAGCAACCCAGTGTCACAATGTTGACTTTCGTCTTTTTATTTCCCTTTGTCTTCATGTCTCTTGGCAGATTTGAAGGCCGGCCCGATGAAACAGCCACCCCCATGCCTTTCCGGCGGCAAAAATACAAAAATAAACGGGCACGGAATTTGGGCTTCCGGGTGTTAAAGTATCTTTACAGCCTCAAACCAAACCATGAAAAAGTCGTCCTGGTTCATTTTTTTCCTGATTTTGGCCGTTTCTTGTCTCGACGATCCCGACTGTTTTCGTCTAAATAATAATGTGGTCGGATTTGCTTTTCGGGTAATCGGTTCCAACCGCGCCGACACCGTTCGACTGGTAATGGTAAACGTCAGCGGTACGGACAATTATGTTCCCGACACGGTCACCTCCAGCGTATACGTCCCAATCAATTTCACCACGGATTCCACAAACGTCATATTTACATACCAGGATGGCAGCACCCGCTATCTGGACCTGCGATATAATCTTAAGACGCAGTTTATTTCCGAGGATTGTGGCGCGCGGTATGAAGTGTCGGACCTCCGGGCGCGGGGTACGGACATAGACTCAGTACGCGTAATCAGCAGCGCGCCCAACAAGGCCGCCGGCGCGATCAACATCGAGCTCCTGCGATGCCCCAACCCGCGATACGTGGGGGTGGCCTTCTACGATATGTCAGCATCCACCAACAACACCGTTGCCTTTAACATTAGGGCGGGTTCACTGGCGGTAGACAGCATCATCGCCGATTACAATGGTGAGGTACTTTACCCACAAGCAAGCCGCACGCTTTTTTACTTACCGGTAGACCCAAATTCAGGCGAAACAACCTTTAGCTTCTATACGCGCGGCGGAAACCCGACCATCCCACAAAAACTACGGGTGACCTATACGACACGCCTACAGAACTCTTTCCCCGACCTGTGTCCTGAAATACGCCGTGTCGAGAATCTGGATGTGGCGACATTAGATGCGGGCCTGGCAGTAGCCGACAGCCTTGGCATTGACGAAGACAACGAGTTCCTGGATTATCTGACCGACCCGCCGTCGAGCAATATCCGGTTATTTCGGTGTCCGCAAACAAACCTCGCAAAGCTCGTCTTCCGCCAGCGAACGGCACCGAACGTGACCACGACGAAAGACGATACGATCGCCGTCAAAAAGATTACATCGGACTATGCTCCCGACAGGATCTACGCTGCCAACAGGGATCTTACCAGTGTTACATTGCCCGTGAACCCGGACAGCGACGAAACGATATTTTATATCGAGTATGCTGACAGCAACATACCGACGGATACGGTACATATCCGCTACACCCGTACGACAAGCGCCAGCGGAATACGGAATTGTGGCACTATAACCGCGTATACCGAACTGGCGGAAGTGGGGGATGATGAGAATACGAATAATATCATCGTCGCGCCAACGAGTAACACGAACTCGGGTTCTTTACATAATCCCCCCACGCATACTAACATTCAGGTTATCCATGAGGCTGATCAGTAGCATAGCGTTTGTTTTGGTTACCACCGTCGCCCTGGCGCAGCATGCTGCTCCGCGACAGCCGGCCGCGCCCAAAAAAGACAAAGCCGCGGTGGCTACAGCTACCCCCGAGAAGGATACTGTTAAGGTAAAGAAAGACCCGCGACGGTTCATTCCTACCGGTGTACGCTTTGGCACCGACGGTCTGACGATCGCCCGCAATTTTTACGACAATACTTTTTCAGGGTGGGAGGTAGATGCTGATGTAGATTTTGACCGGTACTTCCTGGCGCTGGAATACGGCACGTGGTCTCGTAGCTTCGATGGCAGTGGCAACGTATATGACAATGACGGCCGCTATTTCCGGGCAGGTATAGATGTGAACTTCCTCACAAAGGATCCCGAGAAAAACATGTTCTTTTTCGGCCTGCGCTACGGACGCTCGACGTTTTCAGAACATCTATTTACGAATGCTGAAGACCCGGACTTTGGCACCATTAACAAACCCTATCACAACACAAACATTGGCGGCCACTGGTATGAGTTGACTACAGGGCTTCGTGTAAAGATGATCGGAAATTTCTGGATGGGCTATACCGCTCGTTTTAAGTTCGGTCTCAAAACCAATGAGACGGGCGAGATGATCCCCAGTGATGTGCCGGGCTTTGGCCGCACCGACAAACCGTCCACCTGGGGTTTCAACTATATGCTGTTGTTTAGGATCCCCCTGGGCAAAGCCAAAGTGCCTACAGCAGCAGCGCCGACGACAGAGACAGAAAGTACGAAAGAGAAATAGCGTAGGAGTGCTTACCCGTTGCGCTTAAAAAGAGAGTCGACAAACTCCGTCTTATTGAACACCTGTAGATCCTCGGTCTTTTCACCCACGCCAATGTATTTGACGGGTATCTTAAATTCGTCGGAGATACCGATCACCACACCACCCTTTGCAGTGCCATCTAGTTTGGTGATGGCGAGGGCCGTTACTTCGGTGGCCTTGGTAAACTCGCGCGCCTGAATCACGGCATTCTGTCCTGTGCTCCCGTCGAGCACCAACAATACTTCGTGGGGCGCATCGGGTATAACTTTTTGCATAACGCGTTTGATCTTGGTGAGCTCGGCCATCAGATTGACCTTGGTGTGCAGTCGGCCTGCCGTATCGATAATGATGACGTCGGCATTCCGATCCAAACCTTCTTTCACGGCGTCAAATGCTACGGCCGAAGGGTCGGTATTCATGCCGCGTGAAATGACGGGTACACCTACACGCTCGCCCCACAGTTTAAGCTGATCCACCGCGGCCGCGCGGAAGGTATCGGCCGCACCCAGTACAACGTTCCTACCCTTCTTTTTGAATTGTGCCGACAACTTGCCGATGGTGGTCGTTTTACCCACCCCGTTTACACCCACAACCATAATAACATAGGGCTTTTTATCGGAAGGCGTTTCGAATTCGGCTACGTCTTGTGAATTGCTTTCGGACATAAGTACCGCGATCTCTTCACGTAAAATCCGGTCCAGCTCCGTAGTGCCGAGGTATTTGTCGCGGGCCACGCGAGCCTGGATGCGCTCGATGATCTTCAGAGTGGTTTCCACACCCACGTCGGACGACACGAGAATCTCTTCGAGGTTGTCAAGCACCTCATCGTCTACGGTAGATTTACCGACAAGCGCTTTCCCCAGCTTGCCAAAGAAGCTATCCTTGCTTTTTTCAAGTCCCTTATCGAGGGATTCTTTTTTGTCTTTTGAAAACAGTCCGAACATAATGGGTCTGGGGTAAGGTATCCTGCGGATAGACGCTGACGTACAAATTAAAATAAAAAAAAAGTCCCTCAAGGGGACTTCTTTTATTCTGTTAGGCCAGCTTATTTCTTGGCGAGTGTTTCTTTTACCAAATCAGACGAAACGATTTCCTCCTTGAAGGTATAAGCACCAGTCTTTTCGGATTTCACGGCACGGATCACTTTAGCGTAGCTTTTTCCGTCGGTTTTTTTCAGGGTAGCAACTACTTTCTTTGCCATGGTTATTTAATTTCTTTGTGTACAGTTACTTTTTTCAGGATTGAATTGTATTTCTTCAATTCCAGACGTTCTGTTGTGTTCTTGCGGTTCTTCGTGGTGATGTAACGACTCATACCCGGCTGGCCGCTGGTCTTGTGCTCTGTGCACTCTAAGATCACTTGGATCCTGTTACCTTTCTTTGCCATGATTTCTTTGCTTTATTTACTAGAGTACCAGGTTTCCGTTGGCTTTAGCTTCCTTTAAAACCGCAGAGATACCGTTTTTGTTGATAGTCTTGATTGCTTTTGTGGATAACTTCAAAGTGATCCATTTACCCTCTTCAGGGATAAAGAAGCGCTTCTTCTGAAGGTTCGGCAAAAAACGACGCTTGGTCTTGTTGTTCGCATGCGAAACATTGTTGCCTACCTGAGGTCTTTTTCCGGTTATTTGACAAACTCGTGCCATATTCAGCTTTTTTAGCCCTTTTCGAAAAGGGACTGCAAATATCGTTAAAAGCAGTCCATAAATACAAACCGATCTTTAATAAAACCCTAAAAAAGCTTGGAAATCAGTTCCTGCGGCTCCAAATCAGCAAAATCGCGGATAATAAAATCCGTTTCGTGCAGCTCTTCCGGCGTGTGCGTAGTCGTAATGCCTACAACTTTGCACCCCGCTTGCTTGCCCGCCTGCACGCCCGACAGCGAATCCTCAAAAACAACACAGTCGGCAGGCGCGTAGCCCAGGGCCGCGGCCGACTTTAAATAAATCTCAGGATCAGGCTTGCCTTTGCTGACAAAGCTGTCGTCAAGAATCGTGGAGAAAAACCGCTCGGTATGCGTCTTGGAAAGAGAGAAATCTACATTCGCGCGCGGTGCAGAAGTGGCAATGGCCCGTGCAATGCCGAGAGCATCCATCTTTTCCAGAAAGGCCACCAACCCATGCACAGCCGTAATGTCTTTGTCGCATACCCGGCGATAGAGCGCCTCCTTTTCTTCTGCGTATTGCTGGATGCGGGCATCGCCGATGTCGCCAAACAAATTGAAGATCCAATCTTTGTTGGTGCGGCCGTAGATCTTCTCGCGTAGTTGCGCCTCGGTCAGGTCGTAGCCAAGCTGTTTACAAAATTGTTGAAGAGCTATTTTGTGATAAGGATTGCTGTCGACAATGACGCCATCCATATCAAAGATAAAGGCTTTACTCATGCGCCGTTAATTACAAAACATTCCATATTAAAGCACGACAAATCTTCGTGCAAACGATTTGTGGCCAATCGCCACGCGTAAAATGTATACGCCCGGCGCGAGCGACGCCACCGGGACATCATTTGTTTGCTGCCCATGCAGATACAACGGACGGCCAACCGCCTGACCGGTGATGCTGTAAATCTGTGCCGTGGCAGCCCGGTCGATGCGAACTTCCAGTCGTTGTGTCTGGCGTGCGACGGGATTAGGTCCGAGGTAGATCGCAGGATCTCCCGGCAGGACGCCTTCATTGTCATGGCGCAGAATGTATATACCGCCTTGCATATTGCCCACCACCAGGGCCGGTCGCGCACTGCTAAATAAATTGACAGCCACGGGCCACACCCGCCCGCCCAGGTTGTAGGATTCGTATTCGCCCAACAGCGGATTCCACAGAATATTGGTGGAGGCATTTTCTGCCTGCGTAGCAAGACGAAAATTACTGACAATGCGCAGGACACCCGTCTGATCGCCCATCACCAGGTCGACCGTGCCGTCGCCGTCGAGATCCCCCACCGCGCAAGCGATGTTCTGACGAACCACGCTGGACGTGAGGCCCAGATACGCGCTGGTCTCGAGTACAAAGCTCAGCCCCCCCGTATTTCGCAGATAAAAGAGCGTACCGTTGGTACGGCCATACAAGAGATCGGGACGCCGGTCGAGGTTGACGTCAACGACGAGTATGTTCTCCGACGAGACTAGCGTAGCATTATTGGGCAGCGCAGGGAGCGTAATAAGTTGACGATCGTTCAGGGAAAAGTTGGCGCTGCCACTAGCGCGGTTCGGAATATAATACAGGCGTGTCACCCCGTCGTCCGGAGAGGTACCGGTGAAGACGAGATCGTTGCTACCGTTCGCGTCCATATCGGCAAACTGGATCTTGACGTTATAAAGCCGCAGCGAGGTAAAGATGAGATAATCCGGATCGACGAGCGTAAAGATGGGTAGTTCGGCCGAGCCGGTGTTTTCGTATACCTGTATCGTGGCGTAAATAATGTCGGAGCTGTTTTGGCTGATGAAGAGGTCATAGTCACCGTCGCCGTCATAATCCAAAAAGGCGGGCACGGCGTTGTCTCCAACTTCCAGCATGGCGTCTTGTAAGAAGTTATTCTTGACAAAGGCGAGCGATGGATCAATATTCGTACCGTTGTTTTTGTACAGCCAGCTGGACCGCGCGAGGTCGATGAATGTCGCCGGGTCAGCCCGGTTGATCTGTTTACTGGGCAGGTTGGTGGAGACAATGATGTCTTTTTTACCGTCGAAATCGACGTCCTCGTAATAGGCCGCAGGGTACAAGAAGTTCGGTGAGGTTACCCCGGGAAAGTTGACATTGGTGTTAATAATGGGAGCATCGAGGGTGCCCTTGTTTTCGAGTAGCCAGAGGTGATTACACGCCGCCTCGGATAGCAAAATGTCCGGTATGCCATCGTGCGTGAAGTCTTGCACAAGCAGGCTTTTGCCGCCGGCATGTTCGGGCCGCCCCCCTGTAAAACAGGCAGCATTATCAAAGGCAAAATTGCCGCAGCCACACTCCACGAAGCCTCCCCATTTGGCGGTGATGCGTTTGAAGTCCAGCGAATCACAGCGGCTGTGATCCTCCATGCCCAGATTTTTATAGTAGCCAACCGTACCATTGCTACCAAAGCTGATGCTAAAGATGTCGAGGTCGCCGTCGCCGTCTACATCCGAAATCGACGGCATGTCATCGGGAGCCATTTGAAGATTTGTTTTGATCTCGCCGGATCCTTTATATAATACCGCATCACTCATGCCACTACCACTGTAAAAACGAATATGCTTCCATGCCGGTAGGCCGCCATCGGGAGTGATGTTACGAAATACACGAATGCCAAAGTTGTCGCCGGTGAAGATGTCTTTCCGACCATCACAGTCATAATCGCGTAGCAGTAACCAGTTGATGATCTCGGTTGGAAAAAAACGTTCGTAGGCAGGCGTGTATACATAACGACCGTCTTGCTGCAGGAAAGTAGAAATTTTTGCCGCCATGCGGTCGTACACCACGAGGTCGTCCTTGCCATCGTGGTCGAGGTCCAGCGTGTTGTATTGGGGGGCATTCAGTCCGCCGGCCCAGGCTAAGTCCAGGTTGCTCTCGGCGCTGGTGACCAGCACCGAATCTTCCAGCGTATACGTAAACTGGGCTTGCAGGCTTAGCGGGAAGAGAATCAATGCGGCGTGTAAAAACCTTCTCATGTAAAATAAATTTCTTCCTTAGCATAACGTAGTCGCGATACGGCCTGTTATCTTGCTGCAAGATACTTTTCTTCTGGGTTAGCCTGGAAGGATGGTCGTGTTAATATAGAGAATAGTACCGTATGGAAATAGCCGCATTGTATGCCCGGTTCAAAGAGGCAGGAAGGGTATCCACCGACACCCGTAAAATTGAGCCCGGAGCGATGTTTTTTGCGCTGAAGGGAGACCGTTTTAACGCCAACGAATTTGCCGCGAAGGCCCTCGAGGCCGGTGCCCGGTACGTAGTGATAGATGAAGCCCGGTATAAAGTGGACGATCGCTGCCTGCTGGTGGACGACGTGCTAACAGCCCTGCAGGCGCTGGCCCGGCATCATCGCAGCCAGTTAAAAATGCCGGTAGTAGGACTGACGGGCTCCAATGGAAAGACCACCAGCAAAGAGCTGGTCAACGCCGTGCTGAGCCAGAAGTTTAAGACGTATGCCACCAAAGGCAACCTGAACAACCACATCGGTGTACCGCTCACACTGCTGGCCATAGACGACTCGTATGAAATAGCCGTGGTAGAAATGGGTGCCAACCACGTCGGCGAGATCGCGCTGCTTTGTTCGATTGCCAATCCCACACACGGTTTTATTACCAACATCGGCCGGGCTCACATCGGTACTTTCGGCGGATATGAAAATATCATCCGCGCGAAGTCTGAATTATACCAACACCTGCTGACGCATCAGGGCACCGTGTTTATTCAATCCCAAAATCCCGTATTGGCCAATATGGCCGAGCGCTTTGCCACCCCGGTATTTTACCCCGCATCAGGCGACTACTATCACTGCGAGCTGATCGATGCCGACCCGTTCGTGCGCGTGCGCGCCGAGAACGGCGACACGATCACGACCAACCTGATCGGCAGCTACAACTTCGAGAACATCGCGGCGGCCTTGTGCATTGGCAAGTTCTTTGGCGTGGACGACAAACTGGCAAACCAGGGCATCGCCGCCTACGTGCCGGGAAACATGCGATCGCAGATTGTACAGAAAGGCAATAATACCGTTATACTGGATGCGTACAACGCAAACCCCAGCTCCATGCAGGCGGCCATCGAAAACCTGGCAGCAATGAAAGCCGACCGGAAAGTGGCGATCCTGGGCGATATGTTCGAGTTGGAGGAAGAGGCAGAAAAGGAACATGCTGCGTTGGGCGCATTGCTGCGCGAAAAGAATTTCACCGCGGTATACCTGTGTGGCAACCTCGTGCGCGCGACGGCAGCGGCCTTACCCGGCGCCCGGCACTTCACCACCAAGGAAGACTTGATTGCCGACTTAAAAAAGCATCCGCTCGAATCAGCGACAATCCTCGTAAAGGCGTCACGCGGCATTGGACTGGAAATGATAGTCGACAGCTTATAAACACACAATAGTATTTACGCATGGAGTTTACACCCATACTCAAGTTCCTGAAGGACCTGGCTAAGAACAACGATCGGGAATGGTTTGAAAAGAACAAGCCGCGCTACGTAGAGGTGCGTGAGTATTTTGAGCAGGCCGTTGGAACCTTGTTAAACGACATGATCAAATTTGATGCATCGCTGGCAGGCCTGGAACCGAAGAAATTGATCTTCCGCATCTACCGCGACGTACGCTTTAGCAAAGACAAAAGACCGTATAAGAATAATTTCGGTGCCGGCTTCTCCGCATCAGGCAAAGGACTCGGCATGCCTGGATATTATTTTCAGGTGCAGCCCGGCGGGGAAAGCTTTGTAGCCATTGGATTTTTTCAACCCGAGCCGGAGATCCTGGCCCGGGTGCGTCAGGAAATAGACTACAATGCCGCCGCGCTGGAGAAGATTTTTCGCGAGAAAAAGTTCAAGGCAAACTTCGAAAAGTTTTGGGATGAAGGCGCGCTGAAGAATGCGCCCAAAGGATACCCCAAAGATCACCCCCATGCCGACTGGCTGAAGCTCAAGAGCTTTATTGTCATTCGCAACTTTAGCGACGCTGAAGTGGCCGACAAGAAATTCCTCAAGCAAGTGGCCGACACACTTAAATCGGGCAAGCCATTAAATGATTTTCTGAAAGAAGCGCTGGCATAGGTAGACCGCGCCATTAACTTTGTACCATGTTTTTATATAATGTAACAGTGGGCATCGACAAGGAGCTTGAAGCGGAGTGGGTGCAATGGATGAAGGGGCAATATGTACCGGTGGTGATGGCTACCGGCATGTTTGTTGACTGGAAGATGTACAAGGTATTGCACGACCAGGAAGACGGCTCGGTGTCGTACAGCGTGCAATATTTTGCCACAACGATCGAGCAGGTAGTGCAATTTGTTGAGCAAGTGGAGCCGGAGCTGAACAAGGCACACCAGCAACGCTATAGAGATAGACATGTGGCCTTCCGCACATTGCTGGAGGAGGTTTAAATAATGACAAAAAAAATACCCGGTTCGTCAGCCGGGTATTTTTTATATGTCCTTTCTTCAAGCTGTTAATACACGCTACTTCTTGCGTATTTTTCGAACGGTGCTCTTCGTGCCGTTAGTTGCTTTCAACAGGTAGTTTCCTGTCGGTACACCACTCAGGTCGAAGTTATGTTCGATGTTATCGATGTTCTCTTGCTTCAATACGTTGCCTGAGTAATCCAGCAACAATACTTTGCCGCCGCGCCATGACGCGTCGAAGAGCAAGGTCACTTCATCTTCCGCCGGGTTGGGATAGGGCACGATTTCGGTTGCCTCCGCGGTGCGGGCGGCTGCGGTCGCAGTGCCGTACACTTCCAGCTCATAGATAGAATAGCCCCACTCGGTGCCGCGTACAGTAGCGTTGATGCGTACATACCGTGCCGTGCCACTCAAGCCAGTGTGATCATTCACCAGCGTCGTGTTGCCCGTAACCGGTTTTAATGTAGACCATGCGTTGCCATCGTTGGACGTTTCAATAACATAATCCTTGCCATAGGCCGCCTCCCACGTGATCTTCACGCGGCTGATGGAATATGTGCCACCGAGATCCACAGCGATCCACTCGAGCGCTGTCTCTGCACTCGCCCAACGGGTGGTTGTAGCGTTGCCATCAACAGCTTTGCCGCCTTCCAGACCCGCAGCCTCTACTGAAGAGGTTGTTACGGACTTGTTCAGCGCGATGTTTGATACCGGGTTTGTTACCAGCGAACCGTATACTTCCAGTTCATAGATAGAGTAACCGTAAGGTAAACCGCGTACGGTATTATAGACCCGTACATAACGTCCGCTGCCACTCAGGCCAGCGTAGTCGTTTACAAGGGCGGTATTGCCCGTTACCGTGCGCAACGGCACCCAGTTGTTGTTATCGGATGAGATCTCGATGACATAGTTGGCAGCATAAGCAGCTTCCCAGGTAATCTTCACCCGGTTTACGGCGTAACTTGCTCCTAAGTCAACAGTGATCCACTCCGTCGCAGTCTCAGCGCTGGCCCAACGCGTTGACAGGTTGCCGTCCACGGCTTTGCTGCCTTCCATGCCCGCGCCTTCAATAGAGGAGGTCGTAACAGCCTTGTTCAGCGCAATGTTCGAGCCGCTGTTGCTGGTAGTAACAGAAACAGTCACAATGCCTGATGTAGTAGAAGCACCGGCGTTGTCCGTAGCGATGGCAGTTAAAGAATAGCTGCCTGCGCTTACGTTGCTCCACGTATAGCTATAAGGTGCAGTGTTGTCTGTACCCAGCAGAGTAGTGCCCTGATAGAATGAAACACCGGTAATGCTGCCATCAGCGTCTGCGGCATTGGCCGTGATTGTAACACTGGCAGGTGCTGTGAAGCTGCTGCCGCTGGCAGGTGCCGTGATGCTCACAGTAGGCAATTGGTTGGTGCCACTACCCGGGAAGTCATCGGCCGGGCTCATGATCTTGTCGCGGATCCACAGACCAGCTTCTTTCAGGTTGTTCGTAGTCCAGGGACCGTTCGGAGAAATGCCGGTCTTCCATACCGCACCCGACAGCGGGTCGTCTGAATAGTTCCAGTTGGTCCAGCTGATCTTCTTCTGACGCATCATGTCGATGTAACGCTGCGTCATCACAAAATCGTTGGGGCCGTCACCCGATGCCTCTTGCGAGCCAAATTCAGATACGAATACGGGCAGGCGGTCGGCTGCCCAGCTCAGCTCGTTCAGGTATTGATCGCGATGATCTTTTGCATAAAAGTGGAATGTATACATCACGTTCGGAAAGCTGAGCTGATTGCTGACAATGTCTTGCGCGCTGCGGCCCATCGATATACCCATCGAGCTCCACGCATGCGTACCGACAAGGACAACAGCATCCGAGTCAATCGCACGGATCACAGGAATGATCTGGTCGGCATACGTCTTAATAACAGGCCACGTGGTGTTGTTGCCGTTAGGCTCGTTACACACGTCATAGATGATGTTATTGTAACCCTTAAACGTGTTGGCGATCTCCGTAAAGAAAGTCTTGGCACGGGCCAGGTTGAAGTTCGGATCACCCGGGGTGAGCTGGTGCCAGTCTACCAGGGCATACATGCCGCGTTCGGTAGCTTCGTTCACCAACGTCTTCACCTGGTTGGTGTAACCGGTCGGGTTGGTTTCGTAACCACCTTCCTGCACATACAGCGAAATGCGGAGAATGTCAGCGCCCCACTCGTACGCGAGGGTGTTGAGAGAGTTTTCGTTCAGCGACTTACCCCAGCCGTGCCACTGAATACCGTGCGTGCTCATGCCGCGCAACTGAATGGGGTTGCCATACTGGTTGCAAAGCTTGGTGCCAATCACCCTTAGCTGACCGTTTTTCTGCACGGGCGTCTGTGCGTGCGCCGTCGGCGCCGACAGCTGCCAGCAGGCTGCGATCAACAGTAGGTGTAACATAACAATTCGGAATAGTTTAATCATAGTATTGAAATTTGGTTTTGGTTGTACACTTGAAACAGGCCGTGCACGGCCTGAAGAGGGAATTAAAACTCCGGATGAATGGGGGAAAGAAAAAAAGCATTGATTAAACGGTTGGCGTCAATTATTAAAAGGCAGAGTCAAAAAAATCTCTTTACAAGGGTTAGCTTCCAATGGGTAGAAAATAACGGTGAAATTTTTTTGACTGCGTGAACCTAATGGCAGAGGACATGGTTCTAAGAGCATACCGATCGGTATGGTTTTACCAAAAGGTTAAGAACAATGCCAAAAGCAGAACAAACCCGGACATTTATCATCGAGCGCACGGCCCCCGTGTTTAACATGAAAGGTTATGCGGGCACATCACTATCAGATCTCGAAAAGGCGACTGGCCTGACAAAGGGCAGCATTTACAACAACTTCGCAAACAAAGACGAAGTAGCCCTGGCCGCCTTTGACTACAACCTCAACATGGTCCAAACGCTCATCGAATCGGAGATGGCAAAGGCCGAATCCGCACATGAAAAGCTGATGGCGTACATACGCGTTTACAACGACCCTTCCTTTCGCAATGCTTTTCCGCAGGGCGGTTGCCCCATCCTGAATACCGCGATTGACGCCGACGACACACATCCGGCGTTGCGTGAACGCGCGCATGCTGCCGTGATGGATTGGAAAGACACCATTGTAGCGGTGATCAGGCAAGGTATGCAGGCGGGTGAGTTTAAGGCATCGGTCAACGCGCAGGAGGTGGCGGTGGCCATAGTGGCCATGATCGAAGGCGGCGTCATGATGGCGCGCGTGACGGGCAAGCCTGCCTTACTGAAAACGGTGATGCGTTCGGTCGAACATACCGTCAAAGAATTATTATCAGAATAACCTACACACAAGTATAAACTATGAAAACAACAAACAACACCGTCCTGATTACGGGCGGCAGCGCAGGCATTGGCCTGGAGCTCGCAAAACAATTTGAGGCCGCAGGAAACAAAGTAATCATTACCGGTCGTGATGCCGCCCGGTTAAAGAAAGCCACTGATCAGTTCCCCGGCGTAACCGGCATCGTAAGCGACGTAACCCGCACAGCCGACGTAGACAAGCTCGTGGCTCAACTGCAGGCAGAATTCCCCGGCCTAAACGTTGTAATCAATAATGCAGGCCGCGCCTTCGTACACGACCTGGCCCTCGCAGAGGGTACGTATGACAAGGCAGCAGAAGAGATCGAGACCAACTACCTTTCGGTTATTCGACTGAATGAAAAACTGATCCCAATTCTCCGCGAACAATCGGAAGCAGCGATCGTCGACGTGTCATCGATCGTGGCCTATACACCGAACCACATCATCGCCACCTACAGCGCCACGAAAGCTGCTTTGCACTCGTATACCGTGTCGCTACGCCACGCGCTATCGAAAAACAGCAGTATAAAAGTGTTTGAGCTCATGCCGCCGCTGGTGAATACCGAGTTTTCGCACGACATCGGTGGTGCAGAACGCGGCATACCTCCATCCGTAGTAGCCGCAGATTTGTTGACTGCATTCGAACAAGACAGCTACGAGGTACGCGTGGGCGACACAGCCTATATCTATGAGCTGAGCCGCACATCACCCGATGACGCATTTGCTGTTCTGAACCCGGCATAACCAACCACTCCGCTCCCAATGAAAACAGAACTGAAACAAAAGATAGCCTTCGCCTTACTCATGGGCATTGTAACAACGGGCGTAATCTCCTTCACGTTAATTAGCATTAACGTGGGATTCATCGAACGCTTCTGGCAAATTTGGCTCCGCTCATGGGCAATGGCCTACATCGTAGTAATCCCCGCCATCCTAATCATCGGCCCCAAAATTCAGTTACTGGTTCATCGGTTGATTCCACACAACGAATAGTAGGAAATTGGCGTAATGAATTTAGCATATAGCAAAGGGGCTTACGCCGACGTAAGCCCCTTTGCTTGCAATAATGTTTCTAATTGAACTCGCTCCAACGAGCAATTCATCCAGCTACCATCAATCGCCGCCCCATATTTCTTATAAAACTCAATCGCCGGCGTATTCCAATCCAACACCTGCCAGATCATACCATTACAGTTCTCATCCAGCGCACATTGCATCGTGCGGTCAAAAAGCTGCTTCCCCATGCCGTTGCCGCGTTGACTCTCCGTGACGATGATGTCCTCCAAATAAAGCCGTTTCCCCTTCCACGTAGAATAACGCCAGTAATACAACGACAGTCCCACAATACCCTGCTCGTTCTCCGCTACGAAGAACCCATAGATAGGAGCAGGCCCGAACCCGTCGCGTTCCATTTGCTCGACGGTATTGGTTACTTCGTGAGGCGCGCGTTCAAACAATGCCAGCTCTTTGATAAGCTCCAGCACGCGCGGTAAATCTTCTTTTTTTCCTTTGCGAATCTGAAATGCCATGATGATTGTTTACATATCTTTTTTAGCCAGCGGCGGTACCACACCCATATTGTACCAGCTGAAAGCAAATTGGTCGGCGTCAAGATCGATAGCCTTCGACAGGTTCGACGCGCCATGGGCGGACTTCGTGTCTATCCGGATCAACACCGGTGTCTCGCCGGCATGATATTCTTGTAGTGTCGCCGCGAACTTAAAGGAGTGAGCGGGCACCACACGGTCGTCATGATCGGCCGTGTTCACCATTGTGGCCGGATACGTCGTACCAGCCTTGATATTGTGAAGCGGTGAATACCCTCTCAGGTAATCAAACATTTCTTTCGAGTCGCTTGCCATGCCGTAATCAGGTGCCCACCCCGGACCAGCAGAGAACTGATGGTAACGCAACATGTCCATGACACCTACGCCCGGCAGTGCTACTTTAAACAAGTCGGGGCGTTGGGTCATACACGCGCCCACCAGAAGCCCACCGTTGGAGCCACCCTTGATGGCGAGGTGATCGGCAGACGTATACTTTTCTTTAATGAGATATTCAGCGGCCGCAATAAAATCATCGAAGACGTTTTGCTTTTGAAGTTTGGTGCCGGCCTTGTGCCAGCGCTCACCATATTCGCCACCTCCGCGAATGTTGGGCAGTGCGTACACGCCACCATTCTCGAGCCATACCAGCAGCGAAGGATTAAACCCGGGTGTGAGTGAAATGTTAAAGCCACCGTAACCATACAGCAGCGTGGCATTTTTACCATCGAGGGCCAGGCCGCGTTTGTGTACGATGAACATCGGCACTTTTGTACCGTCCTTGCTCGTGTAAAACACTTGCTTCATTTCGTAGTCGTCGGCGTTGAAGTTCACCTTGGGTTGTGCATAGAGTGTCGACTTGCCGCCGGCGATGTCATAGCGGAAGATGGTCGTGGGGTAGAGAAACGATGTGAAGCTGTAGAACACTTCTTTCGCGTCTTTTTTTCCACCACCCCAGCCGGCAGCGCCAATGCCGGGCAGTGCTACGTCGTGCTCGAACTTGCCGTTAAGGTCAAATTGCTTGATGAGCGACTTTACGTCTGCGGTATATTCGGCAAACAGCTTGCCGCCAATGGAGCTGAAGGATGCGACGTCTTTTGTTTCGGGTATCAGGTCCTTCCAATGTTCTTTGGACGGGGCAGTAATGTCTGCTATGACCAGCCGGTTGTTGGGCGCTTTGTAATTTGTCTGGATATATAGTTTTGAACCTACGTTCTCGACAAAGGAGTGGTCGTTGTCCTGGTCGCCCACCAGGGTGACGATCTTGCTGCCGGGGTCGCTCAGGTCTTTGATGTACAACTCCTGACCCGATGTGCCGTTGGTAGCGACAATTACGAGGAACCGCTGGTCTTCGGTAACCAGAGCGTCGAGGTAACGCTTCGGATTTTTGTCGTCGCCAAAGATCAATACATCTTCGCTGCGCGGTGTGCCGATGCGGTGGTAATACAATTTTTGATTTTCAGCTTTGGCCAGCAGCTTGCTGCCCGCGGGCTTGTCGTAGGCAGTGTAATAAAACGAATCGTTGCCCTTCCACGCGATGGAGGCAAACTTCAAGTCGTGCAGCGTGTCTTCCAATACACTTTTGGACACGGCGTCGATGACGATGGCGTCGTTCCAGTCGGAGCCGCTCCGGGACACCAGGTATACCAGTCGAGAGCCGTCGTTCGTGTAGCTTAAGCCGGCAAGTTTGGTCGTGCCGTCGGCCGAAAAGGTATTGGGATCGAGAAATACTTCGGCGGCGCCATCGTCACCCTTTTTACGGTAATAGACGTTTTGGTTTTGCAAACCGTCATTCTTGGCATAGTACAGGTAGTCGCCTTTGCGGAACGGCGTGCCCAGCCGTTCGTAGTTATATACTTCGCGGAGGCGACTTTTGATCGCGTCGCGATACGGTATTTTAGAAAGGTAGCCCGCGGTTACTTCATTCTGCGCTTCAACCCACGCGCCGGTTTCTTGCGCGGTATCGTTTTCCAGCCAGCGGTAGGGGTCTGCTACGGCCGTTTCGAAATAGGTGTCAACGGTGTCTACTTTTTTTGTTTGAGGATATTTCATGGTATCAGCGTGTTCTTCTTTGCCGGGTGTACAGGCCGTGATGCAAAAGGCCAGGCATGCGGCGATGGGTATGATAAAAGTCTTCATGGGCGGAGGTTAAGGGTATTAGCGCTCAAAGTAACGCTGCGGAACGAATTCCCCAAGACAAGTTTGGTAATCGGCCAAACGGGCAGGCACTATTTCTTTCTGGTAGCATATCCGTATAGTATAGATAACCTCCTGTATGAGCAAGCAAAAACTTCTGGCCGGCCTGGCCATCGTTTCCTTCGCCGGAACGATCGTCGTCAACGCCCTGGCAAACCTTCTGCCTATCAATGGATTGAATACAGGGCAGGTATCCGATCGCTATCCCAGCCTTTTCACACCCGATGGTACAACCTTCCTCATCTGGAATGTCATCTATCTGTTGCTGGCGGGCTTTGTGATCCTGGCCTGGAACCGCCGCCACCTATCGGTGGTGCAACAGGTATTACCGTGGTTCATCGGAACCAGTGTGCTCAACATGACGTGGATTCTCGTGTGGCATTACCTGTTTATCGAAGTGTCGATGCTGATTATGTTGATGCTGCTCACCGTGCTGGCCCGCATCTTTGTCACGATTTACGGCGCGCGGTTGGCCGACTGGAAGGAAAAGACCTTTATTCGGCTGTCATTTGTGTGTTACCTGGCGTGGATCTGCGTGGCGACCATCGCCAATGCCGCCGCACTGCTGGTATCGATTCGGTGGCAAGGCGGTCCGTTATCGCCACAGGCATGGACCGTCGTCATGATGATCGTAGCCGCGTCACTGGCATTCTTTATGGCATGGCGGTATCAGGCCCCTGCGTTTATATTGGTGGTCATGTGGGCGTTGCTGGGCATCTATCTTCGCTGGCGCCACACCGAATTTACCGGCCTGATCTATACCGCCATGGTGCTTGTACTGGCGTTGGGCGCTGCATTTATCGCACTCTTTCGCAAAACAGGCGAAGTCAACACGGGTCGCGCTTAGCTTTCGCTATCGAAGTAAAGCTTGTAATAGTGCTTGCCCTGCACTTCGTCAAATCCCTTCTCGATTAATTCGCGGTTGCCGTGAATATAGATGTGAAAATTCTTGTCCAACTTGAGCACGGTCTTAAAAACCTTGGCCTGGCGCTTGACAGCCTGGACCGAGATCTCAAATTGATCCATGACGTCAAACTCGTTTTCGGCCATAAAGTTTTTACCGTAATTACGGAAGGACTCGATCACGTCGGCGTCGCCCAATACACTCGTCTCAAACTCGGCTTTGCTAAACTCCTCGTTTGACTTGAAAAAGTCTACGGACCGGTTAAGAAGATCGATCTTTTCAGCCTTCGATACGTTAAACTCCTCTGACAACTGCTCAGAGACAAACTGCCGGGTCATGTTCATGAAGTTGCTGGTGTGGTGGAATGCATCCGATTGCGGTGTAACATTCAGGAAGTCATGTTTCCAGAAATGAGCGTCTGACTTGTTGTCGACGATCATTACTTTAAAGCCCGACGCTCGCTCGGTATCCAGGATGATACAGCCCTTATCCAGCTTGCGCACGTTGGTGCCTTCATCGGTATAGAGCTCGAAGTCGCGCGTCAGCTTGAGGTAGTTCTCTTTGTTCTCAGACTTGAAGATGCCCACGCCATTGTATAGCTCGTGATCCACTTCAATGCCTTTGACGTACGCTACATACAGCTCGCCCGCTTTGATGTTGGGGTGCTGGGTAGCGCCAAAGAGATGTTTGGCGATGTTGATGGAGTTATCGTATAGCGAATACGGATCGTCAAAAATATCACAGGCAAACCGGTAGAGTGGATTGAGTGTAAAATCCTCATTGGAGAACGTAAACGAATAAAACTCCGGCGTTGTAAATCCCGATAAGAAATACGATCGCAGCAAGCTGACAAGATTATCGTCTTGCAACTCGAACGGGCCTTCCGATAATTTCAAAGGATCGCCATTGGCATTGTTGCCGACGAAATGCGCAGCGACCTGCTGCAGCGAGCTGAGTGCTATATTGATCATCCCTTCTGCCTACGCGATTAGATCAAAACCAGTATACGGCACCAGCACCTTTGGAATGCGAATGCCTTCCGGTGTTTGGTTATTCTCCAAAATAGAAGCCACGATCCGTGGCAAGGCCAGCGCGCTTCCGTTTAGGGTGTGCAGCAGCTGTGTTTTGCCTTCTTTGTTTTTGTAGCGAAGCTTCAGTCGGTTTGCCTGGAAAGTTTCAAAATTGCTCACAGAGCTTACTTCCAGCCAGCGCTGTTGGGCCGCGGAGAATACCTCCAGGTCGTAGGTCATGGCCGAGCCAAAGCCCATGTCGCCGCCACACAGCAACAGCTTGCGGTAGGGTAGCTCGAGCTTCTCCAGCAAACCCTGTACGTGAGCGCACATGATTTCAAGCGTTTCGTACGATTCCTCCGGCTTGCGGATTTGTACAATCTCCACCTTGTCGAACTGGTGCAGGCGGTTGAGCCCGCGCACGTGCGCGCCCCAGCTACCAGCCTCGCGGCGGAAACAAGGCGTATAGCCTGCGTTTTTAATGGGCAGGTCATTATCACCAAGAATAACGTCGCGGTACAAGTTGGTAATCGGTACTTCGGCGGTGGGAATTAAATACAGGCCGTCTTCGTTTACAAAGTACATCTGGCCTTCTTTATCCGGCAGCTGGCCGGTGCCATAGCCGGATTCTGCGTTCACTACAATAGGTGGTTGTATTTCGCGGTAGCCCTGGCTCACGGCTTCATCCAGGAAGAAGTTGATGAGTGCGCGTTGCAAACGAGCGCCTTTGCCTTTATATACCGGGAAACCCGCCCCGGCGATTTTGGTGCCCAGGTCGAAGTCAATGATGTCGTATTTCTTGATAAGATCCCAATGCGGCTGCGCGTCGGCGGGCAACGTCGGTACCGTGCCGTGCTGGTATACCGTCACGTTGTCTTCCGCACCAACACCGGCGGGAACGTTCGGGTGGGGTATATTGGGGATTTTATACAACAGTTCGAGTTGTTTCTTATCAAACTCTTCGAACGATGCTTCCAGGTTTTTTACGTTTTCTTTGTCCGCCGCTACGGCCGCGCGCAGCGAGGTAGCGTCTGCGGATTGACCCGACTTCATCAGCTCGCCAATCTTCTTGGCATCGGCGTTTGACTTTGCTTTGAGCTCGTCGAGCACTTTTTGAGTATCACGACGACGTTGATCGTTTTCGAGTACTTCGCGAACCAACGTTTCCCCATCCTTGAAATTACGTTTTCGTAAGCCTTCCAGTATGGTGTTGGTTTGTTCGCGGATCGCTGCTACCTGTAACATTGTGTATGATTTTTTAGAGGCTCAAAAATAGGTTTTTTGATCGTCCAGCGGGGTTTTCACGTGAAGAAAATATTTTTAACGGTTTGATAATTTTCAATTTTGGGCTATACTTGCAGAGTCGTTCGGCTTTTATCTCCAGCCCTCTGAATAAATCCGGAATTTTTTATCAAATTTTTGTCCTGTATTTCATCTGTTTACCCTGTTACCATTCAGCCATGGTGCTGAGCAACGTATTCAATCATTTTTAATAAAAATTCAATCCATTTCCCATTCCCATGTACACTATTGATGACCTGAATGTCAGGCTCCTTTCAGAATTGAAGGAAATTGCGGAAGATATGGGCGTTAAAAACGCCAAGAAGCTGTCCAAGCAAGACCTTATCTACAAAATACTCGATCAACAGGCTGTATCGGGTGAAAAGACTCCCGCCAAAAAATCAGCCCCTGCCGCCGCCTCTGCTCCCGCGACCGAATCTGCCGATGCATCTGCTGCCACTGAACGCAAAATGCGTCCGCGTCGTCGCGAAAACGTAGCGCCTCCCACCGCCGCTACACCGAAAACAGATAGTGAATTCACCTCTGACGAACTGCTTGATAATATCAACATCAACTTTGATAGCCCTGCTACTTCGAACTTCGATGACACGTCAGATGCCGATATAGAAAATATTATCATCAATGAAGAGCCTCGTCCCGATCGCCTCAGCCGCGACGAGCGACACCAGCCCCGCGCGAATATCCGCGAATTTGATGGTGCTATCAGCAACGAAGGCGTGTTGGAGATCATGCAGGATGGCTACGGCTTCCTGCGCTCGTCCGATTACAACTACCTGGCTAGTCCCGATGATATCTATGTTTCGCCGTCGCAGATCAAATTGTTCGGTCTGAAGACAGGCGATACCGTAAAAGGCTTTATTCGCCCGCCGAAAGAAGGTGAGAAATACTTCGCGCTGCTGAAAGTAGAATCCGTAAACGGAAAGACTACCGAAGAGATTCGCGACCGCGTTGCGTTTGAATACCTCACGCCGCTCTTCCCCGAGCAGAAACTGAGACTCAGCACAACACCCGACAACATGTCTACACGTATTCTCGACTTGTTCTCACCCATCGGTAAAGGACAGCGGGGTATGATCGTCGCCCAACCGAAAACAGGTAAAACGGTCCTGTTGAAAAATATTGCCAACGCCATCGCTGAAAACCACCCCGAAGTATACCTCATCGTGTTGCTCATCGACGAGCGCCCGGAAGAAGTTACCGACATGGCACGCAGCGTAAAGGCAGAAGTAGTTGCCTCTACCTTCGACGAGCAAGCGGAACGCCACGTAAAAGTTTCTAGCATCGTACTCGAAAAAGCAAAACGCATGGTAGAGTGTGGTCACGACGTAGTGATCCTGCTCGACTCGCTGACACGTCTGGCCCGTGCATACAATACCGTAGTACCTTCTTCAGGTAAGATCCTGTCAGGTGGTGTGGATGCCAATGCACTGCACAAACCGAAGCGTTTCTTCGGTGCGGCCCGTAAGATTGAGAACGGTGGCTCGCTCACCATCATCGCGACAGCGTTGATCGATACCGGTTCGAAAATGGACGAAGTAATCTTCGAAGAATTTAAAGGTACCGGCAACATGGAGCTCCAGCTCGACCGCAAGCTCGCCAACCGCAGAGTTTACCCGGCAATGGACGTACCAGCTTCCGGCACACGCCGCGAAGATCTGTTGATGAAGCAAGAAGATCTGCAACGCGTATGGATCCTGCGCAAATTCATGGCCGACATGAACTCAGTAGAAGCAATGGAATTCCTGCAGCAGAAAATGAAAGGAACACGCAACAATGAGGAGTTCCTGGCATCCATGAACGGATAATAAATTCTTCATACGATATAAAAAAGGACGCCTAGCGCGTCCTTTTTTTATATCCACCCTTTTTCGGAGTCTCTTCGTTTTTAGATTTGCCCGTTCTTGGCTTACTGCCGGTCTTGGGCCGGCTCGCCTTCTTTAGCGCCTCTTTCTTTTCATGAAACGCACCCTTGAAGGCTGGGTCGTCCTTCTTGCGCTGGTCGTCCAGCGTGCGTGCGATCGACTGTTGTTCCTGGTATGGCGTCTTTTCGACCTTTACGTCCGCCGGTAGTTCCAACACCGGTATTTTGGCGCGGATCAGCTTTTCTATCTTCTCAATGTGATATTCTTCGGCTTCGGTCACAAGGGTGATCGCCTTGCCTTCCTGAAACGCCCGGCCCGTGCGGCCGATGCGGTGCACATAGTCTTCATACAACGCCGGCACGTCAAAGTTTATCACGTGCGACACATTGGCAACGTCTATCCCACGCGCCGTGACGTCGGTCGATACCAGCACGCGCAACTTGCCTTCGCGAAATTCGTTCATCGCGTTGATGCGTGTGTTCTGGTCTTTGTTGGAGTGAATGGCCCGTGCAGGCCCCAGGTGTGTGTCGGCTATAAAACGGAACAGGTCGTTGGCGCTATCTTTCGAGCGCGTAAAGATCATGACCCGGGTAAGCTCGTCTTTCTTCAGTAACAGGTGTTCGATGAAATTGAGCTTCGTTTTATGATTGGGTACGCGATACATCTCCTGTGCTACCTGCACCGCCGGTGTTGCCTGAGGCGTGACTTCGATCTTTATCGGGAATTCCAGGAACTCCGCCGACAGCCGCTCCACACGTTCGGAGAACGTAGCAGAGAAAAGCAAGTTCTGCCGTTTGTGCGAGATAACTTCAAAGATCTTGCGCAGCTGGTGCATGAAACCCATGTCCATCATCCGGTCGGCTTCGTCGAGCACCAGCGTCTTGATGTGTTTCACCGGCAGATTGCCGCGCAGGTAAAGCTCCATAAAGCGCCCCGGCGTAGTAACCAGGATGTCCACACCCTGTTCAATGGCTTCGATCTGGATCTTCGGACCGGTGCCACCGTAAATAGGCAATATGCGTAAGTCAGTATATTTTGCCAGCAGCTTCGCATGGTCGGCTAGCTGCACAGTTAGCTCCTTCGTCGGCGCCAGGATGACCGCCCGCGGCTCGGTGCCCTGCGCATATTTCACCTTCATGAGCAAAGGCAGCATATAGGCTGCAGTCTTGCCTGTGCCGGTTTGCGCGATGCCAATTACCTCCTGACCGCCCAGGATCAGCGGAATGCTTTTCTGCTGAATCTCGGTTGGGTGCTCAAAGCCCAGGTCGGCCACGGCTTGCAGCAGTTGTTTGTTGAGGTTAAATTCTTCGAAAGATGTAATGGCTGGCACGTTTTATTTTAATTTGGGGCGATGAAAACTACACTGATCCTGCAGGCAAATATAGTCAACGAAGGCAAGGTCTTTCAGGGCGACGTACTGATTAAAGGGCAACACATCGAAACCATTGGCAAAGATTTGTCTTCTGTCAAGGCAAACACGGTCATTAATGCCAACGGCCGTTATTTGTTACCCGGCGCAATAGACGACCAGGTACACTTCCGTGAACCAGGCCTGACACACAAAGGTACTATCTTTACGGAATCACGGGCAGCGGTAGCGGGCGGCGTTACCAGCTTTATGGAAATGCCCAACACCAATCCGCCGGTATTCACGCAGGCCCTGCTGGAAGACAAATACCAAATTGCCGCGCGTAGCTCGTTGGCCAACTACTCTTTCTTCCTCGGTGCAGGCAACGACAACCTCGAAGAGGTGATGAAGACCGACATTCGCCGGGTCTGTGGCCTGAAGATCTTCATGGGCTCGTCCACAGGCAACCTGCTCGTAGACGACGTCACCGCCCTGGAGGGATTCTTTTCACGTTTCCCGGCCATCATCGCCACCCATTGCGAAGACGAAGCGACTATTCGCAAGAACTCGGCCGACTACAAAGCGCAGTATGGCGAGGAGGTTCCGATCGAATGCCACCCGCTGATCCGCAGTGCCGAGGCCTGTTATAAATCATCGTCGTCGGCCGTGGCGCTGGCTAAAAAACATGGCACCCGCCTGCACATTCTGCATATCTCGACCGCGCGCGAGCTGGAGCTGTTTGACAACACCATACCCCTGGAAAAGAAAAAAATCACCGCAGAGGCATGCATTCATCACCTGTGGTTTAACGAAGCGGACTATAAGACACTCGGCACACGCATCAAATGGAACCCCGCGGTCAAGACCCAACACGACCAGCAGGCGATATTCCAGGGCGTGCTCGACGATCATCTGGACGTAATCGCCACCGACCACGCCCCCCACACCTGGGAAGAAAAACAAAACACGTACTTCAAGGCGCCTTCCGGTGGACCGCTGGTGCAGCACAGCCTGGTCGCCATGCTGGAGTTCTGTCGCCAGGGGCGAATCACCCTGGAAAAGGTGGTACAGAAAATGAGCCATAACCCAGCCATTCTCTTTCAGATCGAAAAGCGCGGCTTCATTCGCGAAGGGTATTTTGCCGACCTGGTACTGGTGGACCTCGACAAACCGTGGACCGTCAGCAAAGAAAACATCCGCTCGAAATGCGGTTGGTCGCCGTTGGAGGGTGTCACCTTCCAGGCTGCCGTTACGCACACCTTTGTCTCCGGGCACCTGGCATATGCCGACGGCATGCTGGATGAGTCGGCCATGGGCCAGCGGCTGCTCTTTGACCGAAAATGACGTGAAATCATTTTTGCAAATTCCGCTAACCTCGCTACATTTGCAGTCCTTAAACGGTGGATGTAGCTCAGTTGGTTAGAGCACCAGATTGTGATTCTGGGGGTCGCGGGTTCGAGCCCCGTCTTTCACCCAAAAGATAAACCCCTCCTACGAGGGGTTTTTTGTTTTTCGGCCTTTCCCTTTCATAGAAATCCGATGGCTTTTGAATCTGAAAAGCGGTATCTCGTGTCTATAACAACCCCCCTTTGCTATGGATCAACGTATCATCAACCTCTTTGACGAGTATACACACAAGCCATTATCGCGCGAAGAATTTATGCGTCGCCTGGCAACACTTGCCGGCAGCACCGCCGCCGCGCTCGCCATCCTGCCGTTGCTGGAAGTAAACTATGCGCATGCCGCCACGACCGACATACAAGATGACCGGCTGACGACCGGCTATATTTCATATCCCTCAGAAGCAGGACCCATGCGTGCCTATATCGCGCGGCCGAAAAAGCAGGGCCGTCATGGCAGTGTGGTGGTCATTCACGAGAACCGCGGATTGAATCCGCATATAGAAGATGTAACACGCCGTGCTGCGTTGGAAGGATTTGTCGCGCTGGCACCCGATGCACTTTCGCCACTCGCGGGAACTCCCACCGACGCGGATAAAGCACGTGACATGTTTCAGCAACTCGATATGCCGAAGACAATTGCATCGTTTGCGAAAGCGTTTGAATACCTCGGCACACAAGCGGATAGTAATGGTAAATACGGATGTGTCGGTTTTTGCTGGGGCGGTGCAATGGCCAATAACCTGGCAGTGCAGGTACCGAACTTGTTAGCGGCGGTTGCATATTATGGTCGGCAACCCGACGCGGCCGATGTACCGAAGATTCACGCGGCACTGCAATTGCACTACGCCGAAATGGACGAGCGTGTAAATGCCGGTATAGCAGCGTATGAAGAAGCGTTGAAGAAGGCTGATAAAACATACCAGGTATATATGTACCCGGGCGCGCAGCACGCCTTTCATAACGATACTGCGCCGACGCGCTACAATGCAGAAGCGGCAAAGCTTGCGTGGAAACGCACGATCGACTTCTTTAACGAAAAACTTCGCTAACAAACAACGTTGCCTTCCGGCTTTTTTTGCACTATGTTCAAGCCATGATTGTGTGGCCGGAATATAAGAAACTGACGCTGGAGGATAAGATCGATCTTTTGTATGAGCATGGTACATTCATCATGGCCATTCGCTACTATTCATATAAGATTAATCTCTATCTGATCGGCAATTTTTATGTGGAGGTCTTCGTTAGGCACAAGAATACCATTATTGAGAAAATTATTCCCCTCGATATGAATCACACGCGCATGAAGTTCTATTCAGATCAGATCATGCTGCCGTGTGATATGTTCTAAAGGTTATTAAACGTATCGTAATAAGAAGCCGAGCAGTAATCCCCCTAAAATAATCAGCGGCGACCACACCCGCGTAAACGCCAGCAAGACGAACGTAATGATGGTGACGGCAAAATTCATCACCGTATTTTCGAGGGGTTGAAATAGAATAACAGCCGAAGCAATTACCAGTCCGGCACTCGCAGCCGTAATCCCTTCGAGGGAAGCGCGCACGGCGCGGTATTTCTTTAGACTTTCCCAGAAACGTATCACAAAGAAGATCAGGAATGTGCCCGGTAAGAAAATGCCGAGCGCGGCGACAAAGCCCCCGACAAGCTGGCCAGCCGTGCCGTATTCACGCATGGAAAGCGCGCCGATATACGAGCTGAATGAAAATACGGGTCCCGGTAAAGATTGCGCCACGGCATAGCCTGACAGAAACTCTTGCGACGACAGATATTGCTTAGGCGCGTATTGTACAAATTCGGTATATAGCAGGGGTGTCAGCACCTGGCCCCCACCAAAGATCAGGCTACCGTTACGATAGAAGTTCTCGAACAGTCGCACGGGCAATGCTTTTGTGATTCCCCCTAATGCCGCGGCTCCAATCAATACACCGGCCCACAATAAAAAATTAGCCCAGGGTATAATGATCTTTGTCTTTTCCTCCTTCGGTTGCGCTTTATACTTTAGCGCGGTCAGCAAGCCGGAGCAAAGCAGCACGATGGGAAAGATAAAAGGAGTCTGAATAAAATACGAAAGCACCGCGGCGAGGATCATCAACGCCACTCCCGTTTTTGTGTGAATCGTCTTGACGCTGATCGTATAGGCACCATAGCTGACAAAACCGACCGCCATGGGTTGAATAAAGCGCGTAAACTCGGTCGACCAATTTTTCTGCTCGATACTCGACATCATCATGGCGGCCAACGTCATGAAGGTCACGCCGGGCAATATCCAAAGAATGAGGGTGAGGTAAGCAAGGTTGGGGCCGCCGATCTTAAAGCCGATAGCCGTCAACGTCTGGGTAGAGGTCGGGCCGGGCAGGATTTGACAGAGCGAGTTGATCTCGAGTAGTTCTTCCTCCGATAGATACTGGCGCTTGTCCACGAGTATCTTTTGGAAATGCGCTAAGTGTGCCTGGGGACCACCAAACGTAGTGACCGCCAGCATCAGCACATCCTTCAAAAAGATATAATAGCGCACATTCCGGATCATGTGCCGCCGATTATTTCTTTAAGCCAATCTCGCGCAGACGTTGGTCGAGGAATTCCCCGGCCGTAATGTCCTCCCACTGCTTGGGGTTAGCGGCGTCTACGCAACTCTTTAACGCGGCCAGGCTCATTTCGGCGCGCGGGTGCATAAAGAAAGGTATAGAGTAACGCGGTGTGTTCATCAGCGCACGCGGAGGATTGACGACGCGGTGTATCGTGGATTTGAGATATTTATTGGTGAGCCGCTCCAGCATGTCGCCTACGTTCACCACCAGTTGGTCCGGCAGTGCGGTAATAGGGATCCACTTGCCGTCGCGGCGCAATACCTGAAGGCCGTCGGCGCTGGCGCCCATAAGCAGGGTGATAAGGTTGATGTCGCCGTGTTCTGCAGCACGTACGGCGTCTGCCGGTACGGCATCGGGGTTTTCAATAGGGTAATAGTGAATCGGGCGAAGAATACTGTTGCCGTGTTTTACTTTAGCGTCGAAGTACGTCTCCGGAAGTTTCAAGTATAGCGCAATCGCCCGAAGCATATCCAGGCCGGTTTTTTCCAGGGCGCGATACACTTCGATGCCGACCGTCTTTAAGGCGGGCGCTTCTGTGGGCCAAATATTGGCAGGATAGTTTTCACGTTGCAGCTCGTCTTCCGGCAGTTCCTGGCCCACGTGGTAAAACTCTTTCAGGTCGCCGGTATTACGGCCTTTGGCGTGTTCTTTACCCTTACCGATATAGCCCCGTTGGCCGGCCAGCTCCGCGCGCTCGTATTTGTTCTTAACATCGTCGGGCAGTGCAAAGAAATGCTGAATGGCGGCATAAAGTTCTTTCTGCGCGGCATCCGTCAGATAGTGATTTCGAATGGCGACAAACCCAATATTGTGATAAGCTTCGCCGAGCGTGGCCACAAAGTTGGCTTTTTTATCGCTGTCACCTGACAGAAAATCGGCCAGGTCGAGGGAGGGTATTTGATCGTAAAGAACTTCCGCCATAACTGTAACTGGTTACATGAGTGGTACGCCGCAAGCTAAATATTTTTGTCTAAATTTCGCGTGCAGGAAATTCCAGCCTTTATAAAGAAATGTGATTTCTCTGGCATGATTTATTACACGACCAACTGTTCCTTCATTTTAAAAGTACTTATCATATGAAAACTACCCGTAGAGAATTTGTACAACGTACTTTAAAGGCGACCGCGCTCACCGCCATCGGTGCACCCCTGGCCATCGACGCCCTTGCCGGATCTACTCCCGCCGCGACGGCACCCACCACGGGAGTTGCCGCCGTCCAGTTCTCGCAGATCGCGTTGCCGTATGCATACAATGCGCTCGAGCCTTCCATTGACGCACAGACCATGGAAATTCACTACACCAAACACCACGCTACCTATATTAAGAATGTAAACGAGGCGATCGCGGCAGAGAAGATCACGTACGCTTCAGAAAAAGATTTCTTTGCGAACGCCTCTAAGCTTTCTGACAAAGCTCGAAACAACGGCGGCGGTGCGTGGAACCACAACTTCTTTTGGGAATCGATGAAGCCGGCCGCGGCTGCACCCGGAGGCAAGCTGGCGGACGCGATCAACAGCTCCTTTGGCTCCATCGATAAATTTAAGGAACAATTCAACGAAGCCGCAACCAAACGATTTGGCTCTGGCTGGGCCTGGCTGGTAAAAGACGGTAGCAAGTTGAAGATCGGCTCGACACCGAATCAGGACAACCCGCTGATGGACTCCAGCGACTTCAAAGGCACACCCTTGCTCGCCCTCGATGTTTGGGAACACGCCTATTATTTGAAATATCAAAACAAACGTCCTGAATACATCACCAACTGGTGGAAAGTGGTGAATTGGGACGAAGTGGCTAAGCGCCTCGCATAATAATATTAGTTTACAGGGAAAGAAGGCTTCTGCAGCAATGTGGAGGCCTTTCTTATTTATAGATCAATTTAGCTCGTTCAGGATCAGGTCGGTTATATCAAACAATGGGAATTCGCCGGCATTGTTTAATAGGATCACGGTGTTGCCGTGGTCGGGCTGATGCGCCAGCATGGTTTTGAAACCGAAGTCCGTTCCCGGGTGTAACAAAACAGTGTGACGTTTCGATACACGAAATTGGTACCGGTCGATCATCCAGCCATGGCCATAATGAACACCCCAGTCCTGGTAATACGTGCGGGGGATGAACTGTACGTCCAGCCCGGGCGTGGACTGGTTGTTGCTCCACCGCAGCAAGTCACCGGCTGTCGACGTGATGGCGCCGGCGCCCGTTACGTTGGTCACGGCATATGTCGGTTCCTCGACGCCATAGAGATAGCCTTTGGCCAGAGAAGGCTCATGGCCATCCAACGACGTATGGGCCAATGCCAGGGGCGCCGTGATTTTTTCTTGTAACAATTGTCCAAAGGATTTACCCGAAACTTTTTCTGCTACAAGCGCCAACAACGTGTAGCCGGTGTTGCTGTATAAGAAGTCCGTGCCGGGAGTAAATCGGGGAGGCTCACAACCAAAATGGCGAATGACCTCTTCAAGGCTATAGACATGTTGTATAGAATCGATAAAACTGGGATGTGAAGTATAGCCCGGCAAGCCGGAGGCATGCGTGAGTAGATGTTCAAGTGTGATGCCATGGTGTGGATACCAGGGCAGGAACTTTTGCACAGTATCCTGGTATTGCAAGAGCCCTTTTTGTTGCAACGCAAAGATTATACGACTGGTAAAGGTCTTGGATAATGATCCGATGCGAAAGACGGTAGTCGTATCGTGCGAACGCTGCGCGGTCTTGTCTGCATAACCATATCCGCGATGTAGAATAACCTGGCCGTGGTATTGTATGAGAGCAACGCCCTGGAACATTCCTTTTTGATGATATATGCGCAAAACAGAGTCGACGCGCGCAGCAGGTTGCTTAGGCGAATTTCGCAAGACTGTTTGTACCGATATTTTCAAGGCCGTATAGCCATTGCGCGCTTCGATGTCTGCTGCCAGCGTGTTATAGTTTACAGAGGATGGCAGAATGTTATACCCTTCCCAGAATGTGCGGCTTGTGTCAGCGGACGACTCCAGGAATCGTCCTGTAGAGGCGCCCGGCGGAACTGAAGATTGCGCCGCGGTATCGATGCGTGTTATCAAAAAGTCGCTTCGCTCGTCCACTGTTACATCAAAGCTGTAACGCTTGCTGGTGACACGCGTGCTTTCATCACGGGCTATGTGGTCGAGATACCAGCGACGGCCGAAAGGCCGATAGCGAACGACGGTTCGCTGACGATGTACATCGAGCTGGATGTTGAGGAGCTTTAAGACCGCACGCTCTGCAGCGTTGCCGGCTTGTACATAGGGTAACCCGCGTGGGCTAAGCTCGTATTCCACCTGTACCAAAGCAAGCGATGAAGCGCTGAAGAAAATCTTGCCGCGGTATAATCCGTCTTTGATCAGAGGCTTTTGATCAAACGATATTTCATGGACTTCTTCCGTGCCGATGTGGGTGACGCCTTCATACGTGAAGTCATGCTTCCGCAGACCGCTTTTGCTAAAAAACAACGTGTTTGGGTTTATCGCCAGGTCCAGCGTCTTTACGGTGCTCACCTTGGTGCCAATGGCCATGCCTACTCCGTTAAAGGCATGTTCGTCTTCAACCTCACGCGCTTTTCGTACCGTGAGCCGCGCTTCTCCGCCGGAGGATTGGTGTAAGTCAAAGGCAGCTTCAGAGATATGTATATAGTGGTCGGCTTTACGTGCCGCCAACCGATAAAAGCAAGTCAGTGTACGCGTTCCGCCATGATTTTGTGAAAGCCGTGCAAGCGCTTGTTGAATCAGCTGGCGGGGGTCGACGGGTGTGATCTCCACAGCCTGGAGTAATACAGTGTCAGGCATCAGCGCCATATCGAGCACGCCACCCAAAGACGGCACGGCCATTTTTGCAGGCTGATAACCGATAGATGAAATCAAAGCATGCCGGCCGGCAGCAGAAGGAAGAAGCTTCAAAGAGTAATGACCATGCTCGTCGCCCAGGGTACCCTCGCCAGTCTCAGGAATGGAGACATGCACAAACGGAATGGGCTGCAGCGTGGCCCGGTCGGTAATTTTTCCCGAGATCACCTGCGCGTTTGCATGGAAGGCGACAAACAATAACACCAGGAAGAGAAAAACACTCGGCATAGACACGACTTTTTATTGAGGATGTCGTCCGCCATTAAAAAGTTTACCCGCCCCCGCCGTTTAACAAATCCGACGCCCATCACGCCTCCAATCTCCAACTGCCGTAAAACAAAGAATCCCCGGTCAGGAACAAGACCGGGGATTCCAAAAATCCTCATTCAAATTTTATCCGTAACTAAAATTCCAAGAGGTTTAACCAACCCTAATGCGTGATACACCTTGGAATTGTTAGTGTACGTTTGATTGATAAAATGTGCTTGGGACTAGACATGGGTACCTCCTTTCTTTTAGTGGGACATGAACTACAGGCGCTGTTCAAATACCTTATGAATCCTGGCCAGTAGCCGGCAGCGATCGCTGTCAGGATCATTAACGTTTTTGTAGGGCCAGATTGTTTACGTGCAACCTAATTTTTTGGGTTTTTCTGGCTAACACGCGTTTTTTGCAGAATTTGGGGGTAATTCAGACAGTTTTCAGGGGAACCATGCCCAAATAGTTGCGGTGCTTTCTAAGCAAAAGGCCTTTTTTGCGCAAAAAACGTTTGCCAAAACGTCTTAAAAAGCCAGCACTGACCGAATTTTCTTTTGCAACGTTGTCAGATGGGCAATGACCTTCGGTGTGTCCGCACACACGATGTCAACCATTCTCCGCACCGCAACTCTGATAAAACAAAATCCTGATTCGTGAAAAGCAGATTTTTCCTTACACGAATTCATGTAAGAACCGCTTTGACGAGCAGGGCAGCGCGCAGTACCGCACCTTTGTATCATCAAAACAACACAAAAGCAACATATGAAATCCAAGATCGCCGTTTTAGCATTTGCCCTCCTGACATCCGCCGTAGCACTGGCTGATTCTCCCGCCATCCTGTCTGTAGTATCGACTGCCAACACATACACTGTGTATTACAAAACCAGCGGTACCGGTAAAGTAAAGATCTCGATTGTGAACGAAGCCAATAAGCTGGTTTACTCCGAAGTATTGAATAACGTAGCGTCTTTCTCTCGTCCCTATAACTTCAGCCAACTGGAAGAAGGTCAATACACCATCATCCTGGAAGACAAAAACGGTCGCCAGGTAGAAAAAGTAAACTACACGCTGAACCACATTAACAGCGTCGCGAAAGTTACCCGCCTGCAAGCTGATCCGAACAAATACCTGGTGAGCCTTGCCAACAACGGTAGCGAAAAAGTTCTGGTAAGAATCTACAATGGCGAGCACACCATCCTGCACGAACAAACGGTGCAAGTAGACGGCAGCTTCGGCATGGTATACAACCTCGGCCAGGCAAAGCTCGACTCAAACGTGCCCCTGACGTTCGAGATCGTCACCAGCAACAAAGTTGAAATGGTAAACTTCTAAGAATTTCCAATTCGATTCGCATAATTCTTAAAAAACAGAAGCCTCCCCATGCTCAAGGGAGGCTTCTTCTTTTATAGAAAGTTTCAAGGCGACTTGGTCCGTTGCGTTGCTGGCGCAAAGTTTAATCCCGACAAGAGGCGTGGTTTTAGCACCGGGCCACTCGCGCCAGTAAACAATACGGTGTCCGCGGGGTGGCCTCATGGTGCCAATTTAACCTGGGCTCTTGCCTCCCTGGATTCAGGCCTGACCCAGGCATGTCCTACTCCTATAAAGCGTAGATCATCCGTGGTTCATCTGTGGAACATCTATGGAGGAACCCTGTGGCAGACTCGAAGGATCCCCGGCGAAAAAGGCCTTTTTCCCGTCCCGGCTTCGACCCGTCCCGCAATTCCTTCCCTCTTCCGCGGAACCCCCGATTCCATATTTTCAAACCAACGAAAATTATTTCAAAACAACCTGTCAAACCTGATCCAACAGGTGACTAACAGGTGATCATCAAGTGCGCGGTTGGCACAGTTTGAGCCCCGTCGACTATTGGCCAGCCCTAGTTTGCTCAATAGCGCTAACCGCCGACATCAAAGGCATCAACTTCGCATTTGCCTTTTCATCATCAAAAGTATGCGCCACCGTTTTCCCGTCACCCGTGAACAGGGTTAATGTAGAATGCCGGGCACCATCATACTCCCGCGCCTGCGAGGGAGATTTCAGCACAGGGATTTCAGAAAGAGACACGCCGCGGAGGCTTTTTTGCACAGCCGCCCACTCCTCCGGCGTTACAAGCCGGCGCGACGCACGTTGCTCACGTCCGGAGATGGTCGTAATGACACTGTCCGCGGTGATAACAATGTGTTTTTGGAAACCACGCGTCAACGAGTTGTATTCAACGCGACCAATTTTCTGTGAAGATTTGCATTGCATCAAAGCCATGGCCAATGTAAAAAGGAAAGCGGTCGACCCGCATCGGATAGTTTTCATGCCCGCAAGATATCAAACAAACCGCAACAGCTGAGGCAAAAAGAAAACCTCCGGGTCGTCCAGCGCAAGCGCTAATGATGACACCGGAGGTTAAAGGATTTTGACTATTCTATTATTCCTTCAAAAACTTCTCGCGAATCAGCCCCTTATCTGTCGACACCGATAAAATATACATCCCTGTTGGCAGCGATGACACATCCACCGATCGCTCCTCTCGCTGCACATACGGCACGGCCGCACCCGCCAGATTATTGATCTGCAGCGCACGAATGACAACACCTTCTTCCAATTCAAGCGTCAGTTGATCTTTTACCGGATTCGGATAAATGCGATGCGTCAATATACTTGCCTCTTCCGGAAGCGCAATCTCGCCGCGATCCGTTTTAGCCAGGCCACTACCGCCGGTAATATTGACCGTATAATCTTCCACCTCGCCATAAGCGAAAGTCTCGCAGTAACTCGGCACGCCATTATACTTCATAGACACGCGCAATCGGGTAGCGCCGGCGGTAACGGTAGAAGGCACCGTAAACGAGCCGCTCACGGGAGTGGCCGTGGTCGCATTGCGGAACCACACGCGCTCACCACTGTCGGCAAAATCACCATCGCGGTTGTAGTCGATCCACGCGGCGTAGGCTTCGCTATACGAGGTGCCCGTCCAGGTAGGAGTGACCGTGATGGTGTAAGACGAGCCTGCGTTAAGGGTTGTTGAGTGGCTGGTAAAATTGCCATAGCCGCCGTTTGAACCGCTTAAATTATTAATAGTACCGAGCTGTACGCGACCAATGTATTCATCGGCAACGCTATTGCCGCGCGAGGCACAATAAGAAGGGCCAGCACTGAGCGTGGTAAAGTTGACGGAAGCGCTGTAAGCCGAAGTGGTCGTGCCACAGACGCTGCGTACCTGCGCCTCGTACGCCGTCTGCGATGCAAGTGCGCTTAGCGTAATGGTCGTAGCGCCCGTAGATACGGTTGTCCACGTAGAGGCGCTGGTGGCCCGGTACTGTACGTTGTATGTAGCATTGGCCACCGCGTTCCAGCTCAGCGTTGCGCCGGAAGTAGTAACACCGGATGCTGCAAGTCCGGTGGGGGTAGTAGCATTACAGGTCACCGGACCTGTCGTAATGGTAAAGTTAGTGTTGGAGATATCATAGAAGATATTGTCGGCAGCTTCCACTTTAATACGTGCCGTGGTTGTCGCGAGTGTCGGAACAGTAATAGCTTGCGAGCCGTCGTTGGGTGTACCGACCACCAGCGTAGTGGGATAGGTAAAACCACCATCTGTCGAAAGCAGAATGTTTACCGTCGCAGAGTTTACCGGGGCTACGTTTGTGCTGGCCACATTCCAGGTAACGGTCTGTGCGCTGCCCGCGGCCCACGTCGTGGCGGCTGTAGGAAACGTGATAACAAAAGGCCCCGCCGTACCGTTGACCGTTACGCGCATGAGATCTTCTGCCGTCTGGCCACCGCCGGCTTTGTTGTCCCGTACGGTTAATGCGAAGTTGAGCGTACGGGCTACCGACGGTACAACTTCCCACGTCGGCGTCAGGTTGTTGTTGACTACGTCGCTGATGCGCGGGAAATAACGGTCGGGGGAAGTGGTTCCTTCCCACGAGCGGAACATTGGGCCCACGGTACGGGTGGAGGTCGGTGCCGAGTTGGAGTTCGGATTACCCGGGTCGTTCTGTTCCCATGCGAAGGTAATGGCATCGCCGTCGGGGTCTGTGCCTTGTCCGCGTAGTACAAAGGCGGTCGAGCGCGGAATAGTATAATCCGCGCCGGCGTTTGCCGCCGGCGGGTTGTTGGTCAGGTTAATAATTTGCGCACAGCCCGAGCTGTTACCGGATTGTACGTTCGCCGAGATGTCGCGGATGTTTACATAGTGGAAGTAGGCATCGCTGTTGTTCTGCACGTTGGCGGCGCAGATGCCGGCATAGCTCATGATCGTGCTGCCGCTACCGGGCTCTACTTCGGTCAAACCACTGCCACTGCGACAGGACGAATTGCTTTGCGTATGATAGCCACCAAACTGGTGACCCATTTCATGGGCCACATAGTCGATGTCAAATGCATCGCCCGTAGGATTGGAGCTGCCGGTAAAGCCGCTGCCTTTGCTGCCCGTAGTACACACACAACCGATGCACCCGGCGTTGCCGCCACCGGTGGTGTTGAAGTTGTGACCGATATCGTAGTTGGCATTGCCGATCGCGGCGTCGATCACTTGTTGTGTTTTAGTGTTCCACTCGTTTGACCACGGGTCGGTGGTTGTACTGCCATGATAAATGATGAGGTTGTTGTTCGGAACGATCTCCATCGTAATAGAAAGATCGCGTTCATACACACCGTTCACGCGCGTCATGCTCACGTTCATTTGGGCGAGGATGTTGGCTTTCTTTTGCGCGTCAGTGCCCGTGCCGGCAAACAGGTTGCCATACTCGGCTGTACAGGACAAGGCAAGTCGGTATTTGCGCAGCTTGCGGTCGTTGGTGCTAAGAGGCGTTGGCGCCGCCGTGCGGCCCGAAAATACATTCGCTTCATCGGTGTAACACGTAAAGCTCGTCTCGCGGGTCACATCGGCACGACGGTATACAGTATATAACGAACGGTCCTCGGTATAGGGATCGATGTAATACTGGTGGTCATGATCGCTGGAAAGCACCATACCGTGAAACCCCGTTTGATTGGACACGCTAAACCGAATGGTCGCAGAAGGCTCATCGATGCCCTGTCCCGCGTACGATTTAATGCCCGGGTACTTTGCCGCTAAGTCGGGATGCAGCACGGAAGCTTCGACCACGCGATAGCGCTTCAGCGTACCGTGTGGATCAGGAAAGCTGACGATCAGATCAACTCGCCCGGCGGACAAGCCCCGTATAGGGGCCTTGTTGACCTCTTGTTGAAAGCCGGAAAAATCGAGGGCAAACACCTGGTGTGCCGACGGTTCCGCACGACGTGCTGCGAGTGGCTTTTCCAACGGAGGCTCTGAGGACTGGGTCCAGTACGTTTTTGTTTGGGCCATGCCCAACGTAGCCGTCAAAGAAAAGACAGCGATAAATAGTAGTTTCTTCTTCATAACATGTATCGGTTTAGTTACTAAACAATATACCCAATAAGCCAGGAAGAAACATCGCAGTAGCGACATACTTTACTTTTATTCGATCAATGACATGTATATATTTTCAAAGTATATTATACCTGAGAAGTAAGGTATACGAGAAATAAGGTATTTAACGGGTACACCTGACACGATTCTATCGGGGTGCCTGCCATGGTGCCAGTTTTCAGACTGGCGTAGTGTTCGCATCGTGGCGGATGCTCACCGCCCAGCACACAGTCCAGGAATAAGCATTATTCCAGCAATCGATTGATGCGTTTCAAAAGTTTAAAAATTCCTTAACCTGACATTCGCCCTTCCATCCTTTTTATTTGGGTTATTTGGACGTCTGAATAGTCATGGAGATCCCGCAACAACATATTCAGTCGGATGAGCAACTGCTGCAGTCCTTGCAGCAGGATAGCCGCCAGGCATTTAATGAATTGTATTTCAGGCATTGGGAGAATCTCTACCGGGCCGCCTATACAGTTTTGCGCGATGAAGACTCGTCCAAGGACATCGTACAAGAAGTATTCTTCAGCATTTGGAAAAAACGTCACACCCAGCAGATCCGCCAGTTGTCAGCCTATCTTTTTCAGGCGGTAAAGTTTCAGGTAGCGCGCCAGCTACGGCACGGTAAGTTGTTGGATATCCACGTAGAGCAGCTTGGCCACTTGCACACGATGAACACGACAGAGGAGTCACTCCATGCCTCTGAGCTCGATGCACTGCTGGAAACAACACTGGGTAAATTGCCGGAGCGTTGCCGAGACGTCTTTTATCTAAGCCGCTTCGAACAGCTCTCGAATAAAGAGATCGCGCAACGTCTCAACCTTTCGACACGCACCGTGGAGTGGCACATCTCCAATGCGCTGAAACATCTGCGGCACTCCATCGAAAACACTTTCTTGTTGTTGATTCTGTTGATGCTGCACTAACACACGTTACGTGCGCAATGTGTTATGCCCAGGTTATGGGTATTATGATTCTATTATTTGATGATTTTATGGCCCGTGTATCCGTCCGTTCCTGACACTATAGGACGTGTAAACACAGGTACATGACGAAGGAAGAATTTTTAAAATTGTTGGATCGTTATCTCGCGGGCAAATGCACCGAGGCCGACCGGCAGTCGTTGGAGCGTTTTTTTGCCTCCTTTCAGGAGGATGACTCCTGGCAGCAATCGTGGGAGCTCACAGCACGCGAACGCATAAAGTTGGAGATCTACACATCGCTCAATCGCCAACTTGATGAAGAACGGGCGACCAGTCTCTCCGAATGGCGACGGACTATGCCGGCAGTACTGCGCATAGCCGCCACGGTGGTGGTGGCGCTTGGTCTCGGTTGGCTGATCTATACGCGTTTTTATAGCGCGCCTTCCCCCCGGTACATCACCCAAAAAACGGTTCGCGGTCAGCGCGCCACGGTTACATTGAGCGACGGCTCGGTGGTGCGTTTGAATGCTGAAAGTCAGATCACCTATCCGGAGAAATTTACAGCGGATACCCGTGAGATACAGCTGACGGGTGAGGCGTTCTTCGATGTGCATCGCGACCCCGAGCATCCGTTCATTGTCCATTCACAAGGGTTAAAGACATCGGTGCTGGGTACCTCCTTTAATATACAGGCCGAGGCCACGGCGACAATCGTACAAGTGACCGTAAAGACGGGCCGGGTACAGGTCGAGCCGGAGGCTGATGACAGCAGTCGTCGACTGGTGCTGACCCCTACGCAGCAGGCGACCTATACGCGCGCGAACGCCAGCCTGACCCGTCAGACCGTAGCGTTGGAGCGCTACCTGGCCTGGACGGACGACGTCATTTACCTGGACAACACGCCGATTCGCGAGATGGTAGGAATCCTCGAAAAGTGGTATGGCGTCACGATTTCCCTGGAACAAGAAGGCCTCGGAAATTGCCTGATCAGCGGTAAGTATAAAAGCGATCAGCTTGTCAATATTCTGGAAGGACTGGAGTTCATGCAAGGTATTACCTACCGCTTTGTAAATAACCGCACCATAATTTTATCCGGAAACCCCTGTAACCACTAACCAATGCCTATGCGATAAAAGATTACCAAACAACCCCTACTCAAAAAAAAAGCCCATCGCTGCGGGAACAGGGATGGGCCCGACCCTAAAGATTGTAAAACCTTTAAAGCCTGATTCATGCGCTTGAAATTACTCAAAATATTGATGTTCGTGTCCAGAAAACTGATCCATGTTTTTGTATGGCACATCGTCGCCATGCAATGTTTGCTTGCGGCACCTTCGAACGGCCAGGACCTGGAGGAGGTGAAGATTACCCTGAACCTGAAAGATGCGGCCCTGACAGAGGTTTTCTCTGCCATTGAAACCCAAACCGACTATGTGTTTGGGTATAACAGCCAGGTAAGGAAAATTAAAAAACGGTTCACATTTAAGTCGTCCAACATTTCGATTGCCGATATCCTGCGTACGGTTTCGAAGCAGGCAGACCTGAAATTCAAACAAATCAATTACAACATCACTGTTTCGTCCAAAAGCCCGACAACTTATGTTGAACCGACGTCGAATACCGATGTGGTGATCACGGGACAGGTGACCGATGCCGCTACCGGCGAGTCCATGCCCGGTGTAAACGTTATTGTAAAAGGCACGAGCATCGGTACCTCCACCGACGTGGATGGTCGGTATACACTCAATGTACCCGACGACGGTATCGTTCAGTTTACGTTTATAGGATATTCTACAGTGGAAGTGGTGGCCGGTACAAAAACCACGATCGATATACAGCTCAAGACGGATTCGAAGTCGCTTGAAGAGCTTGTGGTGATCGGCTATGGTACGGAGCGTAAGGCAAACCTTACGGGCTCGGTCGACCAGGTGAACGGCGAGGTGTTTGAAAACCGGCCGGTAGCCAACGTGTCTCAAGGCTTGCAGGGATTGATTCCCAACCTGAACATTACGCCGGAAGACGGTAAACCCATTCAATCACCCACGTATAATATCCGCGGGATAACGTCTATCGGTCAGGGTGGTAGTGCACTGATCCTGATCGATGGTGTGGAAGGCGATCCGCGCATGCTGAACCCGCGCGACATTGCCAACGTGTCGGTACTGAAAGATGCCGCTTCCGCCGCGATCTATGGCGCACGCGCGGCCTTTGGTGTCGTGCTGATTACCACCAAGAAGCCGGCAGTAAACAAGATGACGGTAGACTACAGCACCAACTTCTCGTCGAAGAGCCCGACCACGGTTCCCGATCTTGTCACCGACGGCTACCAGCAAGCGATGATCTTCAACGAGGCGTGGACGGCGTGGAACGACTACTCGCAAACACCGCAGAACGTTAACAAGACCTTGAAATTTTCACCCGCGTATCTCGAAGAATTAAAACGCAGGTCAGAAGACCCAACACTACCGAAAGTAGAAGTGGGTCCGAGTGGCGAATATGTATACTACGGCAACACCGATTGGTATGATCTGCTGTATAAAGATCACACCACCGCCATGGAGCATAATCTCTCGGTTTCCGGCAGCACCGAAAAGGCGAGCCTCTATGTAACCGGTCGTTATTTCAAACAGGATGGTCTCTTCCGCTACAATTCGGATGACTTTAAGATGTACAACTTCCGCGTGAAAGGAACGGTCCAGGTAACGCCGTGGCTGCAGTTGGAAAACAACACGCAGTATTCGGACATGAAATACCACAACCCGCTCAATACGGGCGAAGGTGGCAGCATCTGGCGTAACATTGCCGACGAAGGACACGTCATGTCGCCTATGTTTAACCCCGACGGTACGCTGACGTATTCAGCGGCGTATACCGTAGGCGACTTCTGGTTTGGCAAGAACGGTATTGATATGAAGAACCGTGTGCTGCGGAACACCACGGGCTTTACCGCCGAGTTCTTTGACAAGAAGTTTCGCGTGAAGGGCAACTTTACGTATCAGAACACCGACTCCGCGCGGAAATTCATTCGCGTGCCGGTGCCGTACAGCAGACGCCCCGGTGTAATCGAGTATGTTGGTACGGGTACCAATGACATACGCATCGCCAACAGCGTGGCACAATATATTGCTACCAACATCTACGCAGAGTACGAAAACACCTACAACGAGAAGCACTATGTAAAGGGATTGATCGGGTATAACTACGAGCAGTCTGCGTTAGAAGGCTTGTCGGCGCAACGCAACGGACTTATATACAACGGTGCGCAAGACATCAACCTGGCGCTGGGCCAGTCGTATACCACCATCGGTGGCTGGGATAAATGGAATGTGCTGGGCGGTTTCTTCCGGTTGAATTATCACTTCAACGACAAGTACCTGGTGGAAGTGAACGGTCGCTATGACGGTTCTTCCAAGTTTCCCACGCACGAACGCTTTGCATTCTTTCCGTCGATATCGGCAGGCTGGCGTGTTTCCAACGAATCGTTCTGGCATGTGTCACCGAATCTTATTTCGGACTTGAAGGTGCGCGCTTCGTATGGTTCCCTGGGTAACGGCAGCATCGCCTCATATGCTTTTCAGGAGAAGTTCGCCATTCGTCAGGCCAACCTGGCCCTGGGCGGTGTAAAGCCTCCCTATACGTCACAGCCAAATGTATTGCCGGATGGCCTCACGTGGGAAACGTCCACGACGCAAAACATCGGCCTGGATCTATCCATGGTACGAAACCGGTTGACGCTAAGCGCGGACGCCTACATTCGAAAGACAACGGATATGTTTACCGTGGGTAGAACCCTGCCGAAGGTCTTTGGTACAGATGTACCGAAAGGCAACTATGCCGACTTGAAAACCACGGGTTGGGAAGTCGTACTGAATTGGAATGACGAAGTTAATGTTGGCTCCAAGACGTTGGGGTATATCGTACGCCTGACGCTGGCCGACAACCAGTCAGTCATAGAGAAGTATAACAACCCCGACAAAAAGCTGATCGACTACTATGAAGGCCAGAAAGTAGGCGAGATCTGGGGGTATGAAACAGAAGGTTTCTATGAGTCAGCGGAAGACATTGCTAATCACGCCGACCAGACGTTAATCAAATCTTCGACCAGTGGTAAGACCCTGCCGGGTGACATCAAGTTCCGTGACCTTGATAACAATAACAAAATTGACAACGGTGCCGCCACGGCAGACAAGCCGGGTGACATGCGGGTGATCGGCAACTCGCAGGCCCGCTATACCTATGGTATTATGCTGGGTGCAACGTGGAATAACTTTTCCTTATCGGGTTTCTTCCAGGGTGTTGGCAAGCAGGACTGGTGGCCGGGTGCCGAGGCAGATGCCTTCTGGGGCCCATACAACCGCCCGTACAATGGTACGCCGGAGTACATCGTCGGCAACTACTGGACAGAAGATAAACCCTATGGCTATTTTCCCCGCATGCGGGGTTATGCAGCGCAGTCCGACTGGCGTGAGCTCGGCGTGAAGCAGACAAAGTATTTACAAAATGTCGCATACCTCCGGTTGAAGAACGTGCAGCTGAGCTATACGTTGCCGAAGTCGCTGGTAGAAAAGATCCGCGCCAGCAATGCGCGTGTTTATGTAACCGGCGAAAACTTGTGGACATGGTCGCCGCTGTACCGCCTCACCCGTGATATCGACGTAGAGAGCATCGGCCCGTCAGACAAAGTGCTGACGACAAGCAATGCCGGCAACGGTAATAACTACCCGATATTGAAGAGCTATACCGCCGGTTTGGTTGTCACTTTCTAAGATCTAAACGCGCATCACCATGAAAAAACAATATTGGTCTATCGTACTCCTGAGCGTGCTGCTAGGCGCATGCGACCTGGAGCAAACGCCCGAAGCTACTACTACCCGCGACGCGGTGTTTAATAGCGAGAAGGGTCTCGAAGTTTATAGCAATTCTTTTTATGTGCCGCTGACAAATCCCGACTACAGCATTTTGCCTACGGCGAACAACCAGGTGCGTGGCGACGAGATGTCGGACTTTGCCGCACGTACACAAGTACCCGACTTTTTACGTGATGGAGCGTTTGGACCACGTCAAAGTTCTGGTTGGGACTGGCGTGCCCTGCGCAACATCAACTTCTTTATCGAAAACGCCAAGCCGTCGCCCGACGTTTCCACGGAGGCACGCGAGCACTACCTGGGCGTGGCGCGTTTCTTCCGGGCGATGTTCTACTTCGACAAAGTGAAACGCTTTGGCGATGTACCGTGGATCAACAAGACCATGAGCATCGAAGATCCCGACCTATATAATAATCGCGATTCGCGGACGCTGGTCATGGACTCCGTACTGGCCGACCTGGACTATGCCGGCGCACACGTGCGGGAGGCGGCTGACAACAGCCGCAGCACCGTGACACGGTACGTGGTATACGGTTTTAAGTCACGGGTCTGTTTGTTTGAGGGAACGTTCCGCAAGTATCATACAGAATATAATCTGGGCGGAGCCGCGGCAAAATGGCTTGAAGAAGCTGCCGACGCGGCGCAAATGGTTATGGATAAGGGAGGCTATCTGCTGAATGAGTCGGGTGGACCGACGGCATCGTATCGACAGGTATTTATCTCGCGTACGCCAGTAACGTCGGAAGTGATGCTGGCGGCTGCGGCGGACGCGAACCTGAGCTTGTTCAACGATGCCAACTGGTATTGGACCAGCGCTACGTATGGCTCGCGCGTGAGCTTTACCCGGACGTTTATCAATACGTACCTGCTGGAAGACGGCACGCCGTTTACAGATCAGCCCGGTCACGAAACGATGATATTTGCTGACGAGGTGAAAGGCCGCGACAAGCGCCTGCAACAAACCATTCGCATGGGTAACTATACTCGTGTCAATGCCGGCAAGCGTGAGGTAGCACCGCCGGTATTCTCGTACACGTATACGGGGTATCAGCCCATCAAGTGGACTCTGGACGATACCTATTACGATGGCGGTACACGCAATGACAACTCGGTGGCGTTGCTGCGATATGCTGAAGTCTTGTTGAACTATGCTGAGGCCCGCGCAGAATTGGAAACGATCACCACCGACGACTGGACCAAGACCGTAGGGGCATTACGTCGTCGTGCGGGTATTACGGGAGATCTGACAACGTTACCCACAGTGCTCGATGACTATATGCAAACTGAATATTTCTCTGACGTTAGCAACCCTGTACTCATGGAGATACGCCGCGAGCGCGGTATTGAATTGGCACTGGAAGGGCTTCGCTTCTACGACCTCGTGCGATGGAAACATGGTGAGCTGCTACTCAAGGTGTGGAACGGATTGTATGTTCCCGCGCTGGACGTGCCGATGGATCTGAACGAAGACGGCGTCATGGACGTGGCATTCTACAAGGCAATGCCGGCGAACCCTGTTAAGGGTGTCACGTATGTCAATGTGGGCGAAAAGATTAATAACCTGGACAATCCACAGCGCTTGTCACACGATACCGCTGGAGAAATTACATGGCTGGCGAATGTGGACAAGGGAGAATGGAATGACAAACGTTATCTTTACCCGATACCGGAAACGGACTCTCTGATGAACCCTGCTCTTGGTCAGAATCCCGGATGGTATTGAGAAAGCATAAAATAAACCAATGAAGAACAAATTGATCACGGCATTGCTCGCGCTGATACTGGCGGGCAACACCTTTGCACAAACATTGCGCGTGGCGACCTACAACATGCGCTACGACAATCCGGGGGACAGTCTTAATCGGTGGAAGTACCGCCTGCCTATTATTATTGACCAGATAAAATTTCACGATTTTGATCTGCTCGGTGGTCAGGAATTGCTTAGCCACCAGGTTGAGGGACTGTTGAAACAGCTCCCGGACTATGAATATGCCGGCGTCGGCAGGGACGACGGTGAGAAGAAAGGCGAGTTCTCAGCGCTGTTCTATAAAAAGGACAAGTTCAAGCTGCTGAAGAAAGGCAACTTCTGGCTGTCACTAACACCTGACAAGCCGGGTGCGGGCTGGGATGCTGCACTGTCGCGGATTTGCACATGGGTACAGCTGGAAGAAAAAGCCACGGGCTTGCGCTTCTTTTTCTTCAACACGCACTTTGACCACCGCGGTGTTCAGGCGCGCAAAGAGAGCGGCCGGTTGATTGCCGAGAAGATTGCTCAGATCGCCGGTGATGCACCGGTGATTCTCACGGGAGACTTCAACTTCGACGAGCAACACGAAGGTTTTGCCGCCATCATAGCTTCCGGCAAGCTGCGTAATTCGTTTGACCTGGCGCCCATCAAGCTGGCGCCTACCGGAACCTTCAACAGCTTTGACATAGCAACAACGAACAAGGTGCGCATAGATCACATCTTTGTGACCAGCCAATTTAATGTAAAGAAGTATGGTATTCTGACCGACAACTATGGTGCTCGTTTTCCGTCGGATCACTTTCCTGTGATGGTTGAGATTACACCGGCAACCACACGCAAAGCAAAATAAAACCGTTTTAAATTTTCCTTAGTAGTTTGAGGCCACAGCATACCCTGTGGCCTTTTTTATGCCTACCGACCGATGCTGGCAAAAAGATTATTGAGTGACTCGGCATACGTGGGATGCGCAAAGATACCGTCGCGGAGTGCCTCGTAGGTCAGGCCACCCATCATGGCTACTTGCAGGATCGTGACGATCTCGCCTCCTTCGTTGCCCAATATCGCAGCACCCAGGATCTGTTTTGTCTCGCGGTTCACGATCGCTTTCATTAATCCCGCGGCACGGCCCACTTCGTTGGCGCGGGCTACACTTGACATCGGCAGGGTGGCGACTTCGATCGGTAATCCCTTGTTGCGTGCTTCCTGTTCGGTCAGTCCTACGCGGCCTAGCGGCGGGTCGGTGAAAATACAGTAAGGCACCAGCCGGCCGGTGATGCGGTCATGGCCGCCGCGCAGCAGGTTATTAAATAATATAAGATAGTCGTTGTAAGATACGTGTGTAAAGGCGGGTCCCCCCTTGACATCACCCAATGCATATATACCCGGGACGGAAGTCTCGAGGGCATCGTCTGTTTTGATATAGCCTTTGTCGTCGGTTTCAACTCCTGCTGCTGCCAGGTTCAGGGTATCGGTGTTGGGTGTTCGACCCGTCGCCACCAGGAGGTGGGAAGCTTTTACCGTGACCTCTGTTCCATGCTTGTCGATCGTCGCGACAACACCCTCTCCGTCGGGCTGTACACGCCGCAGGTTGCTGGCGGCGTAGAAGGTCATGCCTTCGTTTTCGAGAATGGTCTTGAGTGTGTTGGCGATGTCGGTGTCTTCGTGGAGGAGCAGCCGGTCGTGTGGGTCGATCAATGTTACCCGGCTGCCAAACCGCCGGAACATTTGCCCCAGCTCCAGGCCGATGTAGCCACTACCGACCACGAGTAAATGCTCGGGTAAGACTTTCAGGTCGAGGATGGTGGTAGAGGTAAAGTAACGGACAGTGTCCAGGCCTTCGATCCTGGGTATTGCGGGACGTACACCGGCATTAATAAATACAACGTCAGCCGTGTACGACGCGATGGTGCCATCGTGCAACGTGACCGCCACCGTTTTGGGACCGGTGAAGGTGGCGGTGCCATATACCAGGTCGAGATGGTCGGTGTCTTGCAGCTTTTGCTCGAGGCCATTGCGCGACTTCAGTACGAGCTTGTCTTTACGCGCTACGATGGCCGGCAGGTTGATGCTATAGCCATCGATGTCGATACCCAGCGCTTTCGCGTGCGCGGTGATGCTCGCTGCCTGGGCGGAGGCGATCATGGTTTTGGTAGGGGTGCAGCCGTCGTTTACGCAGGTACCACCGACCCATCGTTGTTCAAGGAGGCACGTATTCCAGCCGGCTTCTGCCAGGCGCTTGGCCATGGGGTTGCCACCCTGGCCCGAACCGATCACGATTGCTTTGTAATGTTTTTGCATAAGTAAAATTTAACGACGAAGGGGTATATAATAAAAAACCGTGCCTGCAACCCGCTACCCAGTATATCTGTGAAAGATAATAATTTCCTATGGGTGGTATGATAGTTAGTAGGATGAATCAATACCTTTGACTTTCGTGGACTTTTTAGTTTAGTGTGTACATGAAAAATTATGACTCGGAGCTTTGTGGAAGCTTACCTATCCACCTGACAAACCACATTCAGCCGTATGGCGTCTTGCTAGTGATCGATCGTAAAGACTTCAAAGTCATTCAGGCCAGTGAAAATAGTAATCTTGTTTTTGGTGATCCGGTCCAACAGATGATCGACCAGCCGCTGAGCGCGTATGTACCGAAGAATACTGTAGAAAAGATTCAACAAAAACTGGCTACATCTTTTACAAATCCGCTTCCTGATCAATGGACTATTCGCGGCGTGGAGCATTTCGTGCTTTGGCACGCCAAGGAAGGTTATCTTCTTGCCGAAATCGAAATACCAGGCGTTCGCGCAGACGACCACTCCAGCTTTGCCAATGTGTACCATGAATTGAAGTATGCCATGAACCGCATTGAATCCGCCGAGACCCTTACGGGTCTCTGGCAGATCGTGGTGGCGGAGATCAAAAAGGTTTCGGGGTTTGACAAGATCATGGTGTACCAATTTGACGAGGAGTGGAACGGCACGGTGGTAGCCGAGGTGCTGGAGCCGGGCATGGAGGTATACCTCGGCATAACCTTCCCGGCCTCGGACATACCCCGCCAGGCACGGGAGCTGTACAAAAAAAACGCCTACCGGTATATACCGGATCGTGACGCACAGCCTGTGCGATTATATCCTGTCATTAACTCACTCACCGGCGCCTTCATTGACCTGTTTGATTGCAACCTGCGCAGTGTAGCGGGGGTACACGTAGAATACCTGCGCAACATGGACGTGGCTGCTTCCATGTCCATCCGCATTATGAAAGACAACGAGCTGTGGGGACTTATGGCCTGCCATCACCGTACGCCGCGGCAACTATCGTTCCAGATGTGCTCGGTGTTAGAAATGCTTTCGGCGGCAATTTCCGCCAAACTCTCGTTGCTCGTAAATAAGAACAGCTACCAATTCGACCAGAACTTAAAAGAAAAATATACGACGCTGGTGAAAGAGATCTATGCGTCGGGCAATCCGGATGACACGATGGTCGGGACAGGGCGCATTGCCGAGCTCTTTGAGGCGGACGGGTTAGCCATTATACGCAACGGGCTGACGCGCACATGGGGCAAAACGCCGCCGGAGGAGAGCCTGCACGAATTGGCACTCTGGCTGAGTGTACAAGACATTAAAGGCCTCTACCATACCACTTCGATATCATCGGTGAACGATGCAGCAGAACCGTACAAGAATGCCTGCAGCGGACTGCTGTGCCTGGTTATTGATCCGCGCCGGCACGACTTCCTGTTGCTCTTCCGGTCCGAGGTGATCGAGACTCTCCAATGGGGTGGGAACCCCGACGAACGTATCCAGTTTGAAAGCGATGGCAAGTCGTATCATCCGCGCAACTCCTTTAAGATCTGGCGGCAGACCGTCACGGGACGGTCCGCGCGGTGGCGGAAAGAAGAGCTCATCCTCGCGGAAGTGCTGCGCAATTTTTTATATGAATTTAGCACGACTCGTATTAAATAACACATAGACGCTCCATGGCCCGCGAAACGGATCATTTTATAGTAGGAATAGGTGCTTCAGCCGGAGGGCTCGATGCCATCAATGAATTCTTCGACAACATGCCGGCGTCGCCGGACTGTTCGTTTGTGGTGATCCAGCACCTTTCCCCCGACCACAAAAGCCTGCTGGCTGAGATCATTACCCGTCACACCAAGATGCGTGTATACGAGGCTGTCGATGGTGTGCAGATAGAGCGCAATTGTGTATATATCATACCCAGTAACCGGGCGCTGACGATCCGCGGCAATAACCTGACGGTTGAAAAAAAGGAGCCTCTGAAAGTACCCAACAATGCCATCGACGTATTTCTGCAATCGCTGGCGCGCGAGCGGAAAGAGAAAAGCATTGGTGTGATTCTCTCGGGCACGGGTTCGGACGGTACCCGGGGCATCGAAGCCATTAAAAACTGCGGAGGCCTGGTACTGGTGCAAGATCCGAAGACGGCGCAATTCGATGGCATGCCCATCAGCGCGATACAGTCGGGTCATGCGCGGGCGATACTATCACCGTCGCAGATGCCGGAAGAGATTCTGTTCCATACCCAGACCAACCTCTCGTATCTGAATACCAACAACCTGCTCGAGAACAAAGCGCTTGACGAGATCTTCCAGCTTATTCACGACGAAGTAGGTTTTAACTTTCACTATTATAAGACGCCTACCCTGTTGCGGCGTATTTACAACCGGATATCGAAGGGAAATCACGGCACGCTGGAAAGTTATTTGGAGGTGCTGCGCAAATCGCCACAGGAGTGTCGTGCGCTGAGCAACGATTTTCTGATTGGTGTCACAAAATTCTTCCGCGACAAGGAGGCCTTCCAGGTGTTGGCGCGTGAGGTGATCAACCCACTGGTGGCCTCGAAAGAGAATGGCGACATTTTGAAAGTGTGGGTAGTAGCGTGTAGCACGGGCGAAGAGGCGCTTTCCATCGCAATCCTCATCAATGAAGCGCTGGAAAGACAAAAGAAAGATCTGATGGTAAAGATCTTTGCCACGGACATTGACGAGCGGAGCATCACCATTGCCAACAAGGGTATATATCCAACTTCGATTGAGGCGGACATCAGCAAGGAACTGCTCGAAAAGTATTTTTCCAGGAGCAACAATAGCTATCAGATCCTGCCGCATATCCGTAAGCAGATTATATTCGTTAAGCATGATATCACCAACGAGGCGCCTTTTGTCAAGAATGACCTGGTAAGCTGCCGCAACATGCTTATCTACATGACGCGCTCGCTGCAAGAGAAGCTGTTCCCTATTTTATTATACGCGCTCAAACGGCACAGTTATTTGTTTCTGGGGTCCAGCGAGTCGCCGGTGACGATTGAAAAATACCTGGTCGACGTCGACGCGAAAGCCAAGGTATATCGCAAGGAGTATGAGGCGCCCCTGAACAGCCGTCACCTCATGGACATATCGCAGCGTAAAAGCAGCTATCCCGAGCCTGATGGTGCTGCCTTGGGAAGGGGCGGGGACAGTTACGCTAAATTCTTTCAGCAGGAGATCAGCCGCGAATTTGGGTATGTAGGTTGTTATATCAATGATGAGTTTGAAATCGTCAAGACCGTTGGCGACTATAACAATATTCTATCACTGCCACAGCGCGAATTGGTGTTCAACTTACTGGAGATGTTGCCGCCCAACCTCGGTCCGATGCTAAGCCTGGAAGTGCGTAAGGTATGGAAGACAAACCAACGGGTATTGCTCCGCGACCTGAAATTTCAGCGCGACGATGACGAGTACGTACTGGAAGTACTGATCGTGCCGGCCAAGGTAGAAGTGCCCACACGACTGACGCTGGTGATACTTCGTCAACAACAAACAATGCCGGGCATGACGCCGCCACTGGTAGTGCCCGATCTCGATTCGACGGATAAATTCACGAGTGACTATATCCGGTCACTGGAAATAGACCTGCAAAAGGTACGCTACAATCTGCAGGTAACAGTAGAGAATACAGAAACGATTAACGAAGAGCTGCAAAGCTCGAACGAGGAACTACTCACGGCAAACGAGGAGCTGCAAAGCTCCAATGAAGAGCTGCAGTCTGTAAACGAGGAGCTGCACACCCTCAATACGGAGTACCAGCTGCGCATCCAGGAACTGTCGGAATTGAACGACGATTTGAACAATTATTTCCGCAGCAGCGACTTCGGACAGATCTTCCTGGACGAAGAGCTGAACATACGAAAGTTCAACCCGGCGTCCGCCAAGATGATCAACCTCATCGAAAGCGATGCGGGGAGACCCATTACACACTTCTCGACAAACTTCCGGTACGATAACCTGGCGCAGGACTTGCAGGTAGTACAGCAAACCAACCAGACCATTGAACGGGAGCTGTTACTGGCAAACGAACGAAACCTGCTCATGCGGATGATGCCCTATCTTTCCAACGAAGACAAGCAAGTAGGCATCGTGATATCGTTTGTTGATGTGAGCCTGGTGAAACACCTCAGCACTTTTATCGCCGCCGTGTTTAACGTTAGCCCGAGTGCCATTCTGGCAATGAAAAGCGTGCGCAGCGTGGAGCGAAATATACTCGACTTCATTGTAGAGACCTCCAACTATATGGCCAGCTCGTTGCTGGGCACAACCGAAGATCTGAAAGGGAAATCGGTACGAAAGGATCTGCCGCAGCTCGTCAGCGACGAGCTGTTCCAGGAAATGCAATATGTCGTGGAGCGTAACGTGCCTATGCAGCAGGACTTTTACTTCCTCCACACACGGCGTTGGTACCAGGTAAACGCCATTCGCATGGAAGACGGCCTGGTCATGACGTTTGCCGATATCACGCAAAAGAAGGTTGCCGAAGACAAGCTGCGCAACAGCTATGCAGAATTGGTGCGGGCGAAAGATAGTTTGAAAGAGTTAAACATCGACCTGGAGCATAAAGTACGCGAGCGTACGCTCGAGCTATCAAAAAGTGAAGAGCGTTTCAAAACCATTGCCACCACCACGATCGATGCTATTTGGGAGTGGGATTTTGTACGGAATGAAGCGTGGTGGAGCGACACTTTTTACAATGTCTTTGGCTATGATATTGTGCGCGACAAGTTTACACGTGCTACCTGGGCTGAAAGGATTCACCCCGACGATAAGGACCGTGTACAACAGACGTTGTACCGAGCCATCAATCAGAACAGTCAGCGCTGGTCTACCGAGTACCGTTTTCAGCGGGCCGATGGTGAATACCTCGACATACTCGACCAGGCCACGATCATCAAGGACGAGCTCGGTGCACCTTGCCGGATGATCGGCTCGATGCTCGACATCACGCAGCTCAAACAAGCCGAGCAAGCCATTGCCAACTCACAAGCCGAGCGCAAGTTCCTGGCCGAGTCGATGCCACTGATTGTATGGATGACCGACGAGCTGGGCAATATCACGTTTGTAAACCGTCAGTTCGAGAAATATACCGGCCTGTCGACCGAAGAAATTCTGGCAAAGGGCTGGAGCATGGTTATCCACCCGCAGCACATTGATGTGTTCTTAGAGACGTGGCGTCAGTCTGTAAACCGCGCCGAAGAGTTTACACTCGAGCTGCGACTGTTGGTACAGGGCGGCGAATACCGCTGGAATCTGCTGCGCGCCAACCCCCGGAAGAACCGCGCCGGTGTTATTGTGAACTGGGTTATTACCTCCGTGGACATCCACGAGCAGAAAAGTCTGAACAAGCTGCTGGAAGAAAAAGTCGCCAGCCGTACCCGCGAGCTGGAGGAGGTAAACGAGGCGCTTCGTTTGAGCAACAACGACCTGAAACAATTTGCTTCGGTAGCGTCGCATGACCTGCAGGAACCTATTCGGAAAATGGTGATGTTTTCGCGCATGGTCGGCAGCCAGTTCCGCGATCAGTTGCCCGAGAAGGCGCACTTTTACCTCGATGCCATTGCCTCGTCGTCGGAGCGCATGCGCGCGATGATTACCAACATCCTGAACTTCTCCAAGATCTCTCCCGACCGTGGCGACTTCCGCGTAACAGACATCAACGCCATGTTAAAAGATATACAAGATGACTATGAGCTGTTGATCAAAGAAAAGAAAGCGGTTACTACCATCGACCAGTTCCCGGACATGGAAGTTATACCGAACCTGATCCGCCAGGTATTCCAGAACCTGATCAGCAACGCCCTCAAGTTTGCACGCGACAGCGTGCCGCCCCACGTCACCATTACGGCTACACGCGTGGCCGAAAAATCGTTCACCGCCTCTTCCGACCCCAACGGTCCTTTCTGTCTATGCACCTTCCGCGACAATGGCATAGGATTTAATGAGGAATTCAGGGAAAAAATATTCGTGTTGTTCCATCGTATCAATCCCAAGGACAAATACGAGGGTTCAGGCATCGGCCTGGCCATCGTGAAGAAGGTGATTGATATACACCAGGGGCTGGTACGCGGCTCCAGTGAGGAGGGACAAGGCGCATTATTTGAACTTGTAATTCCGATTAAACAGTAAAAGTAAGTATGTCGAAGTACTTGTTGCTATGTGAGGACGATCAGTACGACCGTGCCGTCTTCGCGGAGATCTTTCAAGAAGTGGAAAAAGAATATCAGCTTGTGATGCTCGAAGAGGGCAGCGAGGTAATGCCCTTCCTCGCCACGAAACAGCGGCGCGATGCATATCCAGCATTGATTTTGTTGGATCAGAACATGCCCCGAAAGAAGGGGACGGAGGTGTTGAGAGAAGTGAAGGCGAGCGACGACTACAAACACATTCCGGTTGTGATATACTCTACCCATGATGGCCATGAGCTTGCCAGCGAGTCGAAGGCGCTCGGCGCGGTGACATTCATGTCCAAGCCGTATGATTACAATGAGTATATAGCATTGATCAAAACGCTAATGACGCTCATTGTCTGAAGAAAATACTCTACGGTAAGTGTGTCAACAGTTCTACGCCTCTGCTCTATGACTTGTTGAGTTTATTCTACATTCGGAATTGCCGCTTTTTCGATCTTCTGTGTCGCCGGTTTTCCCATGTTGTTTGGGCACAATAATTAAATTCCGATAGCTGGTAGTTTCACCAATAAGACCGTCTATAAATGAACGAACTATTACAACGCGAGTACTGGAACAATACCGTACAGGATTATCTCATTGCCCTGGCGATCATTATTGTCGGCATATTGGTCCTTCGCATCTTTAAGGGCACGCTGTTGCGCCGCCTGGAAAAATGGGCGAATACCACCAAGACCACCAATGATGATTTTCTCTTAAAGACTGTGGAGCGTTTTGCGCTGCCGGCCTTATACTACTTTATAATCTATTCTGGTATTAACTACCTGGAGCTGACGCCGAAGGCCGACAACGTGTTGCGCATTGCCACGGCCCTGGTTATTACGTTTTTTATCCTGCGGCTGATATCTTCGATCATTTCGCTGGTACTTCAAAACTATATCCGTCGGCAGGAGAAAGGCGAGGAGAAGATCAAACAGCTGGGTGGCCTGATGGTGATCATCAACATTGTCGTCTGGATTTTAGGCGCTGTCTTCTTAATCGACAACCTGGGTTACAACGTTACAACTATTATTACCGGCCTCGGCATTGGTGGTATCGCCATTGCGCTGGCGGCACAAAACATCCTGGGTGATCTATTTAATTATTTTGTTATCTTTTTTGACCGGCCGTTTGAGGTAGGCGACTTTATTGTCGTAGACGACAAGATGGGTTCGGTCGAATATATAGGTCTTAAAACGACGCGTATTCGCAGCCTGAGTGGTGAGCAGCTGGTCATCGGCAACTCGAACCTCATGAACGCCCGCATTCATAACTTCAAAACCCAGAACTTACGCCGGGTGGTTTTTAACATCAATATCTCATACGCAACACCAATCGAAAAAGTGCGGGAGATCCCGGCAATCCTAAAAGCAATTGTGGAGGCCCAGGCAGACGTACGGTTTGACCGTGCACACTTTGCTTCCTATAAAGACTGGAGCCTGAACTTCGAGATCGTTTACTTTGTGCTCAGCTCAGACTTCAACAAGTACATGGACACTCAGCAATCAATCAATCTGGCAATCTACGATCGCTTGCAGGCATTGGGTGTAGACTTCGCATTGCCGACCCAACGTTTGATGATGAAAGGCGGCGGCGAGGAAGCTTTGAATCCCAATGAGGCGCCAGATAAAACGGACGCCGCCGACAAAACCTAACGCCGGACCATGCGTCCCATGCCGGACAGAAACATCCGGAACCGGACACCACATAGTGTCTTGCTAGGCCTATGCCAGATCAAATGCCAATCTCGATTCTGGTCACATAATTGCATGCCTTGGCCAAATCGCACGCCATGATCCGCAACTACTTCAAAGTGATCCTCCGCACGATGCTTCGAAACAAAGCATATTCGATCATCAACATCCTGGGTCTTTCTGTCGGTTTGGCGATGTACATCATCATTTCGCAGTATGTACTATACGAAGAAAGCTATGACCGATTTCATACCCATGCGTCGGACATCTACCGCGTAGCCATGCACTTTGCCCGCCCCAACCAGGAGGCCTATACCGACGCAGCCACCTATGTGCCCGCCGGCGCGGCGCTGAAAGCTGACTTTCCGGAAGTACAGGCCTATACCTTTGCCACACCTGAGTACGGCCGCATCGTCTTCCAGGTTGACGATCGCATTTTTGAGGAGGAGAAAGTATACTACGCTGATTCCACCTTCTTCCGCTTCTTCGACTTTCAGGTGTTGGCCGGTGATCCGGCTACAATGCTCGTCGAACCTGCATCGATCGTGCTGTCGCGTCGTGCGGCAGAGAAGTATTTCGGCCCCATGGACGCGTGGAAAGAGAGCCCGTTGAATAAAACCATCCGGGTAAACGGCCAAAGCATCATGCGTGTGACCGGTATCATGGAAAATATACCGGGCAACTCACACTTCAAACCCAACGTGCTGATCTCGTATGCAGAATTTACTGCCGGCAGGGACCTGACCCATAACTGGGGCTGGAATGACTTCTATACGTACATCCGGTTGGCACCAGGCACTGACTATAGAATGCTGCAAGCGAAGCTTGACGACCGTTATGCCGAGAAGTATATGGGCAAAGATTCGCATAAGAGCTTTGTATTACTGCCTTTGGGCGATATTCACCTGCGCTCACACCTGTCGTTTGAATTAGAACCTCGCGGCGATGGGCGCGCGGTGCAGTTCCTGGTCGTAATTTCGATCATGATTCTGGCTATTGCCTGGGTGAACTATATCAACCTGTCGACTGCGCGGGGTGAAAGCCGTGGCAAGGAAGTTGGCGTGCGTAAGGTGAACGGCGCCAGCCGGCGGGAGATCATGGGGCAATTTCTGTTGGAGTCGTTCTGCATGAATCTGATCGGCATTTTGCTAGCCATAATGATTGTGCAGGCGTCGGTGCCGTTGATTGGCGCGATGTTGGAAAAGGATCTGCGCTTTACGATGTTGGGCGATATAGATTTTCTGCGCACATTGCTCACATTGTATGTCGCGGGAAGCCTGGCGGCCGGTCTGTATCCGGCGCTGGCGTTGTCATCGTTTCAGCCGCTACGGGTGCTCAAAGCTTCGTCCGGCAGTGTTGCGCGGGGCAAGTCGTGGTTACGTCAGGCACTGGTGGTGTTTCAGTTCGTGATGTCGGCCGGCCTTATTACCGGTACGATCATCGTCATGAATCAGTTGCAGTTTATGCGCACGGCCGACCTCGGATTTTCGTTCGACAACACATTGGTGATCAACAGTCCCAGTACGATTGAGAACGACTCGGTATTCTTCAGCCGCTATCAGCATTTCAAAGAGCAGGTGCTGAAATACCCGGCGGTAAAGTATGTGACGTTATCTTCTGCATTGCCGGGCAAATCTTACAACGACCTCGATAACATGGCCAATATTCGCCTCTTGGGTCGATCGGATCAATACCTGGGCTTGTTGACCTATCGTGTGGACGAGGACTTCCTGAACGTGTTCGACATGAAGTTATTGACAGGGCGTAAGTTCCCGCCCATCGAGCCGGGCAGAGACAGCCTGGTATACCTCAATGAAAAAGCCGTGGAACTGTTTGGCATTGCTTCGCCAGAAGCGGCCGTGGGTCAGAAGATTGACTTCCAGGGCCGGACCGTAGAAGTATTGGGCGTTGTTCGGAATTACCATCATAAATCATTGCGCAATGGCTTTGAGCCGATGATGCTCCGCAATACACCGGCGTATCCGCTCTATATATCGTTGCGACTGAGTCCGGGTAATACCGCTTCCGTGCAAGATGTTATTGCCCACATACGCCAACAATGGCAGCAGACATACGCTGACAATCCGTTCAATTATTCGTTTCTTGACACGCACGTGGCGGATCAGTATAAAGAGGACCTACGCTTTGGCCGTGTGTTTACTGCGTTTGCATTCTTCTCGATTGCCATCTCTTGTTTAGGCCTGCTGGGCCTGGTGTCGTATACGGTTACGGTGCGCATGAAAGAGGTGGGTGTGCGCAAAGTGTTAGGCGCCACGGCAGCCAGTATTTTTCTGCTCTTCTCGCGCGATTATGTGCGTCTGCTGCTGACGGCCAACGTGGTGGGTATACCGCTGGCGTATTATGTACTAACATTGTGGTTGGAAGATTTTGCCTACCGCGCATCGTTGACGTGGTGGATGTTCCTGATGCCGGTTGTCGTGGTAGCTGTTCTGGCCATTGTCGCCGTAGGTAGTCAAATTCTGAAGGCGGCGCACATGAACCCGGTCAATACCTTGCGGCAGGAATAGGGTGGCATGGTTCTTTAACGAGGAATTTTATCCACCGTTAACAAATGCCAGTCCTATTATGGAAGATCCGTGCGCAGAAGAAACTCCAAAAAGAAAAGAGAAAAAATCCAGTAATATTTTGATGTTTGCTGCCATCGGTGTTTTGGCGATGCTGGTGGGCTGCTACTTTGTATTCCCCGGGTTCCAGGCAGCCATCAATGAGGCTTTTGATGTCATTACAAGCAACGACGAAGAACGCATTAAACCGTGGGTGCAGCAATTTGGATTGTGGGGTCCACTGGTGTTGATCGTGGCGATGATGCTGCAGATGTTTATGTTTGTGGTTCCGAATATCCTGTTGTTTATGATCTCCATTATTTGCTATGGGCCCATATGGGGCGGGTTGATCTCGCTCGCCGGCGTATTTGCTTCATCAACCCTGGGATATTTTATCGGCCGCAAGCTCGGCCCCCGTGCTATCGACCGCTTTGTCTCACAGAAAGCGCAAGACAAGATTTGTATTTTTATCGAGCGCTATGGTGTAAAGGCGATTGCCATTACGCGCTTGTCGTCCTTTTCGAATGATGCGTTGAGTTTTGTTGCCGGCATTCTGGAAATGAGTTATCGAAAATATATACTGGCTACGCTGGGTGGTATTACTCCGCTTATTGTGCTCATAGCAATCTATGGGAACAATGGTAAGATCGAAAAGGCGTTGATTTGGATCGCGGCCATTTCGTTGGTGTTGTTACTGGGGTATATTTACCTTGACCGGCATAAACGACGTGAGGCATATGCCCAGTATGCTAACCGTTAGCAAGTAACATCTATGTTATAACGCCGGGTCTGAACGAAAATATATTACATGCTGACCATTCCAGAATTGACGATGAATGTGTATATTCATTGTACGCTCGACGTTCGAACACCGTGCAGAAGCACGGCACGCTTTTTTATGTATTGTTAGCAAAAAGCACACGATCATGGAAAATCTAAAATTCAACCTCGACAGTGTGGAGGTATCATACGGCGACAACGCCCTGACATCCATTGTGCAGATAGACGAACGTATTTCCGGCATTACTAACTACTTGCGTACGCACAATGAGTTGAACGACTTTGAAAAGACCGAGATCATCGACCGGCTTAACAAGCTGATCGAGCTGAACCATAAGATCCAGGAAGAGCTGGAAGCGCAGGTGCAGAAGATCAACGATATAAAGCCTTTATTGGTGCACGAGCCGATGAACGAACCCTTACGGATAGCTTCCGTTCTCTAAGACTTTTGTATAGTTAAAAAAAAGACCTGAATGTAGAAGGAGCCCACAACCTGCTACAAAACGAACGAGCCCTTCCCGAAAGAGAAGGGCTCTCGTGTTATAATACCCGATCAGGAGGGCACCATTTTTTTAATCTTGTACGTGAAAAACAACTGAAGATCATGAGCCAGGCATTTGTACGCGAGAACGACGACCTGTGGCTACACGATGTGGCCCCCTCTGTAACCGCGCTGGTCGTCTTCCTGACACAGGAAAACGGCGGCATTCGTGTGTATGAAACAAAGACCTTTACCGATCCGTCGGGCAAAGAGGTGCATACCATGAGCAATGGCCTGTCATATGCCAAAGATGACCGCGGGCGTTGGGAAGTGGTCGTGGAAAACCCCACTTCCTAGTGCTTAGTGCATCAGCTTGAATAATCCTGTGTGGATATTATCGTCTGTGTTGACGGGCTTGACCTGAAAGGTCCACCGTCGCATGGACGGATCTGTCGTATTTCGTTGACTGTCAGACAGCGTGCCGGTCACTTCCCACGTATCACCCTTTTCATCGATCAGCATCATTCCCAGAGCCGGCTCCACATGCCTGTCCAGTAGCAACTCGGCCATATCGCCCACCGGCGTATATTCCGTTTCAATGACGTTTACAGTGATCATGGTAAAAAGTGTTGATACTGCGGTAAAATAGTAAAAAATCGCGCCTTTTTGGTATGGAATGGCATGGCAGACTACGCATCCGGCACATGGCGAGCGCCTGCCCGCTAATGCGTATAGTGGTTCAATTTGGCTTCTTCCAGGTCCAACTGCGCCTCCTGTTTCCGCACCACTTCATGATCATATAACTTCTCCCGCCGAATCAACGCAAGTTCCTTCCGTTGCGCCTCAACAAGCTCTTGAAGAATATGTGTATACTCCCGTATCTCCCGCATCTCCGGATCATGATGTGTAAGCGTCTCCAACCGTTGCCGCGTCAGATCCAGGTCACTCTCCAGCTGTTGTTTAATATTTTCAATCAGCTCATTCTCCTCCACTTCCGTGGCGTGTTTTTGATCCAACCAGTGCAGGGAGACTTTCATCAATCGCAAGCGAATGGCAGCCTCCTGTTCTTCTTCCGGCACAATCTCGTCGATCTCTTTGATCTTTAACAAACGCAACACCAGCGGCAGGGTAAGACCCTGGATGACCAGCGTGATCAGAATGACGACGAAGGTGATAAAGAGGATGAGGTTTCGTTGAGGGAAGGCTTCGCCACCTTCCAGCGTTAAGGGAATGGCCAGTGCGGAGGCAAGTGATACGACACCGCGCATACCCGCCCAACCCATGACAAAGACCGTATTAAGACCCGGCGCGGGGTCGCGCTCACGTATACGCTTACTGATCCACCGGGGTATATAAAAGATCGGGTAAACCCAGATGATCCGGAGCACGATTGTGATGACGCTAATGATGACGCCATAGCGGATAGCCTCGGAGACCGAATACCCGCCCATTTCTGCCATAATCACGGGCAGTTGTAGTCCAATCAGAATAAAGACAAAGCCGTTCATCAGGAATACCAGCGTGGCCCACACACTGGTAGACTGCATGCGCGAGCGATAGTTGAGAAAATCGTGTGAACGGAAGGAGAGAAACAATCCGCCGCTGACGACGGCCATGACCCCCGAGAAATGAAATCGTTCTGCACCGATGTACATGATATACGGTGTCATCAATGTGAGCGCGGTGTCTACACTGGCGGTCGTGGGCATGTAGAGGTGAATGAAATACATGATATGGGCAATGGCTATTCCGACGACGACGCCCATGCCGGCTACGATAAAGAAGTCCCCGATAGCATCGTTCAGAATAAAATTCCCCGAGATGATGGCCGCCAGCGCAAACCGGAACACAATGAGCGACGATGCGTCGTTCACCAGGCTTTCACCTTCCAGGATAGTTACGACGCGCCGGGGCACTGGCAGGCCTTTGAGCACGGAGGTAGCGGCGACAGCGTCTGGTGGTGAGATGATGCCGCCAAGCAAGAAGCCGAGCGCCAGGGTAAAACCGGGAATCATCTTGCTGGATACCACGGCGATCACACACGACGTGATGATCACCAAACCGAACGCCAGCTGACTGATAGGCCGCTTCCATTTCCAGAAGTCGTGCCACGAAGTATACCATGCTGCTTCGTACAGCAGCGGTGGCAAAAAGATGAGAAAGATCAGCTCGGGGTTGAGTGTGATGTGGGGTGTGCCGGGGATGAGGCTGATGAGCAATCCACCGATGACTAAAAATATAGGGTAGGAGACCCGTAGCTTCTGGCTTAGCAGGGAAAGAATGGAGACCGCGAACAACAGCGACAGGATCAGCAGCAGGTTATGATGAATCATGAAGGGGCAAATTAAAAAAAGGAAACGGAGGAAGGCAACCCATTCCGGCCAGCGGCCTGGCCGTGGTGACGTCGTACGCGTGCAAATCGACTTGCCAGCACTAAAAAAACGACATCTTCGCCGGGAATTAAAAAAGCATTAAAATTCGCAAGTCCGTAAGTTGTCATTGCAAATGACAAAATAAAACAGTTGTTCGCCAACCTATACAGCAATTCTGCGTATATTAAAGGAATATTGTTTCGCAAATGATGACATCGTTATATGTGAGCCTGAAGAATAGGCCACTGCGTTTTTTTGGCATAACATTCCTTTTATTTTTCATTCTGCATTCATCGATATTCCTTGCACAAAACTCTCTCGATCCGTTTGCAGAGCGGATTGATGATGCTTTGTTGCCGAGTTTTTTAATGACCTTACTGATCATGTCGAGTATCTACTTTAAGTGGGATCCAACAGCCTCACATAAGATGGCTGTTGATTTTCCTATGCGGGAAGGCGAAGAGATTTTGAAGTCGGCGGAGGTGGGGTATATTCTTCATAGCAAACCCGTGCAAGGAAGACTAAAGCTAACAAACCAGCGGTTAATGTTTCGTTACTTGCAGGATGAACCGCCGATAGGTGTTAGACAATTGGAGGCTGATCTGGAAGAAATAAGCGAGGTGAAATTATCGGTCACGCACAGTATATATCGCACCGGGATTACTGTAAAGGTGAAGGACCGCGAACACATCTTTACGGTATCATTGGCTGATCGCTGGGTAGATGACATTCGAAACGTTGTTAGACATGGTCATACTGCAAACTAATCGTCTCACCCTTTCAACACTCTCGATGGAAGACGCTCCATTTATATTGGAGCTGCTCAATACACCCAACTGGTTGCGGTACATCGGCGATCGTGGCATATTTAGCCTCGAGCGCGCCGAAGACTATATTCAGCAAGGCCCGCAAAAGAGCTATGCCCAGTTTGGTTTTGGCTTGTGGCGGGTAGCGCGTACGGAAGATACCTTGCCCCTGGGTGTCTGCGGCCTGTTAAAACGCGACACACTAGACGAGCCGGACATTGGGTTTGCATTTTTGCCGAAGTACGAAGGGCAAGGGCTTGCGTTTGAGTCCTCACATGCCGTATTGAACTATGCTGCGACGACGCTGCAGCTCAAGCGCATCATTGCCATCACGACGGAAGAAAACCAGCGCTCGCTAAACCTATTGAATCGGTTGGGATTGAGTTTTGAAAAAATGATCACACTGCCCGGACAGTTGCAAGAGTTTATTCTGCTAGGCAAAAATCTTTCGGTGGGAGAATAAATGTAAATTCTGGCATCTACTGCCATAAAAGATAAAAGTATTATGCGATATCCTTACGGAAAGTAAAAGCCTCGTGGAGGCTTTTACTTTCGTCCGGTATACCGGAAGTAAATACCTGATAGGGTCGGTTAGGAGCTTGTCAGGTGAAGTGTACCCGGCTACCGGGTACACATGGGTGAGGGGTTAATTTTTTTTTACTTCATTGGCAGGGGGTTCGTCCAACCTTTACATGCTGGAGTATGCATGCCTCAACTTAAAAGCATGAGGTGCTCAAATCTAAGTACTTATTAGAGCCCATCTAATAAAGTCAGCGGTAAACAAAGGTTCCGGACTACCATAACTTTCGCAAAATTTGCGGACATCGACCGGAACAGAGGCACATAGCCAGGAGAGGCAGGATCTTGTTAGAACACAATCAACCCGTAAAGCACAAATCGATTAAAGACTTACCAACTCAGACTACGTAAAAATAGACAAAGCCCATCTATCCGGTCACATTTTTAGCGGTATGACGGGATCGATGGGCTCTTGGGACCGAATGTAGAGAGCCCCCAACGATTTTGCAAACTTTACCTATATTAATTTTTTCATATCTATAGTAAGTATATATATGATTTGTTACTGTGTATTTAACAGTTTTGAGGCCGGATTACAACATTTTGGCGAGCGCTAATCCCTCTTCCCACGGGCCAAACCCTGCGGCAACGTTGATGTGGCCTGCTTCGCCGATGTTGATCAGAGTACTTCCCCAATTCTTTGCAAACAAGTTGGCACGTTCCAGCGTCACCCACGGGTCGTTTGTGCTGGTGACCACAATGGTTTTGAAATCGATGTGCTTCGTCGGCATTTTGTTGAATCCTTTTATCGGAAAAGTATACAAGGGTGATTCCATGTCACTCGGTGCTACCAGCAATGCACCGCGCACACGTTTGCCATATTGTTGGGCCCAATGCGCAATGGCGGAGCAGCCCAGGCTATGCCCGATCAGCACGACGTTGGAAAGATCACAACCTTGCAGGGCCGTGTCGATCGTGGCAATCCAATCGGCACAAACCGGTGCTTCCCATTCCTGTTGGTCGATGCGCCGGGCATTGGGAAGTGTTTTTTCAAAATGGGTTTGCCAATGTTCGGGACCGGAGTTGCCCAGGCCGGGAATGATGAAATAGTGTATCATACTCAATTTCCAAAAAGATCTTGTAATCCCTTTCGCAAGGTCTGCATGACGGCGGCATGCGTTTGTAATCCGCCGTGCTCGTCGATATGCATGACGTCAATCTGCCGGGTCGCAAGTGTCTCACCGATGAGTCGCGCGCGGTGGCAATCCTGCGGTTTACTTTCTGCGCACAGGATAGCCAGTGCAATGTCTCTGTCGTACGCTGTTTGCAAGCGGGCGATGCCTTGCTGATAAAACTCTTTCTCTGCGACGAGCGCGTAGTTTATTTTCTGATCGATATAACAGGAGGGGTCTTCCGGGCGGCCACCGAGCGTATCCCCGAGATAGACATAGGTAATGCCACGGGCCTCCAACGATGCCGCGAGCGCCTCGCGATTAAACTGCGGATGGTAGCGGGAGTACGGGCGTGAGCGGACGTCCGCGAGATACCGGATGGAATATCCTTCCAGTAGATCCAGCAACAGCGTAATGGGCCGGTTGCCATGACCGATGGTATAAAGGGGTTTCTTTGGCGCTGTCATACAACAAGAGGCACGAAGATAAATTAAATTCCAGGAACGACTTGCATCTGCCTGCGCGGTTCTATTCATTTAAGGATCATTTTGCAGCAATGGATTTTTCGGAGGAACAAGTTCTCGCGATGGCCCCGGACGACTCGTCCAAAAAGTCGGGAAAGGAACTGGCAAACGCATCGAAGTGGGGTAAACGCGCTTGTAGTGAGCGGGCGTTGTGGGGCGAATGCCAGGGCAGCGGCAAGCTGCCGTATCAGGCCCAGGTTGACCTGGTGGCGGTAGCGTTTAAATGCACATGCCCCAGCCGCAAGTTTCCGTGCAAGCACGGACTGGGCCTCATGTTGCTCTATGCACGCGATAAAAAGCTTTTCACGGAATCGCCCGAGCCGGACTGGGTAACCGACTGGCTAGACAAACGCTCCGCACGCGAAGAAAGAAAGATTGAGAAGAAAGAAAAGGGAGGGAAGACCGATCCGGAGACCCAGGCGAAGCGACAGGCCACACGGCTTAAGCGCGTGGAGGAAGGCATGGCCGATGTGAAGCTTTGGATAAAAGATATTATTCGTAATGGCCTCCATGCCTTGTCGGACCGCGACGTGAATTACTTTGAGGCAATGGGACGGCGAATGGTCGACGCGCAGGCTCCAGGCCTGGCGGCCATGGTGCGACAGCTCGGTGAGATCAACCGGTTTCAAGACGGTTGGCGAGATGTGTTCCTGGAGCAAGTGATTCGTATATACCTCGTAATAGAAGGATTTAGCCGTCTTGACCACCTGCCGGGAAACCTGCAGGCAGAGCTTCGTACGTGGGTGGGCTTTGCCCAGAGCCAGGAAGAGGTGAAAGCCGGTGCCGGCATACGTGATACCTGGATGGTGTTGTCGCGCCGCTCCGAACAGGAAGACAACCTCACGGTGGAGCGCACATGGCTGTTTGGCACCACGACACAACAATATGCATTGATCTTACAGTTCTCCGTCCGCAACGCGGTGCCTGAGCTCACACTCATACCCGGCACGTGCATCGATGCGGAGCTATGTTATTTTTCTGGCGCCACGCCGCGGCGGGCGTTGGTGCGTCAGCAGTTTGGTATGGTTGAGCCAGGTGTGGTGAACGGATTAAAGAATTGGCACGAGGTAGCCGATATGCTGGCGACAGCGCAAATGATCAACCCCCTGGTGGCTGCGAGTCCGGTAATCATCGACGGCGTCATGCCGGTGCGCGACAGCAACAACCGCTGGTTATTAAAAGATGGCGAAGGCTACGGCGTGGTGCTGCAAGGCAATGACGACCGTGCCTGGAAGTTAATGGCCGTCAGCGGCGGCATGCCGCTGCGGCTTTTTGTTTTGGGTAGTGCGCAGGCATTCGAGCCCCTGGGTGTATGGATCGACGAACATTACGTAGCATGGGCATGAAGCCTTGGGAAACGATACAACAACATGCAATGCTGGGCACGGCACGTGCACCCCTTACGATCGCTGATCTGCCGGCAGCCATTGCCGGCGAGCTGTCGTGGATACCGATTGATGCCGAGGAAGATTTTCTGCGGCTGGCCAGCGTGGCTTGGCAATATGGTCAGACGGGCGGGTTGCCACCGGCGGTATCGACGGTAACGTCAGTGGCCGCGCCCGAAGAAAAACCGTATTGCTCGTCGCAGGCGGCGAGTGAGCTGCAGTCGCTGATAGAGGATGAGTTATATACGTTAGTGCGGCTATGGCTTGAATATTGTCAGGCCGCCGGCCAGTTGGCGCGACCCGAGATCTTGCCTGCATTACTCGATCTGGCGATACGTCGTCCAGAGTTTCGTACGATGATTACCGCGGTGGCAGGCAATCGTGGCCAGTGGCTGATGCGCCTCAATCCTGCCTGGCGTATCGATACGCCGGCAGAAGACGATACCGCCGTGTGGCAGACCGGTAAACCGGAAGCTCGCCGCACCTTGCTGGCCCGGACCCGTCAAACGGATGCGTCCGGCGCGCTTGCGCTGCTGCAAAGTACCTGGGCAACCGAGAGTGCGGCCGATAAGGTGGCGTTCCTGAACATTCTGCAGGCGCAGACTTCGGATGCCGATTTGCCCTGGCTGGAAAGTTTACAAGAAAAGGGACAGAAGGTAACGACTGCAATCACCCGTGTTTTAAAACATATACCCCGATCAAAAATTGTTACAGCGTATCAGGATGTGCTTCGCCAGGCCTTTGTCTTGCGTACGGGCAAAGCGCTGTTGGGCATGTTGAACAAAACATCGGTAGAGATACGGGAAGCGGTGGCTATACCGCCTGAGATCTTTACTACCGGTGTTGAAAAACTGAGCAGTGACAAACGCATTACCGACCAGCAATATGTCCTGATCCAACTGGCCATGGCGGTGCCGCCGGTATTCTGGCAGACGCAGCTGCAACAAGCAGACGCCCGTGCGGTCATCTCTTTACTGCAAAAGGAGCAACGCACCGCCCTCTACCTGCCGGCATTGGCCGATGCCGCCGTCACCTTCCGCGATCTTACCTGGGTACGGGCATTGCTCGATCATGGCGACGAGGCACTCATCGACTCCGCCATCGTGCTATTGCTGAAAGCACTGCCGGTAGCAGAACGTATGACCTATGCTGCCCGCTTCCTGTCACGCCAGCCGCACGCGATCATCGAACTGTTGCTGGAGCAAGACGAGCCGTGGGATATAGCGCTGGCGAAGGCGATTATAGCGTATACCGCTTCGGAAGTGTATGTATATAACCGTGCATTTTACCGGCAGGCTGTGTACAATATACCGGCAGCGTTGCTATCGTATATCGATACGTTTGCACCGGCGGAGGAAGCCAAAAAACCATATTGGCGCACACAAGCCGACGAGCTATACCGGCTTGTATCCTGGAAACAACAATTGCAAAAATCATTCTCGCAGACACACTAATCACGACCGATACCATGAGCACCATCCTTCGTCAACATGCCGAGCAGCTGTTTGCCGCCGAACTGGAAGAACTGAAAAAGAACGATACCGACAAGCGTCCCCCGAACTGGCTGATGTCACCGCAGGCGGTGGTTACCTACCTGCTGGGCGGCAAGCTCAAGAATGGCTTTGAAGTATCGCCGAAGTATATCGGCAATCGCCGGTTGATCGAAATAGCCGTCGCTACGCTGACAACCGACCGCGCCTTGTTGTTATACGGCTTGCCGGGTACTGCGAAGTCATGGGTGTCGGAGCACCTGGCCGCGGCGATCTCGGGCGACTCGACCATGATCATACAGGGTACGGCCGGGACGAGCGAAGAATCTGTGCGGTATGGATGGAACTATGCCCGCCTGTTAGCGGAGGGCCCGTCGGAGAAGGCGCTGGTCGAGACGCCGGTGATGAAGGGTATGAAGGCCGGTAAGATCGTGCGGCTGGAGGAGCTGACGCGCATTGGCTCCGACGTGCAGGATACACTCATTACCATTCTGTCGGAGAAGACGCTGCCGGTGCCCGAACTAAGTACAGAGGTCCAGGCCGTGAAGGGCTTCAACCTGATCGCGACGGCGAACAACCGCGACAAAGGTGTAAACGAATTGTCGGGTGCATTGAAGCGTCGGTTTAATACCGTCATCCTGCCATTGCCGGACAGTATGGAAGAAGAGATCGACATTGTGCGCCGTCGCGTGCAGAGCTTTGAAAAGATTATGGAGCTACCCGCCGAGCCACCGGCAATAGCGGAGATCAAACGCATTGTGACCATCTTCCGCGAATTGCGCGCCGGTGTCACACTGGATGGAAAGACCAAACTGAAAGTGCCCTCCGGTACACTTAGCACGGCCGAAGCTATATCAGTAGTCAACAGTGGCATGGCGATGGCGGCGTACTTTGGCGATGGTTCGTTGAAAGCGCCCGACCTGGCGGCAGGCATAGTAGGGGCCGTTGTTAAAGATCCTGTACAAGATAAGATCGTATGGCAGGAATACCTTGAGACCGTGGTTAAGCCACGGGATGAGTGGAAAGATATTTACCGGGCTTGCCGCGACCTGGGTATATGAGTATACACATCCTGGGTATACGGCACCATGGGCCCGGCTCGGCGCGGAATGTAAAAACATTCCTGGAACAGTTGCAGCCGGACATAGTCCTGGTAGAAGGTCCGCAGGAAGGCGACGACCTGCTGCGGTGGTCGCAACACAGCGAGCTCAAGCCGCCGGTGGCGATCCTGGCATTCAGACCCGACAAGCCGGCACACGCGGTATTTTATCCGTTTGCCGAATTCTCGCCGGAGTGGCAGGCCATTCAACATGGCGCGACGCATAGCATCCCCGTACGGTTTATGGACTTGCCATTGGTATACCGATTTGCGTTCGAATCGGAACAAGCGCCACCGGCCGAAGGACTGGAATCAACCGGTACTGCGCCCGTGGAAGAAGAAAACGTCGAAGCACTTCAGGATCATCGCGATCCGCTGCGCCACCTGGCAGAGGCTGCCGGGTTTAATGATGGCGAACGCTGGTGGGACCAGATGTTCGAACAACGTGTAAACAATGACGATATATTTGAAGCCGTTGGCGAAGCGATGCGCTCGCTGCGGCAGGCGCTGCCCGAACGCGCGGACCCTATGGAGAAACTGCGCGAAGCCTATATGCGCAAAATGATCCGGCAAGCGGAGAAAGATGGCCATCAAAAGATTGCCGTGGTCTGTGGTGCCTGGCACGCGCCGGCATTGGAGACGATGCCCAAACAAAAGGACGATGAAGCCTTGTTGAAGGGCCTGACGAAAGTAAAGGTCGAAACAACCTGGATACCCTGGACGTACGACCGCCTGTCGTTTGCCAGTGGTTATGGCGCAGGCATTCTGTCGCCGGGATGGTATCATCATGTATGGAATTTCCCGAATGATGACGGCACGCAATGGATGACTAACGTCGCCCGTCTGTTCCGAAGCCGCGACATCGATACCTCGGTGGCACACATCATCGAAGCCGTGCGCCTGGCAGAATCGTTGGCGTCGTTGCGTGGCAAGAGCAAAGCCGGACTGGACGAGCTCAACGAAGCCGCGCTGGCGGTGTTGTGTGGTGGCGAGCCGATCTTACTCGAGCTTATCCGCGATGCGCTGATCGTAAGCGATACGATCGGCACAGTGCCGTCGGCGATTCCCAAACCGCCGCTCCTGCAGGATGTTGAGAAAACGCAGAAGCGGCTGCGCATGCCGGCCGAGGCGGGTATAAAAGAGTTGCTGCTCGACTTGCGCGAATCGCTGCACCTGGAGCGAAGTATATTTCTGCACCGGCTGTTGCTGTTGGAGATTACCTGGGGACACCTGCAACAGGTGCGCGGCAAAGGCACCTTTAAAGAGCAGTGGCAACTGCGGTGGGAACCGGAATACTCCATTCGCATTATTGAAAAAGGAAACTGGGGCAATACGCTTGAAGAAGCTGTTACGCAATATGTAGCAAACGAGGCAGGTGAGGCGGCCACACTCGGTGTGGTCAGCGGCCTGTTGGAAAAAGTAATACCCGCGGAGCTCCCCCGCGCCACGCAGGCGCTGATTGCGCGGATCGACGGTCTCGCGGCGGCGACGGGGGACGTGCTACAGCTATTGGAAGTGCTGCCTTCTCTGGCTACCGCATCGCGCTACGGTAACGTACGCCAGACGGACCAGGAGATGCTACTCGGAATTCTCCAGTCCATGATCGCCCGCGTATACGTAAGCTTACCGCCGGCGTGCGTGTCGATCGACGAAGACGCTGCGACCGTCATCACGGTACACCTGCACCAGTTAAGTGATACGATCGCCCTGCTGGATATACCCGAGCAGCGACAAGCCTGGTACGAGACATTGCAACAGATTGCTGACCACAGCCAGGCCGCACCGCTGGTGTCGGGTTATAGCACGCGACTGCTGGCGGATGCAAAGGTGATTGACGATGAGGAATTAGAGACACGCTTTTCGCGTACACTCTCCCGGGCGGAGAACCCGGCGGCAGCGGCTTCGTGGATTGAAGGATTTCTCAAAGGCAGCGGCTCGCTACTGATACTCGATCAACGTCTGTGGAGTCTGGTCAATCACTGGGTGCGCGACCTGCAGGAGCCGGACTTTGTGGCGTTGCTGCCGCTCATGCGGCGGACGTTCTCGCAGTTCTCGCATGCGGAGCGGCGCAAGATCGGTGAGAAGGCACGACAGCAAGACGCGGGCACGGCACCCGCCGCGGCGTTTGATACTACCGCGCTCGATCCCACGCGTGCTCGGCAAGGACTGCCGGTCGTACTCCAATTGTTGGGCCTGCAGCGCAGCGGTATAGCAACAGATGAACCAGCTTTATTACCCTGATGGAAGAGAACGAAAAAACGACGACACACCTGGAGCGGTGGCGCATGGTGCTCGGTGGAAATGACAACGATGGCACAGGCGTAACATTGACAGGTATAAACCTGCAGATCGACCAAACCCTGGAAGCACTATATGATGCTGAAAGACAGGGCGGCCTCGGGCCATCGTCGCCGAACATCAGCCGCTGGCTGGGCGATATCCGCACCTATTTTCCCAACACGGTGGTGCGCGTGATGCAGCAAGACGCCTTCAAGCGGCTTAACCTCACGTCGATGCTGTTGGAGAAAGAAATGTTGCAAAATGTCGAGCCCGATGTACACCTGGTGGCGACGCTGATGACGCTGAGCCACGTCATACCGGCAAAGACCAAAGACACCGCCCGCCAGGTTGTACGCCAGGTGGTGGAGGTGCTGATGAAAAAACTACAGCAGCCAACGCAGCAAGCCATTACCGGCAGCCTGCATCGCGCGGCACGTAACCGGCGGCCGCGACATAACGAGATTAACTGGCATAGCACCATACTCAAAAACCTGAAACACTATCAGCCCAGGTATAAAACCATCATACCCGAAGAACGCATTGGGTATGGCAAGCGGCGGCGTTCGTTGAAGGATGTTGTATTATGTCTCGACCAAAGTGGCTCCATGGGCACCTCGGTAATCTACTCCGGTATATTCGGTGCCGTAATGGCATCTATACCGGCCATTCAGACGCGCATGGTCGTGTTTGATACCAACGTAGTAGACCTGACGGATGAGCTGCAAGACCCGGTAGAGCTGTTATTTGGTGTACAGCTGGGTGGCGGTACCGACATCAACCGTGCCCTGACCTACTGCCAGCAGATCATTCAACGGCCTGCCGATACGGTACTGGTGCTGATCACGGATTTGTACGAAGGCGGTGACGCCGCGGAAATGCGCAAACGTGCCCGCACGTTGGTGGAGGCCGGTGTACAGGTAGTAGTGCTGCTGGCGCTGAATGACGAAGGTGCACCGTCGTATGATCATGGTAATGCAGCCTATATGGCGACGCTGGGCATACCGGTGTTTGCGTGTACACCCGACAAATTTCCGGACCTGATGGCGGCGGCGCTGAGCAAACAGGACATTGGTATGTGGGCCGCGAAGGAAGAGCTGGTAACAAAACACTAAGCGATTGGATATTATGCCCCCAGGCCGGATATTTGCGCCGGAATGATGAGCATGGAGGCAAAGGATAAGAATCGGGTTTTTCTAAGCGTTTTCTTTTTTCTATCGGGCATTTGTTTTTCGACATGGGCGTCGCGCATTCCGACGATCAAGACGACCTTTCAATACAACGAAGCCGAGCTGGGCACCATTCTGATCTTTATGCCGATCAGCTCCCTCATCGGCCTGCCGATCTCTGGCTGGCTTGTGTCGCGTTACGACAGCCGCATTCCTTTGGTCGCAGGATTCATCATGCTATCGGTTGCGCTCGCCTGCATCGGTTGGGCTTCCACCAGCGTGGCCCTGGTCGCATCGATCTGCCTCTTTGCCTTTAGCCTGCGTATGCTCAACATCTCGGCCAACACCCAGGCGCTCGCCCTGCAGCAACTTTTTCAACGCAAGATCAACGGCTCGTTCCACGGCTTGTGGAGCACGGGCGGTATCGTAGGTGTTGGCATTACGACTGCGCTCGTGGCGTGGGATGTGCCGATGAACATTCACCTGTCGTGTGTGGCCGTGGTCGCACTGCTGGTGACGGCGTATGCTTATCGCTTCCTGATCCGGAATGACCGCGCTACGTCAGGCAACCGCATTGTGTTGAGCAAGCCCGATCCCTATATTATGTACCTGGGCCTGATGGTCTTCTTCGCTTCTGTGTGCGAAGGCGGCATGTTCGATTGGAGCGGTATATATTTCAAAGAAGTTGTGCACGAAAAGATTTTCACCCTGGGCTATCTAAGCTTTATGATTTGCATGGCGCTATCGCGGTTTGCATCTGACCGCATCGTGGAGGCGATTGGCATGACCCGCACCTATATCATGAGTGCTTCACTTGTCGTGATGGGCATCGCGCTGGCGGTGTTGTTCCCTATGTTCTGGCCTTCGCTAATCGGATTCTGTTTTGTAGGCCTGGGCACGGCGGCGGTTATTCCCCTGACCTATACCCTGGCCTCGGGCTCACGCAAATATTCCCCGGGCATGGCAATTTCCATCATCACCACCTATGGCATCGCCGGTGTATTTATTGGCCCGCCACTTATTGGGTATATCGCCCACGCATTTGGTCTTCGTGTATCGTTTGTAGCCTTCGGCCTTTCCGGCTTGATGCTGATACCGATCTCGCAACGGTTTTTCCGCCATCAGCGCTCACTCGACACATAATCTACTACCCCCGGCATTCTTTTTTACGCTACACAATTTCGCAATAATGAGTTCTATCATCATGCTGGATTTCACCGCACAGTTTTCTCACTTTAAACACGACGTCTACAATGTGCTCATCCTACTGGGCACTGTAGTCGGCGTCTTTCTCGCAAGCTATCTGCTATTTAAGCTGGTGTCGGTGGTAGTAAAACGCATATCGGGATCGTCGTACGCACTCATCCATAAACGCCTCAGCGTTCCGTTTCGATTGTTGATCGCCGTCATCGGCCTGATCGTGGCACAGCGGTTCATGTATTTTCACAACATCAGCAATTATTACGTGAATAAGATCACGTATCTGTTACTGATCGCTGCGTTAGCCGGATTGCTAATCAAGATCACGGAATTTGTGCGTGATACGTTATACGAGCGTTTCGATATACAGATGGCCAACAACCTCAATGAACGCAAGATTCGCACGCAAATTGATTTTATTCAAAAGATAGGCACGTTGTTTATCGGGCTTATCGCCCTGGCGGTCATGCTCATGAGCTTTACGCGTGTGCGCGAGTTGGGCACGAGCCTGATCGCCTCGGCGGGCATCGCCAGTGTAATCATCGGTTTCGCTGCGCAGAAGTCCATTGCCAACTTATTGGCAGGTTTACAAATAGCGTTTACACAACCGATCCGGTTGGACGATGTGGTAATTGTCGAGGGAGAGTGGGGGCGCGTAGAGGAGATCACGCTCACGTACGTAGTGTTACGCATTTGGGATTCGCGCCGCCTGATTGTACCGATATCATATTTCCTGGAAAAACCCTTCCAGAACTGGACACGTACATCATCCGATCTGCTGGGCACCGTGTTTCTGTCGGTAGATTACACGCTGCCCGTAGACGCCGTGCGCCTGGAACTGGTAAAGATCCTGGCACAGGAAGACGCAAAAACACTATGGGACGGCCGCACCGCTGTGGTACAAGTAACAGACACGACAGAAACAACCATGCAGCTACGTATTTTGATTAGCGCGGCTACCTCGGGCAATGCCTTCGATCTGCGCTGTATTGTGCGCGAGCGCATCATTGCCTTCATTACCCAGCACTACCCTGATGCATTGCCGAAGCGACGTGTGGATGAAAGCAGCGTGAATCAAGCAGATCTGAAGAGCTCATACAATAGACCTTAGCGCACCTTGGCCATCGCCCGTACAGGGAAAGTCCCCACACCTTTAAACTTGGGTGGCACCGCGCTAAAGGTAAAGCCTTCGTGCGCCAGCAGGTGCAGATTGCAAAGGTGCTCGACAATGAGGATGTCGGCTTCCAGCAACGTCGTGTGTACGGGTCGATCGTTGCCAGTAGTATCGTCGATGTTGTGCGAATCAATACCCACCAGCGCTACGTGGCAGTCACGCAGGTACGCAGCGGCCTCCGCCGTTACGTAGGGATGGTGCTCGTAGTACATGGAGGTATTCCAATGTTCAGCCCAGCCGGTATGGATTAACACGGCCCTGCCACGGATCTCGTGGTTGCGTACGTGGTCGAGTGTGACGGCGAGTGTTTCGGTGTAGGGCACGGAAATGACAATACCTTCCAGGTCGGTAAAGCTCTCCAGGGTAATCTCCGATAGATCTTTGCCATGCTCAAAACGGTGAAAGGGGCAATCCAGGTATGTACCGGTGTTTGTAACCATCTCAATCTTCCCGATTTGAAATTCTGTGCCCGGCGCGTAGCGCGTCCGCGATTCTGCGCGGCTGAGATAGTCGCAGATGATCGGGGCGGGAAGCCCTTTGTATGTTACCAGGCCGTGCTCGATGGTATGGCTCAGGTCGATGAGTAACGGCCCGCGCGTAGCGTCCACGGCTTTGCGTTTGTGTGGCTCGGTCACGATCTGCTTGTTGAGAATCTTCGTCTCGCCGACCATAAGCAGCCGCATATCCGCTACAATGTAGTCGGCCAGGGCCTGATCGCTGATGTCGTCGCCGGCAATGTCCAGACGGAATCCTTCTCCTTTTATACCGCCGCCATTGGTAAAGAAAATCTCAAAGTCGAATGCTACGCGTTTTTCCATAAGTCATATTTTTCCGCCCATGTTAAACCGTTGGGCAATGTCGTACTGTTAAATTCGAGGTGTATCACTCGCCGGTGTTTGCCTTGTGTGGCTTTTGACGACGCGTGCAGCAGCAACGGCCGCATGACGTGCACACCACCCGCCGGTACATCACAGCATTGGGGCACAGTGTTTTGCGTCAGGAATTTGATCTCATCATCCGACAGCTTCTTATGATGGGAGCCGGGCAATATTTGTAGCGCGCCGTTTGTCTCGTCGGTGTCGTCGAGGTGAATGCGCAGCGTGACGGTATCTTTTAAGATCTCTTCCGGTGGGGTAACGCCGTGTACATCGTTCTTGCGGGTCCAGCCGGTGAAGCCTTCTGTCGTGATCTTTTCGGCAACGTTAATGGTAATGTCCTGGTGCCAGGTTACATACCAGTTTGCGTCGGGCGACTTGTCAAAGAATATAGCTTTGGTTAGGAACAAGTTCGGATTTATCTTCTTTAATACCTCCAACAGGTTCGGTGTAAAGAGCATTTGTTTGAGCGCAGGAATCTCCTTCAACACATGCCGGATGGCGTATGTGTCAGTGCCCTCGCCGGCGGCCTTCAGATACAGGTAAAGGGTATTCCGGATCTTGTCGACTTCTTTCCGGCGGTATATATGATGGAGCGTGCTTGAGCCGCGGTGGATAAACCGTTGCAGGTTGTTCTGCAGCGACTTGGTGTTAAATTCATAGATATAGGAATCCAGCGCGTTGGTCAGGATTTCGCGGATGCGTCGCTTTAAACGTGCCGGTTCTAATACTTGCACGCGGTCGCCATACCCCAACAGCTCGCGCTCCAATTCAAAATTGAGTTGAACTTGCAGTGACACGAGCGGCTCGCCGGTAGAGGACTCGACAATCTCTTGCGAGTGGTGCAGCGGTTTGGTTTGCACATAGGGCAGTGTTTGCCGGTCGAACTTGAGCAGGACACGTTCCGTCGGCAGACCCGGACTTACGCTCACCCCGATTACATGCTGGAAGTGGTCGTGCAGGTTGAAGTTAGCGGGTGTGACGTAGTTTACTTTGCAATCCTGAATGGCAATGATCCGGTCCAACGCCAGGTTCAGTAACGGCTCACCTCGCTTCCGCACACCGAGTACAAACCAACGGTTGCGATACTCCTTGAGGTAATACGCATGAAAGTGAAAGACCGACGCCTCCCGGGCTTTAAAAGACTGATACGTCAGGTCAACAGCGCATTTGTTAAGGATGGCCCTGTAGAGCGTGTCGATGTGTTCCAGCCCTTTCAGGTTATCATTCTTTTCAAAGTCAATGACCGGTGCCTGGTTCGTTTTGGCGGAACGGATCTTGTTTTCCAGTCGCTGTACCATGCCGCCCAGGTCTTGAGAGTGACTGAAGCCTTTAAATTGACGCAGAATTTCCACCGCTTCGGTAAGCCGGCCCAGGTCATCGTCGGTCAGCGGACTGTTGGTGATGGAATATTCGGGATCTTCGTAGGTATAGAATTTTTTTTCCAGTACGACAATGGGAGCATTGTAGCCCAGCTTGTCGCTGCGCATCAGTTGGATGTCCATTTGTACGGTGCGGCGGCTTACGCCCTTGTCGATTCCTTCGTATTCATACAGCGCCTCGGAGCAAGCGTCGACCAGGTCTTCCAGCGTCCAGCGACGGTACCGGTTGCGCAGGCAAGTGTCGATCGTGCGAAAACGAATCAGGGCATTGCGATTGACAGGCATAGTGACCTCGGATTTTTTAATTAAAGAACGGCAAATTTTTCACTACGCAAAAAGGCTGCGCAGAGGTCCTTCAGCTTTGCATCATCAAACGGGTTTTCAGGTAGAAGGTTTACAACAACACCTTTGCCGGGAGATCGCGATATTTGTCGTACGTAAAACAAGCACAATTATGAGCTTAACAGGCAACGATCTGAAAGGTATAGGATTCCAGGAAGGAAAAGCATTGGGCCTTGCCCTGCAGGTAATGGAAAAGGATTTCAGTACCCTGCCGGTAGCCGATCAGCTTTCACTTTTGAAAAAGGTAATAACCGACCCCGAAGCCTATCAACACGACGTAAATTTTGGAGTAGTGGCCAGCCAGCTGTTGCAACCGGTAGATCCTATCATTGCACTCGAGCCGCAAAAGGCGTATACGGTCTACGGTGCAGAAGGTATTGAACAAGGGGCCATTGGCCAGATGCAAACCGCGATGCGACTGCCGGTAACAGTAGGTGGGGCGTTGATGCCCGACGCACACCAGGGTTACGGTTTGCCCATCGGCGGCGTGCTGGCGACACACAACGCTGTCATTCCGTATGGCGTAGGTGTTGATATTGGGTGCCGTATGTGCATGACGCTGTATGCGATGCCGGCCGCCATGCTACAGCAAAAGACCGATTCCTTTAAAAAGATGCTGGTGGATAATACACGGTTCGGTATAGCGACCTTTAAAAAGCCACAAGAGGACGCCATTTTTGACCGACAAGAGTTTCAAGACCTGAATATTCTGCGCGGATTGAAAGATCGTGCGTGGCAGCAGATCGGTTCTTCAGGTGGGGGTAACCACTTCGTGGAGTTTGGTGTGGTAGAGATCACGAACGCTATAAATGAGCTGAACGTGCCGGTAGGGCAATACCTGGCGGTGCTGTCGCACTCGGGTTCGCGGGGTCTGGGGGCTAACATCGCGCGATACTATACCGATGTGGCAATGAATCTATGCAAGCTCCCGGCCGAAGCGAAACACTTAGCCTGGCTTGACCTCGATACCGAGGCCGGACAGGAATACTGGTTGGCCATGAACCTGGCGGGTGACTATGCCTCGGCGTGCCATCACCAGATACACAACCGTCTGGCGGTGGCGTTGGGTGAGACGCCGCTCGCGATGATTGAGAACCACCATAACTTTGCGTGGAAAGAAAAAGACGCGCAGGGCCGTGAGATCATTGTGCACCGTAAAGGGGCGACGCCGGCCGGCAAAGGTGTACTCGGAATTATACCGGGCTCCATGGCGTCCCCGGGCTTTATCGTCCGCGGTAAAGGTCTCGCGGCATCCATCAGCTCGGCATCGCACGGTGCAGGCCGTTTAATGTCGCGAACGAAGGCCAAGGCAAGCATTTCACCGGCAGCGGTAAAGGCAATGTTGCAGCACGAAGGCGTGGAGTTGATCGGAGCAGGCCTGGACGAAGCGCCGATGGCGTATAAAGATATACACCAGGTAATGGAGTACCAGAAAGACCTGGTGGATACACTGGGAACGTTTATGCCGCGTATCGTACGGATGTGCGGCGACGAGCGCTTCCAGGAAGTAGATTAAGAAAAGGAGCAATGAAAAGGCAGGTGTATCGCCTGCCTTTTTCATTACATTACTTGTTTTCGCGAATCAATTTCATACCCTTCGTCCACCGGGTCAACTCTTTCAGGAGTACCTCGGCTGACTGGGTGGTAGATTCTGTCGGTACAAACCTTTCGTCTTCAGAAATATATTGGTTGAAGAACGGAATGCTGACCATCTCCATCAGCGGCACCATGCGGAGCGTCGACAGGTCTGCCTTCAGGCCGTTGATCGCACGCGTACCGCCCGACAGACCACCATAACTCACCATGCCAGCGGGCTTATAGGCCCATTCATGTGACAGGTACTCCAACGCATTGCGCAGCGCTGCGGGATAATTATAATTATACTCCGCCGTCACGAAGATAAAGGCGTCCGCGGGATCGATCAGGGCGCTCCACTGTTTGGTATGGTCGTGTTGATATTGACGGAAATATGGATGGGCCGGTTCGTTCATCAAAGGTAAATTGATGTCGGCGAGGTCCAGCACCTCCACGTTAAACGAACCGTGCGCACGCGCCAGGTCAGCGATCCACGAAGTTATAATTGGTCCCTTACGGCCGGGACGTACCGTCGAATTAATAATCTTTAAAGTATACATTTAGCAGGAGCGTGGGTAAGATATTAAGCCGGTTTAGCGACTTGAATGTTCGCGACGAATTTAATGTCTTCGCCCAGTGCGAGGCCGCCGGTTTCTGTCAGGGCGCTATAGGTCAATCCGAATTCCTTGCGGTTTACAACACCCTTCACTTCAAAGCCGTGGCGAATGTTGCCCCAGGGATCTTTCGCGGTGCCACCGTATTCAGCATCCAGTGTGATGGGTTTGGTAATGCCTTTCATTGTCAGGTCGCCGGTGAGCGCATATTGGTCGTCGCTTACTTTTTTGAAGCCTGTCGAGCGGAAGCTGATCGTGGGATAGGTAGCGGTATCGAAAAATTCCGGTGAGCGCAGGTGCTCATCGCGTTGTGCCTGGTGGGTTGAGATGCTGTCCGTATCCAGTGAGAATTCAATGGCGGCGTTTTCAAAATCATCACCCTGCGTGGTGGCGGAGCCTTGGAATTTGGTAAACGATCCGCTTACAGTTGAGATGACAAGGTGTTTTACCTTGAATTGCACTTCAGAGTGCAGGGGGTCAATAGACCAGGTAGTTGCTGACATGTTAGAAAATGTTTAATGTTTTGATTATCTGACGCTTAATGCTTTTTGACCTTTCTGATCAGCGGCTTTCCAGCGTTTTATAACATTAAAACAAAATATAACAGTGTTAGTTCATGTTATGCCTGGAATATTTACAGAGATTTGATAAAACCAGCGACAGCATCTTTTAGGATAAGCTGACCTAGTGGATCAGCATCACGCTTAATCATCTGAATGGACACTAAACCGTGTAAAATGGACCAATAGGTGTGGAATTTCAAGAAAGCATCGGCATTGGGGTAAGGGCCGCTGGCCACGGCCTTGCCAATACTGTCAATCATAATAGCCGATAATTGTTGCAATTCCGGCGAATTTCGAACGGTTTCGCATGCTGGGATGCCCAAACCAAACATAAGCTGGTAGTATTCCTTCTGCTCAAATGCGAAGTCCCAGTACGTCTGGGACATAGCTTCCAGCTGCTGACGTGGCTCGGGTTGGGTTGTCTTGGTTTCATTCAGACGGTCCGCCAACATCGTAAAGCCCTGACGGGTGAATTCCGATAAAATGGCCTCCTTATTGGCAAAATGCGCATAAATAACGGGTATGCTATATTCAATGGCATCGGCAATTCTCCGGATGGACAGTGCCTGCCACCCCTCTTCCCGCGCGATTTTCCAGGCGGCTTCCAGAATCAAGGCGCGCACTTCCTCTTTTTGTCGTTGACGGCGCTCGATAATGCCCATAGTGGTGTTTATTAATGCTAACGGTGTTAGCGGCGGGAATGTTCGTTTCAGATTATTTATTGTTCCGGAGGCTGCCGGGCGTTACGCCATACTTCTTTTTAAACGATCGCGTAAAATGTTGGGCGTGCTCGTAGCCGCAGTAGCTGGCAATTTCGTGAATGGGTTTTCCGGCGCTATCCAGCAGTAGCAGGCGGGCTTCTTCCATACGCAAGTCGTGCAGGTAGCCGAACACAGTATTGCCAAATGTTTCTTTGAAGCCCTTTTTTAGTTTGAAATCATTCAGTCCCACCTCCCGGGCCAACGCCTGTAAAGAGTACGGCGTGTCACGGTGTTGCTCGAGCAGGTATTTGGCGTGGTGCAGCTTGTCGAGGTCGCACGGCTTAAGGCAGGGCGTGTCGCGCACGGTATCCCCTTGCGTAAATTGTTCGATCTGCAACAATAGCAGCTCCAGCACTTTCGCTTCCAGGGAAAGACGCTTAAAGACACCGGTGCGTTCGCACGTCATGATCTCGTGAATCAGGCGTGTCATGGCGGGTGTGATCAGGTGGTTCTGGCGACTCATCATTACGATGTGCCCGCGGTCCATCTGCTCCATAAATTTCTCCAGCACGGCAAACGGCGCATGGGCCAGGCGTTTGAAGTACGCTTCGGTAAAATGCACTTCGAATACCTCATGGAGGACTTCTTCTCTACCCGTTTTGAGGTAGCCTTCAAACCCCGGCATGTAAAAGAGGTTATGCTGCTGCGGCTGAAAAACGAAATCGTGGATGTTGTTGACCTTTGCCGAATGCGCTGTCCCGCCCAGGCCAAAGTGCATTTCGATCACAGGTGTATCGCTTTCAAAGTGTAGGGACGTGTTGCCGTTCACGCGCGACTTTCCGAAGTTGAGATGTACACCCTCAAACCAGATTTCACGTATGGACGCGCTTCCCAGTCCGACATGATCGAAATCGAGGGAATGGTCTTCAATGCCGTCGGCGGTGTGAAAGTTGTCGGCAAAGATCCGCTCAAACACGGGCTCCCAATTACTGGTATCGGTCAATCGCATTCGCATAAATAATCCCTTTAAGGTCAGTTAAAATCCGTCTGGGGTAAGAAGCGCCCGCCTCTAAAGACGAATCTTTGCCAAAGCTAATCATTATTCTTTATGCCTGGAGTTCCGAAGAGATTGGGAGATACGATGGATGACCTGCTCGGCAGATCACTATATCGCACAGAAAGCAAGTATCATTTTTTCTTTGGTGACGAAACTTCGCTCCGCTTGTTCAGCAGTCTCACGCACAAGATACACGCCAACAATCAGGAGTATTTTGGTGTATTGGAATTGCGTGAAGCATGCACGGAGCTGCCTGAGCAGGCAGGTCTGATGCTCGATGTCGTACCACGATCGGATATACCTGCCGGCCACGCCATTCACTATGTTGAAACGCTACACGAACGCGTGTGGCACGTATGGCACACCGCAGCCTTTTACCTAACAGGCAATGCGCATTCCATCAAGGCTTTTCGCAAAGCCATTCTGGAGAGAGGCGTGGACGCTAGAAATATTATTGTTCAACCCTATCGGGCGGAAGGATTGTAAGCACGTGCTGTTTCAGCAATGCCTTCCTCATAGGACGTGGGTGGTACGCCAAAGACTTTTTCAAATTTGCTGCTGTCGAATAAATAATCCGAATTGTTCTGATACAGCATTTCAACAACCTCGCGAATGTTGCCGTCCATCAGGCCACCCAGGCGCACCATCCATTTTTTCAGCACGAGGTAATCCGGCTTTACGCCATATGCCCTGGCTGTTAGGGTAATAAATTCTTTTCCCGTCAACGCGTTTCGGTCTGTCGGCGCATGCCATACCTGGTTGTATGCGTGCGGCGTATTTCCCAACAGGGCCATGGCGTTGCCGGCATCGGGGGTATAGGTAAAAGAATGACGTACATCGTCGCGCATCAGCCACTGCGCGCTTTTCTTTTTAGCATAGTTTTCAAACAACATCATGGTTAAAAAACTAAGCGGAGTGGCCGGGCCATAAAAGTCGGCACCGCGTACGATCATGGCCTGGACGGTGCCTTTGCGTACTTCTTCCAACAGGTGCTCTTCTATTTTCGCGCGCACTTCACCCTTCTTGCTGACCGGGTTGAAGGGAGTCTCTTCGGTCATCCACCCTTGTACGTTGCCGTAGGGATATACATTGCTAAAAAACACCAGCTTGGCGCCGTGACGTTTACAAGCCTCGATAACATTGTTCATTAACACGGGCCATTGCTCGCGCCAGACTTTGATGTTATAAGGCAGTCCTGCCGTCAGATAAACAATGTCGGAACCGGCCACGGCCTGATCCGTTTGCACGGCGTCTAACAGATCGACGGCCATGACTTCAGTCGCAGGTGACACCCGTTGAGGATTGCGGCTTACCAGTCTGATGTTATCGGTATAGGCGGGGAGGGCTTTCACCAGGTTGTTTGCAATGGCACCGTTGGCGCCCAAAATCGTTTGCATGTTCGAAGCTTTCTATCAGGGACGTACGGACAAAGAAAATTATTGCAGAAAATTAAAAACCCTTGTGATCAGAGAGTTAAGGTTGTGCAACGACCATTCCGGCGTTCACGTCGCCACCGGCTTTACACTTCCGGCCCAATGCCTTATACTTGCGGTCCCTCTGGCTGAACCCCCACCGTTTTGACGGTGAACCGGCCGGCATCTTAACACCTTGCGCAACATCCTATGATGCTTTTTCCGGACGAGAAGAAAGAAAAGAAGAGTGCTGAGCGCCCCATGCTACCGGCAGGCACGGTAGTCGATTATGAAATAGGTTTTTTATTTAACCTGGTATCCGGCAAGTCTACGCGCTTCGACTTGGAGCCGATGCTGATCTATCGCAAAAACGGAATCCCCGAATATCGCCGCATTTCCATCAACACCGAACGCGGGCTGGCGCTGTTGCAACCGCTGAGTGACGAGTTTTACAAAGACGTGCTGCAATTTTCCGACAACCAGTTATTGGACTGGATGACGCGTACGGGCAATCGGTTTATTCGCAATCACTCCGGCACGTGGGCACACGTGTCTATTAAAGAACTTGCCAACCTGCGCAAGCACTACGTGGAGTTGCTGCAAAAACTGTGGCCTGCATTGCGTGCGTGGCCGCAACTATATATGCTCCGGTCGTACGGACGCTTTAACCACAACAACGTTAAGCCCGTAAAGCTGGCGGAGGCTCCTGCAAAGATTACGATCGCCGCCGACAGCAAAGGCAACGACATGGTGCTGCGCCTGAAACTTTTTCTCGATGGCGAAGAGTCCGAGCTAAAAATAGCGGGCGGCTGTTTGCTTGAAAAGGACGGCACGTTTTACCTGCCCCCAGACGCCGCGACGCTGGCCATCATTGACCAGTTTAAGAGTGGCCCGTTGGTATTCCCCAAGGAAGAGAAGCGAGATATCACGCGCCGTTACCTGGTGCCCTGGATGGAAAAATACGAAGTCACCATCAGCGACAAGCTCAATATCGACATCGTTCAGCCAGAGCCGCAGCCGAGCGTGTTGCTCAGCGAGCTGAACGAAAGCAACCTCATGCTGCGTCCGCAGTTTGCGTATAACGAGGAGGTGATAGATTATAGTGATGCACAAAGTCACGTAACCGAGATCAACGGCGAAGTCAAGATCATTCAACGCGATACCCCACGCGAAAAGAAACTATACGAGTACCTGCGCTCGCTACACAGCGCATTTTCCAACCAGCGCAACAACCAATATTATTATCTGCCTTTTGCAGATGTGATGAAAAACGGCTGGTTCATCACCATGATGCGCAAGGTGCAACAAGAAGGGTATGCCGTGCATGGACTGCACGAGCTGAAGAAGTTCCGGTATAATACCAGTCACGCACAGTTCATTATCCACGCCAGCACGGGTACCGATTGGTTTGACCTGAAAGTGACCATACGCTGGGGCGAGCTGGAGGTAACGCTCAAAGAGATCCGTCGCGCCATTCTCAACCGGCAGGACACGATCATGCTCGAAGACGGCACCCTGGGTCATATACCAGACGAATGGGTGAGTCAGTACAGCTTGCTGTTGCGTACAGGCAGCGAAGACAATGGCACACTGCGCGTCAGCAAAATGCACTATACGCTGCTGGAAGATATCCTCGACAAGATCGATGGCGCCACCGTGCAACAGGATATTGAAGCCCGGAAACGTAAGTTGCTGGCATATGACGAGATTGAAAAGGTACCCCTCTCGTCGCAGATCCAGGCCACACTGCGTCCGTACCAGCAATCGGGATTCCACTGGCTGCAAGCACTGGACGAGCTGGGCTGGGGCGGATGTTTGGCCGACGATATGGGTCTGGGGAAAACCTTACAGACAATATCCTTCCTGCAATTTGTGAAAGAGAAATACGTAGGTTGTACACAGCTGGTGGTATGCCCTACGTCGCTGATCTTCAACTGGGAGAATGAAATGCGTAAGTTCTGCCCGTCGCTGAAGTTTTATACCTACTACGGACTACAACGCGACTTTAAAGAAGAGCATTTCAAAGAATACGACGTCGTGCTCGCCACCTACGGTGTGGTGCGCAATGACCTGGAGCATCTCACAGACTTCCTTTTTCAATATGTCATCCTCGACGAAAGCCAGGCCATCAAAAACCCGGATGCACGCGTAACGCGTGCCGTCGCGCAGTTGAATGCTGTGAATCGCGTCATCCTGAGCGGTACGCCGATCCAGAACAATACATCTGATCTGTATGCACAGTTCAACTTCCTGAACCCAGGTCTGTTGGGCTCACGCGAATACTTTAACCGGGAGTTTGCAAACCCCATCGACAAACAAGGCAACAAAGAGAAAACGCAACATCTCAAACGCCTTATTCATCCCTTTACGCTACGTCGTACCAAAGAGCAGGTGGCTAAAGACCTGCCCGATAAAACCATTTCCGTGTTGTGGTGCGTCATGGAAGCAGAGCAGCGCAAACTTTACAACGCTTACCGCGATAACTACCGCAACCTGCTGTTGAAAAAGATAGACGAAGAGGGACTGGAGAAATCGGGTATATATGTGTTAGAAGGTCTGCTTCGCCTTCGACAGATCTGCGACCACCCGTCATTGATCAAGAACGCAGGCGACGACCTGAAAGCTTCCGTAAAAGTAGAAGAGTTAGTGCGCGAGGTACAAGAGAATGCGGGCATTCGCAAGCTGCTGGTGTTCTCGCAATTCACAGAAATGCTGAACGTCATTAGTGAGGCGTTCGACGAGGCGGAGATCAGCCACTGCCGTCTCGACGGTAGCACGTCCCTACCCAAACGTAAGGCGGAAGTAGAGCGCTTTACCGAAGACGAAAGTATAAAAGCGTTCCTGATCTCGCTCAAGGCAGGTGGCACGGGATTGAACCTGACCGTAGCCGACTATGTATACCTGGTCGATCCATGGTGGAACCCGGCGGCCGAACAGCAGGCCATCGACCGTGCGCACCGTATCGGTCAGACGCGCAAGGTGTTCGCCTATAAAATGATCTGTAAAGACACGGTGGAAGAGAAAATTCTCCAGTTACAGGAGCGCAAGAAGATGCTTGCCGACGAGCTCATTCACGAAGACGCAGGCTTTGTCAAGAACCTTTCGCGCGACGATGTCGAGTTCCTCTTCGGCTAAGCGTAACGGCACCAGCCAGGACTGTGCAACGTCTGGTCTGAAGACGCACAGAATCTCAATAGTCGTTCGGAAGAATTGCCGGGATTATTTGGCAGGCGCCTCGTTCTGATTTTTGGCAAAACCGCGAATGTTGCCGGCTAACGAGCGGTGATACTTTCTCTCCTGCGGACTCATTTGCAGGAGCTCCGTCATAAGTTCCCGCACGAGCTCTTGCAGCTTTTCACGCTGCCCGGTCTCGCGCAGAAAATGACAGTATGCCAGGCGGTGGTCGTAGTTGGTGAACGTTTTGTTGAGGTTTTCAAATATTGCCGCAGCAGCATCCGACTGGCCGGTATAATGATGCGACCAGGCATATGCAATACGCGCCTGGGAATTCCGGAAGTCTTTTTCCGATTCCAGCAGGCGGCCCACGGCCAGCACCTCGTCGAACGCTTTGTTGAAGTAGTGAGCCTCCATCAACTTCATGCGCAGGATAGGGTCGTCTGCCATAAAGGCGCCGCTCAGGCAGTCGTTATACAGGGCAATAGCCTCTGGCAACCGCCCGACAGAAACATAGGCGTCGGCCAGCAGGGTTTTGTTGGCGACGTTATCGACAAATTTTACTTGTTTTTCCAGTTGCTCGATACGGTAATTGCTATTGACCGCCTCGTTCAGTCCCTGCTTCAGGGTCTGTAAGTTATTCCGGTTATAGAAATTGTGCGCGAGGTAAAAAGCGCAACCAATGCCAGGAACTAAAACAATGAGCCAATACCAATACTGGTCCGCACGGTTACGATAGGCGTGATACAGGCAAATAGCCTGAAGAATGAGCAACGGGGTATAGAGTCCAACCATACCGCAATATGGTATAAATTTGTGAGATTTTTACAGGAGCTTAGCCTTCAACTCTTCGACGATTTCCGTCAGCAGCTCATCGAGCTGAACGATACTTCTGTGATGTTTTTGAGGATCGTCTTCCAGGCTGCCTTTTTCCAGCTCTTGCAAAATTGTCACGGCTTCCGGAATGTGCAGAAAACTTACGGGTGATTTTAGACTGTGTGCCTTATGACGGAGCGACGCCAGGTCTTTTACAAGGGCATAATCTTTAATTTCCTGTACATGCTGCGGTATGCTTTTCAGGAATTTGCCCAGCAGCTCCTGATAGACCGCCTGATCGCCGTCGCTCAGGCGGATCAATTGATCCAGGCTATACCGCGCGCGCTCCGCCGCAGGCGTTGTTACCAGGGATGCGGCAACCGTATCGCACCGCAGTTGTAGCAGGCGTAAAATCTTCCGCAGCAACACCATCTCCTCAAAGGGCTTGGCCACGAAGTCGTTCATGCCTGCTTCCAAACATGCTTCTTCCTCTTCCTTGAGGGCATTGGCGGTGAGCGCGATGATGGGCAGGTCGTTGTGCAGCGCCTTCCGGATATAGCGCGTGGCGGTCAGCCCATCCATCTCCGGCATTTGCATATCCATTAATACAATATCGTACGGATAATTTTTGATCTTCTGAATGGCCGCCTTGCCATTGTGGGCGACATCCACCGTAGCCTTCCAGCCCTCCAGGCACATCCTGGTCAAAAACGTATTGGTCTCGACATCGTCCACCACGAGTACGCGCTTACCCTCTAATACTTCGTGTGTGGGGATATCGTGGTCGTGCCGGATAATGTCGCTTTCGGAGCCTACTTGTAACGGCAGCACGACAATAAAAGTCGTGCCCTTACCGTGCACGCTCTTCACATCAATGGTGCCATGAAACTGGCTGATCAATTGATTGCAGATGGCGAGGCCCAGGCCCGTACCGCCGTATTTACGAGTCACCGTACTGTTCTCTTGTTCGAAAGAGTTAAAGATGCGGGAGGTATCGTTCATACCGATGCCCGTGTCGGCCACGGTGAACTGTACAACTTCTACATCGCCATTTTTCTCCAGGAGCGTGCACGTAACCGATACATAACCCTTGTCGGTAAACTTGGTGGCGTTGCTCACCAGGTTGTTTAGGATCTGCCCGATGCGCACCGGGTCGGAAAGGTGTACCGGGCTGATGCGAGGGTCGATACTATACTTGATGGCTATATTCTTCTCTTCCGCCTTTTGTTGAAAACCCGCGATGGTCATCGGTACGACTTGCTCCAGCTTCATGCCGATCTTTTCAAAGCGCAGCTTTCCGGATTCGATCTTTGAGACATCGAGTATATCGTTGATGATGACGAGCAGGTTCTGCCCGGAAGAGACGATGGTTTGCAGGTAGTCGCGCTGCGTGGTGTCGAGCGAGGTCTTCATGAGCAACTTGCTCAACCCGAGAATCGCATTCATGGGTGTGCGTATCTCGTGGCTCATGTTCGCCATAAACGTTTGCTTGGCGCGCAAGGCGTGCTCGGCTTTCTTTTTGTCGGTAATATCGCGAGACACGCCAAACGTACCCAGGATTTCCTGCCGGTCGTTTAGCAGGGGCCACTTGGAGGTCGTGATCCACCGGCTCGAGCCGTCTTCAAAGGTTTCGCGCTCTTCAATATTGATCAGCGGAATGCCTGTGGCGATGATCCGCTGTTCATCAAAAAAGGCCTGGTTGCTATGTTCCGCTGAAAAGAAATCGAAATCTGTCTTGCCCCACAGCTCCTCTTCATTTGTAGCACCCAGCCAGATCGCCTGCTTTTGACTACACCGTAAAAACCGGCTGTCCCGATCTTTGAAGTAAATCTGATCCGGTGTGGTCTTCAGCAGGATGTCAAAAAGCATATTTCCCGAAAAATACGCTTCATTAATGTCCGCCGTGTCCATGTAGTCTGAGTAAATACGTATGAGTGCGGCAATTTTATCGCCAATGCTCAAGATAAGGTTTTTCGCCTTCTTTTATGCATCAGGATTCCCAAAAATGGAATTCTGCATAGAATAGCATAATCGGCCTACACCTGTAGAGATCCGCTTAGACAACCAAAATACAAAATTTTATTCGTTCTTTTTACACCTAATAATCAGGGCGTATTCTCGCCGGTATTCACCATAAACATGGCGGTAGGCACAAAACGTTTGAACAAAGAATCTTTCAACGCCTCGTCTATGGGCAGCGTGCCGATAGCCTTGGCCATGCACGAGAGCCAGGCCACGGCATCGTCTTCGGTAATGACATGGGGCATGTGGCGGGCCCGCAGCTGTGGGTGCCCGTGCTTTTCACTGTATAGCGATGGGCCGCCCAAAAACTGAGTAAGGAACAACCGCTGCTTTTCTTTAATCTCTTCTTTATCGCTCTTAAACAGATGCGCGATCTGCTCGTGTTCAAATACCAGGTCGTAAAACCGGTCTACCAGCGTGCGTATATTCTCCTCGCCCAGCAGCTCGAAATAAGTCGTTTGCATGCAGCAATATTGGAAGATTAAACATCGAAAAACAAGACATTTGTCATCGCTGCCGGGGGTCGTACAGGTCGCCCGAAATTGGTGTATACAATTTTAATCAGCGGCCGCTCGAAAGCCTATGAATATCAAAATAGCACACACAACCTGTGCAGGGCGCCGTAGGCTACTACAGAATTACACCGCTGGTTTAGGGAACCAGACCTGACGGATGTGCCGTTCACAAAATATGCATGTTCGTTGTCGCGCAAACGGTAGTTGTTTTTAGTATCTTGCCTGGCGTTCGAAAATCATACACGTTCGCCATGCATTTATGAAACGATACAGAGTGTTAGGAGTAGCCGTTGTCTGCATGCTGATAAGCGCTTGCAGCGGACCACGTGAGCAGGCGTTATCGCCCGCCGAGTTTGATGAGGCCATTCGCGACGATGCGGAGGCCGTGGTGCTGGATGTCCGTACGCCCCGCGAATTTGCGGAGGGCTTTATTGCCCGGGCACAGAATCTGGATTTCAACAATAGCAATTTTACCGCGGCGATAGAAGGGCTGGATAAAAACAAAACGTACTATGTATACTGCCTGGTAGGCGCCCGCAGTGCCGACGCGGCCACCCATATGCGCAGCCACGGCTTTAAGTCAGTATACGAATTGAAGGGCGGCACTATCGCCTGGCAGCAAAGTAATTTGCCGCTGGTGCAGGCCGGACAAGCCGACTTGCGCACGGATGCTATAACGATGGAGGCGTATCGCGCCATCATTGCGTCAGACACCGCTGTGCTCATCGACTTCTATGCGCCGTGGTGTGGCCCTTGCAAAAGGCTCGAGCCTATTCTGCAAGAGTTTGGCCGCGAGCACACCGGCCGTCTGAAGATCGTCCGATTGAACATCGACGAGAGCAAACAACTCGCCGGCGAATTAGGGATAACACAAATTCCGTTGCTGAAGCTCTTCAAAAGCGGCGAGGAGAAATGGTCTTACCTGGGTTTGCTCGATAAAGCAACATTGGAAGCCGGCGCCGTACAACATTTATAAGTGAATTACTATGGCCGAGTTAAAGACAAAGAAAACTGAAAAGTCGGTAGAGGAATTTCTGAATGGCGTGCCCGCGGAAGATGTGCGCGACGATTGTTTTGCACTCATAAAGCTGATGACGAAAGTGACCGGCGAAGCACCGCGCATGTGGGGACCGAGCATTATAGGCTTTGGTCAATACCACTACCGCTATGACAGCGGCCACGAAGGCGACATGTGCCTGGCGGGCTTTTCTCCGCGTAAGCAAAACATCACGCTATACGTTACACCGGGCACCAGTGCGACTATGGAAAAACTCGGCAAACACAAAGCCGGAAAAGGTTGTATTTATATCAAACGCCTGCAGGATATCGATACCAGGGTCCTCACAAGCCTCATCGAGCGATCGGTGGATAGCATAAAAAAACAATACCCGAAATAAAAAAAGAGACCGGCAACACCGGTCTCTTTTTTTATGAATCAATGCGATGCAGGCTTATGATTCTGTAGCCACTTTGCCAGAATCGGTCTTGGTATTTTTCGTTGCCAGCGTCGTGACGAATTGCCAGTCGGCTTTTGCACTGTTGTTGGAGAATGTTGCCATGACGTACCCGCGACGGGCGGCATCGACATAGTCCAGGTCATTGACCAAAATCGGATAGGCTAATTGAAATCCGGCAACGACTTCGGCATTATCCCCAAAGATAGCTTCGAATCCTGGGGAGCTAACTGACGCCGCGGCAAACTCTGCACCCACCTTGTTACCGTCGGAATCTGACAGTTGTGAATACCAAGCGTTGTGTGTATCACCGGCCAGCGAAATAAGTTTTTTACCAGCTGCCGAAGCAAACACCATTTCCCGTTCAACGGGATAACCGTCCCACGAGTCGAGGTTATAGGGCAGTACAGTTTGTACGCGCGCCTTTTCGGCTTCTGTCAACGACGGATCGCCCTGCATCAGTCGTACCTTGATCTGAACAAGCTCCGTTACCAGGGCATTATATTGTTGGAATAATTCAGGGGTCACCGCACCGGAGGCGATTTGCGCAGTGAGCAATAGCAATTCGGCAGGTATAAAGATCTTTGCCATCAACACCTGGTTGCCCAGCACCTGCCACTTGGCGCTGCTGCCGGCTAGACTACCGCTCAGCCAGTCGCGCTGTTTTGTTCCCAGCAGCGTGCGCTGCGGGTTCTGCCAATCGGCAACAAAAGCCGCGCTGTTTAAGCCTGCCTCAGACAGATAGTCGACATAGTTCAGTTGCCTATTCCGACCAACAATGCGGGTATCGAGCATGATCAGATTAACAATATCGGCGATCTCGAAGTTACGATAGATCTCAGTCTGATTGCTCACACGCGCCGGTAGGTACTCGTGCCAGGCTTGCAGGGCGTGCGCCTTGCGATCGACAAAGTTGCCTTCTGTATCGGGCTGATGATTTTCTGCGCCGTCGGTATAGGCGTCGTTGGCTATCTCGTGGTCGTCCCATACGCAAATGAAAGGTTTCAGCTGGTGCGCCTTCTGCAGCTGCTCGTCGCCGCGGTATTGGCGGTAGCGGGCGCGGTAGTCTTCGAGGCTAACGATCTCCCCGGCAGGTTTGTGCTGACGATTCAGGGCCGCTGTCGTTTCATTTGAGCCGTAACCGCCGGAAGCGTATTCATAAATATAGTCCCCCAGGTGTACAACGATGTCCGCGTTGGATTCTGCCACCGCGCCGTATACATTAAACAAGCCAGCCTGGAAGTTTGAGCACGATACCACGGCGAGCTTTACTTCCGATACTTCACCCGGAGCCGGCAGAGTTTTGGTCTCGCCAACAACCGATACCGCGCCGGTCTTTTCGTGACGGAAACGATAATAATATTGGGTGTTCGAAGTAAGTTTGTCAACGTCGACATATACGGTGTTATCACTTTCCATATCGACCACCACCGACTCACTCACCACCAGGTCTTTAAAGTCGTTGGTTTTGGCGACGTCCAGCAGAATAGACGGCTTGGTAGGTTCATTGGTAGCCGGTGTGTAGCGCGTCCATAAAACTACTTTTTGTTGTGTAGGATCGAAGCTGGCGACACCTTCAAAAAAGCCGAAGTCACCTTCCGGCGTGAAGTTTTCACCACCGCTGTCGTCGTCGCTACAACTGGCTAAGGCACCTGGCAAAAGGGTAACACCGGCTGCCGCTACAACGGAATTACGAATGAAGCTTCTGCGACTAAGCTTTGTAAAAATCTTTTCCTTTTTCATAGTAGAATTTATACTGAAAAGTAGGCGGTATAAATTCTTCACGACGGCCGCAGGCTGTAATGGTTTTATTAAATCTTCTCCCCGAAAGTAACGCGCGGGTAATTGTGCTGCGAATACGGTATGGACTTACACAGGGTGTGGCATTTTTCACCACCACACGGGTAGCCGACCTTTATTTTTGGCCTGTTTAGGCGGTTTTTTGAAAATGGCATTATTGTTCCATGGTGGGTAAATACGGCAACGGACTAAGCCGCCGCCGCGAACGACACTATGAAGAGACAGCTTATACTTTCCATCGGCCTGTTGCTCGGAGCAGCAGCCACCCAGGCACAGACCCTGACCCCAAACGACCAGCCCACCCAGCAATATCAGTATCAGACCAGTGCCACGCCCGTAGACTTGCAATACATGTCTTCCTTGGCAGAAGGCGATTACCGTATGAAACAACTTGCTGCGCAAACGTCCACGACGGTACAACCCGATAGCACCAAGCGACTTGCTGAGCGCGAGATTCCCAATCGACTGCGCAAGGTGCTGCGCAAAGACGATCAATATGCGGGTTGGAATGATGCCGGTGTGTACCGAGACAGTCAAACCAATCTTTATGTGATCAGCATCGAAAACGAAAACCGCTCTATTACGTATAACCTGAATGAAGAAGGCAAGGCCGTGTTGATCACGCAGTCTTACCGCTAGACCCGACTTCAACGACCGCCCTAACCGGCGACTATTCATATATATATAAATAGGAAAAGGCCGTCCATTAGGACGGCCTTTTTGGTTTAGCGGATACATGCTTTGTCGTATCACCTGGCATGTTGTACTTTTACGCGCTTGCCGGGCACGGTGCCTGGCATATACGATGCGAAAAGTTTACGGATGAACGATAACCAACTTGCGCTCCGCACGGTCAACGTCTCCCGGTATGTCACGCCGCTGCGCGAAGGCGGATCGATGCCAGGCCTGGTAGAGGCGGATGACCAGTTTCTCTATGTGTTGAAATTTCGCGGCGCCGGTCAAGGTACCAAAGCCCTCATTGCTGAGCTCATCGGCGGTGAAATCGCCCGCTTGCTGGGATTCCGCGTGCCCGAGATTGTGCTTGCCAACCTCGACATCGCGTTCGGCCGTATTGAAGGCGACGAAGAAATACAGGACCTACTAAAAGCCAGTACCGGCCTCAACCTGGCGATTCATTATCTATCGGGTTCGATCACGTTTGATCCACTCGCCACCCCCGTTGATGCACAGCTGGCCTCGCAGATCGTGTGGCTCGATTGTTTGTTGATGAACGTCGACCGTACTGCGCGTAACACCAACATGCTTTGGTGGCATAAAGAGCTCTGGCTGATCGACCACGGTGCCGCGCTATACTTCCACCATTCGTGGAATGACTGGCAAGAGCCACGTCGCCCTTTTACGCGGGTCAAAGATCACGTATTGCTACCCCAGGCGACGCTGCTGGAAACGGTCGATGCCGAATTCCGGCCGAAGCTTACGTCCGAACACATCCAGGCCATCGTGCGGTGTATACCCGACGAGTGGCTGACCGACGATACCGTTTTTGCCACACCCGAAGAGCAACGCCAGGCATATGCTCAATTCCTGGAGGCACGGCTGGCCCATTCATCATTCTTTGTAACAGAAGCACAGCATGCAAGAGAATCGCTTATTTGAGTACGCCGTCATTCGCGTGGTGCCCCGCGTGGAACGTGAGGAGTTCCTCAACGTCGGTGTGATCTTGTGGTGCGCTGCCGAAAAATTCTTACAGGTGCGCATTTCGCTGGACGAAACTCGCCTGAAGCTGCTATGCGCTAAGCTTGACATGGATGAGCTGCGTGAGTACGTGCGTTCCTTTGAGCGCATCTGCCAGGGAGGTCCAGGCGCCGGTCCTATTGGAAAGCTTCCACCGGTGGAGCGCTTCCGTTGGCTGACCGCCACGCGCAGCACGATCGTACAATGCTCACGCGTACATCCCGGCCTTTCACCCGATGCATGCCAGATGCTGGACCGGTTATATGCACAATTGGTGCTACCGGAACATTAGCCGGTTACCAATTCTTGCAGTGTTTGGGCATTGAAGGCGGCATAGCCCGCCTGGTCGTTATCGAAGTAAATATAGCTGTCAATGCCCTTGTCGCGCCATGCCAGAAGCCGCCGGGCCCATTGTTTCAAAATCGTGCGGTTATAGCTCCCCTGATATTTTGCGCCGGGGCCGTGCAGCCGGATGTAGACGAAGTCGGCCGTCACCTCTATCGGTGACAAATGCCCTGCTAATTCGTAAATGCAAAAGGCACATCCTCGCGCCCGCAAGGCATCGTATACTTCCGGCGTATACCATGATGTATTCCGGAATTCAAACGTTACACGCAATGTAGGCGGCAGCTGCTTTAAAAATATTTGTAGGCGCTCGAGGTTTAGCTTCCACCCCGGGGGTAATTGAAACAATACGGGACCAAGTTTACGGCCGAGCCCGCGGGCGTTATGTAGGAAAGCGCGCAACGGTTCACGCGCATCCGAAAGCTTTTTCATGTGTGATATATACCGACTGCCTTTCACAGAGAAGATAAAATTCTTCGGCGTTGTCTCCTTCCACTTCCGAAAAGTGGCACGATCCGGCAGATGATAAAAGGAATTGTTAAGCTCCACCGTGTCAAAATAGTCCTGGTAATATGCAAACTGCTCGTCTGACTTAATGTCCTCCGGATAGAACGTGCCAGCCCAATGTTTATAGTGCCAGCCTGATGTGCCGATATAGATCTTACCCTTTCGCATTATTTGAACACCTCCTGTTCGTCCGTATAATATGTTTTGCGCCCACCGGCGGTACTGCGGCGTATGGCAGCGCCAGTAGGGCTTTCTTTCTTCTTCGCGTTGTGAATCGACAGAAAGCCGCGGATCTCGCCGGTAATAATAGCAGGATTAGCCTTGCGGATTTGCTTTTCCGCTTGTGTCAGCACCTTTTTGATAGACCGCGCTAATACTTTCACCTTTGCATCCGGTATTTTGTTGCTGATGGACGTAGGCGCTATTCGTGCGTCCCACAAAATTTCGTCGGCGTAGGCATTGCCAATGCCTCTGATTACCCTTTGGTCCAGCAACAATGCCTTGATAGTAGTTTTTCGTTGTAACAGTTCTTTTAAACGTCTCCCGTTCAGATCTTTCGACAGGGCATCAGGGGCCTCACGTTCCGCGGGGTTCAGCGTAGGAGCAGCAGCGCGTTGCCAATCTGTCAATGCCAATCCTGTACGGTCGCTAAAGTGCAATGACAAAACCGTATGTCTGTGATCATTCTTATCTTCAAACAATTGCAAGTTGCCATGGAGCATAAGGTGCAGGGCCAATACATTGTCGCCAAAGGAGATATGCAGCTCTTTACCATCGCGGTAGACATGTTTTATACGTTGCCCCTTTAGCTTTTTAGTTAACGTGGCGACGGAAACATTAAGCTTTTGTTTTACCGGCACGGAAACTTTTTCTACAGTTTTACCTTTGAGTGCTTTGTCAAGGTTGCTGCTAAAAACCTGGAGATCGGGTAATTCAGGCATACAGAGTATTGTTATGGAAGTTCATACCATTCTTCGATCTGGGCACTAATCGCGTTTACCAATCCCTGGGGTGTGTCGGTGATCCGCCAGCCATTCTTGGTATATTTCAAAACGCCCACATGCTTCTTGTTTAAGGTAATGTCAAGTTGATGGCAGACGCCATCGACACAGCTCGATATGACTGGAATGGCCACACCCTTATAGTCCTTTTCCTTGTGTACAAAATGCAATGGTACGGGAATAGTCTTTTCGGGTTCGCGTTCTAACTCGTCGATCAGTCCGCGAAGGATTTCAATAAGCTTGTTGCGCTGGGCCGTATCGGATGAGCTCCAGGTATCTTTGGTTGCTCGCTTATGTGCCAGCTTGAACTTGAGGCCCACCATGGAGGTAGTATAGTCGTTTGCATTTAGTTTTTCGACGTATTGATGGGAGAGGATGAACCAATGATACCCGGTACCGATGGGTACACCCGATCCTTCAGGCGCATGACCGGCACGGCGTTTAATAACATTATATGTTAATTCCCAACGATCGGGTGTTACCTTCGTCTCGCGCCAAACGCCCTTGTCATAATTCCACTTGTGGCTCCGCCCCACCTGCATGCCGGTATAATGCTGGCCGTCAAATTCCTTGAAAGCGTTGTATGACCGGCTCACATCTTTCTTTGTGGCCTTCACCGGTTTTGCCGCCCGGGTCGTTTTCGCCACCTTGCGAACCGGCTTTCGGGTAAGTGCTTTTGTTGCCATAACCTCAGAGTTTTATGAGCAATCGCTCCAAAACCCTGCCCGGCGAGCCAGCACGCTCGGTGTTGATAAAAATACACGCTCGCGGAAGCTTAGATAAACTCTGCCTGTTAAAGAGAATCCTCCAACACTTCCGCCAGCTCTTCGGCATTCAGCTTAACAGGATTGTTTTTGTTGTCGGTCACAGCAACCATTCTCCCAACATCCGCGCGCGTCACGCCATAGGCTCCCAGTCCGGGTATTTGCATATCCGCCGCCCAGGTTTCAATTGTGGTAAGCAGGTGATCGATATAGTAGCGATCGCTTTTGGACGATTGTCCGGTAAATAACTTCCCGACAGCTGCGTAACGACCCAGGGCCTCTTCACCGCCACCAGCCAGCAGTTTGCGCACAGTCACCCGGTTAGCCGCTGTCATTAGCGTGCTACAAACTACTCCATGTGGAATTGCCACATATCCACCGACCGCCGAAGCATATCCGTGCACGACACCTAGGCCTGCGTTTGCCAGCGTCACGCCCGACAGGCACGCGGCCAGCGCCATACTACTGCGGGCCTCGATATTATCACCGTGCTGGTAAGCCGTGGGTAGCGCCTTCGCTACATGCTGTAGCCCTTCCATCGCCCAGGCATCGGTCAACGGTGTAGCGGCAGTAGAAAGATAAGATTCTAATAATTGCGTAAACGCATCCATACCACTCGCCGCGGTTGTTGCCGGCGGACAGGTCACCGTGAGAATTGGGTCGATCAAAGCAACATCCGGCACAAAGTTGTTATGCCGTAAGGAACGTTTATATCCGTGCTCGCCGACTTCAGAAATCACCGCATTCTTCGTAGCCTCGCTACCGGTGCCGGCCGTCGTCGGTACCGCTATAAAAGGGATCTTCACACCGGGATGTGTTGCCCGTGTACCGACGCCCTCCAGGTAATCCTTTACCGGCTCGTTCAAAGGTAGCATGGCCGAGATAGCCTTGCCTGCATCCAGCACACTGCCACCACCGATGGCTACAACGACATGTATACCCTGCCCGGCATACCGACGCACGGCATCGTCAATCATCGTGGGTGTAGGCTCACCATCAATGCGGTAATGCAGAACCTCGCGCTCCGGCACATCCAGCTGTTGCCGGATAGACGCACCCCACGGCAAGCGCTCAAACGCCTGGGCACCCGTCACCAATAACACGTTGTTACCATAGGTCTGTGTGATACCGGAAAGCATGGAGATCTTTCCAGCACCAAAGTGCAGCTGTGGCGTAGCAGCAAAAGTAAAGCCATTCATAAAATAATGGTTATTTCGCAGTGGGGAAAAGCATCACATGCTTGATACCCTCTCGGGGCTTGGCCATCCAAGGCGCAACGGTATCACGCCACGCCAGGTAGTGGGAAGTTTCTTTGTGTGCGGCGACAGCTTGTTCGCTGGCATAAGCTTCGTAAAAGACAAACTTATTTTTATCCTGAGCGTCTTGTAGGATGTCAAATCGAAAGTTACCCGGCTCTTGAATGGACTGCTCATGGTTGAGGCGCGTAGCTTCAATAAAATCGGCCACAAACTCGGGCTTTACATGAACGTGTACGATGGTTGTTATCATGGTGGCAAAGATAGCCGTTCATCCCGATTTTTTGGTCGCGCTTTTTGCCCGGATTCGGAATACGGCCGGCGTAATTTGGAATTCTTTCTTATATAACCGGATAAACGAGCTCTCATTTTCGAACCCGCTGCGCACGGCCACGTCGGCAATGGGATGCGCGGTACTGCGCAGCAGTAGAGAAGCCTTTTTCAGCCGCATGTGCGTCAGGTATTGTATGGGAGTCACCTCGTAAACGCTTTTGAAACACCGCAGGTAATGATAGGAAGAGAGGTTGGCGCTGTCCGCCAGTTGCGCCAAGGTGATTTTGTCGTCCAAATGTTTTTTCATAAAGGCCACCGACCGCTTCAGCTTAGCAGCCAGGTCTTGTTTGGTGGTCTCCAGGGACGCATCTACCCGGTTGGGTGCCTGGTACCGGGGCAACTCGAACCACGGTTGCGTTGGGCGATTGACAGGATAACCGTGCTTCTCGCGAAACGCCTTGCGTTCCGCGGTAAAGTCCCACCAGTTACGGTGTACGGTGGGATGTTGAGCATAGTGTACAATCAATCGGAATTGATCCTCCTGACAGGGATCGACCCATGCCCCCAGGTGTCGTTCAAACTGGTCGGTAAGTTTGGCGCCGTCCTTTCCCTTTACATCGCGCAGCGAATAATAGCCCATCGCGATAATATCATGCGCAAAGCGAATACCGATCGACGGCAGACTCTGAAACTCCGATAGCGCATACAGTTCCATCGCCCGAATTTTCGATACACCCAGCAACGCCTGCAGCTCCGCCACGGAATGATGATGCATTTCCTTCACCTTAATACCGTGTGCCCGCAGTTTCTTTTTCTCCAGCGGACTAACATCTAACACGTTGGTGGGATCACTCATCTTCCGCAAAAGTAACCATATAGTGGTTGTTGTCCTGGATCGAAAACTCCGTGGCGCCATAAAACGTCTTCTCCAGCGGGGTCACCACCGTGACGGTATCTTTGATCCGCTCATAAAATACCCGGATATTTTTCATCTTGACATATAGCAATAACGACCCGCCATTCTCCCGGCGCACAACAGGGTGCTGTCCTTCAATGCTACGAAAAGTCTGAAACATAAACGTAGCCGTTCCACACGTCATCATAACAAAGGTCAACCCACCATCGTCGTCCGGCACCGTAACCGCCACATCAAACCCCAGCTTTTTATAAAACGCCGCCGTAGCGTCGATATCATAAACAAAAATATTCGGTGATACTGATTCCATCATAATGTTAAAGTTAATGAGACGTTCATCGCGCGCGCCAACAAAAGTACCACACCCAACCATTCACCAATGTGCAAAAATTGCTAAAGTACGCGAGCCCAGGCTCGAACTGTTGGCAAGAGTCCCCACGTGTCTGGCGTCCCGACTCTGTCGGGGTGACTATCTCTGCTGCCAGTTTAGACTGGCGAGGCTTGGGATAAGCCGCTATGTGCACAACAAAAAAAGAAACGGCAATGACGCCCCGCGCCACGGCCGTTCAATCTCGCTAAAAATATACGTCACCGCTCCGGCGCCGGCCTAATCCGCCTAATATAAAGATACCCCGCAACCAACACCACCGCAGCCCCCACCCAATTCCACGGAAACGGATTCCGCCGATCGTATTCTTCCTCCTGATACGCCAACACCCGCTCCATTTGTTTCTCAGAAGAGCTATACTGCGTGTCATGATCACGAATCAACGGAATGCTATCTGCTCGCGGGAAGAACCGATTCAATTCATTGGCTGTCGGCACAGGTATATTTCCCTTTTTCATGGCCTCAATAAGCGCCTGTTGTTTTGCCTGCATGCCATAGATATCGCTGGTATCATATTGCAATCCCATATAATAGAACTTATAAGCCTCCAGCATGGAATACTCAATCGCAATGGCATCTCCCAACTCGTTGATAATATTGGCCAGGATTGGATCGGGTGTCCGGGTAAAAGGAAGGCGCTCGTGTAACTGATAGGTGGCGTCCCACAGCTTTTTCATATTCGCCATAAATCGCTGTGACGTGTCGGGAGAAGCTTCTGTAATGCCGAGGTCAAGTACACGATTCTGCTCCAGCCAGTGCGGATCATTGCGTACGCGTAATTTCGCCTCCAATACCTTGAGGTGAACCCACTCACTGCCATGGTGCCCATCCGGAAAGCGTTTGTTGGTAGCGCGTAGTACACGCAATGCCAGGTCGGGCATATTGTTTAGCTCGTATACTGTGCCGAGGTTCGAAAGGATGTTATACTCGTGCGGATAATGTTTCACAAGGTCCTGTAGAATGGCGAGCGACTCCCGGTAGCGCCCTAGCCGTGTCAGGTGGAAGGCTATGTCCGAACGTGTTTTATAGTCGTCGGCGGGGACTGAGGGTAGATCGTGTGACGCGACAAAGTTTTCGGAAAAGACCCGGTTGAATGACCGGAAGTAGGGCGGCTCGGCAAATGGATACGTCTGGGCGATATCGGTCCCGGCGAGGTCGCGTCCCGCGAGATTTACGGCACCGTATTCATTCAAGCATGCCTGCGCTCCTTGCCAGGAGATTAGCAGGAAAAGAACTGTGAGCGGTTTGCGCATAGCTGTTAGGTTTAGGTGATCGTCCGCACCGGCTCATGACGGTCGGGCAACGCTTTCGGCTGACGACCCTGCCGGTGTCGACGGCATAATGTCGGCTAAGGCGGGAAGTCACGGCTATAATAAAGATAATTATGGCAGACTATAAAAAGAAACCCCGGCGGCTGCCGGCTATAGATGGGCTAAAAGGAGGCCCAGATAAAGTGTTTTTGAATTAAAAAATGAAGAGGGTGCTTAATATTTACGCACATAGAAGGTAATATCCTTCAACATAATCTTCGTAAAGGCAAACGACAGCCCTTTGGCTACAAACGAACGACCCGGTTCCGGCAGGAAAAAAGATGCCGTATTGGGCACATTCAAACCCCAGGAGCCCGACGGCTCCAGCGCACCCGGCAGGACCAGCGCGACGTGACCGACCGCCGAAGCGTTTTGATATATAGCCACCACAGCTTTGTTTTCATTCGCAGCCTGCTGCGCTTGTGTCAGCGTCTCTTGCAGGTAAGCAGGACCGAGTGCCGTCCAGCTGCCGTTTTGTTTCAGGAAGCCCGCAACCTCGTTCACCGTCATATAACGGCCGGCCTTTGGCGAGAAAAAGTCGTTTACTTTATATACCGTATTTAGCGTCTCTCCTTGCAGTTTGGTACAGTTGGTAGGCGTACCGGTGTTGTTTGGGGCACAGCCCTTAAACTCTTCCAACGAAGTATTCAGCTCTTTTTTCCAGTTGGGATTCAGGCTTTGCGCTGACAGCGCAGAGAGCAGGGTGAATGATAAGGCAAGAGTTGCAAACGTTTTCATACAGAGGATTTTGTACGTGTTTAAACCTCAAAGATATTGAGCGTTTGGGCTGCCTCCGTTTCCATGTAGGGTTATTGAACGAATCGCAACAAATCGGAATGAAAGTTGCGCTACAATCCATTCAGGCCCACAGCGCAACAGTTGTGCGTGTACGGTTCACACCAGCTTCGTGCCCGTGTGCTTAGCGTTGCATGTTATAAGAGTAAGCCTGTAAAGTGCAATCGCACAGCCTCTCCAACAGGGGTTGTGCGGTGGGCATAGTGTATGGAATGCGTTTATCGAAACCTTTTGACCGGCATAATGCGGTCAGGCCAGCCGTGGGACGGCAACGTATAAAGCGGGCGGAAGCTATTGGGGGCAACTGCGCACGGCGTACATCAGTCGACAAACTGGCAAGCCTCGTCTAACAGTTCTTTCACAAACCTGATCTCGGCCAGCAACTGCTCCACCGACTTAGAAGGCTCTTCTTTGGCAAGCTCGTTGGCAGTCTCGCGCACCATGGCCAACTGGTATTTCAGCGCTTCGGTGTAGATCACTGTTTCCATTATCGTGATGTTTTGGAGGTATGAATTTAAGGTTAAACTGCTTCTTTTCTACACAAGATCCTCAATCTATTTTTAACCTCATTTTTCAGGTATATACTATCGAGCTTTTCCACTCATCACTGATTAGTTTTTAGAGATTTTCGAGGTTTTTGAGGAGTATCATCACTTTATCCTTAAAGTTAAACACATCCGTACGTACATTCTTGCACATAAAAGGTGTAAGGATTGGGGAAATATTAGTGGACGTAAACATCCCAACTTTCGGCCGTTAGCACGATCGGTCTTTGCTTCGTATGTGAAAGTTACTATCTTCATGATCGTAATTCTGGCCCAATCAATTCCCCCCCCTGTTTTTGACACGTTGGTTTCGTTACTGTGCATAAATTTAAATAACCCACCGTCATGAAGATGCTTAAAATTATCCTGGCTTGCGTCGGCGCATGCGCTGTACTGTATGTGGGCCTGAAAACCGTTGCCTATCAACGCCGCGTATTGTGTTATCATGGCAAATGTGAATCCATCGAACCCGGCATGACCCTCGACGACGTCGCCGCGCTCTACAACAAAAAGAACTGCGAGCAATTCCTCGACGAATGCCACATCCGCCTCACCTCCCACGAGGGTAAACGAACCATGTTCATCGTGATGCCTGACGCTCTCTGGTCCTCTAACACCCCCACCGTCGCCATCGCCCTCGAATCCATGACCGTCACCGCCGTCTCCTGCAGTCATCTATAGGATGCAGAAGCTTTGGCGTATGGTTGAAATATAGTTCGACAATAACCTGTCGCGTATCATTTTCTAACGGCAATTAGAATCCCCGAAGCCCAAGCCTGCTTCGTTACCACAAAATCTTTTCGTTCCTCTAATTCCGCCACAAGCCGTATAGCCTTCTGATCATGCCCCTCCGGCCAATTCGCCTGCGGCAACATATCATCGATAATATAGAGCCCACCCGGTTTTACCATGGCCAGCACTTCCTCCAGTAACAAATACTTCCCATGCCAGGTATCGGCAAACACATAATCATATCGCTCCTCCAAATGACTCTTCACCCATTGCTCCCCGTCCGTGGTAACAAGCTTCAAGCGGGGATCGATTCCCAGGAACTTGTCGGCAATCGTCAAAAAATTCGCATCATGATCGATCGATACCAGCGTCGAATCAGCATTCATGCCATCTAATATCCAGGAGGTTGAAAGACCCGTACCGGTACCCAGCTCCAGAAACTTGCCGCCTGGCTTCGATGCCGCCAGCGTGCGCAGCAGCGAGCAGGTTAGTATATCCGAAGCCATGGCAAACCCGGAGGCCTTCGTGGCCTCATCGATGGCAAGATACGCTGCCGGCAAAGACTGTTGTATTGTTTCGTTCATAAATAGAAGGTATATACACGCCGCGCTTCGCGTGTGCTAACGATCGCTTGCTATTTACAGGAGAGGAGCACATACCAAACATACAATTTTCTGTGATATCACGTACAACGAAAACTATATTTAGACGTATAATATAACTTCGGCCCCTATGATACCACAACTCACTATACGTACCGCAACGCCCGACGACCTCCCGACGCTCCGCGTGTTCGAACAGGGCGTGATCCTTGCTGAGCGCCCCTTTGATCCCACGCTCGGTCCCGACCCGTTACACTATTATGACCTGGAAGGAATGATCACGGCGACACACATCGAATTAATCGTAGCAATGTTGGGTGACGAGATTGTAGGCAGCGGCTACACCCGCATCGAACGCGGCAGACCTTATCTAAAACACCAGTACCATGCCTACGTCGGCTTCATGTATGTCGTCCCCCAGCATCGCGGTAAGGGCATCGCCAACGCCGTGCTCGAAGCGCTACAACAATGGTCCGTCAAACAAGGAATCACGGAAATGCAATTGGATGTGTATTATGAAAATACACCAGCCATAAAAGCCTATGAAAAAGCGGGCTTCATCAAGCACCTCGTCACCATGCGCAAGCCGGCGACTTAGCCTAAAACCTATTTTAGTTTATACAACTCACTCCCGGCCAGCAAAAATGCGCCGGAACCGTACTCCTGGTAGTTGTCGATCGTCACTTTATCCGGCGAGGCGCCAATAGGCTGTACCCACTGCAATTTTCCCTCGCCTGTTACATACTGATTTAATCCCGTCCAGGCTTTCTTCACGACCGGCAAATAGTCCTTCGCCGGCAACACATCATTATTAATCCCCCAGGTCAACGCATAACAGAAGAACGCCGAGCCGCTCGTTTCCGGATGCGGCACTTCTTCTTCATCCAACAGGCTCGGACGCCACAAACCGTCCTTCGATTGAATCTTCTTTACCGCGGCAGCCATCTCGCGCAGCAAGTTGACGTAGTCGTTATAGCGGGGATCGTCTTTCGGCAGGTATTGCAACACGCGCACCGTGCCGGCCATCACCCAACCATTACCCCGTGCCCAAAAGGTCTTTTTACCGCGCGGCGTTTTCTTATCAAAAAAACTCTTGTCGCGATAAAAGAGATGCTCTTCTTTATCGTATAGAAAGGCGTGCGAATCCCAAAACATCGTGTTTAAATAGTCGCGGTACGTGCGCTCGCCCGTTACCGCAGCCAGGCGCGACAGTACCGGCGGCGCCATAAACAAAGCATCGCACCACCACCAGTCCTCGCGTCCAGGCCTGGGATCGAGTATGAGGGAGTCAAATGTCTGGCGAATGTCGGCGATCATGGCGGGGTCTTTCTTCTCAGCATAGAGGGCCAGGTATGTCTGTCCCCTCGCATGATCATCGGCATGGCGGAACCGTTGTGCGAGCTTCCAATGAAACGACTCGGCCCATGCGGTGGCGGCGTCGCGGTAGCGGGTGTCGCCGGTGGTTTGATAGGTAGCAATGACGCCGGTATAAAAAGCAGCGCGTGCCCAGTCGTTTTCGTTCTTCGCGTTAAAAGAGACCGGGTTGGCCAGTTGCCAGTCGCATACGCGTTTCATGACATTGGTAATGAAGGGCTTGGTCACATCGGACGACTTTTGCTGCCCCTGCGCGACAACGGAGAGGAACAACAGCGAGATAAAAGCGTAACAGGCGGTAGATCTTTGCATAACCTAACCTACACATTTTGCGAATGAGTTTCCAACCGTTCATCATAATAAGCAACGTATCATCCGCTTGTCACAGAACACCCCGAAGGTTGTCATTTTTTGCCCACCCGCATCTGCAAAAATTGTAATAGGTTTGTCCCATCAATATGCATCAACAACCTTAAACACAAAATACAATGACAACAGAAAGCAAAGCCACCGCCATCACCGTAGAAGCCATCGTAAAGGCACCCGTAGACAAAGTATGGGCTTGCTGGAATGAACCCACGCATATTACCAAATGGGCATTCGCTTCAGACGATTGGCATGTACCCTACGCGGACAACGATCTGCGCAAAGATGGTACCTTTAAAACCACCATGGCGGCCAAAGACGGAAGCATGAGTTTTGACTTTGGTGGCGTGTATACCACCGTGGAGCCAAATAAGCTGATCGCCTATACCATTGGTGACGGTCGTACCGTAAAGGTAGAATTCACCCCCGAAGGTCAGAATACGCGCGTAGTAGAAACATTTGAAGCCGAGACGCAAAACCCCATTGACATGCAGCGCGCTGGTTGGCAAGCCATCCTCGACAACTTCGCGAAATATACCGAAGCCCAATAATCAAAAATGCGTTCGCTCAAGAGCCTGCGGATATGCGAGAAAGGGCACCGCTACTATAAGAGCAGCGACTGCCCTACATGCCCGGTCTGTGCCCAGGAAGAAAAGCCTACGGAAGGATTTATGGCAGGCTTGAGCGCACCGGCACAACGTGCGCTGGCAGGTGCTGGAATCAATACCCTCCAGCAACTGGCTAAAAAAAGTGAAGCCCACGTCCTGGCGTTACACGGCATGGGGCCGGCCAGTATACCCAAGCTGCGAAAAGTACTGGCCGATGCAGGGCTCACGTTCGCAGCCAAAGAAAGCCAGCCAATAAAAAAGGTGCACCGATAACCGATGCACCTTTTTTATACACATAGCGACTAAACTATGCGCTAGCCCCTAATTACTTGTTCTTTTCTTTCAGCTTGTTGCCCTGGGCATCGAATTTCACCATCTTCTTGTCGCTGCCTTGCATCAGCTCAACGGCGTACATCGTCTTGCCTTCTTTTGTTTTACGATAGGCTTTGCTTACCGTCCAGCCAGAGTAATCCTGACCTTGGATTTGTTCGCGAACACGCTGCGGCAGGTCGCTGGTGGCGATTACTTCCTTATCGGTGTACTCGTCTTTTTGTTGTTTGTCTTGTTGTGCGGTGCGGTACTGATCACTGCTCTTCGAAGTAGAAGTAGTGTCCTGTGCGTACGTAGCTACTGCACTCCCGAGCAGTAAGCAAAATCCAAACATTACCTTTTTCATGACTGTCTTTTTTAGTTTCTTATCGATGATAAATTTCCGATGCATATCTTTTAAATATTGTGCCCTTCGCAAATACCGGGCTAATCGCTCAATTGAGGCCATCCGTGGACAAAATCAGCGTGGCATTTATCCTCAACGATCCACAGTTTGTACCAATACAATACCCCAGGAACGAAACATTAAACGGCATGTTTTTTCCACAAAGAATACGTAGACTTCTTGAAGGGTGGCTCGGATCGGTTTTTTTGGACCAATTATGATTGCTTGCGTCCCCGCTTGTTGGGATTGTAGGAGGTACGCTTCTGCAGCTTACCGGTTTTCTTCCGCACCGTCAGTGCGGCGTTTGCTTCCTTCGCTTCTTGTCGTCCCAAATCCACCGCATCAGTCTTTTTATCAAAAACTTTCTCAGCTTTCGCGGCACCTTCTTTTTTGACAGCCCACTGGTCACCGTGATATGGAATCACATACCGATCTTCTCCGTGATGCTTTACATCCGTCGAACGCGATTCGGGCGAGAGGCTTTCTGTCTCTTTCCCTCGATTAGCCGCCCAGTCCTTGGCACGACTCGTTGCTGTAGCAATCGCAATACCTTCTGGCATATCAGTTCCCGCAAGCAGAGCATTGGCAATTTCAACGGCCTTATTGCGCACTTCCGCCGGCAAATTCTTCATCGACGGTGGATAATTCTTTTTATTCCATGGCATATGCGTAATAGTTTAATGTTGCCGGAAAAGGCCTAAAACTATGCCAGCCACTATTTATATAAATCCACAAATGCCTTTAATGCCGCGGACTGCGGCACATCCTTCCGATAGATCAGCACCGTGGACAATGTATCCAAACCTCTTCCCAACGAAAAAGTATTGAGCTTTCTCCGCCCGTAAAACTGTGTTACCAAATCCTCCGGCAACACACTGATCCCCACGCCCGCTTCCACAAAATTCACAATGCCCTCCATCGTATTCATAATGGTACAAGTATACCTGCTCACACCCTTGGCATTCAACCAGGCCTCCAACCGCGCCCGGTAGCTACACCCCTGATCAAACACCACAACCCGCACTGCCTTTGCGGCCAGCGCTGTTTTAATGTCTGTATTCGCTGCCGTAATCAATACAAGCTTATCTTTCTTGACGTGCCGCTCTTCCAACTCCGGTATATCAATTGGCGCAGTGACAAACGCCGCATCCAACTTGTAATGCAGTACATCCTGAGCCAGATCGCCGGGAAAGCCTGACTTAAATTCCAACAACACATCGGGATACTCCGCTGCAAACTGGTTGATCATCCCCGGAATTTTCAACGCCAGCGTTGTTTCAATACACCCGATCTTGAGCTCGCCCACTACCTGTCCCGCGGAATGTATCTCCTGACGGGCTTCCTCCAGCAAATGATTGATTTGCTTGCTATAATACAGCAGCTTCTCGCCCGCCGTGGTAAGACTCACTTTTCGTGGGCTGCGCGATAACAGCTGCGCGTCAAAGGCTTCCTCCAACGCTTTGATCCGTGCCGTCACATTCGATTGTACGGTATGCATCGCATCAGCCGCCTTGGTAAAGTTGCCATGAAAGACGACAGCTTCAAACAGTTTTAGATCGTGGATATTCATAGATCATAAATAGTGATAGTTACCATAATTTATAATCGTTTCTAAAGATCGGTTAAAAGTACTTCTTTTGGCCATGCAAAACACAATTGCTCTATGAAACAACAAAATCATATTCATTACCGCACGGCCCAGGCCGATGGCCTGAACATCTTCTACCGCGAAGCCGGAGCTCCCGAAGCACCCGTTGTCCTGTTACTGCACGGATTCCCGACGTCGTCGTTTATGTTCCGCAATCTCATTCCTGCCTTAAGCGACCAATATCGTGTCATCGCCCCGGACTTGCCAGGCTTTGGCTATTCCGCCATGCCATCGCACGAGCAATACCAATATACATTCGACAACCTGGCCCGTACGATGCAGGTCTTTATCGATACGCTCAAGCTGAAACGGTTTGCAATCTATGTTTTTGATTACGGGGCACCGGTAGGCTACCGGCTGGCAGTAGCAAACCCCGAAAAGATCACCGCCATCATTTCCCAAAATGGCAATGCCTATGAAGAGGGACTGAGCGAAGGCTGGGCGCCCATACAACGCTACTGGCAAGACCCAACGGCTGCCAACCGTGAAGCCCTGCGGCAATTTGTAACGCTACAGCTAACACGTTTTCAGTATGAAGAAGGTGTCCACCATAAATCGTTGATCGCGCCGGATACCTATACACTCGACCAATACTTTCTCGATCGCCCAGGCAACGCAGATATTCAATTGGACCTGATGGGAGACTATAAAAACAACGTAGCGCTCTATCCGGTATTTCAAAAATACTTCCGTGACAAAAAACCGCCGTTGCTGGCTACCTGGGGCAACAAAGATCCGTTCTTTTTGCCTGCGGGTGCCACGGCGTATAAACGCGACATCCCAAACGCCACGGTGCATTTCTACGACACAGGTCATTTTGCGCTCGAAACACACCATGCTGAGATCGGGCAGGAGATCATAAGCTTTCTGAGAAAGGTGGTTTTGTAACGAAAGCCCTAGTGAAAAACTTGCAACCAGCCCTTCGCGTGCTTTGTAAGTATTTTCTGGTGCGCCCCTGTGTGTGTGAACTCGACTGTATAATAATAGACGCCCGTGGCAGGTACTTCGTTGTGAATACGACCATCCCACACCGGCGAGGTAGTAGTATAGATACGATGTCCCCAGCGATCGTATAGATTCATGCGGTACGACAAAAACGTACACTCGGTTTGAAAAACGAAAGTGTCGTTTTTGTCGTCATCGTTTGGTGTGATAACGTTTGGGGCAGTATAAGGACAGGCAGCGCAGTCGCGTACGGCCAGTGTCACCGTGTCGGCGGCGATGCAGTCGTTCTGTATAATGCGAACCCAATATTCTCCTGCTTCTGACAGGCTCACAGCGCGTTCCTCGGAACCAAAATTCCACTGGACGTTGCCGGGAATATCAATCGGAACCTGCAGCTGCAAAGTTTCTCCCTGGCATAGCTCAACAAAGGATGTCTCCAGGTCTAATGGACTATAAATATGCACAGACAATGTTCGGATAAAGGTTCCGCAGGAAGGAGAAACTGCTGACAGTGTAACGGTATAGTCTCCTGGTGCTGAATAAGAGTGTACAGTATTTTTTTCCAGGCTGGAAGTAGTGTCGCCAAAATCCCAGTGCCAGGTCGCATCGGGACTATCCGGTATCAAGCGGGCCGAAAACGAGACCTCCAGGCTGTGACAGTCTTGATTAACACTGATTACGGCTTGATTACCCGTAACAGCGACCTCTTTTTCCGCAACGTCTACGTTACAGCCGATTTGCCAGTACGTTAGGGTAGGGTGATAAATACCGGGTCGTTCGTAGGTATGTGTTACTCCTTCCTGAGACATAACCATTTGCGTGATACCATCGCCAAAATCCCAGGTCCATGACATGGGCAAGAAGTAGTCCGGGAGCGAATAATTTTTGGCAGGAGAGGTGTTTTCAAAAACCACCTCCAGGCTGGCGCAATCCGTATGCGCGACGAACGCCACAGAGTCGATCCAGGAGCTGGCCGTAGGGCTGCAAGTTGGATTGCCTGTGATAGATGTTTGAAAATAGGATTCGATAAAGTTAGGTAAACCGTAGGTGCTCGTGATCCAACACGGAAGTTTAATATAGCGGTGATGATGTGCGCTGGCGGATCCAGTCTGATTGGGATCGTCGAATACCCCCAGGTAATAAGCATACGCGTCGTCGTAGATTACGCTGGGATAATACAATCGGCCGTCAGGGCCGAGTTGCAAAGCCCCAAACGATTCCGAATCAGGGACGCGGTAACGTTGCGCGATAATTTGTTGCGGCGTCCCAGCCTCCAGATTGTACTGCGTGATACCATTGTCAGGATAGCATGCCCAGGCGCAGCTGGTATAAAGCCGTTTGCTGTCGGGCGAAAAGGAAAGAGAATACGCAACGTCATCGCTCAGGATGAAGTCCGATTGTACTACCCCTGTATTGCCATCAAATTTAAAGAGCTCCGTATCAATGCCGTCGTTTCCTATCTCGATAAAACTGCCCGCGGCGAGCCGCTTGCCATTGGGTGAAAATTTGAGATAACCCCGGCCACCGGCATGTACCTGCCCGGTAGCAGATACCTTCGGCGTAGTGTTAAGTCCGGCGCCGGTAACAGCAAAGGCAAGAAATCGATTCGTTCCCACTTCGTGCGTCAGCACCCATACATCGTGCCCGTTGGGATGAAGGACCGCTGCAATTTTTTCTGCGGTATGTACAGCCAATGGCTGATATTTCTCGGTAACCGTGCCCAAACCGTTGTTTAAAGACAGATTTACAACCGAATATCGCAAGCCATCTGCAAATTCGTCTTCGTCACAATCGCTCGTAAAAATATAGTAGAGATTGGCATCACCCGGGTGTGGCACAACCAGCGCACTTTGAGAGGAAGAGGGACTCCCGCCGAAGCCTTTACAATACCCGCCAATGCCGTTGCCGTTGGGCATGATGTGTCCTTCACGATCCCAGACAGTGTTGCCGTCTGTGCTGAGGATCAACTCGCCGGAGGCAGAGCTTATCGTAGCGCCCCCCTCCAGGCCGTTAAACGGCGATGCTATTACCTGCGGCGGCGAGCAAGAAAAGTCCAGCCCACCGAGCCCCCCAAATACCCAATGGGTGGCTTCCCGTTGCGAAAATGCCACGGGTCCACTAAGCGTAAGCAAAATAATCAGGAGGCGACGCGGTATAGACAATTTTTTAAATGGAAATGGCGTTATCGAAAAGACCCTGCAAATATCCGACCACTCCATACGACCGCTGAAAACTTTGTAACCGGAACAGTTACATTTGCTTCCAACGCTTTCTGTACGAAGCGGTACCAGGATAACGTGAGCCGAAGATACTATAGAACGAAGGTTAATAGACCGAAATAGAACAAAAGTACAGCGCGGTAACGCAAATGACGCCCTGTAAAACCCGGTTGTATGAACCGGCATAATCCTTGTTGATTAGTCCGGACTGAATGGTAAGTTTGCCCCCGAATTTTACACGTGTATAGTAATGAGCTTTAAATTTGAAACGGTCGCACCACGCGAATCACTGGGCGCCGTCGTAAAAAATTTTTTCGTACTCGAATTCCACAACGACACCCCCGTAACCGATTATCTGTTGCCCGATGGCCTTCCCTCGTTCTTTTATATAGAGGCGGATAAAGCCATGGAAACCTTCTTCGGGGATGACACGCAGCCCACGCCGTTGCAAAACGGCTTTTACGTCGGCTACTGCAACACCGCCATGAAGTTCATCCACACCGAAGCTAAAATCGCCGGTGCTTCCATCTATCCGGTGTTTTTCAACCTTATTTTCGGCAAAAGCCTGATAAGCATCCTCAATCAGTTCCAGCGCCAGGACGAACCCCCTGTGCTCATTCCCGTCTCATCCCTGATCGCCGGCGCCGGGGATAACTATAAAGAGATCTTCGGACTCTTCGAAAATTACATGGAGCAGCAGTTGACCAATCATCCCTTCAACAACGAGTTTTTGCAGATTTATCGGGAGCTCACCAGCCCTGGCGGTTACCGCCTGAAGGTAGAGGAGCTGGCCGAACACGTCGGTTATTCCACCCGCCACCTGCACACCCGCTTCCAGCAACATTTCGGCATGGCACCCAAACAGTTTATCAAGCTGGTGAAGTTTAACCACGCGCTGAAATATATCTATGAAAAAGACGAAGCCAGCAGCCTCGCCTCCATTGCCGAGGTAGTAGGCTACCATGACCAATCTCACTTCATCCGCGATTTCAAGGCCATCTGCGGCAAAACCCCCAAAGAAATTGCCGCCGCTCCCGGATCACTGGCAAACAAATTCCGGTTATTCTAATAGAATTGATACTATTGTAATAATAGAACGCACCCCTGAAAACCTTTTCAGGGGTGTTTCGTTTCTACGCGATAACAGATACCTTTGTATCGTAATACATGTACAACCCTTAAAAAAGAGGGACTATAAACGTGCTCGCCTTTTAATACCATATCCTCACAAAACTCTCCCGCGCCCGGGAGCTGAAATGGTATTTCCTTTTCTGTATTGCCAGACTATATAAGCCTCCTTCCCGGAGACCGGGATTGTTTTGTCCTTTCGCATTTGCCGCCGACGGATTCGGCCGGTCCGGCAAAGCCATGCTGTTTTTTTACTCAAATGAAAGTACATATGACGATATCAAGAAAATATGGGCGAACCTATCACTATCCTTTTTCGCCCGGCACAACAAGCGACGACCGCATCAGTCACCACTATTGGGAAGATATACGCACAGTAAAAGCCATTGTGCATACGGAGAAGCTGGACGGCGAGAATAATTGCCTGAGCCGGTATGGCGTCTTTGCCCGCTCGCACGCTGCGCCAACAACTTCCGCGTGGACGAAAGCAATACGCGAACGATGGGCGCTGTTGAAGAATGACCTGGGCGATCTGGAGATCTTTGGCGAGAATCTATACGCTGTGCACTCGATCGAATACAGGCGCCTGGAACATCATTATTATGTGTTTGGGGTACGTATACTCGACACGTGGCTGAGCTGGGAGGAAGTAAAGTTCTACGCCGCCATGTTTGACTTTCCTATCGTGCCGGAGCTTTGCATCGTCACGCCGTCGAAAGAAGAGATATACCGCCAAAAAGTACTGGAACTGGTGTCACGACCCAGTCTGCTGGACTCCCGCGACATCCACACCCAAGCCCCTTGTACATGCGAAGGTGTAGTAAGCCGGAACGCTGCCGAATATGCAGTAGCCGACTTCCCGCACCACGTATGGAAATACGTCCGGAAAGGACATGTGAAAACAGACGAACATTGGACGCGCCACTGGCGACGTGCTCCGTTCGCCTGGGAGTATCGGATCGGGTCTTAAATAGAATACTGTATGGAATGGTCAATAACAACAAATAGAGACTGGTCAACCCTGGAACAAACGTTCTCGTGGGCGGCCGATATGCAGCACGTGCCGCAAGACTCCATACACCATGCCGAAGGGGATGTAGCGATCCACACACGTATGGTACTGGAAGCTTTGCAGGCAATGCCGCAATATCAGTTGCTGTCACCACAACAACAGCAAATCCTGTGGGCGGCGGCATTGTTGCACGACGTGGAGAAGCGCTCCACGACGCAACAGGAGGGCGATCGGATTACCGCACCGGGTCACGCACGCCGTGGCGAACGCACCGCCCGCGAGATACTATATACTCAGGTATCCACGCCGTTTGTCATACGCGAACAGGTCGCGGCCCTGGTACGGTATCACGGTCTGCCCTTGTGGATTCTGGAGAAGCCCGATCCCATCAAGACCCTGTTGGAAGCTTCCTTGCGCGTACAGATGCCGTTGCTGGCGCTATTAGCAGAAGCCGACGCTCGCGGACGCATCTGCACAGACCAGCGCGACCTGTTGGATCGCATTGAGCTTTTTAGTGCTTTCTGCGAGGAACAGCACTGCTGGCAAACACCGCGACGCTTTGTCAATGGACTGGCGCAGTTTACCTACTTCCAAAAGGAGAATGGTTCGCCGGACTATATTCCGTATGACGACCTGAAAAGTGAGGTAATGATGTTGTCGGGCTTACCCGGCATGGGCAAAGATACCTTCTTAAAGAAACACTATCCGGGCCTGCCCGTGGTCAGCCTGGACAACATTCGCCGCCAGCACAAGCTAAAGCCCGACGACACGGCCGCCACGGGATGGGCGGTACAGCAGGCCAAAGAACAAGCCCGGGAATACTTGCGACAGGGACGGCCCTTTGCCTGGAATGCTACCAACATTACCCGCTCGGTACGCACTCAGTGGATCGACCTCTTTGCGACGTACAAAGCACGCGTTCGGTTGGTCTACATCGAGGTGCCTTACAAAGACTGGTTGCACCAAAACAAGAACCGGGAGCACGCCGTGCCACAAAAGGCATTGATGCACCTGCTGCAAAAACTGGAAGTACCCGCGCCGCACGAAGCCCATGAGGTAACGTATGTCGTATAGGATCTTTTCTGGAATAGCGCGCCTCGGACATCTGTTCGGGGCTTTTTATGAAAGAAATTTCACGCAAAAACCTCCTGCGCAAAAAGAGTGCGTAGTCCCGTACTTCCTTTGGGGCAAGGAACGCGTACGACATGCGTGAGAATGATGAAAGACGTTATTTTAGACAAACTGAAAGACCTGGAGCAGCAATGTGATGTAAAGATCCTGCTGGCATGCGAGTCGGGAAGCCGCGCGTGGGGTTTCGCGTCGCCCGATAGCGACTACGATGCCCGGTTTATCTATGTGCATAAAAAGGACTTCTATCTGTCGATCGACGAGCGGCCGGATGTACTGGGACTGCCGATAGATGCTGTGCTGGACATCGGCGGCTGGGAGCTGCGAAAAGCATTACGACTTTTTCGCAAGGCGAACGCGTCCCTGTATGAATGGTTACAATCGCCGCTGGTATACACTGCGCAAGATGACTTTGTGGCCGACATGAAAGAGCTTATGCCGCAGTACTTCTCGCCGCGGGCCGCGATGCACCACTACCTCAGCATGGCCAAGGGTGTTGTTGAATACGAGCTAGCTGCACCGGAAGTGCGGCTTAAGAAGTATTTTTATGCTCTCCGGCCCCTGCTGGCAGCCCGGTGGATTGCCGAGCAGGGTACTGTCCCACCCATGGTGTTTTCGCAGCTGCGGGCATCATTGCCGGCGGCGTTGAACGACATGGTGGACGACCTGCTGCGCCAAAAAGCTACGGCATGTGAAGGCCATACCATCGTGCCGGTACCAGCGCTGAACCAATACCTGCTGGAGGAAGTAAAGTTTCTGAAGCAAGCGGTGCCGCCGGCTACAGAACCTGTCGCCGGCAGCGAGCCTTTGCACACACTCTTTCGAAAATATGTAGTATGACTTTACAAGAATTAGAATATGATACCACGCATCTCTTGTTAAAATGCGTTAGCGGCAGCCAGGCGTACGGCCTGGCGCTGCCGCATTCTGATACCGATATCAAGGGAATCTTTATACTGCCTCGTCGTGCATATTACGGAATGGAGTACATCGACCAGATTAACAATGAGACCAATGATGTTATGTACTACGAGATCGGAAAGATCGTCGACCTCCTGGTAAAGAACAATCCTAACATCCTGGAACTGCTCAGCACACCGGACGACTGCATATTATATCGTCACCCTGTACTGGCACAATTGCGCCCGGAAATATTTTTATCGAAGCTATGCAACCAAACTTTTGGGCAATACGCGTACGCCCAGATTAAAAAAGCCCGGGGCCTTAATAAGAAGATCCTGAACCCTGTCGCGGAGGTGCGCAAAACCATTCTTGACTTTTGTTATGTATTCGAAGGTCAGGGAGCGTTGCCGCTTGTCGCATGGCTGAAAAAAAAACAATACCGACAGGAAGACTGTGGCCTTGTGCGCGTGGACCACATGCGTGAGGTATATGTATTGTTTCATCAGTCGCAAACAGATCGTAAACTTCAGGGCATTACCTCCAGTCCGGCGGCCGACGAGGTATCACTCAGTTCTGTACCGGCGGGGCCGGAGCCTCCAGCAACGGTATACTTTAATAAAGATGGATATTCGGTATACTGTAAAGAATACCGCCAATATTGGGAGTGGGCGAGTACACGCAACGAAGCCCGTTACAAAAATACCCTTAGCCATGGCCGTAACTACGACGCGAAGAACATTATGCACGTATTCCGGATACTAAACATGGCCCAAGAAATTGCCCGAGAGGGCCGTGTGAATGTACGCCGTCCAGATCGAGAGTGGTTGCTACGCATTCGCGCGGGCGAGTTTTTGTATGAAGACCTGTTAAAACAAGCCGAAGAAAAAGTACATCACGTAGATCATCTTTTCAAAACGGCAGACTTGCCAGACATGCCGGACGTGCAGCGTGCCGAAGAGGCGCTCATAGGTATCCGGGAGGAGCTTTATACGAAGTCACTCGATCAACATCACGTGTGACCCCCGTCGCAGCGTATTCTGTATCTCCGAGACCGTATCCGTGTGCCGGATGAGGACGGCAATCTGCTCGTCGGTGGCCTCACCCTCGACATGAACTTTATACTGAAAATTATACCCGGGCTGGCCCTCGGCGCCGAACTCGGCAGAGGCTTCCACCGTCACACGGCGGATCACGAGGGCCTGCCGGTGCGCTTCCCGATAAAGATCATTGCAAAAACAAGTGGCCAGGGCCAGGCATAGCAACTCACCGCCATTCACGCTGGATCCAAATCCAGCTACCTTGGCAGGAATCGGTAATTCTTGCGCAACACCATTGGTCTCCAGGGTCACAGTCTGATGGTTAAATTGATTTTCGAGTTTTGCGGTGATTTTCATAAAAAGCTGGGCTTACAACGAATATACACAAATCGATCTCAGCACCCCCTTTTGAAAAAAGAAGCGCACCTTATAGGTTCCGAAATAATATTATTTACATTTATGAATTATATAGAAGCATAGATTTTTGACCCGGATTGAATGAAAGGAACTTATCTCGGTGAATTTGAGGAGATCGTCCTCCTGGCCGTTGGAATCTTATACGACGAGGCCTACGGCGTCAGCGTACGGGCGGAGGTCGAGCGGCACACCGGTCGCGTGATCAGTATTGGTGCGGTCCATACAGCACTGCACCGGCTTGAAGAAAAGGCATTTCTACAATCGCGCTTTGGCGACGCTTCCGACGTACGGGGAGGAAAACGTAAGCGCCTTTTCCGGATCACCGCCGAAGGCCTCCAGACCCTGCGCGACGCCCAGGCCCTGCGCAGTCAAATGTGGTCGCTATTGCCAAAAGCCGTACTCAAAACCATCTGACCGCATGAAACACACGCCGCCCACCGTTATTAAGAAGATGCTCCGCTGGTTTGTCAACATCGACTTTCTCGAAGAAATAGAAGGCGATCTCGACGAAATGTTCCAGCAACGTGCCACGGCGCATGGCATTTGGTACGCTCGTTGGCACTATCTGCTCGAAGCCCTTCAAACCTGTCGCCCCTATACCATGAAAAAGAAAAGCCACGTTGCCCACGAAGTTGTGAACCTGGTCTTCTTAAAGCTCGCCTGGCGTAACCTGGCACGACGCAAGGGCTATTCCCTGCTAAACATTGCCGGCCTGGCCGTTGGCCTGGTCAGTTTTTTGTTGATTATGCAGTATATCGTGTTCGAGCGAAGCTATGATACTTTCCACACACGCGGCGAAGACCTTTATCGCGTTGCTTTCGATTGGGGCGAAACCGATTATACCGGAAACAACTCGAGTCGCTATGCGGGAAACGTACCGGCCATGGGGCCATTCTTAAAGGAAGAGCTATCCGGCGTGGAAGCCTATACGCGCTTTGTACCGGTCAACACGGTCAGGCCCTATACCACCATTACACGCCGCGTCAACGATCGCATCCGCTATAACGCCAGTGCTGAGAACGGCTTTTTCGCCGACAGCGCTTTCTTACAACTGTTCTCGTTCCCGATACAACATGGCGATCGCCGTCCGCTCACCGAGCCCCATGCCATTGTATTAACGCGGGCCTTCGCTACCAAAATATTTGGCACAGCCGTGCCCAACGACATCATCGGCCAAACACTTGAAATCGATAATGGTGAGCGCGCCCGCTATACGGTCACGGCGCTTTTGCAAGACGTACCCGCCCACTCGCACATCCGCTTCGACTACCTGATCTCCTTTGCCACGATCCAGTCCGCGAGACTGGACGAGAATAAATATTGGAGTCAGTTTTATACCTACGTCCGTTGCACCCCGCAGGCGGGCGTCAGCCTGCTCACGGCCGACACCAAGCCACTATTGCACAAGCTCTACGGCGAGGACCACCACATTTCGATCTTCTTCCAGCCCCTCCGCGAAATACACCTGCACTCCCGCTTGCGCGAAGAGCTTTCCGCGGGCATCTCCGCACAGCACCTCATGTTCCTGACCATCATTGCGTACGCCATCATCGCGATGGCCTGGGTGAACTATGTCAACATGTTCCTGTCGGGATCGTTGGAGCGTGCCAATGAGATCGGAATCAAAAAGATCTTAGGTTCTACCCGCGCGCATCTCGTGGTGCAATTTCTCGCGGAGTCCGTTGTGATTCACATGGTCAGCATCGCACTCAGCGTGTTGATGCTATTGTTGATACATCCCTCGGTCGAAGCGTGGCTGGGTATTGACTTGCCGTTACCCTTTCTGGAAGATACGCAGTATACCTGGATCACGGGTCTTAGCATCGTCGCGGGCTGTGCTGTAACGGGACTGTATCCTGCGCTCATCGTCTCGGCACAACCGATACAAGCGTTGGGCGCCAGGCTGGTGCGTTCCTCGCCAGGCACCGGCATGAAAGCCGGCCTGGTATACTTCCAATTCGTGGTGGCATTTGTGGTATTCTCCAGCGCCGTCATAGTAGGCCGCCAGGTGCGATTCATGAAACAAGCCGACCTGGGCGTAGCCCTCGACAACCGCATTGTGATACGCAGCCCGGGCACTACAGATTCCGCATACGCCGGCCACGTGCAGGCATACAAAGAACGCCTGCAGGCATATCCTTTCATCCGCTCGGTATCTTTTGCCTCGGCCGTGCCGGGAATGAAGCTGAATGAGTCCGGGTATGTACGACGCATAGACGGTCCCTCGATAGACGATAATAATGTCTTTAAACTGCTGGTCGACCAGGACTTCTTCCGCACGTACGATGTCCGGTTGCTGGCAGGCCGTCCCTTCTCTGATACATTCTCCACCGAGACGCAGGCTGTCATAATCAACGAAGCTGCGCTCAGCATTCTGAAATTCTCCACGCCGGCCGAAGCCCTGCACCAGCGCATACGCTGGCGACGCGAGGAGTATGAAGTCGTGGGTGTATGTTCGAACTACAATCATCAATATCTGCAAACAATCGTCGAGCCTTTAGTCTTGTGTTACAATCCGGCTCCCGGAGGCTTTGTCACACTCCAGGTAAAACCGGGTCACGATGCGGCCGCAATAGCGGGTGCGAAACGTGAGCTCGCCACGCTGTTTCCGGATGCGCCATTTGAATATGAGTTTATTGAAACTTCATACGATAAACAGTATGTTGTGATCGACCGCTTTGAAACCGTCGTCCAGGCCTTTGCCGCCATTGCGATCATGATCGCCTGCGCGGGACTCTTTGCCCTGGCGGCGCACCATGTCCAATACCGCACCCGTGAGATTGCCGTACGCAAAGTCTTTGGCGCACGTACCGCGCAAATCATTGCCTGGCTTACTGCGCAGTATGTGCGTATAGTGTTGATCAGCGCGGTGTTGGGAAGCGTCATCACGTTTTACGCCATGCAGCAATGGCTACAAAACTTTGCTTTTGCCGTCACTCCGGGAGCAGGCGACTTTGTCGGACCACTGCTGGCGCTCCTCGGCATTACGCTGGTGGCGGTAGTCTATCCCTGTGTCAGAGCCTCGTGGAAAAACCCAGCACATACATTGACGCAGCGATAAGATTGAAAGCAATGTGCTACTTTCCGCCATCATCGTGCAGGAGGGGTTGAATCCGATCAAAAAAGCACCGATATTGATCGGTGCTATGAATTATCTCAAGATTGCCCTACGACTGCAAGCCCGCTACAAGTGGTTTACACTCCTGAATATCACAGGGCTGGCCCTGGGTATGCTCTGCAGCTGGCTGATCTTTCTGTATGTCAGCAGCCACCTCGATACCGACCGGCATCATGAAGATGCCGAGCGCCTATACCGTGTCGTACTGGACATTCAAACACCCGCCGGTCCCATAGAACATGAAGAGGGCACATCGCTGCCCCTGGGCCACACGTTGCAGTCGACGTATAATGCCGTGGAGGCTGCGGCCTTTTGCATGCGGTTCTATGCCGCGCCGACCATTACCGTCACCACAGCGGCGGGCAGCGACCATTACCAGGAGGACGGAATCGCGGCGTACGCCGACAGCACCTATCTCCAACTATTCCATCACGACTTCGTTCAGGGCAATAAACACACGGCACTGACCCAGCCCAAAAGCGTCGTACTCTCGCAACGCCAGGCGTTCAAATACTTCGGCCGTGCCGATGTCGTTGGTCGTACGCTCAACATCAACCACAGCATCGACCTTACGGTGACGGGCGTCTTTGCCACTTCCGACGATCGTTCTGATCTATACTTTGATGTGTTGGTTTCCCTGCCCACACTCAAAATACTCAGCCCCCAGTATCAGGATCAGAACTACACGTGGATCGGCTCTGGCAAGTGGACATTTATAAAACTGAAAGCGGGGCAGCAGCCTTCTACACTCGAAGCCCAGCTACCAACCTTCGTTGCAAAACACCTCGGTGCCGAATTCCACCATTGGCAATTCCGCTTGCAGCCTTTGGCTGAAATACACTTCGATACCCGCTATGATGGTGTCGTCAACAAGCCGGTATTATGGACCCTGGTAGCGGTAGCGCTCGCATTGACCGGACTGGTATGCATGAACTATGTCAATTTGTCTATCGCTCAGTCCGGGTCGCGCGCAAAGGAGATCGGTGTACGTAAATATTTAGGTGGCAGCAAACGCCAGTTGTTCATTCAGTTTATGCTGGAGACAGCCATGGTCGTGGTGGCCGCCGCGGGCTTGGCGTTGACCGCAGCCTACATCCTGTTGCCGTTCTTTAGCCTTTGGCTGCAAGTGGATCTGACGTTGACGCAATTGGCATCCATAGGAAAGATCATCACAATACTGCTCTCCTGCCTGGCACTTATATTCCTGGCAGGATACTATCCTGCCGTAGTATTATCGGGCTTTAATCCTATCCGCGCCCTGGCCGGAAAAGCCGGCGCCCTGACCGGTAAACAGCAATGGCTCCAGCAATCGTTGATCTGCTTTCAATACACCGTCGCCTTGCTTTTTATGATAGCGACGGTCGTCATGCTGCACCAACTACACTTTCTTCTGCAAGAAGACCGTACAGGCGTGCCCGCCGATGCCGTTGTAACGATAGGCTTACCCAAAGCCGACCTCTCCCGGCGACAGGCTTTTCGCGATGCCTTACTTTCTATACCGGGTGTGGAGGGCGCTACACTGCAACATCAGGGCCCACTGGCCGCATCGTTGGACGGAGGTTTTATAAAGTACGATAACCGTTCCACGTGGGAAGAATTCATCGTGCGCGACCGCTGGGGCGATGATCACTTTATTGAAACCTATAAACTGCCACTGGTCGCAGGTCGTAACATCGTGCTACAGGATTCCATCACCGAAACCCTGGTCAACGAAACGCTGCTCCAAAAACTAAACATCACGAACCCCCACGATGCCCTGGGAAAACAAATCGTATTGGACAATGCCGGCCTGACGGCGACCATCGTCGGTGTCGTACAAAACTTCCATCACCGATCCCTCCAGCATGAAATTGAGCCTCTTGCGATCTATCCGCTTCGGGCAGCCCTTAGTCAAACCGGCATTCGCCTGTCGACCGATCGCACCGAGGCGACACTCGAAGCGATTACCGTTGCCTGGAAAAACATATTTCCCGACGATGTGCTGCGCATCTCTTTTCTCGACCAGTCCATCGCCAACCTATACCGCACCGAACGCATCACGGGTAAGCTCATGACCATCCTGGCCGTTGTATCCGCGATTGTTTGCAGTATGGGTATACTGGGTTTATCAGCCTATTCGGCGTTGCGTCGCACACGCGAGATCGGCATACGCAAAGTACTGGGCGCTTCCGCCGTCGACATCGTCGTGATGCTGGGCCGGCAATACCTGATGCTGATGGTCGTGGCCATGATGCTGGCACTTCCGGTGGCCTATAGCATCATGCATCGTTGGCTGAAAGGTTTTGCCTACCATGTGCCGCTTACGTGGACGGCTTTTCTTATACCGGCAATAGTTCTGATAAGCGCGACGCTGCTGTTGGTAGCCGGGCAATCGCTGCGAACCGCCCGCACCAGTCCCAGCCATTCGTTGCGGTATGATTAAAAAGAATTATTCCGCGGTCGTGTGTACAATTAAAAAAGTCGACGTACCTTTGCCAGGCAATTACCTCTTGTTTCACCCTATAATTATAGAGGATTATGTTTGCCCTGAAATTACATATCGCCCCAAACCGGCAACGGTAAGCTCTCTTACCGGCATATACTGCCGTGCTTTCTTCCTTTAACAAATTATTATTTTAAAAATCGGCCGTAAGCCTGCCCGTTTGTATGCGCGTTGCTTTTGCAATGTACACGAACGGAAAAGGTTTGTCTTATCTTGTTCGTAACAACGGGATGGGCACTCACTTTGCGCAGGCCCTGGCCTCATATCCCTATGGGCAAACAAAAATTAACGATAAAAGACCTCGCGGTCATCGACTTCCCAACCGATGTGACACGAAGCCTGGCGCTAAATATTATGAACCGCCACTTCAAGCATACATCCAATGAAGAGAAGTTGAATCTCATCCTTGACGTGCTGCAAAATCCCGGTAACTATACCGGCCACAGTACGTTAAGCATCCTGGCGCTAAAGCTTGTCGCCAAGGCGACGGAAATACAACCGTTTAATACCTATACTCTTGCCGACGAACCGGCGCACTTCGACATGTTTGGCAGCAAACACATCGAGCTCAGCGCTGTGCAGCAAATGGCATTGGCCATGCGGCTGCCGATAGCGGTAAAGGGTGCACTCATGCCGGATGCCCATCAGGGCTATGGCTTGCCGATCGGCGGCGTACTGGCCACCAAGCAGGCTGTCATGCCGTACGGCGTCGGTATGGACATTGGCTGTCGCATGGCGTTGAGCATCCTCGACGTACCCGGTAGCTATATCGATCGACATGTATACGAGCTTAAGAAAGCCCTCGGCGCTGAAACACACTTCGGCAACGATGGTGCGCTCGATACGATGCAAGACCATGCCGTGCTCGACCATCCGGACTTTCAGCTTACAGCGCTGCTGCGCAAGATGCACGGTAAGGCTGTACGCCAGCTGGGTAGTTCCGGCTCCGGGAACCACTTTGTGGAGTTCGGCACCTTGACAATCGAAGAAGGCAACCGTCTGCAACTGCCGGCGGGTACATACGGCGCGCTGCTGTCGCACTCGGGCTCCCGCAGCCTGGGCGCGAACATTGCGCAAGCGTATACCGCCGTTGCCATGGACCGCTGCCGCCTGCCACGCGAAGCCAGGTCGTTGGCCTGGCTCGACCTCGACAGCGATGCCGGTCAGGAATATTGGCTGTCGATGAACCTGGCCGGTACCTATGCGCAAGCTTGTCACGATCGCATTCACGCCAACCTGTGCCGGGCTCTCGGGCTGTCGGCACTGCACACCGTGGAGAACCATCACAACTTTGCATGGAAGGAAACCCTGCACGACGGCGAGACCTACATCGTCCACCGCAAAGGCGCAACGCCCGCGGCACCCGGCGAGATGGGAATCATTCCCGGCAGCATGACCACACCGGGCTACGTTGTGAGTGGCAAAGGCAACGAAGCATCGCTCAACTCGGCCGCGCACGGCGCCGGTCGGTTGCTGTCGCGCCAGCGTGCCAAGAGCTCCATTACAATGAGCAGCTTGCGAGAGACGTTACAGCGTGAGAAAGTTACGCTGATCGGAGGCAGCGCAGAAGAAGCGCCCGGCGCCTACAAGGACATCGAGCTGGTCATGAGCAGCCAGGCTACACTGGTAAAGGTAGAAGGTATATTTCAACCCCGGGTCGTTCGTATGGCCCGGGACTAAATCTTAAAATAATGGAAATAACAATAGACGATATAGAAGATTACCGCGGGCGCTTTCGCGTGCGAAGCGAACGACGCCGGAAGCGTGCAGCAAAGGAAGCATACGACAAAAACCTGCTGCGGTTAGGTCGGGAGCGGGGCGCCGTCAGTCGTAAACGCTATAGTTTGGGATGGGATGAATTAAATCCACCGATACAGCGAGGCTATGTACGTTTCTTTGTGCTACGCGACGATATAAAACGTACGAAGCAGGCAGGTTTTTATGAAAAACTGTTGGCAAAGATCAACGTCAGGCAATATAGCCACCGGAAGGATTTTTTAGTGAAACGGAGACGGTACGGTAAGAAAGTATATGCACCACGTGAGCAGACACTGCGACTGCTGGAGTCCTGGGAACTACGGAGAATAAAACTAACGATGGAAGAATTGGCGTGCTTTTCGGAAGAGACGATATACAGTAGGCAACAGCATTGTTCGCGGATAGTCTATCGCTTTACAGAACCCTGGCGGTTTGTCTTGCGCATCCAGCCCAATATGATCACGAAGGTCCGCAGAAGAAATGTGGACCTCGATCGTCGGGAGGCCGACTTGGATCGCTATTTCTCGTTCGATAACCGTCAGGACCGCTGGGTGAAGCTATTGAATGGGAATGTATATAAATGGTACACTGGTCTGTCGAAGCGGGCCAGCCCATTTCTCAATCGCTCCTTCGCCGACGTCCTGTCGGAATATTATCCGGAGCCAACTTTTCGCATTACGCATAAAAATCCCCAATCTCCTGGGGATTTTTATTTTGATCATTTTGATGCCTTCAACTGTGTGCGTCTCAGACTGCCGAGGCCCCGACGAAGTCGGGGCTGCCACCAAACGCAGCGTCGCAAGACATTTTAGGATGTATTCGCGTATAAATGATTGACCATCGCCCCCCAAAACATCCCTCGCCAGGTAATTTTTCCAAATTGAACCGTTAGGTCTATGAATCAGCCCTGAAAAATCCGGTATTCGGTCTGTCAAATTCCAGGATATAGAATAGATATCCAATAGTTTATCAAGCTTTATCCAATAGATATTCAAGTATTATATTGCTATTGAACATCCCTTACTAAAAATCTTTTCCCTTAAATTTAAATTATTCAATTGATTGCCAGTTGCCCACCTTTCCGTAAATTCGTTTCAGACACCGTTACAATATTAAATGTTGTCGAAAATCCCTCTCGTTACCCTAAAAACAATTCACTATGCCTTTTCTCGAAGGACCATTTGCCTTTACTGGTAAATTAGACATGCTCAGTGCTTACCGCATGCGTGGCGTCGACAAGATTGTCGTTCGTCGCAAGGGCGGGCCCAGCGCCGAAAAAGTAAAAACAAGCCCCAGTTTTAAAAATACACGCCGGACCATGTCAGAGTTTGGCGGTTGCTCGCGCCACGGCAGCTATGTGCGGATGGCGATGCTCCAACTCCGGCGCTTGTCGGACTATAATTTCGGCAGCGATATCAACAGTATCATGCGCCAGGTACAACTGCGCGACGGCACCGGCGAATGGGGACGCCGTCGTATTACGCTTTCCGAACACACGCGCATGCTCGAAGGATTTTCAACCACCAAAAAGGCCCCCAGTTTCGACTCCATTGCTCGCACGCCGGTATACTACACGTTGGATCGCGCCAATCGCTCGGCGCGTATTGAAATTCCGGAGCTTATGCGTGATATTAATTATTTCCCACAAAACAACCATGCGATGTTTCGTCTGACGGTAACACTCGGTATTGTGCCGGATGTGACATTTGATGTGGCCGCTAAAGAGTATTTACCGCCCACATGGTATGATCAGTCATTTTACTCGATCGATATTTCAACAGATTGGAACCCATCGTTGAAGGGAATGAAAAGTTCTGTACTGGAATTAACCATGGATGTACTCCCGCCGGATGATCGGTGGACGTTGATGTTGTCGATCGGTATTGAATATGGAGCATTTCGGGAGAGTGGAAGGATTGAAGAAGTGCCACGCTTTGGCGCGGCGAAGATCCTGGCATTGCGCGGGAAAGATGATGCGTTTGGCGGTGGAGTTGGAGCTGGCGAGATGGGGGAAGAAGAAGTGCAGGTGATGGACGAAATGGTGATTGAAGAAGTGCCGTTGGCGGGCATCGAGAAGAAGTCGGAGGGGTATCGCGAGCCGGAGGTGCAGTATGTGTACACCCTGAAAGAGGCTGCTGCAGAGAAGTCGGAAGTGAAGATTTACAGTTATGCTATATCAGTCGCGGGGCAGGCAAATCTGGATTCCGCAACAGACAAGATGCCAGCGCTTGCGCCAGTAATCTCGGGTAACCAGCGCAAGCTTAGGGGTGTTAAGCATTCAGCGACCGATAAATATTCTTCAATTGCCGCAGGTGTCGTTGCGTGTGCACAACAAAAAAATTCAGCCACTCATAACGCGTCATATATCCCAACGTCGGAAATTCGAAGTCCATACACAATACAGTTAAGTCGAGATCGGTTGCCGCCTTTGCATGCTTTTCCGCTAAATCACGTAACGTCTTTATTAACGCTGCTTTATCATGCGTCACCTGTTTTGGCAATACAAACTCCGGCGACTCATATTTTGCTTCGAAGTCCAGAAAAACATCGTTAATAGGAATCACCTTCTCGTCGATGAACCGGTTGGCCTCCGCCGTGTGGCCATCGGGCAAAGCTTCGATTGAAATGGAAATATGCTCCGCTACCTGTCCTGCGTTCCAACCCCCTTCGGAAGGTGCCTGATTTAGTTGTGCATCTGTAAACTTGCTCAACGTTTCACAAAAATCATCCAGCACTTCTGTAATTCGTTTCGTGAGTGATACGGTCTGTGCAGGAACATGTCCCGGGCGCAGCGGTACAAAACAGCGCATCGTGTCGCAGCCATATTCCTCCAGGCAATACCCGTCAGGGTCGATGTCTGCGTGCTGCATCAGTGTATGAAAGGTGGTTGTTATCGCGGGAATATTTTCACGCCATTGCCGCACGGGTAAAGAGATAAAATTCCCGTTGCGAATAGTAAAGGATTTGGTACCCGGTACGGTTTGTTGCGCGTCGGCCAGGCTCGCGGCGGCGTAATACAAGATACGTCCCTGAGGATCAGCATGCGATACGCCATAAAACGTTTGGGTGGGCATGTCGCCAAGCATTTCCTTAAGGGCATCAAAGGTAGCCTGGATGCCGTCGGGGAACGAAGTAGCCTGCAGTGTTACAAGTTGAATGTCGTGGGGGAGGTGTATGATGTCCATGGTAATGCGTTTTGTATGAAACAAAGCTCCGAAGAACCGCCCGCCCTTGCGCGGTGCAAAAAGGACTATTGCAGGGGGATGATGCGCCGCGGCTGTACAATTCATGCGGCATAACCATCTTTTTGTATCTTCGATTTTTTTCCGCATGAAAGCACGTCACACCATTCTGCACGCGTCAATAGCCCTTATTACCCTACTGGCCGGCTGCGCATCGCCCACAACGCCACCACCCGTCAAACCCAACATCATCGTTTTTTATGTGGATGACCTGGGCTACGCCGACGTAGGCTGTTACGGTGCGCGCGGTGTCGCCACGCCCAACATTGACTCGCTGGCGCGTCAAGGTATACGTTTCACCGACGCTCACTGTGGCGCGGCTACGTGCACGCCTTCGCGTTATTCGTTACTGACCGGCCGGTATGCCTTCCGCAATAAAGCCGCCATCTTACCCGGCGATGCGCCACTCCTGATCGATACTGCGCACCATACATTGCCGGGTATGCTTCGTGAGGCGGGGTATACCACGGCGGTAGTGGGAAAATGGCATTTGGGCTTAGGTATCGGCCACATTGACTGGAACCGCCATATCGCTCCAGGCGCCAACGAAGTAGGTTTTGACTATTCCTTCCTGCTGCCCGCCACGGGCGACCGTGTGCCTACGGTATATGTCGAAGACGGAGGCGTTGTAAACCTCGATCCCACGGACCCCATTAGCGTAAGCTATCGCGAGCCGTTCGAAGATACCGGGGCCGTTCATTCCGATTCACCCAAGATGAATGCCGATCCACAGCATAGCAACACCGTGGTGAACGGCGTAAGTCGCATCGGCTTCATGAAAGGTGGCCGTAGCGCGCACTGGGTGGACGAAGACTTCCCACATGTATTCAACGAAAAGGCGCTGGCTTTTATCGACGGTGCGAAGGACAAACCCTTCTTTTTGTTTTATTCGTTCCACGACATTCACGTTCCGCGTATGCCGCACGCCGACTTTGTAGGCAAGAGTACGCTCGGTCCTCGTGGCGATGCCATCGCCCAGGTGGATTGGGTGGTCGGGCAGATCGTCGCGGCTCTTAAACAAAAAGGCCTCGCCGACAACACACTCATTATTTTCACCAGTGATAACGGACCCGTCCTCGACGACGGCTATGCCGACGAGGCCGTACAACGCATTGGCGATCACACACCCGGCGGTCCTTTTCGAGGTGGTAAATATTCCGCCTACGAGGCGGGTACACGTGTGCCAACCATTGTGTGGTGGCCCGGGCACGTCAAGCCCGAGGTATCGGATGCATTGCTTACGCAGGTGGACCTGGTGGCGTCACTCGCCGCGTTAGTCCACGCGCCGGCCGTCGACAATATTGACAGCGAAAATCAATTAGATGCCTGGCTCGGTCAGGATCCCACCGGCCGCAAGGCGATGATCGAAGAGTCGTTTACGCTATCGCTGCGCGAAGGCCATTGGAAATATATACAGCCGTTCACCGGAGCGACGCCTACCTGGATGGATAACAAGAAGATTGAGCACGGCCTTTCGAATGTTGGCCAGCTATATGACCTGGAGCGTGATCCTGGTGAAAGACAAAACTTAGCAGAGAAACTGCCAGCGCAAGCCGGGCGTATGCAACGCGCATTGGATGCGGTGGTCGCCGGACAAAAGCTTCGGTAGCCTCCGATATATTCCACGACGTGTAGCGTAAAAAAAACCGTCCGGTGATTGTTCGTTATCGGCCAGTACATAACACACAATGGCTATTTTTTCCCGGCCAAACGCATTTATCTTTTTGGCACAATAATTATACTACGTTTAGGAAATAATTCTGTCGCCATGAAGAAATACCAGCTGGGCGAGTTCGAAGAGATCGTCATGCTGACCGTAGGCGTTCTGTACAATGAGGCCTACGGCGTATCCATTAAGAAGGAAATTGAAACCAGGCTTTCCCGCAAGGTAAGCATGGGGGCCTTGCATACGGCCCTGAAGCGTTTGGAAGACAAAGGCTACCTGCGCTCGTTTGAAGGCGAGGCCACCGAAGAGCGGGCGGGTCGCCCCAAGAAGTACTTGCAAATTACCGCCCTGGGCAAGCGGGCGATGGAATATACGCGGAGCACGCGCGAGGAGCTTTGGAATGCTATTCCGAAGATTGCCTTTAAAATTTCGGGATAGCATATGAAGCCTACGCCCCGGCCGCCGCATCTCTTTCTGCGTTTTTTTCGCTGGTACTGCAACCCGCAATTGCTTCGCCATATCGAGGGCGATTTGATGGAAATATTTCATGAACGGGTGATGCAGCGAGGAGCACGCCGTGCGTCGCGGCAGTTTATGATCGACGTGCTGTTACTTTTTCGGCCGGGTATTGTCCGGCACAAGAAGGCCATTACCTCTTGAAGGTTGTCGGTTTTGTTCTATTCCCCCGCTCCAGGGGAAAGTAGTTTTGGTGTATCATTTAAACATTAAAACTTTATGAACACGACAAAAGAAACAAAGACAGTTTTGGTTATTGGGGGTAATGGTAAGACCGGGGCGCGGGTGGTGCAGCGGCTGGAGGCGTTGGGGTATGGGGTGCGTGCGGCGTCGCGGTCGGGAAAGACGCGGTTTGATTGGAATGATCAGCAGACGTGGCAGCCGGCGATGGAGGGTGTACAGGCGATGTATATTACGTTTCAGCCAGACCTGGCCGTGCCGGGATCCGTGGAAGCTATTCATGCCCTGACGCAGATGGCGAAACAAAACAATGTGCAACAGGTGGTGCTGTTGTCGGGACGCGGTGAAACGGAAGCCCAGTTGTGTGAGAAGGTGGTGATCGATGCCGGTATGCGCTGGACGATCGTGCGGGCCAGCTGGTTTAATCAAAACTTTAGCGAAGGGCATTTGGCGGATCCGATTCAGGCGGGATATGTGGCATTGCCGGCGGGCGATGTGAAGGAACCGTTTATTGATACAGACGATATTGCCGATGTGGCGGTGGCTGCGTTGACTGATAGCCGTCACGATAGCCAGGTATATGAAGTGACGGGGCCGCGCCTGTTGTCATTTCGTGAAGCGATGCAGGAGATTGCTGCTGCCACCGGTAGAGAGATCGTGTTTGAACAGATCCCGATGGAGTCGTATGCGTCGACATTGGGACAGTATGGCTTGCCTGACGATTTGATCTGGTTGTTGCGCTATTTATTTACCGAGGTGCTGGACGGCCGAAACGAGTATATTTCCGATGGCGTGGAGCGTGCCCTGGGGCGCAAGCCAACCGACTTTAAAGAGTTTGTGCGCAAGAATGCTGCTACGGGTATATGGAACCAGGCGCCGGAGGCTTAATGCCCCGCGCCGGGTTCATACAATAGATTCAGGATGGTTGTTGCCGTCGGGCGATAGCTTCCTTGATACTATAGACCACGATGCCCAGGCCAATGACGGTCAGACCGCTAACCACCATTTTATACCCGGTTGAAATCAGGATGCCCGCCCACATGGCAATGGCAATATATACCGGTATGGGAAAGAATGGCATTTTGTAGGGAAAGCTCTTGCGTTTTTCGCGTAGCAGTAAGAGTCCGATAGCCTGTCCAATAAATTGAACGAGGATGCGCATGGCCAGGATGGCGCTGATAACGTCGTGTAGTTTAAACAGCAGGCTGAAGACAAAGGCTACCACACCCAGCGACAAGATCGACACGTAGGGGAAGTTGCCTCGGGGGTGCAGGCGTGCAAAGGGTTTGAAGAATGCCCCGTCGGCCGCGGCGGCATAGGGTATGCGGCTGTAGCCGAGGGTGGCTGAAAATACGGATGCGAAGGCGACCAGGAGTATGAGGCACGTGGCGATGTTGGCAGCGTTCGGGCCGAGTAGCCTTTCCATGAAGAGGCTCACGACGAATTTACTTTCTTTGGCCTCATGCCAGGGAATAACGCTGACGACACTGATGTTCATGGTCATATACAAGACGAAAATGCCGGCAATGGAGAGGAACATGCTGCGGGGAATGTTGCGCGCAGGATTGATAATCTCACCACCCAGGTGACATACGTTGTAGTAGCCGAGGTAGCTGTATACCGTCTTGACAGAGGCAAAGCCAATGGCGGCGACGAATGCAAAGTTAAACGTTACGCCGTCGTTGATGTGTTGGAGGGGTGCGATGAAGTTGCCGTGGGCAATACCACCCCCGATGATCCACAGCATAGTGCCAATGACTATTACCCATAAGAATACGCTGATCTTGCCGATGGCTTCTATGCGGCGGAACAACAGGAAGACAATGGCGACGACGACGGTACCGCTGAGGGCTTTCGCGGCGATCGGCGAGAGGGGAACGAGGTACGAGAAATAGTCGGAGAAGCCTATGGCGGCGGAAGCAATAACCAGGGGAGCTTGAATCATGGTTTGCCATACAAACAGAAAGCTCATGATCTTCCCCGGACCGCGGGTGCCGTATGTTTCTTTGAGAAAGTTATAAGAGCCTCCGGCGCGGGGAAAGGCGGCGCCCAGCTCGCTCCAAACCATGGCGTCGATACACGACAGAAATGCGCCGGCCAGCCAGGCGTATAAGAAATAAGGGCCGTTCATGGTAGCGATGACCATGGGTAGGGTAATGAACGGGCCGATACCGACCATGTCGGTCATGTTGATGGCAGTGGCTTGCAGCAGTCCCAGCCGCCGATCTTGCGCCTGTTCAGCCATGGTAAAGGTTTAACCGCATAGGGTATGGGTTTGTGTAAGGTTTCTATAACTACAAAATATAAATTATCGTTCACGGGCTTGCCGCTGAAGGCCAAAAACTGCCGGGGCAATCGCGACTAACTTCCGGGGAAGTCGAAAAGAAGTATATTCCATCGTTTCCGGAACCTATACCAGCCATGATGTCCCACCCCTACTGCCACCCCCGGCATCGCGCCGCCCGACCAACGTTGTTCTATCTATTATTGCTGTTGTGGCCGGCGTGGTATGGGTGCAGCCTGCCTGCCGACGACTATTCCCAATGGAATGTCGTAGGCGGAAATTTCTCAGGTAACAAATATTCGTCGCTGGCCCAGATCGATACCGCCAACGTGGACCAGCTGCGCGTGGCCTGGCAGTACCATGCCGGCGATACCGACACGGCAGCACATTCGCAGATACAATGTAACCCCATTATTGTAGACGGTGTATTGTATGGCACTTCGCCGAAGCTGACATTGTTTGCTGTAGACGCGGCGACGGGACAGGAGCGGTGGCGGTATACACCTTTTGACACGATTGCCGGGGATAAGACCGGACACTTTATTCTCAACAACAACCGCGGCGTAACGTACTGGTCCGACGGTCAGCACGATCGCCGTATCTTTTACACCGTGGGTCCTTTTTTGCAGGCTGTCGATGCCACGACCGGCAAACGCATCATGAGCTTTGGCCGCGATGGCCAGGTGGACCTGCACACGGGCCTCGGCGAGGCTTTTCAAGAGCTCTTCATCACGCATACATCGGCTCCGTCTATTTATAAAGATCTGCTCCTGACGGGAACGCGCGTATCCGAAGCGATGGACGCCGCACCAGGTCATATCCGCGCGTTTGATGTGCGCACCGGCGAGCTAAAGTGGATCTTTCACACCATCCCGCAACCGGGAGAACCCGGTCATGAAACGTGGGACAACCCCGACGCCTATACGCTGACCGGCGGCGCCAACAACTGGATGGGCATGACCATCGACCACGCGCGTGGCGTTGCCTATGTGCCGACCGGTTCTGCGTCCATGGATTTCTATGGTGGCAAGCGCACCGGCTCCAACCTCTATGCCGATTGCCTGTTGGCTTTAGATGCAAACACGGGCCGGCGTCTGTGGCACTTTCAATATATACATCACAATACGTGGGATTGGGATCCATCGTCCTCGCCGGTGCTGGTTACGGTAACACACGGGGGTAAAAAGATCGACGCCGTCGTGCAGACGACGAAGACCGGCTTTGTTTTTTTGTTTAATCGCGAAACCGGGGAACCTCTTTTTGACATCGTCGAAACACCGGTCGATACCGTGACGCAATTGGAAGGCGAGAAGCTGTGGCCGACGCAGCCGATACCGCAAAAGCCGGCGCCGTTCATTCGACAGACCTTTACCGAAAAGGATATCAATCCTTTTTTGCCATCGGAAGAGCAACAGGCCCTGCGCGAAAAATTACGCAAGCTGCACACCGGGCGTATGTTTATGCCGCAATCCAAAGACGGACCATCATCTTCCCCGGACTGGATGGCGGTGGTGAGTGGGGTGGCCCTGCGGTAGATCCGACAACGGGAGTACTGTACGTCAACGCCAACGAAATGCCGTGGGTGCTGCACATGCTTGATGCTGAAAAGAGGGAGGCCATCGAGAACTATGGTGCCGCCGGGCAACGCCTTTACCGGCAACATTGTATGGCATGCCATGGCACCAACCGGCAGGGGAGTGGTAATTATCCCTCATTGTTAGAAGTAAGTAAGAAATATACACCGCAGACGCTGGTGGAGTTTGTCAATACCGGACGGCGTATGATGCCTGGCTTTCAACATCTCAGCACGGAAGAGAAGAATGCTATTGCGGTGTACATTCTTAACCTGAAAAAGCGGCAGGAACGGCCTTACGAAAAACAGTTATCGTCGGCAGAAGAGTTTCGGAAGTTGCGCTATAACATTTCGGGGTATAACAAATTTGTAACACCGAAAGGATTACCCGCCATTGCGCCGCCCTGGGGTACGCTTACGGCTATCGATCTAAATACCGGCGAGCATGTGTGGAAAAAGGTATTAGGGGAAGATGAGGAGATGAAAGCATTGGGGGCCACGATTACCGGTACGGAAAACTACGGAGGCCCAGTGGTGACACAAGGGGGATTGTTGTTTATCGGTGCGACCAAGGATGGAAAGTTAAGAGCATTCCATAAACGCACGGGCGAATTGTTGTGGGAAGCCTCCCTGCCCGCTCCGGGATTTGCTACACCGGCTACGTTTGAAGTGAATGGTAAACAATACATCGTTATTGCCTGTGGCGGCGGGAAGCTGGGTACGAAGTCGGGTGATTCGTATGTAGCGTTTGCGTTGCCTTAACCGTCGGAATGGTGCGGATGTATCGGGTGTCGACGGTGACTGGCGCAAGTGTTAGTACCGAGCGAAGCGGAGGTGCGCACTTGTGCCCAGTATGGCGGCAGTCTCCGACTGCCTTGGTGTATGACGACGTTGGATGGCTACTTTTCGGCTTCGACAAACGGAATTCAAGAAACTCCATTGTCGCAATCAATTACCCCAAAAAACACACAGTCAAAAACGACGACGCCTTTCGAGAGCACGAAACTATTTGTTATCTTGATCCAACCGTTAGCTAAACCAACCGTTTTCACATGAGTCGCAAATACAAATTTCAGGACCAGGAAGCCGTATACTTCGTAACATTCACCACAATCTATTGGCTCGATATCTTTATTCGCCAGGAATACAAAGATATTTTTTTAGATAGCCTTCGTTATTGTCAAAAGAATAAAGGACTGGAACTATACGCTTATTGCATCATGAGCAGCCATGTTCATATGATCATTGCCAGACGTGGTGAACAGGAGCTTCCGGACATCATGCGAGACATAAAAAAGTACACAGCCTCGCGGCTCATTGACGCTATCAAGAATAATCAACAAGAAAGCCGCCGTGATTTACTGATGTGGCTGTTTAAAAAGGAAGGGAAGTTTAACAGAAGTAATGAGCAGTATCAATTTTGGCAGCATCATAGCCACCCCATAGAGCTTAACACAGAAGAAAAATTATATCAGCGCATGGAGTACATTCATAATAATCCAGTTGAGGCTGGAATAGTCTCGCAGCCAGAACATTACTTGCATAGCAGTGCTATGACCTATGCTGGGTTTTCAAAAGGGCTGATTGATGTTATTTTGATTTAAAAAAGCGTTTGTTTTCGTCGCACGATTGTCGGTTGAATCAGGCATACTCGAATGCAGTCGGAGACTGCAACCATACAAGGCACAAGTGCGCACCTCCGCTTCGCTTGGTGCTAACACTTGCGCCAGGGCTTCGACAACAGCCTCGGAATTGATGAACATGGCAGTGACAGCGATGGCAGATATAATTTAATATCATAAGATTTTAATAGCCTCGTTCAGGATGCTTGAGAAGAATGCTTTTGTATAATATGGTCCCGCACCGTTGGTTAGGAGAATAAAGGTGGTGCCGGTGGCGGGTTCAATAAAGGCAAAGGATTGGTATTTTAGAGTGCCGCCGGGATGACCGATGAAGATGCGGTCGCCAAGTTGGAATTGCGTGAGGCCGAGACCGTAGCGGTCGATGGTGACTTCGCCATAACGTAGTGAACGATCGCCCATAGTGGTCCAGGTGGTCATCGCGGTCAGGCTTTCTTCCTGGAGAATGGTTTTCTCGACGAATACTTTTTTTAATAGGGTGGCAAGATCATCTGCGGAAGCGTAGGCGGCACCATCGTAGCCATAGTGTTCCTGCCACGTGGAGACGTTCCGGGAGGATAGGGCGTTTTCAGCGTAGAAGGCCTGGCCGTATACGTCGCCCGTATCGAGTGTTATGTCGCGTAGGCCTATCGACGTATAAAAGTCGTTGAATATTTTCTGAGCGGATTGACCGCTTACCTGTTCGAGGATTTGTTGGAGCAGAATATAATTGCTGTTGCTGTAGCGAAATTGTCCGAGTGCATAGTTGTTGTCGGATGGGATGAGAGCAATTTTTTCGGGGGTCGTGGCCGGGGCATTGCCGTTGAAGGCGCTTTCAAGCCAGGCTGGGTTTTGTGTGTAGTCGGGAATGCCGCTGGTATGATTCAATAGGTGGCGTAATGTGATGGCGGAGAACCAGGAGATGGTGGTAAGATCTTTTTCCGCGATATAGTGGTTGATGGGATCATCCAGCCGGAGGTAATTCTGTTCGACGTATTTCAGGATTACAATGGCAGATAAAAATTTGGTTGTGCTGCCGATGCCATATGTTTCGATTTCCTGAATATCGGCATGTGGGTTTTTGTAATGAAGGGCATATGTGCCGGTATCTTTTTGAATTAAAACTGTAAGTGTGGGTAGATTGTTTTCGCGCGCTAGTGCTACTATCCGTTCTTTGGGGTCGCCGCTGATGGCGGGATTGTCATCGTGGCAGGCAGACAGTGATGTGAGTAGGGCGAATGTGCACAAGCATATGCCTCGTTTGATGCTTCTAAGGGAGCAGCGGTGTTTCATGTCGTGAAGATGCTCTTACACGGGCAATAGTTTTAGCCGTTCGTCAACTCTGTTTGCTTTTCGAGATTGGCGTGGAGCTTCCGTATGCGTGCTTGTAGTGAAGGTATGGGCTCGTGTGCGATGACCGTTAGGATCTCCTGGAAAGGATCCCGGAATTCGGAGTATATGCGCGAGAGGTCGTAAAGGCTCTGCAGGGCGTGCACGCGGACCAGTTTGCTTTCGTTGGGGTTTCGTGTCCAGTATTGTAATATTTTCCAGACTTCGTTCGCTTCGTCTGGTAACAATGTAACGCGTACGATGAGTTGAGCCAAATGCCATCGTAATTCCGGATGATCGGATGTAGTGAACAGTCGCAGCAGGTCGAGCTTATGGGGGCGTAGAAATTCCTGGTGCTTGACCGTGACCTTTTCTATGGCGTCGGCCGCCCGGAGTACCAGAGGCCGTTCATGGTGGTATAGAAGCTCAAACAGCGAGTCGAAGGAAAGCTGATCTTTGATGCGCGCGAGCAATACCTTGTTTTGGCGGTTAGTGCGCATGAGCAACGTTGTCAACGACTGGTCCATAGTTTACAAAGGGGTATTGTAAAAATCGTGCCGTGTTACCAGTAGCGTCAGGCGTTCTTCCAGTGGATGACTACGTGTTTGTTGCAGCGACGTACGGCATCGATAAACAGCTCGAGGTCTTTTTTTCTGAGCAGTAATATTTCCTGATCGTCAAGGTCGATCGCGGGATCGAAAGCAATCGAATAGCGATCGAAGCGCATGCCGTCGATCAACATTGCGCGATAATTCAATTGCATATTATGGACGTGAGCGATGCGCTTGATACTGGCCAACGGTACCGATTTATTTTTTCGGAATCCTTTCAGGTATACAAATTGCTGATCGTAGTATAGATCATATGTTCGATTGATCACACCGTACATCCAGGCGACCAGGACAAGCAAAAAAATGAATGCTACGATGTTTGCCGAGCTTGAATGTTTGTAGTCGGTTGTGGAGAACAAAATCATCAGCACCAACAACAAGGCCACGGGCACAGCGAGCGCATTCAGAATATTGATGGGGCTTAACAGTCGCATAATCTTGTCTTCCAATAATACCGAAAGATTGATGCAGGTAACTTCCGGTGTTTTGCATTCACCTGAAAATTTCCCCGAAAGGGGTATTGTCACATGTTCGTGGACGGACTTTTTTTGTGTTGCGTTACAAGACACCGCATCTTTGATACATGAAAACACTACACCTGTTTCGCTTTGTTCTTTTTGTCACGTTCAGCGCCGGCCTATTGGGAGGTTGCCAGGATGACCCCGGGCCCGGGGCGTTTGCAACGGTCGAGACATCGTCGATGTCCGACGTGACGCCAATTTCCGCGACGGGTGGCGGTACCGTCGCTGACGCGGGCGGATCGCCCGTTTCCTCGCGTGGCGTTGTATGGAGCACGCAGCACAATCCCACGGCTGATCTGCTCACCAAAACGGACGATGGCACGGGCGAGGGTGGCTTTGTCAGTCTGTTAACCGACCTCGTGCCGGGCACGACCTACTATGTGCGCGCCTATGCCACCAATGGTACGGGCATCGCGTACGGCGAGGAAGTGACATTTCTTGCGAACGAGCCGTTCACCACACTGGATAATGCACTGATGGCTAAAATGAATGAGCTTTCCATACCTGCGGTGTCACTGGCCATCGTTCGCAACGAACGACTTGTCTACGCGCAATCGTACGGTTACGCAGACAAGGAAGCAAACCAGGTGGCTGCAAATGCCGATCGTTATCGCATTGCCAGCCTATCAAAACCGATCACGGCCATTGCCATTCTGAAACTATCGGAAACGGGCACGCTTTCGCTGGACGATGCTGTCGTTGGTGCCAATGGCATCCTGGGCAATGACTTCGGTGCACCGCCGGTGGGTTCGGACAAGGACAAGATCACCGTACGGCACTTGTTGAATCATACCTCGGGATGGATCAACTTACCCGATGATCCCATGTTTCGTGCGGTTAACCTGACACAGGCGCAGCTGATCAGCGACCTCCTGGCGAATCGACCGCTGGCATATGCTCCCGGCGCGCATGACGAGTATCTCAACTTTGGATATTGCGTACTGGGACGCATAATCGAGAAGGTTACCGGGCAGTCCTATGAAGCTTATACGAAAGCGATGCTCGCGCCCATGGGTATAACGGACATGCAGATCGCCGGTAATACATGGGAGGCGCGGCTGCCGGGGGAGGTGAAGTATTATCAGACTGAGTTCAGTCCGTATAGCATGAACGTTGCGCGCATGGACGCGCATGGTGGCTGGGTGGCATCGGCAACGGACCTGGCGCGTTTTATGGTGCGTATCGATCGGGGGACACATGTACCCGATATCGTATCGTCGTCGTTGCAGACGATGTATTTTAAAGACAACTCCTGGGTGCATTCCGGTTCGCTGCCGGGGACGTCATCGCTTCTGGTGCGGTTAGACAATACGTTTAGTTTTGTGGTCCTGGCGAATACGCGCACGGAGGATAATTATAATCGGATTCTTCAGGAATTGTATACGATTGTCCGGGAACAGATTTTAATGAGGGGTGCATGGCCCTCGTATGATTTGTTTGAGAAGTAGATGTTGCCACAGGTAGCGACGGTGTGTCGGGAATGGTTTTTTCGCCGTATGTGAAACAACCAAGACGAGATATGAAAGCAGTTACGATCCATGAATTTGGCGGCCCCGAGGTGCTGCAGGTGGAAGAGGTGAAAAAGCCTTTGCCACGCGATAATGAAGTGCTGATCGAAGTGCATGCTTCGAGTTTGAATCCGGTGGATGCAAAGTCTATTGAGAAGGATTCATATTACCGATCGCAAATGCATTTACCGACCACATTGGGTATGGATGTGGCAGGTGTGGTGGAAATGGTGGGTGATAAAGTGAAGCATATTCAGGTGGGCGACCGGGTATTTGGGCAAGCGAGTGTTTTACGGGAAGGCTCCGGGGCATTTGCGGAATATGCGGTTACGGCGGAAGATTCGGTTGCCGTGATGCCGGAATGTCTGGGGTTTTTAGAAGCGGCGGCGGTGCCGTTAGCGGCGACGAGCGCATACGAGGCGATCTTCGAACATATGAAGCTGCAAGCCGGACAACGCGTGCTGATCCACGGCGGATCCGGTGGTATCGGTTCGTTTGCGATTCAGATGGCCAAGCATGTTGGTGCCTACGTTGCGGCCACGGCTTCGGGTGATGGTGTGGAATTTGTTGAAAGCCTGGGTGCCGATGAAGTGATCGATTATCGTAAAGACGCCTTTGAATGGAAGTTGCGCAACTATGACGCCGTGCTCGATACCGTCGGTGGCGGCATCTATAATCAATCTTTTCATGTACTTAAGCGCGACGGCATTATTGTGTCGATGTTAATGAAGCCCGACGAAAATGCAATACGGCAATTTGGTGTGCGGGCCGTATTGGAGATGACCCGTATCGACCGCAGGGTGCTTGCAAAAGTGGCGAAGCTAATCGATGAAGGTGTCTTAAAAGTGCACATTTCGGCGATCTATGCGCTAACGGAAGCAAAAGAAGCTTACCGCGCCAAGGACGAGCACCAGATCCTGGGCAAGATTGCCATTGATGTGAAACAAGGTAACTATGTAAGTGGGTAACGATTTGTAGAAGATCGGAAGCAGCCGGGAAAAGCACTACACGGTAAACGTGCCTGTATCAATTATTTTTGCGGGCACGCTATTTATGTCTGTACGAATGTCGATCTGGAAAATAGTATCGGCAATATCCCGAGATGTGAATTTCCGGATAACTGCCGCCGCTATATTTTGACAGCCTTGCCAATCTATGATGGGTAAGTGTGCGATCGATACCAGAGGCTGTTTTTTTTGAAATAAAAAAGAACAGCCTCTTCTTGTTTCTATACCGTTCAATTTTCAATTCCAGCAGAGCCCCGACTACTTCAGGAAGCGTTGATAGGCTTCGATCTTCGCGGCCAAACGTTCTGCCAAATAGTGACTGCCGTCCTTCAGCTCATCGTAGATCAACAGCGCTTCGGCTTTGTAGGCTTTTTTCTTTTCGTTGTCCCAATAGAACGGCGGCGCGTAGAGGTTGGTGATGCGGTCAGCCATTTTTACAGCCCAGACTTCTTTTGGTTGCTTTTTGATACGGGCCAGGCTGTCGAGCATTTTGGTTTGTTTGTCGGCAATGGCATTGCTTTTGGTGAGGGCGAGCACACCTTCGGCCACGACGGAGCCGAACTGGTTGGCAATTTCGTCGTAGGTCAGCGCAGTGTCTTCCAGCGTGTCGTGTAGAATGGCACAGTGTATGGCGAGGTGGGTGTCGAAGTCTTTTTCAATTGCGGCGGCAGTAAGTACTTCGAATGCCACGCTGCCGATATGGTTCATGTATTCGATTTGTTCGCCGGGGTTGGAGCCGCCGTATTTTTGTCCGTCGTGCATGCGGGTCGCGAGCTGCCAGGCATCTTGCAATGCGTCAATGGGCCAGGGGTTGGTCATAGTTGCGAAATAATAAAAGTGAGAAATTTGTGAAAGATCTGTCGGGAATTGCCGAGGTCCGGATCTGATGCCGGTCGACGGGCATTGGAAGTGTAGATATGGTATCTTCGTATAACAGGATATACGGAAAAAGGCACTATGGGTTACATTCGCGAATGTTACGAACGCATCATCCAGTTGAGCGAACCGGAATGGAGTTTTATTGCTTCACATTTTCATCAGCATGTCTTTACCAAAGGCGCCGTGATCACCCAACAAGGTGAGCTGGAAAACTATCTCTCTTTTGTCGAGCGTGGTGCCATACGGTTCTATATCCCGGGCGATGAACATGACGACGAGGGGTGTTTGAGTATACCTTCGTTGAGTCGCAACGTCTCAAGGCCGTGGTCGATTACAGTTGAATATTTCGATTGGGCATTTATAAAACAGACGCGCACTTTTGCAGGTGCCACCGCGCGAATGATTCAGCATGAATATGATCACACGCGCAAAGTATTATACCTGGACTATCTGAGTCTTCGCAGGAATCTTTGCGGGCCGTCGATCTCGGGGTTTTTTATTCGGGTTGCCATGCCATCGATTTATCTATTTTCATGCCCCACCTCATGCTCTTCAACGCCAGGCATAATATTTAACGGCTATTGTCCCTAGCTATGGCATTTTTATCGGAAATCAAAATGAATTTCTTATGAGAACCTACAATCAGCAAATCGAAGACGCTTATGCCAGCTCGCGGCGCGAAGGCGATGGGATGCGCAACCGCGAAATTGAGCGAAGTTCCGGTCAGGACCGCAGGAACCGCTATCGGGATGATAAATATTCATATTCCCATGAGCCCTATCCTGAAAATGAAATATCACACATGTCGGAACGCGGTAATATACGCGGTAATGCTGAACAGCATACCGGTATACATCGCGGCAAGGGTCCCCGGAATTACCGTCGTTCAGACGATCGTATAGTGGAAGATGTCAGTGAATGTCTGGCGGACGATCCTTATGTGGATGCCTCTGGCATTGCAGTAGAGGTAAAACTGGGAGAAGTGGTGCTGTCGGGCACGGTGCCGGATCGCATGATGAAGCGTCGTGCAGAAGATATTGTTGAGGCGGTACCCGGGGTGTTGCAAGTTGAGAACAGAATTCGAATAGAAACGACGTTCGAGCAGCAGGGCGCGCCCGAAACGGTTGGTGAAAATTCTAATAAGGGCGAGCGCGAAATTGAAATTCGCCGGAATGTAACGGCATAAGACGTAACTGTAGAAAGGAAGCAAATGACATACGATCAGAGAAAGTTAGGCGTGGCATTGGTGGGCCTGGGCCGGTATAGCGAAGGACAGCTGGGGCCGGCGCTGAAGGAAACACAACACTGTTATCTCGCTGGCGTCGTAAGCAGCAGCGAAGAAAAGCGGAAGCGATGGCAGGCGCAATACGACCTACCGGGCAGCAATCTTTATAACTACGATACTTTTGAATCGATGGCGGCGAACCCCGCCATTGATATTGTATATGTGGTTTTGCCGAACGCATTGCATGCTGAGTACGTTGTTCGTGCAGCACGAACAGGCAAGCATGTTATTTGCGAGAAGCCGATGGCAACTTCCGTGGAGGAGTGTCAACGGATGATCCGCGCTTGCCAGGAGGCCGGCGTGTTGTTGTCGATCGGGTATCGGCTGCACTTCGATCCGTTCAACAAAGAGATGATGCATCTTGGGCAGGATCAAGTTTTTGGCAACGTAAAACGTATTATTGCCGATGATAGCATGACGCTGGAGAAAGAAGAATGGCGGCTCGACGGCGCCCTGGCAGGCGGTGGACCGTTGATGAACAACGGCGTTTATTGCGTGCAGGCTGCCCTGTTTGTTACCGGCGAATTACCGGTTGCCGTGCGGGCCGAGTTTTCGCCGAAGACTAAGCCGGACTTGTTTCGTACGGTGGAGGAGGGTATTCAATGGGAAATGGAATTTGCCAGTGGGAAAAAGGCGCTTTGTGAGAGTAGCTATAGCAAAGACGGCAATTTGCTGCGGGTCACTGCGGAACGTGGGTGGTTTGAATTGAACCCCGCGTATGAGTATAAAGGGTTGAAAGGCCAGACGTCGGAAGGTCCGATGGAGTTTCCGACGATCCGTCAGCAAGCGGCGCAGCTGGATGATTTTGCGTTGTGTGTTAAACGTGGTGTAACATCCCGGGTGTCGGGTGAGATGGGTATGCGTGATGTAGAAATTATGATGGCTATTTATGAATCGGCGCGAAAAGGCGGCGAGCGGGTGACGTTACACCTGGAAGCATACCAGGACTTAATTGAGCTGTAGATAGTAACATGCGGGAATGGTCAAATTGGTCGGGATCGTTACGGTTCACGCCCCAGGAATATGTGCGTCCGGAAAATGAAGATGCGTTGGCGGCAGTGATTCGTCACAGTCGCTCCGCCGGAAAGAAAGTGCGGCTGGCGGCAGCGGGACATTCGTCTTCGCCGCTGGTAGCGACGTCGGACACATTATTACACTTACATCATTTTAAAGGACTGGTGTCATACGACACCTTCAGGCGAACGGCCACATTTCGTACGGGCACTACCATACACGAGGCAAACATGGAATTGCAGCGCGTCGGGCTGGCATTGTTCAACACGGGCGATGTGGATGTGCAGACGCTGGCGGGCGCTATTGCGACCGGTACGCATGGCAGTGGCCGGGCCCTGCAGAACCTGGCATCGATATTACAGGGTGTGCGGATGATAGATTACGAGGGGAATGTCCAGGTGTTTTCGGAGGAGACACATGCCGAAGTGATGCGTGCGATGCGCGTGTCGTTGGGGGCATTGGGTATCTTTACGGAGATTGCCGTGAGCGTGCTGCCGTTGTTCCGGCTACGACGATTGGAACTGTGTACCGATGTCGAGACGTGTCTGGAACATTTTAATGCCCTGTCGGATGAGAACCGGAACGTGGATTTTTATTGGTATCCGCGCAGCGATGAAATCAAGGTACGGGTGCTGAATGAACCAGGACGCGGTACCGCATCTTTTCCTGCCGGCTTTCGTTGCGTCGATGACGAGGAAGGATTCGTTGGCGAGATATTGCCGCGCAAACGTACCCTGAAGTTTGATGAAATGGAGTATGCGTTGCCACGCGAGCAAGGCATAGCATGCTTTCGTGAAGTGCGGGAGCGCATGAAAGATAAACATCGGCAAATGGTAGCATGGCGTGTGTTGTATAGAACAATTGCAGCAGACCAGAATTACCTGAGTCCGCATTACGGCCGGGACAGTGTATCAATCTCACTTCACCACAATGCCGGCTTGCCGTTTGAGGCGTTCTTTAACGACATTGAACCGATCTTTCGTGCACACGGCGGACGACCGCATTGGGCAAAGAAACATAACCTCCGGGCGGAGCACCTCCAGGGTTTATATCCGGAGTGGAGTGCTTTTCGCGCTGTACGTACATCATTTGATCCGGAAGGTTGTTTTATGAATGATCATTTACGCGAGTTGCTTAATCCGGAAGACAATGGCTGAACAAGCGCTGGGTAAAAAGACATGGGCATTTGCGGCCGGGCACATTCCGTTGACGTCGACGGGTCATGAGCCGACTTTTACAAGTCATGATAAAATTGCAATTCTAAACACGTCTGCGCAGGATGCTGACATTACGATCACCATCTTTTATGAAGACGGGGACCCTGTCAAAGATCACACGATATGTGTGAAAGCGAGGCGGATACGCAAGATCCGTTTTAATGACCTGATCAACCCCCTGCCCATTCCGTTGGATAAACTATTCGGATTTATCATACAATCCAGCGTCGCCGTTGTCGTACAGTTTAGCCGGATGGATACACGTTCTCGCAGCGCCACAGGTTTTTGTGTAACACCTTTCCACGCATCCGCGTAATATAGCTATGGACGAAACAAACGCTGCCCTCGGCATCCTCACCAGCATGATCACCCCTGCGGTATTGATCATGGCGAGCGGATCTTTAATCATGACGACCTCCCAGCGGTTGAGTCGTGTTATTGAACGTGTGCGAAAGACGTCACAGGAGTTTATGCAAATCGAAAGGAGTCACGATCCGGAGTCGGCCAATGAGGCTAAACGCCGGATTCTCTATACGTTGTTGGAAAAGAGCGCACGGCGCAGCAAGCTGCTGACACGCGCCATGACGTTTTTGTATGTGAGCCTGGGTCTTTTTGTTACGACCAGTCTGGCGATCGGTGTGGTTGCCATTACACACCTGCGGTATACCTGGATCCCCACCGCGCTCGGCATGATAGGCGCCAGCTTTTTGTTTTGTGCGTCGGCAATCCTGATCATTGAATCGCGGCTTACGTACAGCGTCATTGCCGACGAGGTGGACTTCGCGATCGAAACCAGCCGGCCCAACGCGCCGGAATTTGTAAAAAAGGCCGTGCGCAAAAGCTGGCGCAATTTGTTTAAGCTATAGGGAATATATAAGTGCTAGGGCTGTGTCAGTTTTCCGAAGATCTCGGCAAAAGGATCTCTGCCAACGACGGTATAAAAGAACAATGCGCCAAGCCAGCCGTGGAAGACCCCCATAACATAGATATTTCGGCTTCGGAGATAGATGAAACCATACAACAGGGCCAGGATAGTGGTGCCGATCATAAGCCAATAATAGGGATAATGCATCAGGCCAAATAGTAGCGCGGCGGTTACAATAGCAGTTGCGTGATTGACAGAATGATTTTTTAGATCTTGTAAGTTGCCCGCCACCAGGGCGACGACCAGGAATTGTTGAATGCAGCCCCAGATGGGATAAAGCAGCAGGATTGGAAAAATATGCCAGGTAAGGTTAAGCGTTCCCCGGTAATATCCGACGAGAAGGCAGAGCACGATGGCAGTGACAGCGAAGGGCAGTACTCTGCGAGCTACATCCTTGAATGTATCACGTCGGAAACCCCAGTAGGATAGGATTCCGGGCGTGCTTCGGCACCTGTAGAGAACGTAGATCGTCCATCCTCCGATAATGGAAAGTATAAACGGTAGTTTCCACTGCAATGTATCCATGAATATAAATTTTCCCACGGCTGTTAGGAGGACAGCTACTATTTCAGCTATTCTGTGGTTGTCGGGAATAATGGGGTTGATAGTATCTTTCATGGCGATGGTTATCGAAGATATTATTCCTTCGTGGGCTCCGGCATGGCAAGTTTGCCCATGAATAAAATGCAGTCGGATTTTTCTCGCGGATGACAAAGATGAAAGGGTGGTTAGCGATGAAATCGCGCGGCGTTGGCGCCGCGCCTCGGATCGCCATACCGATGGCTGTTGCGGCGGCGGCTTCGGTACCTTCTTCGTTTACGTCGATAAAGGCTTTGTGAAGAATATCGGATATAAACAGATTTTCCGGACCGTCGTAAATGCCTGTAAAGTCAGCTTGACTCGCATTGAACGAACGTGTCATCCCGAAATCCTTCAGGATTTTTTGTACGTCGATACGGTGGTCCATCTTAAATCGTGGAAATACGATCTCTTTAAAAGGTACGGATTGGCAGGAGCTCGTCCATTCGATATAGTTTTCCGCGGTAAGATATTGCTCCTCGAATGTCTTCATGTCGCCTTTGGGCAGCAGGACAATCAGCGAATAATCTGCGTTTTTATAGGGTAATTCCAAAACAGATACAACTTCATTTTCAAAGCCCGGGAACTTTCCCGCATGTTGCATGAACATAGTTTTTATGGGATCGCCAGACGTCGGATAAAAATTTTGTGACGACGTGAGCTCTTTTTTAAAGGGAGAAGCCCAGGAGTCTTTAAAGTAGACGGCGTTGGTTAGCACCATGAGTACATCGGAATGAATGGCCTCTGTTGGCAACAGCTCTTTGATTTTGTTGTTTGTCTGGGTTTCGATCGTCTTGTTGATCTCCTGTCGGGCACCTTCGGGATCGTCGAAATTAGCCTCCTTCAAGCTGGTCTTAAAATACTCGGCGGTGATTGTTAAAAATTCCTGTTGAAAGGGAACTCCTTTTTGTACCCACACCGTGTTGACAACCCTAAAGGGGCTGCCCGCGGCGGTCACATCTTGTATGAGGTATGAAACTTCGGCACTTTGCTTTTCTGGTTTCTTCAGGAAACCCATGACAGTTTTTATTTCTTCCGCGGTTTCATTGCGTGCGCCGGGATATACCATCGACAGGGCGATGGAGATACTGACGGGTGAAAAAAATACATTTCCCGGCTCTTTTTCACTGTGTTGTTTATAGAAGTCGATAGAAAAGGACGTGTTGGCGGCGGCCACAAGCCCTTGCGCCGAAAGGGTTTGGCAGGATACTAATACAGTGAAGATGCCAACGGCCAGGCCGGTCTTTATTTTCATGGTAGGGGGTCCGATGTATTGGACCGCGAAATCTACAAATACCGAGCCGGACTTATACGCTATAGATGCTATTTTTCTGGAGTGGTGAAATCATTACTTTCGGTTATGGTAACATTAGATTATTTCCGCAAAGTCGCCTTGTCTTTTCCAGAGGCTACGGAAGAGCCGCATTTTGAGAAGGTATCGTTTCGTGTGCGGAAGAAGATATTTGCAACCTATGATGCCGGGAACAACCAGGCATCGCTCAAGTTGTCAGAAATGGACCAGAATATTTTCTCGGCAGCCGATAAGACTGCCATTTATCCCGTCCCTAACAAGTGGGGTAAACAGGGTTGGACATTGGTGGAGCTGAAGAAGGTAAAAAAGAAATTATTTCAGCAGGTTTTGATGACCGCCTATTGTACGGTTGCGCCCGCAAAATTGGCTGAACAGGTCACTGGAGAATAGACTCCTCCAGGAAGAAGTTAAAGATTTTTAAAAAAAAATGCCAGAATATGTCCAGAAGCGTCAGATCGATTGTCAACTGGGCATACAATCAAAAATTTCAACATTATGAACAATCGACTTAATCCCTGGGAAAAAGGGCAGGCAGCTTTAAAAACGCTTTTTGGCATGGGTGGTTATCTAAAGAAGTCACCCATTGGCGCCTCGCTGCGCGAGCTGATAGAATTTCGTTTGTCGCAGATTAACGGCTGCGCCTACTGCCTCGACATGCATTATAAAGATGCGCGTGCGCACGGCGAGACGGAGCAACGGTTGTACGGCCTGAGCGCATGGCGTGAAGCTCCTTATTATACCGACCGCGAGCGTGCCGCATTGGCCTGGGCCGAAGCTGTTAACAAATGCGATGTGTCTGACGCAGTGTATGCGGAAGCATTGAAGCAGTTTTCAGAAGAAGAGCTGGTAGACCTTACGCTGGCAGTGGCGTCGATCAATGCCTGGAATCGTGTCAATATCGCTTTCCCACAAAACATTGGAACCTACCAGGTAGGCCAATTCGGTTAATTTTGAGTTTTAGTGAAACATAAACCAGAACTTTAACCTATATGTTATGAACGAATTCTTATTGATCATTCACCGGGACCTGACCAGTAAAGATGCAACGCCGTCGCCAGAGCAAATGCAGCAATCTATTAAACCTTTCCAGGATTGGATCGGTGGCATTGCGGCGCAGAATAAGCTGGTGGCGCCGCCGCGGCGCTGGGATCTGACGGGTCGCGTGGTGAAGCAAGACAATGTCGTACTGAACGGACCGTATGCTGAAATCAAGGAGTCGGTCGGTGGGATGTTCTTTATACGTGCGAACGACTACGAGGAGGCGGTGGAGATAGCCCAGGGATGCCCCATTATTAAATGGGGTGCTGTAGTGGAAGTACGTATGGCGGCGCCCACGATGTAAGTTGCAGTAAAAGAATGTCTTTGTAGTTTTACCCGGGCATTCTTACGGAAGATGGACGACAAAGCCTTGATACCGCATTTGTTCAGAACGGAGTACCGGAACATCGTTTCGGTACTTTCGTATTTGTTCGGTATTCAGCACATCCAGGTTGCCGAAGACCTTGTGAGCGATACGTTCCTGACGGCCACCGAGCACTGGAGTCTGCATGGCGTGCCGGACAATCCCACGGCCTGGCTATATACGGTCGCCAAAAACAAAACCCGGAACTACCTCAAGCGGAATACGCTCTTTGAGAAGCAACTTTCGCCCGAGCTACGCTACACCGCTGAGAAGGCGGAGGAGCTCGACCTGGACCTGTCTCATAAAAACATTGCCGATAGTCAGCTGGCGATGATGTTTACCATCTGTAACCCTGTAAATTCAACGGAGGCGCAAGTGGCTCTGGCGTTAAACTTGCTGTGCGGGTTTGGTACACAAGAGATCGCCGATGCTTTTCTGACAAACAAAGAGGTGATCTACAAACGCCTGAGCCGTGCCAAGGAGAAATTAAAGGAATCCAACATCCGGATTGAGCAACCTACGTTGACGGAGATAAATGAACGGCTTAATACGGTCCTTACGGCGTTATACCTACTGTTCTCGGAGGGATATTACTCCACGTCTCGGGACACCACGCTACGCAAAGACCTCTGCGCAGAAGCTATGCGGTTGTGTGCACTATTACTGGATAATGACATTACCTGCAAGCCGCCGGTACATGCGTTGCTGGCACTGATGTGTTTTCATGCTTCGCGATTCGACGCGCGGGTAAATGAGCAAGGAGAGTCGATCTTGTATCAAGACCAGGACGTGGCGTTGTGGAATCGTGAATTGATCGCGCGCGGCACCTATTTTTTAAATGCCGCCTCGATCGGTACAGCGGTAACACGTTACCACTTAGAGGCTGGAATTGCTTACTGGCATACGCAGAAAGAAGATACTGCCGAAAAATGGGAGAACATTCTAAGCCTGTATAACGACTTATTGATCCGGGAGTATTCGCCCATTGCTGCCTTGAACCGTACGTTTGCGTTATCAAAAGCACATGGTAAGGAGGTCGCGATTGCAGAGGCGGAGAAACTAAAGCTTACGACCAATCCATTTTACTACTCTTTGTTAGGTAATCTATACACGGGTATCGACAATCGTAAAGCCTTGCAACACTTTGAGACGGCGGCGAATCTGACTACCTCTGCCGCAGACAAGGCAACCCTGCAACGCACAATCGCGCGACTGCTGGAAAACCAATAGCGTACGGCCTTTTATCGATTTGACGCAATCGCCTGGTCGAGACTATAGGGGTACGTAGGCAGGGCGCTCAGGAGAAATGAGGCGGCGGCGCCAGTCCACACCGAGTAGTCTAGCGGTGCTTTCATGCCGAAGCTAATGGTCATTGCCAGGGCAAACAACAGTAATACTATACCCGAGGCCAAGGATGCGAGGCGTATTTTATAGCCAATGAGCAATAATGCGGGTAATATTACTTCCAGCGTAGTGGCCACGATGGCCAGTACGTTGCCCAGGAGTGGCGGCACAAAACTGTTAACCGAATTGGAATATGCGATAAAGTTCTGCCAGTTGCCCCAACTCACGCCCGGAGTACCCGGTGCCCCCCACAGACCAAACCGATCGGCTACAGCCGACAGATAGGATGCGGACAGCGCCAGGCGCAGAAATGCCTGTGAAAGGGTTGTTGTGGTTGTTTTCATATCGTGAAGGATGCCCCCAAAGATCTGGTATCGCCAAAGCTTCCTTCTTAAACTGGTTTAAGAAATGCGACATGCACAATGATCAGGATTTTTGCCTGTGTACCATTTCGGGAAAAATGACAGGGAAATGGGAAATATGAGCCGGTATTTTTACTGCTCAACCTTAAACCTTTATGTCTAAAAAAGTTATTCTTATTTCGTTCGCCTTTTCCCTGGTTGGATTGGTAGCGGAGTTTCTCATGTTCGTTCCTGTTCAAGAGGCCGTGTTCCCCCTGCTCGCTGAAATACAGCACCTGTTGAGCATTGTGCAAATTCGAACCCACGGTTTCCTGGAGTATGCACGGGTATGGCAGGGGCCGCGCATTGGCTTTCCGGATGTGATTTGTTATCTGATGCTTTTTGCAGGTGCAATTCTGTACCGTACGTCAAAGAGGCGTGAGACCCGGTTGATACGTTTTGTGCTATCGATTGTTATGATGAGCAACGTATTGACGATCCTTTTCTCTATTCTCATGCCATCCGCTTTTCGCAGCCAATTTCAAGTCGATCTCTCGTTGATGGGATGGATTTTGTACGGTATTACGCTGGCAAAGAATGCAGCACTGGCATATTTCTCGTATCGGGTGTTGCAGGTGCTGCGTGCTGAAAAGGTGCTGGTTACGGTACAGTCAGGTCTACCCGAAGAACCGATTCTTATGTTGCAGGAGGCCTCGGGGCCACAACGATTTACAAATGCTTTAATCGATCTGATCGTATGTGTATTGATCTTTTTGCCGCTGGGCACCCAGCTTGTACCAGAGTGGCTGTCCAGGATGGAAGAGACCTTTGGCTCCCGGAATGCCGTGGTGATACTGTTGGTGATCGCCCGGACGATCTATTACATTCTCTTTGAAATGACCCTCGCAGCAACACCGGGTAAGTTTATGACCGAAACCCGCGTGATGGATGTCGATGGAGATCCGGCAATTCCCGGCCTTATTGTAAGGCGAACGCTGTCACGGTTTATACCATTTGAACCTTTGTCTTTTTTCTGGAATGGCCTGTGGCATGACAATATTTCGTATACACGCGTGGTAAAGGAGGAGCAGACAGGTGTTGACGGTACACGTTATCTCCTCATTTTTCCGGCTATCGTCGCGCTGGGCATTATACTATACAATATGGACGGTATCTTTTAAATCTATCGCGCAGTGGCAGAATAAAAATAAGTCGGTTGAAGCGAGGCTGTCTATGTAGGCAGCCTTTCTTTTTTGATCGTTTTTTCGTAATATCGATAGTGGTTGTGTAAGATACGTGTAGCGGTGATTTTCATTCCGGTTTATCTGCATACTATGGCTGCCGAAGAAGCATTGATTCATATTGCCGAAGGAATTACGCGGGAGAATATCGCCAGTCGAATGTCGCTGGCGGTAATCAGCCTGCCGAAAACACTGGTGGAACGAGCCGACCTGGTAATCGTTCTTTCCAACGAGTCCTATGAGCTGTATATGTTGCGCATGATGAAACAGGTGTCACGGATGATGGAATATAATTACCTGGAATATTGTGGTATTCCATTGTTGGCCAGTTCATGTGTAAAACCCGACGATATTGTCATCAAAGTAGCAGGTGAGGGTGAGCGGTGCGAAATAGACCGGTTGCGCACGTTGGGAAATCGTTATGTGATTGTGTCAGAGCCTGTGTTGCGTACAAGTTATTTGCAAGGCGATACAGACGACCTTTCGTTGTCGGTCATGGTGGGCTTCGTCATGGACGCTATTCTGCTTTCTCTTCTGGTCATTTTCGCGTAGACTCGTTTCATTCCTGGTTTCCGGAGAGGTCGGTTTTAGGAATTGAACGTCAAAGTTTGAATCTTTGACCGAATTTTCATTTTTATGTACTCCAAAAACTGGCTGATATTAAAAGACGACGCTAAAAAGACCTTTGAAGTCTGCGGGCAGGACGGTAATACAAATGCCTTCATGAACCGAACGATCGGCATGCAGCGGCTGGGCATGCAGGTGAGTGGTGTCACACCGCCGGTCAGCAATACAAACTCCAACCGGACCTCCATAAAGGTGCAGGGCTATACGCCGGAAGAAGGATTGGAAGAACGGTTGATGGTTCAATACCGTGCACTCATGAAGGGTTCGATCGACGAGGAATAGATGGCAATGAAATTGACCGCGCTATTCGACGACTTTTTTCATAGTGAGAAATCGTCTGGGTTGGTACTGATGGGGTGTACAGTGGTATCACTGGTGCTGGCCAACTCGGTATGGCAGCATGAATATTTGGCTTTTTGGGATTATCACGTGTTTGATCACAGTCTTTCGCACTGGGTCAATGACGGATTGATGGCCATCTTTTTTTTGCTTGTCGGACTGGAACTGGAACGGGAGGTCTACATTGGGGAGCTCTCCACGCTGCGACAGGCGTTACTACCGGTAGTTGCCGCCATGGGCGGTATGCTTGTGCCGGCAGGCCTTCATTTCGCTTTTAACCACGGTACGCCTACACAGGCAGGCGCGGGTATTCCGATGGCAACCGATATTGCTTTTGCATTGGCGGTGTTGTCGCTGCTGGGAAACCGTGTGCCGGTATCGTTAAAGATCTTCTTGACAGCGCTGGCTGTGATTGACGACCTGGGTGCCATATTGGTTATCGCCATTTTTTACACCGGCTCACTGGCCTGGACAAACTTGCTGATCGCGCTCGGCGTATTTGGTATATTGTTGATCTTGAACAGAGCGAAGGTTCGTAACCTCATACCGTACCTGGTTGGCGGTATCGTAATGTGGTATTTTATGCTGCACTCCGGTATTCATGCAACCATTGCGGGCGTGTTGCTGGCGTTTGCCATACCGTTTGGAAATGGTGATGAAAAATCTACTTCGTATATTCTACAGCACTTTTTACACAAGCCTGTCGCATTTTTCATTCTACCGGTTTTTGCGCTGGCCAATACAGCCGTGACGCTTCCTGCAGACTGGATACACTCATTGGTGGAGGCCAACAGCCTGGGCATCTTTGTCGGCTTGTTTGTCGGCAAGCCGTTGGGTATTTCGATATTTTCATACGTCTCGTCGTTGGTAAAGCTGACACGCCTTCCGGACGATCTTTCGATGGGACAGATTATTGGTGCAGGTTTTTTAGGGGGTATTGGATTTACGATGTCGATCTTTATTACGTTGCTGGCATTTGACGAACCACACTTTATCAGCGAGTCGAAGATTGTCATTCTTCTTTCGTCTATACTGGCGGGTGGCGTGGGTTTTATACTACTGAATAGGGCCTGCCGCGCGAAGTCATCGGCGGAAGAATCACTTACGTGATCAAAAGTTGCCCCGGCAAGAATCGAACTTGCACCACAAGGTCCGCATCCTTGTATCCTGATCCATTAGACGACAGGGCATTAAATCAGTGTGAGAGCGAAAGTGAAGGAAAACAGCGTGAATGTGTTCGCTCTCGCTTTCACGCTCACTCTGTTTTTGCGAGGACGGCCTGACTCCTCCATTACCCTATGTATTAAAAATAAAAAAGCCTTCCATTAGAGGAGGCTTTGTATGATGAATGCAATGCTGTTACAATGTCATTGATCCAGTATACACAATAGCATGGCCTCCCGGTCCGGTAGCAAGGGTCGGCGCGGTTGGCGTACGATATGTATATGGGTTGTTTTCATGATTCAACTATACGAGGTTGTATTGTTTAGGTTGCCCGTTGGTGATATTTTTTTATTCAGCTGTTTTTTCAATTCTCAATTTTTCCACGGCATCACTTAGCGTCGAAGCAAATACAACGGTATTGCCCCGATTGCTTTCGCGAATAAAATCGTGGAGGCTTTTGCTGGTATAGCGCGTGAAGTCGCCAACGATTGCCATACGCCGTGAGTAGTTTACAACCTTTTGTAGAATTTCGCCGGCCAGTCCGCTGCGGAGGTCGAAGAACGAGTCGTGCAGCGTCGCCTGGTGGACGACGATAATGTCGGCTGGTAAGTTCATCATGGCTTCCAGGAACTCCTGGGCGGTTTGGATCACCGGGTTGTTGGTCGATATTTCCGCAACAGGCTCGCGATGATCAATGTGCAATACGTGGTTCATTTGTCTCTATCAAATTTAATGTATTGTGGCGCGGAGGGCTTTAACCTCGATCTTCCACTCCGTGGTGTAAGTGGACGCATTTTTCAGCGACTATGCTATCGCGCCACCGGCATAACCTAAGCGCTGGATATAATTACCCAGGCATACGGGCTGCCCTCTGTGGAGATTTCTGGTGACGCTCCAGTCCTTCCCGGTTTCAACGGGATGCTTCTACTTAGTTAGCTTAATCTCCAATAAAAACTCCCACAAGCAAAAAAGCCCCGGGAGCAGTGCCCGGGGCTTTATATATTTATTAAAACCTGATAAGAGCTACAATAAATAATATTTCCCCAAATAGGCACGACAATCCGCAAAGTCGCAGCTGCTGTTAAATCGCAGGTCGATTGCTAAGATGTTGTTACCCGGTTTCATACTCGTGTTTACGTTGTTACTTCTGTTGTCTGATGCTTTACGGAAAAGCCGGCGACAGGGTTTTATAATTGTTGCGATTTCTCTCACAAAGGCACTCCTGCCGTGCAAGAAAGACACGCATTGGCAAATGCGTCGTATTCGTCGTATGCTGCGCCCGGCTTGCCAAACAAGGTGATGATGCGGTCGATCCGGACTTGCGCGCCGGTGTCGAGTGTAATGAACATGCCCTGCCCCGGAATTTCTTCCAGTTTTTCCACGCGGCCAATCTGTTCCTCTACGGTTTGTTCTTCTCCCCAATAAAAAATCTTTCCATGGGTGCCCTTCGTGATCTGATCTTCAATGACTTCACGGACGTCGTACGATACTGGTGTGTATGAGGTGCTCATGGTTGTATTATTCTACACGGACAACGGTAAAAGTATTGAAAAAATTCCATAGCAGCCGTATGACCCTTAAGCCACCGCCACGCGTTTCAGAATGTATCCAACGGCGCGGATATTTTCAATGCGCAGCGCGCTATCGTGGCTGAGATATTTGCGCAGTCTGGAAACAAACACATCCATGCTACGGGCTACAAAAAAGCCGTCGTCTTCCCAGATGGTTTTAAGAAAGACATCGCGCTCGATGACCTTGTCCGGGTGGCGGAAAAACAGTTGGAGCATGCCACACTCTTTGTAGGTGAGACGTGTCGATACCCCGCCTGCGGTGAGTAATAAATTGTGAATGTCAAGAATGGAGTCGGCGATCTGTAACACGGAAGCCCTGTCGGTCGAAGTTGTTTGATTGCCGCCGGTGCGCTTCAGGACGGCCTCAATGCGGTATTTAAACTCTTCCAGGCTGAAGGGTTTGCTGACGTAGTCGTCAGCGCCAATCTGGAATCCTTTGATGCGGTCTTCGGTCTGGTTTTTAGCCGACAAAAATACAATGGGTATGCCCTGGTTATATTTACGAATCTCGCGGGCCAGGGCGAAGCCATCTTTCTCCGGCAGCATGACGTCGAGTATGCAGAGGTCGAACGTGTGGTTGTGAAAGGCGGTCAATCCTTTTTCACCCGTAGTATACAGCTGGACGGCCCAGCCATGAGCGCTGAGCGAGTCTTTGATGAGGAAACCCAGGCTTTCGTCGTCCTCAACGACCATGATCTGTTTGGCGATGCTCATACCGCAGGCAAAATGATTTGTACGGCGGTTCCTTTGTGCAGCTCGCTCAAGAGGTTGACTTTGCCCCGGTGTGATCGGATAACGCTTTTTACAAAGCTCAATCCCAGGCCAAAGCCCTTCACGTCGTGCACATCGCCTGAGCGCACGCGGAAGAATTTTTCAAACACTTTGGTGCGCATGCTTCGGTCTATGCCGATGCCTTCGTCGACAATGTGGATGGCGATGCCTTCCCGGCAGTCGCTGGTGCGTATGAGAATATTGGGCCGCTGCCGGGAGTATTTCTCGGCGTTGTCGATCAGGTTACTGATGGCCTGGGCCAGGAGCTCGCGGTCAGCGAGAATGGCGGTGTTACGTTCGGCATGAAGCTCGACGATCAATGATCCGTTGCGCTCCAGCACTTTGAGTTGAAAGGCTTCGACGCACTCGCGAATCAATTGGTGTACGTGTACTACTTCGAGCGCGGGTCTACGGATGTAGTCGACGGAAGCTCCCAACAATACCTGGTCGATCTTTCGTCGTAAGTTTTCATTTTCTTTTAAGAGGATATCGATGTATACGTGCAGGTTATCAGGCTCGGGGATTTTTTTCTTGAGGATCTCGCCGGCGATGCGCACGTTTGTGACAGGAGTTTTAAACTCGTGCGTCATGTTGTTGATGAAATCGTTTTTCAGGGCTGCAAATTTTCGTTCGCGTAATAGCGAATAGATCGCATACGCGAAAAATCCCATCATCAGCAACAGGGCGAGCGTGGAGAAGATCCAGATATCGAGTTGGGCGGCGACGAAGCTGTTCTTTTTTGGAAAGTATACGGCAAAGTTTTTTTCGTCGGCCGACGCTTCCTGGGCTGTGTCTTCGGGCGCCGATGCGGGCCGGGTTGCGGAGATGTAGTTGCCATACACCAGCGTATCGTCATGGGCATTGTAGACGCCAAGCTCATAGTCGAGGTTCAGGCTTCGGATGAGGAATTCCTTTTGAAGCTGGTCGTCGAGTAGCTCGCTGTCGAGTTGGCTGCCCGTTACGACGAAGTAAAAGTTGGAGGAGAGTTTTCGTACCTCGGGGTTGCGGGCTACGGAATCGGCTACCCGTTTCAACGCCACTTGAACGCTGTGGTCGAATTGCTTTTCGGCCACGTTAAAGGCCTTGCGGAACCAGTATACCTGCAGAATGAGCAGGCATGTCAATACACACGTGCCAAAAAGAATAATGCGACCAAGATGTTTATTATTCATACGTCAAGATACCCGTTTATTGTGTCCGTTGTATACCGTCGCTACCCCCTTAACACTCCATTAACACTTCTTTACACTCCTTAACGCGGCGGTCCGTTGTGTTTTGGTAGCCTTACAGCATAATTCAACGCCCTATGTTTACTGTTAAGGACTACCGCATATTGCTTTTGTCATTGGGACTTCTCGTGGCCGGGTATGGCGGTATGCTATACGATCCGGTTGCCCAGGGTTTTGGCCCGCTGACCCGCTGGGTGGCACCACCGCTGTTGCTGGTCGGGTTTGTTTTACCCGTCTTCGCCATTCTTGGCGCAGGATTTACCCTCCCGGTTTCGTGGTCCTTCCTGCGGAAAGAAACGTGGAAACACCTGTCGGGGTTTATCGTTTTTGTTGTCGCCCTGACGACCTATTTGGTGACGCTGGAGCCGACGGCAAGCGTGTGGGATTGTTCGGAGTTTATTGCCACCGTCTACAAGCTTCAGGTGCCGCATACTCCCGGCACACCGCTGCTGTTGTTAGTTGGTCGTTTGTTTTCAATGGCCGCCGGAAGCGATGTTTCCCGTGTGGCGGTATGCGTGAATGCCATGAGCGCACTTTTTTCCGCGCTAACGATATACCTGGTTTTTTACCTGATCTACTATTTTGGTGAGAAGATGACGGCTACGTGGACTGTATCGCGCGGTGTGATCGCGATGGCTGCGGTGGGTGGTAGTTTATGCCTGGCATTTTCAGATTCTTTTTGGTTTTCGGCGGTAGAGGCGGAAACGTATGGACCCGCGTGTTTTTTTCTCGTGCTGTTGCTGTGGCTCATGCTACGAAGCTATGACATACCGGAGGCGCTACGCGGTCGGTGGCTTGTGCTGATCTTTTATATTACAGGGTTAGGATATTGTATTCATCCGATGAGTGTGCTGATCCTGCCGGTGTTGCCATTGGTATGGTATACACGCGATCGTCAGCTTACAAGATGGAATGTGTTGATGACGACGATGGCAGGGCTTGTTTTGATAGTGGTTGTTAACCGCGTGGTGGCCATTGGTATCTTTGAATTTGCGTTCGCGTGGGACCGGTTCCTGGTCAATGTATTACACCTGCCATTTTATACTGGTGTGTTTGCGTTGCTCGCAGTGATTACGGGCGCGGTGGTGTGGAGTGTCAGGCGATACCCCGCCATCCGGCCCTATACCTGGGCGACGGTGTTTTTGCTGTTGGGCTTTACGCCGTATCTCATGATTTTTATCCGGTCGAGCCACAACCCGCCGATCGACGAAGGCAATCCCGAAAACCTGCCGCTCAGCAAAGCGTATATGAATCGTGAGTCTTATCCGACCAGTCCGTTGCTGACAGGGCCGTATTTTGACGCGCAGGTTGCAGAGGTTACCACGGGCCGGAGTATGTATTACAAAACGACGACGGATTATAAGGTAGCCGGTACAGTGTCTGATTACCGCTATGATCCGGCGCGGACAACATTTCTGCCGCGCATGTATAGCAACGACCCGGATCATATCAAAAATTATCGCAGGCTGGCGGGCCTGGCCGAAGGAGAGGTGCCCCACTTCCGTGACAACGTAAAGTTTATGTTTTCGTATCAATTAGGCTACATGTACTTTCGCTATTTTCTTTGGAATTTTTCCGGCCGGGCGAGTGACGTGCAGGGAAGTGACTGGTTAAAGCCGTGGGATGCGCTGCACGTGGCCGCCGAACCCCGGTATGAGAATAGAGCCCGCAATCAATATTGGGCTATACCGCTGGTGCTGGGCATCGTGGGCCTGGTGGCGCAGCAGCGAACGGACCGCAAAGGTTTTGTTATAAACCTTTTCTTTTTTTTGTTGACAGGAGTCATCCTCGTGCTTTACCTCAACTCGCCGCCCAGCGAACCGCGTGAGCGTGACTATATCTACGTGGGCTCCTATATGGCCTTTGCGCTCTGGACGGGACTGGGTATGCTTGCCCTGGCACGTGTTCTGCCGGCGGGACGTGCGGCGATGGCATGTATTAGTGTGCTGGCATTGGCGATGCCTGCGTGGATGGCCTGCCAGAACTGGGACGATCACAATCGCGCGGGCCGAACTTTTCAAATGGCTAACGCCCGTAACGTGCTGGATAGCTGCGCACCAGGCGCAATCTTGTTTACCGGCGGTGACAATGATACGTTCCCATTGTGGTATTTGCAGGATGTAGAAGGCTTCCGGACGGATGTGCGGGTGGTGGTGCTGAGCTATTTTAATACAGACTGGTATGTCAACCAGTTGCGCCGACCGTATTATGACTCGCCTCCTTTTGCGCTTACCCTGACAGAAAAGGATTATTTGCAATATGGAATCAACGATGTGCTCTATGTCCGTCAATCGGTGAAAGGAGCGATAGATGTTCAAAAATATCTGCAGCTCTTGCACGAAGAGCACGCAGCCCTGCGCGTGCAGTCGGCTGGTGGTGATGCATACAATATCCTGCCCTCCTCGGCCATTAGATTGAAGGTGGACACAACGGGCATGATAGGACAGGCAGGATATACGCCGTTGCCCGAGATAACATTCAACGTTAAGGGTAGCTACATGACCAAAAACACGTTAGCATTTTTAGATGTAGTAGCGTCCAATCAGTGGAAGCGCCCGGTCTATTTTAATTTCACCTCGTTGCACTCGCTCGACGTGGAGCTGGAGGAGCATGTGATTCAAGAGGGCCAGGTATATCGGCTGGCACCGATTGAGCAGGCAGGGGAAGAGCCCGTGGTGGATACGCAACTCGCCTATCGAAACCTGATCGAACGCGCCGACTATACAAACCTGGCGGACGCCCATGTCTATTTCAATACGGAGGATTACCAGGCCCGAATGATTGCGCCGGTGCGTATGTCTGTGAATACGCTGGCGATAACACTGCTTCGACAGGGCGATCGCGACCGTGCAGGCGATGTATTACAGGCGGCACTTGATAAATTATATCCGCCACACCTCGATCCGGGCTACGCGGGTCTGCAAGCGGCCGATCTGTTACAGGCCGTCGGGAAGACTGATTCGGCGCGGACACTGTGTGCCAGTTTGTTTAATTTTCAGTATGATCGTGTGCAGGCGAGTCTGCGAGAGCATCGCGCGGTGGATCAGTTGGATCGGTACCTCGCATATCAGTCCGCAGAACTACTGCATCAATTAGGGCAGGAGGAGTATAAAGCCAGGCTGGTGGATTTGGGAGTATAGATTGTATTTACTTATACACTTCCGTATCAGGATGAAACTGTTTCCAACTATGCCAAAACTCCTGGTAAGCCGGGAGTGACTTCAGTTCAGCCTGGCCCTGATCGGAGACCAAAGAGTCGTTTTGAATGACAAAGTGTACTCCCGCGGGTCGTTGAAATACGGCAAAGGACTGATTGTCGGACGCCAATGTCACCACAATGGGTATACTGCCGAGGCTGTCATGCACGATGCGGACCTCCTTGAGTTGATTCCAATCATATGCTTTGGCATGGCCGTTGACCACGACGCCTATCACCCACGACTTGGCATTCCACGAACCTGAATCCGTTCGTGTAAGCTCACCTCTGCTTTTACCTTTCTCAAAGCGGCCGAGCGTATCATAGCTCTCCTTAAAAACAACATCTGCCTGCATCACTTTTCCAAAAGGGTACAGGTAGAAGAACCTCTGTAACGTAAGTTGCGTGGAATGCACGGCGGGCAATACAGTCCCTTTTAATGGACCAGCCACGGCTTCGCCGGTTGCCTGTCGCCACCAGCTGCCCGTAGTATTGTCTTCAAACATGGCATTAAAATGATCCATTCCCACCAATCGGAAGTTTTCGCGTTGGCCATCCACGACAGGCTGGAACACGCGGCCTGTACGGCACACGTTGCAATACGTGACCATAATGGGGGTGCTACCGAGAGCGTCACGCACCTGGTGATGATATTGGATGTACCGGATGGGATATGCCTTGGCCTCACGGCCGTTACTTACGGCAATAACCAGGCTGCTGTCGCTCAACGTGCTTTCGGCTTTTGACCGGAAGGCGATCGTGGCAGGTTGCAGAAACATGTGGTCTGCCGTCATTTGAAAGTTAAAAAAGTACACGATCAACAGAACCGGGAGGGCGGCCACAACAGGTACCCAGCGTCGCGGAGTACGAAAGGCTGATCGGACGCTGCAAAGGATCAGCAGCAGGAACAATCCGCGGAAGAACCAGCGACTGGTATATAAGAAGTAAGCCATGTCAAGGGTCTCCCGTTGTTGACTGCCGGGCATGGGCATAATGAAGTATACATTGAGGATTTCAAAGAGGCCGAGGCCGATCAGGCCGGCGTAGTATAGTTTTTTCATCGGGTTAGTGGTGTGCGCTCTCACACGGTCCACATAAACTAAATAGAATGTAGTAGAAATCAAAATTTGACACGTAACATACCCATTGCACTGGGTTTCAATACAAGTTTGTTCTCCCGGTCATTATGAATAGGTTCTTAACCACATATTTTTTTTGACCGGTAGAGCGTAAAAATGCCAATTCCGTATCTTTCGCCCGCAAATTATTAAAGCCAAAGAATCATGAGCATCAAAAGAATGTCCATTGCCCTCCTGTCAGCGTTGGTATTGTTGGCGGCTTGTAGCCGTCCAAAGCCTGCCGAAGAGGCTGCCCCCCAGCCGGTAGAACCGAGCTATGCCCAGGAAGCGGTGAGCTATAGCCTCGATACAACAACCATGAACGGGTATGTTGCTTATAATCAAACGGATTCAACCAAACGCCCCGGGATTATTGTCGTGCCGGAGTGGTGGGGTGTATCCGACCATGTAAAGACAAGCGCCAACGAACTGGCTAAGCTGGGTTACGTAGCCCTGGTGGCCGACGTATATGGCAACGGCAAGACGGCTGATAACCCGACTGATGCCGGTGCACTGGCTACTCCTTTTTATCAGGATCCTGTGTTGGCAAAGGCGCGTATCGACGCCGCGATTGCCAAACTGAAAACGTATAGCCAGGTAGACACTACCCGCATTGGTGCCATCGGTTACTGCTTTGGCGGTGGCGTATTGCTGAACACAGCACGGTTGGGTGATGCCGACCTGAAAGCTGTTGTGAGCTTCCACGGTACCCTGATGGGTGGTGTGCCTGCCAAGAAGGAAACGCTGACGGCGAAGATTCTGGTGTGCCATGGCAACGCCGACCCGATGGTGAAGCCGGCAGAAGTAGAGGCCTTCAAGAAAGAGATGGATGGCATCGGTGCTACGTATACCTTTAAGGCCTACGACAGCGCACAGCACGCTTTCACCAATCCTGCGGCTACCGAGCTTGGCAAGAAATTTAACCTGCCGATTTCGTACAACGCGGCAGCGGACTCTGCTTCCTGGATCGAAATGAAGACGTTCCTGGCAGACGCACTGAAATAATCGGGCACTGCCCACGCATACAAAAGGCCGGTACGATCCGGCCTTTTGTTTTTTATAGACATCTGATTCCTTCCACGTATTTTTGGGTCATGTTTGCACGGGACGAAGCATCGCGCATCAAAGAAGAATTCTGGACTACGTTCGGGAAGTATATGAGCCCAATCCCTTCTGCCGAGGGGTTCAAGATCAACTGGGTGAACTATCACACCAAACTCAAAGACGTTTACTTCCGGATGGACACCGGGCGTAAAGCTGCGGTCATTAGTATATCGATCGAGCACCGGGATCCGGCGATTCAGGAATTGTATTTTGAGCAGTTCCTGGAATTAAGAAGCCTTTTGCATGCTACGTTGGAGGAGGAATGGCAGTGGCAGCTGCACGCGCCCGTGGAGGAAGGGAAGGTGATTAGTCGGATTTATACCGAGCTACCTGGGATTTCCGTTTTTGACAGAGATCACTGGCCGGAATTAATTTCCTTCTTTAAGCCCAGGATCATCGCTCTCGACCACTTCTGGGAGGATGCTAAATATAGTTTTGAAACGTTGAAATGATAACGATGGTAAAGCCTGGGATAATAAGAGTGCTCTTGTGTATAGGTTTGTTGATTTTTTTTGTGTCGGCTCCTGCGTTTGGGCAGTGGCCGGATAAAAGATTAGTGGTGCGTATTCCGCAGGCGCCCCAACGAGTAACGATCGATGGCAAACGTGTAATCTATTATGAATTACAGCTTAAGAATATCTCGTCCGATACAATTCGTTTAAGAAGGGTAGAGATTTCCGGCGCGGGTCCGTTGCTTTCGATTGAAGGCAGTGCGCTGGATGACACCATGAGTGACGCGGTTCTTGTTCCACAAAATACGTCCACGCTTTATATCGAATTGGAAAATTTGCACGCTGACGACAGCATTTTAAACCATCAACTGGAGTACGCCCTTCCAAACAAAGACAAAGAATCCGGTTTCTTTCGTTTGTCGGTTGTGGTCCCCATTGCAAAGGCCCCTGTTCCTATTTTAGCCGCACCGTTGCGCGAAGGGAATTGGGCAGCTATCTATAGTCCTGTGTGGCAGCGTGGCCACCGACGAGTGTGCTTTACCTTCGGCAACACAGATTACCTGCCCGGACGTTTTGCCATCGACTTTGTACGGCTGGATTCCGTCGGGCGGTATGCTTCAGGAAATGAGGACAGCGTAGCCAACTGGTATGGATATGGTAATGCAGTATATGCCGTTGCCGATGGAGCGGTCGTTGCCATGCGAACCGATTTTACAGAGAGTCCGACGTTGTCGGGGCATCCCGCGTATGCGGCGACAGATGCGACGGGTAACTTTGTTGCGGTCGACATCGGGCACGGCCAGGTTGTTTTTTATGAACACCTGAAGCCGGGAAGTATTCATGTATGGCGAGGTCAGCGAGTTCGTAAAGGACAAGTGCTCGGCGCGATAGGCTTTACCGGGCAGTCTACCGGGCCGCATCTGCACTTGCATGTTGCCAATGCGCCCTTGCCGCTGCGCGCGGAAGGGCTGCCATTTGTGTTTCTGGATTTTCAATTAGTGGGACGCTATCCGGATTTCGGCGTATTTGGAAAATCAGTTTGGTCACCTGTAAAAGCTTCAGCCCGCGTGGTGCGCGAACGTCCGGCGCCCAACACTGTCATTCGCTTTGTGCAAGAGTGATAATTGACGTGCCTGTCGTTGATACGAGTACGGGGTTCACCAATTTGTGGACTGTGCAGGGCATATCAAAAAGCGCTACCGGTAAACGACTCAGTTTAAAGCATTTTCAGGCTGGCACGGGTTTGGTACAAGTGACAGTGTGATTGATTAAGTTTTGAAAAAGTAGACAGAACATAAGTTTTGGACAACTGTCAAATGCTTAAATACTTCGATTGAATAAGATTCAAACTAGTAAACAATCACTATAGAGGCTGTTCTATTTTACAATAGGACAGCCTCTTATTTTTGTTTGCATTTCAGTGAACTGGTCTTGTCCCTGATGGCAAGACAAGAAGCCTGCTCGTTGAGAGCAGGCTTCTTTGTCGATCGTTGCTCTTTATTTTGTTAAGGTTAACAAGAGGTCATCCAATCTTTCGAGGGTTGACATCATTCCTTCCTGCATACCCATGTTGAGGACGGTCTCCAGCGCTTCGAGCGACTTGTATGTCACCACGGTTTGTACGAGGGTCTTATCATTGCCCGTCGGGGTGAACGTTACCACCCACTGAGCACGCGGCAGGTCGGGGTTTATGGCGCCGGTCTCATCGCTGAAGGCATCAAGCGTTTCGTAGCTTTCGATCGGCGTGATCTTCGTATACTCTGTGCGGCCCCAATACTCCGGTCCCTGCGGGTCGATCATGGCGTATAACCAATAGCCGCCTTCGCGGAAGTCCATGTGTTTTGTTTTTGTTTTTAAGGGTTTGGGCGCGAACCATTGGTTAAGGAGCTCGGCCTTTGTATGGCAATCCCACACCAGTTGACGTCCGGCGGCAAATTCTCTTTTGATGGTGAGTGTGTTTTTTTCTTTGTCAGCAATGAAATCGAATAACAGGTTGTTTTTCATGGTTCGTTCTTTTTAATGATGGATAATAAATTGTCTAATTGATTATAGCGGTCCTCCCAAATCTTTCGAAATTGAGCTAACCAATGATCTATCTCTTTCATCTTGTCAACTTTTAGTTCGTAGTAAATCTCGCGCCCCTTTTGCGTGGCGGTAATGAGCTCGCATTCATTCAGCACCTGCATGTGTTTGGAGATCGTAGGACGAGCAACATCAAAGTTGTCAGCAATAGCGCCGGCAGTCATAGTTTGTGACGCCAGCAGCACCAGTATCGCCCTCCGCGTGGGATCGGCAATAGCTTGAAATGGGTCTCTTCGTAGTTTCATTTTTCAACTGTTTACCGGTTGTGTAGCTATGTGGCTACAAATATAACGTGAGTTGAAGTTAAATGGCTACATATTTCTGAAGATTTTTTAAAATCCCCATAAAATAGATTAAAAAGGGTGTTTTTTATTGGAAAACGGGTTGGTGGGAGCAAAATTACAGCGCATAATAAGTAGCCTTTTGGGGGTTACGAGCTGACTCTTGCACCAGCACAGCCGGTATTACAGATTACTGGTCGGAGAGGGGTGAATCGAACACCCAGGGCATTTAAGCACCGCTTTTACAGAGCGGCCCGCTTCCACTTACGGACTACTCTCCGATATATAGTCGAGGCGGTTGGACTTGAACCAACGTGTAACCAACTACGGTTCCAACACGGTATAAGCGTGAGCCGATACACCTCGTATTTAGCGTCAGCGATCCCGACTCTGTCGGAATAAATACCTGCTTTGCAGGCAAACACCCTCAACCTCTCGGGTACGCTGACGTATAGGCAGTACATTGCCAGGCTTCTTCAACAGTACGGTACAGTTGAGCAAAGCGACTAAAAACAAAAAGCCCCAGGCAGATGCCCAGGGCTTTTTGTTAAGTATCTATAGTGTTGCTATATCATAACAATTTCTCCGGGCATGTCCATACCTTCTGCTGATAGCATATATGCTGATAACAGTTGTTGTTCGATATGATGTGACCCGTTTTCATTTTTGTATTGCTGATGCAAAGATAAGGTAACTTTTTTCGATATGACAAAACATTTATTCAAAAAAGTTAACCTACCTTTGTTTCATGATGTCAATACAACGCCATATACATACACAAGGTTTCATGGGTTATGCCTATGAATGTTATTGTTTCGCCTGGCGCTGTGAGATGTATTAATAAACATGTAATACAGGAAGAAGCCCGGGCAACGTAAAAGTCCGGGCTTTTTTATTTTAAATAGCAAACCCAATGCAGTTAATAATGTTTGTCGGAATTCCGGCGAGTGGGAAGAGCACGTTCTATAAAGAACGGTTCTTTCATTCGCACATGCGGGTAAGCCTCGATCTATTTAATACCCGTAATAAGGAGAATAAATTTTTGAAACTCGCTTTTTTGCTGCATCAGCGGGTTGTGATTGACAATACAAACGTAGCGAAGGTCGACCGTGCCCCATACATCGGGCAGGCGAGGGCCAATCGTTATACGGTGATCGGGTATTATTTCGAATCGAACCTGGCGGACTGCCTGGAACGGAATGAGAGACGATCCAGAAACGAAAAGATCAATCGTGTGGGCGTTATAGCGAAATTGAAGAATCTCGAACCTCCCAAACTACAAGAGGGGTTCGATGAACTGTATGCTGTGCAGCTGGGGGGTAGTGAATTTATTATTAAACCGTACGACAATGAAGTTTGATGTATTGGATAAAAAAATGCGTGCCTTTGAGGAAAGTCTGGATCAGTTTGTGTTGCCGGGTGTATTTATTGTGGCCCGTCTGGATGGGAGGGGTTTTACAAGACTTACAAAAGAGTTGCTCCCCCTGGAACGGCCTTTTGATGAACGTTTTCGGGATGCAATGATCAGCACCGTTACACACCTTATGGACAATGGTTTTAAAGTCCGTTATGGCTACACGCAAAGTGACGAAATCTCTTTGTTGCTTGATAAAAATGAAAATGCTTTTGGCCGGAAGACCCGAAAGCTAATTTCTATCCTGGCAGGGGAGGCCAGTGCACGATTTACTCAGGCCATGGGAACTCTCGGTGCCTTTGATTGCCGGATTATACCCCTGCCCGCAGAGGATCTTGTTGTTGACTATTTTCGCTGGCGTGGTGAAGACGCGCACCGGAATTCCCTGGGTGCATGGTGTTATTGGACGTTACGAAAGAATGGGCTTTCAGTAGCGGAGGCCACGCACAGCTTACAGGGATTGTCTGTTGCCGATAAACACAAGCTGCTTTTTGAGCAGGGCATTAATTATAACGACTTGCCTGCGTGGCAAAAGCGTGGCGTAGGCTTTTGCTATCGCATGGTGGCGTCTTCGTCTGTTAATGCCATGACCCGGAAATCTGTTGACGTTACACGCAGGAAATTGCAAATAGAGATGAATCTTCCGTTGGGGGCGGAGTATGACTCGATGCTTAGGCATCTTCTGAAGGCGTCAGAAAATGATACTGCTGTGATATAATAGGAACCTCCTGCTAATGCGCAGGAGATTCCTCTTTACCCGCCGGGGTAGTTCGACGGGCAATAATTTTTTTGTCGCCCTGTTGAATAAAGAATCCTGCCGGGTTTCCAGCCTTGTCACGTTCAAAAGTTATTTCGATGTCTGTGCCTTCGATAAGAAAGTGATCCTTTTTCATAGGACGTACGGGTGACTTGGGATTAGACCCTGCATGGATTGTTATCACGCCGTCTTCGATTGCAATATCGATTGGAAATTTTGTTGATTCATAGTGCCCGGTATACTCCTGTTGCTGTGCAGGAGTTAATGTGATGAACGACTTTTCAAACGGAAGAACATAGGCGGGATTTAAGACAACGTTAGTGGCATGATGAATGATACTTTGCATAGGATACCGGGCGCCGTTGGTGCAATAGGCGATGGCCAACGAGTCTTGTGGGTAATAGACTAACTGGGCATGCGAAGCGATGTAGCCCCCTCCGTGTCCCCAACCTTGCAAATCGTCATGCGGCATTTTCATAATGCCCAGACCGTAGAACCCGTCTGTGGTGGTCATTTCTACTAGTCTCGAGGATGGGATCAGTCGACCGGAGAACAGCGCAGTAATAAAGAATGCCATGTCCGTGGGCGTAGAGACGATGCTGCCCGCGGCACCGGGTACATTAGTGCCGAATGATCCTTCCTCTACAGATTGCCAGTGATTATTGGCAAACTCGAAGGCTTGTGCGCTGTTTTGGATGGTGTCGGCGATATTTTTTTGGTAGAACGTGTTCGTAAGTCCCAGACGATTTAAGATCCGCTTTGATAGTATAGTTGCGAATGGGGCTTGCTCCACGTCTTCCAGGATGTATCCCAGCAGCAGATAATTGGAATTGCTGTATTGGAAGCGCTCGCCGGGTACGAACTCCGGTTGTTGTGCGGCAATGGCGGATACCATTTCCTGACGAGCGTCACCCCGTGGTCGTGTGGATGAATCGTTGATTTGTGTGAAGTCATGAATGCCGCTTTGGTGGGCTAACATTTGCCTGATCGTGATGGATGAAGCATTCGCCACTTGCGGAAAGAACCGACTGAGCTTGACTTCCAGCGAAAGCTTGCCTTCGTCTGCCAGTTGCAAGATCATCGTAGCGGTATATATCTTTGTAATCGACCAGATATGATATTTCGTATTGACATTGGGCGGCAGTGAACGGTTAGCGACCTGTGCACGGTATCCAAAAGCGTTGGCATATATAATCTTACCATTCCTCGCCACCGCGATGCTGCCCATTCCCTGGGATTGATCGGCGAGCCAGGTACAAAGCCGGTCAAGTTTTTTCTTTTGTTCCCGTTGCGCATAGGTAGTGGTACTAAGGCATAGTACGGTTAGGGCAATAAGGCACCCTGCCCCTCGCCGGGCGATTTTTTTATTTCTCATGAGGTATTAAATTTTAGCTGTTGCGGATTGGGATTATACCCTTAGAATTTTTTCGACGTCTTGCAGATAGCCGCTTCCCACTGGAATTTCATGGTGTGATATCCAGAGAGACCGTTTTTCGATCTTGGTTATTTTATGTTTTGCAATAATGAATGACCTGTGCACGCGTATAAAATCTCTGCCTTGTAACAGGGTTTCCGCTTCGTTCATGGTCAGGCGGGAGAGGATACGTTGCTTTTCAGTTACAAAGCGTACATAGTTTCCATCGCTCTCCGCAAAGAGAATTTCATTCGTATCAACTTTTAGCTGCTCATAACCGCTTTTGATGAAGATGGTGTTGACGCGGTCGGTTGCATGTTTGCGGAGGGTGAGTTGTTGTTGCGCTTTGTTACAGGCTTTGAGAAAACGTTCCAATGAAAACGGTTTGAGCAGGTAGTCGATGGCATCCAGTTCGAAGCTCTGCACGGCATGCTGGCTGTAGGCTGTTGTAAAAATGGCCATCGGCGGATCGGGCAACGTACGGATAAAATCGGTGCCTTTGACGTTGGGCATCTCGATGTCCAGGAAAAGCAGGTTTATATTGTTGGGTTGAATGAAGGCGGCGGCTTCAAAGGGATTGACAAAATATCCTTCCATGCGGAGAAAGGTGACTTTCTCGGCGAGTGACCGGATAACTTCCAGTCCGATGGGTTCGTCGTCGATGGCGATGGCACGTAGCATCAGGCAGTCGTCAAAGGTAAGGTAAGCGAAACTACATATTCATTACCACGGATGCCGTATTCCAACTGGAATTTATCTCGAAACATTAGCTTCAATCGTTCCATCACATTTGGGATACCAACGCCCGACTTTTCACGCACGATGTTGTCGGGATGTACGCTGTTGCGCACGTTCAGATACACATGTTTCCGATCGCATCGCACGACGACGGTCACCCAGGACTTGCCCACATTGCTGATGCCGTGTTTAAAGGCGTTCTCCACAAAGGGTATCAAAACCATCGGCGGAATGTCACCCTCGCAGGCCTCGTCGTTGATGTCGACCTGAACGTCGACATTCTGTAAAAGATGTATCCGCAGGTTTTGAAGTCCGACAAAGTTTCGCAGGTAGCTCAATTCTGATTTCAGCGGGATATAGTCGAGTTGGTTTTGATGGAGCATAAACCGCATCATGTCGCCGAGCTGCTGGATGCCTGAAGCCGTCGTCATGGCCTTTTCCATGAGCGCATTGCCGTAGAGTGTGTTCAGGCTGTTAAACAAGAAGTGGGGATTGATCTGGTAACGAAGGCTGTTAAGGTCTTCCTGTGATTTTGTCAACGCCTGGCCCACCTTTACGATGGCCAATAACTTATCTTTTCGTTGTTGAAACAGAAGCCAGCTGATCGGCGAAATCACCAGCAAGTTGATCATAACCATGGAGCCGTAGAGATGTATTCCGTTGCCGCGTAAACCGAAGGTCGCAATAAAGGGCGCCGTGATGGCAAGCGCAGCAGCGAACAACGCAGTCAATATCCACCATCCAGGTTTTACCGACAGTCGCGGGAACAGGTAGTATATATTGAAAAGGAACATGAGCAATGCGCTTGGGATGAAGGAGAATCCCATAAACAGGAGGGCATGTTTTCCGGGTGTGGCAGGTAGGAGTATTAGGAACGGCAGCAGACACAAATATATGGTGATGATGGAAGCGATCTGATTCGCCATGATCAACCGCGCTTCTTTTCCGGGCGAATCGCGTTCGAGATAGTGTATTCCACCTTCGCGAACGGCTAACAGTATGGCGATTATACCCACCCAGACAAGGGAACGATTAAAGCCCGTCCAGAGATTGGTCATGGGCCGGTCATTATACCCAAACCAGGCGAGTATGTCAAAGCCAGCACCTCCATAGTTGAAGACATGGGGGTGTGCTATCCAGGTTAGATAATCGATGCCCCGCCCCAACATGAATGCGATGCCCGCTAACAAAAATAAGGTCACGGGTATGACTCGTATGATATTTCGCTTAGGTCCGGCAACGTGCTGGGCGGCATATAGCACAACGCCGGATATAGCGAGGTACGCCAGGAAAACAAACACGATCTGGGCGATCTGTGGGAAGAGAATATTATGATGATACGAAAAACCGTGTATGTTATTTTCGAAGTACTGGGCTTCATGCCATTGCCTCCTCTCTTCCGTCAGACTTTGATTGATCCAGAGGAATTTGATGATAGAGGCGACCACCAATAAGAAGACAAATGCAAACTCATATGTCCTAAAGCGTATTTTCATGGCGTTATAAAAATTACACAACAAGAATAACGGGTTTACCTGCGCGTCGCTGTAAAATGTTACGAACACCGGGAAAAATGTGACTAATCACCCCGTATAAAACGAAAAACCGCGCCGGAGCTATGTCCGACGCGGTTTTTATGGGGCTATCGCAGTAGCGCCGATGCTTACAGGTTGCCCGATTTCTTTACAATCTTGCCCAGTCTGCCCTTCAGGTCGTCGAATAACGCATCCGTTGCGTCCTGGCAAAGCGGCTGGATTTTTTCCACGTTCATGACAGGCACGCCCGCTACGGCAGGTACTTTGCCTTTTGATATGCCGCGCTCGCGAATGCGGAACACCTTCTCGCACTTCTTGTCGTAAAGGAACATGTTCAGGTATGCTACGGCACCGGCGGCAAAACCCATGGCGCGCGACTCGAATTCATAGTCCATGCTTACAAACAGGATGCCATCGGCAGACGGGAAGATCTTGGCCAGGTTGCAGGGGTCGTATTTTTCGTTGCTCATGAGACCCTGCTTGTCGCCGTAGGCCCACATCATGCCCGGTATGACAACATATTGTATGCCCGCAGCCTTATTAAAGCCTTTGGTCGTGTCCCACAGCATAGGCGATTTGTATGCCAGATATTCAGCGTTGCCGCTAATTTCCTTTGGGTCCATGAGCTTAAACGGGAAGTCTTTTGCAAACTCGTTTACAAAGCGGTCGTACGCTTTTTCTACGAGAGGTTGCAGGTTAAAGGCGGGGTCTTTCATCAGCGATTCGCCCAGGGTACCCATGCCGGTACCACCGATTTTCTTGTCGCCAAAGAAGGTCACCAATGCTACCTTTTTGTCTTGCGCAAACGAAGTCGTAAATGCCAGTAGCAACAGGAGTACTGGTAAAGTAATTTTTTTCATGCGGGGTTAGGGGTTTAAAAGATGATATATTTATCAAGCGCAATGATAGAGAATTGAGTATATTTCACTACAGCAAAAAAGAGGTAAACCTTACACGTGCCAGGAGCGTATACTGTTCCATAGAGGGGTAGTTGTACGCCCAGGTTCCGCCTGGCTCGATTTTTTTTAGAAGAAGCTAAAAGGATCGAATGGGCTTCAAAATCGGCATTAATTTATATGAAAGAGAATAGGCTTGTCGTCGTAGGGGGCGGTTTCGCCGGAATAAACTTAGCCAAAAAGCTTGCCGGCAAGGATCAGTTTAAGGTCACAATTGTTGATAAAAACAATTACCACTTCTTTCCCCCTTTATTGTACCAGGTTTCCACCGCGTTTATCGAGGCGTCGAATATCAGTTATCCCTTCCGTAAGCTGTTTCAGGAACGGGACAACATTCGTTTTCACATGGGCAGCCTGATAAAGGTGAATCCGGAGAGTAATACTATTGAGACAGACACCGGGATATTGTCCTACGATTACCTGGTGCTGGCGTTGGGTACCGAGACCAACTTCTTTGGAAACCCGAACGTCATGCGCTGTGGTCTGCCGATGAAAACCATCGACGACGCGTTAAACATCCGGAACCACGTTCTGCTCCGGCTCGAGGAAGCAGTTCGGGCTACCGCCCTGGAAGACAAGGCACGGCTCAGCAATATCGTCGTGGCGGGCGGTGGTCCCACGGGAGTGGAGATGGTTGGTATGATGGCCGAACTTGCCCATAAAATTGCTGCTAAAGATTATCCCGAGGCGGCCTCCCGCATTGGCGCCATATACCTGATCGACGGTTCGCCCACGTTGCTTGGGCCGATGAGTAAGACGGCACAAGCGGAATCCTTTAAGGTACTTTCTAAGTTCGGTGTAAAGATCATGCTGAACACGTTGGTGAAGGACTACGTGAATGAAACCGTTATTCTTTCTACTGGTGAATCGATCAAAGCCGCTACGCTTATCTGGACGTCAGGCGTTATCGGACGGGAAGTGCCGGGTCTTGCGCCCGAAGTGGTGGCGAGGGGCCGCCGTTTAGCGGTGGACGAAATAAATCGGGTAAAAGGGTATACCAACATTTTTGCTGTTGGCGATATTGCTTATCAGACGACAGATCCCGACTATGCTAGCAGCCATCCGCAGCTCGCTCAGGTGGCCATTCAACAAGGCACGCTCCTGGCAGAAAACCTGTTGCGTATAGACCGCGGCCAGGCACCGAAACCGTTCCGGTATAATAACAAAGGCAGCATGGCGATCATTTCTAAGTTTAAAGCGGTGGTAGATTTACCGAAAGGATCTTTCAAAGGCTTCTTTGCCTGGTTGGTGTGGCTGTTTATTCATATCATCCCTTTGGTAGGCTTCCGCAACCGGGTGAAGCTGGCATTTAACTGGTTGTTTAGTTTCCTGACCGACGACCCTACGCTACGCCTGATCATTCGTCCCAGGAAAAAGGAGATATCCACGCAGCCTTGTGTGAAGGTAGACGGTAATTCTTCCATTGACAGGGCAGCGTCGCCTCCTATCAGATAGGAGCCTTGTAGCAGATTTGTACAATTCCGCGAGCGGAGGGTAAACAGAGGCACTAATACGATCCTATACAGGACGCTATTAGTGCCTTTTTTTGCGGCTACCAAAAAACGATTTTGTAGCAAGTTGGGGTTTTAATCGACTACGCAAAAAGACTGCGCAGTATACCCGCATCTTTGCCCCATTATGTTATTGACGATTACAACAACGCGCACACCTGCTACGGATCTTAGCTATTTGTTGCACAAACACCCCGGGAAACTTCAAGCCGTGGGGCTGTCGCAAGGTGTTGCCCACATTTTTTATCCGCACGCGGACGACGACAAATGCACGGTTGCCCTACTGTTAGATGTTGATCCGATTGGCCTGGTCAGGAAATCGGGCGAAGGCGGCCCCGACTCCTTTACACTGGAGCACTATGTAAACGACAGGCCGTATGTAGCATCCTCCTTCATGAGTGTGGCCATTGCCAAGGCTTTTTCTACGGCCATGAATGGCAAGTGCGAGAAACGCCCCGAGCTGGTGGATGTAACGATGCCTTTTGAGGTGACTATTTCCGTTCTGCCAGCCGTCAAGGGTGGCGAGGTCCTGATCAGGCGGTTGTTCGAGCCGCTTGGCTATGCCGTTATGGTGGAACGGTATGTCCTGGACGAGAATTTTCCGGAATGGGGTCAGAGTAAATATTTTACGGTACATCTTAAGGCTGATCTGAAACTAAAAGATTTGCTGTCTCATGTATACGTATTAATTCCTGTGTTGGATAATGAAAAACATTATTGGGTCAGTCAGCAGGAAGTGGAAAAACTCTTGAAGAAGGGTGAGGGTTGGTTGAAGGATCATTCTGAAAAGGAGCAGATCATCAAGCGGTATTTACGAAATATAGGAGGTTTGGCAAAAAATGCCCTGGCGAGGTTGACAGAGGATGAACCTGTTGAAGTAAGCGCGCATGACGATGGCGAACGAGATATTGCTAGAGAGAAGCTTCATGATAAGCGGTTGAACGTGGTATTGGATGAATTGGTATCGTCTGGTAGCAATACCGTCGTTGACCTGGGATGTGGCGAAGGCAAGCTGCTGAAGATGCTGTTACGGGAAAAGCAGTTCAAAAAAATTCTTGGTGTTGATGTTTCGTATCGTAGTTTGGAAAAAGCGGCCCGCCGCCTCGTCTTTGATGAGATGCCACCGAAGCAAAAAGAGCGGATTGAGATCATGCAGGGGGCGCTCACCTATCGCGACAAGCGACTGGCGGGTTTTGATGCTGCCGCTATTGTGGAGGTTATCGAGCACCTGGATCTGAATCGCTTGAAAGCTTTTGAACGCGTTGTCTTCGAGTTTGCAAAACCCGGGACGGTGGTGTTAACAACACCCAACCGTGAGTATAACGAACTTTTTGAAACGATGGAAGCGGGCGCCATGCGACACACCGACCACCGTTTTGAATGGACAAGAGCCGAATTTGAAACCTGGGCGACAGACGTCGCGACGAGAAACAGCTATAGTGTGTCGTTTAAGCCGGTTGGCGATGTCCATGAACGGGTTGGCGCTCCTACGCAGATGGCAATTTTTAAAAGATGATCAACATGGATAGGCAAAAGGATAGCTCGCTCCATAATGTGTTTGGATGCGTAATAGCTTTTCCGATCGTGTTGGCGCTCTCGATCCTCTTTTCTCCGGTGCTATTATATTTCCTGATCATCCATGGTCCAATCTCTGCCTTTAAAAAGAATAGATTTTTAAAGAGGAATGCAGGTAAACGAATCCTGTGCGTTAGCGCCGGGCGAAAGTTTCAAGTATGGTGGACCGATTACCGGAAAGAGATTTTAGCATTAGGAATCGATGATGTGGTTGTATTCGACTCAAAGAGGTCGGACAATCAATATGAAAATTTTAAATGGGACGGGATGATCTTGCGCGACGCTGGATTTCCAGTACTTATCACTATAAACGGTAAGGTCATTACACAGCAATCATTAAAGGTCGAGTTCCTGTCATTTTTCAAAAAGGAAGTCGATTGGATGCAGTTACAGGAATGTATTAAAAAGTTGATGGAAACAAGGAGTAAAGAATTAAAGATACCGGAGCTTTCACTGGTGACGCTTATTGGCGTTAGCGGTTCTGGAAAGTCAACCTTTGCAAGAAAGCATTTTAAAGAGACGGAGATAGTATCTTCCGATCGCTGCCGTGCGATCGTATCGGATGATGAAAATAAACAGGAAGCAACCGATGACGCCTTTGCGTTGTTGCATTATATCGCAGCCAAACGATTAAAGAATGGCCTGCTGACGGTTGTCGATGCTACCAATGTTCAACCCGAGTCGCGGGCATCTTTGGTTCGCCTGGCGCGTGAATACCATTGTATCCCTGTCGCTATTGTGCTTGACGTGCCCGAACGAGTATGTGAAGCACGAAACGCTTTGCGTCCTGATCGCAATTTTGGCGGACATGTTCTCTATCAGCAACGGTCGCAGCTGAAGCGGTCGTTACGTAAATTGAAAGACGAAGGCTTCCGTCATATCCATGTATTAAAGTCGACAGACGAGATTGACGCGATTTCACACATTGCGCGTGAGAAATTGTATAACGACAGGAAAGAAGTTGGCGGGCCGTTTGATATCATCGGTGACGTCCATGGATGTTTTGATGAACTGGTGGAGCTGTTGACCAAACTCGGTTACGTCGTTACGCGTGTGGCGGTACAACACCGGAACTTTGGCTTTCAGGTTATTCCACCTACCGGGAGGACAGCGGTTTTCCTGGGCGACCTCGTAGACCGCGGACCCAATTCGCCGGATGTATTGCGGTTAGTCATGAGTATGGTACATACTGGTATTGCATTTTGTGTGCCCGGGAACCACGACCTCAAATTGCATAAGTATCTTCAGGGAAAGAACATACAAGTAAAACACGGCCTGGAGAAAACGGTTGAGCAGCTTGCGCAGGAAGACGATCGTTTTCGGAGTGATGTAAAGGAGTTTTTATATGACCTGGTGAGTCACTATGTATTTGATCGCGGCAGACTGGTTGTTGCGCATGCCGGATTGAAAGAAGAAATGCAGGGGAGGGGAAGTGGTGCCGTGCGCACATTCTGTCTGTATGGAGAAACTACGGGGGAGATCGATGAGTTTGGTCTGCCGGTCCGGTATAACTGGGCCCTGGAGTACCGCGGCAAAGCGATGGTTGTATATGGACATACGCCCGTGCCGGAGGCCCAATGGCTCAACCGGACCATCGACATTGATACGGGATGTGTTTTTGGAGGTAAGCTTACGGCCCTGCGGTATCCGGAAGAAGAACTTGTTTCTGTGCAAGCGAAGCAAGTATACGAGACACCTGTCAGGGCAATCGACTTTGAGCTCCGGCAACAGCTTACGCACCAGCAAGCACAGGACGACGTGTTGGACATTGAGGATGTCACGGGCAAGCGCATCATTGCCACACGCCTGCGAAACGGCGTAACGGTAAAAGAGGAAAACTCCATCGCAGCGTTGGAGGTCATGAGCCGGTTTGCCATTAATCCAAAGTGGTTGATCTATCTGCCGCCCACGATGTCGCCTTCTGAAACCAGTGAGTTGGAGGCTTACCTGGAACATCCCCTGGAGGCCTTGCGATATTTCCGCAGTCAGGGAATTAAAAAGGTGATCTGTGAAGAGAAGCACATGGGCTCACGGGCGGTGTTGATCGTAGGCAAAGACGAAGAAGCCATTCGCAACCGGTTTGGCGTGGAGCACGAGGGTATTGGCGTGTGCTACACCCGCACGGGGCGGAATTTCTTCAGTGACACACGTCTTGAGCAGGAATTTTTGCTCCGGGTGAACCAGGCACTGACGACGTCCGGAGTTTGGGACACGCTGAATACCGATTGGATTTGTCTCGATGCTGAGTTAATGCCGTGGTCGGTAAAAGCACAGGCGCTGCTAAAAGATCAGTATGCTGCAGTAGGGACTGCCGCAACGGCGTCGCTGCGGAACGTCGTAGATGTCCTGGGTCAAACAGTGTCCCGGAATATAGACGGTATCGAGCAACTGTTGTCGAAGTTTCAACAGAAGCAAGATCTGATTGACGACTACAAAACGTCGTACCGGCAGTATTGCTGGCCGGTAAACGCTGTAGACGATCTGACGCTGGCACCGTTTCATATACTGGCGACGGAGGGTGCCGTACACACGGACAAGAGTCATGCGTGGCATATGAATACCATTCAGTCGATCTGCGACGCCGACCCTGCGTTGTTTTTAGCGACTCCGCATAAGATCATCGACGTGTTTGATGATGCACAGGTGGACGAGGTGGTTCGCTGGTGGACCAATCTTACTGAACAAGGTGGCGAAGGAATGGTGATCAAACCGTATGATTTCATTGCCGTTGGCAAGAAGGGTCTGGTACAGCCGGCGATCAAGTGCAGAGGTAAAGAATATTTGCGCATTATATACGGCCCTGAATATACCGAGGCGGAAAACCTGAGCCGGTTAAAGAACCGGAGTCTTTCGTCTAAACGATCCCTGGCGTTGCGTGAGTTCGCCTTGGGTGTAGAGGCGTTGGAGCGGTTTGTGCGTAAAGATCCATTGCGGAAGGTGCACGAGTGTGTGTTTGGTGTGTTGGCGTTGGAAAGTGAGGAGGTAGATCCAAGATTATAAAAAGAAGAGCCCAGGCAAACGTTTACAGGGCTCTCTTTTTAGAAAATTGTTGTGTGCGCCAATTAACGCTGTACTTTTGCGGCCGACATGAGCAACACACTGAAAAACCAATACGACAGTATAATCTTCGATCTCGACGGAACGCTGTGGGACAGTACCGCGAACGTGGCACTGGCCTGGCAGGACGCCGTGAACAAGGTCGATTACCTGAAGGTGGATATGACGCAAGAATTGGTGCGGTCGATCACCGGGATGACGTATGATGCCATCTTCGACAAACTCTTTCCAGATTTAAATGACACTCAGCGCGCCGAAGTAAAAGCACATTGTGGCGAGAGCGAGCTGCGGATTCTGCATGCCAAAGGCGGTGATCTTTACCCACAACTGGAAGAGACGTTGAAAGATCTGAACGCACGCTACAAGCTATACATTGTGAGCAACTGCCAATGTGGTTACATCGAGTTGTTTTTAGACTTGAACAACCTGCATACATACTTTTTGGGGCATCAATGTTATGGAACGAAAAGCCGGCCCAAGGCTGACAATATCCGGGACGTTGTAAACGACCACGGATTGAAAAAGCCAGTATATGTTGGCGATACGATGGGCGACTACAACGCCGCCACGCAAGCCGGTGTGCCTTTTATTTTTGCCAACTACGGGTTTGGCAAAGTTCCCGACGGCATGGTGGCGGCGATCGGCAGCATTTCGGAACTGACGACCTTGCTATAGCCCACCTCATCGCCATGAGTTATGGAAGGTAATTCAGCACTGCCTTCGATATAATGAGCACGAAGAACAAGCACCATTGACCGGGCGCTCTTAGCTATTGCCTTCCGGCAATGCGTTGAATGCATTCCGCTTATCGTTCATCCAAGCGTCTGCCGCTTCCGACGATGTCATGGCTTTTCGCATTTCATTCATGGCCTCGATGTGGGCAGCATCGCCTTGCTGTACCATTTCGCGGGCGTGTTTGCTTACCATCATGGCAATCTCGTCAAAGCTATTGGCGCTAAAGGTTTGGTCGCAGGCGCCGCCCAATTGTTTGCATGTCATTGTCTTCATGAAAAGTGGCATTTAAGTGCCTGTAAGATCGAATTTTTTGTCGTATTCTCCACCGGGGGTGGCAATTTCTCTGCCCGTGATACGATGTTGGGCCAAAGAAACCTACAATCTATTTAAGAAGAGTCAATATGTCCGGCTCAATCGCTGTCGGGCGTTCGGCATTGCTTCGAAACACATTGCCATTTTTGTCAATCAGGATGTACCGCGGAATGGCTCGAATATTGAAGTCGTCTTTAATTTTTCGACTTGTAGCTTCGTCACCCCTTAGATTGACTCCTTCAAGTTTTTGATTTTTCATTACCTTTCTCCACGCAGTTTCATTGTCATCTATATTAAGATAAACCATGTGAATCCTGCCTTTAAATTTCGCAGCCACTTTTTTGGAGTTCGGAAGCTCTTTCATGCACGGCCCGCACCAACTTGCCCAGACATCTATATAAATAGGTTTCCCTTTTAGCGTAGCGAGGTCGACCAGGTTATTTGTCGTATCGAATGCTATAATATCCGGTATATTTTTTCTTGGCTGAAGCTTTTTCGCCAGGATCGGATAATACGTTGATGTTGGGAACTTCTGATGAAAGTCGTTGGTCAGTGCTGCCAGGCTGTCCTGCCCGTCGATAAACATTGCCATTAAGTGCAACGTAAAGGCTGTGCCAAATTCGCGTGTTTGCGCGATATGTTGCAGCCGGTTATACGCTTCACGGTACATATAAGAGAAATAAATCTCTCTTTCTGAGTTTGATGCAGGTCTCTTTTTTATTTTCTCCCGGGCCATCTGATTGCAAAAACTTATCAGGCTTTGTCGGTAGGCATCCGATGTCAGGGCCAGGTCGGAAGAAAGCTTCCAATCCAGTTGGTACTGGCGAAGCGCAGGCGTTGTCAGGACAGTGGAGTCTTCGGCTGTTTTATTTGTCTTATAGACCTCCGCCTGGGATTTGTGGTTGAACGTGCCAGCGATAATTTCTCCGAAGAGAAACGCCTCGGCTTCAGGAGAAAAATTTTGAGGCCATACGGTTTGCCTGAGCTTTTCCCGGGCCTGTTGCATGCTATCTAAGAAAACGTGATATCTTTCAATAGACCGGCTTTGTGCGGTTTCATGGGTTTTGGGGTTGTAGATTGTCAGGTCGGCATCGAACAGATAGTTGTTTATAGTGGCCCCGCGTCCGGAATAAAGCACATCTCCCTTGTCAAACAAGGCACGGCCATTAGGATAGGTCAATTTATACGGCTTCCGGATGTTTATAAAAATTGAGTCGTCTTTTTCAACCCATACGATCATTGGAAAAGGATTGCCATACGAAAGCATGACTGGCTGTGCCGTCGATAGCTTTATTTGTGATGCAAAGTGACCCTCAGCATCTGTTGTCACCTGGGCCAGGAAGGCAGGCTTTTTCTCCAGATAATTATTGTATGTATACAGGGCAATAGATTTTTCATAGTGGCCCTCGATCTTGCCACGTATGGATATCGCGTTTTGGCCGTAGGCAGTACAAAGACTGATACAGACAATGATCACGGTGTATATCGCATTCATATTCATTATTTCAGGAAGATAACGTATCCTCTTCGCTAAATGAGGTGAAACTAAGATTCTTTCCATTCACCGAAGATGCAGCACCGGTTCACATGTTAACCACATGTAGTACCAGTTTTGAGAGGCTGTTTTGATGAAAATTTCGTTCGTTTGTATGGGACGGTCAAAGTGTGTTTTGGGGTGGCCGAGGTTTCTTGTGCAGAGTCGAAAACGGGGCCGAATACCGGCGTCCCTCGCCGAGGGTACTTCGAGTCTGCCACAGGGTTCCTCCACAGATGTCCTACGGATGAACCACGGATGATCTTATCTATAAAGGGGGTGGGACATCGCTGGATGAGGTGAAGACGCAAGCAAGGGAGAGCATGCAACAGACAGGCACCACAAAGGGCTCTGGCGGAACCAGTTTGGATTTTTTTTGCAATTCCCGCTGAGAATAAGGACATTAACTCTCGAATAGCCATCACTCGGTAGAGGATGGTTATCTTTATTATTTCAACTGCAAATGAGTATGTCGATCAGAAAATCTATTGCGACTTTATCGTTGTTTTTCCTGGCGCTGGTGGCTACCGCTTATTCCGCCACACCGCGCCAAAATACCAAAACAGTTATTATCGCGGGTAAAGTAATTTCGCCGAAAGCGAACTCATCGATCACGCTAGCTATTAACTGGGTTGGGTTTGAGCAGGAGGAACTCAAAGTCCCCGTCGATGCCGCCGGAAACTTTGTGTTTAAATTCGAGGCGTATGTGCCCACCGATGCCTGGATAGTGTATCAAACAAACTTCCTGATTTTGTTTCATCCGGGCGATAGTATCTACCTGGAGTTTGATGGGACCACGAGTAACCGGATGGCTGTTTTGAAGAGTGCAAAATTTAGCGGTGATGCAGCCGCGAGCAATAAAGGCACAGCCTTGTTTCAGCAGGCATATGCTGAAAATTCTCTTTCTGGGTATAATTATGAAAAACATACCATCAGAATAAAGAATTCTACGCCATCGCAGTTTGTCCAATACTGTGATTCGCTAAGGCATGAGGCACTTAATTTCCATGCAGCTTTTGTTAAAAAACAAGGGCTCAACCAGGAAGCCGCCCGTTGGTCAAAGCTTTATGTAGGTAGTCGGTACTATCATGATCTTAGATATTTCCCGGACGCCCATCGAGCTGCCCTGGTGCTGAAAGAATCTGAATGGGATGTCCCCTTAAAGTATTATGACTTTCTGCGGACTTATGATGATGTGAAACAAGCGCTTGTCAGTGGAGATGCTATTAATAGTTATATCAACAAATACGCATACACGTATATACGCCGCCACGCGTCGGCTGATGCTGCCGCCTTAAAAAGATCGCTGACAAAAGAGCAACAAGATTCTATAAAGCTTTGGAGCATTGTACGATATTCCAAAGACGCCTTCATCAAAGAAATCACCCTTTGTTATTTTCTAAACGATTGGCTGGAGCAGTCGGCCCTGGAAACATTCGAGAAAAATCGGAACCTGATCGATGCGAACCTAACGCAGCCGTTCTTGCGTGAACCCCTCTTTAAAAAGTATGCGTTGAAGAAGAAGGAGGTAGAAGGTCTTCCCGCGCCCGCCGTAGAGCGATTGGTGAGCGGTGTTTCATTTGTCGACAGCGTTATTCAGCAGAACAGAGGGAAAGTGATCTATATTGATATTTGGGCTACCTGGTGCGGCCCTTGCCGGCAGGAATTTCCGTACGCCAAAAAGCTGGAGGATGCCTTCGGTGACAACGTCGTGTTTTTATACCTATGCCTGGAGTCCGGTGAGGATGCGTATCAGAATCTGCTTAAAAAGTATGCGCACAAGGGAATCCACAAGTTTTTAGATGAAGAGCAAAGCAAATTGCTGCGGGCGAAATACAAGGTCCAGGGGGTTCCTCATTACATGTTGATCGATAAAGATGGGCATATTGTTAACGTGGACCATTCTATCAAGCCTAGCGCCGATGAGACCCCGGCGGCCATACGTGGCTTATTGTAAATAAGTGACCTGAATTCAGCGGTTTTGCATGTATTGCGCTGGAATGGAGGCCCTGTAATATATGAGTAGGATTACAACTTTTTTCTGGTTACCTTTGCAGAAATCAATTGCGGATACCCAATTCTCAGATCGTTTTCCATTTTGGGGCGGTCTTTAATTCTCTCCTCAGTTAATTCGGGAAATAGTCTTTGTTTGTACTGCCTCATCCGCACGACTGACTTGTTTTCTTTTAGATTTGTTAACGCAATCCTGAATACACAGGCATGCAGGAAACACGTCACAAAACAAAAGATAAATGTCAAATTTCGTGTGTGAGGTCAGGATTCATTGCTGATTGCAAGTCAAAGGGCAATATCTTAGACATAATTCTCATGAATATTCACCTGAACAAGCCGTACAGCATTAATACGGACAAACTAAAGCGTTATCAGGACCATTACCAGATATCGGCCACTGAGATGCTTATTGTTCCGCAGCGGGCTATGGGTGATGAGTCGGCCTGTGATGTACGATGGGAGGACGTTGATGGAGCACTGCATGTAATGCACAATGTTATGTTCCGAAATGAAAATCTTGTGGCGTTAGATTTTCTCCTTTATGATAATTTGTATAAGTTGTGGAAGCACTACTATTAGTGCTAGCTTTAGATAACGGGTCGCACCGTGGCATGCTTTTTAACGAGAAATATTTTTAACATTCGAAATATTTAAAACAATGAACATTTATGTAGCAAACATCCCTTTCAAAGCCTCGGAAGGCGAGTTGAAAGAATTATTTGAAGAGTACGGTGACGTGACTTCTGCGAAAATCATTTTAGATAAGGAAACACAGCGGAGCCGTGGTTTCGGCTTTATCGAAATGCCTGACGATGCTGCGGCGCAGCAAGCAATAACAAGCCTCAACGGCTTTAGCTTTCTTGGAAAAGAACTGAGCGTTAACGAGGCGCGTCCGAAAACTGACAATCCTCGCGGCGGTGGCGGCGGCTACGGTGGTGGCGGCGGCAGACGCGGTGGTGGCGGTGGCTACGGCGGCGGTGGGGGCGGTGGCTACAATAAAGGCTGGTAAGCATTTTAAAGGGCCCTTCACAAAAGGGCCTTTTTTATCTTATTTACCCCAGGTACGTTCGTAACTGTTGTGCCTGGCGGGATCGCTGTAGTCGTTGCGTAGCATGGTCTTTTATTTGACGTACGCGTTCTCGTGTAATGGAGAAGCGCTCGCCTATTTCGCTCAGTGTGAGCGCCTGCTGGTCGTTCAGACCATAAAAAAGTGTCAGCACCTCGCCTTCGCGAGCAGTCAATACCGATAATGCCAGTCGAATCTCATCCCGCAAAGCGGCACTCATCAGCGATGCGTCGGGTGCGCTGGAAGTTGCGTCGGGCAGTGTATCGATTAGCGATAAGTCATCGGTGTTTAGCACCGGTGCATCTGCCGACACAGATTTTTGTGAGATCCTTAGTGTATCGTCCACGGTGTCTACCGGCACGTTCAGTGTTTCCGCGATCTCATTGTTGCTTGGCTCGCGCTGCAGGCGCTGCTCGAGCTCTGCTTGCACCCTCAACAGCTTAATCATAGAGCCGACGCGGTTCAGCGGTAGTCGCACGATTCTGGCTTGCGACGCCAATGCGGAGATAATCGCTTGACGAATCCACCATACAGCATAGGAAATAAATTTGAACCCGCGCGTTTCATCAAACCGCACGGCGGCCTGGATCAGACCAACATTGCCCTCGTTGATCAGATCGTTCAGCGCCAGGCCGCGGTTCTGATACTGTTTTGCCACCGAGACGACAAAACGCAGGTTGGCTCTTGTCAATTTTGCCAGTGCCACCGCGTCGCCTTCGCGTATGCGTTTTGCCAGCTCCACCTCTTCGTCCATCGTAACAAGCACTATTTTGCCTATTTCGGATAAATAGCGGTCCAGCGACTGACTTTCGCGGTTCGTTATCTGCTTACTGATTTTTAGTTGTTTCATTTCTCAGGTTTGCTTGACGAAAGTGTGTGGCCGCGATGCGATGGGCATGGTCGAGGCTACCGCTTTGCTTGTTTTTGGCGTGCCTCGGAGATAAACATTTTACGACCGAAGAACTCTACATTTTTTAACTGGCGAATGGCCTCCTTTGCTTCATTGTCATACGGCATTTCCACAAAGGCAAATCCACGAGATTCACCTGCTTGTGGGTCTACGATTACATTCGCGGACGAGACTTTACCAAACTCTCCAAACAGTGCCTCGAGTGCCTGGTCGTTCACCTGGCGGGCGAGGTTTCCTACATATAAATTCATGTGAATACTACTAGTTACAATAAAAAAAAGAACCTCCCGCACAGTTGCCCATGCGGGAAATAAGAAGATAATCAGGCGAAAGGATGCGCCAGCACTTCGATCTTGCCGGGCGAAATGCGGTTCAGGTTCCGCAGCTGTCCTTTTTCGTCGTGATCGCAAAACGAAACGGCCGTGCCCGAATTACCCGCGCGTCCGGTTCTGCCAATGCGGTGGGTATACGTCTCGACCGTATCCGGCATCTCGTAATTAATGACAAAAGGAAGGTTGTTGATATCGATCCCCCGGGCGGCAATATCTGTGGCGACCAGTACCCGTGTTGCGTTCTTTCTGAAATTGGTCAACGCACGTTGCCGTGCTCCCTGCGAGCGATCGCCATGAAATGCCTCTGCAGAGATACCTGCCTTCACCAGATTGCGCACGATTTTGTCGGCGCCGTGCTTGGTTCGGGCAAATACCATGACATTGCCCATAGCTTCGCCGATGACGTGGTGGAGCAACGCCTGCTTGTCCTGGCGCGAGACATGGTATACACCCTGACGTATGACTGCGGCCGTTTGCTGAGTCGCTACTTTAATGGTAATCGGTGTGCGAAGCATGCTCGTTACCAACGATTGAATTTCTGCCGGCACTGTGGCTGACAGAAAAATGCGCTGACATTCGCGCGGAACGAGTGAAAGTACTTTTCGTACGTCGTTGATAAAGCCCATGTCAAGCATACGATCGGCTTCGTCGAGCACGAGAATCTGCAAGTCGCTCAACTGTATTATCCGTTGGTTGATGAGGTCGAGTAATCTGCCCGGCGTGGCAATAACAACGTCCGCTCCGCGGCGAAGCTGTCTGACCTGGTGTACCTGTGAAACACCGCCATAAACAAGGACACTCGAGAGGCGCAGATTTGTTCCATAGAGCGTCAGGTTATCTGCGATCTGAATGGCCAGTTCACGCGTAGGCGTGAGAATTAAGCCGCGAATGCCATTCGATGGCTTTGCCTCGGAGAGGCGTTGCAGCAGCGGTATGGCAAACGCCGCGGTTTTACCGGTGCCTGTCTGCGCGGAAGCGAGTACATCGCGTCCGGTAAGAATGGCTGGAATGGCCTGTTCTTGAATAGGTGTAGGTTGATTGTAGCCTTTTTTCTGGAGCGCATCCAGAATAGGTGCACTTACCTGAAGTTTTTGAAATGACACGTAGAATGTTGTTAAGATAGTAGGAATGCCACACCGATCCTTTCGATGCGCTTATCCAGGGCATAGCGTTAACAAATTCAAAAACAAAAAGCCATTTCGGCGGTCCGTTAGCAGTGTAGCAACGACGTATCTCCTGGATTAATTGGGGAGAGAATTAGTGACCGAGCTTCTCCGAGGAAGGATCAGCGAATAAGAATATCCACAATTGACGGTGCAAAGGTAGCCTTAAAAAGGCTGTAAACCAATCTGCGCATGCGCCGTGCCCGCGTGCATCTCCAGTAAATCAGTTGAAAAACACACTATAAGCCCTGCATTGCGTTAAAAGGCGTTGCTAAATTATTTTAGCGATGCCTCATGATCGAGTAATTTAGCGTACCTTTGAAGACTTATTCAGCGCTACCATGGTCCTTTTGCATGAAATGCTTCCTCGGGACTTTGTTCTGTCGACACTCGATAAGGTAATTTTACATGCTAATCTCGTCCTGTTTAATGACTATGTGTGACGAGCAAATAGTTTTTTACACATATAAATAAGAATCATGAGCTACGATCTGCCCAACCGAAAATATGCGCCTCTTTGGAGCAAGTATCGCCCTGTTATCCTGAAAATGATGATCGACTCGCTTCAGGAGCCGCAACAGTACCAGCTTATGCGCCATGAATTTCAGGCGCTTGACGAGGGTAAGAAGAAGAGCATAGGTTTCAGCTTGCAGGTTTTCAAAAACAAGGCGCTGAACGATATTAAAAGTTCTGAAGTAGCCCAGGATCTGTTGCATATGCTGCTGCAATCCCGTAAGGGTATTGAGCTGATGGATAGCAATACGTTCGAAATTTCCCTTGACCGACAGCTGATCTTGCACGTCAGCAAAGCGGCGTAATAAGGACGAACCTCACTTCACTTTCTTTCCGACGATTTCGCGCCCGCCCTGGTGAAGGGTGACGCTTGCGATAGCTCCCGAAGCATTTTGGTGGAACGTTAGTTGTGCTTCTACTACCTTATAGAAGAAGACGTTCTGTGCCCTGGCGAATACCGGGAAATTTTCCTGGCCCGTCGCCTGGGCGAACAGTTGCTTTTCTTCCCGCGTTACTGTCAGGATGAAACCGGGCGCAAGCTCGTATTGGCCAATGTAGGTTTCCAACACGGCTATCTCCACAGGCACTTCTGCTATCTCGATAACGGGAGGCTTGCCATCTGTTACGGGGACGTTCGTATCCAATAGGTGCAGGCCGATGTCGTCGACACCTATTGCCGAATTCGTCAGGACCACGACGCCTTTCTTACCGTTCTTTTGGAAGCCGGAAAATGCGCGGTAGCCGCCCGTGCCGCCGCTGTGCGTGATGATCTCCACGCCATTGACGTTCGCGAGGTGCCAGCCCAGGCCTACCTGGGGTGCTGTGTCTGCCGGGCGTGTGTTTGTCTGCGCCAACTGCATGGCTGGATACAACTTGCTGTTGCCCTGTCCCATGTTGGCGCGTATATACCTGACCATGTCCACGACGTCAGATCGAATGCCACCGGCTCCGGCTAAGATTGGTAGATCCCAGTTCTCTACTGCCACACCTTCACTGTAGCCCTGTGCCAGGTTCTTTTTCATGGATGGTAAGGTAACGCGCGTATTGGCCATGCCCAGGGGGTTAGCAATAACGTCGACCATTAACTTTTCATATGTAGTTTTTTTCTGCGTTGCCAGGATGTGCCCCAATAGGCCTACGGCATAATTCGAGTATTCGTACTGTGAGCCGATGTCGCGTGGAAGAGTATAACCTTTCAGGAAATCATATAACTGCTTCTCGGTATAGTCGGCGTAGGGGTTTGCCGGGTTGGCGGGGGTAAAGTTGTCCGGAAGCCTGGGGAGTGACGAGGTGTGATTGGAAAGATTGACCAGCTTGATCGTTTCGCCATTCCGGGTGGGAGCGGTGACCCCGGCGGGTAAATACGTTCTCAGCGCCTCTTTTGTTTTGAAGTATGCAGCGTATTCGCAGGGACAGCGCCGGCAGCGGAACCATAAGCCTGACAATTGAATACAATTGTACAGTCTATTGATCTATACATCCAACGCCGCCACCATGGTTCTGTCGAATGCAGCGATCGAATGTTCAGGTCGTTTATCGAAAACGTTCTCTCCTGGTTTTTCAGTCCCCTGTACAGGGTATTGATTCCCGAGCGCTACTACCCTATATAGAGGTAAAACCGGAAACTTCGGGTACTTATTTGGAACTATTCTAAACTCAATCTAATATCGCACAAAATAAAGCCGTACGGCGGCAACCGTACGGCTATCCGGTAACCCGGAGCAATTAAACGGAACATTTAAAAGCAATGCAAAGTAGACAAATTTTGCTCATGGCTTTGCTATGTGTGTGCGGTATTTCATCGCAAGCACAGACAGGGTCGATTCGCGGTACTATACTTGACAAAGCAGGTGAGCCCGCTATAGGATTGATGGTCAAGATCAAAGACCTCTCCCTCGGTGCAGCGTCCGACCAGAATGGCTCGTTTGTCATCGAAAACGTTGCGCCTGGAAATTATATACTTCTCATTACGGGTATCGGCTTTCAATCTATACAACAATCTATACACGTAGCTGCGGGCGAAGAATCGGCAATTTCGCTTCATGTTGAGCCATCTTCTACCGAACTGGAAGAGGTCATGGTGATGGGCCGATCCGATGTGCAAGAGGTAAACCGGCTGGCCTATAATGTCACGGCCATCGATGCCACGCAATTACACAATACAACACTCGACCTGGCAGGCGCTCTCGACCGTGTGTCTGGTGTACGCGTACGTGAATCAGGTGGCGTCGGGTCGAGTTTCGATCTTTCCCTGAACGGATTTTCCGGCAACCACGTACGGTACTTTATAGATGGCATACCGATGGAGGGATTTGGTTCTTCCTTTCAAATTAATAATATTCCCATTAACCTGGCAGAGCGCCTTGAAGTGTACAAGGGTGTTGTGCCGATATCGCTGGGTTCTGACGCACTGGGCGGTGCCATCAACATTGTTACCAGCGAACGCTATAGAAATTATTTGGATGTCTCGTATTCCTACGGCTCCTTCAATACCCACAGAACAGTTATCAATGCTGGTGTCACATCAAAAACCGGTCTGACGGTACAGATAAACGCCTTTCAGAATTACTCTGATAATGATTACAAAGTAAAGGTAGATGCTGCCGATATCTATACCGGTGCTTATACGCCGAATGCCTGGGTGCGTCGTTTTCATGACACCTATCACAATGAAACCCTCATTGCTAATGTAGGTGTATTGAAAAAAAAGTATGCGGATAAGCTGTTATTTGGTATAACACTCGGACAGAACTATAAAGAAATTCAGACGGGTGCCCGAATGGTATCTGTCTTTGGCGGCTGGCACCGCCGCGGGGATATTGTGATGCCTTCGATCAAATACAAAAAGCAGGATTTGATCAAAGGTCTGGATGTTGTGTTTAACGCCAACTTCAATTTAGGAACCGAGCAAAATATCGACACGGTCAATGCCCGCTTTGACTGGTATGGCAACCGCAAGCCGAATGGATCCGGCGCCGGCGGCGAAAGATCCCGGAGCCTGTATAAGTATAAAAACAATAACGGGATCGCCACGGCATCCATCAATTATCGCCTGTCGGATCGCCACACATTTGCCATGAGCAACTTATTTACCACGTTCGATCGCAATGGCGCGGATGTGCTCAGCCCGGCGATGATCGATCCTCCACAGGAGACACAGAAAAATGTGTTGGGTATGAGCTACGCATATGGGGTGGAGGATAAAGTGAACGTGTCTGTGTTTGGTAAGTATATCAACCAACGGGTTGTCAAATATGTAGAGACGCCCGCCGAAACGACCACCAAACTTGGATATGGTATCGTGGCGACCTATTTCTTCTCGCGTGCGTTGCAACTGAAGGGGTCTTACGAGCTTACGAACAGAATGCCCGAAGCGACGGAGCTGTTCGGAGATGTTGAAAACCAGCAAGGCAATCCTGACCTATTGCCGGAGAAGAGTAATAATATAAACGTAGGTGTGACCTACAACTTTGCGACAAGTTCCAGCAGCCGGTTCCTGGTAAATGCCAATGCTATTTACCGCGATGCCACCGATTACATTTTTCCAATCCTTAATCAAAATCAATCCGCGCTCGTTTCCGATAACCGCGAAGGGGTCAGGACCGTGGGTGGTGATGGTGAAATCCGGTATTCCTATAAGAAATGGTTGTCCGCAGGAGGCACGCTTACGTATCAATTCGTGCGGAATATGCAGATGTATGAGCCTGAATTCACGGGTGTGAGCCCGGTGTATAAGGATCAGATGCCAAACAAGCCTTTCCTGTTTGGTAATGCGGACGTATCGATTACGCTTCGAAACATAAGTGCGCAGGGCGATCGCCTCAACATTGGCTACAACCTGTTATATGTTCACGCATTCTATCTGTATTGGCCCAGTCGTGGCGGCGATAAGCTTGATATTCCCGGCCAGACAACCCACGACATAAACATTGTATACAGTATGAAGGATGGTCGCTATAATGTCGGTGTAGAAGCCAGAAATATCACCAATGCTCTGCCGTATGACAACTTCAGCCTTCAGAAGCCCGGCCGTGCGTTCTACGTAAACGTTCGCTATTTCCTTAACAAAGACAAATAATCAATAATCAACTATATATATGAATATTAAAATCAAACTGGCAGCATTGCTTGTTGCTATGACATTTGTGGTATCGTGCTCGGATGACGATGACAACGATGCCGCGAACTCCGGTAACTTCATTCTGACCGTAACGCCGTTTGCAGCTACTGGCGTTGCCGACTACCTGCTGACTGCCAGCAGCCTGGATACTGGTAAAATAACAACGGAAGGAAACGGTATCGAGCAAGACGGCACATACCGCTACTATGTAACGCATAATAACAAGTTCTTCAGCATGCTCTACGGTCAGGGCAACCCGGGCGCGGTAACGGCGTACAATATTTTGGACGGTAAACTGAATAAGTTAACAAATTTCCAGACAGAGACCGTGCAAGCATTTGCGCCTGTGAACGATGATCTGCTGTTGATAAAAATTTCGAGAAATCTCACTGCCCCCAGCTCGTTGTGGTATAAGGTCAACACCGAAAGCCTCACCATAACTTCCGAGGGTACCATCAATACATTGGAGATGACAGGCTTGGAAGAGCTGGCACACTTTACGTGGGTAAAACAGGTAGGCAACAAAGTGTTCGCGCCGTACCAGACGATCAAAGACAGAAACTTTAATACAGATTATCCCGATCAGGCCTGGATTGCAGTGTTTAACTACGCCGATATGAAACTGGAAAAGGTCATTGAAGACGATCGGACCAGCTTTATCGGCAGCTACTTCAAGGACGGACTTAATGTGGCTGAAAATGGCGATGTGTACGCATACTCACCCTCTGCCGCAACAACCAACGGCGAGCTATCGTCTACGAAGAAGTCTGCTATTACCCGTATCAAAGCCGGTACGACGGAGTTTGATGATTATTATTTCGACGTAGAGGCCGCGAGCGGCGGCATGAATATCACGTCATGGCTGTACGTGGGCAACAACAACTATATTGTTCATTCTCAGACTGAATCAGAAAGAACTGCTTACCCCGCGGGTCTCCACGTAGGTGTTGTCAATGTAGTGGATAAGACGTATAAGCCTGTTACAGGTCTTCCCGAAGTGGCAGACATCGTTGGTCTTACCACGAATAATTACACGCCGAAAGATGGCCGCACAGGTTACCTGGGTGTAACGCTGAAAACTGGCGTTAGCTACGTATACAAAATTGACGTAACGACGCAGACCGCAACACGAGGCCTGGAAGTCGAAGGCGGCGGAATTACGGCTATCCAGCACCTGGACTAATACAAGCAGTAATTTTTTAAGTAAGACTCGTTAGCACCGGCGCACCAACGTCAGGCTAACGAGTCTTCCCATTGAGAACCTTTCTTATGATCACTACATTCTACTTCATCCAGTTGATTGCTTTTCAGCTTTGGTATATCACATCGGAGCAGGTCGATCCGCCGGCATACCTGCGCAGTCTGCTGCGTCACAAACAGGCCTGTCGCATCCTGAGTGCGGCACTGCTGCTGGCTGTTGCCGTATTGTTTGTCGTACGGTTTGGGTGGATGACGGGGATATGTGCGAGTATAATTGGTTTGATGGGTGTCGGATCGCTTGCGGTGCTGGTTAACCCATTTCGGTATGTAAATGAAACAGGAGTGGTTGTGCTGTATGCGTTTTTTCTGATGCTGGAATTTTTAATTTGATCATTATGCCTGCCAATAAGAAATACCTGACGAAATCACCGTGGCTGCGATTGGCTAAGATACTGGCCGGCGTTGTCGGCGGATATACGGTTATGTTTAGCTTCCACATGTTGCTGACAAAGCTGTTTCCGTCAGAGAATGTTATTGTTACGTCTTTTTTCACGGGCTACATTCTGTGGGCGATTCTTTTGCTTGTGGCGTTCCTTGTCAGGAACGTGTGGAAAGTTTGGGCGGCTTATGCCATCCTTACCCTTTTATTTTTACTTCCTTATTTGATCTCTTAAGTGCCGGCCATGGATAATCGTAACTACAATATTTACTTCCATACGCATACCATCAGTGGCATTTTCATTTGCGCGTTGTTGTACGTGATGTTTTTTGCGGGCTCGTTCTCCTTTTTCAAGGATGATATTGCGGCGTGGCAGAAAAATGAATCGATCACGGCACAGCGCGGTGTTACAGAAAGAGATTTTAAGCATGTGCTGGATTCGCTTGCGGCGAATCATACGTTGAAAGGTCGCGATATTGAGTTTTCCATGCAACGGCACGGTATGGGCGCGTATGTGTCCATGTCGGCTTCGCATGATAGCACGGTGAAGGCGAAAGTGAAGAAGAAGCCGGAGGAGCGAAAGAAGGGTAGGGGTAGAGGCCGCGGAGGGCGTGGGGGAAATGATGACTCGGCTTTCTTTACGTACAATTTCGGGCAGAAGAAAGTTGTCGAATATCAGGCGGGATATGATATGGGGGAATTTTTGTATCGGCTTCATTTTCTTGCTCAATTGAATGTTATTCCCATTTACCTGGGCGCGCCGTTTGGTTATTTGCTGGCGGGAATTGTGTCATTCCTTTTTCTGTTTGCGCTTATCACGGGGTTGATGCTGCATTGGGACAAGATTGTTTCGAACTTTTTTACGTTCAGGCCGTGGGCAAAATGGAAGACGGTGTGGACGGATCTTCATACAGGGTTGGGGGTGATTCAATTCCCGTTCCAGTTCATTTTTGCTGTGACAGGGATTGTGCTGATTGCGAATACGTTTTTGATGACGCCGTATGCTACTTATCTGTATAAAGGCGATAGTGAGAAGATGTATCAGAGCCTGGAGTATTCTGATAGCACGAAGTTTCGGTATGCGTACAAGCCGCTGGCGGCGACGTTTGATTTGAACGATTACATCGCAGGCGTTGAGCAGAAAATAACGGGAGGGGAAATAAGCCGCGTGGCTATTAAGAATTACCAGGATGATAATATGCACGTGGTCGTGCTTTCCAAGCCGCTGGCGGATGCAAGCTTCGCCGGATCCGGGAAGACCATCTATCGGGTCCGCGATCAGAAGGTCCTTCATGAAACCCTGCCGGCAGAGCATGCCAGTTATATCGACAAGGTAAAGGCACTTATTTATCACTTGCATTTCGGTGACTTCGGAGGTCGGCCGCTGCGGGTGATGTATTTTGTGCTGGGCGCTATGGGGTGTGTAGTGATTATATCCGGTATTCTGATTTGGCTGGTGGCTCGCGATAAGAATAGTATACCGAAGCATAAGCGGGTGTTTAACTTTTGGACAGCCAATGTGTTTATGGCCGCTTGTATGTCGATGCTGCCGGTGACAGCTTTCACGATGATTGTGCTGTTATTTTTAAAGAACGCCGGGCAGTCGGAAATTTACCACTGGTATTTCTACTCGTGGTTGGCGCTGGGCGTTTACTTCATTGTACGCAGAGATTTGGCAGTAACGAACCGGCAGACGACGCTGCTGTCTGCGGTGACGTGCTTTTTGTTGCCGCTGCTGGATGGTATCTTAAGGGATAACTGGTTTTGGAATACGTACGCGCGACGGGCGTACGATATACTGTTTATTGATCTGCTGTTCTTATCGCTGGCGGTAATTAGTGTGGTGGTGTTGATGAAGGTTTGGAAGGCGCAGGCGATTAAGGAAGTTGGATCGGTCACTGCAGTAGAGAAAAAGACGCGACGTACGCGGGAAGCGGTTCTATAGCGAGCGGATTATCGCATTCGAGCGGTGTGGTGCGCACAACCTACCCACTGGGTAATTATGGACCACTCCATAGGGTTGCTTTAATGGCCTGGGCGCATACTGTTACGCTATTTTATTCTGGCATGGATAATGCATCTTTTGGGGTGTATGAGAAGTATAGCGGATAAAATAATCATAACAACAAACGATTACCAGCGATTAACGGGATTGATCGGATTTTCTTCATTGAAGGAGAAGATGCCTGAGATCGTGGAGCATTTGCACAGCAAGTTCAGGACGGCCATGATGTTGCCTCAAGATCGGATCCGGGCAAGTGTAATAACCATGAACTCGAGGGTTCTCTTACGGGAGGTATCACAGGGCAGAGAAGCTACAGTGACTGTCACCTATCCCCAGGATGCCAATGGACGTGAAGGGAAAATCTCTGTCTTCTCACCCATAGGTACCGCGTTGTTGGGTCGTCAGGTTGGCGACGAGGTATCCTGGAAGGTGCCAACCGGAATCGGGCGTTTTGAAGTAGTGAAAATCATTTATCAGCCAGAGGCTGTGGGTCACTATCATTTATAGGCGATGCAAATGACCTTGTAGCCAAGCCCAATCTATTGTTAAAATCAATTATTATGCGGGGAATAAAGTTTAAATGCAGTATGCTCGAGTATTCGAAGTTGATTTTGTCGAAGATGACATTCGACAAGAAATTGTTCAGAAAGGAAGTTAGAAAGGCTTTTCGGTATTTAAATGCGGAGGAGAGGAGGCAGCTTATCGAATGGGTTCGTTCCAAATCCGAAATGCTGCGTATTGCATAGCTGTAATTTACTGAAGAAGCACTTGCATTAGGTCAAGTGCTTTTTTATTTAACCTCAGGTGTGATTATGTGCCGGTTTTCCGGTGCGCTGCTATTTCGTCCCTGGGTATGCGCTCGTCGCTGTCTTCTGTCAAGATGTTGTTGATGAAAAGCAAGTTGCGTATGTTGTTTCCCTGTTCATCGTATACGTTGAAGTATCCCTCCCGTAGGCCATTAGAAAATTGTCCCTTGCTAAATATCTGGCCGTTTGGATAAAAAGAGGTGTATGGGCCATGCTGGATTCCGTGTTTGTAATTCTCTTCCAGCATAATACTGCCGTTCTCATCATAATACTCACGCCAGGCTCCATGCTTTTTGCCATCCAGGTAAAATCCTTCTGCGATCAGCACGGCGTGTTTATTGAATTCTTTCCACTTTCCATTTTTTATCAGTTTCGTTTTAACATTTTCGTGCGTTATCATAATAATGCTTTTTTTGGTCATTAGCTGAATTCAGGACAGCGCCAAACACCGTCTTTTCTCCCGGGCAAGGTGCAATGATGGGCATGGTCGCAGGCTGTGCATAAACCACGTGTAGCATCGGAATCCGTCAGATGTTCCCGGTCAAGTTTGAAGAGCTCGCACTGAATGATCGCTTTTGTGGAGGTCTTATGATAAATACATTCATACTGATGAACGCATGCTCCACAAAGCGCCTTTAACTCGCGCGCCACGAGATTTTCGATGATGGTATTCGTTTGCATAGTGTTGCACCCCGGGCGAGGTGTTCCAAAAGGCATACCATTTAATTTGTGCGTTATCGCGGCGAATTCGGTGAATGAATCAACGAAGGATGGAGCAAAGATCTCCGACCGGGGAAATTCTCCCCAGCCTAGTCTTTCGTTTTTTTAAGCTTCTCACGAAGTGTCTTGCGATCAATTCCGAGTATCTGCGCCGTGTGTGAAATATTGTTTTTGTTGGCGGCTAACACATCCGAAATATAGTCCCGCTCTACGTCGGCCAGCTTTCGGGTCAAGCCTCTGCTTCGTGTGGCTGAATACCGGAAGCTCTCGGGAAGGTCGGGGGTGTCAATTGTGTCCTCATCGGCCATGATCACCAGCCGATGCACCAGGTTTTGCAACTCCCGCACATTTCCCGGCCAGGCATAGTCCGTGAGGGATCTCAACGCCTTCTTCGAAAATTGCATGGGCCCCTTTGCCAATTCGCGGACGTATTTGTTCAGAAAGAAGTCCAGCAATAGCAAAATATCCTTATCCCGCGCACGGAGCGGCGGCAGGTCGATGCTAATGATGTTTAACCGGTAATACAAGTCTTCCCGAAATAATCCTTTCTTTACGAGTTGCATCAGGTCGACATTGGTGGCGGCGACAACCCGGATATTTACCTTCATGGGTTTCTTCGAACCTACCATATAGAACTCCTTCTCCTGCAGTACACGCAGAAGTTTTGCCTGCATGGCCAGGCTGGTATTGCTGATTTCATCCAGAAAAATGGTTCCGCCGTCCGCTGTCTGAAAAAAACCTGCACGCGTTTCGGTTGCGCCCGTGAACGCACCTCTCACATAGCCGAACAATTCACTCTCAAGGAGCGCGTCGGGAATGCCACCGCAGTTTACCGGGACAAACGGGGCAGCCGATGCGTGGCTACCATAATGCAGCGCACGCGCGACCAGTTCCTTTCCTGTTCCGCTCTCGCCGTTGATCAGCACAGTAGCATTGGTATTTTTTGCCTTATTAATTGTTTTGAAAACATGGTGCATGCCTTCTGAGTTGCCGATGATTCCAAAATTGACAGGGACAGTTGAAACAATTTCTTTTTTATACTTCGATGTTTTCGCCAATACACGTTCGACGGATTTAAACAATTCTTCATCTGTAAACGGCTTTACAAGATATTCTTCAGCACCGATCTTGATAGACTCAACAGCGCCCTGGATGGACGGAAACCCGGTAATGACAAGTGTACCCATTCCCTTATAGTTTTCGGAGACGTGTCGCACGAGCTCGATTCCACTTTCGCCGGGCATTTTCAAATCGGTTATCACCAGGTTGACCTGTAAAGTCTCCAATAGCTTCACCGCAGATTGAACATTGTTTGCACTATAAACCTGATAGCCGACGCTCTCGAGGTTTCGCTTGATTAACTCGACTGTCTCCAGAGAGTCATCAACGACAAGAATGTTTGTTTTACCTGCGTGTTTCATGACGATCGCTTTTTCTTTTCTTGTTTTAATGGCAGCTGGATTTCAAACTTTGTTCCCTTACCCGGGGAGGTGTTTACGCTGATCTGACCGTTGTGTGAGTCTACGATGCCCTGCACCACGGACAGCCCCAGGCCCGTTCCCTGTCCAACCTCTTTCGTGGTAAAGAACGGTTCAAAAATCCGATCTTTAACTTCTGCAGTCATTCCTATGCCCGTGTCTTTCACAATAAGCTTCACGTTTGTGGTGTTGCCTTTGGTTATTACATGGATGCTCCCGCCACCCGGCATGGCATGGACGGCATTGGTGATAAGATTGACAAGAACCTGACTCATCTGAACCTCATCGGCCATCATTTCGGGCAGGTTTGGTTCCAGTTGTTTTATAATGGTAATCCCACGGCTTTGAAATCGCACGTCAATAAAATACAGAATATTGTGAACGATCGTATTCAAATTAACTTTCGTGATCTGTTGTGGCATTTGCCTGGAAAAGATCATCAGCTTCTTAATGATCTCCCGTGAATAGAGTGATGCCTTGATGATCCGTTCAAGATCTTCCTCCTGTTGTTCGTTAAGACTCCCCGCTTTTCTGATTAATTGCGCGAAGCCCAATACCCGGCCAAGTGGTTCATTCAACTCGTGCGCGATTCCAGCGGACAACTCTCCTACAAATGCGAGTCGCTCCGCATGCTGCAACTGCACCTGGAGCTTGTGCTTCTCCTCTTCCATGGAAGCGCGTTGCATCACAAGCGACAGCTCCTGCGCGACCGCTTTTAAGAGACGGCTTTCTTCCGGAAGGAATTCCATTTTCTCTTTCCTGGACCGGGAGCCTCGATAACCAATTTTGACAGTCCCAAATTTCTTCTTGTCAAACCGTAATTCTGCCGCAATCACGGTGGTTGTTTTATCAAAACCGCGCGTTGAATAGTCGCGTGAGTCGATTGATATACATGCCTCGGCAGCGTCAGGATGTTGCAGGGCGGTGGGCAAGATTTCCAGTGTCTTTGATACGATCACATCAAAATCATTCTTAGCTTCCCAGGCAACTCTGGACAACTTGTAAAGACAGTTCAATTCTTTTACACGTTCCCGTAATTTAAATTCGTTTGAATTCATAGTGTATACGTTCATGCGAAGTTATTACATAAACAGGAAAGCGCGGTAAAGGTTCGGCTTTATTGATGGGCGGGTGGGTAATTTCGCCCGGTGGGTAATTTCGCTCCAGTAACGTTTCCGGAAAAGCGGCGCTGCCGGTTAAATTGCGCGAAATTATATGGCACAGGAAGTGCATGGTCATATACATGAACCGTATACCAACACACGAAAAAGATAGCGCGGAGGATGTTCGCGGAACGATGCGTACGTTGTGTGTTTTCTGCCTTGCTATCCTTTTGTCAGATTATTGCGCGGATGCCGTTGCGTGGCCGTGGATAGAATTTACGGCCGCTGTTGCCATCAGCTTTTCGATTGTCAAACCCTTGTTGCATCACGACAAACGCCAGGGCGGAACCATCCGTACGGCTAAGTGACCGCGGGTCTGTGACAACCTTCTAACGTCACCAGATATCGGATTTTTTAATCTCGAATATGCTGGCTGATTGCGCTATTTCCCTCGGGGGCACGTGTGCGTGCCGTTTTCTCCTTCCAAACATGTAATTTGTGGCATGGGACACTTACCAGATCTGATACGTGACCTGGCGCTGATACTTATGGCCGGCGCCACTACTACCTTGATTTTTAAAAAGATCAAGCAGCCGCTTGTGCTTGGCTATATCATCGCGGGTTTCCTGGTCGGGCCACACGTCCATTTTCTGCCGACAGTAGCAGATCATAAAAACATTGAGATCTTAGCGGAGATCGGTGTGATATTTCTGTTGTTTAGCCTGGGCCTTGAATTTAGTTTTAAGAAATTGATGAGAGTTGGTGGCGCAGCATCCATCACCGCGCTTGTCGAAATTGCTTTCATCACTGTCGCGGGTTATTTCGCCGGAAAATGGATGGGATGGTCAACCATGGACAGCCTGTTTCTCGGGGGTATGCTGGCAAGTTCTTCCACCACCATCATCATCCGTGCATTTGATGAGCTCGGCGTCAAGACAAAGCAATATGCCCGAATTGTTTTTGGAGTTTTGGTGGTCGAAGACATTGTTGTTATTCTCCTGATGGTGTTGCTTTCAACCATCGCTGTTACCAAGCAATTCGAAGGAAGCGAAATCATTTTTACCATTGTCAAGCTGGTGTTCTTCCTGGCGCTCTGGTTCATTGCTGGCATCTTTCTCTTGCCGACACTGCTAAAAAAAGCGAAGGCGCTGCTGGACGAAGAGACTTTGTTGATCCTCTCCATTGGACTATGCCTCGGCATGGTTGTTTTAGCCACAAAAGTTGGTTTTTCTGCAGAGCTCGGAGCCTTTATCATGGGCTCCATCATTGCCGAAACCACATCCGCCGAGCGCGTTGAGCATCTCACAAAGCCGGTGAAAGATCTTTTTGGCTCGGTGTTTTTTGTTTCTGTCGGTATGATGATCGATCCTCAGGCGATTATCCAATATGGATGGCCGGTGGTAATTGTTACCGTACTCACGTTGTTTGGAAAACTTTTTAGTACGACGTTGGGCGCGTTGCTTTCAGGGCAGCCGTTGAAACAGTCGGTGCAGGTAGGAATGAGTATGGCCCAAATTGGTGAATTCGCTTTTATCGTAGCAACGTTAGGTCTTTCGCTCGGTGTCATCTCCGACTTCCTCTTTCCAATCGCCGTGGGCGCGTCTGCCATCACCACGTTCACTACGCCGTACCTGATTAAATTCTCGGAGCCGTTGTATTTTTTCCTGGAGCGTTTTCTTCCCGAGCGATGGATCAAACGACTCAATGCCTATTCGGTCGGCACACAATCCATCCGCGCTGAAACCCATTGGAACATCGCGTTAAAATCGTATCGCAACATTGTGCTTGCGAACGGCATTCTGTTGCTCATTTTGATTTGGCTTTCCGTGAACTTCTTAATGCCTTATCTAAATAAGACGATCGAGCATGAGACTACCCGCGGCGTGCTTGCACTGGCGATTTCCTTCGCAGTCGGGCTACCTTTTCTGTGGGCATTGATGACCAGGAAGCCAGAGAATAGTTCCTATAAAGAGTTGTGGCTCGACAAGAAGTATAGCAGAGGGCCACTTGTGTTATTGGAAGCAGGAAGGGTATTGTTAGGGATTGTGCTGATCGGTTTCTGGGCCTTTCAACTTTCCTCCAATCAAGTCGCTATTTTGATTGCTGCTGTCGTAATCATAGCGACCTTATTTGTGTTTACGAAACGAATGAAAGCCTTTTATAAAAGGCTCGAGTCACGATTCTTTACCAACCTAAACGCCAGGGAAACGGAATCCGCTAATACTCTTTCGGCACAAGTCCTTCGAAAAAATGTCGATTTCCAAACCAGGCTTATACCCTGGGATGCCCATATCGTTCAGTTACAAGCTCCGCCTAATGCACCGTACATTGGGAAGCCATTAAAGGAACTTGCCTGGCGTGAGCAGTATGGAATCAACGTGGTCTATGTTAAACGTGGTGAGCAGCTGATCCACGTTCCAGACCGTGATCAGTACATCTTGCCCTTCGACCAGGTTGGGATAGTTGCCACCGACGCTCAGATTGGGGTTTTTAAACCTGTTTTCGATGTTGCGCCTTTAAACGATGAGGTCGCGGACGTTGATATCAACGAAATTGTCTTTGACCAACTGGTGGTAGATGAATACACGAAGTTGAAAGGACTAACGATTCGTGAGTCTGGTCTGCGGGAACGGACAAACGGCGTTGTAATAGGAATCGAGCGGAACAATGACAGATTGTTGAATCCAGAGTCTACAACCGCTTTGGAGTGGGGTGATATCATTTGGATAGTAGGCGAAAGGAAAAAAATACTAGCTTTTAAGAAGATCAAGCTTCCACCCGCGGCTTGAAAAGCCGCAATACGCTTATCCAGGCATTTGCCTCGCGCATGTTTCCAGGAAAGGCGTGATGAGGTATAGGATGACAATGGCAACCATTATATAATCAACGCCTGAATTTGTAGTTGCTTTCATAGTCGTAAAACCTTTCTGTTTATAGAGCAAAGTTCGATCCAACTATATGGGCTATATTCGAAGTCAGACAACTTTAACGGCGATGTTTCGTTTCGATAGTAATGGATGTATGTCGATGCAAGGGTTTGCCTGTTGACAGCATTGAACAACAATAATCATGAGTGAAGAAATTATACTTTGGGGCTCGTTTAGCCTTTTTGTGATCGGCATGCTGGCATTGGACCTCGGGGTCTTTCATCGAAAATCCCATACAGTATCCGTCAGGGAGGCGCTCACCTGGACTGCTGTCTGGATTGTTCTTGCAATGTTATTCAATCTTTTCGTTTATCATTATTTTGATAAGGAGAAGGCGCTCGAGTTCTTTACCGCGTACGTGGTAGAGAAGTCATTGAGCATTGATAATATATTTGTCATTATTATGATCTTCTCGTATTTCCGGGTGCCCGATGCTTACCAGCATAAGGTTCTCTTCTGGGGCATATTTGGTGCCCTGGTGATGCGCGTGATTTTTATCTTCGCCGGCATAGAGCTTATTCACAAGTTTCATTGGTTGATTTACGTTTTTGGGGGATTTCTCATCTTCACCGGCGCCCGTATGCTTTTCGGAGAAGACAAACCCCTGGACCCTGAGAAGAATCCCATGGTGAAATTTGTTCGAAGGATGTTCCCCGTTACTGAATCGTTTGAAGGTGATAAGTTTTTCGTCAAGCGTGATCACCGCATTTGGGCAACGCCTTTGTTTATCGTGGTAATGTTGATAGAAGGTACTGATCTCATTTTCGCTGTTGACTCGATTCCGGCGATTATCTCCATATCGGACGATACCTTCATTGTATACACGTCAAACGTATTTGCCATACTGGGTCTGCGCTCCTTATATTTTGCCCTGGCGGGAATTGAAAAGTATTTTACGTACTTAAAGTACGGACTTGCAACGATACTCGTATTTGTGGGTGTGAAAATGGTAATTGTGGATTTCTACAAGATTCCGATAGAAATTTCCTTGATCATCATTGCTTTCCTGTTGGCTATTTCGATGATCGTATCGGTGGTTCTAAAAAAGAAATAGCTATCCCAGCCGATAATGACGCGGGTCTTCTCATTTTACTGGAAGTACCCGCGCCAAATCACAACTACTATTTCATCAAAAGCCCAAATTGCTTTGGCCGGGCCATGCTTTCTGTATAGACATTGCCAAACCGGTCGGTGACGTTAATCTCCAGTGTCGTATCGGGTGCACTGGCTGTGACGCTGAACATGTGTGCTGTCTCGGTTGAGACAAAGGCATCGGTTGGCTGGGCGCCTGCGTTCAGTCGCAGCGCTTCGTAGGAAACGATGTGCAGCGGGTCGAGCACCTTCACGCGATTCACGGTGAGACTTTTTCCGTTCTCGGTCACCTCAATTTTCCACCGACTGTCGTAGCCCCACACGTTGAGCAGCACTTCGTTGCCGGCATGTTGCGCGGCATAAGAGCCTGCAAATTTAGCGAGTGCACCGTCGGTCGATTTTGGGGCGAACACGGCAGCAGTAATGTGGACAGCATTCAGGTCGTACGCACGGAATTGGTAGTTTTCCGGGTAGCCGATGCTCTTGTATCGCCACGCTATGTCGCGGCCATTCATTTTCCAGATGCCATATCCACCCGGACTTCCGTCCCGGCAAGTATCGTTTCCGGCGTAGCCATTCTTGCCGGTCCACCACCAGGTAGCACAGATCGCTGCGATATTGTGCTCCATTATAGAAGCCTTTTCTTCCACGGTGTAGTTGATATGCGTATGTCCGGTCAGGACGTGCACGGTAGAGAAATCCCGAAAACATTCGATTAGGGTACTGCCGTTCGTCATATCGACTTTGTTCACTTGCGTGCCTGCCGCGCCGAGCGAGGGATTTGCATACAACGGCGTGTGCATGGCCAGTACAATCGGTGTGCTCTTGTCGGTGATTGTGGCCAGGTCTTTTTTCAACCATTCGATCTGGTCGTTATGTACATTGTCCCGGTAGCTGCGGTCACCAATGGTTCCCACGGCGCCCCCGTTGTTTACGTACTCTACATTGTCCAGCACCACGTAGTGAATCTTGCCAAGATTAAAAGAGTAATAGGTGGGACCGATGATGTCGCGGTATTTTTCTTCGGCATCCCAGTCATTGGCGTAATACGGATCGTTATCGTGGTTCCCCATTAGGTTAAAGACCGGGCTTTTCAGCTTATTCATGTACGGAATATATTCGTTAAGCCCAAATCCGTTGCTGTACCAATAAAGTTCCCAGGTCATATCGCCCAGGGTTAGCACATATACTTTCGTGCCATCGGCGGCGTATTGCTCGATGGTTGCGTTGACATCGGGAAGAACCTTGCTGTTGAATTGCTCCAGGTCGTTGTTACGGTTGGCAAGGTGCCAGTCGGCCATGGGTATGACAACGTGCTTTTCATTGCTCACCTTCATCAGTGAAAAGTCTTTTTGCTCTACGGCGGTGGTGTTATTGCTCACTCGCTTGAAGAATTGCGGCGCATTGCCCAGGCTGGCCACCTCGTAGTTCGCAGGAATAGAAATGAAAACGAAGCCGGTCTTCTTGAGAGAAGGCAGGTAGTATATACCTTTGCTGTCGGTAACGGTTACTTCAGATCCGTCCGATACAATCACGCCGGCAACGCCTTTGCCATCGCAGTAGACAATACCCTTTACGGTCATGCCCGCGACATCCGGAATGTCTGTGTCGGCTATGACATTTAGCAGTGTGCGTCCCAGCGTAAGGCTGTCCGCGCCTCGGATAACTTTTATGGAATAGGTTCCTGTGGTGATTCCGTCGGGCACCGGGAAGGTCGCGGAATTATTCGCGATGGCCGTAACGCCCACGGTAAAGATTATTCCGTCGGGCGAGCGCATTAATTCGATCGTGTCACCTACCTGAAATCCCGTGCCTTGCAGGGTTATATCTGTTCCTGCTGTAACGTCCAGGCTGGAGGGAATAGAAACTCCCCGGATGCCCAGGTTGTTATTTTCATCTACCGGACCATCGTCCTGACAGCCGGCAAAACTGAATCCCAGTCCACCGAGTCCTGCCAGCGTTGTAACGCTTCCTAATTTTATAAAATGTCTCCTTGTGTATTTCACGTTTCGCTGTTTATATACTTCTTTCATCACTACGTTCGCGCATCTTATTCATAATTCGAGAAGATGACGGCGAATATGCATCTGTTTACCTGGCTGCCGTTGTCCGCTCCACTGTTGGGGGCATGCTCAGTCAGACTCCACAGGTAGTCCAACTCGGCTTCATAGTATAACGCTTCGGCGCCATAAGGCCATCGATACCGTACGGTGTTGTCGTCGCCGTCGGAGTATCGCGCCAGTCGCGCTTTGGAGCCGTATGACTCCGACGGCGATCCCGTACACGACAACCATGTTTTCGAACCCTTTCTGAAAATTCCCTGCATGCCGTGGGCGTGGTTGCCGTCAAAAAGTGAGTTTTTTGGAACAACGTACTTGATCCCGGAATTAAGCACCGTGCCGCTGGCGTTTATCGGGAAGCCGTAAATCTTTGGAACGATAGAGGCTGCTGCACTTCCGGCGGAGTATTGCGCGGTCCATAGCTCGGTTCCTTCCGCATTGATCTGTATAGTGGAGAACGGATCGGCCCCACCGTTGATATCATAGTACCCTACTTGTGGCAGAATGTACCGGTAGTTAAATGCATAGAGCGTTCCGTCGGAGGCTTTGCCACAACGGTTTGTAGTTTCATCGCCGGTCGCCACTTCTATAATCTTGTTGAGGTCGAATACACGGATGCCGAGGTTTGTACTGGCCACGTACAGTTTGTCGTTGACATATGCCACGCCGCCGGCGTGTATGTTCAGCGGCGCATACGTTCCGTATTGTGTATAATCGGACACCGATGCCGGTACAGTGTGCTGCACCAGTAGAATATGACGGTACATCAGGTATGTGCTGGAGCTCGGGCTGATGTCCATCAGGGTAATGCGCGATCCCTTGTATTCTGCACCATCGGTGCCATACCAGGTCACGAGCAGGTAGCGTATGCCATTCTTCTTAAATCCCGTGATTCCTTGTGGTATCCAGATCTTCGTGGTCTCATCGTCGTCATTCCAACGGATGCCTCTCGCCCGGTTCTCTTCCGGGACATTAAAGCCATATACCTCGGTGTAAGAGCTTCCGCCGACGGCCTCGCGGTTCTTATTTACCTGGGTGGGGTTCAGAAATAGAAATCCGCTGCTGATATAACTGCTGGTGTTTACATAAGGGTCAACGGTAATGGCAGTGGCGCCGGTTGCCAGCGTTCCAATATCCGATGTGCTGAGCGTATAAGGTATAGTGCTTTCTGTAGTGGGTTTTACACCCAGGTCGGCACAGCCTGCCAGGAGTATACCTGACAACAGGCATACTGCCAATGATCTATTTCTCATGACTGCTTATTAATTTATAGGAATGTTTTAAAAAAAGTAGCCACGACTTGTGGAGTCGTAGCTACTGAGGTTACTCGATAATTTCGATGTTGATGTCATCGATAAAGATGCGGTTCTTGCCCTGTCCTACACCGGTGAGATTATAGTCGCCGCCGAGGAACTTTATCTGGGTATCGGACGTGGCCCCTGTAACGGTAAAGCTATAGGCTCTTTCGGCAGCCCAGATATTGTTTACTACGCCCGCGTTGTCCTGCGCTTCCGAATTTGGTACGTTTTCTATTGTAAGTTGTGAGATACTTGTCGTACCCGCACCCAGAGCGGATATCTTCAGAAGCTTATCGTCTATCGCTCCGCCGGCGGAGATGTATGCGGCTGCCTTGAACGTTACGCGAATATTTGCCGTGCCTTCAATGTTGAGCCTGGGCGAAATAAGATCGCCGCCAAAGCCGGTTTTACCCAGCTTCACAAAACCCTGGCGGGCGTAGAGGAGCGGTTGATTGCTTGAAGCTGCTACCGGGGTGCTGTACCATCCATGGTTTATTTCGTCCTGCGTCCACGTATCGAAGCGCGTCTCGCCGGTGGTATTGTAAGGTTTTTCGTTGCCATACGCCAGCCAGCTGAAGTCTTCCCGCAGAATGATATTGCCCGGCAGCTGCGTGATGACAATCGTCTTGTCGAGCTCCGGGTGCTCGGTGGACTGTATGGTTACCGTTGCTGAGCGGTCGGCGCCACTGTTCTTTTCCGCCCGCAGCCTGATCTTTGTAGCGGACAATTCCAATTGTGTTAACCACGTAGCATCGTCGTCGAGTTCGTAGGTCCAGGCCACATTGGCGTCTACGTCGATTGTAACATCGCCGCCTGCTGCCAGAACCTCGGCGCCGGTTTGTGCGCCCGGGAGGTTTATGTAGGGTACATTGGCCGCCTGCTCCACGCGGAAGAGCACTGGTTGCTCCGCTCCGTTTACGATAAAGGAAAAGTTCATCGTGCGGGCATCGAATGTTTCATTCTCGTTCACAATGAATTTAAAGGTTCCGTCTTCGCTTCCTTCGGAAGGAAAAGCGCGTACCCAACCGTTATCCTCCTGTGCTACGATCTGCCACGGCCGGTTAGAGCGTACAACATAGCTCACGGTCGAGCCTTCAACACCTGCCGTAAGTCCGGTAGGACCGTCTTCAATGGAGAAATAGGGATTACCTGAAAATTCTTCGTCGTCATCGCTGCAAGAAACGAAGAGCAGCGAAAGGATAGATACCATCATCAACAGCATGGCGGTGAGATATCCGGATCTGAAAGTTATAGTGCTTTTCATGGTATGCATGTTTATGCGTTAGTTCGCTTCAATAGCTTGTTTACTCCACCATACAGGAGTCTTCATGGTATTATCTCCGCCCATTCTTTCGAGGGCTTCGCGCGCATGCTTTTCGTTAGTAGCCATGGTGGTGTTGGGAAATGCAAAGCGCGTGGGAAGTGTATAGTCGTTGAACACCGTGCCATTTCCGATCGTCAGCTCGGGGTACCCGGTGCGACGGTATTCATGATAGGCTTCCATGCCCGTCCAAAAGAGCGCCAGGAATTTCTGGTTGGCGACTAGCTCTTGCTTATTGGCAGCATTGTCCCACGAGGCCAACTCAGAATCGAGGAAGGTGGTGATGTCACTTTCAGAAATGGTCACGGGTGTGATGCTGAATTGGCCCTGGGTCGCCCACTTTTCCAACGAGGCGGTTATCGCTTCTGCATAGTACTCGCTTGCCGCTGTTTCACCGCCGGAGATATACCCTTTCAAGGCTGCTTCGGCCAGAATGAACTGCACTTCCGCGTAGTCCATAAACCAGGCCGGTGCGTCGGCACGGCAGAATACGGCGGCGTTCAGCCAGGATGTTCCTCTGTCGACGGTGCTTTGCTCTTCGGCGGTACAACCCGATACGGTGCCGATCCAGATATTGGAAGGGTTCGTCACGGCGTCCGGATTCTTTCTGCCAATGATCGGAAGGCGTGGATCCTGGTATACCTGCGTGCCGCCACCGTCTGTAACAACAGTCATACCGACGAGCTGCTGCGTAAGCTTGCGTCCCGAGCTGGTAAACTCCCCTTGACTGGTCAGTGCAAACTTGTTGAGGTACGGGTCACTTCCCGTAAACCTGACCATGGCATTGTCTGCGTTCGACGTGAAGATCGGGTAGGATGCCGGTGTGTTTAGGATTTCGGTCATCTTCGTTCCGACTTGCATTTCCGTGCGTCCGCTTACGCGGCAGAGCAACCGCAAGTAGAGGGAGTTGTTGAATTTACGCCAGGCTTCCATCGAGCCGCCATACATACCGTCAAGCGCGGGCTTTAGAAATACCGGCTGCGATGCGTAGAGCTCGTTGGCCGCTTCCAGGTCGGCAAACATAGCCTGGTATGCATTCATCTGCGAGTCGAATGCGGGCGTCGTGGTTCCGTCCGGTTTGCGGGCCGTGAAGGCTTCGGCATAGGGTATATCACCATACATGTCCGACAGGTTCGACATATACAATACCTTTAGTGTCAGCGCAACGGCCTGAAGCGCCCGATCTTCCTGCTCAACGCTCAGGTCATACATATGCACGGCATTGTTGGCGTAGCTGGCGTACAGATTCCATACACCTTGCCAGTTGCCATCGGCAATGGAATAGCGATGCTCCTGGCGTGTTAGGCCACCGGTAAATGCGGTGAACTGAATAAGCTCGTTGTTCCAGAACCAGGTTTGATCCAACCAGGCGTTGGCGCTGCCGTACAGCAATGGCTCGAACATACCGCTTGCACGTACACCCCCGACCGTGGTGAGGTTTGGGTTTTTATCTGTCTCTTCAAATTCAGAGGTACAGGAGAGCATGGCAACGGCCATCATCCCTGTTATAAATATTCTGTTGAATGTCTTCATACCTGTTCGTTTAGAATGAAACCTGAACATTGAAACCATAGGTGCGTGTCATGGGGAATGCCATGGATTCGATGCCTGAGTAGATATCCGATCCGTTCAGCAGACCCGTTTCCGGATCAAACTGTGGAAACTTCGTAATGCAAAACACGTTGGTGGCATACATGCCCACGGAAGCCCTTTGGAGGAAGTGTGTCTTGGCCAGGATTTTCGAAGGGATCTGGTAATCGAGGCGCAGCTCGCGCAGTTTGATGAAGTCCGTGCTGAATGTGTTCATTTCAGTATTGTCGCGGGTCCATATATAGCTGCTGTAGTAGGTCTGGATGTTGCCGGTCACGGTAGTATTCTTAGTATAAGTAATTGATCCGTCTTCGTTGGTCACGGCATTTACACCTTCGTGTACCAAGCCGTCGTTACGACCGGCTAGCGAGTTGGCAAGCTTACCCTGGTACGACAGCGAGAAGTTCGTAACCGAATACGAGTGTCCGCCGTATTGCGCGGAGAATGTCGCGGCCAGGGAGAAGTTCTTGTACTGTAACCGTTGTACCGTGCCCGCACGCCAGTTGGGATTTACTTTGCCGATGCGGCGATCGGGCGCCTCGTCGAGTACAGGATATCCGTCGGCATTGACGATGTGCATGCCGGATGCATCCACCTTGTTGCCGTTCTCGTCGAGATAAGAAGCGCCTTCCGGGGCTCTTTTGAAACCGCGTCCGTAGAGCACGTGCATTTCTTCACCTACATACGAATACACAAAGGTGCGGCTGCCGATCGTTGTTCCATTGTCGGTCTGCAGGGGTTGGGTGGGATCCCAGCCATCTTGCAATTTTACCAGCTTGTTGATGTTCCTGGCCCAGTTCACGTCAAATGACCAGGTGAAGTCTTTGGTCTTTACGGGCGTGAGCGAAATGGCTACCTCAACGCCTCTGTTGGTGATCTCGCCAGCGTTTATCCGCATGGAGGTAGCACCTGTGACCTGGTCGACAGCTACCGGCACGATCTGGTTTTTGGTGGACGCCGAGTACAGCGCCAGGTCGAACGACATGCGGTGGAAGAGTTTACCTTCCAGGCCGACTTCCCAACTGGCGGTCTTCTCGGGCTTGATCAACGGATCGGGGATCACACCCGGCAGCGTATATCCTCCTGGATAGGATGTCGCATTATAGTACTGATCGCGCGAATAGGCCTGCGTGTCGTTTCCGACATTGGCCCACGACGTCCGCAGTTTTAACATGTCCACCCAAGTTGTGCGCGTGTGAAGGTCCAGCACTTCATCCAACAGGACGCTAACAGCGACCGACGGATAGAAATAGGACCAGTTGGAAGGAGCCAGTGTACTCGACCAGTCGTTGCGGCCTGTGATATCGACGTAGTAGGTATCATTCCAGCTAAGCGACGCCATGCCATAAAAGCTGTTGACGATTTTCTTGATACGGTAGTTATACGGATCGGGATTTATACCCGTCGGCAGGTTTGTCGTATGGTATATGTCCTCTTCGCCCAGCTGGCTGAGCGTGATCTTGCTGTTGAAGTTTTCGTAAATACGGTTGTTGCCACCCACCATCACGGACAGGCCCAGTTGCCCGTCGGCTACGTCTTCGTTCTGGTAACGCAGCATGAAGTCGTTGTTGTTCTCCATCTCGCGTATGGTTTGCTCGCGATAGAAACCATTAGTATAGTCGGTGGTATAGAACGGTCTGCGCTGTGTGCGGAAGTTGTTTGACCAATCCAATCCCGAGCGGAGCATAAACGAAAGATTTTTCGCCAGGTCGGCGGTGACACTGATGTTTCCGAATACCCGGTCGCGGTCTTCCGAGCTCAGGGCTTCGTACAGTGTGCGGTACGGGTTGTAGCCTGCTGTGCTGGGATATACCAGGCCTTTACCATCGGTTCCCCCCGCCGACCAGTTGGCGTAGTTATAACGTCCACTGAAATATTCATTCTTCCAGTCATTGATGCTGTTTACGTTGAATCCCCACACGAGTGAGTACATCGGACTGCTTTCATCATATCCGCCGCTGGGCATGTTGTCGCTTTGTTTGTGATAATAGTTCAGCTTGGCGGCGAGCTTTATCTTTTCCGTTACCGGGGTATTGACCGTGAGCGATACGGTTTGTTTTTTAAAGCCGGTGTTGGGGAGGATCCAGTCGTTGTTGTAGTTGGTTACAGAAAAACGTGTGGAGGTACCCTGGCCGTTGTTTCCGTCGATGGTGATGGTATTGTTGGTTGTAACACCCGTTTGAAACAGGCCGGTGTACCAATCGTCTTGATATACCCAAGGCAGTTTGGTATAGGTGTCGGTGTTCCAGTCTTTGGAGGCGTATAGGTACCGTGTTTTGTTGGCATCGAACTTTTCACCAAACGTGTAGCGCGAGTAGCTTCGTGGTTGCGCCACGCCGTCGGATGCCATACCGGGAGTGATTTCCCACAGCGAATATTCATTTAGGCCCAGGTCTATGCCGTTGCCGTATTCCTTCTGGAAGTCGGGAAAGTATCCGGCCTTTTCGAACGTAACGGAAGAGTTGATTGTAACACCAATACCTTTTGTTTTCTTACCCGATTTGGTGGTGATGATAATGGCGCCATTGGCAGCGCGCGAACCGTACAGCGCGGCGGCTGCGGGGCCTTTCAATACTGTAATGTTTTCGATGTCCTGCGGGTTGATATCACTTGCTCCGTTACCAAAATCTACTGGCGCATCTTCCTGTGCATAGTTACTCACGCTGCGGGTGGCCGTCATACCTGACGAGATGGGCACACCGTCGACCACAAACAACGCCTCGTTGTTACCATAGTTCAGCGAGCGGTCGCCGCGCAATGTTACCCGGATCGATCCGCTGGGGCCGGTACCGGCCTGCTGATAGATGAGCCCGGCTACCTTGCCGGACATGTTCGTCAGCCAGTTGCCGGAAACAGACTTTGTAAGGTCCTCGCCTTCCACTTTTGTGACAGAGTAGCCCAGCGATTTCTGCTCGCGTGTCAGATTCAGCGCGGTCACAACCACTTCATCCATCATCGCGGCATCTTCCTTCATTACGACGTTCACCTGGCTTTGGCTTCCGACCGCTACTTCTTCCAGTAACATCCCGATAAAGGAGAAAGTCAAAATGCCATCGTCGGGAACTCCGGCAATGCTATATTCTCCGTTCGCATCCGAGATTGTTCCGATCGTTGTACCCTTCAACACGATGTTAACACCCACCATCGGCTCTCCCAGCTCGTTCGTTACTTTTCCCCGAATGGGTTTATCGCTTGGTTTTTCCGCGGGTTTTTTTTTCACCGAGATCACACCGTTCGTCAGATTGAAATCGATCGGAAAATGTGCTTGCAACGTGGCCATGATCTCGGTCATAGACTTGTTTGAAATATCCAGCGTAACGGTTTTTTCCAGTTGAGAAATATCCTTTGAATAGGCGACAGCGTACGAGGTCTGGTCGTCGATCTTTTTCAGGATTTCGGGGAGCGTTGCGTTTGTTACCTTCAGGCTGGTGTTAACCGTGCGGTCCTGGGCATGTAGATTCGATATGGTACAGCAGAGACAAAGGAGTAGCCATACCCAACCTTTTTTAGATTGAATAATTGATAATTGCATTTATTACAATACCTTTAAAACAGTTAATAATTGATCCTTAAAATTCAATTTGACTGCCCGAAATCGACTGGCCTTGATCTCGGGCTTTTTTGTGTAATGGTTCTTATTGCATAGGCGCGTGGGGTTTTAACAGGGGTTAGCTTTTAGACATATCTCTCCGGTTCCTTCAAAGGAATATTCAATTCCATAGAGGAACTGAAGGCTTTTCAAAACATCTTCAATATGCCGGTCGGGATAACTTCCGGTAATCGTGCATTTTTCGTCGAAGCTTGAGGTCAGTACGATGTTGACGTTAAACCTCCGGTTGAGCGTATGGATGACCTGCTTCAGGTTGGCCGCTTCAAAAACGATATTGCCGTCTTTCCAGCTATAGTAGTCTTTTGCCTCTACGGGCTCTACCAGCGGTATACCATTTTTATAGTAAACCCGTTGGTCCGTTTCCAGAATGGCGAGCGGCCTGTTGTCGGCTCCTGCCACGCCTACTTTTCCGGACCGCACCACGACAGATGCTTCTTCGCCAGGATAATCTGATACAACGAAACGGGTACCCAGCACATGGGTCTTTAACGTGCTGCTCTCAACTATAAAAGGCTTTGACGGATCATGCTTTACTTCAAAGTAGGCTTCTCCCGAGAGTGTTATTGTCCGCTCACTTCCGCGCATGCGGCTGGAATAGGAAATGGCACTGCCGGAATTGAGGTATGCAACGCTGGAATCAGGAAGCACCACGCGCGTGCGTTCGCCCTGCTGTGCGAGAACGGTGATCGTCGTTTCCTGAAAGCGGAGGATTAGCGGAATAACAGCCGAAAGAAGTACCAGCAGCGATGCCGCCGCCACCAGCATGGCTCTTCGCTGAAAACGCCGGCGGTAAATGGTTCTTTTAAATACTTTTTCGTCGAGTCTGTTCAGCAGAAGCCGGTCGTGTGCCGCGCGTTCGGGTGTAACGCCACCTTCCTGCATCTTTTCAAAAAAATCTTCTACAACCTGCCGTTCTTTGGCAGAAGCTGTTCCCTCAACGTACTTGTTAAATAAATCTCTGATCTTCTCTTCCATCGAAAATACTATGCGTCGTTTTCAGATACATAGTACTATCCCGGGACGCAGCACCTACGCGCTTTTGTTCATTTAACAATTCGGTAATAGTGACAGGCTATTAAACATAAGGTGATGAAGGACAGAGAATATTAAATTAACACAACGGCACTACTGTACACTCAGCCCGATGGTGGCGGCTACTAATACAACACCTGCTTGCTGGCTAAGGGAGAAGCGAAGGAGCTTGAGTGCTTTGTTGACCTGGTTCTCGACCGTACTGACTGACAGGCCGAGCTTTTCGGCGATCTCTTTGTTGGTGAGCTGGTGATAAAATCGCAGCTCGAACACTTGCCTGCATTTTTCTGGCAGTAACGAATCTGCTTTAGTGGTAATCTGTTTGATCAGCTCTTCGGTTTCTTCCCGCGAGAGATCGAGCTCGTGCCGGTTGATGATGTCTACCACGGTGTCAAGCTGCACGTGGGTGAATTTATTGCGTTTGAAATACCGGGCACACTGAAACCGTGCGGCCTGCATGAGGTAGGCCCGGGGCTCCCGGATATCGAGCTCATTAAACCGGTCCCATACATTGATAAAAATGTCCTGGGTGATGTCTTCGGCCCGTGCGTGATCGGAGATGATGTTATACACATACGAAAACAGCAGGTGCCGGTGCTGCACATACAGCTCCCTGAATTCGGCTTCCTTTGTTTCGTTGTTTGAATGTGACATGCAGCAGAACCGACTTGGGGCAGGCGGTTCCGCAATAATACAAAGGCAGGTTTTTGTAGGTGGGTGGGGAGTATTAAGTTATGGTGATGTTTTGGGCAAACGGTTGTGGGCACAGATTTGGCATAATTTTTTGCTCTTTCTTCAGATGAAAGAAAAGACAATTTACCTGTATGTTCTCGACACCCTTTCAGACTGGGAGCCGGGATATGCCCTTGCTGAAATCAACAGCGGCCGTATGTTCAGGAAAGGTGCGCAAAAATTCATCGTCCAGACAGTGGGCGCCGGCAAGGAGCCCATCACTACCATGGGCGGCATAAAGATCAAACCCGACATCAGCGTGACGGAAGTGAGCCTGAAGAACGCAGCGTTGTTGATGCTTATTGGTGCCGATCTGTGGGATGACCCCAAACACCGGCCGGTCCTGTCGCTCACCCGGCAATTTCTTGAATCAGGAATTCCTGTAGCGGCGATATGCGGCGCTACAGGCGCCCTTGCCAACGAGGGGATTTTGGATGAATATCGTCACACCAGCAATGATCCGGGTTACCTGAAACAGTTACAAGGATATTCCGGCGGTGATAATTATGTTATGGAACCTGCTGTGCGCGATGGCGATTTAATAACGGCCAGTGGACTTGCGCCCCTTGAATTTGCCCGGGAAATACTTGCCCGCCTTGATGTGGTAGAGCCTGCCGCACTCACGGCATGGTATAATCTGTATACCACACGGGAAGCGAAGTATTTTTACGAACTGTCAGAACTCTTTCCTCAAGAGGGATAACGTACGAACGGATTTGGGTAGTAGGATTTACTCAAACACGACAAGCTTTTCACCATCGAATGAAGCGAAGACCATGCGGGGATGTGAGTCGATGTAAAACAGATTTCCGTCTTTGTCAAGCGCAATGGCACCGGCAAAACCGTCGAAGGGTTTTAGCTCGGCGAAGGTTCTTTCACAGGCATGACGGAGCGATACACCGTCGCTAACGCGTGTTACGATCTTGATCGCCACTGCACCGCTCACGATATCTTCCCCCACTCCTGTGCACGACACAGCACACGCTGCATTGGCAAAATTACCGGCTACGGTTGCCGAGTCAGATACTCTTCCGGGTATCTCAAATCCCTTTCCGCCTGTCGATGTTGCCGCGGCGAGATTGCCGTGGCGGTCGAGCACCACGCAGCCTACCGTTCCCACTCCCGTGGATGCGAGTTTGGTTTCGTATTCTTGTCTGCGTTGTGTTGTTTCTGTATTGAAGTGCTCGAATCCCTGCATGCGTGCAAAGCGGGTGGCGCCTTCACCGCCCAGAACCCGGTCGTCGACCTGTAATAAACATTCGGCTACCCGGATGGGATTTTTGACATCCTCTATGTTAATGACACCGGAGAATTTCAGACTAACACCATCCATCAGGGAAGCGCTCATGCGGATCTTACCGTCGCGCTGGATTTGTGAACCGGTGCCCGCATTAAAAAGGTGGCAGTCTTCCAGCAATTCGACAGCATATACCACGGTTTCACGCGCGCTATGATCCTGAACATATAGGTATGTTTTCCGGATAATATCGGCCAGGGCGTCCTGCTTGGCTTTCTTTATAGGATCTGTCGTTCCTGCTTCGCTGAAAAAGCCGCCATGTAGTATAATTTTTGCCTGGCTCATCGGGGTTAGAATATTTTTTTCGCCAGTACGTTTTTTGACGCTTTATGTACGATGAGCTTGTGTGTTTCCAGGTCGTACAAACTTCCCTTTGCCATAACATGTACGACAAGATGCTCGATGGAGATAGGCTCTCCCAATTCAATTTCAGTAAGATTGGTATCATTGATGAAGCGGCCATCGACCAGGATTACCAGCCCAGACCCCACTGCTTCCATTTTTTTGCCATCCGTAATGAGCAAGCCTGTATCTTCGCCCAGTCCGATGCCCAGCACCATGGGGTTGCCAACCACGGCCTGGAATAATCTGCCGATCCGGCCACGGTGGACGAAATGGGTATCAATAATAACGTGGTTGATCAGGCCCAGGCCGCTGGTGATCTTTACCTCTCCTTTCAACAAGGCTTCCGTTGCCGAGCCCTGGTAGATCATGTTGCTGGAACATGCTGCGGCTCCCGCAGATGTACCCGCAATAACAACCGACTCATGATGATACTTCGACAGCAAATTGCGATGAAAAGCCGTACCTCCTAAAATAGAAGTAAGCCGGAGCTGATCTCCACCGGTGAACATGACAATGTCGGCTTTTGCCAGGCGGTCGTTGATCGCTTCGTCGTTTGCTTCTTCGCGTGTCTTGATACCGAGTATGCCGAGGTTGGTGGCGCCCAGGTACTGGAACGCCTTTTCATATTCATGGCCTACTTCTTCAGGTACCTGCGAGGCCGTGGTGATTACCTCAATACGTGAATGATCGTTGTGTGCAGACTCGGTAATGATACGTCGCAGAATGCCGCGTTCGAAAAAATTGAAATTCTTCTGAACCTCCTTTTCGTCGTGCTCTTCGGTAAAACTGCCCTTATCGACCGCTCCGCCGACCACAATGAGTTTACCCTTCGGTACCATATCGATCGATTGTTTCAAAATTCCTTCAATGTTAGCCCATTCAGGCCTATAAACAATTTGAATTCGCTAATTACTTTGCTTAACCTTATCGGGTGAAGCAGAAAGCGGATCACTCCCATCATGAAAATACTGAAGATCCAGGCTTTACGCGGGCCCAATATATGGAGCGTTAACCGCAAGAAACTGATCCAGATGCGCCTGGACATCGAGGAACTGGAAGATCGCCCGACCAACATGATCGATGGATTTGGAAAACGCCTGGAGGCGATGTTTCCGACCATGTACGAGCACCGCTGCTCAGAAGGGCGACCGGGTGGCTTTTTTTACCGCGTGGAAAAAGGAACATGGATGGGGCACGTCATTGAGCACATCGCCCTGGAGATTCAAAGCCTTGCGGGAATGGAGACCGGTTTCGGGCGAACGCGTGAGACGAAGACCCGGGGCATCTACCATGTAGTGTTCAGCTATGCGGAAGAGAACGTAGGAATGTATGCCGCAGAAGCTGCCGTGCGCATAGCCGAAGCATTGATTCAAGACAGCGAATACGATGCCGGTGCTGACATTCGTAAGATGCGCGAGATCCGTGAAGATGTTCGTCTCGGTCCGAGCACGGGATCGCTGGTGGGCGAGGCCGCGTCGCGCGAGATACCCTGGATCAGGCTGGGCACGAACTCGCTTATACAACTTGGGTATGGTGTGAACCAGGTTCGGTTCCAGGCTACCATAACGCAGAATACCAGCCACATTGCTGTAGATATTGCTGGAAACAAAGCGCAAACAAAAAAGCTTCTGAAGATGGCTGCTATACCGGTAGCTGCGGGAGATATCTGTTCTTCGGAGGAAGACCTTCAACGAATCATTGAAGAGATCGGTTATCCCATTGTGATCAAGCCCCTCGACGGCAATCACGGTAAAGGTGCTTCCATTAATGTGAATGCCTGGGAGAAGGCGGTGGAAGGGCTTCACCACGCGCAGACGTATTCAAAGCGGGTTATCGTAGAGCGATTTATTACCGGCAACGATTACCGGATACTCGTGATCAATAACCAGGTAGTGGCGGCAGCACAGCGTGTTCCTGCCCGGGTCATCGGTGATGGCGAGCACACGATACAAGAACTCATTGATACCGAAAATAAAGATCCCCGCAGGGGATATGGGCACGAGAACGTGCTGACGGAAATTGCTGTAGACCGGGATACCCTGGACCTTCTCTCCTTGAAACAGTACACGCTAGCCACGGTCCCGTCACAAGATGAGGTGGTATACTTAAAGTCCACGGCCAACCTGAGCACCGGTGGTACGTCTATTGACGTCACCGACAAGATGCATCCGGAAAATATCTTTGTTGCTGAGCGCATTGCTCATGTCATTGGGCTTGATGTCTGCGGCATTGATATTATGGCGCCAAACCTCACGCTGCCATTGAAGGAAAGTGGTGGCGTTGTACTGGAAGTAAATGCAGCGCCCGGATTCCGGATGCACCTTTCTCCTTCTGAGGGCCTGCCCCGCAACGTGGCGGCGCCTGTGATTGACATGCTGTATCCTCCCGGAAAGCCCTCACGAATTCCCATTATTGCTGTGACGGGAACCAATGGTAAGACAACGACCACGCGTCTGCTTGCGCATATTATCAAGAATGTAGGGTACCGCGTAGGATTCACGACCTCCGACGGTATTTATGTTCAAAACCATATGTTGGAGAAGGGTGACACCACGGGCCCACTCAGCGCGGAGTTTATCTTAAAAGATCCCACGGTTCAATTCGCCGTACTGGAAACGGCCCGTGGCGGTATACTACGTTCAGGTCTAGGCTTTAGCCTGTGTGACATCGGTATCGTGACGAATATCGCCGAAGACCATCTGGGCATTAGCGATATCAACACCCTTGAGGACCTTGCCATGGTAAAGTCCGTAGTGGTACGAAGTGTCAAAAAAGATGGCTGGGCTGTATTGAACGCGGAAGATGAAAATTGCGTCGGCCTCGCGAAAGGCCTGGATTGCAAGGTGGCGTATTTCAGCATGAATGAAGCGCATCCCGTTATTGTTGAACATTGTAAAGCCGGGGGAGTTGCCGCGATCTATGAGAATGGATATGTTACCATAAAGAAAGGTGACTGGAAGATCCGCATTGAGAAAGTCACCACCATTCCGCTTACGTTCGGTGGAAGAGCGAAATTCATGATCGGTAATATCCTGGCAGCATCGCTGGCAGCCTACCTATACGGATTTAAAACCGAAGGCATCAGGTTATCGCTCGGGACGTTTATACCCTCTCCGGTGCTCACCCCAGGGCGGATGAATATTTTCAACTTCAAGAACTTTACGGTGATGATAGACTTTGCGCATAATCCAGCGGGGTTCATTGCTATCGATGAGTTCTTGAGCACCATCAACTCGCCGAAAAAGATTGGGATTATGGCGGGTGTGGGCGATCGACGCGATCAGGACATCGTGGAGATCGGAAGGCTTGGGGCGAAGATGTTCGATCACATCATTATACGTCAGGAGAAACATTTGCGTGGACGACTCGAAGAGGATATTGTCGCGTTAGTAGTGGAGGGGATTAAATCGGTTGATAAGAACGTTACCTATGAGATCATTCCAAAAGAAGTCGAGGCCATCAAGCACGCAATCTCCATTGCTGAGCCCGGCACGTTTATCGTAGCACTAAGCGATGTGGTTACAAACGCTATTGATATTGTACAAGAGTACCTGGATAAAGACTCTGAAACCTTCCTGTAAACAGTAAACTGCGATGGAATGCATGAGCGTTGATAATGTATCAACGCCCATGCATTCTATTAAGCGACATCGAGGAACCGTCTCCGACCATTCCTCTCACTACGTAGTGGGAGGAATGGCCGCTCACGTGCAGTTCTAGCATAAATGTAAAAATCATAGTGCACTTTTTGCCACCAGAAATAGGTCCTTCTATTAATTCCCGCCACCGGCGGTGGATTTTGTACAAATACTTAGTGACATCATTTTATCTTAGCAATACAATCAGTTTAACCAAACCGTATGATACCCTTGATTAAAACATTATCACACCCCCAAAAAGCCATTCGATTTTTCATCTCATCAATCCTGGTAATTTTCATACTTGTTGTAAGCATGCAGACAGCTGCCCAGCAGGTGGCGCTTTCGCGGGAACAGGTTATTGCGTTGACGTCAGAATGGAAAGGCGAACGCCTGCCCGATGGACGTCCCAACGTAGCGGACAACCTCCTGGCGCGGCTGAAAAATATTTCACTGGAAGAGGCATGGGGAGTGCTTCGTAATGCCGGATACAACAATCAGTTCGAAGGCGATTGGATGATTCTAAAGCCTGGCCAGGCGCTTGTAGGCCGCGCACTCACGGTACAATATCTACCCAAGCGGCAGGATTACGATAATGCGATCAAAGCAAAAGGGAAGGAGGAGAGTCGCATTGGCGGATTTAACTCCTGGCCCATCGATATGCTCAAGCCGGGCGATATATACGTGGCGGATGGTTACGGAAAAATTATTGATGGCACGCTGATCGGCGACAACCTCGGAAACTCCATCTATACTAAATCAAAGAATGGCGTGATCTTCTATGGATCGGTTCGCGATACTGAGGGCCTCGAGAAAATCGAGGGCTTTAACGCGTGGGTGAAAGGATATGACCCTTCCTACATTCAGGAGATGATGTTGGGAGGGATCAATGTTCCCATTCGTATTGGGCGTGCTACCGTACTTCCTGGCGATGCCGTACTGGCAAAAAAAGGAGGTATTGTATTTATTCCTGCCCACCTCGTAGCGGATGTCGTGATCAATGCGGAGTTTATTGCCTTGCGCGATATGTTTGGCCATCAGCGTCTCCGCGAGGGAAAATATACTGCCGGCCAGATCGATCAGCAGTGGTCTGACGACATCAAGAAAGATTTTTTACAATGGCTTGATCAGAACCCCGATAAGCTCCCGATGTCACGGTCCGAGCTGGATGTCTTCATGAAAAAAAGAACCTGGTGATGTCACCGATATTTGCATAACCAATACACGACAACCATCATCCCCAACATACTATGAAAAATCCATCCGAGAAGTTCCTGGAAAAAATAGGATTAAAACAACCTACTGCGGCGGCTGCGGAACCAGTAGAAAAAGAGAACGACCGCAGAAGCTTTTTGAAGAAAGCCAGCCTGGGCGGCATTGCCCTGGGAAGCTTCATGTTTAGTTCCATCGAGGATACGCTGGCGCAATCTACCTCGAAAGTAAACCGCAGCTCATCGCCTTCCGACCTCAAAATTACCGATATGCGCTTTGCTGTGGTGATGAACGGCCATATGCGCTGCCCTGTTATTCGCATTGATACAAACCAGGGCATCTCCGGTCTGGGTGAAGTGCGCGATGGTGCGTCGCACAAGTATGCCCTGTTCCTCAAAAGCCGCATCTTGGGTATGAACCCTTGCAGCGTGGAGCAGATCTTTAAACGCATTAAGCAGTTCGGCTTTCATGGCCGTCAGGGTGGTGGTGTATGTGCCGTGGAAATGGCACTGTGGGATCTTGCGGGCAAGGCCTATAACGTTCCGGCCTACCAGTTATTGGGTGGGAAGTATAGGGATAAGGTGCGGCTCTATGCCGATACCCCGGAAGGAGATAATGAGGCCGACTTCGTGGCGAAAGTCAATAAACGCATAACGGAGGAAGGATTCACGTTCATGAAAATGGATTTTGGTATTGAGCTGCTGAAAGGCATTCCAGGCACAACCTCGAACAGTAATTTCTGGGACATTGGCAGACAATGGACCAACGAGCCCAACACCTACGGGGGAACGGAGCACCCGTTCACGCAGGTGCAGATCACCGATAAGGGATTGGATCTATTGGCGCAACGTATTTCCATTGTTCGCGAAAAGATTGGCTACGAAATCCCGCTCGCGTCTGATCACTATGGTCACTTTGATCACAATAACGCCATCCGCCTGGGCAGAGCCGTAGAAAAATATCGCCTGGCCTGGCTGGAAGACCTAATTCCCTGGAGATTCACAGAACAATGGCGCCAGATCACTGAAGCCATCGAAACGCCTACCCTTACCGGCGAAGATATTTATCTGAAGGAAGAGTTTATCAAATTGATTGACGCGCACGCTGTGGACCTGGTACATCCGGATCTTGCTACTTCCGGAGGACTTTTGGAGACCAAAAAGATCGGCGACTACGCCGAAGAAAAAGGTGTAGCGATGGCGATGCATTTTGCCGGGACGCCGGTTTCGTTTATGGCCAGTGTACATTGTGCCGCGGCGACGCAAAACTTTGTGGCGCTTGAACACCATTCCGTTGACGTGGACTATTGGACAAGTCTGGTGAAGACTAAAAAGCCCATGATCGAAAAGGGTTTTGCTAATGTACTTGACTCTCCCGGGCTAGGTATTGAACTCAACGACGAGGTTATGAAAAAACACCTTGATCCTGAAAATTCAAGTTACTTCGCGCCCACGCCAGAATGGGACAAAGATCGTTCATGGGACAGGTTGTGGAGCTAGGGACGATAATGGACCTCGCCAGGTGAATTCAGAAAACAAAATAGTTTAGCTTAATTCACCTGGCGTGTAGTCGTTAGCTTTTTGAATATATCCCCCTGTGTAGACTGCCTGTACTATTTTCCCCGATGCGTTCACTGCAATTTTTGCAATCGATTGTATAATATCCTTCGGCGGTTTTTATTGGAAGTTCAGTGTGTCAAAGTTGCGAATATTTAGGGCCTTAAGTTTTTATAGGGCTGCGTAGTGTCATGAGCTCGATCGTGAGTGTATGCTGACGCAGTGTTGTAAAAACGCCAACCTAAATATTTAAACTATGCGAAAATACTACTCTTTGATCGGCGTACTCGTGATGATATTCGAGTTCGTCTTGCCGCAGTATGGTATACGGGCATCCGCCATTCCGCCAGAAACGCCACGACATATTGCATTACCCGTAAGCGGCACGGTTCGGGATGAATCGGGGGGAGTGTTCCCCGGTGTTAACGTTCTTGTGAAAGGTAGTACCCAGGGTACTGTAACGGATTCTGACGGAAAGTATACACTGACCGTTCCCGATGAAAATTCTGTGCTTGTCTTTTCCTTCATTGGGTACAAACAAATCGAAGTGGCGGTAAGCGGAAGGACAGTGGTGGATGTTACGATGGAACCCGATGTGACGTCGCTTGACGAAATTGTCGTGACGGCGCTTGGCATTGAGAAGTCTTCAAAAGCCCTGGGCTATTCGACAGCCAAAGTAAATTCAGAACAGCTCACGGTTAACCGCTCGGCGAATTTAATGAATGCTTTACAAGGCAAAATTTCGGGCGTAAATATATCGGGGCTGGGAACCGGCCCGGGTGGCACGTCGAAGATCAGGATTCGAGGTCAGTCGTCTATTTCCGGACAGAACAATCCATTAATCGTCGTGAATGGGGTGCCCATTGATAATACAAACTTTGGAACAAACCCGAATAATACAGGCACGGATGGCTCGCTTGGCGTGCGAGGCGGGGGCGGGGGTAATGGGAATACCTCCGACGGGGGGGATGGTCTACAAAGTATTAACCCTGACGATGTGGAGAGTATGACCATTCTGAAAGGAGCTACGGCAGCAGCATTGTATGGTTCCCGCGCAAAGGACGGTGTGATCATGATCACCACAAAATCGAAAGGAGACGGAAGGGGCATTGGTATTACATACAACATGAACTATACCAACGAGACACCGTTGGATTATACCGATTACCAGTACGACTATGGGCAGGGTGAGCATGGTGTCCGGCCCACCACGGCGAATCCTAATACAGGGCAGTGGTCTTTTGGTGAGAAGTTTCAGCCCGGGATGACGCAGGTATTGTTTGATGGTGTGACCGTTCCCTATGTGCCCCAGCGCAACATCATACGTGAGTTTTATAGAAACGGTCAGAATATGACCCACACCGTTTCACTGGCAGCAGGAACAGGTAAAGGAGGAATTAATCTTTCCGTGGCGAACATGGATAGCAAGGGAATTACACCGAATAACTCCTTTAATAGAAAAACAATCAATCTTGGTTTTACACAGGAATTATCGAGCAAGTTTAGCTTCAGAGGGAATTTTAACTACTCGAATGAGTATAACAAAAATGCTCCTAATATTGCTAACCAGGATAACTCGATACCGACCGCCCTGTATAGCATGGCCAACTCGATGCCGCTATCGTTGCTGGATCAAAAGAAGTATGATGAGAATGGTAACGAACGTTTTTGGTCGAGATTTCAAAACCGCGCCAATCCCTATTTTGTTCTGGCAAAGCAATTTCAAAATATTCGCAGGGATAGAATTTTTGGAAATATTTCCGCCAAATACAACCTGACCCCATGGCTTTTTGTACAAGGCCGAGTAGGGGAAGATTACTGGTCGCGTGATCAGGACTATAATAATTATCCTACGGGAATACAATCACGGACGAGATCGACCAATCCTGCCTTCGTCGATGGTCTATACACGCAGGAATCACGCAGGTTTAGGGAAACGAACGTAGATTTTCTGGTAGCTGCCAAGAAAGAATTTGGTCACGTTGGCGTGAGTGTGAATGCTGGGGGAAATCAGCTAAAAAGAAGGATGGATTTGAATAGCGTACAGGTAACCGACTTTTCGGTAAGAGACGTTTATCTGGTACAATATGGAAGAGCAAAGGATCCTTCCTATACATTGACGGAGCGAGCAGTAAATTCACTATACGGGTCCGTGGATTTATCCTATAAGAATTATCTTTTTCTGAGTGGCACGTATCGTAAAGATTGGTTTTCAACGTTGGCGCCCGGCAAAAGAGGGGTTCCCTACACATCTGTTTCTGCCAGTTACGTCTTCACGGATGCACTAACGCTACCGCCGTGGGTGACGTCGGGTAAAATACGTGCAGCGGTCGCTCGAGTAGGAAGTGATTCAGATGTGCCTCCATACTCAAACGTGTTATACTATAATATTAATAGCAATTTATTTGCCGGTCAGCCCGTGGGATCTTATGGCGGGCCGAGCCCAAATTCCATACCGAATTCCAGTTTGCAACCAATGACCGTAGACGAGGTGGAAATAGGGTTTGATGTAAATATGTTTGGCAATCGGTTGGGTATCGATGTCGCCGCGTATCAAAAGACGACAACCGACCAGATCGTGTTGGCTCAGATTTCCGATGCCGGTGGGTTTCAAAGTACGAACATTAATAGCGGAAAAAGCAGGAACAAAGGAATCGAGGCTCTTGTCAATGTCGTCGTGGTGGAGAACGAGAATTTTACCTGGGAATTTACCGCCAACACATCCTATAACATTACGAAAGTATTGAGCATCCTGACGAAGACGCCAGGGGAACGGATCACAACGGCAACACACGTGTTCAATGGTGAGCTGCGGCAAGTGGTGGGTGAAGAGGTGGGCCAGCTCGCCGGCTATGCCTATAGACGGGATGCCGACGGCAACAAGGTCTACGGTACAGATGGCATTCCACTGGCAAGCCCGGATATGGTATTGTACGGCAGTGCATTGCCGAAGTGGGTGGGCGGATTTAATAACGCTTTTAACTATAAAGGAATTATGTTCTCTTTCCTTATTGACTATAAGCTTGGCGGAAAAATGATCTCTGGAACGAACTTCAATGCGGTTCGTCATGGGCTACATAAAATGACCTTGTCCGGCAGAGAGGAGGGGGTGATGGGCGAAGGCGTCAATGAACTCGGCGAGCCAAATACGATCGCTGCCCCTTCGGAGAAATATTGGGAGACAGTCCGAACGCGTGCCATTATCGAACCGATTATCTATAACGCAGGATATTGGAAGTTGCGTCAGATTACCCTGGGGTACGACTTTTCTAAATTTTTGCCACTTCAATTTCCCCTAAAAAGTATCAAGCTGAGTTTTGTGGCGAATAACGTACTGATGTTGAAAAAGTGGGTTCCCAACATAGACCCGGAATCATTCGGGTATAGCTCGGATAACCTTGTCGGCCTGGAAGCTACCGGCCTTCCGACGACAAGAAGCTTTGGGTTCAATTTAAATGCTAAGTTTTAACGAAGACACGCCATGAGAAAGATAGTTAATGTCAAAATTATTGCAGCGTTTATGTTGATAGCGACTGCATGCGAAAATGGCTTTGATGAGCTGAATACAAATAAGACCGCTCTTATTCGCGTTGATCCTGTTTTAATGTTCAATGGGGCCGTTATAAATGCGTCGTATACCAGCGGAGGGTCTGGGGGAAGTGTACTCATCTATGATGTGGGAGTTGTTCAGCAAATCACTACTCCGATTTTGGGCGTCGTGTCGGGAGCGAATTTTAATAAGGAGAACCGGGCGGCTGCGGCAACGCTTTGGCAGAATTATTATCCGAATGTCATCCGGCATACAAAGGATGTGATAAATGAGACAGAGGGTTTCCCGGATCGGAGCAATCTGTTAAACATGACTCGTATTATACAGGCATATGCATTTATGGTCCTGACTGATACCTACGGTGATATTCCATATTTTGAAGGAGGAACAGGATATCAGGAGCAAAACTTTTATCCAACGTATGACAAGCAGGAAGTCATTTACCCGGATCTCATTAAAGAGCTGAAAGAAGCCATTGCGGCCTTGAATGCATCGGCTAAAATCGAAACGGCAGATGTATTGTATGCCGGGGATATCGACAAATGGAAAAAGTTCGGAAATTCCCTTTTGCTTCGCGCCGGTATGCGATTAAGTAAGAAGGACCCAGCAACAGCAGAGGCTACCGTACAAAGCGCCTTTGCGGGCGGCGTTATAGCATCCAATGCAGATAATGCTTCTATCAAGCACGACGCCAATTATAGAAACGGCTTTGGCGTTACGCTGAACTCTACGGAAGCCGCGAATTATTATTTAGCGGCTCCTTTTGTGGATTATCTTCAAGATACTGGCGACCCACGTTTATCCGCTATTGCGGTACGCTATGTGGGGGCAACATCCGGAGGTGATCAGGGCATTGGAAAACCCACGGCAACAACGGAGGCGGCGGCGCAGGAGGGAATGCCAATAGGCACGACGACTACCTCGTCCGTCCCGGCAGGCGTGGCAAGCTACTATGATTTTAGCCAGGTAGATCGTGCGCGTATGGCAAACGTGGCGGCACCGATCTTCCTGGTAACAGCGGCGCAGTCGCAGCTCCTACTGGCGGAAGCCAGGAACAGGGGTTGGATAACGACGGGGAGCGAGGAAGATTATTATAATAGTGGTGTAAGACTGCAGATGGAGGAATTAGCAAGTTATGGTGCAGGTTCAGCGATTGCCTCAGATGATATCGATCTATACTTATTGAATAATCCTTATTCTTCCGGAGATCCATTAGAACAGATCAATACCCAATATTGGATCGCTTCTTTCCTGAATGGCCCTGAAGCGTTTGCTAATTTCAGGCGCAGCGGATATCCTGCCTTGACGCCAAATGCAAGCCCAGGTCAGGACATCAGCGATGAATTTATTCGAAGAATAATTTATCCCAGCTCCGAAATTTCAGTGAATAGCGCCAACGTAAACGAAGCAATTGCCAATATGGGCGGTGACAAACTGGATACGCGTGTATGGTGGGATAAGCCATAAAGATCAGTGTGGTCAGACGACCGATTTTGTAGCAGACCCCACGCGGGTCTGCTACTTTTATTTTCAGCACCCGTCGTTCTTGCGGGCGACTAATATTCCAAACGGCGTTACGAGTATATTGTTGAACGACATATCAGCGGGAAGGCCGATGTTTCGGAACGGCCGATTTTCACGTAGGGAACGGAAAACGTTTTTCCACGGTGTCAGCGAAACGGGAGGGCTTGCAGGTGTGATGCGGAAAGTATTCTCCTCGCTCGGAGAAACTTTTACACTGTCGGCGCCAGGAGCAGACAGCGCATTTTCTACCCACGACCGATCCCACGACTCGCCACGATCTTCGGAACGCAATGTGCCGAGATTTGTGCTGGCAAACAGTATGCCGCCCGCTTCTCTAAAATTGTTGACCCGCATGTTTCCGGTAACAAGTGTCCACGACATTCCCTCGTTGCTGGACGCATAGATTCCCTTGTCTGTACCGGCAAACAGTGTGTTATCCTGTGCGTGGAAACAATGTATGTTCGTGGTGTTGAGCCCGGTACTGGCCTCTTTCCATGAATTTCCATGATCGCGCGACGAAAAAACGCCCTTTCCAAAGCTCCCGATAAAAAGAATGTCGCTATGATCGGCAATGGATGAGGCTAAAATGTCTTTCGGTAAACCATGGCCAGTGCGATCCCACGATTTTCCATCGAACGATTTGAAAACGCCATAATTTAAGGTGGTTATCACTATTGTATTATTCCGGGTTACTACCCACGAGCTAATATTGGCATCGTTCGGGAGACCCGTGCTGGCAGGTTTCCAGGTTTCACCCTGGTCCGTTGTTAAAAACACGCCTGTCTCGTTTTTTGGCGGTTGACAAAAGCCGGTTGTGCCAAGCACAAGTGCGGCAAAAAGGATATTGATACGTTTCGCTTTCATACGGTTTGTTTTGTATAGCCAAACTTATCCACGCACGGTACCTTCTTTGTAAAACGCATGTAAAATGATGTTAATGAAATGTAAAACCTTCTAAACGCGTCTATTAAGCCCGTATCTTTGTTTTCTTGTTTCTCGTTAACATCGTAAAAGCATGGTGTACCTCCGTTCCATTAAACGATATCGTCCTTTTCTTGTCATTGTCCTTGTCGTGTTGGCAGGGCTTTTGATCTTTCAACTGCTCTACCTTATCCGGCGGCCCGTAAGCGTGGCGCCTTCCGCTGCAACGATCAATTTGGCACTGCGAAGCGTGAGTGATAAACTTCTGACCAGCGAAAGGCGGTTCACCCAACGCATCAGGCCCGTGAAGCAACTTTCGCTCAGCACATACCGCGTACAATTAGATGCGCCGATTTCCTACTATGTCCTGGACTCACTGGTTAAAACAGAATTTCGATCCCACGCCATACTGGCGCCTTTCGAATTGGCAGTATACGATCACCGGTTTGATTCATTGTTGTTCGGCAATCTATACGCTGACGGGATTCGTTCGGAAGGCACGCCGGTTTGCCTGGGGCGTGAGCAGATACGTGTTCCGATGGATTTCACGGCTAAGTTCTATGAACATACAACGGAGGCTGCTACCATGGCCGATGCGTGGTGGCTTGTGCTGTTGAACGGCCTATTGATCACGGGAGTAGCCTATTGCCTGATGCTTACCAATAGAAAAGAAGAAAAATCCGTTGTTACGGATGCGTCGCAGGTATACGCCCTGGGCTCCCTCGCCTATGATTTTGCCAATCAGCAGATCACGTCTAAAGCTGGTGTGGTGGAGCTTACCTACAAGGAAGCAAAGCTGCTGAAATTATTCTGTGTAAATCAGAACCAGGTCATTTCGCGCGATGCCATCCAGAAAGCGATCTGGGAAGATGAAGGCTATTTCGTGGGCCGGAGCATGGATGTGTTTATTTCAAGGCTCCGGAAATTACTGCGGGAAGATCCGGCTGTATCCATTGTCACGATTCACGGCGTTGGTTATAAACTTTCTGTCAGCTCTTAGTAAATGTTATCTTTAGAGAGATAAACCCCCCATCTCTCCGCATGTCTACCCGGTCATTCGTTTTTTTATTCTTCCTTTTTACAGGTCTGCAGGTCGTGGCCCAAAAATCCGAAGGTTCCCTGCAACTCAAATCCATCGCGGCGCACTATTATGCTGATTATCTCGCGCTCAACCCTTCGGTTGCCACGTCACGTGGCACACCGGGATATGGTGATAAAATGGAGATCAATATCAGTGACGGCTATCTTCGGGATGCCCTGCTTCTAAATCGCCGTTACCTGGATTCCTTGCAGCGAATGGATGTAAACACCTTGCCGGAAGCGGATAGGCTTACCATGCAGATACTTCGGTTTTTACTGCAGCGCGACCTTGATGGCCTGCAGCGCAACATTACCACCTCGTGCATGGCACTCAGGCCGGTGGATCAGTTTGTCTTCAGTTTCCCCACCAGCTTTGCCACCGGGGCATCGGGTACCGGCTCCATACCCTTTCGCTCAGTCCGCCACTATGACGATTTCCTGAAGCGTTTACCCATTTTTGCACAATGGATAGATGTTGCCATCAAAAACATGAATGAAGGCATCCGCCAGGGCAACACCTCGCCGCAGGCCGCGATGAAGAAAGTGCCGGAACAATTAAAACCGCTGTTCGAGACGGAGACCACGCAGCATATTTTTTACAAACCTATTCTCGCCTTGCCTGACAGCTTCAGCCGCGAAAATAAACAGCGACTGACAAAAGAGTATACCCACGCGATTGACAATATCGTAAAGCCGGCGTACAAAAAGCTCCACGACTACTTTGTCAAGACCTATATTCCAAAGGCCAGAACTACCTCCGGCCTATTGGACAACGCCGGAGGCAAAGAAGAATACCGGTACTGGCTGCGCTACTGGAATACGCAGGACCTCGATCCGGATTCGGTGTTCGCGTACGGGCTTTCCGAGGTTGCCAGAGTTCGCCGGGGCATGGATTCCATCAAGACTGTTACGGGGTTTAAGGGCGACTTGCCCGCTTTCTTTGAGTATGTAAAGACCGACAAAAAGTTCTTCCCCTTCACCTCCGAACAAGAGGTACTGGATCGCTTTCGAAGTTTCCAAAACAAGATGGCGCCGTCACTGAACAGGATGTTTAGCCTGACACCGAAATCAGCCTTCGAAATACGCGCCACGGAGAAATTCAGGCAGTCGGGCGCCAACGCGCAATATGTGCGGCCTGCACGCGATGGTTCACGGCCCGGGGTTTTCTATGAGGTAATATCCGATGCGCTGAAGTATAATGTGGTAGGTATGGAGACCTTGTTTCTGCACGAGGCTATACCGGGCCATCACTTCCAGGTAGCGCTGCAGCAAGAGATGACTCTACCGGAGTTTCGTGGCTCGGCCTTTTTTGCCGCATTCTCGGAGGGCTGGGGCCTGTACGCGGAAACACTCGGCCTTGAGCTCGGAATGTACTCCGATCCCTATCAATACCTGGGGCGACTCAACGCGGACATGGAACGTTCCGTGAGACTGGTGGTAGACGTGGGCATACACCACAAAGGATGGACCCGCGAAAAAGCGATTGAATACATCCTGGCAAACCAGCCAGTGACACCCGAAGTGGCGGCGCAACGCATAGAACGCTATATGGTCATTCCGGGGCAGGCGCTGAGCTATAAAATCGGTGAGCGAAAGATTCTTTTCTTACGGAAGCTGGCGCAACAACGGCTGGGCAAGGCATTTGATATCCGGGAATTTCATGTGCAAATACTGAAAGATGGCGCCATGCCGCTCGATATTCTGGATCAGAAGGTCAGAGCATGGATAGATTCTAAGATCAAAAAATAATCCGTTTAAAGAACTATCTTGAGTGTTCATTTATTCATTGCATGAAATTACCCTCTACTATACTCGCCATTTTCCTATGCTTGTTTTTCTTCCGGGCGTCATCACAAGACATACAGCTTACTAAAAAAGCGCGACATGCCCTGGAGCAGGTCGATAGTAATGCTATAAAGAAGGACATCACGTATCTCGCAGACGATAAGCTCAAAGGCCGCCTACCAGGCGAACCTGGTTATCAGATGGCGATCGACTATGTAGTAGATCAATTCAAGAAAATTGGCCTGTCGCCGGCCGGTGAAAGTGGAGGTTATACGCAGAAACTTATCTTACGTAAGGCCACCATTAACTATCAATCGACCGTTGTCCTACTAAAAGACAAATCGGGCAATATGGATAGCCTCCTTCCCGGAAAAGATATTTTTATCGCACCCCACGCCTTGCAACAATCGGTCGCAGTCGAGGCGCCATTAGTATTTGCCGGATATGGATTGGATATTCCCGGCAAATATTCGGATTACGACGGCCTGGATGTGAAGGGCAAGATTGTTGTGGTGATAGGAGGAACACCGTCTGTCCTTGCCTTGCCTTCTACCCTGGATGCGCACTTTGCTAACATCGGTTCCAAAGTAAATATCGCCGTGTCGAAGGGAGCGATCGGCCTGCTGGTGGTTTACTTGCGTGCCGGGGTGCCGCCCAGCACCGGCACAATAACGGTTGCCATGGATCCGGAAAAGACCGTCGCGTACAGCCGTGGTTCCAATAGTGAACTGCGTGTAGTAGGTCGCTTGCCGCGAGCGGTATTGCAGCGTTTATTTATGAACTCTGAGAGAAACTTTACGCAAACAATAGCAGACATCGGTCAGGCGAAGGCCTCATCTTTCGCTTTTACGAATTCTGTTTCCGTTCAATATGCCAGCAGTTTTACGGATATTGAGAGCTACAATCTTGTCGGTAAGATTGACGGTGGCGATGTTCGATTGAAGTCGGAATATGTCGTGCATACCGCGCACCTGGACCACGTGGGCGTGGGCCGGATTGTCAAGGGAGATTCCATTTACAATGGTGCACACGACAATGCTTCTGGCGTAGCATCGCTCCTGGAAATAGCCCGGACCTATAAACGCATGGGCAGCAAACCGCGTCGTTCGATATTAATAGTAATGGTCACGGGAGAGGAAATGGGCCTATTGGGGTCGGCTTATTTTGCCGGTCATCCTACCGTGCCAAAGAGACAAATTGTCGCTGATGTCAATACCGATATGCCTACGCTCATCTTTCCGCTATTGTCGATAGCTCCACTGGGCGCCGCCCATTCCAGCCTGCAAAAAGATGTGGCATTCGCGGCCCATGAGCTTGGTATTGAAGTACAGGAAGACCCCATGCCGGAGGAAGTCCGCTTTATCCGCAGTGATCAATACAGCTTTGTATTGCAGGGCATTCCAGCCCTGCATGTTAAATATGGCACGAAGGGCAGTAGTCCCGGGCTGGATATCGTAGCGCTCACAAAAAAGTGGCGTGACGAGAATTACCATAAACCTTCTGATGAGGTAGGCAGCCGCTTCGATTATCCGGCGGCCAGGAAATACGTACAGCTTAATTTCCTGATTAGCTACTCTGTGGCACAGACTACTGCCCGACCCACCTGGAATGCGGGTGACTATTTTGAAGTGTTGGGGAAATAATTTATTTACAATCAAAAGAACGATGCTCCGTAAAACAAGCCCCCTATCCTGGTTCCATGTCATGACTATCAGCGCATGTATGATGACACTAGTCGTATTTACATCGTGTAGCGACGACGACAGTCCCGGCGAGCCGCAAGATGACACCTTACTCACCATTGAGGTACCCGCCGACGCCCTGAAACGCGACGGTTCCCGAGGGTTTATATTCCTTTCCGATGAAAACGGCAAGACAATCGTTACTCACGAGTATACTGCCGGAGAATCGATCACCCTGGAAGCGTCTGAATTTATCGGCGACGAATTCTATGTGACCGAAGTGTACATTGACGCAGACGACCAGGACCTGAGAACTTTCAGCAAAGTAAAGCGTGGCAAATGGGTACTGACCCCGGCCGACGATGGTGAAGATGAGGCCGCCGGCGACGCAAGCGTAAGCTTTACCGATGCCCTGCCGGGTGTTTCCTATCAGGTCACCTCGAACGGCGACTATAGCGTTGTTAGCGACAACGCTGCGTTAACCGCCTCCCTACGTTTACGTAAAAACCCCAGCAAGCTTTTCATAACACGCGCAGAAGATGACGTATATCCGACACATTATGCGCTTATTCCGGGGATCAGCGCAGGCGCTGGTAATACAGCCATAAGCCTGGGACTGGTGTCCAATGCGTTGACCGTCGTATCCAAAGACATCAGTAGCGAGTATACGGACGGCGAGTTGACTGTTGTCGGCCTCGTGGCCGAAAACCAATACGACGACCGGTACATTGTGTGTCAGTCTGACGTGATTGATGGCAAGATCGAATACCGCTACCCCGGTACAGCATTTCGGGCCTATTTTCCACGACATATTTCTCTACAGACGAAGGTCACATCTACGACAATGCGAACAAAGGTCTTCCGGATGTTACACCCTTGGCTGCGGACGTTGATGTTGTACTGACCGACAAAAAAGTGACGGGCTCCGTGACTGGCAACACGGTAGATGTCGTCGTCGTTTCTTACCAGACAGCAGACCGCCAGTGGAATCTCTACGGCCCGAAAGGACAGCTGACTATGGCACTCCCGGAGACTCCATCCGTGATCAACGCGCTTCTCACAGGCAATTTTTCCAACCCCAGGATTTCGATTTCGGCATTAGACCTCGGTACAATTGATGGTTACGATGGTTTGCAAGAGTACATCAAAAAATCAACCACCGGTTTATTCGAGATATACGAATTCTATTATCCCTACAAGCGCATGTACGTGCCGTTAGCGACGGGAGCAGACTGACGGAAACCTCACGAGCATGCACAAACTTCAGGATAAAAATGTTAGTCAAGGGATGAGTGCCTCCTTTTTGTGGGCCCACAGAGCCGTTTTCTTGAATTTAACTGAATTACTTACCCTTTAATTCTTTTGCATTAAAGGGCCTGTATCTTTGCTTTGGAATTACGGTTGAATCATGAGAAAAGTGTCTCTCTTTGCTGTTTTGATTGTGCTTGTCCTCTCATCGTGCGGTACTAGTAAAGTTCCGCCAGGCCAGGCGAAAAAAGTAACGAATCCACCTCCCGGGCAGATGAAAAAGGCTACCGGTAGCAAGTCTGCTGCACCGTATGCGCCAGGTCAACAGAAGAACAAATCGAAGGGGAAGAAGAAGGGGTAAGGGCTACGGTTGACCCTCGGTAAAATGTGCTATAGTATATAGCAACATCAGTTCCTTCTGTAGATTGGTGTTTCATCAAGGCTGTTTATTTCTGACGCTCACAGCGAACGGCGGTAACTATCTCGTTCAGTTGACGCCAGCGGATGGAACATTTATTGGCGGGATGATCGTGAAGTCAACGGGCGGAACATATCCCCCGATATTTGATGGTAGCCGCATGTATTTGCTGGACCAGACGTCGCAGTTGCTGATGTACGAGAAGGGATGTTAAGTTCGATGCAGCGCTGATAATCTATTTGGACTCTTTATCCTGCCCAGTTCTTATTGTGAACTGCTAAAAAGGCACAGGCGATTCCTCCCATGCGCTATTTTTTGTATATTTCAGGTTCGTACGCCAACCTACTATGTCACCTGTTCTACCGTTGCTGCGATGCATCCTCTGCGCGGCCCTTGTCTCGTGTTCCCTGGCCACATTTCCACAGTGCTGGGTAAACCCCAAAAAACTGGTGCCGACCAAGGCATTCAATACATCCGAGCGATTTGGTCAATCCGTTGATTACGAAGATAATATTGCCGTGGTGGGCGCGCCCGGGAGTGATACACTCCGATCATCATCGGGTGTGGTATATGTTTTTGAATTTAAAAATGGCAACTGGGAAAAGATCGCATCGCTCACCGCCTCGGATCACCGGGAGTATCAAAATTTCGGCAACCAGGTTCTGATTCAGGACGACAGGATTTTCGTGGCAGATCCTGGTAGAAACAACGGGGGTGGAAACATTGGAGCGGTGTATATTTATGAAAAACCACCCACGGGCTGGCACGACATGGTGGAAACTTCCACGCTTACTCCCGTGCATCCCTATACCTACCGCTTTGCCGCTTCGATGGATATATTCGGGAATAAGCTTTTGGTCGGAGCTCCCGCCACCGTCAATGAAAATAATGTTAATGCCGGGGCAGCATTCCTTTTTGAGTTGCAGGGAAACAGCTGGACGCAAATCGCCACGTTCAAAACACCACACACACGGGCTTCGACATTCGGGAGTAATGTAGCCATTGCCGAAAATATGGCCGTGGTAGTAGCTGATGAAGAGGTACGCTCCGCGAACTATACAGCGATTGGAGCGACCTATGTTTTTGAAAAAAGCGCCGGCACTGCCTGGGTGGATACATATCCCGTGGCACGGCTGACGGAAAGTTCTGGGCAAGAGTCGATCGCCTATCTCGGCCATGGACTGTGCATTGATGAATCGCGGAGCACCATTTTTGTGTCTCAAATAATCTGGGGGCCAACCAGTGGAAGCCGAGGTATAGAAGTTTATCAAAAACCTGCTACCGGTTGGGCAGACATGACAGCGTCACAGGTGTACCTTGGATCAGGAACGTCGCAGGCGTTTTACCAGACGCTGCGGTTCGATGAGCCTTATCTGTATTCTGGCGGCGGCCCGCAGGTAGAAATATTTACACCCGACACAAATGATGAATGGACCCTGGCCGCTCCTGTAGGGACACTATCGAATACAGATTTTCACCTGCAAAAACAATTTGGTTGGAATCTTTGCGCCGCCAACGGCCACGTGCTCGTGTCCGCGCCCTCTCAGGTAACGCAGGACCGCGACACACCGATCGTTCCGGCCGAACCAGCAGTCTATGAATTTGTTCGGCCGGCAGCCGGCTGGCCAGCGGGCGTTAATTTCGATACGCATTCCTTTCTCTATATGCCAACAACGGCCACCGATTACTTCTTTGGATACGACATAGACATCGATGGAGATATTGCTATTGTAGCATCTCCCTACGACAATGTCAACCGAACAGGTGCGGGCGCGGTATACGTGTATCGGCTGGAGAATTACCAATGGAAAAAGATTGCCATACTGACACAGTCGGATGGCGAACCTTATGATGGTTTTGGGCGAAGCATATCGATCAGTGGTGATTACATTGCCATAGGGTCTTCCGGAAAGAGCTATCGCGATGAAACCGGTAAGATCGTCGATTTTGATCTGGGTGCCGTCTATATATTCAAAAGGCCTACCTCCGGCTGGGCAAACATGCACGAGTCCTATAAGATTATACACAGCGAAGGAAAAATCGACTATTGGGAGGTCGGCAATGACAGCGAAGATGATTACTTCGGCCTGGAAGTTGAGCTCGCCTATCCCTACCTGGCGGTTGGTCGTTATGAGGAAAACTCCCGTCCCAACACAGGATCGGTTTTTATATTCAACCTCACCGACGATAATGCCGTGCTCGAAGCAACGCTCAACCCTTCATTTCGCGATAATGTCAATAATTTCGGTACATCGATTTGTATCCGCGACAGCGTGATCGCGATATCCGGTGGTTCTACCCGCGGCTGGATGTTTGATAGAAACTATGTTTTCATGTATACAAAAGCCGGCGCCCGGTGGAAGGATGCGACGGAAACAGGCATACTGATGCCTTCCGACAATGGCAGCACCGGTTACCTGCCCGGTATTTCTTTTGGCGAAAGCCTCGATATGACAGACGATGGATCTGAAATCATTGTCGGCGCGCCCGGCTGGTTCGACGGCACGATTTTCAATACGGTAGAGTATTTCAAGGGAGCAGCCTACATTTTCGAAAAACCGCAGAACGGATGGACCGGCCTGATCTACGAAAAGGCAAAGCTTACCGTACCGAACCAGGTCGCTTACGCGTGCATGGGCGTGTCTGTTCATATCGAAGACCGCTACGCCATCGTCGGCGCCCCGCAGAACTATTGGACTACCAACGGATCGGCGAACCCGGGACCGGGCAAGGTATATTTCTATCAGAAACCGGCGGATGGCTGGAAGTATAAATTGCCGGATGCTACGATCCAGGGTGATGAATCCGGATCGGCCCTGTCCGACTATTTCGGATCATCGGTAGAGAGTGTGTCGGGATATGTCATGATCGGGGCCATTGCCGATGATAATCAGAACAGCGTTGATGCAGGGTCGGTGTATGTATATACTGAGTATCCCTTCCTCAACCCGCTGCACGGTGTGGTGTGTGAAAACGAAGTCGCTATACAGCTTACCGCTACGCCCCCGGGAGGTGTGTGGGAGGGTCCTGGTTTCGCCAATTCATCCGACGGTATTTTTGATCCTTCTTTGGCTGGAATGGGGCCGCATACGATACGCTATACAGTAGACGGATGCAGCGCAGCGAATACGTTGCTGATTAACGTGGCGGAAGTTGCCGACCCGATGGCCCTTATCGGACGCGACAGCCTGTACTTTTGCGGCAATCCAACGGTGCGACTCGAGACACCACAACGCGATAAATTTGGCTACGCCTGGTCTTACAGCGAAGATGGTGGTCCCTCTACCGATCTGGCCAAAAATACCGCCGCTATAGATGCTGACGAGCCAGGATACTATACAGTAGACGTAACCGGCAGCTGCGCGGCGGCCTCCGGTACCGTTTGGGTAGGCGACCTCTACCCTCAAGGCGGAAACGATTTTTCGGTATGTGTCGGCGATGATCCTTACCAGCTCACGGGCAATTACCCGTTGGGAACCTGGTCTGGACCTGGCGTATCACCTTCCGGGTTGTTCGATCCGAAAAAGGCAAGTCCAGGTGTGCACACGTTTTACTATGCCGTCACTCCATTGCCAGGCTGTGAATACAAAGACCTCGTAGAAGCGAGTGTCTCCTCCTTGCCGACCATCGCCATTGAACCAGACAATGTCGGCTCATTTTGCTACAAAGGAACAACGCTATTAACGGTGCCCGCCGTGCCGCATGCACAATATACCTGGTTCTTTGGCACCGGCCCCGACGATCTGGTGGCCGCAGAGAGTAAGAGCCCGCAACTTCTTGCGGACGCCTTCGGTTTTTACAGCGTAGCGGTATCAGAAGGTGCGTGCTCTACGACGGCTACTTATCAGCTTGCCGCTCCTCCCTTCCGGCCTCAGGTTGCTCCGGCATTCGACTCTATTTCATTTTGTGCCGACCGGCCCCTTCATCTCACGGCAGAGGCGATTCCCGGCGCGCGCTATAGTTGGTTCAGCTATGTAAATAGTTCGCCCGAGATCATTCGGGAAAGCATAGGATCATTTTCGGAGGCAATTCAAGAATCGGGGACATTCAAGCTGCAAATCGAGAGTCATGGTTGCTCATTCGAAAGCACGGAGCTGGTAGCCTGGAAGATTCCCGGTGACAGTATATTTGTGCCAAACGTTTTCAGCCCCAACGGTGATCAATGGAACGATAGCTTTGAAATCTATGCCGAAGGTGTAGACCAGTATTACCTCCGTGTGCTCAATCGTTATGGGGAAGAAATCTGGTCGGGAAACAATGGAAGCCCCCCCTGGAATGCCGCCGACACAAGCTCCGGCGTATATTTCTGGGTCCTCTCTTACAAATCGCCGTGCAGTTCGGGTAAACAATACAAGGGCTGGGTGCAAGTGCTCAAATAATCGCAAGCACGATCCAAAATGTTACTTAACTTTCAGATCCACTTCGGCTGTCAGTTCGTTTTCAGGTTTTATCTTGTCCCATACCCGTATTTTTACATGATACGTTTCACCGGAAACCATGGGTTGGGCAACGGTAACGATGCTGCGTAGAGACGAAGCATCGGCAGGGGAATAGCCTTCTTTTCCTTCGGAAAACAAATCTGCTTCGCTGATCACGGCGACGCCAGCTTTATCCGTCACAGTCATTGCCATCCCCGGAAAAGCCTTTCCATTCTTCAATTCGTAGTTGGAAAGGCCTTCTACAAGGATTGTAACCTGCGAATTCAGCACTACCTGATTGTTGTCCATGTCAGCGTTGTCGGGGCCGACCAGTATTACACGTTCGGCTCTGAATCCGTTATAGGAATATGATAATCCAGTAGTGAGGTCTGTGTTTGTGCCTACGCTAAAATTACAAGCACTGCATAGCGATGCGACACCCATAAGTAGTGAGTAAAAGTTTTTTCTCATCAGGGTTTACGTTTTGAAGAAGTATACGATAAAGTCAAAAATCAGCGTCAAAAAAAGGGAAAGTGCATCCACGACGCAATACCCTATTCGGGTAGTAAACGGCAAAATTGCAAGCCATGAGACGGCTAACGCTTTGAATTGCCAGGATTCTCTAAATCAAATCTTTATCGTTAAATATCCTTTCCCGACTGAACTATCCTTCTTATGAATCAATACTCCATTTTGCAAAGATCTTGATGGTGGCACTTCGAAATAAGAAAACCAGGGTCTGAAATTCAAATCATCAATCAAAATCGATTTCGAGCCTGAGAGCTTTATATCCGTATAGGTTACTAATTCAGAAATAAATTTATTCCTCACTTCTAAATTCGAGCACATAGAGTAGATGCTCATTCTATCTCGCTTTATTGTTTTCAGTTCGATTATCATAGGCAGCAAGGCATCGATCGCTATATTCACTGTACGATTGCTTCCGTAAATTGCCATCAATTTTTCATTAATAAATTTCTTGTTGATTTGATCCTGAACTTTAAAACCCTGGGCAAGCGCAACAAGTAAATCATAGGCGATCGGGTAGGTCAGGCTTATTAAACAGAGGCTCAAAGCTCTTTTGTCATCCTTTTGCAAGCTACTGTAGGGCACATCTCGCAAATATTCTTTCAGGTGATCGAGTATATCCTGCTGACGGTTTAAAATCTGCAGTAAATAAAGTGTAGCCTTGTTGGCTCGGTTGGATCCAGAAGTAAATTCCTGGATTCTTTCGCGAAGATAGTCCTTGTCAATCCTGCCTTTTGTAAGATAGAAGTTAATTCCTGCATCCAGAACCTCAAATGGAATCCGTTGGTTTAGTCCGATATATTTTGCTTTGCTACGCATTAAATACTGATAAATGGTACAATTACTTCCCAAAAATGAGAACCGCCATGTGTGATTACTTGCTTGTTTTTCAAGGTAAAGGCTTCATCGTTCTTTAGGTAAACTGAGAATCCCCTTGTTCCTACCGGAAGAGATGGATTTAGCGTCTTGAAATTTTCAAGTAATCTTTCGCTAGTAAAATGCAAATGCCGTTTACTGCGGCTTAATGATCCCACTTTCTCTTCAAGATTCAGGTTCTTAACCCCTTTAGCTTCTACATTTCCGTGATCAGCCGTTATATAGATTTCAAAACCCTGAACCTTAAAATCCAAAATAAGTTTTACAATACCTGATTTTTCAATCCATTGCTCAGTTGAAACCTTCAAATGATCATTCCCTAGAATTGAACCATGCATGATGTTATCAAGGTCGTTGCACACCAGGCCCAATAAAGTTACATCATCTGAAATATCCTTTGCAGACAATGGCTCATTAACACTAAACTTCTGATAATGAATTTGGTAAGCAGGTGCACCCTGTCTCAGCCAAAAACTCTCAAACATTTTACTCTCCTTTGAATTGTCATCATTCAAATCTGGCTTCTCGCCTTTAAAAATAGCTTGTCTCGACCATGCTGTTATCGTTGGGATAAATGCCAACGATGCGTTTGATGAATATTCAACTCCTGCATTGGCTAAGGCATTCGATAATAGAGTCCATTGCCAATAACTCATGCAATCAATAACCAATAAGGCTTTCTTTTTTGCCGGCTTCGCTTTGATATGTTCCAGAATTCTTGAAACTACTACAGGTTTTCTAACACCGCTTAGAGAGAACAGGCTTCCATAGGTGTTTTCGATAAATCGCTGGAACCGATTGTTAAAAGCATTTTCCAGTTGTGAATAGCGATCTTTCAGATCACTGTTTTTTGAAATCAAATACCTGATTTTCGCATTTGACAATATCTGGATGGTTTTGAACCATTGATCGGCGATGTCTTCTATCAATTCAAGTTGTTGTTTTAGATATTCGATCAGTCCTTCTAATTCATTGTCATTTTGACCATGCTCGTCAACGTATACTCCAATTTTAAGTGCCTTGTGAAATGATTCGTAATTCGCTGGTAATACCTTCACCGGCTTTAAATATTCGAACGCAAATAAATATCCTAAACTTCTATTGAGAAGTGCTTCATTAAAGTCCAGCAACGGGCTTTTGCTTTCTACAAACAACTCCCACTGTTCCTGTATGAATTTTAATAGATTCGTTTTTGTCAGGCCCTTTGATATGAGGCCAGGAAAATAGGGTTTTGAAAAACCGGTAAGAAAATCGACTACCGCGTTGTTAACGCCATTTTTCTCAAGAAGCACGGTAATCAAAGCATTAAGAATCCGTTCTTTTGCTTTACTCTTTGTTAGAATATCGAAGTCTACGCTATAAAGGTTTTCTAAAAGAAATTTTACGCTTTTGTCATAACTTAACTTATCATAGTGCTTGATGTTGGATAACAAACTCAACGCATTAAAGCTCAATCCTTTTATTGCTTTTGCATCCAGGTTAAGAAACAGTTGAGCCAACCCTACTGACTGAAAATGAACTTGCATTTCTAAGTCGGGCAATGGCCGATAATTTGCCGGTGCTACAATTAGAAATCTATTCACAGACTCACGGACTTGCAACTCAAACTGAACACGTACGTCCAAATCAGTTTTTGAGACAATTATAGCATAACCTTCATTTTCGAATGCTTTCCTTAGTTCCAGATACTCAAATAAGTTGTCCCGGTCAGCCACAATGATGTGCTGCTTATGGGTAGAGATTGCCAGAATCTTGAACTTATCTATCCAGTTACTCATTGACAACGTTCAACATTAAAAGGCATGACAAGGAGGGCACAATTTGGCTTGATAAATGAAAGGACCCTTCCATTGTCTCTTTTTCCCTATAGAGACGGTTTAAACGCGATTGTTTAATATTCTCAATTCCAATGCGTCTTAATTGCTTCTCCTGGAATACAAATGATTTTTCCTTGTCGCTCTTAATTTTATCGGTATTGTGAAGTATTATTTTTTGAAACTCTTCAAATTTGGCCAAAAGAAATTCCTCTGCTTTCTCTGATAGATGGCGAAACAATTCAATTGAGTCTTCAGCTGGGAGCGTTCCGATGCAATCAAAGAAATCATTTTCTTGAATCAGCTTGTCCCAAATACTTTGTGCAAACGGAGGAAAATTTTCGCCATCATTTGAAGTAAACATTGGCTGAACAATGTGCTTTGTCTCAAAATTATTCTTCACTTCCAGCAACCACAAGGACCATAGCCCTCCACTCGTTCTTCCTTGCTTGATTTTTACAACGGGCAGTTGCTGCCCTTCATTAAACGGCAATGCTTCTTTTAATATATTTTGTATAATTTCATGTTGCAAAGAAATTGGCTCAGGTATTGGATTATTCACGCTTGCCTTTATATCGAAGGTGTAAATAGTTTCCTTGTATCCTGGGAATTTGAATTTTAGTCCATTTAGTAAATTTTGATACATAATTCCCTTTGTTCGCAAATAGTTTACTGTAATGGTTTGTAGCCACTTCGGCAGCGGACTGTGTTTGATGGCTTCCACCTTATCGACGGTGATGTCTTCAGAGGAAAGTGTGGGGAGCGCGCTTTCTGTTATTTTATAGTCCCTCAGTTTATTTTTTATGTCTTCCAGCCAATTTTTACCTTCCTGTTCAAATCTCGCCGGATCGAGTAGTGACGTCAGATATAACTTACTGATTTTGTCGCGTTCAAGTGTACTGTCAAGAACATCGGAAGTCTTGTCAATACCCAGCTCTTTCATGATCTGAGACAGCTTGGTTTCTACCACTTCGTAAACTCTTTTATCAACCGAGTTATCAAGCATCATGTTATATGCAAGTACCTCGTGATCCTGACCGATCCGATCTACGCGACCAATTCTTTGCTCGACAATCATTGGGTTCCAGGGCATGTCGTAGTTGATGACAATATGTGCAAACTGCATGTTCAGTGACTCACCCGCTGCGTCCGTACAAATTAGGATTTGTGTAGTGTCTTTAAATTGCTTCAACGCGTCAACTCGCTGGTCGAAATCCATCGATCCATTGATCGCATCACACAGGTAGCCTCCTTTTTCACGCAGGATTTTTTGAAGCATAAATTGTGTACTGGTGAACTCCGTGAATAATAGGAATTTTACATCAGGATTATTCTCGGTTTTCTTAAGATCCAAAAGTTTTGCAAGAAGATAATCGACTTTGGCATCGGTCTCGGTTGACAAGCAATCCTTAGCCTTTTGAATTAGCCCTCGCAGATGTGTAAGCTCTGTATCATAATTCCCCTGCGTTTGCTCCAGTATTGAGAATATCTTCTCTTCATAGTCCATTTCCAATTGACCTTCGTAACCATATTCTTCCAGGTTATTGATGACACTTTCTTCGTTTACATTCGCCCTTTCTCCTGATAGTCGTTCGGCCCGTTTTTGCATGGCATCAAGAATTGCCTGCGTGGAGCTGCTCATCATTCGTTGGAATAGCAGCATAACAAAGCCATACGAGTTATTTTTGGTTTCCTTGGCCATATTGAAGCCCGTGACAACATATTCGGTCACGTCTTCATACAGTTTTCTCTGCTTTAAATGATGAACCTCGTAGGGTACTTCGATTTTGAAGGTATGGCGCTTTTTAAATAATGGTTTGCCACTGTAATCAATTGCCTGCCGCTTTTCTGTGCGTACAACATACGGTTCTAACTCTTTGATGGAGGGCATGCCTTCTCCTGCAAAAGCGTCGGCATCGAGTAGTTGTAAAATTCTTCTAAAGTGATCACTTTTTCCGCGATGGGGCGTTGCTGACAGCAGAAGTACATTCGGAATGGCGTTGCATAACACACTAGCCATTTGATGGCGACCCACCTGGGTATTGCTACCGCCCACCTTGTGGCACTCGTCAATAACAAGCAAATCAAATTCGGCTTCCAGAACATTTTGAATACGATGCTTATTGTATTGTTCCACTTGCCTTTTACTCCAGCCCTGTCTGTGTTCGAGAGGTTTTAGAGCATCCATTGAGACAATTATTTGATTATGCTGGGCAAAGAGATTTATTTCGTTATCGGCATCGAGACGAGAGAATGTTCTACTTATCGTGTTTATGTAGTCAGTGTCATAGATATGAAACGTCTCGTTGAAATGCCTTTTCATTTCCTGATGCCATTGACCCATTGCCGATTTTGGGACAATAACCAAACTTCGTTTTACGATTCCCCTTAATTTTAGTTCCTTCAGTACTAATCCTGTTTCAATTGTTTTACCCATGCCGACCTCATCTGCCATCAGGAAGCGCAGATACTGACCAGACATAACTTTCTCTAACGCTAAAATCTGGTGTGGCAATGGAATGATATTGCTCTCCAACGGGGCAAGCATTGCCTGGTTGAATATCTCCGATCTGATTTTAGCGGCTACAGCCAGGTAACTTATCTTTGAATCAGAAAATATTGCCGTAACTTCCTCCAGTTGGTTGAGTTTGGTCTCTGTGATCTTATCACTCTTTAGAAGTTTAATTTTGGCTTTCTCAACGCCAAAAACCTTTTTAACCTCCAACACTTCAGCTTCTTCGCCATTAAACATAACAATATCACCTTCTGCAAAAGCATACGTTTGAATGGTGGATATTGATCCGTTAGCAATTTCTTTCAATCCTTCGGTGAGCGTAAAGGCATTACCTTCCTTGATGGTTTTTACTTTTTCTGGATGTAGTATTTTAATATCTACGCTTCCTGATCCTCCTGGTTCGATGCTTGTCCTGTTCAGGATTGTAACTACACAATCTGAGCTACCGATCATTCCTGCCCGCAATGTGGGCCGGTATCCTGAAAGAATAGGTTTTTCTCTCCCACCTTCTTGCGTTGCTTTTAGTGTTAATGTAGCTCGTATCTTCATGCTTAGTTCAAATTAACTGGTGTGAGGCCCACTATAGCATTATTGAATTCGTCTAAATTTCTTTTATCGACGCTTACTGCCTTACAATCGTCAAGCTGCATAACATCTGAGCAGAAAAGGTCGATACTCAATACAACTTGAATTAGAATATATTGAACCTTATCGATGCGCATTACAATTTCCTTTCCATAGTAATGACCGCAAGATTCGTTGATCGCAAACTGCTTCGCTTCCAATGAGCGATCCGTACACCTGAATTTGTTGCCCAGGGCGATAATATCATCATACTCTCGTTGCGTAACGGCTCTATATAAAATACAAGGCATAGATTAAACCCTATCTTTAGCTATATCGTAATACATTAACAATTGCTCGTCTTCAAACAAAATATTTTGGGGAATCAAATCCCCCAATTTTACAATGGTGCTAAAATCTTTTTGCTCCCAGGAATTTTTAAAACCTGCACGGAGTGCTTCGGCCCGAACCTCTTTTAATTTCTTGGCTTTTGCCTGGCTAACGGCAGTTACGTAGGTGGCGAACTCTTTCAGTAATACTTTGGTGCGCAGGGCTTCTCTATCCTTTGCTTCGTTGGGGTTAGGAGTACGCCACTTGCCATCTGAATCTAGAATGAAGCTTTCATTTAGAATATCTTGCAACTCTGGCAGCAAGTCACCTTTTCGTAAAGCTTGTGTGGCGATCTTCCAATCATTTGTGATGTCTTGATATTTTTGTTTAGTCTTCCGTAGCCTTTCTTTTAACCATTCAATTGCATCTGACTCATTGGTAACGATCAAAGACAATTGAACAAATTCTGGAGCCCTGGCTTTTTTCTCATCATACTCTGCTGCTTGCTCTTTGGTAAAATACATGCCATCCCGTTCAACATATCTTTGTTTAAGTCCTTCTTGAAAATCTTTTGCGTCAATCGGAACAGGAAAACCGCGCATTAAATAGAAGGATATAAGTCGATCAAAAATGATCTTGGGGCTTCTTTCAATGATAGCAGTAGTGGTATTGAGTTTCTTTAAGTGAACGGGGAGGTGATGAAGATGTTCGGAAACAAAATCCCAAACGACCACTTCTCCATGGATTGTCTTAAATTTAGTCTCAAATTCAGATGACGGCTTATAGCAACTTATTACAAGGTCTTGCTTTACAGCGGTTGGTGAGGTTACAGCCTGGAACGTGCCTTGCTTTTTATCCAATGCAGCTAAATTAGCAATCACAAACCCTGCCTTTTGAAGTGCCATTTGAATTCCATTCCATACAGCGGCACTTGTATTACTAAATTCTACCGTCATCCATTTCCCTGGCTTTAGAACTTCAAAATACTTCTTAAAACAAGCCTCCATTAAGAGTTGATACTCAAAGATTGTCTTGCTTTTGGCTTTATCAATAATTGCTTCATTCTTAGCGTTAGTAAGTACTTTATGCCACGCCTCAATTAAAATATTTAAGTCGGAGTAGTAAATATTTTCACCAAAAGGAGGGTCCGTAAAAATGTAGTCAATGCTATTCGGCTTTACATTCAGGAATGAACAATCACCACAATAATTCAGGGAACTCCCTTGTTTGGATTTGTATTGGGAGAATGCTTTAATTAATCTTTTATACTTCCCCTGCACTAAATAATCAGGACTGATTTCAGAGGTATGCGATGCTACATAAAAAACCCCCGATAAATATTGATTGACTTGAGAGAATCCAGTTGGTCGAAACCTGTTCAGCAAAGAAATCCCCCATACCATTTGTTCAAACGTGAATTGAAGAAAAGCTTGCGTCCTTTTATCGGCAACTTTTAAAGTCGCTTCCCATAAAAAGGCGAGCGAATGAAAAGCTCTCTTCAGGAAGAAATCGTGGATATATTCAATATTAGTGGTTTTAACCCTGCCAACTTTTGCCATTTGAATGTCCGGCAGCTTAAAGTGCGGGGCATGCTCAGGGAAGTCTAATTCTTCAATTCTTTTAAGAACAGAAAAATCAAACTCATCAGGTTTCTTGGTGTAATTGGAGCTACTGTAATTATAGTTAATTAAATATGGATAACGTTTGGGTTTTCTTACGGCTTTATCTATGGCCTTATCAAAAGTTGTTTCAAATAATAAAGTACAAGACTCCTTCGTTAGCTCAGTTGAGCAAGAAGGACACTTTATTACATCTGACACAGTTTTAGATTCTGGCTCGTAGAACTCTTCCGTAAATGACAATTCATGATTACAATTTGGACAGGCTAGCATCTCACTCCATACCACATAATTGATTTTGCCCACTTTGCCATTTGTATGCTTTGTCTCATACATCCAACCAAGCTTTTCGTCAAAGGATGAAATGATTCTCCTGATTTCCATTTCATAATCTTCAAGATTGACAGGGTTGATGTAATTGTAAGAAACAAATGATGCTACTGGTGCGAGATCACCTACAATAGACTTTCTTGTTCCCCACACAGGAGATGAATCAAAAATATGTTTCCACTCAGTTTCAATTTTATACTGCGTTTCTGAATCGGGGTTGCCACACGAAATAGCGGCAACTGCTGTCATTCCTGTGCCGGCAAAGCCATCTAAAATTATATCCCCCGGCTGTGTGTAATGAAGAATATATCGCATGATGGCAGGATGTGGAACCTTTGTATGGTAGCTATGAGCGGCATAGATCTGATTTGTTTTACCCTCACTTACATCGCTGGCATACGGCTCGTCAATTTCGAAATCCTTCTTTCTTGTTTTAATGTGCTCTTTCTCCTCTTCCCACTCAGCAATAAAATGATTTAACCATGGATTAGGGCAAGCAGTATAGTAGGGAGGATCGCTCAGGTTAATAATGTCGTCATCTTCACCAATAGGAAAGCCTTCTAGCTTTTTTAATTCAGGAAGTTTCTTTCGTAGTTCATTACGAAAGTATTCTCTCCGTTCTTCTTCAGAGTTGAATTTTTTACCAAGGCATATTAATTTTTCCTGCTTGCTCATTTACTTCTTTTAAAATCAAACCGGTTTCAATGTGGATTGAGTTCCGGCTCCAAATCCTGAATTCCTCTAAAATTCTGTATATGAATTTTATTTATTCTCATGGCTAAATCTTAGACCCTATCTTTAGCTATATCGTAGTACATCAACAATTGCTCGTCCTCAAGCAAAATGTTCTGAGGTATCATATCTCCTAATTTCACAATGGTGTTAAAATCTTTCTGTTCCCAGGAGATTTTGAAACCTGCTCGTAGGGCTTCAACCCGGACTTCTTTCAATTTCTTGGCTTTAGGCTGATTAATTGCAGCTATGTAAGTACCAAATTCTTTCAGCAGTATTTTGGTTCGCAACGTTTCCCTATCTTTTGCTTCATTAGGATTAGGCGTACGCCACTTACCGTCGGCATCCTGGATGAAATTTTCATTCAGGATATCCTGCAACTCTGGTAGTGTATCGCCTTTGCGAAGCGACTGTGTTGCTTTTCGAAACTCAGGCATTATGTCCTGGTATTTCTGACCTTGTTTGCGCAGTCTGTCTTTTAACCATTCAATTGCATCCGATTCACTTGTGACTATTAGTGATAATTGGACAAACTTTGGAGACCGGGCTTTTTTGTCATCATATATAGCAGCTTGCTCTGAGGTAAAATACATTCCATCTCTTTCAACATATCTTTGCTTTAATCCTTCTTGATAGTCCTTTGCATCTATTGGAACAGATAATCCGCGCATCAAGTAAAATGTAATTAACCTGTCAAATAGGGCTTTTGGGGCACGTTCAATGATGGCTGTTGAGCTATTTTCATTTTTTAAATAGACAGGAAGGTGGCTTAGATGTTCGGAGACGAAATCCCAAACAGCAATTGAGCTTTGCGTTGTTGTAAACTTTTGCTCGAATGATTCTGATGGCTTGTAACAACTGATAACTAAGTCTTGCTTGACAGCGGTTGGTGTTGTTACGGCCTTGAAGCTGCCCTGTTTCTTATCCAACCCTGCGACATTGGCGATTACAAAACCAGCTTTCTGAATTGCTGTTTGGATTCCATTCCATACCGCTGCACTTGTATTGCTGAATTCAACCGTCATCCATTTACCCGGTTTAAGAACTCTGTAATACTCTTCGAAGCATTTCGTCATAATGCTTTGATAGTCTAAAAGCGACTTGCCCTGCGATTTATTTTCAATAGCTTCCGATCGATTATTTGTTTTTACCCGCAACCAACCTTCTGAAATGTAGTTTAGCTCTGAGTACATAATATTTGCACCAAATGGGGGGTCCGTGAAAATGTAGTCTATGGACGATGAGTTTAGCGTTTTCATGTCGCTTACTGAACCCGTCAAGGTAATTCCTCGATGCCCTTTTAATTTTGGTAACGATGAGCTTATTGTTTTTAGGCGATTCTCAAGAGCAAATAGCGCCCTTTTTTCTACTGAAAGGCTGGGGATATATAAGGTTCCTGCAAGACCTGGAATAAAGGGTCCACCGCCACCTTTGAAATAATATCCAACTTTCAACCTGGCCATCTTTGACACATCTGAAGTGATTGCGGTGACAAGAAAGAGATTTCTCACATTCTTATTCTTGTTTATATAACTTAATACACACCATAAGTTTCTTTTGGTAAAAAAATGATGAACATGAGTAATGCCATTGGACCTTTTAGGTTGCTCTGTATTATAGCCTATTGGAAGCTCATTTGCTTTAATGTTGTACGGGACTTTTAGCGCATCGATCTTTTGGATTAGTAATAAATCATCAGAGTCTGGTTTTTTTTCAAATCGCTTATTGCCTACTCTATAATTAATTAATACTGGCACCGTTTTGGTTTGGCGAATTGTTTCAGTTAAGCTATCGTCATAAAGAGTTACCCAGGTTTTTTCAAGAGTACGTTTGGAATGAAGTGAATTACAATGAGGACAATGAAATTCATCTCGAACTTCCCCTATTTCTTTATCTATAGCTGCATCCCAAAAGATAATTTCTCCGTTGCAATCAGGACAGGTAAAAACATCACTCCAAAGGGTATAGTCAATTATACCTTTTGAGCCATTAGTGTGTTTGGTCTCATACATCCAATTGCATTCCGTCTCAATTTCATTTAAAAGATAACGAGCCTGATCTTCGAAGACATAATTGTCAGTTGAGGTATTATAGTTATAAGAAATAAAAGAGGCGACCGGGGAAAGATCCCCCAGAATAGCATTGCGCGGGCCCCACACAGGACTGCCTAAACCGGAATCTCGAAATTCCTTTTCGATTACATATTTAGTTTCCGGATCGGGATTTTCACAAAGCTGAGCTGCTACTCCAGTCATACCGGTGCCTGAGAATCCATCGAAAACGGTATCTCCCGGTTGAGTGTAGTGTAGGATATACCGCATTATTGCCGGATGCGGTACTTTTGTATGATAGCTATGGGCGTTGTAGATAGGATTGTTTTTCCCTTCGCTTACATCACTGGCATAGGGTTCATCAACATGAAAGTTTTCCTGTCTTTCGTTGATATTACTCTGCTCATTCTCCCATTCACCAATAAAATCATTTAACCAAGGATTTGGGCACGCCGTATAGTATGGAGGATCGCTCAGATTAATGATGTCTTCATCGTCACCAATAGGAAAGCCTTCTATCTTCTTTAATTCGGGAAGTTTCGCTCTTAATTCATTGCGAAAGTATTCTCTCCGTTCTTCTTCGGAATTAAATTCCCGGCCAAGGCATATTACTGTATCCTGTTTGCTCATTTACTTCTTGGGCTTTAAAAAAATCTAATATCAAATACCCCTTGGACTAGTGGTTTATCTGGCATAGTCACCGGCTATAGCACCTATACTATCGTTTGCCGTTTTATCGAGGCTTTTAGCATAAATTAGCTATGCCACCAGCTTGTATATCAATTACATCTTGGCCTTTGTCAAAGTTTAATGTCACTTCATTACTTAATAATAATCCGAACCTTATTTCTTTCTTTACCTGCACACAAACCGTCGATGTAAGCTGTCAGTGTATTAATTGCCTCCTGAGGAGTTAAAGGCTTGCTTAATTGCTGCCTAATATCCTCCATCGTTATCTCGACCTTGTCAATTCCCTGAGCAAATTGAGAGATTAGATTTCTTAACCTTGGTGCATTTTCAGCAGAAAGATCAACCCTGCTGCTCCTAAAATCTTCAACTAATTTTCGATCATCAGATTTGAGAACATCCATATTCTCTTGCACAGAGGGATCTTTAAACACTGATCTCATTGCTGCTGTCCACTTTTCGAGAATTGAATCAAGTTGCTCTTCAAGTTGGGTGATATTATATGCTGGTTTACCGTAATATTCGCGGGGATTAAAATCATGATAGGGCTCTGAAAGAACTCTGGATTTTGTTAATGACATATCCGCTTCGCGGAGTGAGACAATACTGTTCAGCCAATTTTGATATTCGGTTGCTGTGATAAACTCAGAATCTTTGATGATATCGCAAATGCGTTTCCTTTCACTTGTCATCATGCGCTCTTTCGCCAATGAATCTTGCTTCGACAAACGGCACCGTGTGTACTGGTTCAAATAGTAGTCTGCATATCGATCAATCAGAGAATTAAGAAGTGCTTCATACTTTTTGATATCCGAATCTTTTGAAGACGATACTACCATGGGGAGGCTATCAATTGCTTCTTTAATGTCATCAAAAAGTGGCTTTTCCTCTTGAACTACGTAGGATTGTGCTGTATATAAATAGCCTACAAGTCGCTCGAACTTCTCTGCTTTATCTTTTAACTTATCGATCAGGTCACAGTATTGATATGCTTTAAATGCAGCTAATAATTCGTCTTCTGTGAACTTGAACGCCTTAAGTTTTCCGTATGAGTTGTATGCCTGAATATTGTCAAGCATTGAGCCGAGTGTATCTAGTTCGGTTTTCATTTTTCCGTTGTCCTCTTCACTTAAGAGAGGTACGTTTCGGCATCGAAGCCCTTGTGCAAGCAGTGCCTTAGTTTTAACAGTTCTTTCTGCTTTTGCTTTTGCTTCAGTTATGATCTTGCTTATTGTCTCTGCTTTATCCAATTCTGACGTAAAATCAGGTAACCCGAGGCAAGTAAATAGCGCCTTTAAGTTTTTAGTCGGTATCCCCTGGGGCTGCTTGACGTGTTGGAAAGTAAAGAAGTCCTCTTCTGTATAAGTCAACATTGCCTCGATATTCGTGGCTGATAATGTTTTACTTGCTGACCAGGTAATTTCAATATCTCCTTTATAAGCAAGAGCCGACAGAACAAGAAATTCTAATTGGTAGTCAATATTAAAATCAACAGAATACCAAAGATTAGCCGGTGCATAGTGAGCCCAGATGATGTCCGATCTGTTCAATACCGAGGTACCACCAGCTTCTTTCAATTTCTTTTTAATGCTATCTGCATACTTACTATTATCTGTTGCGATTGCATGTCCGCTCCATAGACCGAGCCCGCTTAAGATTGCCTCGCCATCGCGATTGGCCTGTGATGACGCAGTGACTTTTTTTAACGCAGCTTTAATTCGGCCGTCAAAGTTGTCTTTAGTAAGCGGTTGAAGTAGGTCGGAAAACGCAGGATAATGGGGATACTTCTCATTGAAAGTCTTATTCAAAACCCTTGCAGCAACACTGCGAAAAATCATTTCTTTTGTTGACCCTTCACCTAACAGCGGATAAGATTTGAGTGATTTAGCCTCTCCTTTATAAATCACCTTCGTTTTATCTGCGTACTCTTTATCGAAAAGGGAGATGGCTTTTCGCTGATACTCCTCTATCTGACTGGCGAATAATTGCTTTTGATTGGTCGGGGCTGATCCATGTTTTGCCTTGGCTGCTCCATAAAGACAAATAGTGTCTTTGAACTCTTTTGAAAGTCCTGCCACATCAAAGTACACTTCATCTGACTCATCATTTCGATTGATTGCATTGAAGAGGGGGCAGAAAAAGATGTAGTATTGCTGAATTGGTTCTGTTGTACTTCGTTCGTTTGGATTACCGAAGAAAACGTACCCGAGTCTAAAACTTTTCTTGTCAATCCATTCAAGTGAATGTTCCCAAATCTTGAAGCCAGACCTGTAGGAATCTTGCTGTATTTCTAAGACATATTGTAGAAAGTCAAAATAGTATTGATCAGCCAGGTCGGAATCTTTTTTTACAACCTCATCTGCATAGTCTCTGATCAACTGGGGAATATTGATACCGCCTTCAGTCCGAATATAGAAGTCGGAACTAATGTTATCCTGGTCAATGTACTGCCCGGCTGTGGCGGTGACCAGCTGTTTAGCTGTGCTATCAACCGCAGCTAAAAGCAACTCAGGATCATCGACACCTGAGATTGTTACACACAAGTCCTCTTTTAAACTTTGAGAATTCGCCCCGTTCCTTTTGTCGAGGTCATCACAGAGAATTCTGATCGCGAGAGCTTGAGAAATGCTTTGCGCAATCCCTTTGCGGTTCGCTCTAGCACCGTTGAAATGATTTGTGACTCTGCCTTGGATGATATCAATCTTATCCCTTACGGTTCGAATGTCGGGGATAGCCAACATTGCAGGATTACTCGCCAGGTCAGGCCAGTAAGTATCATAAGTAATCAGGCCAGGATTATTTGCAGGCACCTCCTTTTCGAGTATGTGTCCAAATCTGACAGATAATACCTTCAGAATTTCCCTTTGGCTTTTACCATGCTTTATCTTTTCAAAATAGCTTACATAATTAGGATGAACAGGAAACAGATCAATGAATTCGTTCAGATTTGTATTTATTCCTTCGAATAGATGGGCGAATTTCAATAGATGTTCTCTGATTTTGGCTTTCTGATGGATGTCCTTTTTCAGCAAGCGTTCTTTGACAACAAATGAGACATCTTCTTTTGTAATGATTAAATCTGAATACCGATCTTCAATCTTGTTCAGCATGTCTGCCTGAAACTGAAACTCGGGTGAACGATATAGTAATTCCTGAACGCCAAACATGAGCTTAAACCTCGAATTGTCGCAAGCTTCTCCCAACTGTCGAAGAAGCATGAGGTCATTGTTCAATTCATTAGGCTTTCGTCCCTTCAAATATTCCAACAACTCGTCAATTACGATTAGAAAATGATGCTTCGGAAAATTGCTTTCAAACTCAGCCATCATTTGCTGAATCAGCTCTTTCCAACTGAAATTGGAATCGTCATCGAACTTAAAATTAATGCCTTCTTTTTTTAGATATCTTTCAATTTGGGCAAACACGATATCCTTTAACGGCTTATCAGTCCCTATCTCAAAGCGAAGGACTTTATATTTTCCGGCAATCGCCTTGAAAGGTTTTTTGAAATCGTCGTTTTGTAAGTGCTTCGTTAGCTCAGCGTTTTCTGCAATTGCGGATACCAATGACATTAAGTGAGACTTACCAGTTCCATAGCTACCCACTACTTGAATGCCTTTAGTTTCATAGCTGGGCTCTGTTGTCAAATTTTTAATAATGATTTCCTGCAAATCCTCTTGCATCTTTTTCGAAAACACAAAGGTCCTCACAAGATTTTCCGCTACCGATGTTTCACTGGCATTCACTAGTTTGACAACCGTTGTAATTGGCTCAAATTTGATAAGCTCCTTATAAAGCATGATGAAGTTTTTTTAATGGGGTATCTAAGAAATCCAGATTATAGGTATCGGTTTGATCGGTCCAGTGTAATTTATTTGGAAAGTCTAATTCATTTTCCCACACTATGATCAATGCTGTCGACTTGGAAAATTCCCTAAGCATCTGGGCTGCATTCAGTTTGAACATTGGCTCTAACAAAATTCCAATGTTATGAATCGCGATTAGAAAGTTTCCTGAGATAGCCAGCTTGATTTTATGACCGTCAAGCAATTTTTTTGTGTATTCAAATACATCAATATTGATGTAGGATTGATCCTGGAGCGTTTCGACAAATTTTGATACCTCCTTGCCAACATTGATGACAGGAATATTCTCCGAATTAAGAAAATCGATACTTTGCTTTAGCTCTTCGCGCTTACATACCAGGGTGTAAAGCTTATATCGGTCGGAAGAGGAAATAATATCCTTAATTGAATAGGTACTCATGTCTACTTTCGTTTCTTTTTCATAAAAGTGTAGACTACCTCAATTGATTGAATTCCGACAGATTCTTCCTTGACGACATCATAAACTTTATCGGCTAACCATAAGATTAAGAGCTCATCCTCGGTGATGTTTAACATTAAAGCTAACTTTTTAAGATGATTACGGCTTACTGGTTTTTCATTACTTTCCATTTTGCTGATGTATGCTGTATCCACTTCCAAACCAGCAGCAACCTGACGCTGAACCAGACCCTTCGCTTCCCTTAATTCTTTAAGTTTCTCTCCCAGCATGTTACCAAATTTGGTCTTGTCCAATAAAGGTCTAATTTATGTATTATTTGTAAATATTCATTGAGCCAACGACATGTCTGCTATCGTAACGTTAAGATACTTTTTGCGATGCTGACCAAGAGCATCAGAGATGAAGTAAAGAGTTGTTCGATAGAGGGAAAAACCCGACTATCGTCGGGCCTTTGGACTGTCCTTCAGCAGCGGGGGAGGGAAATGGATCCGCTCGCATGCCATTGATTTTCAATATTTTATCATTGCGTTGCCACTGCTCACTTGGTTGCTCGCCTACGTGCGGCTCTTAATGGCCCACCCAGGCGCTGATGCGAGAGCTAAACACCCAACGACTAACTTGTCCACGCACAACCCCTATCCAGCTCTGGGGTAATCCGGGTGAAAGGCGCCGCCGTTCCGGAATCGCGCTCCCAGCGCCTCCCATAACGGCTTGCCGCCACTGCCATTCGGATGGTGACTCATCAGCAATATTAAAGCGAGTAGTGACAAACGAAAAACATGACTATTACTCATTTCACCCAATGATCTCGCTTTGGTATAACGCTTGCGTTATGGTTTTCACAAGTATTGCAGTGTCACCGTTACAGGCTGTTGATTTATTTCTCTGGTTTTATAATATTTATGTATAATAGCGACATCCGTGAAAGCGACTGTAACGATGAAAAACAATTGGGACAAATTCAGTCATTATTTTAAACAACAGGAAGTTCCTGCAAAGACTATTTTGTTGGCGGAAGGAAAAACTTCGAGAACGATGTTTTTTATTGATAAGGGCTGCTTGCGGACGTGGGTAAATAATGGCGGTAAAGAGATAACCACGCAATTCTTCTTCGAAGGCGACACCGTGTCTTCTATTGAAAGTTTTAGGACAAACCAACCGAGCTTATACAGTATCGAAAGCCTTGAGCCCTGTATTTTACAAACACTTTCACAAGCTGATTTTCAGGACATTATTGAAAACTCACCTGAATTAAAAAAAGAGCTGGAGGAACATTTATTCAAAAGACTTTTTCACGCGCAACAACTTTTCTATACATATCTTAAAAATAATCCTCAAAAACGCTATGAAGAATTGATAGAACAATATCCACAGATCGTCAAGCGCGTTCCACAACATTACATAGCTTCTTATTTAGGGATCACACCGGTTTCATTAAGCCGAATACGAAATAGGGTATAGACGCCATGCGGTAATTCTTTGCTCGCTTGCGTTTTTTAATCGCTCGCCGTACCTACGGAAGTTCTAAATACGTAAATCATTATCGGGTGATTAAATAGATTACCTCTTCAGGGTCGGCGTTATTGTTTATCCAGATGTCTTCTATTGTCCTCGCCTTTTCAATCGACATTCCACCCGTTTTTAATCTGTCGGCTATTTCGGAATAGTCAACATCCAATGCCTGAAAAGCATCATTAAGAGGCGCTTTAATGATTTTATTGATAATAAGGATGTCTACCGGTGGATGCATTCTTTCAGAAATAATGAAGGCCATGGAGATGGTCGCCACACCCAGCATAGCAGGAAGGAAAACGCCCCTTTTAAAATGAATTTTTAACGCTAGCCAGTTGAGTATAATATGAACGATTGCACATACAACAAAAAATGCACCCAAACATTCATGTACTACTTCCGTATAGCCGTCAAATAGATGGAAAAGCATAAGTAACCCGGATAGTCCAACGACCAGGAAAACCAGGGATATAAATGGGGTGATATAATTCCTGCTCAATTTCATACTACAAGATGGATTCAGTTTAATGTTGAAAAAGTGGCTTCAAGATTGTTCAACCACGTCACCCGCTTCTGCGGGCTGACAGATTTTACCGATGTAAAACTTATCCAGCGCAGGTTTTTGTATCCCATGGTTTTGAAAACACTTCGTAACATCACTTTTCGGATTAAGTTCCCAATGAGTAAGGAATACAATAGTTTAGGCTTATTCATGGTGGTGGTGACGGTGATGCTTTTCAGGTTCTTCAAAAGCGGGACTAATCCAAATCCTCTCGGATGGTGATCATACGCTACGCCCGGAGACAGCACCCTGTCAATAAACCCCTTCGTTGTTGCCGGCATAATATCCCACCAGATCGGGAAAATAAAGATCATATGGTCCGCCTTTTTTATCCTTTCGGTATAGTCAACTACCTGCGGGTCAACAGGCTTATGGTCGACAAAAGCTTTCAGGTCGGCTTGTGACATGGCAGGGTTGAACCCGTCATGATCCAGGTGCATCAGGTCAACCTGGTGACTGGCTTTTTGCAGTCCTTTTGCTACCGATTGTAGAATCGCACTGCAGTAACTGCCGTCGTAAGGATGATTAAATACGATCACCGTTCTCATGTTGTACTGTTTAATGACAGTACAAAGGTGGGAAGCGTTTCAGCCTTCGGACGATAACAATTGTAAAGAAATGAGGTCAACAGGAAGTTTCTCATGGTTGGCGTTTCAAACAGAAGTAGGAAGCTAGCCGGCTGTCCATCATTCATATTCTGTTTTTTCCTACCCTTCGTTGGTGACCGCCTGCCGATTTATAATAATTTGCATGTCTTAAATCTTACCCGACAATGGTTGAGCGTGTTTCCAAAAGACTCATGGAGATTGTTGATGCACTGCCTTTGAAAGAAGGAGTGCGTGTCCTGGAAATCGGCTGCGGACCGGGCGTAGCCGCACGGGAAGTTTGCAGGAGGACGGAGCGTAGCTATGTTCTCGCGATAGATCGTTCGGAGAAGGCAATTCGGCAAGCGATTTATGGATCAACGAGCGAGTTAAGATCAGGCAGGATATACTTCCGCCAGGTTGCGGTCGAAGATTTTGAATTAGATGCGGGGGATAAACGTTTTGATCTCGCTTTTGCCGTACGGGTAGGTGCGCTGGATGGGCGACATCCGGAACTTGAGAAACAAGCGTTGGGAAAAATCGCGAAAGCACTTAAGCGCAACGGTAGATTTTTTATCGATGGCGGTGATCCGTTACAGGAAATATCACTGGACGATTTCCGATAATGCGCCGGGGGAAAAAAGTGCCATTCAAAGGGAAAAGCATCCATGGATGGCCTTGTTAA
>NZ_JAHESE010000199.1 GCF_018598175.1 Dawidia cretensis
ACCGTAAGCAGTACAAATGAACTAGTCCAAAGTTTTTTATTGATTGGGAAGAAGTTGTGCCATGCAAGGGCTACCATTATCAACACCGATCCAATGATCATAAGCTTAGAGATAGTTTCATAAGTATTGCCCTTGCGCCTGATGAAATCTCCTGCAAGGTATCCTGCTATAACATTAACTATTGCTGGCAAAGTGCTTAGGAAGCCCTCAGGATCGAAAGCAATACCCTCACCGTGATAGAGGTGGCTTTCACCGAACAATAGTAGAT
>NZ_JAHESE010000200.1 GCF_018598175.1 Dawidia cretensis
CCCACGAACGGCTGCAACAGCGACGCCGTAAGCTGGAACGTAAGCGTAATCAAACCGATTTGGGTAAACGACAGGTGGAAGCTGTCCTTGATCAGCGGATACACCGCCGGAATCACGGCCTGCATCATGTCGTTGAGCAGGTGGGAAAAACTAATCGTAAAAAGAATCGAAAAAACCGTCTTTTGGGCCGCCTCCGCACTCATTGTCGGGTCCGCGGCTGTAGAAATCTCTGCCATCCGTTCCATACCGGGGGCAAAAATACACGTT
>NZ_JAHESE010000201.1 GCF_018598175.1 Dawidia cretensis
TTGCTATGCCTAATGTTCACCGCATGTACTGAAAACATCATCAATCCAGACACTTTAATCACTGACAGTACATCCATTAATACTATTGTAAGTACTGACTCTCTCCCATCTGACTCATTGGACCTGAACACCTTCAGCAGTGCAACAACAACTAAATTAATTTTCGATACAGACATTGCTGAAGATTGTGATGATGCTGGCGCAATGGCCGTGCTTCATGCCCTCGCTGACAAAGGTGAAGTTGAGATACTTGGCATGATGGTATCC
>NZ_JAHESE010000202.1 GCF_018598175.1 Dawidia cretensis
ATACATGAAAGAACCAGGCGCTGCCTGGTTCGGGGTTGATCGATGATGATATGCTGGTATTACGTCGTTACCGCGGCTGTACATGAAGCTTGCGCGCGGTCGGCCGGAGGTACCACGACAGCACGATCAGCGCGACAAAGATGCTTTGCCATACGACGCCGCCTATGCCGTCGCCGCTGGCGAGGTGTGATACAACGGCGCCGGTCATGACAAAGAAGAATCCGGCATAGGCCCATTCCTTGATCAGTGGCCAGCCTGGAGCAAGG
>NZ_JAHESE010000203.1 GCF_018598175.1 Dawidia cretensis
GTATTGGAGTCGGTGATTCCTTACTCGCAGAATTAGTTATTGACAAAAAGGGTTCGGCGTTGTGTGCCGAACCCTTTATCTTTCTAGAATGATCTAGCTTCTCTTTGCCGTCATGCCATGAAAAACAATCTCGTTCTTGTTACTATTGCACTTGTTTGCGCAAGTGTGATTGTATCCAAAATGTTTGTTCCGAATCCGACCTGGATAAGTGGTGCTCTTGCGGATACAGGTGCAGCGACCTGTACCAATGTATCGCCTAATACGTG
>NZ_JAHESE010000204.1 GCF_018598175.1 Dawidia cretensis
GTCCAGAAGTGGCTTGAGGCGTTCGCGAATCTTTTCATTGTCGCGACCTTCTGCCGTCGAGAACACCGGATAGTGCAAGGTCACCACGGTCCACTTGCGCGGGTCCTTTGTCAATACCGAGTCCAGCCATTCCAACTGACGCTTATGGCGGCCCAGTGGGTGTTCGATCTGTATGGCATCCAGCGAGATTACTTTCAGGTCGTAATAGTGGACGGCATAGCATGTCTCCTTTAACCCCGATGGACCGTTTTGCGGCAGGTTGAAT
>NZ_JAHESE010000205.1 GCF_018598175.1 Dawidia cretensis
TACTCCATCCTTCTCCATAACTGAAAAAGGTATGTCATTATTAACTAATGATGTCTGTATTTTTTTCAAATCATCATTATTATCTATTGCAGCAACTTGAATAGTATACATATCCCAGCCTTCTATAGTAGCTAACTTGACTTCTTCTGGCTCTTTAGTGTTATTTACCGCTTTTTCTGGATTAGTTTCTTGTTTATCATCTGAATTGGTTTGTGATTTAGATTTTTTCCCTTTTTTTATTGAATTTAATTCATCAGATATATC
>NZ_JAHESE010000206.1 GCF_018598175.1 Dawidia cretensis
GATAGAGCCATTTCATTTCGGCTATGCCGTCGCGGGCGCCGTCTTCCAGGCTGTAGTACTGCTCATCTTTTTCTTCGTCCGTGACCAGCTTCAGCTCGGGCGCGCCGTTGATCGAGCGCAGGTTGATGTAGCAGCGGCGCTGTACTTTGAATTGCAGCTTTTGCTTCATGACCGGATACTCTTGTCGCAGGTTGTGGATGATGGGATCGAAGAATTCGATCAACGACGTAATCAGCCTTTCCTCTTCCTCGCAGATGTAGTAG
>NZ_JAHESE010000207.1 GCF_018598175.1 Dawidia cretensis
CCTTGAGCAGAGCAAACCTGTGAAAATAGTATAAACTCATGCTAGGTGATTAAAAATGAGAAAAAAGAAAGATACGCACAGCTTTGATTTTCGTCCTTTAGGACTGGCAATCAGAGAAGCCAGAGAGAAAGCAGGGTTTTCCAGAAATGATTTAGGCGATAAAGTCTTTTACGGAGAACGTCATATCGCAGATATTGAAAATATCGGGAAACACCCTAGCTTTCATTTATTCCATGATTTAGTTACCATGTTCAATATATCTG
>NZ_JAHESE010000208.1 GCF_018598175.1 Dawidia cretensis
GGGCGTGGTAAGAGATTTTCACACACAGGCGCTGGACCATGCGATTGAACCCGTGGTACTGTACAATGATAAAGGCTCCTATAAAAACCTTTCGATGAAGATCAGCACGGTGAATATGCAGGCGACGCTGGAGTATGTTCAACGAAAATGGGAGGCTACGTATCCTGAGTATACCTTTCACTATGCGTTTATGGATCAGCAGATCGCGGAGATGTATGGTGGCGAACGCAAAACGGCCGCGATGCTGAATGTATTTTCGGG
>NZ_JAHESE010000020.1 GCF_018598175.1 Dawidia cretensis
GTAGCATTCCAATAGGTACAATGGTTCTGTTTCGACCAATAGGCCATGGATGAAGCCAAAGCTGCCAAAGCTTACCACTGCGGCATTGAACAGGTCGTCGTTAAGAATGTACTTCGCTTTAAGCTTCTCCGCAAAAGCCGGTTTCGTTACGCGATGGCTGGCGCGCTCGATATACACATTATGCTCGGGTACCTGGGGATCCGGACCGGTAATGATGTGCAGTCCCACCACAAACTCCTGAATTGCGCCGAACCCGAAGGCCGATCCGTGCGTTCCGGTAGACATCGCTCCGACGATCGTCTGACCGTTGCTTGCGCCGGACGTTTTCAACGAGCGTCCTTTCCGCTTCAGGTACACGTTAAGCTCATGAATGGATACACCGCATTGTACAAAAATAAGGTCTTGGCTGCTGCCGGTGTAGGCATCGTCCACGAGGGACGGCCCCAGGGAAAACCGTAAGTTAAGTCCCTTGGTGTTGTACATCCTTCCTTTATGGCACGTCGCAATGCGCGACCACGTCCAGCCACCGCCCAGCGCGCGTAATGTTATTCCCTGATCGATCACTTCGCCGATCTGTCCCTGGATCGCTTCCGACATTCTGGTATAGCTGATGAGGACATCATCGTCTGCGCTATTCCACATATCATAGAGATTGTCGATCTCTTCCGTAAATGTGAGGTGACGGTTCTCCCAGGTCTTGCTTCCGGTTTCGACTATTTTTAGCATAGTACTGTGGATTAGCGATTCATTATTCGATCACGGTATCACCGCCGGGTTGACAAGGCTTGGCACACTGCCATTCTACTTTCATCGGGCTCCATATTCCGAGCGTGGCCACGGTGATGACGGAATAACCAAAATTGGTGGTCATTCTTACTGTGTGAAAGCCCACCGGAGGATCGGGTGCAGCGCAGTTTGGTGGGTTTAGGCCGTTTCTGGGTTTGACCGCCAAGCCCCAAAAGAGATTGTGCATTGTAGCCGACTTTGTTTCAGTCGACGCGCTATTTTTGGAGGTAATCGTGTAGTGATAACACGACTGGAAGGCAGATGCCATGGCAAGCAGGAGCATGATTCTACAGGTAGATCTAAGATAAGGGGTGTTTGTCAGCATGGTATAAACGATTAAGTGAAGGCAATAAAAAAGCCCATCATTCTACCGCTATGGTAGCACGATGGGCTTCTAACCAAATGTAATCAGACTGACGCCATTTTACAATCTTTAGCCGGGAGGATTATTCCCCTATTATAATTGTCGGTATTGGCAAACATCTATACTCCTCAGCCGTTTAATACAGTCGGCTACAATAGCCTCCAGAATTTCTCCCAGCCAGTTCTGGAGACAGTGTTTATTAGTTAGTTATTTAATCACCCTTTAATTCCATTGCGTTATGAGAAACATTTCAGTCTTCTTCTCCCTATTCTTCTTTGCTCTCCTTTCCTCTTGTACCGAACAAGAAAGCACCGTTAGCAAACCTCAAGCAGTTCAGGTTTCTATCAACGCCGGCGAGGCCATCCTACCGGAGGAATCCTATTTCTTAATTACTGTTAACGACGCCGCGGGCAACCCCGTACTTACCGATCACGTAATGACGGCGGAGACGCCTTTGAATCTTCCCGCGGGCCATTACACGATCAGCGACTTCGCCGTTGTGAACGACGATCAGGTTTTGATGGCCGCGCCGAAGCAGGGCTCGCGCCTTGCCCAATCTGTGCGCCGCGCGCTTGGTTATGAATTTGACGTAACCCCGGAAACCGGTACCGCGCTGACGATCGATGTCCTGCAAGCTGCGTCCCAAAACGTAGCCGATTTTGGCTATACAGCCTTTAAGTTGCCTTTCTTTGCGCTCACCATGCGCACCCGGGTGGTCGACTTCTTTGATTTCTCTCTGGTCGGCACAGGATTGATCTATGTCTCCTGGGGTGACGGGATTATTGAGCAATATGATCTCGCTTCCACGGCCAACTACATGACACACAGTTATGCCCTCGCAGGTGTATACATTATTACCGTAATCGGCGACGTTGATCAAATCACAGACTTCTATTCATTTTATGGCAATGGACCGGTTTCGTCCATTAACTTTTCCCATGCGACCGCCCTGCGCGATGTACGGCTAGGCCTTACGGCCGGACCGACTCGAGTCAATCTCTCCAATTGTCCGAACCTGGAAGTAGTGAATATGCCAGGCATCCCTCAACTGGCGACGCTGCTGCTGCCGACGTCACACCATATTTATTTCATCAGCATAAGCGGACCTAATGCACTAAATACTGCCGACATCGACGCCATTACGAACAACATTTACGCAAACACCGTTGCCAACACCATTACCAGCGGCTACTTTACCTACTCAAATGACTGGTCGTCCATGACAGCACCTCCTATAGGTCCGCCGTCGCCAGCCACCACTGTCAAGCTCACGGAGTTGCAGAATACGTATGGTTGGACGCTTTATCCGACACCGTAGCATATTATCGATAAGGGTGGGAAAGTAAAAAGGCTCATCGCAGGTGTTTTGATTACGAACATCGGCGATGAGCCTTTTAAGAATGGCCATACTGGCTGCTGCTTAGCAATTCGCTCAAGTAATAGTCACCAAAAGGGAAACAGGCATTATTTTTTAACGCCAGTCCCGTAACTTGGTGGTATCAACATCCCATGACTATGAAAACGATCATCATCCTTTACTGCCTCGTGATTTCCGCTTTTTCCGTTTCTGCACAGGCAAAACTGAAAGCGGGGGACAAAGCTCCTGACTTTTCTGGCCAAGACCAGGACGGAAACCAAGTGACTCTCAAACAATACAATGGCAAAAAGGTAATCCTCTACTTCTATCCCAAAGACAATACCCCCGGCTGCACGGCGGAAGCCTGTAACCTGCGGGACAACAAAGACCTGCTGGCGAAAGAAGGATACGAAGTGATCGGTGTGAGCACGGATGATCAAACATCGCACAAGGATTTTAAGGCGAAATACTCGCTTCCTTTCCCCCTGATTGCCGACACCGACAAGTCCATCAACCAGAAGTACGGTGTATGGGTTGAAAAGGAGCGGGACGGGAAGAAGGCATGGGGTACGGCACGTACAACTTTTATCATTGACGAGAAAGGCACGATCACAGAAGTGATCGATAAAGTAGAAACAAAAGATCATGCATCGCAGATCTTAAAACTCTGAAACCATTAATCTTGAAACGTATGATACGTCACATTTCAATTCAAACAATCAAAGGCTCTGTACTTCTGCTTGCTGCACTGGCTTGTGTATCGTTTACGGTTGTGCTGCATCATGGATGGGCGAACTACGACCAGACAAAAACGCTGAACTTTAAAGGGGAGATTCTCGAATCAAGTTATGAGAATCCGCACGGAATGTTGAAACTGAAGGTAGACGACAAGGTATGGACCGTGGTGCTGGCACCGCCCAGTCGTATGGAAGCCCGTGGTCTGAAAAGTGATGCGCTCGCGAAAGGCACCTCGGCAACAGTTGTTGGCTATCCACACAAAAAAGTGAAAGATGAAATGCGGGCCGAACGGATCACGATATCCGACAAGACCACGGAATTACGATAAGGAATGCAGACCGATGTGTTTGAATGGCTGGAAGCTTCGCGGCTCGCTGTTTTTATCCGTCAGGCGCCGCTGCTGTTTCCGATCATTGAGATTGTCCACATCATCGGATTCGTTTTCCTGGTAGGCAGTGCGTTTATATTCGACATGCGTTTACTCGACCTATCCAAACGGCTCGCCGTAAAGGACGTTGCCGGTTATGTGCTTCCATGGTCTCGTCGCAGCATGCTGCTTGTAGTTCCGTCGGGCCTGCTCTTATTCATCTCTCAGGCAACAGCGCTGAGTACCAACGACATATTCGGATATAAGCTCATTCTCATTGCGGCGGCGATTGTCAATGCCGTTATCTTCCACCGCTATACGCTAGCACGTTGCGAACAGGGCGCTTCAACGCCACCCGCGGCGAAAGCAGCTGCTGTCATTTCCCTCCTGCTCTGGACATCCGTGATTACCTGTGGACGACTGATTGCATATTTTTGAGCAAAGCTTTCGAAAAATAGAATGCCGCTATCTTCCAAAGCCGATGGTTTGATGTACTTCGGATGGATTATACAATCGCCCCCGTGTTAAAACCAGACTGACTCTCCGGATGTCACTGATATTACTTACAGGATCGCCGTCGACCAGGATTATGTCGGCATCTTTCCCTTTTTCCAGGGTGCCGGTTGTCGTCGAGAGCCCCATTACACGAGCGGGTGTAATGGTGGCACACTGCAGCGCTTCCCAGGTCGTCAGACCGGCGGCTACGTACAGTTCAAGCTCACGGTACAAAGTATACCCCGGTATGAGCATATCGGTCCCAGCAACGATCGGAATACCCGCCTGATGCAACTGGAATACAAGCTTCTGATACACTTTTTGTGCTGGTATTTTCTTTTCTGCCTCTGCAGGAGGAAGTCCCATGCTGGTAAAATCAGCTTGCAATTTGGCGGGGAGTGTCTGAAAGGCCGGCTCGATACGGTTGAGCGGCTGATCCAACGGGCGGTACACCAACTCAAAAAGTGCAAGCGTTGGATCTACCACGATCTTTTTCTCCAGCAGTTTCTTGAGCATCTTCCGGTTGTCGGGGTGTTTCAGGTCCACATCACCGTTGGCATTGCCCACAAAAGCCCTCATGAGATAGGGAAGATGCGCGATCATGTCTATGCCCAGGTCGACGGTCTGCTCAGTGGTCATACCTTGTGGAATATGGCCGGCGACTGTCATTCCCGCGCGGTGGGCTTCCACGCAGATTGCCTGGACGACATCAGGTTTTAGCTGGCTGTAAAGCTTCACCTGGTGAAACCCGGCTTGTTTATACTTTTTCACAAGAGCAATGCCCTGCTCCTTCGTTTCGGCTATCATTATACCATTGCTCATCGGGCCAGGCCCATCGATGATCCCTGCCTTGAGTATGTTCGGTCCGACACCTTGCCCCGCATCGATCGTACTTTTCATGCTGTTAATGAAGACAAATTCATTTCCCATGTCCCGCACCGTTGTAATGCCGGTAGCGATGTAGGCCGGGCCCCACTCCACCTGCTTCATGTGTGCGTGCATGTCCCATAGCCCTGGTAGCATATGTCTTTGCTTTGCGTCGATGATTGTGGCGTTGGCGGGGATCACAGCCTTTTGGGTCGGACCGAGCCAGCTAATTTTTCCGTCTACTACAATAATGGCAGCATCGTGGAGCTTTTTTTCTTTCTCCACATCTACCAATACGCCGTGGATAATCGCAATGGCGGAATTTTCTTTTGATTTCGCGCTGTATAATCTGGCGCCGTATTCAGCCGATTTGGCGGCAAAGAAGAGTAAGTCGTTCTCATAGTCGGGGCGGACAAACTCAAATTTATCGCCTTCCGCGTTGATGGTTGTGAGTGCTGCCAGCTGGCCTCGCTGATCGATCCATAGAAACTCCCAGCCCCAAATAACATTGTTGATGCCAATGGCAGATAGTATACGGTCTCCGTTGGCATGACGGAGCGTATCGGTTGCCAGCGTGCGTATTTCAACCGGTCCAAACAGCGCCTGTACATTGGCAGGCTTTGAATTTTTCATCCACCAGGCTACCAACAATTCCTGGATAATTGCCGGCGCGTAGCCGTCGACCGGGAACATGTTGGCAGGCTTCGCCACTAGCTTGGTGGTGGAATCCTGCGTTATAAGCAAGCTATCTCCTCGAATGACTACGGCGTCGTTTATCTGGCTCATTCGAGAGGTATACCCCCTGGAAGTCATTTCAAGGGGGTCTCCGGAAGCCGACAGACGTATTGTTGCTTTCAGCGGCACATCCTTTCCGCGGTCGGCATAAAAACAATCGACCGAGTAGTGCCGGCCTCCGTCGGCCATACGATTGAGGTGATACGTTTCCCTGCCAATGACTTTTAGATGCCGGTGGATAATAAATCGGTCCGTGTCTGACGGCTGAGCCACCGCGGCGATACAACCGAACAGTAAAAGCGAGCAGAAAAGATATTTTTGCATAGGAAGAGAGGGTTCCCCAGCAATATCAACATTATCCCGCACAGTTTAACATCGCATTGCCGTGTATCACTTTTCTATAAACCTCGTCAATAGGTCAACGGCGGTCGCCGGCATCTTTATTTTGTAACGATATCCACCGGGAAAAACGTCCTCCTCCTTGATAAACTCGTGTCCTTTTTTACTGATCCAAAAGGTTTGCGTAGCACGCTGTCCTTTAAAATCACTTTCGGTATACAGTTTCCAGCAGTCTATCTTTTGGTTGTCGTACGTCTTGATCTCTTCGCTCCCTGTTACGGTGTATTTGACATAGTTGGGTTTATCAAAGCCCGCATCATAAAAATTAATAACAAAGATCTTTCCAGCAGCCAACGGTAGCATCTCAAATGTCTCTATATCCAGGTTCCAATTAAAACAGGGTTCAGCATAGTTGATTACAAAATCCTTTTGCGTGTTAATAGCAACCGTGTCGGCACCAGTAACTTTCTCAGCGCTCCAATGAAAAGATTTATTTTTCCCACCGACTGTTTCTGAATGGTAAACGGGCGAAAAATCACTAACTCTGTTGACAGAATAAACCGATCGATAGCTTGCGGTATCGCTGCCATACCAGTTTTGACTGGTTACAAAAACGCTTTCCCCATTGTTTTTTTGTACTTGCGTATTGCGCAACCAAAACCAGTAACGCAATGCTTTGGGTGATTGCGGCATCTGAAAGTAAACCAAATACTGGCGCATGCCTGGTTTAAGAGCTGACGTATTAAGTCGCTTATCTTTTAACCTGATGGTATCAACCTGTGCCACGGCACTTTTCATTTGTACTGATATCAGTAAAATGATAAGCAAGGCTGTTATGCATGCAAATTTCAATTTCGCTATTTTCATATTTTAGTTGATTTAGATGTGTCGATAGCAAAACTCTTATATCAGGCCGATTTGTGTATATTGTTTCAATACATTGGATATTATTTTTAACAATTTGCCCCGATGTCTCAAAAGCGGTGCATCCGCCAAGCCGTTGAATAAATCTGGCGAAGGGTTTAAAAAAATAATGGCCTTGCCAAAAGCTTTGTATTTTTAGCGCATGCAACTCTTCAAGAACAAGCCTACACTGGCGCAGCTGCAATGGATCGTCTGGATATTTGTTTTCCTGGTGATCGCCATATCACTCATGCAAATGGACCCTTTTGCGCAGGCTGTTATCTATGCCGCCTTAAATACTTGCTTTTATGCAGCCATTGTTTATGGCAATATTTCCTTGTTATATCCTCTGTATCAAAAAGGGCGTGTGTTTTTATACATAGTCGCTGTTATCGGACTTCTGCTGGCAACGGGCGCACTACGAATCGTGATTAGCGTACACGTCTACAATCTATGGTTTGCCCAACAGCCCGAACACTTGAGTCTGAAAATCTTTTACAATTCCGTGTTTGGCGGCTTAATGGTGTTTATGCTAAGTTTCGTCTTCAGGATAGCGATTGCTTATTTCACCCTGAAACAGCAGTCGGAAGAAATGATAACCCAGCGTAAGCAAGCCGAATTGAACCTGTTAAAATCGCAGGTGCAGCCACACTTTCTGTTCAATACCCTCAATAACATCTATTACGAGGCCTACCTTGAAGCGCCGCGCACGGCCAGGCTCATTGAACGGCTGAGCGACATTATGCGGTACTTTGTTGATGAAAGCCCCAAGCAGAAAGTCAGACTGGCAGCCGAGACTCAGTTTTTAGAAAATTACATAGCACTTGAGAAAATACGGATCCGCCATGAGATCGACATCAGCTTCATCACCCGGTACGATACAGACGTTACCGTGCCGCCCATGTTACTGATGACGTTTGTAGAAAATATTTTCAAACACGGTATTGACAAGAGCAGCAGCCACAATAAAATGGAAATTTCGCTGATTCAGGAAGACCAACGACTCTCGTTCACGACAACTAATACGTTACCCGAGCAGCCACAAAACTCACCCTCTACCGGCTTTGGCATTTCCAACCTTCGTCAACGCCTGGAGCTGCTCTACGGCAGCAATTTTCAGATGCAGACGTCAACCGTTGGCATGCTTTTCAAAGCGTCCTTAAACATTCCGTTATTATGAGTCTGAAGTGTATCATTGTCGACGACGAGCCAAACGCCGTTAATCTGTTAGAAGTTTTAATAGGGCAAACAACACAATGGACGTTGTTGGCCAAATGTTACAACGCGTTAGAGGCCATGGCCTTTTTAAAGAATAACACAGTAGACTTTATTTTTCTGGACATCACCATGCCGCATCTATCCGGAATGGAGCTTGCCGGTCTATTGCCTCCCGAAACGAAGATAGTGTTTACAACTGCCTATGCCGAGTATGCCGCGGAAAGCTATGGTTATGCAACCATAGATTACCTGCTCAAACCCATTACCCTGAAACGATTTTTAGCTGCCACGCAAAAAATTGAATCTGCCTTTACTAAAACAATGCTGCCCACTGCAATAAGTGCTCACAAAGCCGATGCCGACTATTTCTTTGTCAAGTCGGGCAAGACACTGCAAAAGATACTACTGAAAGAGGTGCTTTATTTCGAGGGTGAAAAAGAATACGTCAGACTGGTAACCTCCACGGAAGACTTGCTGATATACCGCCGCCTGAAAGATATCGACGAGCAGCTTGAGTCTCCCTTTGTAAGGGTGCATAACTCCTACATTGTGAATACGGAACTCATTAACAAAGTACAGGACAACCATATTCACATCGGCACGAAACAAATACCCATCAGTGATAAGTTTAGGGACCGGTTTATGGAGATGGTCAAGAAGAGGATATTTTAACGAATTGTCTGAAAACATGCTGCGCCCAGTGAAGGAAAGGCCGTGTTTAAACGTCTTTTTTCGCTGTTTTACGCAAAAAAGCACTCCCCCGCACTTCCTGCTTCTGCTCTTTGTTTTAGTCGTACCTTTACTTTTATATTGACCACGAGGGCCCCGATGAAAAGCGGAAAAGTATACCTCTTAGCGTGTTTTCTAACCCTGTCGCCTGGCTTGCTTGCCGGACAATCCCACTTCACGGACAGCTTAGAACAAAAGCTTGCAAACGTTACAGGGGAACCACGGGTTGATATCCTCAACCTGCTTACGTACGAATTCATCACCATCAATGCGGAAAAAGTACTTGCCTACAACACCGAAGCGCTGGGCCTGAGTAAAAGCCTGGGCTACCTGAAAGGCGAAGCACGCGCCCGCACATACCTGGGAGTGCACGAATATCTTTCAGGCCAGCTTCGCGAAGGCCATCGCGATCTGAATACCGGGCTGCTTTTGGCCAAACACGCAGGCGACAAAGCGCTTTACGGCTATACATTGCTGCAATTGGGCAACTGCAGCCTCGAAGAGGTGGAGATGGATTCGGCGCTCCGTTTCTTTAACCAAAGCCGGGCGATCTTTCAGGACAGCACCGATCCGCGCACGCTCTCGAAGATCTACCGAAACCTCGGTGCACTGTACGGTCAACGGTACCAGACGGACTCGCAGTTCTACTACTTCGACCGTGCTATCCGCATACGCCGGATGCTCCCGAACAAGACGCTGCTTGTAGAAGCGCTGGTCGCCAAGATCAAAGCGAAAATAGAACTGAACGAATTTTCCGACGCGCAAAACCTGTTGCGCGAAGCCGACGGTTTTGTGAGCAACCGCCCCGAAGATGAGGAGAACCTGAACGACCTGCGTCACATCAAGGCGCTCACGCTTTTTCAGAGGGGGAAATATACCCAGGCCGATATCCTGTTCGATTCGGCGCGAAATTACTTTCTCAAAAAATCATTGCTGCGAAAGTACGTCACCCTGCTGATCGATCTGGGCAAAGTCTTTACGGCGCGCGGCGAGTACGAGCTGGCGCTCAGCAACCTGTACGATGCATTGAGGTTAAGCCAGGTTCGTCACTTCGATGCAGAATCCGTGATCATTCGCATCCAGATCGGCTGGATCTATCAGCAGTTAGGCAACACATCGCAGGCATTGCACATGGCCGACGACGCCATCGCGCTCTATCCAAGAAAATTATTGCTGGCCGAGCGCGCCAATGTGCTTACGCTGAAAGGCGTTGTGCTCACGGACATGAACAAGTTCACCGAAGCGCGTAAATGTCTCGATTCTGTTCTAAGAATTTATTCCAATGTAGGGAGCGTCCTGGGAAGAAGCGAAACCCTGACCCGGCTTGGGTCGCTGGAGAGCAAACAGGAAAATTACCCCGCTGCTATTCGTCATTATCAGGAGGCTGTGGCGCTGGCGACGGAGGTGGAGTATAACTACGGGCTTGCCCTGTCGTACTGGGGATTAGGCGACGCTTCCTACCGGCTAGGCAACTTCGATAACGCGATCGCGTCGTTGGAGCAGTCGCAAAAGTATGCCGACGGTGCTTCTGAAATTCTTGTGCTCAACTATACCACACGCCGTGACCTGCTGACGGCGCAAAAACGGTATCAGGAAGCACTGCAATATTCGCTGCTGGCCTCGCAGCTTCGCGACTCCATTCACAAAGTCGACGTGGCACGGAGATTTGTAAACCTGGAGAAGATCGAAGAAATCGAACAACACGAACGCAATATCCAGGTCTTGCAGAAAGACAAGGAGCTTGCCGAAAACAAATTATCGCTCCAGGAGGTTCAGCTCAAACAACAGTCCACGCTCATCATCGGCGGTCTCGTCGGTATAGCACTGCTCGGCGGATTGGTGTTGATGTATTATCGTTTCAACGTTTCTATTACCGCAAAAAATGCAAGCATCGTTGAGCAGGCCGATAAGTTGCATGAAACACATCAGGAACTGAAAAAGTTGTACCAGGAAGTTTCCGAGCAGAAAGAAGAGATCCAGGTGCAAGCCGATAAACTGGCGGAGTCGAACCGCGCCATCTCCGACGTGAACCGGAATCTGGAAAAAGTTGTCGAAGAAAAAACGGCACAGCTTAAGCGCACCAACAGCGAGCTGATCAAACACAACAATGAGTTACTCCAGTTCTCGTACACCGTATCGCATAACTTACGCGGTCCCGTGGCGAGGTTACTGGGGCTGGCAGAACTGGCGCGGATCGACAAGCAGCTGATCGAAACAACACAGTTGGTCGAGTTTATCGGGCGAACGGCTTCCGATCTCGATCTGATCATCAACGACCTAAGCAAGATCCTCGAACTGCGCAACGAGCCACACCAGTTCCTGGAAGCGGTGCCACTGGAAAAAGAATGGAGCCAGAGCAAAAGCCTGTTACAAGATAGCCTCACCGGCCGCGAAGAAATCATCACCAACTTCGGCGCATTGCCGGAGATCCATACCGTGCGAGCGATGCTGCAAAGTATTTTTTACAATCTGTTGAGCAACGCGATTAAATACCGTTCGCCCGAACGGACGTTGCGCGTCATAGCCACCAGCCGGCGCGAGAACGGAAATGCCGTGCTCGAGATCGCCGACAACGGGCTGGGCATCAACGTCGCACGGCACAACGAAAACCTGTTCAAGCTTTATAAACGTTTTCACACCCACGTGGAAGGCCGGGGCATAGGTCTTTACCTCATCAAATCACAGGTCGACGTGCTTCACGGCTCCATCGAAGTAACGTCGGAGCCGGATAAAGGCTCGGTATTTCGCGTTGTGCTGCCCATACCGGATGAGCGGGACGTGAAAAGCTGAGGTTGGCATAAAAATTAAAAAGGGATGTCGCTAATTCTGACAACGTCGGAGACGTCACCTACCCTTTCCTGCACTTAATCACGTAGAACGGATAATTTTCCGCAATCTCTGTGACTTCGACAAGTCCAGCCTTTCCAAACTCGGCTTCAATGATTTCTTTATCATAGAAAAACATGTTTACTCCGCCGAACATTTCATATCGGTTCTCTCCCACTAATTTGCCCTGGCCATAAGTAGATGCCTCTTTTGTGATGGTCGTGAATACCATATACCCTCCATCCGCGAGTTGATTGTAGCAGTCACCAATCAGTTTTTTACGTTCACCGCTATCCAGAAGATGAATTAAGGCATAACAAAATATTCCGTCGTATGTCAGGTCGTCGAAAGGCATATTCGTTACTGAGCTATGGAAAATGATCATTGAATCTCCATAGTGTTTCCTGGCCATCTCAATGGCGGTTCTAGATATTTCGATACCCGTTACCATCATCCCGTTATCTTGAAAAACCTTCGCATTCCGCCCATAGCCAATTCCAGGGATAAGAACATTTCTAACTTCTTTTTGAAGAAAGAACTCGGCGGTGAATACAGCTGACTTCGCCGGCTCATACCCCCACATTTCGTGCTTTTCCGAAAAAGCTGTTTCCCAAAATTCTGCCATTGCTTCGTTTTATTACTAAAGTAAATCATCTATTCCGTTAATACATGATATCAAGCGCTGACGCCATTTGCTTCAGGAAAATCTGACCTGCCAAAAGCTCACTCGGAGAGTCTATATCTTCGCCGTAATTTGGCGCAAAATGATAAATCAAGTTTTGGCCCGAACTGTTTTTTTCCGTTGGATGATAAAGCCACATTTGGAAAGAGAAGGTATTGATGACCGGTACGAGAATATCTTTTTTGTCGTAGTTATTGAGAAGCCTGGATTCAAAATGAAAAGACTTCCGGTTTCCAAGACAAAGTTCCCAGTGGTCGGTTCCAAATGACAAGAATTCGTGCTTGGCAACGTACTCACAAAAAGATTTAGGCCACCTTTCATAATTTTTTATACCACCAGCGGGCGAGGCATATAACTCTTCATCACCCGTAAACGAAACGATCAAATTACCTTCAAACACTCGCACGCCGGTTGCCTTTTGCATAATGGCACGTAAGACTGGCGCAAAGTCCTCGGCCGCCAGGTAAGAAAAGTGTTCATATAAGGATTTGTGAAGATCCTTCGTATTCAAAATTGAGTCGTATTGTTTCATGTTAAATAGTTACAGCGATTGTTATACGTATTTGCATTTCAGCGAAGTTGAAGGGATAAACAATGCCTGCCAGTATTTACCTCACCTGGAACAAAATATCGAACCCATAAAAATCGTGAAATACACGAATTAGTCAACACACCGACAACTCGTTACGGTCGATAGATATATTACTTGTGTGTAGCATCTCGCGCGAGCATTGTAATGCCTGGAATTTTATCGAACCCGTGAGCGATGGCAGGGGCATAAAAAAGGGGAAAACTATATAAGTTTTCCCCTTAGAGTGGAACCGGAGGGAGTCGAACCCTCGTCCAGAGAAGATGAACCCCGGGTCTTCTACATGCTTATTTGCTTTTTATTGTCGGGAGCGTCAAGGCAGGCAACAGCCTAAAACGCACCTTAGTCACTGTGTCTTAGCCGTGCTTAGTAACGTGGCACGGAGCGGATTTGCATAACGACACCGCGGATCAGCACCTGCAAAACGGTAGCGCTGGGCGATGATGGCTTTCCCGATCTTATCGGGACGAGGCGTAATTTAGCTTAGCTAAATTAGGCAGCCATGGCGTAGTTAGACTCGCCAAGTATGTTGTAGGACCATCTTTCAAGGCTCTCATCCCATGAGCCTGCATGCTTATACACGGTCTCAAGCATCCTGTCAAAACCGGTCGGCCCCATTTGTATTGTAGTCAAAGAACGGAAAACGGGGATGCAAAGATAACAAAAGTATTCACTCTGCAGTTCCAACGAAAAAGGAAGTGCCACGCGAAGGCATTTTCCAAAAGTTTAAGGCTTGTGTTTTCAAGTTCAGACTTCTCATTCTATCTTGCGGACCGCATGGAGAATTTTGTTGTTTCGGCACGGAAATACCGCCCCACCGGGTTTGACGAAGTGGTTGGCCAAGAGCACATTACCACGACGCTCAAGAATGCCATCGATAATAACAAGCTCGCCCAGGCACTGCTGTTTTGCGGTCCCCGGGGGGTGGGTAAAACCACCTGCGCGCGGATCGTGGCCCGCCTCATTAACGGCTTTGAAGAACGTACAGAGAACAACTCCCTGAATATCTTCGAGCTGGATGCCGCGTCCAACAACTCCGTGGAAGACATCCGGAACCTGATCGACCAGGTGCGCTACCCTCCTCAATTCGGCAAATTCAAGGTGTACATCATCGATGAGGTGCACATGCTTTCGAACGCCGCTTTTAACGCGTTTCTGAAGACGCTGGAGGAGCCGCCGTCATACGCCATCTTTATCCTGGCCACAACGGAAAAGCACAAGGTTATCCCGACGATCCTGTCGCGATGCCAGATCTTCGATTTCAATCGTATTCAAATAAGCGATATTGCCAATCACCTCAAGAAGATTGCCACACACGAAGGCATTCCGGCGGAGGACGAGGCGCTGCACCTGATCAGCCAGAAAGCCGACGGCGCCCTGCGCGACGCGCTCTCCATCTTCGACTTGATGGTGACGTATGCCGCTGGCAAAGGCGTGACCTTCAAGAGCACGCTGGCGAACCTCCACATTCTGGACTATGACTATTACTTCCAGGTAGTGGATGCATTGCTGACACAAAATCATACACAACCCCTCATGCTGCTGGACGAAATCCTGAGAAAGGGTTTTGACGGCCATAACTTTATCGTGGGTCTGAGCGAGCACCTGCGCAACCTGTTGGTATCGCAAGATGCCCGCACAGTGAACCTCATGGAGGTGCCTGACAGCGTGAAAAAGAAATATGCTCAACAGGCGCAGACGTCTCCCCCATCGCTGTTGCTGACGTGGTTGAACCTGGCCAACCAGTGCGACATTCACTATAAAGGCAGCAAGAGCCAGCGCCTGACGGTAGAGCTGGCCCTGATGAAGATGGCGCATGTGGGTGCTGTATTGAAGGCTGATCAGCTCTCTGGGAATGGACTTACCGATGCGGTAGGCTTAAAAAAAAAATTAGTGTAGAGTCTGAAGAAGGCTCTCCCAGCGCTGCAAACGCAGCTCCGGCAGCTACTTCGACGGCCGCTCCAACCACCACTCCTACCCCTGCTACGTCGACTCCTGTGACACATCCAGCAGCGCCTGCCAGTACGGCGCCGCCTGCGACAGAAAGCACCGAGGACACCGGCATTCAAATCCCCACGCTCAAGCCGAACTATGCCGAGAAGTCGCGCTTTCAGTCGGGTCCGAAAACCACGGTGAAGCTGACTAGCTTGCTAAAGGTGGAGCCGAAGAAAGACGCCGCTGCGAACGATGTGCCGGTGGAAGTCGATCAGCCTTTTACGCCGGAAAAGCTCCAGGTTGTATGGAATGAATTTGCCGAGCAACGCAAAAATCTACCCGCCGAGTATCAGCTGCTGACGCAACCTTATGACTTTACGCATCCCGTAATCACCGTACACCTTCATCACCTGGTGCAGGAGACGATGCTGAATAACATCCGACTACAGCTGTCGGCCTTTATTCGCGAGCGGCTAAAAAACAATTCCATTCAGATCGTAACCAAGATCGTGGAAATTGACGAGTCCAAGCGCGTATTCTATACGCCGCGGGAGAAGTTCGATCACTTGCTGGAAAAAAACCCTGTCTTGCGCGAGATGAAAGATCGCCTGGGGCTGGACACCGACTTCTAAGCCGGTGTTTCTATTCGACCTATGCCTTATTTTTTGAAGAAATCCTCGTAGGTAAGCACCTGCTTTTCACCATGGCTTTTGAATACGTTCAGATGGTACAACAGTACGACTGTTGTCAATAAGAAGATGAGCAGGTAGCCAACGCTGAGGAAGATAAAATCATACACGCCGCCTTTGTTGTAGGCTACGATGTCGTATCCAAACATGGCCACACCTGTAACAATGCTTCCCACCATATACCATGCGCCGGCATGCTCAAACAGCAACGCGCGAATGGCCAATACAGCCGCATATAGCAGCACACAGGCCGCTACCGCCAAATAGAGGCCTACCCACCGCGAGTATACCAGTGCAGGCGTAAAGAGTGTGAACATGGCAAACGATACATTCAATGTCACCACGATATAGGGTATGAGCTGGTGACTGAGCTTCTCCAGCAGTGCATGCAGGAACAGGACCGCCCAGGCGATGCCTGAATAGAGTGTGAGGTATTCAAGCCGCACTACCCACGCCCACGGCATAGATGGGAAGAAGGCCGTTGCCGGATATACGTTCGAGAACCATGCGCGTGCGCCCCAGCTGAAACACAGGAAAGCAAAGTATAGTACGACGCGTTGCCGACGTACCATGAACAATATCAAAAAGCTAAGCGCAAGAACAAACAATACTGCCGATTCAATGACCGAAGCGGTAATGGCATAGAAAGCATGATCGCGGATATTTGTAGACAGACCCAGCATGATGGGATCCTTTATACCCCCCTTATAATGATGAAAGTTGGCAATCTGTAACACCAGGACCAGCGTGTCGGCAGGATCCATGGAGATGACGCCGGCCTGGTGTATCCACTGGGGTACGGCCGTTTCCTTTTTGTCAGATACGACACCCGCCGAAGCGATCTCGAGGCCGTTGGCCCAGAGCGTATAGCAGCTATAGAGCTGCGGCACTTCCACGGCAAGTTGGTGAATGGTGTCAGGCAACAGGATTTTGAGCTGATAGGTGGTATAGCCCTGGCCTTTCCCGGTGGGCGTGGTTTCGTTCCAAAGCTCGGGCAAAAAGTGTATCTGGCCTTTCCTGGTGCGGGTTTCGCGGGGCGTTAATAGCTCATTGGAATAGTGCATCCAATAACCTGTCAGCGCAAGGTTTTGCTCCTGGAAATTCCAATGACGGGCGTCAAGCACACCCCCCTCTGCCCGGACGGTTGATTGTGCCTGGGCACTATAAACCAAGGACATGCATGCTATGACTAAGCAAATGATACGATCCCTCATACAGACAGGTATAAATTAATTAAACATGTAGTGAGGGAAAAGCTGAAGCGTTGGGATTCTTCAGCAAAACAGGTTTTAATCGAGACAAAGGTAGAAAAGAAAAGTATTCCACCACGGTGAACACTTTAAAAAGATGTCACCTTTCCTGATAATACCGGAATTATCCGGTTAAGTGGGTAATATCTGTTGCAACGCATCTTTACTATATGCAGTTGCGGTGATAATTACTGGTCTTCGTCAACGAAGAGACCCCAGCCGTCGCCTTCTTTTTTGGCCTGATGAAAGGTTTTGATCCAGGCCCGGAACAACACGCGAAAAGTCTCAATCTCTTTGCGAAGTAACACCAGGTACTCTTCGGGAAGGACTTCCTCGAAAATTAACGACGCGGCTTGTGATTGCAGGCTGCGGGCGTGGATTTTGACGATGGTAGCATTCTCCATCTTGAGGATAAAGTCGTCGATCGCTTCGGCGCTGGCGATTTTGGCAGGTATAACAATGGAGTCTTCGAGCATAATATTGCTGTGGATCATCTTTACCTCTTCGTCGTCAATGGAGTCGATAATGCGGCGCGTCATGTCGCGTATCTCTTCGGCTTTTTGAAAGATGGGCAATGCCTCCATGCGCCTCCGTTCTTTCTCGGGGTCGAACTCAGCGTCGCCGTCTTCGGTATCATCGTCTTCCCACATAGCCTCGTTGATCGCGGTTATTAAAATATACTCTTACGACGCGACCGCGACGTACGGGGAGCCGACCCGAACAGCATGCCGAAGATACCGCGCACCACCTCGCGACCTACTTGTTTGGCCACGGGCGATGAAATCACTTCTTCAAACGTTGATTTCTCGCGTCGCGGTGATGTTGTGCGGCGTACCGGTGCCTCGGCGCGCCCGGCAGCTTTCTTTTCTTCGGCTTCTTCCTGCAACTCCTGCATGCGCTCGTTCAGCATCTCGAATGCACTCTGTGGGTCGACGGAGTCTTTATACTTTTTATACAGATCAGACCGGGTCAGCACCTGATCGTATTCATCTGTCGCCAGCGGACCCATGAACGATGCCGGCGGTGACAAGTGTGCCACGACAGTCTCTGTTGGTATACCTTTTTCGTTCAGCACGGTAATGAAAGCCTGGCCAATGCCCAACTGCGTGAACTGTTGTTCCATATCGTAGAAAGCCGATTTTGGAAAGGTCTTGATCGTTTCCCGCAAGGCCTTGGCATCGTTGGGAGTAAAGGCGCGGATCACGTGCTGTATGCGGTTGCCAAGCTGCGCCAGTACGGACGGTGGTATATCTTGTGTCACCTGCGTGCAGAAGAACACACCAACCCCTTTGGAACGAATGAGGCGGATGATCTGGTCGATCTGATCCAGGAATACTTTAGGAGCGTCTTTAAACAGCAAATGCGCTTCGTCGAGGAAAAACACCAGCTTGGGCTTGTCGAGGTCGCCGGCCTCGGGCATGCGCTGGTATATTTCTACCAGCAACGCCAGCAGGAAGGTAGAGAATATAGCAGGCTGATGTTGTACGTCCGATACGTTCAGTAAGCTAATAACGCCGCGACCGTCTATCTTTTCGAAAAGGTCCTCGATATCGAACGACGTTTCACCAAAGAGCTGATCAATGCCTTGCTGCTCGAGCGCAACAATCTTGCGCAAGATGGTGCTCGCGGTAGCCGAAGAGATCTTGCCGTAGTCGCTTTTGATTTCCGCTGCGCCGGGACCTTCCGTCAGGTAATTGAGTACCTTCTTTAGGTCTTTGAAATCGACGATGGGCAATGATTTATCATCGGCATATTTAAAGAGGATGTTCAATACACCCGACTGTGTTTCGTTCAGCTCGAGGATCTTGCTGAGCAAGGCCGGGCCGAACTCCGTCACCGTGGCACGCATCTGCGCGCCAAGCTTGCCGCTAAGCGAGTATATTTCTACGGGGAAACCTGTGGGTGTATAGTGAATGCCGATGGCCTGTGTGCGCTCGGTGATCTTATCGTTTACGACGCCTTCCCTGGCCATGCCGGAAAGATCGCCTTTCATGTCGGGCATAAACACTGACACCCCGGCGGCGGAGAGCTGTTCGGCCATGAGCTGGAGCGTGCGGGTTTTACCAGAGCCAGTAGCACCTGTTACCAGGCCGTGACGGTTCATCATACGCAACGGCAGGTTTACTTTGGCGGCTGCAACGATCTCGCTTTGATAGACACCGGCGCCGAGGCAAATAGAGGGCAGATTGGTGGCGTACGCTTTGGTGATGGCTTCAATAAATTTCTCCTGAGACATGGGAACGACAAGTTTTACGCAATTTAAAACTATCGGATCAGGCAAAAAGAAAAAGGCCCGGAGTTTTCAGGCCTTTCCCATGGTTATGAAGGGGATATGCTATTTGGGATCCATGTAGTTCTGGAACGTGTAGGCAAACCCGAAGTTGAACAGCTGACTGACTTGAGCGCCGCTATCCTGGTCGAAGTCATAGAGCAGAATGCCGCCCAAGCCCACCGTAATAAAGCGATTCACTTTGGCGTTGAACATAAGGTCAAGGCGGTGGTCAATGGTCTTCATTTTAAGGGTCTCGTAGTTAGCAAACATGAGGTAACGCCATTTGAAGTTGATGTTGGTGGCAATTTCTTTGTCAAACTCGGCCTGCAGTTGGAACGCCAGCCATTCAAAGCGTGTGGTCTCTCCTACTTCGACACCATAGGGCGCCACGGAGTCTACCGCAACAAATCGGCCGTCATTGTGTCGCACGATGGTAACACGGGGCGCAAAAGGCGAAATGCGCACTTTGAAGTAAGGGGCGGGATGATATTCAACACCCCAGGCCGAGGTGGCGAACGCCGGGGCAAGGAAGTCGGAAATAAGGGATGCCTGCTCGAGTCCGGCCGCATCTTTGTCGTATTTATAGCCGGGAGCGAATTGCGACTGGAAGTTGAGGGAGGTGAAGACGTCCCAGTTTTTGCTGATACTATAGCCGTACTTGGTATCGACGAAGATGCGGTCCACGGTCTTACGATAGCCCTGGCCGGCGTTTTTAACGAAGCCGTGGAGCAGGTCGATCTCGTTGTCCCACGTGCTCCGGCCGTTTTTGTACCCGGCCTTATAGTTGAATGCGGCGTTTAACCCGATGGAGTTTACGCCGCCGGCTTTCCAGTTGGACGAGAAGGAGGCCTGATTTACGTTCGCGTTGAAGATAAGCTTCTTTTTCCAGGGCGAGAGGCTGTCAGGCTTTACGATCTGACCGACTACCGGCCCGGACAAAAGGAAACAAAAAATGGCAAGGGTTAGGGATAGGGATAGGCGTGCAACATCGTCCTTTTTCATACTGCATGGGTTTTGATCGAAAAATATCAATTAAAACCGTACCAGGAAAACTCAGATGTTGTTTAGTTTGATCTCGTCCAGCGCGACCTCTGTCAGCGGTTTGGTGATAAACTTGATGACGTGATTGTTGTTTACGATCTTGTCAATGTCACGCTTGTTGTCAGAGCTCGACAGGATGATAACCTTGCACTTGTTGCGTACCAGCTCGTTGAATTTTTCGAACTCGTACAGGAATACAAAGCCATCTACGATCGGCATGTTGATGTCGAGAAAGATCAGGCTGGGCAGGTTATCGGGAACGTTTTGATTTTCACGCAAGTAGTCTAATGCTGCCTTTCCGGATCCTTTCACTTCAACACGCTTGGCAAACTTGGTGATCTCAATGATACGCTTGCTGATAAAGTTATCAGTGTCGTTATCATCCACAAGCATTACCAGGTCTATGGCTTTAATATCTGTTTGCATCAATGGTCAGGTAAATCTGTCTACACATCCTTTAATATAACACGAATCACAAAAATATCCTTTTTTGCAATATTTGAGAACCCGCGACACAATTTCCAGAAAAGACGTAATAAATAGCGGCAAAAAGTTAAAAAAAGGTTTATCATTTTTGCTGTATTCTTAGCTTCTCTCCCACCGAAAGGGAAAAGTCTTTCTTGTTATTCCACTCCGTCAGCTCCTTAATGGTCACGCCATACTTACGGGCTATCCCATATAAAGTATCGGTTGCTTTTACCTCATGGATCACCTCTGTCACCGGCTTATTGGTTGTTTCAACACGCTCCGGTGTGGCCGGTGCAGGTGTATTTTCAACCGCGGGCGCCGTCTCTTTGAGGCGTAGTACCATACCAGGCTTGATGCTTTCCTGTAAGTTAAGGTTATTAAGGTTCACCAGGTCCATCACACCCAAGTTGTATTGACGCGCAATGGCATACAAGGTCTCTTTGGGTTGTACTGTGTGTGTATCGGGCACAGTTATCACCACTATCGGTTCGGTCACAACCGGTTTCAATGCCGTGCTATCAACCGGTGCCGATACTTCTACACGATCAGGCAATAAGATCCTGGCTGAATCGATGGCTTCTACAGCCGTTTCAACTGTATCCGCAAGCGTTTCCGACACGCTGTCTGCCGGCGGCACGGTGGTTACTGTTGCCGGTGTAGGCGTTGTTACAACCGTTACAGGGGTGGTGGTGGTTACGACCGGCATCTGTGTTTTGCCTTCGTTGGGATCTACACCCCATGCAAATGTTTGCGATTTATCTATTTCAATAGGCCTTGTATCAGCCGGCGTCTTATCGGCGTCTTTAGGCTTGCGCGCCGATAGCCACAGGGTCATGCCGGGCTTGATGTCGCGGTCGGACTCGATGCGATTATAGCGTTTGAGCTTCTTTACCTGCACACCGTACTGCTGGCTGACACTCCACAGGTTATCACCGGCCGCCACCGTATGATACGCCTTGTCCGCACGGGCGCGTTTCTTACCCAGCAGGTATGTCTGACCGACCGTGAGCGCGCCCGGGTTTTCCAGGTCGTTCCATTTCACAAACGAACCTACCGCTACGCCTGCACGCGCGGCCAGTTGGACCGCGCCTTCACCTTGCCGGGCCTCGATAACAGGGATGCCATTGACCTTCCGGCGGCTCTCTTTTTGAGCAGAAACCGATGTACTGTTTTTGGCTGTCTCACCAGCTTTTGAGGCAATGGTATTATTGGGTAACCGGATTTCTCCGGTATTTCCCTTCACCGGAATGACGATGACGTAGGTGCGATCGCTCGGAATGTCGCCAGATTTCGTCCACTTATTATATAGTTTCAGTTCTTCCTCGTCGATCGATACTTCCCTCGCAAAGTCGCTCAACGACTTTTTGTTCTGGCTCTCGTAGGTCATGGCTTTGATCTGTCCATCGCCTTTGACCATATCTTCGAAGGCTACTTTGTGGGCCAGGTATTTCTTGACATACCAATACGTCTTGCTGGTGATCTCCATACTCCGGGCTCCGGGCTGGCTATCTTTCTCGCTGCGCATCACCGCGCCGGCACCCATTTGGTATGCTTGCAGCGCATATATCCAATTATTGAAATAAACGTTGTTCTTTTTGAAGTAGCGCGCAGCGGCACGACTGGACGAGGCAATGTTCATGCGTTCATCGATCTGCTTGTCTACACGTAATCCCATCTCCATAGCGGTAAAATCCTTGAACTGCCAGAAACCAACGGCATTGGATACCGACACGGCATCTGCGATCAGTGCGCTCTCTTGCAACGCCAGGTATTTGAAATCGTCGGGGACATTTTCTTCGGCAAAAATCTTCTCGATAATCGGGAAGTATGTCTTAGCACGTTCTACCTTGATGTTGTGATGCCGGGGCGATTGAGTGAGCGCATCTACATCTTTTTGTATTTCACGGCGGGCATCGTCGCGAATGGTCAGCGTGATGCCGGCGAACGCCATCTTGTGCGGGACCTGCGGTGTCGGTGTCGTCTGCGCCGCTACGGTATACGATACCGCAAAAAATAGCGCGAAGAGTAATCGCATCATAGTCAAGAAGAGATTAAAAAGTTTTACAAAGATACTTTTCTCAACAACATAATACCATCCCGAACCGGAAGAAGTACGTTCTCTACCCGTGGATCGGCGTGAATCTTTCGATTAAACTCCTGTATGGCGCGGGTATCCTTGTCCGTTTTTTCATCCAGCACCTTGCCATCGCGGAGTACATTGTCGGCCAGAATAAACCCACCCGGGCGTACCTTGTCGATTACCAGGTCATAGTACTTGCTGTAACGCTCTTTGTCAGCATCGATAAACACCAGGTCGAAGACTTCCTCTATACCGGGAATGAGCGTGCCGGCATCGCCGATCCTGTAGTCAATGGCTTCTTGTAAGCCTGCCTCGGCGATGTATTTACGTACGCGGCCCTCCAGCTCTTCGTTGATGTCTAGCGTAATGAGCTTGCCCTGGGGCGCAAGGCCTTCTGCCAGGCATAGCGCCGAGTAGCCTGTATAGGTTCCGATCTCGAGTATGCGCTTGGGATGGATCATGGCGCTGATCATCGCCAGCAGGCGTCCCTGCAAGTGGCCGGACAACATGCGGGGCATCATCACCTGCGCATGGGTGTCGCGGTTGATGCGACTCAACAACGGGCTTTCTTCGTTGGTGTGTTGCTCGGCGTACCGCTGGATGGCTTCGTTCAGAATGTTCATGTGTCTGGCTTTTCGTGGCGGCGGCTTATGCGGGAAGCATTGTCAGGTAGCTGAGCCGCTTCTCGTTAAATATATGCTGCGCTACCTCCTGCAGTTTTAACGACGTGGTGCGGTCGATCATATCAAACACCTCTTCTAATTTGGGCACGCGGTTGTAGAGCAGTATGCTGCGGCCCATCATCAGCATGAGGTTGAGGTTGTTCTCTTCCGACATGGCCAGCTGGCCTTTGATCTGTTCCTTCGCAACGGCCAGCTGTGTCTTCGACAGCGGCTTTTCACGGAATTTCTCCAGTTCTTTTTTTACTAACGATATACACCTGTCCAGCTGTCGGGGCTCGGTGCCAAAAAAGATGGCAAACATGCCAGTGTCAGAGTATGCTGTGTAGTGCGCGTCGACGCCATATACCAGGCCGTAGCGCTCGCGCAGCGACAGGTTTAGACGCGAGTTCATGCCGGGGCCACCGAGAATGTTCACCAGCACGTAAAGCGGTATGCGGTTATCGTGATGAATAGGATACGCATCACTGCCGATGGCACACTTTGCTTGCTTTACGATGCGCCGCAGTTCCTGCTGTGCAGGCTTGTAACCCGTAAACTTCTTACGACGGCCGTTACCTCCCGCTACTTTAAACCCTGCGATATATTTGTGCGCCAGACGCTCGGCCTCCTCCAACGTGATGTTACCCACACACGAGAACACCACACGCTTGGTATGTAAGTGCTGGCGGAAAAACGACACAAAGTCTTTTTTACGGAAGTTGCGAATGGTCTCTTCGCGGCCCAGAATGTTCATGCCCATCGGGTGATTCTTATAGATCACTGCCTCGAATTCATCTTGCAAGGAGTCTTCGGGGCTGTCGTGATACATGGACATCTCTTCAAGAATAACACCTTTCTCTTTTTCAAGCTCCTTCTCGGGAAAGACTGATCGGAAGGCGATGTCGCTGAGCACATCTACGGCACGCTCAAAATACTCGCGGCGCGCAGAGGCATAGAAGGCAATTTTCTCTTTGTCAGTGTAGGCATTGAGCTCGCCGCCGACGGCGTCGAGGCTGGTGATGATGTCGAGGGTGTTTCGCTTCTTGGTGCCTTTAAAGGCCATATGTTCCCAGAAGTGTGCGATGCCCTGGTTGTCTATGTTTTCGTCGCGGCTTCCAATGTCCAGGATCAGTCCGCAATGAACGATGGCTGTCGACACGATCTGCTGGTGTACTACGCGGATTCCGTTCGACAGGGTAAATACGTTGCAATCTCTCATAATGCTATTCGGTGCGAATTTAATCGTTTTATGCAGCCTTCCACAGAAATGGCCGCAATGGGTTATAACCCGTCCCAGGCGCGGACAGTTCCGCCCGGCTGCGGGCGACGCTGGGGCACTACTACCCCGTTTTCGCCCTGATTTGAGGGAAATTACTGGCATACCCTTTGAATCCCTGGCTGTTATGGAAACCTATAAAGTAAAGACCTGCTTTACCATTACGTTTACGGACGAGCAGTACACCCGCGCCAAATATTATGTGGATGACATGAAACGCCATCCCAACCGCATGTTCTGGCGCGGCAAAGAGGGTAAGAGCGACGACGAATTGATTATCGAGCAGATCGCCCATCGCATCCTGTCGGGCTTTTACCACGACGACCCCATGGCGGCCGCCAGGCACATTATGCGTATGGACAGCTCTGTACAGCTGAAATAGCCTGTCAGAGGCTGTCTAGCACCTTTTTGATAAGGGGGTCAATGACCTTGTTGGGGTCTTTGGCGAATTTGTTTTTGACACGGTTTGCGATGATGGCGTTTACGCTCAGGGCCTCGTGCCCAAGCAACCGGGCCATGGCATAGTAGCCGGCTGTCTCCATTTCAAAGTTGGTGAGCCAAAAGTCACTGGCCTTGTGGTGGTAGTAATACAAGTCCTCCAGCAGACGCGGGTATTTAATGGGCGCACGTAAAATACGCCCCTGAGGCGCGTAAAAGCCAGGGGTTGTTACCGTATTGCCGATGATCATGTCGCCCCCAAACTGTTGCTGTAGCGTTTCTGAACCCCGCACGACGTACGGCTGGAACGGCAGGCCTATCTTTTCCTGAATGTCGCGGGCATAAGCCTGCTCCTGCTCGTCCATGGTGAGGTTATAAAAATGCATGAGGCTGTCGAAGCCTACAGCATACCCGGTCACCAGGTGTGAGCCCACAGGAATATCTTCTTGTAGTGCCCCCGAGGTGCCGATGCGAATGATGCGCAGTTTTTTTCGCCGGCTTTTGGGCTCGCGCGTTTTGAGGTCGATGTTGACGAGCGCGTCGAGCTCCGTGAATAATATCTCGATGTTGTCGGTGCCCATGCCGGTGCTAATGACCGTCACTTTTTTTCCCTTATAGGTGCCGACGTGCGTGATGAACTCGCGTTTGTTCATTTCGAATTCCACCTCGTCGAAATGTTCACTGACACGGTATACGCGGCCGGGATCTCCTACCGTAATGATGGTTTCGGACAGGTGTTTAGGCAGCAGGTTAAGATGGTATACACTGCCGTCGTCATTAAGAATCAAATCGGTCTCTGAAATCCTGGCCATACCTACACGTGCTAGCGTCAGCCTCCTATTTTTTGCGCGGGGTTTCCAAATACAGTTTCGCCTGCTTTTACAGGCGCTACCACCACCGAGCCGGCGCCTACACGCGCGCCTTTGCCAATAGTGACACCTCCTGCGACGGTTACACCCGCGCCAATGAAGGCTTCTTCCTCTACCTCAGTGCCAGCACCCAATACGGTACCTGCTCCTATCTGTACGAAGTCACCCACCTTTACCTCAGGGCCAATAATGGAGCCCGCGTGTATAAGGCAGTGGTTGCCGATGCTGCTGCCCGCACCAATCTTCGCGCCCTGATCAATGAAGTTACCGTGGCCCATGTCAGCGGAGGTTGCGATGATGCTTGTATTGTGTATACCGTTGACAGGCTGTACGTGGCGTACGTCTTGCAACATCTTGACGACGTTCTTACGCAGCTTGTTGTCGTCGAGCGCGACAAAAGCCTCACACTTTTTGCCAATAAGTTTCAAATACCCGTCATCGTCGGTAGCGCCCAGTACAGTGACGTTGTCAATCTCGGTGTTGTGTAATTTCTTATTGTCGTCCAGGAAACAATACACGACATTTCCATTCCCATCAAATATCTCGCGGGCGGCACGCCCCAGCTGTGTTGCACCAAAAATAATAACCGGATTTTCCATAATAAATAGCAGATCAGATGGCAAAGGTAGGCGGATCGGTATACTTACCAAACGGTTATTTTGAACTTTGTGTGAAGCGAAAGATTCTTGCGATCACTACGTTGCCGGCACATACCAGCAGCACCAGGAATGGCAGAAAACCCACGCGGTAGCGTGACAGTGTGCCAAAGTTGGGTGTTGATAAGGTCAGAAAAACACATAACAGCAGGGTATATACAACGATTGAAAGCACCAGTAAACGGTGTGGTGATACAGGCAACGTTGGCAGGTGCCGAAAGGACATGAATATCAATACGGCGAGAAGCATATTTTCGATCGCAACCGAAACCTGAAAGAATGTATGAGCCTCCCATATCCAGGGCCGGAATAATCCGGTGAGCAGCGCCGCAGGACTGTGACGCAACACACTGCCGGGGGTAGGTTTTAAGGCCGGGAAGTGTGCCGCGTCGTTTGTAGCCGACAACAGCTGAAACGCTTTGTAGTTTTCGGTAATGACCGATAGGAACCGCTCAGGATAAAAATTGGGGTGCAGTTGGCTCAGCACGATGGCAGGAATAATAAACAGCGCAGCCCACACCAATACTTTGCTTATCGCACCCGCCGACGACATCCTTGGCAACAAGAAGCAGCGCATGATCAGCGCCGCGCAGGCGACCGGCAAAAAAACGGCCAGGTAATAATATTTCAGGCTCCACAAAATCCAAAGCGCCAACACCGTTAGCCCCATCGTTAGCACAGATAACCTTTGTCGCAGCCATACCTGCAAGCTTGTTGCTACCAGAAAATATAAAGCGGCCATGGCAAGGCTCTCTTTAATCAGGCCAGAAGTCCAGAGTACCACGGTAGGCCAATACAACAAGGCCAGCACAGCGGCAGCGCGCGCGGTAGGCCAATGGCGGCTGATAAGGGTGGTGACGTGCCAGGCGCTGCAGAACGAGATCATGGAAAAATACCACGCTACAGCCAAATATTGATCGTGTGTCAGCAGACAAAACAGGCTGGTCACCTTGCCGAAAAACAACGCGCGTGGCTGTTGATACTGCAACTGCGACCAGACGTCAAACGATTCATCGCCACTCCACAAAAAGCGTAAGTAGGTAAAGAAATCCGCGCGCGCAGTATGCGCCAGTGTGACACCATCCTGAAAATATTCCCACGTGTCGCCACCGCGATAGTAGTAAGTATAGATCCATCCAAGCGCTGCGCCGGCTGCCAGCTTTAGTACCCAGGCCGGCCAGAAGTATTTTTTGATCGCAAGGTCCGCACGCTTCCACAGCAAAAAGGCGAGTGCCAGAAGCACCACTGTATGGGCGGCGGTTATAATCATTCTCTACGCGTTGGGTTTAACAGCGAAAATCCGATGTTGCAATCTAAGCATCTTCGCTTTAAACAGAAATTATTGTGTAACGCCAGCAACGCTTGAGAGTCAAAGGCCGATCCACATCGCATGCCAACGGCTGTCCAGCGTTTCACGATGTGATTTTCTTCGGGATTAATCGCCTGTAAAAGCCCCATTGCCCTGTCGACGGCATCGTCCTCGTCGTGCAGGCGTCTGTAGGCGGCCACCAATGGCGCCACGGTGTTGATGATAATGTTTTCGACGCTGGCCAGTCCAACGGCCGGCACGGGCGCATCGCCCGCGGGCTTGCCCGGCAGGTAATGGTGCTGCCAGTATGCCGACTGTTGTACGCTAAAAAGCTTCTTGAGCGCGCGGACGTCCTCACGCTCGAGCATTTGCGAAAACAGATGCTTCTGGGTAAACAATAGCGCTGCGAACTGCGCAATCCGCACGGTAGGAAAGTTGGCCGGCCGTAGGCGCAAAAACCTCCACTGCGCGCGGGCCAGTTGTCGTGGCACCAGGTTGTACTTTGCCGCCAATACGCTGTACTCACGCCGGAGGCGTGCCAAATATTCGTCATCGGGTTGACGGCCGGTTAAGAAACCAGCTTGCCCAAACAACAGCGCCTCGACCTGCTCCAGCGAGTGGCTCTGTTTAAGAATGACTTTGTAAGGCAACCCTTGGGCCAGCTGCTCAAACGGCTCATGGTTGACTTTAAAACCGAAGTTTCGCGCCAATAGTTGGTAGCAGGTCTCTTCCCAATCGCCGTTGTTCCGCTCGAGGCGTTGTAATACATCCTTTGCTTTGAGCTCCAGACGATCGACTACCGTTCTGTCTAACATATTCAGCACGGTAAGGGACGGTACACGCGGCAATGCGGGGGCACACGGAATAGGTTCTTGACTATTGACCAGTTTGCGATATCGCCAAACAACATCGTCGTCCACACGCCTGCCAAGCTCGAGCGTTGGCAGGTGCGTGCCGTCATGACGCTGCACAGGTTTATCCTCCCGCCATACAACGTGTAGCACAACATTGTTATAGGCCGCATCCTCGTCGTGCCGGTGGCTACGCCAACCCGATGCATGTATATGTATCTCGACCGCTCCCACCCAGTCGATCGGACCGATGCGTACACGCGCCTGCTGAAAGTCAGGCCCTGCATGATGATTTAAATAACCCGGGTGTATTACCTGGATTGCATCTCCCTGTGTAGTATAAAGTTCCTGTTTATTATAATACTGGTATTGCCACAGGTAGTGGATAAAAGATTCCGACATCGTGTTATAGGTTAAGACAACTTACAACACCAAGTTGCAATTTTACTTTCGGTTTTTCAACCGTTTCCCCAAAATTTATCTCTTCGGCGGTCGCAAGCAATCCATCAACGCATCGATGTTATCATCATGCAGCAGCAAATCGACAGGAAGTTGTTCTGTGGCTTGCTGGGGCATATAGGATACTTCAGCGGAAGCAGGGTCTTGTACAACAATAAATCCACCTTTGTCCCGTGCGGCTTTCAGTCCCCGCACACCATCGGCATTAGCACCTGACAATAAAATACACAGCATCGATTTACCATATACATCCGCCGCAGACTCGAAGGTAACGTCAATGCTCGGGCGACAGAAGTTCACCTTCTCCGACACGTCAAGCGACAGCGTATGATCCTTTTCGATCAGCACATGGTAATCAGCAGGGGCGATATATACCACGTTGGGCCGTATGGGATCTTTCTCATCTACCTCCTTCACCTCAAATTCCGTACGATGCGACAACAGCTCGATCAGCGTTGTGTCTTCAGAAGACTTCCGGTGAAACACCACTATCACGGCTACTTGCATGTCCGTTTTTAGGTGTGGCAGGATCTGCAGCACCATGGACAGGCTTCCTGCGGAGCCACCAATGACGACAATATCAAACGGACCTGCCATATATTATTTACCTATTTTACGCCAGATTTTTTCTTTGTTCGCCACCTGCCTGTACTTGTGGCTGATCAAAGAAAACTTCAAGGTCTCTTTTGAACCCAGGGCGAGAAAGCCAAGCGGTTCGAGACTATCGTCAAATAATTTCAATGCCCGCTCCTGCAGCTCCTTGTCGAAATAGATCATCACGTTACGACACAGGATCAGTTGAAATTCGTTAAAGGAGCTATCAGACACCAGGTTGTGATTGGCCAGAATGATCTTCTTTCCCAGTTGCTCGTCAAATTTAGCCGCGTTGTACTGCGCGGTGTAGTACGACGAGAAATCATTCTTACCGCCGGAGAGTATATAATTCTCGGAGTATTGCTTCATCTGATTCATGGAAAAAATACCGGCACGTACTTTCTCCAACACGGCGGGATTGATGTCGGTGGCGTACAGCAACGACTTTTGCAGCAACCGGGCCTCCTGCAACAAGATGGCCATCGAGTATACCTCTTCCCCTGTCGAGCAGCCGGCATGCCAGATACGAATCAGCGGACTGGTTGCCAATATCGGGAGTATCTCTTCCCGCAGCGTGCGGTAGAACTGCGTGTCGCGGAACATTTCGGTAACGTTTACCGTGATCTCCTCCACAAAACGTTTAAAGTATACATCGTCGTTGCGCAAGCGGTAACGAAACTCGGCAAAGCTCAGAAACTTGTCGTTGGCGACAAGCCTGTTGATACGACGCTTGAGCGACGCGCGGGAGTAATTCACAAAGTCGTACCCATGTACTTCTACCAGGTCGTGTAGTACGATCTCAATTTCGTTGTCGGATAAGTCTAACGAAGTTTCTCGGTTCATGACGGGGTTATGGTAGATAACGTTGTAGCAAGGTGAGCAGCTCATCAACGTTGATGGGTTTGGAAACGTAGGCGTTGGCACCCGCTTGTATACACTTCTCGCGGTCACCGGCCATGGCTTGTGCCGTGACGGCTATGACAGGGATGTCACTGCGCCTACCCTTACGGATGCGCGACAGCGTCTCATAGCCATCCATTTCGGGCATCATCATGTCCAGCAGCACGATGCCAATGCCCGGCTGGGCTTCCAGTAAGCTTACTCCTTCTGCGGCACTGGTAGTCGTCACGCAGGTGAAGCCACGCGATTTCAATACTGCCGTGAGCGCAAAGATGTTGCGGCTGTCGTCATCGATCAGCATTATCGTTGGAGGTGTGGTCGTTGTCATACAGGATTATTTACGTCCTCTTTCATACAACCATACACGCAGCAGCGATAGCAGCTGATCGATGTCGACAGGCTTACTGATATAGTCCGATGCACCGGCATTGATACATTTAATACGGTCGCCGGTCATAGCTTTGGCCGTCACGGCAAGCACCGGTATATCCTTCAGCACGGGATCTTTCCGAATGGCACTGATCGACTCGTAGCCATCCATCTCCGGCATCATCATATCCATCAGCACAATATCGGTATCGGGATGAGCGTGTAGCTGGCGCAGGGCATCCTTACCGTCTACAGCGGTGATAACGTTCATTTGGTATTGCTCCAGCGCTTTGGTGAGCGAGAAGATATTGCGCATATCGTCGTCAGCAACAAGCACGGTCTTATTGCGCAGCACTTCATCGAGCGCGCCCAGCTTGTGATACCTGGATGGGGCAGCCTTCTCCTTATCTTCTTTCTCCACAAGGTGGAGGAAGAGCGACACCTCGTCAAGGATGCGTTTATAAGAATTCGCGGTCTTCACGACGATCGAGTCCGCGTATTGTTTAATGCGCAGCTGCTCGGGTTGTGACAAGCTCTTACCGGTAAAGATGATGATCGGCAGATTTTCCAGGCCGGGAGTTTTCTTCACCTCTTCGAGTGTCTCGTAAGCTTTCTGATCCGGTATGCCCATGTCGAGGATCACGCAGTCGGTGAGCTGATCGCGCAGAGACTGTACGGCGTCGTGAACATCGTGCTTGATCTCCAGGCTGAGGTCGAATGTTTCGAGAAAGTATGCAAGCGCCTTCGCGTGCTTGGGATTCTCCTCCACAATGAGCACTTTCTTCGGATGGTGCGTCAACACGTATTCGATCTTCTGAAACACGTCCTCCATCTTCTCAAAGGCCACGGGTTTGTTGATGAAATCGACGGCACCTTTCATGAGGCTTTCGCGTTTCACCTCGTGCGACGACATGATATGTACGGGTATGTGCCGCGTGCGGGTGTCTTCCTTCAGCTCGCTCATAACCTCCCAGCCGCTCTTGATCGGCAGCTGGATGTCCAACAGAATCCCTACAGGTAACAGCTCTTTCGCCAGCGATAAACCCTCGTCGCCGCGTACAGCCACCACACCTTTGTATCCACGGGTGCGCGTGTAGTCTAAAAGGGCTTTGGCAAAGTTCACATCGTCCTCCACGATGAGGATAGACTTTTCACCTTGACGCACGGTATCACGGTCGTCCGGAATGCTCTCGGGTATGCTTTCGCTGATGTATAGTTTTTTTGGCGACGCCGGCCCCTCCTTTACCGGTGGCGGAAGAGGCTCGTCGCGATAGCTTTCTTGTTTGGTGCGTTTAATAGCCGCGGCGCGCGTGGACGGTATGACCACCGTAAACTCGCTGCCCTTTCCTTCTTCGCTGCGCAGCTGAATCTCACCGCCCAGCAGCTTGGCCAGTTCCCGGCTGATGGAAAGACCCAGACCCGTTCCACCATACTTGCGGCGGGTAGAACCGTCTGCCTGCTGAAAGGCCTCAAAGATCATCTGCTGTTTGTCGGCGGCAATGCCGATGCCCGTGTCGCGTACGATGAACTTCCACCACGTGTGATCGTCCTCCGTAGCAGCGATCTCGAGTGTTACCGAACCTTGTGCGGTAAATTTAATTGCATTGGAAATGAGGTTGCGCAGAATCTGCTCCAGGCGTAGTTTATCACTTTCAAGCACCTCTGGCAGCAACGGCTGAAGGTGCGTAATGAATTCGATCTGTTTGTCCTGCGCTACCGCGGTAAACAGTGCGTTCATATCACTCACTACCTCCTTAATCGAGAGAGGCTCGTATTCCAGCTGCATCTTGCCGGACTCGATCTTGGAAAGGTCGAGAATCTCGTCGATCAGCGACAGCAATCCGTTGCCCGAGCTCTGAATGACCCGTGCATACTCCACCTGATCGGTGGAAAGGTTTCGGTCCTGGTTCTCTGACAACAACCGCGATAACAGGAGGATGGAATTGAGCGGCGTGCGCAGCTCGTGCGACATGTTGGCCAGGAACTCCGATTTATAGCGGGCACTTTGCGTGAGCTGTTCGGCTTTTGTCTGGATCTCGACGTTGCGCTCGGTGATCACCTGGTTTCGTTCTTCCAGCAAGCGGCTGCGTTCTTCCAGCTCCTGGTTGGCCTGGCGCAACTCTTCTTGTTGTACCTTCAGCTCTTCCTCTGACGCTTGCAATTTTTCAGCTTGCACTTCCAGCTCGCTGTTCACGTTTTCGAGTTCGGAATGTTGTGTACGCAACTCTTCCGACTGTGCCTGGGTTTCTTCCAACAGCTCCTGCAGGCGCTTTCTGTTCTGCGCGCTGCTAATGGCAATGCCGATGTTGTGCGCGCTGGCTTTCAGGAACTCGATATCGCGCTCGGAGAACGACCGCAAAGTTGCCAGCTCCACAGCACCTTTAATATTATAACCATCCAGCAGCGGTATAGCAATGACATGGCTGGGTCTGGCCTCACCGGCCACAAAGCTTATGCTGATGTTGCCTTCGGGTATATCTTTCAGTTCGAGTACTTTCCCGTTCGTAATGGACTGTCCCACCAATCCCTCGCCTACTTTCAGGCGTTGCCGCACCTTATCGGGCAGGTAGGCGAAGCTGGCGCTGGCCTCCAGATCATCGCGCTCGCGCAGGTAAAGCACGCCTGCATGGCTCTGCGTATAAGTGGCCAGGTATTCGATCACCTGGCGTGTAAGTGCTTCCAGCGTTTTGTCGCCCAGCATGGTGTCGTTCAGGCCGGCCAGGCCCGTTTGTTTCCATTCGTTGTCCGACAATTGATTAAACGATATTTCCAGCGCACCCGCCATCTTATTAAGGGAAACGGCTACGCCACCCAGCGAATCACTCTGCTGATCAGTGACACGAATGTCGTAGCTCCCCTGGGCCACCTTATCGGCAATACTCTGAATGATTTGAATACGACGGGAAATTTCTTCTTCTTTCTCCACCAGCTCCTGCTGTAGCTTGATGCGTTGCTCGAAGTCGCCGCTTATGCGCGTATAGAACATCACGGTGATCAGCAAGGCTATAAGGGCGGCGCCCAGGATCAGCGGCGGCGTGAACGACGAGAACCGGTTCATTTCGGAAGTACGCTCTTCCAGCAGGTTTCGCTCCAGCTCTTCCATCCGTTCCACCAACGCCCGGATCTTGCGCATAGACTCTCGCCCGGACTCGAGGTTTTCATGTTGAATGGCTTCGCCATTGCGTTTGGCCGACATGCTCAGTTCAAGCAGGCCAAAGCGTTCAGTAATAAGCGCGTCAAGCTCCTGCAGGTTTTGCTGTTGCTCGGGGTTGTCGGCAGTCAGCATCTTGACACGACTGAAAGCGCTCTTCGCTTGCACTTCAGCATCGCGATAGGGTTCAAGAAAACGATCGTCTCCAGAGAGCAGGTAGCCACGTTGGCCCGTTTCTGCATCAACCATGGCCGAGCGAATGCCGTCCATTTCGATAATAACCTCATTGCTGTGGTTCACCCACTCCGTGCTGGTCAGGAGATTTTGAATACTAACGAAGGAAGCCGTCGAAGAAACGATCAGGATGACGAGCGAAGCGCCAAATCCGATCAGAAGGTTTCTTTTGTAATTATCTTTCATGGAAACGTCGTGTTCAGATAAGTCAGGTAAGTATAGGTTGTGTTGGGCGTATTCTTAATAAAAGATTCTATATAGTATACTGCTGCGAAGCTTCTACCGGCGTAGTTTGCCGCACGGGAAAAACCATGATAAAACAAGTGCCTAAAGACTCCATGCTGCGTGCAGCAATTAAGCCGTGATGCCGGTCGATCACCTTCTTGACAATCGCCAGTCCAATGCCCGTGCCTTCGTAACGCTCGGAGGTATTCAGGCGCTGGAAGATCTCGAAGATTTTTTCGGCATAGTCTTCACTAAAGCCAATACCGTTGTCTTGCACCGCGATGCGACAATAATCCCCATCGGGTACGGCCGGCGCATCAATCGCTTTGTCAGCAATGTACTCGGCGGTGATCGCGATCTGGCAGGGCACATTCTTCCGCGCAAACTTCAACGCATTGCTGATCAGGTTCTGAAACACCTGCCGGATCTGCACCGGAATTACTTCCAGTGTGGGCAGCGGACTCGCCGTGATTGATGCACCTTTTGCCTTGATGACAACCTCCAGGTCAGTCAACAAGCGTTCGATTACCCCGTTCAGGTCCACGACGCTAAAGGAAGTTTCTCCTTTGATATTGGAGTAATCAAGCACGTCGGCAATGAGTTTGCGCAGGCGCTCGGCGGAGAGGTTGATCTTTTCCAGGTAGCCTTGTGCCTGGGGTGACGGCGGAGTATACTTTTCATTCAGCAGGTTGCTAAAGACCTGGATTTTACGCAGCGGCTCCTGCAGGTCGTGCGAGGCAATAAAGGCAAACTGTTGCAATTCGTAATTGCTCTCCTCCAGTTTCTGATTGGTGCGCACAAGCTCGGTGGTGCGCTCCTGCACGCGCTTCTCTAAAAGTTGGGCAGCAATCTTTTGCTCGTGGATGTCCGTTAGAATACCGACCCATTTAGAAGCAATACCGTGCTGCTGGACGGGGGTTAAATACAGCACGTAAAACCGAAAAGTTTCAAGGCCGAGCTTTTTTACCTTTACTTCGTGCACTTGCTGATGCTGCGCTCGAATGGCTGATTTTATGTATTGACACATGTCTCCCGCTTCGCACTGGGGAAATTCATCCCTGGTTGCCGCGTATTGATACCAGTTTTGGTTAACAAATTCTACATTCCCATCGAAATCCGTGGTGAAAGCAACTTGGGGAATAGACTCTAAAATCGACTCTAACTCGGCTACGTTATCTTTCAGGCGGCTTTCGGCGCGCTTTCGAAATTCAATCTCGTCTCGAAGCTCGCGGTCCATCTCTTGCAGACGTCGGGTTTGTTCGGCAAGCCTGTAGAAAGTCTTGATCTTGAGCAGTAAAATATCCGGATCGAATGGCTTGGTAACGTAATCGATACCGCCCGAGGCGTAGCCTTTCGTAATAAACTTTTTGTGAATATTGACGGCGGAGAGAAAGATAATGGGAATATCTTTCGATTTGCTATAGCCGGAAATCGCCTCGGCCACCTCAAAGCCATCCATGTCGGGCATTTGCACGTCGAGGATGATGAGAGAATATGTATTCTTCAGGATTTTTTTAAGAGCTTCCTCGCCAGAGTTGGCTGTATCGACATCAAACTTATGAAGATTCAGCAGCGTCTTTAACGAAAATACATTTTCCTGATTGTCATCGACAATGAGCACCATAGTATCAAAAATAGCACGAAGTCCAGATTTACCTACAGCTTTTCAAACTGGCGGCGGTCCTCTTCTTTAGATTCATCACAATCCTGCGCGCATGCAAAAACCATTCCTGGTTAAACCATGGCGAGTGTGAGAGTGAAAGCGAGCACATTCGCCATGGTTTTCTTCGCTCTCACACTCACACTCTCTCACCCCCAAGGGTCAGCGAAATGAGAATGAATGGTATCCTGAAAATGATGCTATTCCCCAAGAATGCTCTCAAGCAAGCGATGCATCTCCTGCTGTACTTGCTGCGCTTCCGTGCGGGCGCGGGTTGTAAAGTCCTTGTCGCCCGAAGCATAGATAATGGCCCGCGAAGAGTTCACCAACAGCCCGCATTGCTTATTCATACCGTGGCGTGAAGTCATTTCAAGGTCTCCCCCCTGGGCGCCAATGCCCGGCACGAGGAAGAAATGATCGGGTGCCAGGGCACGGATGCCCTGGATCTTGTCCGCCTGCGTGGCGCCGACTACGTACATTAGCTGGTCGGGCGAGCCCCACTGCTGCGACCGCAGCAATACCTCCTCGTATAACTTGCGGCCACTGGCGGACTCAATCAGTTGAAAGTCATTGGCGCCGGTATTGGATGTGTGCGCCAGCAGGATAACCCACTTGCCGGCAAATTCCAGAAACGGCTTTACGGAGTCTTCACCCATATACGGTGCTACCGTAATAGAGTCGAAGTTCATCTCGCTAAAGAACGCCTGTGCGTATAGCGAAGAGGTATTGCCGATGTCACCACGTTTGGCATCGGCAATGGTAAAGACGTCTTGCGGAATATATTCCAATGTCTTCTGCAGACTCTCCCACCCTTTCGGACCCAGCGCCTCGTAAAAGGCAATGTTGGGTTTGTACGCCACAGCAAAGTCGTGCGTGGCGTCAATGATCTGGCGGTTGAACTCAAAGACCGGGTCTTTTTCCGCCAGCAAGTGGCGGGGTATTTTTTTGAGGTCGGTGTCGAGGCCTACACACAGGTAGGAGCTTTTCTTCCGGATCTGCTCAAAGAGCTGTTGCCTGTTCATGAAGAAGGATTAGCGAAGATCAACAACGCTTACGTCCGGATGCTTCTTCGCATCGAAGGTAAAGAAGGAGTCTTCAACCTTGAAATTGGGTGTAAACTTGGTGATCGTGTATTTGTAGCGGTTGCCACCTTTGTCAAACAGCGTAAAGCTTTGAATGATCTTATCTTTTTTGTTGATGAACATCTTCACCTTAAAATATTGAGCGTCTTTCTTCTCAGGAACAAGGTCGATCTCTTCGCACATCACGCCGTTTTCTACCTTATCTTGCAGATAGAGGTATTTGAAGCCCTTTTTGTACATCTCCTGCATTTTGGAAGGATTTACGTCTTCCGAATTGGGATCATAGTTGTCGATGTTAACCTCTTTAGCTTCCGGCAGGTACGTCCAGATGGTCGCACCATTGTTAATGACTTCCTGTTCGGGCAGAGCCAGGCGGTATTTGTTGCCCTTCACTGTGATCTTGCCTTTAAACTCTTCGCTGATCTTCTCAACATCGTTCGTGAGTGTGTAGGAAATATTGGCCTCAAAGGACGGGATGGATTTGTACTTTTTGCTCATGGCGTCGAGTGTTTCCAACGCTTTCGGATCGTACTGGGCGGATACGGTTACCGCCAAAATCATCGCCAAGAAGGCTAAAATCGTGTTTTTCATTCGTTATTCGCTTAAATAATGCTGCAAAGTTAAGATTGACTGTGTCTTTCTTTTAACGATGTCAATAATTGTTCCAAACTTACGTCATCAACAATCAACACCTCCCGGGCCTTGCTGCCCTCAAACGGTCCGACAATACCGGCGGCCTCAAGCTGGTCGATCAGACGCCCAGCCCGGTTGTACCCCAATTTGAGCTTGCGCTGAATGAGCGATGTACTGCCCTGCTGGTGCATGACGATCAGGCGCGCGGCATCTTCAAAGAGCGCATCGCGGTCGGACAGGTCCACATCCGCCACACCGCCTTCGTCGTCGCCCTCGTATTCAGGCAACATATACGCTGAGTCGTAACCACGCTGAGAACCAATGAATTCCACGACTCGTTCGATTTCGGGCGTATCGACAAAAGGACACTGCAGACGGATTACATCCGAGCCTGTCGACAACAGCATGTCCCCTTGCCCTACAAGTTGGTCTGCGCCGCCCGAGTCGAGAATCGTACGTGAATCTACCTTGGATGTTACGCGGAACGACAAGCGTGCCGGGAAGTTGGCCTTGATCACACCGGTAATAACGTTTACCGACGGACGCTGCGTAGCCACCACCAGGTGGATGCCGATAGCGCGGGCCAGCTGGGCCAGACGGGCAATCGGGGTCTCGACCTCTTTACCGGCAGTCATCATCAAATCGGCCAGCTCGTCGATGACGAGCACAATGTACGGCAGGAAGCGATGCCCTTCTTTGGGATTGAGCTTCCGCGCAATGAACTTGGCGTTGTATTCTTTCAGGTTACGCGTGCCCGCATCCTTGAGGATCTCGTACCGGTTCTCCATTTCTATACACAGCGAGTTGAGCGTGTGTACGACCTTCTTGGTATCGGTAATGATGGCCTCCTCGCTGTTGGGCAGTTTGGCCAGGTAGTGCCGTTCAATCTTGCTGAACAACGACATCTCCACCTTTTTAGGATCGACGAGCACAAACTTCAGCTGCGATGGGTGGCGCTTGTACAGCAAAGACGCCAGGATGATATTCAGCCCCACCGACTTACCCTGGCCCGTGGCACCCGCTACCAGCAAGTGCGGCATTTTGGCCAGATCGATCACCAGCACTTCGTTGGAAATGGTTTTGCCCATGACCACAGGCAGCTCCTTATCGGTTTTGGCAAATGCCGCAGAGGCAAATACGGAGCGAACGCTAACCATCTCACGGTTCTTATTCGGCACCTCGATACCGATCGTTCCTTTGCCAGGGATTGGCGCAATGATCCGGATACCCAGTGCCGACAAGCTGAGTGCGATGTCGTCTTCCAGGTTTTTAATCCGCGAGATCTTGATACCGGCGTCGGGTACGATCTCGTAGAGTGTTACCGTTGGACCGATGGTAGCTTTGATGCTTTGGATGCCGATCTTGAAGTTTACCAGTGTGGCGACAATCTTGTCTTTGTTCTGATTGAGCTCTTCCTGGCTTACACCGGCTTTACCAGTGTCGTATTCGTTCAGCAGCTCGAGCGTCGGGAATTTAAAGTGGCTCAGGTCGAGGGTCGGGTCATATTCGCCCTGCTCTTCCACCAGCTTCTCGGCCAGCTCGTCTGTTTCAAGTGTTTCTTCTATAATAAACTCCGGCTCGGTTTTCTTTGCCGGTGGAGGTTCGGGGCGCTCTATTTCGAGCGTCAGCTCTTTGGGTTTGTTCACCGCCGGTGCCACCGGAGGCGGTTTCACCAGTACAATCGGCTCACCCTTCTTCTCTTCTTTCTTACGTTCCGGCCAGTTGTCTTTGTCATCGATGTACTCGGGCGCCAGCGGCCCCTCGGCAACAACCTCCTCTTTTGCTTCGTCGTCAGGCAAGATGGCATCATTCCCCATCGGCTTGGGATCTTTGGTCTGGAAGAGCGGAATGGCCGTCACATTAAAGTAGAATATAATAAAGACAAACAGCGAAAGGATCAACAGCAGGAAAGTGCCCCAGCCAAACATGCTGTCGCTCAACACGGCCATTTGATATCCAAAGCCGCCGCCCAGGAAGCTCCACTCGCTTACGCCATCGTTGATCATCGTCATATAGCCGAGCAGCAGGCAAAGCCACAGGCCCGAGAAGATGGAGAAGATCGTGAACGAAAATATGCGGACCAGCTCGCGGTTAAAGATGATCTTGAAGCCTACCAGAAATGCCAGTGGCGGAATAAAGAAGCCGGCGACGCCAAACCAGCGGAAAATAAAATAATGTGATGCGATGGCGCCCCACAGTCCCAGCCAGTTGGCCACTTCACGACCGGACTCTACCAACGCCGAATCCTGCATCGCTTCAACTACGCTTTGATCGGCCTTGCCCGTGAAGAGATAGGAGAACATGGACAGGAACAAAAAGATACCCACGATCATGAGGAAAAAGCCGATGGCGAGCTTAAACCGCGGATCTTTCAAAAACGCAAACGAAAAGCGGGACTTCGAAGCTTTTCCCTTCTTCTCCTTTTCCGGTTTCTTAAAGTTATTTGACTTATAGGTGTTTTGTGCCATCCGCTTTAAAAATAGGTCAAAACTAACAAAAATGTATGGATGTGCGCCCGCTCAATTTTGCCGAAGCTCAGTGCAGAGCTTTTTTCCGCAGGTGTTTATTAATGCTCTTCGCAAACGACGGCCCTTCATAGATAAAGCCGGTATACACCTGCACAAGGTCGGCACCAGCGTGCAGCTTTTCGGCGGCGTCTTCCGGCGACATGATACCACCCACACCAATGATCGGAAAGGATTTACCCAGTTGATTGCGCAGGTATGCGATCACTTCTGTCGAGCGTTTGGCCAGCGGCTTGCCGCTCAGGCCCCCGTTGCCGATGGCCGCCACTTCCGTGGACGCGGTGCGCAGGCCTTCGCGCGAGATGGTGGTGTTCGTGGCAATAACGCCGTCGGTGTTAGTTTCTTGTAAAATGGCGATGATGTCATCCAACTGGCTTTGCGTCAGGTCGGGAGCGATCTTAAGCAACACGGGTTTATACTTCGGCTTGCTGCGGCTCAGGCCAATGACGTATTGCAGCAGCTTGCGCAAAGGCTCCTTCTCTTGCAGCTCGCGCAGACCGGGCGTGTTGGGTGAGCTTACGTTGATCACGAAGTAATCAACATACGGATACAATGCTTCGAAGCAGTAACCGTAATCGTTCAAAGCCTCTTCGTTGGAAGTGACTTTGTTCTTGCCGATGTTACCGCCGATGAGCACCTCGGACTTGCGCGCCCGGAGACGTTGCGCGGCAGCAGCAACCCCCTCGTTGTTAAAGCCCATGCGATTGATCAATGCCTGGTCTTGGGGCAGGCGAAATAGTCTGGGGGCATCGTTGCCGGCTTGCGGTTTGGGCGTAAGCGTGCCGATCTCTACAAAGCCAAAGCCCAGGCAGGCCATCGTATCCGTCAGGCGGGCATCTTTATCCAACCCCGCGGCCAGGCCAACAGGATTTTTAAATCTCAATCCAAAAAGTACACGTTCCAGTGTGGGATCCTCTATTGTAAAAATAGCACGCAACAGGCGGTTGAACCCGGGAATCCTACCTTTCATCTGTAAAACAGAAAATACCATGTGGTGAATGCGTTCTGGATCGATGAGGAAAAGTAGCGGGCGGACCAGGATTTTATACATGCCGCAAAGATAAAGGGATAATGGATACAGTGGAAAATAGCATACCGATATTCTTAAATGTAGTATGTTCGCAACTCAAATAATTTAACTCTATCTATGAAAAAAGTTTTTATCACAGCTTTGTTTGCATGCTTTGCAATGCTGCTTGCCAACACTACGAGCTATGCGCAGCAGAGTGTTAAGAATCGCCTGGGATTCTTCCTGGGACTGGCATCGGGTGATATCGATCAAGTGGGCATTGGTGGCATCGGAGAGTTCAAAGTAGCACAGAAGGTAACAATTTCTCCTCAGTTGCTTTTCTATTTTCCCGAAGATCATGGCAACTGGCGCCATAGCTTCATGGAGATCAACTTCAACGCCAACTACTATTTCTACAACAAAGACATTTTCGAGTTCTACGGGTTGGGTGGTTTGAACTTCACTCGCTTCCACTGGGAGTGGGACGGACCAGGTCGCAACGATGACGATGGCGACAGCGACATGGAAGTAGGCCTGAACCTCGGCGGTGGTATCAACTTCGAGATCGGCAAAAACGTCGTTCCTTTCTCGGAGCTGCGTGTCACTGTAGGCGAATTCAACCAGTTTGTAATTTCGGGCGGTCTGAAATTCAACCTGTAAGCCACGATCGTAATCGATATAAAAAAAGTCCCGGTCAGTTGGCCGGGACTTTTTTTATTCATCGCTTCCGCTTCTTAAATTTTTTCAAGGCCTTGTACACCGCCGCATCGAGTGTTTTGTTGTCGCTCATCTGCATCATGACTGTGCCGGAGCTTTTCCAAAACTCTTTGCCCGTGCGGGTGTCGTTCATGGTGATCTCGAGAATGCCCTCCTTCATGTCACGCGACCAACTGCGCGACTGATCCACTTCTGCGCCCGTAGACGCGGGGGTTTCGCCCAGCGGGCCGACATTGCCGGATTGCGTTACCTGAAACGTGCCGGCTACATAATCTACCCGGAAGCTGGCCGCCAGGGAGTCATCTATGTGCTTATAGCCCTTTGCTTCAAGCTCGGCCACTATGGCTCGCTTCATTTGCGACAGCAGCGTGTCTTCGCTCACGCGGCGTTCGTCTTTGGGCGTCATGATCTCGCCCTTCATGACAACAAAACTTTCGTAGGGAGCAAAATTGACGTTGGGCGGCGTGACAATCTTAAAGGATTGCGCAGCAGCGGACAGGGCCGTGAGCAACAAGAACGCAGGCAGGATACACTTTTTCATATACATTTTTAGTAAGAACTAGCACATAGGGAAGTTACGAAAATATTCATGCCTGTCTGCCGGAGCATTAGCGCAGGTAGACCGCACCCGCCACAGTTTCGGGACCTCAGGACCGGGGGTGGAATTCCTGGATCACCTGGCGGAGGTAGTCACGGTCCAGGTGCGTGTATATCTCAGTAGTGGTAATAGATTCATGGCCAAGCATTTCCTGTACAGCCCGCAGGTCGGCACCGCCTTCGAGCAGGTGGGTGGCAAACGAGTGCCGAAAGGTGTGGGGGCTGATCGCCTTGCCCAATCCGATGGCCTTGGCGAGGTTTTTAATGATCGTAAACACCATCACCCGCGTAAGGTTGCGGCCATGGCGATTCAGAAACACATAGACGCTGTCGGCGGCCTTCGGCTCTTTGTGTGGCGGGAAGCCGCGGATTTTCTCCAGGTAGAGCGTTGTGTACTTCATCGCGTCACGGCCAATCGGCACCAGGCGCTCCTTGTTGCCTTTACCCACCACACGAATGAAGCCCGTGTCGAAATACAGGTTATTTATTTTGAGGCCCACCAGCTCGCTTACGCGAAGCCCCGAGCTGTATAACACTTCGAGCATGGCGCGGTTGCGGCCCCCTTCCGGGGTAGACAAGTCAATGGCCCCCAACAACTTTTCAATCTCGTGATAGGCCAGCGTGTCGGGCAGCTTGCGACCAAGGCGCGGACCCTCGATGAGGGCGGTGGGGTCGTCTTCCATCAGGCCTTCGTGCAACATGTAACGGTAAAAAGCTTTGATGCCGGAAAGAATGCGGGCCTGGCTGTGCGCGCTCATGCCCAGGTCGTGAACATATTCGAGAAAGTCACGTAGCAGCGCCGGCGTTACTTTCAATGGCGAGCACTGGGGGTCGCGCAACGTCACAAACTGACGCAGCATGGTAATGTCGTGCAAGTAAGCGGCCAGGGAGTTCTCCGACAGCGAACGCTCAATCTTGAGGTAGTGACCGAAGTGCTTTACATGGAGATCCCAATTCATACTTCAATATTAATGGAAAGAAGTTTTTTATTACCACACACGCCTTTAACTTTCGCTTCTTACCCTGAAACGCAAGACAGGAACATGAAGATACAGATCATAAACGGCCCCAACCTGAATTTGTTAGGCAAACGTGAGCCCGGCGTCTACGGCAACCAGTCGTTCGAAGATTTCTTTGCGACACTCCGCCAACGCTACCCGGCATTTGAGCTGCACTACTATCAATCCAATGTAGAAGGTGAGCTGGTCAACAAACTACACGAGCGGGGCTTTGACTTTGACGGTATCATTATCAATGCGGGAGCCTATACCCACACCTCCGTTGCGTTGCACGACGCTATCGGCGCCATTCGCACGCCGGTGGTGGAGGTGCATATCTCCAATGTCTATGCCCGCGAAGAGTTCCGGCATAAAAGCCTGATCACGTCAAAGTGTGCGGGCATGCTGACCGGCTTCGGCATGGAGGGGTATGCCCTGGCGCTCGAATATTTTAAACACAAATCACCGGCATTATGATCTCCTTCTACCCCGGCCCATCGCGTGTGCACCGCGAGCTACCAACGTATGTACGCGACGCCTATGCGCAAGGTATCATGAGCATCAACCACCGCAGCGATGCGTTTGTGGACATGTCGAAACGCACCATCGGATTGCTCAAACAGAAGCTTGGGATTCCGAAGAACTATACCATCTTCTTTACGTCGTCGGCCACAGAATGTTGGGAGATCCTCGCACAGTCGATTGTAACAGACAAAAGCTACCACCTATACAACGGTTCCTTCGGACAAAAGTGGTTTGACTACACTAAACGCATCCGTCCGCTGGCCGAGCCGATACCCTTCAGCGTAAACGAGCCGCTCGACCCCACGCGCCTGATCTTCGACCTGAAGGACGGCGTGCTCTGCCTAACCCACAACGAGACGTCCAACGGTACGCAAGTACACAACCACATCATTAAAGCCATCAAACGCAACAATCCCTCCTACCTCGTGGCGGTTGATGCTACCTCCTCCATGGCGGGAGTACAATTGGATTTTAAATCGGCCGACATTTGGTACGCCTCGGTACAAAAATGTTTTGGCCTGCCTGCGGGGTTAGGGATCATGGCCTGTTCCCCGCAAGCATTGGAGCGGGCCCGGGCTGTTGGTGAGCGCGCACATTATAACAGCCTGCTCTTTATGATGGACATGATGGAGAAATGGCAGACGTCGTATACCCCCAATGTGTTGGGAATCTACCTGCTCATGCGTGTGATGGAAAAGGCCCCGCCGATCAAAGCGGTGCATGAGACTACCCTGGCACGCTATGAGCAATGGCGTGATTTTCTAAAAAAGCGCAAAACCATACAGCACTTTGTAGAGGCCGAATCCGTGCACTCGCATACCGTCGTGCCGGTGCAGGCAGACCCTAAAGTGATGGACACTATTAAACGCTCGGCCCGCAAGGCCGGGTTGCTGCTGGGCGAAGGATATGGCGAATTTAAGGCCTCATCGTTCCGTATTGCCAACTTCCCGGCACTGAGCCAAAAAGAGGTCCGTACATTGATGACGTTCCTGCAGGATTACTAGTTAAAGATGGGCCTTCCCAGTTGCAATCGTTTTCTAAACGATGATTTATGACATGGGTAATAGACACCGGAAAATTATCCTCCGGGGGTTTACAAATCTTCAAAAATCTTTGGACCTTTGTTAGGTAATGCGGTAACATGGCAAGAACATCCAGAAGTCTTATGCGGGTAGTGCTGATGGCCTTGCTCCTCCAGATTCTGGCGCCTGTATTCCTGCCCATTGTTACCCTGGCCGCCGATATTCAAAATGACCATGCCGTCCTGCATGCGCATCACAGCCCGATCGTTATTCCGCAACTACTGAAAGAAAAAGAAGATGACGAGACTGGGCTTAGCCACGACCTCTGGGTAACGGACTACATTACGCTCATTGACTTTAGCGATCATACACGGATCCTGACACAATCACATGAAAGCAGGCTTATGCCTTGCTCGTTCTCGGAACGCATCGATCTTCATCCCCCGCTTCATACGCTTTTTGGCGTCTATATAATCTGATCTTCATCCCGTTGACGGGCTTGCCGCCCGTGGCTACCCCGTTGCACGGGGCGCGTGCCTGAACGCACCTTTGCGGAAGACCTTATCCGCATCGTCTAAAAACAACTTACACAACACGCTAACGCTGCGATATGAAGAACCAGGTGCCATTTAGTGCCCGGATGCGGGAAGAAAAGACGTTGATCATCGCCTGTCATGATAGCCAGGAAGAGACCGCGCACGAATTTCACGAAGATGTATTTATCCTCAGCTCACCCGGCAACGTGGTGAGACGCCATAACTACCGGCAGCAGGAAGAGCTGCGGTACTTTGTTGAAGATGAAGGCTGCCGCCAGATCGTAGTGGTGGGGCACCTCCACGACGTGGCCGTACAGCACATTCTGCAAGATTTGTCAGACAACTCGCCCTATGCGGCATTGGTGTTTAACGGCACCACGCCCCTGGGGGTGCCGGCCGAAGATTGCATGGATGCCGCCGTCTACGAGCAGGCGTTGGTGGAGCTTAACACCATTCAGCAATGCAACTTGTTGATGGAGTATCATTTCATCCAGGCCCTGATCAAAGCCAGACGCCTGACTATCATCGGAGTAGTAACGGGTGGGGCGCACGGTGAGCCGGCCCAGGTATTCCACAATGGAATTTCTTACAACAATCTTATTTCGTTAAATTAACTTTAGGCGGGCAAAAGACGTCGCCCGTAACTAAACAACTTAACGTTCTGACATGAAGAAATTTCTCTTCGCTGCCGTTGCATTGGCAGCGTTACCGGCTATTGCAGTGTGGGGCCAGGTACAACCGGCTACAACGCCACAAGAACCAGCCAGGCCAGCCAAACCCCCGCTGGAAGAGCTTCGGCTTAAACTGAATGATGACGGCAGTCACTATCTCAAGCTCACCTTCCTCAACCAGCTATGGCTTCGGTACAACGACAGCAACCCGGGTACGACCGTATTGAGTGATGCAACCCCGGAAACCTTCGACATCGGTCTGCGTAGAACACGTATCCAGTTCTATGGACAACTGACAGACCACGTATCGTTCTATTCACAATTCGGCCAGAACAACTTCAACTACCTGTCGGGGCAAAACGCCACCAACAGCGGCAACCGCAAGTTCCAGGTATTCTTTCACGACTTCCTGGGCGAATATAAAATATGGAAAGACAATGACCACCTGAAGCTGGGGGGCGGACTTACCATAGCCAATGGTTTGTCGCGCTTTAGCCAGCCCAGCATTGGTTCCATTATGACACTGGACGTACCGATCTTTGCGCAGGCCACCGTCGATCAGACAGACGAGTTCGCGCGTAAACTGAGCCTCTATGCGCGCGGCCAAATCGGTAAGTTTGACTACCGACTGGTGTTGAGCGACCCCTTTCCCATCACGAGCAACGGTTCACCTGCGCCGGCCATTGGCCCCGCCGCAACCTTTGCACAAGACAGCCACCACAAACAGTATCAGGGTTTCTTTATGTGGAACTTCTTTGATAAAGAAGCCCACACCACACCCTACATGACTGGTACATACCTGGGCAAGAAGAAAGTGTTTAACCTCGAAGCCGGTTTTATTACGCAGAGAAATGCGATGTGGACGAGCGCCGACGGCACCACGGCCAACGCCCACTACGAAGACATAGCCTTGTGGTCGGCCGCCCTGTACTACGACGCGCCGCTCAATGCAGAGAAGGGCACAGCCCTGTCGGCCTACGCCGGATACTTCGACATGGACTATGGCACCAACTACCTGCGGTATAACGGCAGCATGAACCCGGCCAACGGACTGGTTACTGCCAACGTGCCGGGCGCCAGCCAGGGCAATGCGTACCCGATGTTTGGCACCGGCCAGGTGATCTATGCGCAGATAGGCTACCTGTTGAGAAAGGACCTGCTGGGTGAAGGCAATGGTGCACTGATGCCCTATGCATCGTTGATGAGCGCAGACTACGACCGCCTCAGCGACCGCATGGATGTATGGAATGTTGGCGTGAACTGGCTCATCAAAGGTCACACAAGCAAGATCACGCTCGATTACCAGAGCCGTCCTACCTATCGCATCGACGCGGGTAACGAATATGTAAAGAGCAGCACACGCGGGCAGATACTGCTCCAATACCAGATTTACTTTTAACAGATCGTAACAATATGTCTTGTGAGGGCCTCTGGCATTTCGATTAATACCCTTCATATTCATAATATTACACTAATCTTGCAGTAACCTGCACAACCACTACTGAAGCCAGTAAAAGCGATACTATATAATAATCATGCTAAACTGCTGAAATTCTTACACCAACGGAAGACCGCAAACAATTTCGGCTATCATTGTGGCATAAAACCTTTTAACAAAAACACGTATGAAAAAATTTTTACTGATTGGCGCCATGGCACTCACTGCCGGTTTTTCGTATGGCCAAACCATCATTCCTAAAGCGGGTATCACGCTCTCCACGTTCGGCGGAGACGACGCTGGTGATGATACAAAATCCAAGATTGGCTTCACCCTCGGCGCAGGTTTAAACCTGCCTCTTGGCGACGGTATGTTCTCGCTGCAGCCTGAATTGAACTACGTTCAAAAAGGTGCTAAAGCTGAATATGTAGATGAAGACTTTAACGAAGACGTAACGGAGAAACTAACGCTTGGCTACCTGGAAATTCCGGTACTGGTTAAAGTTACCTTCGGCGAAGCTACTAAGTTCTATGTAAATGCAGGTCCTTCGGTCGGCTTCGGACTGGGCGGCAAATACAAAGTAGAAGTCGGTGATGAATCGGAAGATGTCGACGTAAAATTCGGCGACGGCGATGACGAAGACAAATACTACATTGAAAAGGGCACAGACATCGGCCTTCAGCTTGGTGCAGGTGTAATCGTTGCTGAAAAAGTAATGATCGACATTCGCTACGGCCTGGGTCTTACGGATCTGTATGACGACGTTAGCATGAAGAACAATGTATTCCAGTTTACGGTAGGCATTCCGCTGTCTATCGGCGGCAAATAATCCTGCTAAAACATTTATATCAAGAGGGTGTCTCAAAAGGGCACCCTCTTTTTTATACCCCAAACACTGTTTTTTGATTAGTTTTGCATGAAACGACAGCATTCATGCTCAACTTGAAAGAAATCTTCTCGGTGACCCTCATCCTCTTCTCGGTCATCGACATTTTGGGGTCCATCCCCTTCGTCATTACCATTCGCAAACGCGAAGGGCGGATCCACGCCGAAAAGGCTACCATCATCTCGGCGGTATTGATGATCAGCTTTCTTTTTGTTGGGCAGTCCATTCTGAGACTGTTTGGCTTGGACGTTGCATCCTTTGCTGTAGCAGGTGCTATCATCATCTTTATTGTGGCCCTTGAAATGATCCTGGGCATCACACTTATCAAAGACGATCCCGACGCCAAAGGCTCAGGCTCCATCGTGCCGCTGGCCTTCCCGCTTATTGCCGGCGCCGGTACACTTACAACCATCCTTTCGCTACGCGCGGTGTATCAGGAATGGAACATTCTCATCGGCATCGTCCTCAATCTGGGTTTTATATACCTCGTGCTCCGTTCATCCGTGTGGCTGGAGCGTGTCATCGGTAAGTCAGGCTTCGCCGTGTTACGCCGGGTGTTTGGTGTCATTCTGTTGGCCATTGCCGTGAAGATCTTTAAAACCCACGCCCTGTCGTTATGATTCGTATCTATACTGACGGCGCAGCCCAGGGCAATCCGGGCCCGGGAGGTTATGGTGTCGTTATGAAATTTAAAGACGCCGTCAAAGAGCTTGCCGAAGGCTTTCGTCTAACCACCAACAACCGCATGGAACTGCTGGCGGTTATCAAAGGCCTCGAAGCCATCAAAAAAGACGGCATTGCCGTAACGATCTACTCCGACTCCAAGTATGTCGTCGACTCCGTCGAGAAAGGTTGGATCTGGACCTGGCAAAAAAAGAACTTCGACAAGAAAGCCAATCCCGACCTGTGGCAACGGTACATCCCCTTGCACTTGAAGTTCAAACCGAAATTTGTCTGGATCCGCGGCCATGCCGGCCATGCTGAAAACGAGCGGTGCGACTTCCTGGCCGTACAAGCCGCCAACAAAGGCCCGCTACTGATCGACGATGTCTACGAGCGCACCAGCGGCGCCCGCTAAGCTTCCTCTTCCGCTAAGGTGATCCCGAGTGTACTCAGCTCGGCCAAAATAGGATTATAAAACTCCGGCGCGATCGGTATCAACACTCCACGCGCGGCAATCTTGCCTTCCAGCAGCAATCTGGCCGCGATGGCTAACGGCAGGCCTACTGTCTTTGCCATGGCCGTGCGCACCGAGTCTTCACCCGTCGCGACAAGCGATGCCTGAATTGTTCTTTTCACGCCTCCCTGCGTATACCCAAAGCGGTGCCACATCACAATGAAGTCTTTATCCGCAGGATGCAAAGCCCACTTCTTACTCAGAATATGCTCCAGTATCTGTGCCGGTGTACCGGTGGCCAGCCCCACAGGCTGCTCTTCCAGCAGTCCCGACCATTGCAGTCGCGTCAACTCAGCCCCCTGCGGCGCCAGGGCAAAACGACGCATTAACTTTTCCTCTACTGAAACACCGGCATCGCTTTCCAAAAATGCATCGATAAAAGCACGGTGCGTTAAATCCTCTACACCGTGCATAACATACGTGTCATCACAACACCCTAATTGCACCAAGACATCCCACGCCGAGCAAAATCCTTCCTTTCGTAGCGTGCCGCGCAACAATGTCCGCACGCCCTCCAGTCCATACGTCTCGCGGTAGCCCAGCGAATCACGGTTGGCATAGCCCTCATACGCGCCGTACCCGGGCACATGCACTGCCGTGATCCGCTTGAAGAGCTGCTGGTAGGGAATATACTTATACTGACCGTCGTGCAGGTAACGCGCTGTGCTCTGACCGGCCATCACCACGTTGCGCGGGTTCCAGGTAAATTTATACCGCCAGGGATTATCAATATCGGTGTCAGGAGCAATCACCCCCCCCGTAAACGACTCAAACGAAGTCAGCTCGCCGCCATTGACTTTAATCCGGTCAATGACCTGCATCGCGCTCATATGATCAATCCCCGGATCAAGCCCACATTCATTCAGAAAGAGCAGTCCCTTACCCAGCGCTTCCGGATGCAAGGCCTTCATCTCGGGAGATATATAGCTGGCGGTAAGCAGGTGTTTACCTTCTTGTAAACAATAGCGGGCAATCACCGGATGCAACATAGCGGGCAGCAATGAGATCACCACATCTGCTTGCGCGATCGCTTCGCGACTGGCACGCTCTTCGCCCGCATCAAACCGCAACGCCCGTCCTACCGGAGAACCTTCGAGACGTTCGGCGGCAGCCTGGACAGACAGGTCGCCTACCATCACACGCCACTCCTGCCGGGTGGCTTCATTCAATAAGTAGGAAATCAGCGCTGAAGAAGACCGGCCCGCACCCAGGATCAAGACTGTTTTCATGAAAGGTTGTTTGAGATCTCAATGATAGTAAATTACAATTCAAACATACTCGCAGCGCGAGGGAAACAATAACAACAGTTCCCACATGTTCCCATATGTTCCCAACATTTCCCAGAAAAGAGCACCAAGCCTTGGGAAAAATAAAACCATCGCAGTACTTGGAAGGAGAAGAAAAGTAGGCGCGGGATACTCCCTACTAAAGCCGTACTAAAGCCCTACTAAAGCCCTATCAAAGCCCTATCGGGAGTGCCCGCCATGCGGCTGGTCTCCAGACTGGCATATCCGCGGTTCCACCCACTACCTGACAGACGCGGAAATGTTTCCAAATAAGCTTTTTATAGCTCTATAAGGGCTATTTCAATGCTATTTCAATTGTATTTCGATACTATGTCAATAGTATTATATATCCGAAGTACCCCCACAGCCCGGCTGTATGTCCCGCAGCCAATATTGTCATTCCCACAGCTTTCCCTAGCTTTGATTACAGTAACGCCATAAAATATAACATGGGTAATTTCAGCATTCTGGACACTCTTGAAGACCTCGAGCTAGGCGACCAGCAGCTCGTACAAGCCGCCGTCAAAGCCTCGGCACAGGCCTACGCCCCCTATTCGCAATTCCATGTAGGCGCTGCTTTGCTACTCGACAATGGTGTCATAGTGACCGGTGCAAATCATGAAAACGCCGCGTACCCTTCTTGTATGTGTGCTGAACGGGTGGCGATTTATGCCGCTGCGGCGCAGTATCCGGGCATGTCCATCCGCAAGCTGGCGGTAATAGCATTGCGCGGTGGGGTGGCACCATTAGTGTCAGCGTCGTCCTGCGGCCCCTGCCGGCAGGTGATGCTGGAGTTCGAGCACCGGCAAAACACACCAATGGAGGTTGTGTTCCAAGCCCCCGACAACCGGTGGGTAAAGACCTCCACGGCAGCCTCGCTCCTGCCCTTTGCCTTTTCGAAGGATAATCTATAAAAATCTGCCTGTGACCCTACATCGCCATAAATTGGTAAATTTTGGGGTTTAGCGTATTTTAGTTTACTTGCTCGCCATGAAGTTTCTGCGTGATAAATCTCTCCGCCAGATCGGTCTCTATCTGCTTCTGCTGATCACTGTGCTTTTTATCGGCGAGTACTTCATTCTCCGGCAGAAGATCAACACACTGGACGAGGTCGAACAAAAGCTGGACTTCACCCGCAGCACCCAGCTATCCAGTCAACAGATCTCACTGCTCATACAACGCTTCCGCTCACAAGACACAACAACAGCCATCGACATCCAGGCACGCCTTGTACAACAAGACGCGCAGTTGGAAATATTGGGTAACGGTGGCCGCATCAGCCGTACCGACGTCATCCTGAAACCGCTGGCGCGCCTGCCCCGCATCTCGTATGATAACCTGATACGGTATTGGAATCAATATAAGGAAACTGTCACGACCTTACTTCCGGTTCGGCAGACAGCTTCGACGACGATAGTCACTCCGGCTGCTGTACCCGCGCCAATCGTTACCGACGATACAACACAGACCAACGACAGCACACAAGCCGAACCCATGGCGGTCGAACCTGTAGCAGTAGCCGTCGCCGCGCCTGTCTTTCTACAACCGGACCCCGCCGTGGCTGCCGAAGCGCGCCTGCGGCAGGAAAGCCTGGCCATTACGTTGGCCCATTGGTATGACAATCTCTTCAACGACCTCGAAGACGAAGTGGCCCGCGACAAACGCGCCGTGGAGAACTGGATAACGATCATCATTCTATTCAACATCGCAATGTTGATCGGGCTGTACTATTGCTTCGACCGCTTTGTGTTGCGCACGATCCGCAAATTGACCGAGAGCTCCGCACGACACGAACAAGTGTACAACTTACCATCCAACGAGATTGGTAAAATGGCAAGCCAGATCAACGAAACGCTCGAGAGCCTCAAAGACGCCACCGACTTTGTCACGGCCATTGGCCAGGGCGATCTGTCAATGGACTATCGGGAGTCACTTGACAATGGTTATAACCGCGGCAAGAACAAGCTGGCCGACTCGCTGATCGACATGCAGGTAAAACTCAAGAACCTGAACGAAGAAGAGCGCAAGCGTCAGTGGGCCAATGAAGGGTTAACCAAGTTTGTAGACATTCTGCGTTCGTCGAGTGATAACATCCGCGTACTGGGTGATCAGATCATCGCATCACTGGTGCAGTACACGCGCTCGAACCAGGGCGGCCTGTACATTCTCAACGACGAAGAAGAGAATAATGTGTACCTCGAACTGATCTCGCTCTTCGCCTTCGACATCAAGAAACATGAGAGCCGGCGGATCAAACCGGGCGAAGGCCTGCTGGGACAGACCTTTCTTGAAAAAGACACAAATTATTACACGAGCTTCCCCGACGAATACGTGCGCATCACCTCCGGGTTAGGCGACGCTAACCCCCGGGCTATTTTGATTGTGCCGCTGAAGATAGACACGAAAGTGTACGGCGTTGTCGAGCTCGCGTCCTTCCACGAATACCAGCCGCACGAGATCGCCTTCGTCGAGCGCCTCGGCGAGACCATCGCGTCAACGATCGCCACCGTACAGTCGGCCCAAAAGAATAAACACCTTATAGAGCAGTTCCAGCAGCAGACAGAAGAGATGCGCGCACAGGAAGAGGAGATGCGCCAGAATATGGAGGAACTGCAAGCCACCCAGGAAGAAATAGCACGCAAAGAGCAAGGGTATATCGCCCGCATTCAATCGCTCGAAGAAGAACGGAAAGGCCTTGTTTCGCCAGCCGAAGCGTTGGAAGAGGCAGCCCGCACGTTCCGCACACGGGAGGCCGGCTACGTGCAGACCATTGAGTCGCTCAAAACAACGGTCGCCCAGAAGCCCGTGCGTAGCGACGATTGGCAGGTAGCCGAAGAGGTTGAGAAGACTTTCCGGGTAAACCTGGAAGCCTTGCAAATCACTCAAGAAGAACTTAATCGGAAAGTAAAATAAAAGACGTGTATGCCGGGTAACAGACGGCCCATCGGTCTGTCTGCGCCGTCGCATATAGCTTGAAAATACACATTTGCCGGTAGGCTTTTTAAAGTTTTAAATGCCTTTTTTTCAACTAATTAGATTGAATTACTTAATTTCATTACTGTAAGAAAAACGCGGCCTTCGGGTGCTTTTGAACGCGTGTAAGATTTCACTGTCAAATTCACCCCCCGGTACGTAATAGCACTTAATTTTGGGTTCCTTTATAAAGACCTGTACATGCTCGATATCGACATTGCCGACCTAAAAAAGATTTCAGAGCTTATTTACCAGAAGTACAACTATGACTTCCGGAATTATGCCATGTCGTCGTTCAAACGACGTGTGCTCCGGATCATGGAATTGAAGAAACTTTCGGTAGATGCGCTCCTGAAGAAAATAACCGAACAACCAGCTTTTATCAACGAGTTCCTCGACGAGCTCACGGTAAATGTTACCGAAATGTTTCGTGATCCGAGCTTCTGGCGCATTATGCGGGAGGAGATCATCCCCGCCATCCAGCTCAATCACAAACAATTCAAGATCTGGCACGCAGGCTGCTCGTCGGGCGAAGAAGTAGTATCCATGTGCATCATGCTCAAAGAGATGGGCATCCTGCAAGATGTGACGCTGATTGCTACCGACCTGGATGTAAACATCCTCGAGCGCGCCAAGCAAGCCACCTACCCGGCCAAGAACATGGAGCTGAACGAGAAAAACTACATCCGGTTCCAGGGTACCAAAAGCTTCAAGGATTATTACCGCGAAGAGAATGGTAACGCAATTTTTAACAAAGACCTTTTCATGAATGTCTCCTTCCGTCGCCACGATCTGGTGCTGGGAGAGATCTTCAATAAATTCGATCTGGTATTGTGCCGGAATGTCATGATCTATTTCAACCAGAACTTGCAGAACGAAGTACTGAAGAAGTTCCACGAGAGCTTGTTCAAGTACGGCTACCTGGCAATCGGTTCGAAAGAGTCATTGATCTGGTGCGATTATGCCAGTCGATTCATTGTCGTAAACAATGAGGAGAAGATATATAAGAAAATAAAAGATTAAGCGAGCTGCACTTTGACGAATGAGTAAGTTCAACCTAAATAACAGCTATAAGGCCGTTGTTATCGGTGGGTCAGCAGGCAGCTTCCAGGGCGTGGTCAAGATCCTGTCGCAGTTACCGAAGGGATTCCCATTGCCCATCATTATGTGTCTACACCGGCTCAAACACGTGCGTAACGGTTTCGTGGAAGCGCTCTCTATCAAGAGCGTGGTACAGGTGACCGAGCCGCACGATAAGGAAAATATAAAGAAAGGAAGCGTGTACCTGGCCCCGGCCAATTACCATATGTCTGTCGAGCTGGGACTTCACTTTGCTCTCTCTACCGAAGAGATGATCAACAACTCCCGGCCGGCGATTGACATCACGCTCGGCACCAGCGCCTTTGTGTACAAAGACAAGCTGGTCGGTATCCTGCTTTCAGGCGCCAACAAAGACGGCGCACTGGGCATGAAACATATACACGATCGCGGCGGCCTGACAATCGTACAGGAGCCGACAGAGTGTATGATCGATACCATGCCGAAAGCCGCCCTGGCGGTGACAAAAATTGACCACACGTTGAAGGTGGACCAGATAGTAGAGTTTTTAAAGGAATTAGATAAACAATACCGATGACAGGCTTATTTAACGATCGATATTACCTCAATGTCATCCTGGCAATGTTCTTTATGGCCGGGATTGTCATTTCTCTGTACCTGATCTACTCGCTCCCTGCCGACTTGCGCCTGGCCGACGGTTATCAGTCCGCTTTCACGGGCATTTACCTGACCATCGGCGCAACGTTCCTGCTGGGAGCCCTTACGCTTAGCGGATCGCTACGCTACAAGAAAGAGCTGATCGTCATGCGTGACCGCGTGATCGATGCTGCCCAGGCGAAACGCGACGAAGCCGATCAATCCGGTAAAACGTCGATCAGCCTTGACGCCGTAAAAAGCAGTCTGCAGCAAGCTCGCAACCAGAAGGATATACTCAACAGCGGTCTGCAAGCCATCTGCAAGCAGCTGGAAGCCGGCCAGGGTGCAGTATACCTCACGCGCGAAGAAGACGGCAAACGCACCGTCGAGTTGCAAAACGGCTATGCGCTCTCCGTAGGGGAAAGCACCGTGATCAAGTTTGAATTTGGCGAAGGACTTGTAGGCCAGGCCGCCGCCAGCGCCCGTACACTCTACGTGGACGACGTACCAACCGGCTATATCAAGATCATCTCGGGTCTTGGCAGCGCCTCTCCCCGCTACTTATTGATCGTTCCTATAAAACAACAAGCGCAAGTACTCGGAATCGTGGAGATTGCCTCCTTTACGAATGTCACGGAAGACCAGCGTAAGTTCGTGGAAGAAGCCGCGCAGTTGGTGGCCGATAAAATTTCAACAAAAGCATAGTACCAGCGCCGAACACGATATGATGAAAAGCATTAACATCACCACCAGAATTACGATTCTTATTCTCATGGTGTCGCTCGTAGCCGTCGCCTCGATCAGTTTTTTCAGCTATGACTATCACCAGAAGGCCAACGAGGAAAAATACTCGGCTACACTCGCTTCCCTGGTGGATAACCGCTCAGCGTACCTTAACTCCTTCTTAGACAAAGCAGCCCTGGCTGTACGCGTGCTGCAAAGCTCCGACCGCCTGAAGAACGGTGGCACTGCCAGCGCAGCACCGGCAGACGATCCGATGGCCGCAATGATGGCGATGATGCCTCCTTCCTCTGAGCCTGCTGCTGAGCCCGACACGACCGGTGGAATGGAGGAAGAGCCTGCTACCAGTGGTGCTACCCTGACCGACTACCTCAACGACCAGAAGTCGGTTCTCGATGTAGCCCAGATCACCATCACATCTGACAAAGGTGCTGTCGTAGCGTCTACCGATCCGACCATCAAAGGAAACTTCATCGACCAGGATGGTCACATCTTCGAAAAAGCCAAAAGCGACATTTATTTCTCGGAAGTTACGCGTGATAAACGCACCAAGAAATTTTATTCGTACGTAGCCGGCGCAGTAACAGACGCCAGCGGCGCACAACAGCTCATCATCGTTACAATCGACCTGACACACCCTTACCGCATACTGAAAAACTACCACGGCCTGGGCACCAGCGGCGAGCTGCTGTTGGGACGTCTTTACCCGGGCACCGGCAAAGTGGCCATCGTCAGCCCCCAACGCAACGACACGTCTTCGGCCATCATCCCGCAGGACACTACCAACCAGTTTATGAAGGGCTTTGCCCAGCTGGTGGACGGTAAGTCTATCCCGGGTGAAAGCAACGACCAAAACGGCAAATCTGTACTGCAAGTAGGCCGCAAGCTGTCGCACGGCGGCTTCGCCCTGATCGGCAAGATCGACGTAGCAGAAGTTCACAGCCACGACGGCAAGCTTACCAGCCTGTTCTTCTATGCCTGCCTGTGCATCGTCGCCCTGGCAATATTCCTGTCGATGATGTTCTCACGCTCGCTCATGCGCCCGCTGCACTCCATGCGCACCACCATCGGCCTGGTGGCCCAGGGGGTACTGCCAGAGACAACCGAGCAACGCAATAGCGACGAGTTTGGCCAGATGGGCAATAAGGTAGACGAGCTTGTACAGACCCTGCGTGGCAATGCTGAGTTTGCCAGGCGCATTGGTGAAGGCAAATACGACACGGAGTTTACACCCGCCAGCGAAAACGACATCCTTGGTAAGTCGCTCATCGAAATGCGCGACAACCTGATCGAGAACGAGCGCCAGGACAAAGAGCGTAACTGGATCGTGCGCGGTGTCGCCGAAATCAGTGAGATCCTGCGTATGCACGACTCGATCGACGAGCTGGGCGATGACGTGATCAAGTTCATTCTCGAAAAGATCGGTGCGATTCAAGGTGCCTTCTACGTCGTAAACGACGAGACAACGCCCGCCCTGATCGAAATGCGCGCGAGCTACGCGTATAACCGTAAGAAATATCTCAAATCGAAATTTCGGTTTGCCGAAGGCCTGGTAGGCCAGTCTGCCGCCGAAAAAGATACCGTACTGCGTACCGAAATACCGGACGAATATGTGACCATCACCTCGGGTATCCTCGGCGACCAACGCCCGCATTGTATCCTCATCGTGCCGTTGATCACCAACGAAGAAGTATATGGCGTACTCGAATTTGCCGGCTTCCGCCGCTTCGACCCTTCGCAGGTTAAATTCGTTCAAGAGCTTTCCCTCATCCTGGCCCGTACCATCTTTAACATCAAGGTAAACGAGCGTACGCGCAGACTGCTGGCCGAGTCGCAGGAAATGAGTAACGAGCTCAAAGAAAAGCAGGAAGTACTGCGCCAGAACGCCGAAGAAATGCAGGCTACGCAGGAAGAGCTGCAGCGCTCCAACCAGAAACTGGAAGAGCAGATCGAAGAAGTAAACCGCACACAGAGCCGCATGCAGCTCTTGCTGGAGAACGCTTCCGAGGTTATCACCATCTATGAAGAAGACGAAAGCATCCGCTATATCTCGCCGTCGGTAGAGACCATCCTGGGCTACGGCCAGAAAGAGATGATCAGCAAAAGCGACATCGACAAAGTACACCCGGACTACCGCGATACATTCCGCGACCTCTTCCGCAAGATGAAAGAGCAGCCCGACGAAAAGGTTACTGTTCAATACGAATACCGCGCGAAAGACGGAAGCTTTATCTGGCTGGAGTCTGCCGGTACCAACTGTATGTCGAATCCGGCCATCCACGGCTTCATCCTCAACTCGCGCGACATTACCGAACGCCGTCGTGCAGAGCAAGAGCAACGTATGCGCTCTAAAATGCAGGCCCTGTCGGAAAACTCGCTCGACCTTATCACCCGTCTCGAAGGCGACTCGATCTCGTACATTAACCCGATTATCCAGGAGTATACTGGCAAACAGCCATCGTTCTTCCTCAACCGCAAGGTACAGGAAGCCGAACTGGACAGCGCCGTACTGGAAGGCTGGCTCAAAGTAGTAGAGCAGGTAAATGCAACCAACGAAAAGGCCGACACCGAAATGGACTTCCCGTCAGAAATGGGCAAGCGCATTATGCAGGTGAACGCCATTCCGGAATTCGACGAGTCGAACAAGCTCGAATCCGTACTGGTAGTATCGCATGATATTACCGAGCGAAAAATGATCGAGCTCGAGATCCAGAACAAAAACAAGAAGATCACGGAAAGTATCAACTATGCGAAGCGTATTCAGACGGCGATCCTGCCCAACAGCAAAGTGATCAGCAAGGCGTTACCCGACTCGTTCATCCTGTATAAACCCCGCGACGTGGTATCCGGTGACTTCCCGTGGTTCGTACAGATTAAAGACGAGCTCTTTATCGCAGCCGTAGACTGTACCGGTCACGGCGTACCGGGTGCGTTGTTGTCGTTGATCGGCTACTTCCTGCTGAACGACATCGTACGCAGTCGTAAAATTACCGAGCCGGGCAAGATCCTCGACCTCCTGGATGAAGGGGTTACGACAACCCTCCGCCAGGACGAAGACTCCACAACAAAAGACGGTATGGATATCGCGCTTTGTAAGATCAACATGGAGACCCGCGAAGTGGAATACGCCGGTGCTCACCGCCCGCTATACGTCATGAAAAATGGCGCGATGGAGGAGGTAAAAGGCAATAAGTTCCCCATTGGGGGCGGTATCTATAAGAACCAGACTAACTTTACCAATACAAAGATCGAGCTCAGCGCAGGCGATTCGATTTACTTCAGCTCCGATGGATTCCCCGATCAGTTCGGCGGTGCCGAAGGACGCAAGTTCGGACCGAAGCGTACGCGCGAGATTGTTGAACGTGTCCACACCGGGTCTATGAACGACGCCGTCGGTATATTTGACGAGGAGTGGGAGAACTGGCGTGGCGATCATAAACAAACGGACGACGTGTTACTGATCGGCATTAAATTCTAAATGTTTGACATCGGAATTCCGGCCTTTTATAAGGCCCCGGAAGGTCTGGTAAGAAATAAATTTTAACTTAGTGAACCTCAATTTTAATCAAATCTTCTGACGCATGAAATTCATTTATGACCTGCACCGCACCATGATGTCACAGAAACTCATTCTGGTCTATCAGGGTGACTTTACCCAGGAGAGCACCAAGTCCATACTATCGATGGCCGAGCGAAATCTCGATTCTTCCGGGGAAGAGTCCAGCATCAAGCGCAAGGTATTTAATGTAATGGTCGAAGCTCTCCAGAATATTGTTAAACACAGCGACGAATTGGTCGACGGACAAATACGCAGCCATGCTGCGATCTTCCTGATCGGTAAAGAGGCAAACCAGTATTCGATCATGTCGGGCAACCCGATTCGAAAGGAGAATGTTTCCAAGCTGCAAGCTGCCCTGGAACGCATCAACGGCCTGGAAAAAGAAGGCCTGAAAGATTTGTACAAAGAGATCATTAAGAATACGACCATCTCCGAAAAAGGAGGTGCTGGATTGGGGTTCGTCGATATGGCCAGAAAGTCAGGAGAGAAACTGGAATTCGAATTTCCGGAAATGTCTGCCGAGTACTGCTTTTTCTGTCTGAAAGTAAACGTGCCGCGTGACAGCGAATAATTTTTCATTGAATTATAGAACAATCTAAATAGACTTATACCATGGAAATTTTGAATCTGGAAGGAACAGAAGACACTCCAAAAATAATCCTCGATAAGAAAAACGGAATCTTCGAGATCTCCGGCCGTTCGCTCCCTGAAGATTCTGCTGAATTCTATCGCCCTGTGCTGGAGTGGATCGCCAAGTATGGCGCTGAGCCACACGCAACGACTGAATTCGTATTCAAGCTGGAATACTTCAACACGGCTTCTTCGAAGCTAATCCTGGATGTGCTCTCTGCCCTCGAAGACATCAAGGGGATGCGCATCGTATGGTACTTCCATGAAGACGACGAAGACATGGAAGAAGCTGGCCAGGAGTTCTCCGAGCTGGTTGAGATTCCGTTCGAGTTTAAGACTTATTAATGGCTACCGTGGGGTTACAAAGCCCACTGTATGGTAATCGGTTATCAGTCGTGAAAGAGCCCCTTTAACCGGGTTGCGGGAGGCTGGTAACCGATATTTTTTTATACTTTATAAAATTGCTTTCTAACCATGAGTGAAGAAATACTCAAAGCTCTCACCCAACTTTTTGCGATTATCACAAAACAGGATGGCGGCGCGACTGAAGGCGAGCGACAATACGTTATAAACTTCTTCCAGACGGAACTCGACCAGGATTCTGTAAAAGAATACCTGGACCTCTATGATCAATTTTCCGGCTATGGTAAAACAGACGACGAGGAAGACGGAAAGAAGAAGCTGACCTCTGTAAAAGACTCCGTAAAGACCCTGGGAATCTGTAAGAAGATCAACAAGACGCTGACGCAAAAGCAGAAGGTCGTGGTATTGATCAAGCTGTTGGAACTGGTCAGCACCGACAAGAATTTTACCGACCAACGAATGGAGATCATCAATACCGTCTCCACCGTATTTAATATCGTGCAGGAAGAATACGACCTGATCGAAAGCTTCGTGCGCGCGGAAGACCCCACTACACTCAACTTTGCAGATATATTATTGCTGAACTCCGCCGCCCGCGGCGAAGAAGGCAAAATCTATAAACACGTACACGGACACATCGGCGGCTCGCTCATCTTTATGCGTGTGCGCGGCGTGGAAATGTACTTCACCAAATACCTGGGCGAAGAGTCCAACGTATTGAACGGCTTCATGATGCAGCCCAACCGTGTATACCTGTTCTCACACGGCAGCACCATCAAGACCCAGGGCGGCGATGCGCTATACTATAGCGACCTGGTGGCCAACTACAACGAAGAGTTGAAGACCACCAAATTATCTTTTAATGTCACCATCGACGAGTTGAAGTTCGCCAACGGTGGCATTGGTCTGCGTAACGTGCGCATCTCCGAAGGTCCCGGTAAGCTCATCGGTATCATGGGTGCCTCCGGTGCCGGTAAAACAACCCTGCTCAACGTCATGGCTGGCCTCGTACAGCCTACCACCGGTCAGATCCTCATCAATGGCTTCGACATCAATACCCAAAAAGACCGAATCCATGGGGTCATCGGGTACGTGTCGCAGGACGACTTGCTCATCGAGGAGCTGACCGTATACCAGAACTTGTACTACAACGCCAAGCTGTGCTTTGCCGACTTCACCGAAGAGCAACTCCACAAGCGCGTAATGGAAGTATTGGAAAACCTCGGCCTCGACCAGCGCAAAGACCTGCGCGTGGGGAATCCGTTGGACAAGACCATCAGCGGTGGTCAACGTAAACGTCTGAACATCGCCCTGGAGCTGATCCGCGAGCCGGCCATCCTCTTCCTCGACGAGCCCACCTCGGGCCTGTCCTCACGCGACTCGGAAAACGTCATCGATTTGCTCAAAGAGTTGTCACTGAAAGGCAAGCTGATCTTTGTCGTGATTCACCAGCCTTCGTCCGACATCTATAAGATGTTCGACAAGATGATCATCATGGACACCGGCGGCTACCCGGCATACTATGGCACGCCGGTGGAAGCTGTAACATACTTCAAGAAGTCAACGCACCAGGTAGACAGCAACCGGGGCCAATGCGAGACCTGCGGTAACGTAAACCCCGAGCAGATCTTCAACATCATCGAGGCCAAAGTAGTCGACGAATACGGACAGCCTACCAACAAACGCAAGATCACCCCGCCGCAGTGGTATGACCTATACAAAGAACGCTTTAAGATCAACAATGTCGAAGACGTTCGCGAAGAGCCACCGCACTCGCTAACACTTCCCAACAAGCTGCGCCAGACATTTGTCTTTGCAACACGAGATACGTTATCGAAGCTCAGCAACAAACAATACTTGTTAATCAACCTCCTCGAGGCGCCGCTGCTGGCCATCATCCTGGCCTTCATCATCAAGTACCGCAGCGCACCGGGTGGCAAAGAATACATCTTCCGCTTCAACGACAACTTCCCCGCCTTCATGCTCATGAGCATTATCGTGGCGTTGTTCATGGGCCTTACGGTCAGTGCCGAAGAGATCATTCGCGACCGGAAAATTCTGCGTCGCGAGTCGTTCCTGAACCTGAGTTGGAACAGCTACCTCATGTCGAAAGTGTGGATCCTGTTCACCCTGTCGGCCATTCAAACATTCCTGTTCGTACTCATCGGCAACCTCATCCTGGAAATCCAGTGGGGCATGCTCATCCCCTTCTGGTTTGTACTGTTCACGGTGTCCTGCTTCGCCAGCGTGCTGGGTCTTAACATCTCGTCGGCCTTTAACTCGGCCGTTACCGTGTACGTTATGATTCCGCTGCTGCTCATTCCGCAAATGATCCTGAGCGGTTTGCTGTTCAGCTTTGACAAGCTCAACGACCTGATCAGCACCAAAGGCAAAGTGCCCATCGTAGCCGATATGATGGCCTCCCGGTGGGCCTACGAAGCACTTGCCGTGTATCAGTTTAAAGAGAACTCGTACGAGAAGCCCTATTACGGCTTCGAGAAGATCGAAGCCCAGGCCGACTTCCGTTCTTCCTTCCTCGTAGACGAGCTCGACAAGAAGCGTCGCGACATCGCCGGCAACCTCGATGAGAAGGGCGACTCGATCCGTCAGAAGCTGCAAAGCGACCTGACCATCATCGAGACCACACTGCGCAAGGACTACTTCAAGAAAGGCCTGGAGAAAGAGCTGGCGGTAGACTGGACGTTAAAAGACTTCACACCGGCATTTAACAAAAAGCTGGAAGACTTCTTTATCGCCTACAAGAAGTTCTACCAGGAGGCGTATAACAAAGCCGTGGCAGCCCGTGAGAATGTGATCCTCAATTTGGAGAAAGATCCCAACTACAAGCTGAACGACTACAAGAACGATTACTACAACGAAAGCCTGGCTGACCTGGTGAAGAACGTCAACGAAAAGAACCGGATCATCGAGTTCAACGGTGAGCTTATCCAACAGGTCAACCCGGTGTTCCTGCCACCGTCGCCAAAGAGCCCTGTGGACTATCGTGCACAGTTCTTCGCACCAGAGAAGCAGTTCCTGGGTATCTCGTTCAGCACCTATTTGTTCGACTTACTGGTCATTTGGGCCATGGCGGCCATACTGTACGTTACCCTGTACTTTGAGCTGCTGCGTAAGTTCATCGAGTCCTTCGATAAGATCCAGGGCAAACTGGCGCTGGCGAAGGCAAAAAAGAAATAAAGCATGCAGGTAACATTTTGGCTGGGAATGCTTAATTTTTAAATTTGTAAACTGATAAATTTATATCATTTAATAACTCTGTATGAGACTACTACCTATCGGGCTCTGTCTGGCAATCCTACTTTCGGCTTGCGGATCCGGTAAGAAGACCGATGAACAAGCCTTCCTGGAAGGTCTTGACTCGGCTAAAACCGAAGGGCCTACAATATCTGAAGAAGTCATTGGCGACATCCTTCAGCAGATTCCCAGTCCGTTGGAAATCTCTGTGCTGCTGAAAGAGTCTGGCAAGAAGTATAATGCATCTTTCCTGAACTCACCGGACAACACATCGAAGTACAACACCAACTACAAGAAGGCCCTCAACCTGGGACTCTACGGTACCGACTTGGGTTACACCAACATCTACGAGCAGAACCAGGACGGTGTAAAATACATGGCCTCTATCAAAACACTGGCAGACGGTCTGAGCATTGGTCAATTCTTCGACGTCGAGACAATCGGTCGTCTGGCTACCAACAGCAAGAACCTCGACTCCCTGCTGCTGATCACCACCCAGAACTTCAACACGATCAACCATTATTTACAGTCGCAGGGCCGTGCAAACCTCAGCGTACTGTTCCTGACGGGTGGCTGGCTGGAAGCGCTTCACATTACCTGCGCTACTGCCTCGGCAAACCCTGACAACCAGCAACTGAAAGAAACCATCGGTGAGCAGAAAATCATCCTGGAAAGCATCATGCTTCTCCTCTCCTTCTACAAAGAGTCGGATCAAAACATGGCATCATTGTTGACTGACATGGAAGAGCTGAAGAAAGTGTACGACAAAGTCAAGATCACGTACACGTACAAGGAGTCTACTATGGAAGTCGTGAATGGTGTAGCCATTATCAAAGATAATAGCACGAGCACGATTGAAATCACCCCTGAAGATATCGCCAGCATCAGCGCGGTTACCTCTTCCATCAGATCTAAGATTATATCATAAGCTAAGAATAAGAAATACAGGCGTCCTATGAAAAAGTTAATGTTTATTGTTCTATCCGTTTTCGTTCTGAGTACCTTGGAAGTTATCGGACAGTGCAACTCGGAAGCCCTGAGCAACCAGTGTATTCCCAAACTGGCCGAAGGATTTAACTTTCTGAAAAGCTACAAAATCGAAAAAGGAGGAAAGGACTTCGTGGAGTATTCATATGTGTTCACCAAAGGCACGCAATATATGATCAACATCTGCGCCGCGACCCAGCCTACGGATGGCATTGTGGTAAGCCTCTTCGACTCTAACCGGAACAAAGTAGCTACCAGCAAGATCAACGGTCAGTTCGTATCGGCGATTGCATACCCTTGCAACACCACCGGTATCTACTACATCCAGTATACCTTCGACGGTTCAGCATCCTACTGCGGCGGCAGCGCGCTCGGCTTTAAACGCTGATCGTACAGCTCCGAAATAATACTAAAGCAAAAGCCGTCTCAGATCTCTGGGATGGCTTTCTTATTTATTCCCAATCACGATGTTGCTTAATGTGGCACAAAAAGTGTAGCCGCTGATCAAACCAGAAGCTATAACGCTATTTTTATCCCCCACTATGAAACCACAATGGATAACGCTCGTGCTACTCGTCTTCATGACCTGGGCCTGTAGCGATGATGATAACACACCCGGCATCGAATCAAAAACACTGGCAATACAGGTATCAGAAAAATCACTACTGTTAGGCGAACGTATGTGGATCCTTGTGTCCGACAGCAACGGCAAATTGCTGGGATCAAAACAACTCACCAACGGAGAGACCTATACGTTTCTGGCACCAGCTGGATTTTCCGAGGATGTTATTACGTACACTACTCTTTTGCGATCTGAAGACCAACACTCTTCGGATCGAATCGAAATGTACATCGTAACACATGCCGGCGTTCCGTTTGGTGCGTATACTACCTGGTTCCCACCTGTATTCGAGGGGGCTCCGTCGGAAGATAGAAATTCAAGTCAGGTATCTGTGGCCGGATCATTAATTAAAGGTTGGGAGATAGCAAAAATGATTTGTTTACCGTATGATCGCAATGTCGATGCCTCCACGGTTACCACGATACCAGAAGATGATCGCTGTACTTTTAACGTATCAGCCACTGGCAACTCGGCAGTACTCCTGGCAGATCGTACCACCCCTCCTTTCTATTACCACTACCTGGAGATAGAGCCGGACAAAAATTATATTGTATCGGCGAACGACTTCACGGAAGCCGACATCAAGACAATCGAGATACCGGAAACCGACAACTTTAGCTGCCAGATTATCGGCAGCAATACGTACGGAAGCTTTTCGTACTATTATGACAAAAAAGAATCCGGTACCCCCATCGACAAAATTATTGCCCCTGCATACGGAAATGTCTTTTCTTCCTATCAGACCCTGCTCAACATTATCGTTACCGATAAGAAGCTCATCAGCTGCTCAATATATGATGTTGACATCCCGACGAGTGCAGAGCTTATTGATCCGACCATTGGTGTTACATATCAGGACGGTACCATTATCACGGAGCATGTGATCTCAGAGGATCCCGATGTGGATATGATGAAGCTCACGGCCATCTCCGGCAACCACAGCCTTTTTGCCTGGAGGATCTATGCCGCACCGAATGCCCGGCGAATCACACCTCCACGTATTCCGGACTTTATAGCACTGGCACCCGGCGAAACTGCACGAACCTTTACGGAGATTGCTGAACATAACATAATGACGTATACGTTACAAGAATCGTCGGACCATCAGGGATATTACGATTTCCTGACACGCTACGAATTGAACGGGCAGAATCCGATGCCCAAAAAATATGTAACCAGTCAACTTACCCAAAGAAATTAGTCGTTAATCCCCCGTGCCAGGCTGCGGCCAGTGCCGACACCAAACTGGCGTAGAGCATTATTCGTATCTTCACCCATGCAGCACGAAGTATCCTTCACCGCCCGCGCCCGGTACCAAAAACTCGGCATCATCACGCCCGAAACCAAACACCTATGGTTCGTCCTGCATGGCTACGGCCAACTCGCCCAATATTTCATCCGCAAATTCCGCACACTCGAAGACGCCGGCATCTGCGTCATCGCGCCCGAAGCCCTCTCTCGCTTTTACCTCGAAGACGTCACCGCCCGCATGCAGAGCGGCAACAACCGCGTAGGCGCTTCGTGGATGACGCGCGAAAACCGCCTCATGGACATCGGCAATTATATACAGTACTTAAATGCCGTCTACCAGCAAGAGATCCCTCCTACCCATTCGTTACAAATAACCATTCTCGGATTTTCGCAGGGGGCCGCGACGGCTACACGCTGGGCCATCAACGGCCAGGTTCAATTTCACCGGCTCATTCTCTGGGCGGGAATTTTCCCTCCCGATATGGAACTGGAAACAGGGCGCGAAGTATTAAAAGATAAGGAGTTGGTATTAGTACACGGTACGGCTGACCCATTTCTAACCGACGAACGCTTTGCGGAAATGGAAACGCTCTCGGCCCGGTTACACGTCACACCCCGCAGACTGACCTTTGATGGTGGCCACGATATCCACGAAGCCACATTGCCCCAACTTTTCTAACCGCGCTTCACTTGTGTACTACTGGCCTGCGCCGTAGGGAACACCGTAATATCCGCCAATACCACATGCGGCGGCGCCTGCAATACATACAGAATGATATCGGCAATATCAGTACCCTGCAGCGGTGTCATACCTTGATAGGGCGCCGACGCTTTTGATTCATCGCCTTTAAAGCGCACCAGTGAAAACTCCGTTTCCACCAGACCTGGGTTAATAGACGTCACTTTAATACCGTAAGCATTTAAGTCCATCCGCATGCCGCGGGTCAACGCATCAACCGCAAACTTGCTTGCACAGTATACATTACCGTTCGGATACACTTCCTTCCCGGCAATAGACCCCAGGTTGATAATGTGCCCCAACTGACGGCTCGTCATCACAGGAATCACTTCTTTCGATACATACAGCAACCCTTTTACATTGATGTCAATCATAGCATCCCAGTCGGCCAGGCTCCCGGTTTGTATCGGATCAAGGCCGTGCGCATTGCCCGCGTTGTTTACAAGCACGTCGATGTTCTTCCACTCCACCGGCAGCGAGGCAATCGCGCGTTGTACATCGGCATGCTCGCGCACATCAAAAGACAGCGTCGTTACTTTTGTTTGCGCGGCCAGCTCCTGCTGTAGCGTTTCCAGCCGCTCGCGGCGACGGCCGCAAAGAATGATGTCGAAGTTGTGGGCAGCCAGCAACCGGGCCGTGGCCTCGCCAATGCCGGATGTCGCACCCGTGATGAGAGCTATTCTTTTCTGCATATGCAAAGACTAAACTATTGGAACAGGAAATATACCGTAACAGAATTGGTCGTTACGCTTTTCAACGGCTGCCCGTAAATATTGTCCTTGTTGTCGAGGATATTGAACAGGCCATGTGAAAAACGGATCTCCGGCGAGAACTTGAACAGCGGGTAATACAAGTCGAAGCCGAAACCGCCCTCCAGGCTCAGATTGCTGTTGGTGATCTCCAGCGACTCTCCGTTTTTACCATTCTTCTTACCCGACGCTTCAATGGCAGGTGTGACACCACCAATCATATACATCCGGATATTGCCCCGGCGTTGTGATTTATACTTCAACAGTATCGGAAACTCAACCATGGTACTTTCCAGCAACAGATCTTCCCGTGGAGTCTTGTCGGTATAGAGGTAGCTCACCTTGTTTTCATAAAACCCTACCTTGGGCGTGAGCCGTATGTCTACCTGGTCGTCCAGGCGGTAGTTAACAATAAAGCCCAGCGAGAAACCACCCGACCACCCGGGTATAACCGAGTGTACCGAATCAAACTGCTGTGAAACAAACCGATCGGAATATTTTACCTTGAACGCAGCGCTATGGATCCCGATGAGGAAGCCATAGGTAAGCTTACGGTTGTCGTAATTAGGATTGTTGCGCGACGCCCAGCGTGACCGCTTGCCCATCGTTGTTTGTGCTGCAGCACCGCCGCACAATAACAGTAGGACAAAGACAACGCCTACTTTGTGCCTGTGTATATAGAGCTTATTCCAAAAGTGAGAGATCTGCATTGTGTCTGTTTAAATCCGAGGGTGGTTAAGATGCGAACAAAGTCCTCTCCATCCGGAAAAGCCGCTACAGACTCAGGCAGGTAAGTATAGGCGGACTTATCACTCGAAACCACGCTCCCTATTTTAGGCAAAACGAACCGAAAGTAAAAATGGTATACCTGCTTGAAGGGAAATTTACGGGGGCGCGAGAACTCCAGCACCACGATCTGGCCATTTGGCCGTAATACGCGGTAGATTTCCTGTAATCCCCGTTCCAGGTTTTCAAAATTGCGCACACCAAACGCCACGGTGACAGCATCGAACGATGCGTCTTCAAAAGGCAGGTTTTCAGAATCGCCCTTCAGCAACGTGATCTTCTGATCTAGTTTACGATCGCGCAGCTTTTTGCGACCTACTTCCAGCATACCTTCGGAAATGTCGACCCCTGTAATCTTTTCGGGGTTGAGGTCCAGCGCCTGAATAGCAAAATCGCCGGTACCGGTGGCCACGTCGAGGATGTGGCGGGGTTTTTGGGCCTTGAGCAGGTTCACGGCCTTGCGGCGCCATGCACGGTCGATGCCCATGCTGAGAAAATGATTCAAAAAGTCGTACCGGTGGCTGATGTTGTCAAACATCCTGGCCACCTGCTCCTTTTTGCCGGTGTTTTGTTCTTTGTATGGAACGACTGTCATGGCGGTGATCCCTCGCCGCGAAGGTAGGGGGTTTTACGGGAATCACCGCAGGCTGTCCAGCGCTTATTTAAGCACTGTAAACTCGACGCGGCGGTTCAGCTCACGACCCTCATCCTCATCGTCGTTGCTGGCCAGCGGCTTAGACTTGCCATAACCCGTCGCTTTGATACGGCGTGCATCAATGCCCTTTTTGGTCAGGTAGTCTTTAACAGCCTCGGCGCGCTTGCGCGACAGGAACAGGTTGTAAGCCTTGGTACCGATAGCGTCGGTATGGCCGCCAATCTCTACCTGCATATCCGGGTTCGAGCGCATCATCGCCTCAAGCTTGTTCAGCTCGGTGTATGATCCCGTTTCGAACGTGGCTTTGTCAAAATCAAAGTACAGATTACGCAGAATGGATGTAGCCCCCACGCTGATCTTCCGCAACTGGATAGTCCGGCCCACAGTCTTTTCATCGGTCGATGCACCGCCGATGCGCACATTCTCGTTCACGAAAATGTAACCGTCAGCATCCACCGACAAGCGGTAGTCTTTCGGTTGCTGGCTCTTCACCGAGAAGGTATACACCCCGTTACCATTGTTGGTCAAAGGAACTATGACATTGTCTTTCGCCCCCACCAATTTTATTTTGGCATTCAGCGGTGTCTTGTTTTCTGAATCGACTACCGTCACCTCGTATTTCAGCGGAATGGTTTCTTTCTTCACCGGTGCTACTTTCGGCTCGGTCTTAACAGGCTCTTGCTTCGGCTCTGTTTTTACCGGCTCCTTCGTCGGTGGAGTTTTGCTCGGGTCCGTCTTTGCAGGATCGCCGGTTGTTACCGGTTCTTTCGTGGTGACAGGAGGAATCGTCACCGGCGGCGTTGTAGTCGTCGGATCAGGTGTTGTGGTCGTTTGGTCGTTACGTGCGACAGTGCTCGGGTCGATGGCCGGTTCTTTAATCGCATCCGGTTCCTTAGCCGTCGTCGGCGAAGTCTTCGATGCCAGGTTCTTCAAACCATCGGGGATGGTGATCACATAAATATCGAGGTAGCCCATACCGTCTTCCCGAATCGAAGAGTAGTACGCCCGCTTACCGTCTTTCGACGCCACAAAGAATACATCGTCGTCCGGTGTGTTGATGGGATAGCCCAGGTTTTCAGGTTCGCTCCATTCATTCGCCGCAGGGTCGAACGTCGCCCGGAATACGTCAAATCCGCCCATGCCCTTGCGGCCACGACTACTGAAATATAGCGTGATTCCGTCGTAATCGATGAATGGACCGTCGTCATCAAGCTCCGTATTGATCTTCGGACCGAGGTTCTTTACATTCGACCAGGCACCCTTGCTGTCTTTGGTAGCACGGTATATATCCAGGCCGCCATAGCCACCGGGGCGGTTGCTGGAGAAGTACAGCGTCTTCTCATCGGCAGACATGGAGATCGATTTTTCTTCGAAGCTCGAGTTAATGATACCCGGTAGCGGCGCAGGCGGGCTCCATACGCCGTTGGCGCGCTCACTGAAGTAGATGTCACCACCACCATCGTCTTTAAAAATGAACAGCGTGTTACCATTCGCGGAAAGCGAGAGGTTAGAGTCATGGTACGGTGTGTTCACCGGCTCGCCAATGTTTTTTGCAAACGCCCACTTACCCTCTTTTTTAGTAGAAAAGAAAATATCTTCCCAGGGTTTGTTATCGTCAAACACGTTTTGGTTCAGGTTGTCTTCACGGCGGCGGGTGGTGAAAACTATTTCGTCTTCCGTTTCGCTAAAAACCGGAGCATAGTCTTCATATTCAGAGTTGATCTCGCGGCCAATGTTGACAATCGAAAAGTTCTGCGGATTGGCGACAAACTCTCTACCGTTCTGACATTCATAGATGGCCCGGTCTACGGTCGCCATGTCTACTTTGTCTTTGCCCTGGTAGTTGGATTTTTTGTTGAGCTTGTCCTTATAAACATTGTAATAATAAATCGCCATGTCGAAGTTCTCACCATACTGGTAGCTTTTGCCGATGAGGTATTCGATGTCAAACCGGTACGCCGGGTCCTGGCGCATAACGCGCTTGAAGTATTTCACTGCCAGGTTTTTGCCGATAGTCAACAGCTGTAAACGGCCGGCTTCAAAGTTGGCTTTGATAAAGGTGGTATCCAGGTCGGCTGCGGTGACCATCAGGCCACGGGCATCGTCGATCGCTTTCGTTTCAGCAATCATGCCCTCTGCAACTTCCATATACTCCCGTGCCGTCTCCTTAGGATCTTGCTGACTAAAACCGGGGATAAAAAGCACCAATAAAAAAGCTAAAAAAATCAGTACACTTCGGATACTGGACATCGCTAAAAAATTTTTGACCTTAAAGGTATGATAAAAATGTACCCCAAGATACTAAAAAATGGGGATTATAAACAGAAATCATAAATCATAAACTACACGGTTCTTACATTATTAGTAATTTGCCCTTCAATTATTACTTTAACAGATGAAGATTAATTCCGCCACGTTTATTTCCAGTTATGCCGATATCCGCAAATGCCCTGCTCCCGACAAACCTGAATTTGCCTTCATCGGCCGCTCGAACGTGGGAAAATCTTCCCTCATTAACGCACTCACGAATCAGAAAAAACTGGCCAAGACCTCCGTTAAGCCTGGTAAAACACAAACAATCAACCACTTCCTTATCAACGAATCCTGGTACCTGGTCGACTTACCCGGCTATGGATACGCCAGCGTGAGCAAAAGTACCCGCGAGGGTTTTGGCCGCATGATCGAAGAATATGTCGCCAAGCGTGAAAACATTTCGTGTCTGTTTGTGCTGATAGATTCCCGGTTGGAGCCCCAAAAAAATGACCTGAGCTTCATCCATTGGGCAGGCGGCAAGGGTGTGCCACTGGCCATTATTTTCACGAAGTCCGATAAATTGAATAAAAACGACCTCAATAAAAACATCCGCAAGTTTGAAAAGGCATTGTTGGAAGAGTGGGACGAAACGCCTCCCCTACTGGTGACCTCTGCCGAAACCAAATTGGGCCGCGAAGACGTACTCAGTTTTATTCAGGAAGCCATCGAACGCAGGGAGGAAACAACTTCAGAGGATCTGGAAGAGTAGTGTGCAAAGCTCATGCACGACATGTGGACTTTTCAATCCTTTCGTTAGCTTTGCCGCCTAGACTCTGAAAACTCCCGTATGACTTTAGCCGAATTAGCGACCATCTCCGGAAAAGGAGGACTGTACAAAGTACTGGCCCCAACCAAATCTGGTGTCATCCTCGAATCATTAGACGAAACCAAGACCAAGTTGGTCGCAAACGCCAACCACCGTCTGTCCCTGCTCAACGAAATCTCGATCTATACTACCACCAAAGAAGGCACCGTAGCGCTGGAAGGCGTGCTGAAAAAGATCCATACGGAATACGGCACCGACCCGGGCGTAGACAACAATGCCGACGGAACGGAGCTTAAGGCCTTCCTCAAATCGGTGCTGCCCGAGTTCGACGAAAGCCGTGTATATGTTTCAGACATCAAGAAGCTCATCAAGTGGTATGAGCTGATTCAGAAATTCGCACCGGAAATTCTGACCGCCGCCGAAACAAGCACCGAAGAAAAAGCGGCTTCTTAAGACGCTTCTTCCATCTCGCCCGCTTTCTCTACCATCTTTTGCGACCCTACGTAGAAGGCCGTACGCTGGTGCAATGTCTCCGGCGTAAGGCTGAGGATACGTTCACGTCCATTCGTGGCGGCACCGCCGGCTTGCTCAGCTACAAACGCAAGCGCGTTGCACTCATAGATCAACCGCAGCTTTCCCTTCGGATCTTTGGCTGTCGCCGGATAGATATAAATACCCCCCTTTAACATATTGCGGTGAAAGTCTGCCACCAATGACCCAATATACCGCGCGGTGTAGCGCTGGTCTTTGCAATATTGTAAGTAGGCTTTCATAGGCTCCGAAAATGAATTGGCGGAACCTTCGTTAACCGAATATATCTTTCCGTCCATGGGCATGCGCATGTCGGGATGTGACAGAAAATATTCACCCAACGTAGGCTCATACGTAAAGCCATTCACACCGTGGCCGGTAGTATAAACCAGCATCGTGGAAGAGCCGTAAAGAACATAGCCGGCCGCCACTTGCTCATCACCCGTCTGCAAAACGTCTTCTTCTTGAATGGGTGTTCCCACCGGGCTCTTCCGACGGTAGACAGAAAAGATCGTACCGATCGAAACATTAACGTCGATATTAGAGGAACCATCAAGGGGGTCAATGGCAATGACATACTTGCCGTCGTTACTCAGATCAATAAAGCTATCCATCTCCTCCGACACCAGCGCGCCGGCCTCTCCTCCTTTTGTCAGTGCCCGCGTAAAGCGGATGTTAGCCAGCACGTCGAGCTTCTGCTGGTCGTCGCCGGCGGTGTTTTGTGAACCCACCGCGCCCATAATGTCGATCAGGCCCGCCTTATTTACCTCGCGATTCACGACTTTAGAAGCGAGGGCGATGTCACGCAGCAGTTGCGAAAGCTCGCCACTGGCATACGCAAACTGGTCCTGGTTATTTTTGATGAATCGGTCGAGGGTCGTACCGATCGAAACTGCAATTCTTGAAGATTCAATGCTTGGTGTGTTAGCATTATTAGGTGATCTTTGCATGCCTTATTTTTTACAGTAAAGGTAATTACGCAAACGATTTAGTTGATCAGAATGGAGGTTTTTAAATTTGGTGGGGCATCCTTAAAAGATGCCGCCGGGATTCGCAACGTCGCTAACATTGTCGCTTCAAAGGCAGCCAGCAACCTGCTTGTCGTGGTCTCGGCCATGGGCAAAACCACCAACGCCCTGGAACGGGCCGTGGCGCTGGCGCAAAAGAACCAGGACCCGTCATCCGAGCTTGACTCCTTGCACGACTACCACCTCCAGGTAATGCGCGAGCTTTTCACCGAAAACCACCCGGTGTTTGCCGCCGTTGACGCACTTTTCACTTCACTTCGCAAAGAGCTGAACAGCCCCGGCGAATACGACCAGGTCTACGACCAGGTGGTATCCGGTGGCGAAGTGATCTCCTCCGTCGTCGTACACCACTACCTCCTCAGCCAGTCTTGCCCGGCGCATTGGCTCGACGCCCGCACGTGCATTGCCACCGACCGAACCTTCCGCGAAGGCAAGATCGATTGGCCCCGGACCGAAGGCAATATCGCCAACCTGCCCCCCATCCTGGCCGACCACGTCATCATTACCCAGGGCTTCATTGGCCGCTCGTCTGACGGTCTCACCCTCACCCTGGGCCGCGAAGGCTCTGACTTCTCAGCCGCCATCTTCGCCTCATGCCTGCATGCCGCCGCCGTCACCATCTGGAAAGACGTGCCGGGCGTCATGAACGCCGACCCGAAGCGCCTGCCCGCCGCCGTGGTGTTTGAAGAACTACCCTTTCAGGAAGCCGCAGAAATGACCTACTACGGCGCCAACGTCATTCACCCAAAGACCATCAAGCCCCTGGCGAATGCCAACATTCCCTTACTGGTAAAAAACTTCACCGACCCATCACTCCCCGGCACACGCATTCACGCCTGCAAAATCGAGAACCTGCCTCCACTGATTGTATTCAAAGAAAACCAGTGCCTGGTATCGTGCCGCGTAACAGACTATACCTTCATCAACGAGCAGCAGCTAAGCCTGATCTTTAACGCGCTCTCTGAGCTCGACCTTCGTGTAAACGTCATACAAAACTCCGCGATCTCTTTCTCCTTCTGCCTCGACTTCCGCGAAAGCAAAATCCTAAGCCTGATCCGCAAGCTGCAGGAACACTTCGAAGTATACTACAATACTGGCTTGACGCTGATCACCGTAAAAAACTACGACAAGCAGACATTCGATACGTATAGAAATAAGCCAAACGTGCTGTTAGAGCAATCATCACGCTCCACCCTGCAAGTATTGGTGCGTTAACAACGCGTTTGCGATATGGCGGCGTGCTGGCGCAAGTCTTCCGACCGAAGGGAGGGCGACTTGTGCCTGTCTAATGCCAGTCTTCAGACTGCCGGGGTCGCCGTAAATAAGCCAAAAGTAAACGGGTAATATCCCAGTCCCTTTAGCACTGACTCATCGCTGGCTATACTCAGACTATACACTGACTCAACTCAGAGACATCCCCCCTTAATCTCCCCCAAAAGAGGCCCCACGCAACTATGCCAAATCCTTCTTCAACTCCTCAATAAACACACCCATCGACCTGTCCAGGATATCAAAAACCTCCTGAAACCCTGCTTCCCCGCCATAATAAGGATCCGGCACCTCGTGCCCCTTCCCATGCGGATCAAAATTGCGCATCAGCTGCACCTTGGCCTCATAACCTTTGGAGCCCTCCACCCGCAGAATATTTTGATGATTGCTATTGTCCATCGCCAGAATGTAGTCATAGTCAGAAAAGTCGGCATTGCACAACTGTCGGCCGGCGTGGCTGATCGCGACACCGTTTTTTTCAGCATTGGCAATCGTGCGATGATCTGGCGAGCTGCCTATATGGTAATTGGAAGTGCCGCACGAATCGGCCTCTACTCGTTGTTCCAGGACTGTCCCCTTGATCTTATGCTTAAAAATGGCCTCGGCCAGGGGTGAGCGGCAAATATTGCCTAAGCAAACAAACAATACTTTTTTACGTTTCATCGCGCTATTTAGGGGCCACGGCGACTGACAGGGCCGATCCGTGTAAAAATAATGCACGTAGGGTTACAAAAGGCTCACACGTGGTATTTATATACGCATAGCACACTTTTAGTACTGCCTTTTGGTTTGAAAAGCCCGCCCTTAAAAGCGGGCTTTTCTCTTTTTATATTAATTTCCTTCCCGGTTCGTCCGTAATCCGGTTTAGCACCGCAAACTCCGCAAAACCCAAACCCGTATGGAATTTATCGAGGTCCACTCCCAATATGCTCCCGCCGTCGCGCTTGTTCGTCTGCAGCGTCCGAAAGAGCTCAATGCGCTCAATTTACAACTCATGCAAGAATTGCGCGACAGTCTCCAGCAATTGGATCGCGACGACGCCGTGCGCGCGATTGTTCTCACCGGCAACGACCAGGCCTTCGCCGCTGGCGCCGACATTCGCCAGATGGCCGACAAGACTGCGGTTGATATGCTCATCACCGACCAGTTCAGTACGTGGGATCAGATTCGCAAAACCCACAAACCTCTCATCGCCGCTGTGTCCGGCTTTGCATTGGGTGGCGGCTGCGAGCTGGCCATGACGTGTGATATGATCATTGCGTCCGAGACCGCGCGCTTCGGACAACCCGAAATCAAGATCGGCGTCATGCCTGGTGCCGGCGGCACACAACGTCTCACCAAAGCCATCGGCAAAGCCAAGGCCATGGAGCTCGTACTCACGGGCCGCTTTTTATCGGCAGAAGAAGCATTGTTCTACAGATTGGTCAATAAGATAGTGCCCGTGGAAATGTATTTGCAGGAGGCAGTGAAGCTCGCCGGCGAGATAGCCGCTATGGCACCCGTGGCCACGCGGCTGGCGAAAGAGGCCGTCAATCGTTCGTTTGAAACACATCTCGACGAAGGCCTTCATTTCGAACGCAAAAACTTTTATCTCACATTTGCCTGTGAAGATCAGAAGGAAGGTATGCAAGCTTTTATAGAAAAGCGCGCACCCTCCTATCGGGGAAAATAAGGTTGTTATTTAATCACTTCCTTGAGCACCTTCCGGGTCTTGCGGTTGGGCACAAAGCGGTAGACGGTGTTGAAACGAAGGTTGCCCGTGTTCAACGAAGTGGCTAGTGCATCCCGATTAGACGACACGCGCGCTACCTGGTGCACAAACGTAAAGCTTAGTGCCCACTTCGCAGAGTTATATCCGGCAAAAAGACGCGCCAGCGAGTTCGGGCTAAACGATTCGGAATGCTCGACACCACGATCGGTATAGATCAGGTTCTTACCATAGTCCAGACTTACGTTGGTCGAGCCGGTAATAAAGAAATGTTTTTTAAAAACAAAGGTGTACGCATACCCAATGCTTGGCCCCGTTTCGACAAAACTAACACGATCTACATAAATATTTGCCGCGTCGTTCATCGGCGACGGTATAAAACTACTGTCGGCTTTGCCGCGTCCGACAAAGATCTCCCATCCTAATAATAGTGAACCGGCAGACCGCTTTTGCCATTCGTTTTGCAAAAACGACGCGCGGTACGAAAAGCGCCGATGATTGAACAGATATAGCCCGGACGCACCGACCATCTGTACCAGCATGTCGGGGCGCTGATAATAGGTACCATCATCCTTGCGGAGCGATTCATTGTTCAGGTAGAAGCCGCGATAAAATTGTCCGAAGAGGTCGACAACGATTTTCCGGCCGTAATTGTGCACCTGCAGGTCGAGGTAGCGTGTCTTCCCGCGATTGCCCGTAGGATTCAGGAAGGGGAAGCCATACGCCAGGTTGAGCGTTGCCCACTTGTACGTGGCCCCGACGCCCATGTTAAGCGTGGTGTTGGGGCGGTACTGCACGCTTAGCCCCTCGTCCAGCGAACGGAGGTCGAATGAGGTGTATTTGCGTGAAAAATAAAAGCGTCCCGTAATGTACTGCGCGTACGACACGTAGTACGTCGGGTCGTTCTCGGTCTGAGGCTGGGTCTGGGCATTCGCCCACAGCGAACCAAACAGGAAAAACAGCAGGAGTAGTCTTGTTTTCAAGCGCAAGGCATGTTATCGAGGCCGGCTACACGCGTAAAAAAACCGTACCCCTTCATTAGTCATTCACCCCAAAACGCGTTTTTCACAACAATTCGTCGTTCACCCCAACCTTTGCGGGGGCATTGACGATTAAATCTTTTACCTTCAACCCTACAATTTCCCGGCTATGGTACTGCTGCAGCAACTCAATTCGCCCTGCCCCTACTACCTGAACGACGATCGGAAGAACACGATCCTCACCTTGGGCATCTCACTCGTATTAGTCGCAACCATGATCGCCTTCGATCCCGCGTGCAGACAAGCGGGACACAAGGTATTGGTCATCGGCACCGTGGTGTTCCTGGTGCTCTTCAGCCACATTGTATTATTACCCAAGCTTTTACCGGCCCCCTTTGACGCCTTGCAGTGGACGCTCGGCAAGTACCTGGTGTTTACAGTCTGGCAGCTCATTCTTTGCGGCCCCGCCATTGCCATCGTCAAACATGTATTGCATCTGCATCATGAGCCCATCGGTCTGGGTGAGGCTATTCTCGCCACGTATCCACGCATTGTTACGTTTGGCATCGTCCCCGTCGGTGTTGGGACGATGATCCTCCGAACGTACGTCTTAAAGGAAAACCTACGCAGCGCCATCCGCGCCAATCAAGAGCTTGAACGCATCCGCACGTTGAAAGAAGAACGAAAAGAAGAAACGAACCTGGACACGGAATCTCACCACGTCACCATTTCTTCTGATACGCGCGAGACACTTACACTAAACCTACCTGATCTTTTATATGTAGAGGCGGACGACAATTACTCCACCGTTGTTTGGAAGAACGGCAACGGCGTCGAAAAGAAGATTTTACGGATCAACCTGAAGAATATGGAAACGCAGCTCAATAACTCGTTTGCATTGCGTTGCCACCGCTCCTTCATTGTAAACATCTACGCCATCGATCATATCAGTGGCAACACCAATGGGTACAAGCTCAGCATCCGCGACACCAGCTTCTCGGTGCCGGTGTCACGGTCCAAAGGCAAGGAAGTGATCGGCAAGCTCAAGCAGCTGCGCGACATGATCGAGTTGTACTAGTCCCCAGACGCTTTACCATTCACCCCACGCGTTGTTACCCGCAACGTATTTCGCTCCGTTCACGCCATTCACGCGCCCGGGCATACAGTATCGTGCAACATTTTCGTCTAAAAAAGCACGATAACTAAATCCCTTAAGCGCTTCTATGAAACCAACCAAGCTATCCTTCCTTATCCTGCTAATCGTGGCGTACACGTGCCTCACATTCCCGCTGGTCGCACAGTCTACGCAAACGATTCGGGGCAAAATCTCCGACGGCGTCAGCAACACGGTGCTGATAGGTGTAAGCATAACCATTCTCACTGCCGACCAGAAAACATTTGGCGCCGTGACGGATGCCAACGGCCAGTTCCGCATAGACAAGGTACCCGTCGGTCGGCATACAGTGCGCATTACCTACATCGGTTATGAGGAACAATCTATTCCAAACACGATTGTCACCGCCGGCAAAGAAGTAATCCTGAACGTAACCCTCACCGAAAGCGTAAACCAACTGAACGAGATCGTTATTACCGGCACTACCCGCGAGGACAAGACCGCCACCAACAACGACATGGCCGTGGTGAGCGCGCGATCCTTTAACGTCGACGACACCAAACGTTATGCCGGCGCCATTGGCGACCCTTCGCGCATGGCTGCAAACTTCGCCGGTGTAGTCGGTGGCAACGACTCGCGCAACGATATCGTTGTACGCGGCAACTCCCCCACCGGCATGCTGTGGCAACTCGAGGGACTAAACATTCCCAACCCCAACCACTTTGGTGCGTTGGTCTCCACGGGCGGTCCTGTCAGCATGTTGAACAACAACAACCTCGACAAGTCTGATTTTATGACCGGCGCTTTTACAGCACAATATGGCAACGCCACGGCCGGTGTCTTTGATCTGCGCTTACGCGATGGCAACAATGAGAAACGCGAGTTTCTCGGGCAGATAGGCTTCAACGGTTTTGAAGTGGGTGCCGAAGGACCGATTGGCAAGAATGGTGCGTCCTATATAGCGAACTATCGCTATTCAACACTCGGTGTATTTCAATCGTTGGGCATCGAGTTCGGCACAGGCTCCAGCACCCCCCTCTACCAGGATCTGAATTTTAAAGTCACCCTGCCCACACGCAACGGCGGCAAATGGTCCATCTTTGGTCTGGGCGGCGTGAGCGAAATCGATCTGCTCGGCAGCGAAGCCGACCTCGACGGCGATGCCGATCTATACGGTAGCGAGAACATAGACTCCTACCCGCGTTACCGCACCGGCATTGCCGGCATCAGCTACGAGAAAAGCCTCACCGAACGCACCTTTATACGCTTCACCGCGGGTGCCAGTGCCACACAAGAAAAATTTCATGCCGACTCGCTGGTGCGAAACGCAGAAAATGAAGTCAGCGAACGGTACCTCCGCGGGCAGGCCGATATGAACACACAGAAGTACTCTTTTAATGTGCTCGCCCGGACCAAGATCAATTCCCGCAACAGCATCGTATCAGGCTTTTACATCGACGCCCAACACTTCGATCTCTTCTTACGCAACGCATATGCCAACCTGGGCCGCGACACGGTACGCATGAACGCACAGGACAACGCCACACTATACCAGGCCTATAGCAACTGGAAGCACCGCTTCGGCACCAGCCTCTCGATGAACCTCGGTGTACACGCGCAATACTACTCACTCAACGAGCAAGCCGTTGTCGAGCCCCGCGCCAGCGTACAATACATCATCAACCCGCGACACACCGTCAGCCTCGGCTATGGGCTGCATAACCAGGCGCAGAACATTACCACCAGCTTTACACAAACCCGCACACCATCGGGCGAAGTGAGCCTCACCAACAAAGACCTCGACTTTACCACCAGCCAACACCTGGTGCTGACCTACGATTGGAATGTAACCGAGCACCTGCGCGTTAAAGCCGAGGGGTACTATCAATCCCTGCGTAATATACCGGTTGAGCGCAAGTCAAGTTCCTATTCGGCGCTCAACGCCGGCATGAGCTTCGCAGCGGAGGAAGAAGACAGCCTCGTCAACAACGGCAAAGGACACAACTATGGCATAGAGCTTACGGTAGAGCGATTCTTTCATCGTAACTATTATTTCTTGCTCACCACCTCGTTGTTTGATTCCAAATATGAAGGCAGCGACGGCGTCGAACGTAATACAGCCTTTAACACACAGTATGTAATAAATGCCCTGGCCGGCAAAGAGTGGCGTGTAGGAAAGAACAAAAACTTCTTCTCGCTCAACCTCAAGCTCACAGCCATCGGTGGCAAATACCTGGTGCCGATTAACGTCGAAAAATCACAACAGATGGGCCGCACGATATACCGCCCCGAATTGGCCTACAGCGAGCAACAAGATCCGTACTTCCGTACTGACCTGCGCCTCTCCTACCGTAAAGAATATACAAGGAGCACGCTGGAAATATCAATGGACCTCCAAAACCTGACCAACAACAAAAACATATTCGATCAGAGCTATAATCCGCGCACGAACACGGTCGTGACGCAGTATCAACAAGCATTTTTCCCGGTACCGTTTCTACGGTACACATTCTAACCAGGTGTGAGTGTGGACAGTTCTCCCTCTCCACACTCACACTGGTTTATGGCATTTGTGGTTGATCTTCCGCCTCCACATCTTCCTTCGGAAACTTTTCGCCCCAGCCTTTACGAATGGTGTTGCGGGCCGATACCTTTTTAGGCAAGGTCACTTCTTCATGCAAGGGCACCGGGGGTACACCGGCTTTTTTCCGGATCTTCATATTCAACAGCTCGATCCCTAAAGCAAATGCCATGGAAAAGTATATATACCCGCGCGGAACGTGCACATGCAATGCTTCCACGACAAGTAACGTACCGATCATAAGCAAAAAAGCCAATGCCAGCAGCTTCATTGTGGGATGTTTATTGATAAAGTCGCTAATGACGCGTGCAAAAAACAACATGATACCAAGCGCTATCACGACGGCAATGATAATGATCACAACATTCTCCACCAGGCCAATGGCCGTGAGGATCGAGTCAAAAGAAAAGATAAGGTCGATGAGTACGATTTGTACGATGGCGCCGCGGAAGGTCATAATCTTGTTTTTGCGGGCCGGGGAGTTTGTCCCCTCCAGCTTGCCATGCAGCTCGGAAACACTTTTACCGATGAGAAATAAACCACCGGATATAAGAATAAGATCGCGATAACTGAGGTTGAATGTACCGAGCGTTAACACAGGTTCCTGTAGCCCGATGAGCCAGCTCACGCCCAGTAGCAACACGATGCGCGCGCCCAATGCCAGACCGATGCCCGTAAGCCGGGCCTTGTTTTGCAGTTCAGGAGGTAGCTTACCTGTGAGAATGGAAATGAAAACGACGTTGTCGATTCCCAGTATGATCTCCAGGAATGTAAGGGTCAACAGGCTGACAAGCCCTTCGGCAGTGAAAAGATGTTCCATGGGCGAGAAGTGTTATCTCCTCCACGTAAAAGATCAAGCCGACACCACCGTCGGCTATAACCATACAACGAAAAAGAAGCGCCTATGTTTTTGAGCAAGATACTCCACACCAACAGCTACCACCACTTCGCCTGCGGGTACGGCCCACCGATCACAATCGGCTCTCCAATCCGCGGCGTCGTAATCGGCAATCCGTCTGCCGCAGCCTTCGCTGTCACGCGATCGATTGGCTCATTCCAGGGATGCAACGCCAGTCTGAACTTCCCCCAATGCACCGGCATCAGCACCTTCGCTTGCAGGTCCTTCGCCGCCAGCACCGTCTCCTCCGGCATCATATGTATAAAAGGCCATTGCTTATCGTACTGCCCCGACTCCAGCAACGCCAGGTCGAACGGGCCAAACGTATCGCCGATCTTCTTAAACGAAGCGTCATACCCCGAGTCGCCTCCCAAAAAGATCTTGTGCCCGGATGTCTTCAATACAAACGACGACCACAACGTCTTGTTCCGTATAAAGCCTCTGCCGGAGAAGTGGCGCGCAGGCGTAGCCGTCAGCTCAATACCCGGCAACGCGGTTGCCTGCTCCCACCAATCCAACTCGTGGATCTTACTTTCCGATACACCCCAATAGGCCAGATGGCTGCCAACGCCCAGCGAAGTGTAGATCGATTTGGTACGCGTGTGCATTTTTTTAATCGTGCCGTAGTCCAGGTGATCGTAGTGATCGTGTGTGATGATCATCAGGTCGATGTCGGGAAAGTCGTCGGCACTATAGATCTCGGTGCCGGGAAATTGTTCAGAACCTGCATACTGCACTGGCGATGCGCGTTTGCTAAAGACAGGATCGACCAGGATGTTCTTGCCGTCGATGCGCAGGAAGTATGATGAGTGCCCGAACCAAACGATGACCGGCTCCTGTCCGCCGAGCGCACGCAAATCGGTCTTAACGGCAGGCAACACATGGTCGGGCTCGCGCAAGGGGTCGGTGGCGAAGAAGAACTTCTTCAGCATGTCGGGATACGAAACGTCGTCGGCCATCATGGCCGTGGGCAGTATATTTTCGAAATGATCCTTCTTGTATTGCGGCGAGCGCTCGATCCGGGCCAGTCGTTCACCCGACGGCAACTTGCCAAACGACGGTTGTTGCATAAACAGAAAGACAGTCACCACCAGGGCCACAACAACAAAGAGCGTAATCATCATAATCTTCCGAAAAAGTTTCATACTCCTAAGTCGGTCGTAACAACGGTTTATTGTACCCGAAAACCGGTATAAAAAAGAAAAGGCAATGATCGTAGCGAACATTGCCTTTCCAAAACGGTGTCGGTAACGATTACCGCACGTTGATACCAAACCCTACCGTGAGGGCATTGTACTTTTGCAGCGTGTAGTCCGCATGCAGGGTGATTACCGCCAGCTTCAGACGGAAACCGGCCGTGGCACGAGGGCCAGAAGTTTTGAAGTCGATGTTGACTGGGTTGATCTCGCGGAAGTTTGTTTCGTAGGTGCCGTTGTCATTCAAGTCCCACTTACCTTTTACGCCAATGTTAGACTTTACGATGTTATAGCCCAGGCCGCCGTACAGGGTTATGACGGAGAATTTCTTAGAGATAACGCCCTGGATGGTAGTAGCGTTCATCACCATTTCGGCAGCAGCGTTTTCTGTCTGGATGTCGTCCGGTACGTAAGCATACTGCAGCTTCAGGTGCGTATAGCCTACAAAAGCCGACAGATCGAACGGAATCACTTTAAAGCCCGGCAGCCATTGTTTGAGGTCGTGCATCACGCCGATACCGAACATGTTCGCACTACCGTCATCGCCCAGGTCTACCTCAGGCATAAAGCGAATCTTGAGGTCAGTGCTTTTCGGCAGACCAATACCCAGGTGCACCATCGGAGTGGGTACCCAGTTCTTACCGATCTCCTCTTTCAGATTAAGACCTTCCGGACCTTCAAAGGTTTCACCGGTGCCTTTCACACGATATACGGGGGCCTGATCGGGACCGATAATAGTCGGGGCCTGGCCGGCAGGACTTGCTGTACCACCATTGACTAATTCAATGCTGGTAAGGTTGGTCGGTACCGTGTAGAACATCTCCTTGTTGGGAATGCGCATAGCGCTTACCGTGATCGTCAGGTCGATGCCAATGAGCTTGTGAGGCTTGGCGGTGTTGTACCAACCCGAGTTCAAGCCCAGCGCAAAGCTCTTCATAAAGGGCGCGATGTAGCCGCTTACAAGCTTCTCGCCGTCCGCAGCATTCTCACGGATCAGTTTGTCAATGTCGTCTTGAGCATAGGTAGCCGTTGTCGCGGTGAACGTCAACATACCTGCCAATGCCGCCAATCGTAAAAATTTCATGATGGTTAGGAAGTTTTAAATTAAAGAGCTTAAACAATGCACATTCATTCGAAATTACCCATTTAGGTAAACTCCCTGAAAACCAGCATGTAAAAAAATGATGAATATAGCGCTGCATGTAAGGTTTTAACGCAAATCGTACGCAACAACACTTATGGTATCAGGCATCGTGTTAATTTTGCGGCGACATGATTGTACTGTATAATCTGGCGATTTTCCTGTTAGGCGTAGGGGTACGCATAGCGGCGCTCTTTCATCCCAAAGCCAAAGCCTTTGCGCAAGGGCGGAAAAGGGTCTTTCACGAGCTGGCAGCACGCTTTCAACACCAGCCGGGATTCGTGGTCTGGATCCACTGTGCGTCCCTCGGTGAGTTTGAGCAGGGCCGGCCCCTCATTGAAGCGCTGAAAGAGCGCTTTCCCGATGTACGCGTGCTGTTGACATTTTTCTCACCCTCGGGCTATGAGGTGCGCAAAAATTATGACAAGGCCGACTATGTATGCTACATGCCCCTCGATACAGCAGCCAATGCACGTCGTTTTTTATCCCTGGTAAAACCCGATCTGGCCATCTTTGTGAAGTATGAATTCTGGCATCATTTCGCACGCACCCTACGCAAAAGCAACATTCCGTTGCTGTCGGTGTCGGCCATCTTCCGCCAGGACCAACTGTTTTTTCAATCATACGGCGGGTTCTACCGCAATATCCTGAAACAATTCTCCTTCTTTTTTGTACAAAACGACGAGTCCGTTCGACTGCTGCAAAGCATCGGCATTCACCATGTGAAGCGCGCCGGCGATACCCGGTTCGACCGCGTGTACCAGGTCGTGCAACAGGCAGAAGAGATCGCCATTGCCAAAAGCTTTAAAGCCGATCAGAAAGTATTGGTCGTCGGCAGCTCCTGGACGGAAGACCTGGACGTGCTGATTCCCTTCATCAACGAAGACCGGCTAAAGTTTATCATTGCGCCACACGAGATCAACGAGTCTTCCCTCGTCATCCTGGAGCGATCACTGCAGGTACGCTCCGTGCGGTACTCACGGGCAGCCCAGACGCCCGACCTCGAAGAAGCCCGGGTGTTGATCATCGACAATGTCGGTATGCTGTCGCGTCTGTATCGCTATGGCGAGTTTGCGTATGTAGGCGGCGCGTTTGGCAAAGGCCTCCACAACATACTGGAAGCCGCTTGTTATGGTGTGCCGATCTTTTTTGGCAACCGCAACTATGAAAAATTCCAGGAGGCTGTCGACCTCATCAACCGCGGCGGTGCATTTGAAATATCCGACTACCCCGACTTCAAAGCGAAATACGAAATGCTCAACATACCCGAGAATTTTCTACTGGCCTGCGAAGTGACGCGGCAATATGTAGAAGAAAACCTGGGCGCTACCCGCATGATTATCGATTACGTCGTCACCACTTCCAAGATTCGCCCCGCATGAGCACCCAGCGGCTCAACGGCACCGTCATGCGCTCCACGGGCTCGTTCTACGACGTGCTCGCACCCGACGGCCGGCACTATAACTGCCGCGTGCGCGGTAAGATCCGCCTGGAAGGCATCAAAGAAACAAACCCAGTCGCGGTGGGCGACCATGTAGCCTTCGACCCCGAGCACGAAATCGGCTCCATCACCGAAATACTTCCCCGCACCAACCACATCCTGCGACAGTCGGTTAAAAAGACCGGGCACTCGCATATACTGGCGGCCAATGTCGACCAGGCCTTGCTGGTAGTCACGCTGGCCATGCCACGTACATCGTTGGGATTTATCGACCGCTTTCTGGTCAGCGCCGAAGCGTTTCGCATCCCACAGGTAATTGTTTTTAACAAGAAAGACCTGCTTCTGCCCGAGGAGTCGGAATTGACACAACAGCTGATCGCTTTATATACTTCGTTGGGCGTTACGTGTTTCTCGTTGTCGGCGCGTGAGGAATCGGCCGATGCAGTACAACACGTGTTACAAAATAAGATCACCCTGATTGCTGGCCACTCCGGCGTAGGCAAGTCTACACTGCTGAACAAGCTCGCGCCGCACATCGAGCAAACCGTAGGAGATATCTCGTCCTCTTCCGAAAAGGGTACGCATACCACAACCTTCGCCGAAATGTTTCAACTCGACGAGCGCACCTTTGTGATCGACACTCCGGGTGTAAAGGAATGGGGCCTCGTGGATACTCAACGACAGGAGCTTTCGGACTATTTCCCCGAAATGCGCGACCGTCGGCTGGACTGTAAATTCGGAGCGCGCTGCATCCATGTAAGCGAGCCAAAGTGTGCCGTGATCGACGCCGTACAAAGCGGCGCCATCGCGCCCAGCCGCTATCAGAATTACCTGGGCATGTTGTTGGGCGAAGACAATCGAAAATAATCAACCGGGATAATGTTGCGCGCGGTTTCTACGACGCAAGCGCATATACCGAAACACCAGCCCTACATCCAGTACTTTCAAACATTGCTTCATTTCATAGCCAATACGCTGGTGCAGCGCTCGCTGCTCCGCACGCGTGCGGTTCATCTCCAGTATTTTCTCACAGACACGATAGGTGCTATACCGTTGACGATCGTTACGCGTAAATTGTTTTTCAGCCAACGAACCCGTCACTACCCGCTTGCGCACCAACGCCTGGGGAATGTAACAAAATCGAAAGGCACGGGATCCGCGCATCCACAAATCAAAATCTTCATAAGACAACGACTCATCATACCCGCCGAGGCTGTCGATCAGCAATCGGGTAAACATCATAGACGGGGAACAAATGAAATACCGCGTAATCAATGGTAAGTATACATCGCCCTGCGGCACCCTGGCATGCGGAAAGCGCTGAGAATGCAAATACAACAGGTTGCCGGAGGCATCGATCCATTCGGCATCGGTAAAGTTCAGGCCATAGGTCACGCCGTGCGCTTGCAGCGCTTTTACCCCATCGGCCACACGCCCGGATAACAGCACATCGTCCGCCGCCAGATCAATGATGTAATCGCCGGTGGCATGCGCCAACCCCCGGTTGAAAGCACGGCAGTTGCCGATATTTTCCGTCAGCGGTATAAAGACTACCTCGGGCATGGAACGCAGCTTCTCGCGAATCACGGCGACGCTATTGTCCTGACTCGCATCGTCCACTACAATCAGCTCGATATTGTCATAGGTCTGTTGCAGCGCCGAGTCGATCGCTTCTTCTACAAACCGGGCGTGGTTGTGACACAAACAGATGATGGAAACACGTGCGGACTGCATCACGACAACGATTTGGTAAATGTAAACTTAGGCGAAGGCGCCCCTCCCAACCGGAGCTTAAATTCCAATAGACCAAAGTTGGGTACATCCCCTAAGGCCGAGGTGCCCAGGTCCAGCAACGCGATGCCCTGCCGAACGCAGTACTGATACATACCGTCGATAAGCATTACCACGGGGCTAAGCGCATCGTATGCCGCGTCGTGGTCAGAATAAAAATTATACAGCACGTCGTCGCTTACCCGCACAGACAACGCGCCTGCGATGAGTTTCTTGTCCTGGTACACACCAAATAACACATAAGCCTCCGGAAAACGCGCGGCAGCTTTTAATACTTCTTCCCGGGAGAGTGAGAGCGCATACCCTTTCTTCTGACGACAGGTGGCAATGAAAGTATAGAGCTCCGGCAACTGCTCCGCCGGTAAGACATCAACCTCCAACCCGGCCGCGGCCGCCTGTCGTAGCTTACGCCGCTCCCACGCATGCAATGACCGCTCCCCGGACTTCTCCACCTCGATCAACGCCGTCGCTTCGGCATGCACTACCCGGTACCCCTGGTTGATGAGGAATGTGTGCAGTAAAGCCGATGTGTGCGGCCAATATCCTTGCGGTGCGCTCTTCAGCGTCAGTTGTGTAACGCCTTCGGCACGCAGGCTGGATTCAATAAAAGAAATGAAATCAAACAGCTGTGTAGGCGACACCCGCGAGGAACATTCAATGCCACCATACGGCGCGCGCAACGGGCTCTTGCCTACGCCATTGTCAATACACACCTGGAACACAGCCAGCAATTGGCGACGTTTTTCGTGCAGCATAAAAAAGCTCCGCCACACCTGACCACCTTGCAAAGCCACGTGCCCCGGTTGATTATAGAGGGATATCGTATAATCAGGATGATAGCCTACGGGCCATGCTCCTGTTGAAAATATGACAGAGCTCAATACGGAATACCGATCTTTTTATAAATGAAGTGCATCAGCCACGCCGGTCCGATCAGCAGAAACTGTATGTCTTTTAGAAACGACGGCTTTTTGCCTTCGATCTTATGACCGTAAAATTGCCCGACCCAGGCCAGCACAAATATACCTATACATACCGCCCACAGCGGTCCGACGTTTAGTCGTATAATCACGTTCACCAGCGCCAGGCAAGCGGCACTGAACAACATCATGCCGATGCTCAGGGGGATCGACAACGTCACGTAATAAACAATCACGGGAATGAGCAGCACGGTCCCCCAGTGCGCGTAGACGTTGCCTTCGCCGAGGAATTGCTGCACCGGCGTCGCGGGAATGGAGGCGATCAGCCCGACGATGCTAAAAAAGATTGCCGGTACACAAATCCAGTGAATGGTTTTGTTGGTGGCGTCCTGGTGACTCTCGCCATATTCGGTAAATAGATAATCGATCTTGCGCATACACAAAGGGGTTTAGGGCAAAGTAATGTACTTAAAAACGAACGTAAAACATACCGGTTTTTCAGGCGCTGACCTTGGTGCGTACACGCTGCCAGTCTTTGATCTGCCAAAACACTTTGCCTGTCGTCAGGTGATTGCCCGCCTCGTCGTGGATCTTTACTTCGCAGGGTATTACCACCGCCTCCTGCGTGCGCAACGGTTCGTAGATCTGCTCTTGCAACCACGCCTCCGAAATTTCAAACACCGCCGTAGCGTCCATCTTGCCTTGATAATGATAGTCCATTTCCAGGCGTTGCATAATGATGCGATACTTGCGGCTGTCGAGGCGGCTCACCAGCAGAAAGCCCGTCGTAAATTCCGAAACAGTCGCCAGGGCACAAGCGTGCAGTCCGCGAATGTGGTTCTGGTTACGGCGCCGGTACGGCAGCCGTGTTTTGAGATGGTAATCACCAATGTCTATGACCTGAAAACCGTGAGGTCTGTTAAAGGGTATCATCCGGTCTAACGACTTGTTCAGCAGCCAGCGGTAAAAGCCGGAGTGCTGGGCTTTGGCGACAATCTTATTCGGGTCAAACATAGCGGTAGCATTTCTGTGGTTAGCCAAGGTATGTAATTTCTCCTTACCTTACTTCTATGAAAAAGAAAGTCCTTGTACTGGGCGCGGGGTTGGTGGGCAATGCCATTGCCATCGACCTGGCCAAGACCTATAATGTTACCTCGGCCGACGTCCGCCCCGAGGCACTCGGCGCACTGGCGAAACATGGCGTAAAAACCTGCCAGGCCGACCTGAGCGACCTCGACCTGCTCCACGCACTGGTACAACCGTTCGACCTGGTGGTCGGCGCCGTACCCGGCTTCATGGGTTTTCAAACCGCACGCACGGTAATCGAAGCCGGCAGGAACATGGTGGACATCTCATTCTTTCCCGAAGACCCCTTCCTCCTCGACGATCTTGCCCGCCGTCAAAACGTCACCATCATCACCGACTGCGGCGTCGCCCCCGGCATGGGCAATATCATCCTGGGCTATCACCGCCCGCGCATGCAGGTACAATCCTACGAATGCCTCGTCGGCGGCCTGCCCAGCGTGCGCGAGTGGCCCTATGAATATAAGGCCGTATTCTCCCCCATCGACGTTATCGAAGAATATACCCGCCCGGCACGCTATGTACAAAACGGCGCCATCGTCGTGCGCGAGGCGCTGTCTGATGCCGAGCTTATTCACTTCCCCGGCGTCGGCACCCTCGAGTCCTGGAACAGCGACGGCCTGCGCACACTCATCCATACCATGCAGGGTATTCCCGACATGATCGAAAAAACCCTGCGTTACCCCGGCTGCATCGAATACCTGCGCATGCTCCGCGACAGCGGATTTTTTTCCAAGGAAGAGATCGACGTAAACGGCATGCGCATACGGCCGCTAGACGTAACGGCGCAGCTACTATTTCCACAATGGAAGCTCAAGCCAGGAGAAGAAGAGTTTACCGTTATGCGCATTCGCGTGAAAGGCATGGAAGAAGGGCTCTCCGTGACGTATGAATATAACTTACTGGACCGCACCGATCGGGCTACCGGCACATTGTCCATGGCGCGCACCACGGGGTATACCTGCACGGCGGCTGTACAATTGGTATTGGATGGAAAGTTTACCCGTCGCGGCATTTCCCCCCCGGAGTATTTAGGAGAAGAGGAGTATAATTTTAAGTATATACGCGATCATCTGGCCGCCCGCGGCGTGCAGTATGCGCTTACCGTGAAGGAATAGATCGTAGCCAGCTGTAATAATAAAAAAGTCCATTCCTCTTCACGAAGAACGGACCTTTTAATATTGTTTTCAGAACGAGCGTCTTGACACTAAGCTTTCGGCGCCAGCCGGCTCTTCCAATAGCCATAGCTAAAGTAGATCACCAAACCGATCGCCATCCATACAAAAAACCATTCCCAGGAAACCGCCGGGATCTCAATTAATAAGTACGCGCAGCACAGCATACCCAGCACCGGGATAAGCGAATAGCTTTTTACGACCGTCAGCACCGTGATGACAGTTGCCACCAGCACATATACCAGGAAAAGCGCCTCTTGCAAGCTAGCGGTAGGGTTAGCCAGGTCCGTCTGGATGCGATCCAGGAACAGGTATATAAACGCCACGAACAGCACCGGCACAATAAACCGGCCATTGACATAGGGCAGCTTAAAGCCCGACCGCGTCGCACTATCCAGGCGCGGCAGCATCAGCACACCGCCCGATACCAGTACAAAGGCAAACAGGGTACCAATGCTGGTCAGGTCGGTCATGAGCGAGCTTTGCATAAAAAGCGACGGGATGGCTACCAGGAAACCGGTTACGATCGTCGAAAAGTGTGGTGTTTGGTAGCGGGGGTGCACTTTGGCAAAAGCCTTAGGCAACAAGCCGTCGCGGCTCATGCTCATCCAGATCCGGGGCTGGCCCAACGCAAAGACCAGCAACACGCTGGTAGTCGCCACGACTGCGCTAATGGCGATGATATAGCTGATCCACTCCTGCCCTACGCGCTCAAATACAAAGGCCAGCGGATCGTTTACGTTCAATTCAGAATAATGCACCATGCCCGTCAGGGCCAGCGCCACTAAAATGTATAATACGGTGCAGATTACCAACGAGTAGATCATACCCCGCGGCAGATCGCGTTTGGGGTCCTTACATTCTTCAGCGGTGGTGGAGATCGCATCGAAGCCGATATACGCATAAAACACAGCCGACACCCCCTTTAGTACCCCCGCAAAACCGTTCGGCAGGAATGGTGACCAATACGAAGGCTTGGCATAAATGAATCCAAAGACGATGACAAACAGCACGACGGCAATCTTAAAGATCACCATATAATTGGCGCTCTTCTTACTTTCCTTGATTCCTATATAAGTGAGCCAGGTGATGAGAACGATGATGATACCGGCAGGCAAGTTCACAAAGATCGTTTTGCCGGCAACGACCGGGGCGCTCTCGTAAGCCGTGATGACCGACTGCATATTGGGCGTCATGGCAACACCGCTGCTCAGCTGCTGCTTCGTGGTTTCGTAGGCGAGCTTGGCCGTGGTGGGGTCGATGGTCAACCAACCCGGCAGGTGAATGCCGGCCGCTTCAAGCAAGTGGTTGAAATAGCTGCTCCACGAAATAGACACGACAATATTGCCGATGGCGTATTCCAGGATCAGCGCCCAGCCGATGATCCAGGCAATGATCTCGCCGAAGGAAACATACGCATAGGTATAGGCGCTGCCGGAAATCGGCACGCGGCTCGCAAACTCTGCATAACAAAGGGCAGAAAATCCACAGGTGATGGCGGTAAAGACAAATAACAACGATATACCCGGCCCCCCGTTAGACGCTGCCGTGCCGATCGTTGAAAATATACCCGCTCCGACTACGGCAGCAATGCCCATAAAAGTCAGATCGCGCACCGACAGCACTCTACGCAGGCCTTTGCCGCCATGGCCGTCGTCGACACCCCGCTCGGCGTCCTGCGCAATAGTCGTCAGCGACTTTTTGCGGAATAGAGATTTTGACATTCAGTTCAGTTTAGGGTTAAGTAGGGCTCAAAATAGCAAAAATTGATCAGCATTACAGGTTTGCCCGTTTCCGAACATTTGCCACGCTGCCCATTAAGTCCGAAAGTTACCGGCGGTAGGATAGGTGTCAGTATTTTTACTTTATTTTAAGGCGTGATAATTTTTTTAAGCTTTAATCGTATTTTTTAATGCAGTCGTCCTCCGAACATGTAAAAGACACACACGCAGACCCCTCAGGTTTTAAGACCACTATTTCAAACGAAGAACTCAACCAGCTACAGCTCAAAGCCTTTCACGAAAAGGTACAGGTCGTTACCGACCCGGCCGCGCTGCCGGCGGTAGCAAAAGAAATTCAAAAACACACCGTGGTGGGCTTCGATACCGAAACCCGCCCCAGTTTTAAGCGCGGGCAGGTATTTAAGGTCGCCCTCATTCAACTGGCCATTCCCGGCAAGGTGTTTCTCATCCGCACGCATCATGCGGGCGTCACACCCGAAATTGCCGCCATCTTTGAAAACCCCGGCATCATTAAAGCCGGCGTAGCCATACACGACGACATCAAAGGTCTGCAAAAATTTGCCCCTTTTACCCCCCAGTCGTTTGTCGACCTATCCATCGTAGCCCGTAAAGCCGGCTACCAGGTAGAAAGTGTAAAAAAACTCACTGGCCTCCTCCTGGGCTTCCGCATTTCCAAAAGCGCCCAGACCTCCAACTGGGAAGCACCCACCCTGACCGAAAAACAGATCGAGTACGCCGCCACCGACGCCTGGGTCTGCCTGGAGATTTACCGCAAATTGATCGAAGCCAGCGGTAAAGGCCCCGTCGTGCAATAGACCTAAAGTGAGTGTGAGCGCGCGCGCTCACACTCACGCTGTCTCATCGTGCAGGTTAGTGCAGGAAAGTCATGCAGCAATACGCCGTATCTTGCGACGTAACCTGGAACCGCCTATGACACGTCTGCTCTTTTTCCTCTGCCTGCTGGCCACCGCCACCCAGGCGCAAAAACTCGCCGTCACAACACCGACCTGCGAATACCAACACAACCCCCTGGGCCTGGGCATAACAACACCGCGCTTCAGCTGGGTACTCACCGCCACCCGCCGCAACGTACTACAAACAGGCTATGAGCTCGTGGTGAGCCGCGACGCCGGCTTTCGCAACGTAGTCTGGAAAACCGGTCGGGTAAAGAGCGACCAATCGGTGCTCGTATCCTACCGTGGCCCCGCCCTCACCGCCGGCGAGAAATACTATTGGCGCGTGCGCGTATGGGACAACGGTGGCAACGCCAGCGCGTGGAGCACCGCCCAGTCGTTCGAAATGGGCCTCTTACAACCCGGTGACTGGACGGCCGCCTGGATCGAGCCCGGCCTGCCCGGCGATGCCGTCAACAAACCTGCGCCCCTGGTGCGACGCGAGTTCACCCTCGGCAAGCCCGTGGCCACCGCCCGGCTCTACATCACTGCCCACGGCCTGTACGAAGCTCATATCAATGGCCAGCGGGTAGGCGATGCGTATCTCACGCCCGGCTGGACAAGCTATAACAAGCGGCTTCAATACCAGGTATACGATGTCACCCCACTACTCAAGACAGGCGTCAACGCCACTGGGGTATTACTCGGCGACGGCTGGTACCGGGGAAACCTGGCCTGGGCCGACACAAAAAACATCTATGGCTCCACGCTCGGACTGCTCTACGAGCTCCGCGTCACCTACACCGACGGCACGCGCCAGGTCATTACATCCGACAAACAATGGAAAAGCAACACCGGTCCCATCGTGCGGGCCGGGATCTATTACGGTGAAGCCTACGATGCCCGCCTCGAAAAGACCGGATGGACCAAGACCGGCTACGCCGACGCGGGTTGGCAGGGCGTAAAAGTTGCCGAAGGTGGAAAAGACAACCTCGTGGCTACCTACGGCCCGCCCGTACGCAAACACGAGACCTTCCGCGCACAAAAGATCATCCACACGCCGAAAGGCGAAACGGTCGTGGACTTCGGCCAGAACCTGGTCGGATGGATCACACTGAAAGTATCGGGCAAAGCAGGCGACCGCGTCACGATCCGCCACGCCGAAGTGCTCGATCGCGAAGGCAACTTTTATACCGACAACCTCCGCGCCGCACAGGCCGAAGTAGTGTACACGCTGAAAGGCGGCGGCCAGGAAGTATATGAGCCTCGGCTCAGCTTCTTCGGTTTCCGCTATATAAAAGTCGAAGGCTATCCCGGCACACTGACAACCGAGAATATCTCCGCCACCGCGTTGTATTCCGACATGCCCTCCACCGGCAGCTTTTCCACCTCGCATCCGCTCATCAACCAGCTTCAGCACAACATCCGCTGGGGCCAGAACGGCAACTTCGTGGACGTCCCCACCGACTGCCCGCAACGCGACGAGCGGTTGGGCTGGACCGGCGATGCGCAGGTATTCGCCCGCACCGCGGCCTTCAACCGGCAGGTAGCCGGCTTCTTCAACAAGTGGATGCACGATGTAGCCGCCGACCAGCAGGCTGACGGACGCATTCCCTTCGTGATCCCCAACGTACTGGGCCAGAACGACGCCGCCTCCACGGGCTGGGCCGATGTCGTCACCATCATTCCCTGGACGATGTTCCAGGCCTATGGCGACACGACCTTCCTCCGGCAACAATACCCGTCCATGAAAGCGTGGGTAGACTATATGGAACGCAACAGTCAACACGACCTCTGGAACACCGGCTTCCATTTCGGCGACTGGCTTTTCTATCGCCCGTTCGATGACAACGACGGCACCTCCGCCGTCACCGACAAATACCTCATCGCACAATGTTTCCGCGCCAACTCCGTACAGTTGATGATCAACGCAGCGACTATACTCGGACGACAAGACGAAGCACAAGCCTACAGCAGCCAGCTGAAGAAAATTAAGGACGCTTTCCTGCGGGAGTATGCAACGCCGTCGGGGCGATTGGTATCCGGCACCCAAACCGCGTATGTACTGGCATTGCAATTCGACATGCTGCCCGAGAACCTGCGCGCACAAGCCGCGGACCGCCTCGTGGCCAACGTCCGTCAATACGGTAACCACCTTACTACAGGCTTCCTCGGCACGCCCTACCTCTGTCATGTTTTATCGCAGACCGGCCACACCGACGTGGCGTACGACTTGCTCCTGCAAGAGACATACCCTTCGTGGTTATATCCGGTGAAAATGGGGGCCACGACCATTTGGGAACGGTGGGACGGCCAGCGTCCGGATGGCACCTTTCAAACACCCGGCATGAACTCGTTTAACCACTACGCCTATGGCGCCATCGGCGACTGGATGTACCGCCGCATCACCGGTATACGCAATGCCGCACCGGGCTACAAACACATCACCATCGCGCCCGAGCCGGGCGGCAACATACAACAAGCCGCCGCCGAGCTGGTGACGCCGCATGGCTCCGTCAGCTCCGCCTGGAAAAAAGCCGGTGCCGCGTTTACGCTGGACGTTACGATACCCGCGAACACCACGGCCGAAGTCGTGCTGCCGGGCGCCGCGGGCAAGAAGGTGATCGAGACCAGGACGGCGCTTGAGCAAACCGGCTTCGCGCAGAAAACCACCGGCAGCGATATTACAGTCACGCTGGGCTCGGGCACCTACCACTTTCAGTATGAATAATACATTGATTATTCTGAGTAACATTCCGGGATGGTTTCCGTTGGTAAGGACTGAATATTCCGCATGAACCCTACCATCCAGATTCTTCAAAAAGAAACACTGTCCAGCAACTGGTACACGCTTTACAAGTACACCTACAGCATCACCGGCCGCGACGGCAAGCCGCTCACACAAAGCCGCGAAGCCTACGACCGCGGCAACGGTGCGACTATTCTGCTGTATAACAAGGCGGCGAATACCGTAATCCTGACCCGTCAGTTTCGCTTACCGACATTTGTGAACGGGAATACGACAGGCATGATGGTGGAGACCTGCGCAGGCTTGCTCGACCTGGATAATCCGGAGGACTGCATTCGCCGCGAGACAGAAGAAGAGACCGGTTACCGCATCAGTGATGTACGCAAGGTGTTTGAGGTATATATGTCCCCCGGATCGGTAACCGAGATCATTTACTTCTTCGTGGGCGAGTACTCCCCCGATCAGAAAGTGAATGACGGCGGCGGCGTGGACGAGCATGAGAACATCGATGTGCTGGAGCTGGACTTTTCAGAGGCATACGATATGATTGGCCGCGGCGAAATCAAGGATGCAAAGACCATTATGCTGTTGCAGCACGCCCGGGTTGACAATCTGTTGACCTACACACAATAAGAAAGGGCACCACGAGGTGCCCTTTCGAAAAATATAAACCACTGTAAACTAGATGGCAATCTCTTTCACCACGACGTCGAAATCGCTCGATACAGCGGTGTTCGTGTCGATGTTGTTGCCGGCGCCTGACAGTTGCAGTTTGCCGGTAACGCGACCGGTAGAGCGGTCGAATGAGAAATTCGTCACAGTCAGTTTGTTGCTGCTGGCGTTGCTGTCCATCACAAAACCGTCAGCATTGGTAACCTGCATATACGGCTCCGACGGGTTTTGAACGTCGCCGTTTTTCAGCACGAAGTACAACATCGCCGCACCGTTTTCGCCATCGTTACGGAAAATATTCACATCGATATCGCCGTTGTCACGCACGATATAATAAGAGTCGGAATTGCCTACGGCGGCACTGGGCGACTGCGCAAATTGAAATGCGTTACCACCGATCGTACCTTTTACAAAATTACCCGCTACTTCGCTGTTGTTAGCAGCGGTGGTGGATTTGAAATCATTGGCTTCATTAGCACAATTTGTCAAAGCAACGGAGCCTGCACATACCAGGGCCACAGCGAACGAACGCATAATCATCGGTCTCTTCTTCATCGTCAGATAATTGGTTATGGTTAATAATTAAAAATTCTATTGTTGGATCGCAACTCCTGCGGTACAGACACGAAAAAGAAGTATGGCACAAACGTGTTGGCAGTCGTATGGATACAACAAAACCGGCACGGGCACATGCGTGTATGTTCAGACCTTATCTACGATGGAGACGTGCCCAGGGAAAAGTGGGGCGCGTAGAGCTACAGGAATAATTCGCCTCTGGTTAGATTTGCGTGAGACGAGCGCTAAAAATCAATTCAAATAGATGTCTTTTTAGTTGATTTCGTAGTACAAAAATACAGCGATCCTTCCCAAATCCGACACAGTCCGTCGGGTCGATCCGTGCGTTTAAAGACCGTTTCGTCGTTTCGGTGTCGCCGCCTGGCAATCCGTATTTTTCCCCGCTCTCACACTCTCGCTGTCTTTACCGCCTTCCTTCCGCTGTTCACCTACGCGCTTCCCGGTTCTGCCTAATGCCTCTGCCCAAGGCCCCGTTCGTACCGTATATTCGTACAGACAACAACAAAAACCATCATGGAAAATCCCAACTCAACCCCCAACTTTCCGGAAACCGAAAAATGGCAACAACGCGACCGCCGTCGCCGCATCGGTGGAGGCATCATCCTGCTGATCATCGGTAGCCTGCTGTTCGCCAAGGTAGCCGGGGCTGTCATGCCCGCCTGGCTCTTTACCTGGCCCATGATCCTGATCGCCATCGGTGTGTTCGCCGCCTTTAAAAAAGGGTTTAGTGATATGGGATGGCTTTTCCCGATCGCCGTAGGGCTGGTGTTCCTGGCGCAAAACGAAATTGAAGGATTTTCGCCCTGGCCGTACCTGTGGCCTGTCATCCTGATCATTATTGGTCTGGGAATGATGTTCCGCAGAAAACGCCGCGGCGGCTGCGACGGCTGGTAAGGATCACCGCCACCAACCGGCCGTTCACCTACTCGTGCCCGGCGCCGGCCTATCACCCCTCGCTACAACCACCCCCATACCGTATCTTTATTTAACATCCGGCCGGAAGGCCCAAAAACGCGAAAAAAAACATCATCATACCAGTATATGGAAACGCAAGACACTAACAGCAACACCCCTGAGCCGGTAAAACATTACCAGGACATCACTGCGCCCGACCAGACGGGCCGGGTACTCGGAGGCGTTGTTATCATCATCATCGGCGGCCTGCTGCTGGCCCGCTCCATTGGGGCCGACCTGCCCGGCTGGCTCTTTACCTGGCCCATGATCCCCATTGCGATCGGCCTGTTCGTCGGCGCTAAGCACCGCTTCCGCCATCCCGGTTGGCTGATCCCCATCGCTGTCGGCGCAGTCTTTCTGACCATCAATATGTTTTCCGAAGATGTCGACAGCAGTCAATTCTTCTGGCCCGTCATCATCATCGCCATCGGCCTGTTCATGATCATTCGCCCCAGACGCAACGGACGCTTCCGCGGTCGCGATCGCGAAACCTGGAAACGCTGGCATGAACGCCGCCACCAACGCTACCAGCAACAATTCGGTGCTGACTTTGTCGAAGAGACAGCCGAAGGCATGATCGACTCCGTCACCATCTTCGGCGGTACCAAAAAGGTAGTCATCTCCAAAGACTTTAAAGGCGGCGACGCGGTGACCGTATTCGGCGGTGTGGAGATCAACCTGACACAAGCCGATATCCAGGGCCGCGCCGTACTGGAGCTGGTACAAATCTTCGGTGGCGCCAAACTGGTTGTACCCGCGGACTGGAAGATCCAGGCCGATGAGATGGTCAGCATCTTCGGTGGCCTGGATGACAAGCGTAACCCTGCGGCGCTGCATCCCAACGACGACAAAGTTCTGATATTGAAAGGCACCAGCATATTCGGTGGCATCGATATCAAAAGCTATTAACCATGTATTCCTTTCTTCTCACCCTTCAAGTAATCCTTATGAACTGGTACATCGCTAAAATCGTATTCGGCATCACGGCCGAAAACCAAGAGAAACAACAGTTTGACGAACAGTTGCGGCTGATCGAAGCCGAATCACAAGAAGAGGCCTTTCTGAAATCACGCATGATCGGCCTGGGCGAAGAAGACTCTTTCATCAATGATAAAAACAAGCTCATTAAGTGGGAGTTCATCAACGTGGCCGAGCTGCTGCCGCTCAAGAAACTGGAAGACGGTATGGAGGTATATTCCCGCATACACGAAATAGAAGAGGCCAACTCCTACGTTAGCTTCATTCACCAGAAGGCCATGGCCCTGCGTCTGAACGCACTTCCTCTTTTCTGATTCTGACCGACCCCTGTGAGCACTGTAAAAATAGCGACCTATAAACTTGCCCTGGCGTATGCCAGTTGGTGGGTACTGCTGATCACCATCGAGACGTATGCACTGATTACCACCTTTGACCTACGATGGCAAGCCGCATTAGCAGACGCGGTAACCATTAACCTGTTGCTGGCCGCCGCCGGGCACGCCATGCACAACGCATTGAAATATTATCAGCCCGGCGCCAAGAATTCCCTGTCGATGACCGTTTGGAGCATCGGACTCGCCGCACTCTGCGTTTTTGTACACCGGTGCTTTATGCGCTACGCGTTTGCTGACGACATCATTTACCTTGACTATATGAATGGCTCGTATATCATCCGCGGCCTGTTCAGTTGGCTCATGATCGCCCTGATGTCGCTCATGAGCTGGATGTGGTACTATATGCAGGACCAACGCGCCAGTGAGACGCGCGAGCAAGACGCGCAGAAGATGGCACGTGAAGCCGAGCTTGCTTCGCTGCGGCAACAATTGCAGCCGCACTTCCTGTTCAACAGCCTGAACTCCATCAGCGCCCTGGCGGGCTCACGCCCCGAAGAAGCACGCAAGATGATCCAGCAGCTTTCTGATTTTCTACGCGGCACCATACGCCGTGACGATCAACAAATCGTAACCCTCGAAGAAGAGCTCAACCATTTACAATTATACCTGGATATAGAAAAGGTGCGCTTTGGCCACCGGCTACGCACAGACGTTCAGCACGACGCTGCGTCGCTCGCCATGCGCCTGCCGTCACTCCTGCTCCAGCCCATCGTCGAGAATGCCATTAAGTTTGGCCTCTACGACACAACCGGCGAAATCACCATCCGCATCAGCGCCACCGCCCGCGACGGTCAGATGTTGCTGTCGGTAGAGAATCCGTTCGACCCCACCACGGCACAACCACGCCGTGGTACAGGTTTCGGCCTGAACTCGGTCCAACGCAGACTTTATCTACTCTACGCGCGCAACGACCTCCTGACCACCGAACAGCACGAGACCGAAGAAAACCCACGCTTCATTACCCACGTAAAAATACCGCAGACCTCATGATTAAAACCATACTCATCGACGACGAGCCTCTGGCACGCAGCATTACGCTCGAGTACCTGCAGGCGCATGCCGATATCGCCGTGGTAGCAGAATGCAACGACGGCTTTGAAGGCATCAAAGCCATTGCCCACCATAAACCCGACCTGATCTTCCTCGATATACAAATGCCCAAGATCAACGGTTTCGAAATGCTCGAGCTGCTCGAGCAACCACCGGCCGTGATCTTTACGACCGCCTTTGACGAATACGCCATGAAGGCGTTCGAAGCACACGCCATCGACTACCTGCTCAAGCCCTACAGCCGCGAGCGTTTTGATAAGGCCCTGGAGAAGTGGATCCTGCAACGCGGCGGGCACGCCGACAAAAGCACGCAACAGGCGGCCATCCTGCGCGAAGAAATTCGCCAGCCGGAAGAACGCACACGCGTGGTGGTGCGCGAAGGCGGCAACATCCGCATCATTCCTGTACAAGACATCCAGTACCTCGAAGCATACGACGACTACGTCAAGATCTATACTGCCAAGGAAATGTTCCTGAAGAAAAAGACGATGAGCTTTTACGAGCAGTCGCTGGACCCGGCACAGTTTGTCCGCGTACACCGCTCCTACATGATTCAGCTCACGCAGATCACACGCATCGAGCCGCTGGAAAAAGATACACACGTCGCGCTGCTGAAAAGCGGCGTACGTATACCGCTCAGTAAAGCGGGCTATAGCAAACTAAAATCCGTGTTGGGAATCTAAGGAATAACCGGCAGCCGGGTCAGTGCGTGACCGGCTGCTGCTCTACCGCCGCGTCCACTTTCTTATGGGGACGTTTCAGGCTGATCCGTGCCAGCACCGCGCTGACCAGCGTCATGACCGACGCGGTCATCATACATGCCCCGGGAAAGTTCACGATTCCTTCCGGGCCTGACGAATGCGCAAAAATCCATGTCATCAATACGGGGCCGACTATCGAGGTCAGGCTCATGAGGCTCGTGAGAGCGCCCTGCAGCTCCCCTTGCTCAGTCGCCGGCACTTGCGCCGACATAACACCCTGCAAGGCGGGGCCACAAATCCCTCCCAGGCAATACGGTATCAGAAACACAAACATCATCCATCCGTGCGTCGCCATACCAAACAAAAAGAATCCCACTGCATAAAGCGCCAACCCGACATAGATGCTGCGCTCCTGCCCAAGTTTCGGAAGAATGAAGCGTATCAGCCCACCTTGCACAATGCCCACCAACAGGCCGACGAATGCTAATGAATAACCAATGAGATCCTCTCCCCAACCGAACTTTTCGATGGTATAAAACGACCACGTGCTCTGCACAGCATGGCCCGCGATGTAGATCAATACAAGAGACGCCACCAACCCGAGGATGACTTTATACCGCATCAGAAATAGCAGCGACCCAATCGGGTTCGCCCGGGCTATTTCAAACTTCCGCCGGTTCTCCGGCTTCAGGGATTCCGGCAGTATAAAGAACCCATATAGCCAGTTCACAAAAGTCAGCACGGCCGCGCCAATAAAGGGTGCCTTCAGACCGCCGTATTTGGCCAGTAAGCCGCCCAGCGCGGGCCCAATGATAAAACCCAATCCGAAGGCCGCGCCGATCATACCGAAGTTCTGTGCCCGCTTTTCAGGCTCGCTGATATCGGCAATGTAGGCCGACGCGGTCGTGAAGCTCGCCCCCATGATGCCGGCGATGATGCGCCCAACGAACAGCCACTCAATTGTCGGGGCGAATACCAGAAAGGTATAATCCACGCCAAAACCGAACAACGAAGCCAGCAGGATCGGCCGGCGTCCGTAGCGGTCGCTCAGATTTCCCATGAGCGGTGAAAAAAAGAATTGTGGAATGGCAAACGCCGCCAGCAGCCAGCCACCCAGCTCCGAAGCTTCGGCATTGCTCACCCCAGTCATATTGGTAATCAGCTTCGGCATCACCGGAATGATGATCCCAAAACCGATCACGTCGATCAATAGCGTTACAAAAATAAATCCGAGGGCAGCGTTTTTCTTAGAGACCATAGGGAGCACGAAAATTCAATCCGCAAATAAAGCCATTATGGGGCAGTATCTACGTACGCAAACGGGACAATTACAGGGGGGCTTTATACAGCAGGTGGGACGGGCTGATGCCCGGAACGACTTCGTCGTACACCAACGGATTGTCCAGCGTTATCTCCGTACCATCGCAGGCGAACGTACGGCACGCCAGGCAGCTCATCATGATCGGCTGGTGCACAAACACCGTACCCTGGCTGGTCGGGATGATATATACATTGCCATACGCCGATCCTTCCGAGCCCGCTTGTACCAGCAATGTTTCCAGCCACTGCATATTCTCGCGTGAGGTCTCGCAGCTGGCACTCGCTCGCTTCATGGCGTGCGTCAGACCGTCGGTAGTGTGGTCGTCAGGCGCACAACCAGCCAGGCAGGCCAGCAGGGACAATATCAGGTAGCGGTGCATGGGAGGATATTTTCACCATAGACACGTATTGCCTGCAAAAAGTTGTAACCTGTCTCACGAAGCAGGCGCACCGGTCTCGAGAAGCGCAACGCCTACTCCCAACGCACGCAGCAGGTCGATCTTCCCGGCTAACGCAGGTTGCGTCTGAAGCGCCACGGTCCCCCGCAGCACGCAGCCGTCGGTATATTCCTGTGCGGTAATCGCTACATCAAATTCTTTTACGACACGCATCACTTCGGGTGTGGCACCATAGTCGTATTGCAGCGTTACCGCGGCGCGCACTTCCCGCGTGTCTACAATGGCCTGCTGCAATGCGTCTTCTGCCGCCAGTCTATACGCACTGATCAACCCGCCTACGCCCAGTTTTATACCACCGAAATACCGCACTACCACCACCAGCACATCCGTCAGGTCGCGTGAGCGTATCTGGCCCAGGATCGGGTCGCCGGCCGAATGGTTAGGCTCACCATCGTCCGCGGCGCGAAAGCGCTGTTTGTCGGGGCCCAGCATCCACGCATAACAATGGTGGCGTGCATCAAAATATTCCTTGCGAAGCGCTTCCAGATATTTTTTGATGACAGCCTCTGACGACACCGGATACGCAAAGGCAAGGAATTTGCTTCCTTTCTCCTTATAAAGCCCCTGGGTGGGCTGTTGAATGGTACGGTATGAAAATGCCTGCACACCGCAAGGTACATGTTTTACGCGCGCCGACGCCGTATACACGCCGCAAAGCAGGTTTCTCCCACTCCATGCAACCTTGTACCGCCCCGTGTAGTCTTATAGGCAAACATCGAAAAACAACCTTTAGCATCTATGAAACATATAATCCCTTCCTTCCTGCTGATCGCTTTTGTAAGCGTAACGTCCGTTTTCGCACAGACGCGCGAAACCCGTAACACCGGCTCGTTCACGAAAGTGGCATTTCGTGTGCCCGGCAAATTATACCTCCGTCAAGGCAACACGCCCAAGGTAGAAGTGGAAGGCAAGCAGGAGCTGCTCGCCGAAATTGAGACCAGCGTAGAAGGCACACGCCTCGTGATCGGCAAGCGCGGCAAGTGGAATAACTGGACGTGGAAAAACGAAGACCGCATCAATGTATACATCACCATGCCTACCGTAGAAGGATTGAACGTGGGTGGCTCGGGCGACCTCATTGCCGAAACCCGCATTCACAGCGAGAACCTCGAGCTGTCGGTCAGCGGCTCCGGCTCCATGAAGATCGAGATTGAAGCAACCGGTGGCACCGAAGCCAGCGTATCCGGTTCCGGTGGAATCGAGATAAAAGGTAAAGCTAAAAACTTTGAAAGCCGTGTGAGTGGCTCAGGAAGTGTAGACGCCGACATACAGGTCGCCAGCCTGGCTGACTTCAGCGTGTCTGGCTCAGGCAGAATCTCTGCATCGGGCACGGCCAATACAGTGAAGGCCAGCATTAGCGGCTCGGGCCGCGTACTGGCAGCCAACCTGGAAACCAACACATGCGATGTAAGAATATCAGGCTCGGGCGACGCAGAGATCAATGTAAAGGAAGCGCTCAACGCCAGCATCAGCGGCAGCGGCAGCGTACTCTACAAAGGCGAACCCAAGCAGCTGAACAGCCACTCGGCTGGCAGCGGAAAAGTCCGGAAGATGTAGGTTGAGTTACACCTTCTGCATACGCCAGAGGCGGCCACATCGGTCGCCTTTTTTTGTTGCTATGGGCATGTTATTTTATCGCAATACAAGCCTATGGATATATTCAACTTTCGCGACGAAATGGCCTTGCGCCTGTTTCTGTCCTTTGTCGTGGGTGCTGCCATTGGCATGGAACGGGAGTATCGCAGCAAGGCTGCCGGCCTCCGCACGATGATCGTCATCTGCCTGGGCTCAACGATCTTTACGGAGATCTCCATCAGCATCGGCACGGGCTCGCCCGACCGCATCGCCTCCAACATCGTCACGGGTGTAGGGTTCCTGGGCGCGGGGGTCATCTTTAAAGACGGACTCTCGATCAACGGTATCACTACCGCCACCACCATCTGGATCGCCGCCGCGCTGGGCATGGCCGTCGGAGCCGGCGAGTATGGCATCGCCATCGCCGGTTCGCTCATTGCGCTCGTCGTATTGACCTTATTCGAAAAGGTAAAGCTCTTCATCTCCCGTCGCCACCAGTCACGATCCTATCGCATCGCCTATTACGACGACGTCAGCTTTCGCCCGGCACTACACGACATGCTGAAGCAACTCCAGCTTGGCTATGAGCTGGAGCGCGAAAGCAAAGACGAGACTATTGTCGTCATCACCTACGGCATCAATGGTCGCGAAGAAAAGCTCAATGCGCTAAACGATCACCTACGACAAGATAACCGCGTGAAGTCGTACGACTACTAACAACGAATAGGCAATACGAAGCCAGTGGCCCTCCTCATACGAGAGAAGGGCCACTAGTTGCAGTCACGTGGGGTTACAACCCGCGCGGACTTAAATGAACTTTACACCTTCCTGGTGCAGCCTGGAGAATTTGTCGCGATCGAATACATAGTAAAAGGCGCCCTTGCGGGATGATTCCTTTTCCTTTTCTTCGAGCTTGTTGAGAATGTCCAGCGACAGAATCTTGCGGGTGAAGTTCCGCTTGTCGAGCGGCGTCTCATAGATCGCCTCGTAGAGGTTCTGCAACTGCGGCAGCGTAAACTTACCCGGCAGCAGCTCAAACCCGATCGGCTGATTCGCCACCTTCTGCTGCAAGCGCTCTTTTGCCTTGCGCAGCATTTCAGTGTGATCAAACACCAGGTCTGGGATCTGGTCTAACGGGAACCAACGTGCCTCGTGGTCGTCGTGCAAGCGCTCTTGATAATCTTTGATGTTAATGAGCGCAAAATACGCGATCGATACGACGCGGCTGGCCGGATCTCGGTCTACACCGCTGAAGCAATACAGTTGCTCCATGTAGGTGGTTTGCAACCCGGTGAGGTCATGCAGCACGCGCTGCGCAGCCTCATCGGTACTCTCGTCCTGATTGACAAAGCCACCCATCAGTGACCATTTGCCTCGATCAGGATCGATGTTCCTTTTGACGAGCAACGCTTTGAGCTGATGGCCGTCAAATCCAAAAATGATGCAGTCTACTGCCACGAGTAGCCTGTCTTGTGTGTTGTACTTAGTGATGATATCCATAACGTAGAGGGTCTTTACTATATAAATATGCTGAATTAGGAGAAACTTACCAACGGTATCACAAAGCATTATCGTTTTTAATTGTTAAAAATTTCCGTTGGCGCGCCCGGTATCAGTATATCTACGTATCACTACCGCAACATCGCGTGCACATTTCGATATATATAGTTTGTGCAAACGCCTGCCATACCCGCACACCACGACAGCATCAAAACAATAAAACGCCATGAGATGCTTTCACAAAATGTTCAACCGCTTCAACACCAACCTGTAGAATAAAAAAATGCATGATAAACTTGTTATACCATGCATACACAGAAAAAATATGATTACTGTTTTTACCTACGTACACCTACCTACGTAACGCAAGGCGAGGTATACTTCGCATCGAACCGGCCGCCTATTGCGCGCCGGTGATATAATGCTCCAGATGCTGGATGATGGACTTCTGCTCGTTAATAATGTTGCGCACAACGTCGCTGATGGAGATCACACCGACTAAATCGTCGTACTCGTTCACCACCGGCAAATGGCGAAACTTCTTGTCGCTCATCAACCACATACATTCCTCGATCGTCGTCTCCGGCGTAACCGTGATGACGTTCTCGGTCATCAGCTCCTTGATCAGCGTGTCCTTCGAAGACTTGCCTTTCAAAATAAGTTTGCGGGCATAATCACGCTCGGTGAAGATCCCCACCATTTTGCCGTTTTCCACAATGACCAACCCTCCGATATTCTTCTCACACATGCGTTCAATGGCATGATAAACTGTAACTGTGGGCTCTACTGAATAGACAGCATAGCCTTTGACTTCTAGAATGTCTCGTACTTTCGCCATGTTATAAAAGTTTAGCAATCGATTGAAGATAACCGTTTTAGCCAAAAAAAGCAAGCGGTTCCGGCCTCGTCAGTGACGCACCGGAACCGCAACAATCGGCGAAAAGCCGCGATTTCTTATTGGATCAGCGAAAGAACCGCATCCGGGAAGATGCCCAATGCAAAACTTAATGCGATTAATACAAAGGTGAGCGCGCGCTGTGAGCCCGATACCGGCAGCGCCGTAGCCTGTTGCGGCGCCTGGAAGTACATCGCAATGATGATGCGGAAATAATAATACACGCCGATCAGCGAGGTCACCACCGCTACAATGACCAGCGGTGTGTAACCCTTCGCAATCGCCAGCGCGAAGACCATATACTTCCCAAAAAATCCGGGGAAAGGCGGTATACCCGCCAGCGACAACAACGCAATCGTCAGGCCCACGGCCAGCAGCGGATTGCGTTTGAAGAGGCCATTGAAGTATTCAATCGTGATCGACTCACTGTTGCCTTCCACCAGGTACAGCACACTAAAGGCGGCAATAGACGCTACAGCATACGACGCCAGGTAGTAGTAGATCACACCCGACGACGCGGTCGGGTCTGCCGTAAAGGCCAACAAAATATACCCTACGTGCCCCACGCTGGAGTACGCCAGAATACGCTTCACGTGCGACTGATAGACCGCCGTGATGTTTGGCAGCACCAACGTCAACACGGTAATAACCATCAGAATAGTAGACCATGTGCTGTAGGTCCCCACTAAGCCAATCGAAAACATGCGGTAAAACGCAGCCAACGCACCGATCTTCACAACGGTAGACATAAACGCTGTCACCGTCGTGGGCGCACCACCGTAAACATCCGGCGCCCAGAAGTGAAAGGGTACCGCCGAGATCTTAAACGCCAACCCCACCAGCAACAGCAACACACCCGCATAAAAGAAGGCCGGTAGCGCGTGGCTATGCTCGGTGATAAAAACTGCAATCGTACCAATATCAAACGATCCGGTAGCACCATACAGCAGGGCAATGCCCATGAGCAGGAAACCGGTCGCGAAAGAGCCCATCAGGAAATACTTGAAGGCCGCCTCGATCGACAAGAGGCTTTCTTTGTTGCTGCCCGCCAACACATACAGCGACAGCGACAGGATCTCGATGCCCAGAAAGAGCATCGCCATGTTGTTATACGACGCCATCAGGATGGCACCGACGATCGCGAAGATCACCAGCGACGTGCGTTCTGTACGGTGCTGGGGCTGCGCTTGAAAGTAGTCGCTCGCCATCCAGAACCAAAGGATGGATACCACCGAGATCAACCCGGTAAAGGCCAGCGCGACATTGTCAAACATTAACATGTGGCTGAAGTATGTCCTGACTTCGCCATCCCACTCCAGCGCGAGTGTAGCCGTAGCCGCCAGCAGGCCAAGGATGGCAATCGCCGTCAGCCACTTTTTGAAGTTGGCGATTTCGGCAAGCAGCGAAACGATACTCAGGCCACAGATAACAAGCAATGCGTTCATATTACTTTACGGATGCAGAAAGGTTCGAATAAATTTTCAGTAAGCTGGCCACCGCCGGTTCCGAGATCTCCAGCAGCGGCGCCGGATAAATACCGATCACCAGGATCAGCAACACAATGGGATACAGCACCAGCTTCTCCTGACCTGTCAGGTCGGCAAAGCTCGCCGTGACAGCGTTGGTCTCGCCCGACATGCTCTGTTGGAACGTACGCAGCATGTATACTGCGCCCAGAATGATGGTCAGGCCCGCGACGGCGCCCAACACACTGTGGTATTGAAACACCGAGTTTATCAACAGGAACTCACCCACAAATCCGCTGGTAAACGGCAGGGCCACGCTTCCTAACATCACGATCACAAAGACAGTGGTCAACACCGGTGCAACATTGCGAATGCCACCCAGCGCCGACAGCGTGCGTGTCTGCGTGCGGTGTGAAATAATGTCGATAATATAGAACAGTGCGAACACCACAATACCGTGGCTCAACATCTGGATCATCGCCCCCTGCACACCAATCGTGCTCAGGGTAAAGGCACCCGCCGAGATCAGGCCAACGTGGGCCACCGACGAATATGCAATCAGGCGCTTAAAGTCTTTTTGAACAATGGCGATACACGACGCGTAGATAATGCCGATCACCGACAGCACCACGGCCGTAAACCCCCAGGCCTCCACACCGGCCGGCACCAGCGGCAACAACCAGCGGATCACACCATAGATCCCCATCTTAAGCATGATACCGGAAAGCAACATGGTACCCTGCGTCGGCGCCACCGTGTAGGTATCGGGCTGCCACGTGTGGAACGGGAACACCGGCATCTTAATCGCAAAGGCTACAAACATCGCCCAGAAGATCAGGCTTTGCTCGTACACCGGCAGCGCACGGCCGGCATCATACAACGCCTGGATGGCGAAGGTGTGCGTACCGGGTGTTTGGAAGTATATGTATACCAGGGCTACCAGCATAAACAGCGAGCCCGCAAGCGTATAAACAAAGAACTTAAAAGTAATGCGGCCGCGGTCTTCACCACCCCAGATCAAACAGATGAAGTAGATCGGGATCAGTGCAACCTCCCAGAAGAGATAAAACAGCAACCCGTCCAGCGCGCAGAACACACCGATCAGGGCCATCTGCATCACCAGGATCAACCCATAGAACGTAGAGGCCTTTTCAATCGTACGGTTGAACGACGAGAGAATGATGAACGGCACCAGCACCGTTGTCAGCAACACCAGCAACAAGCTGATACCGTCAATACCCACCGCAAAGTGCAGCCCGAACGCGCGCACCCAGGGTATATCGACCACAAACTGCGCAACATCCGTCTTCGGAAAGACCACCGCCAGGTACAACGACACGGCCAGCTCGAGGATCGAGGCCACCAACGCCAACATCTTCGCCTGTGCCGGCTTAAACGCAAACAGCAACAGGGCGACGAGCAGCGGGAAGAATACGAGGAATATCGTTATAAACATGTCTTCTTAAATTATCATTAGCGAATTATCCCCATGGCCAGGATCAGCACAATGCTGATCACCATCACAAATATGTAATAACCGATGCTACCGTTCTGCAGCAACCGCGCGCCGCGGCTGGCTGGCACAACACTACCACCGATCAGGTTTACAAGCTTATCGACACCCAGGCGCTCGACGATCTCTGCGAACGTGGCCGAGATCCAATACAAAGGCTTCACGACAATCGCGTGGTAGATCTCATCTACATAATACTTGTTTGCCAGCACCTTCTGTACGCCACCAACCTGTGTATCGGCGGCCGGCACACGGTTGCCTTTTACATAGCGTATGTACGCAAAAACGATCAGTACCACGGTCAACGCTACCACGGTACCCATCAGCGCATATTCGGTGCTGTGGCTCAGGTGATGATGCCCACTGGTTACCGCAGCCGACGGAGCAAACACCGGCGCCAGGTACGAGGCCAGCCAATGTGATCCACCGAGTGCTTCCGGCACGCCCATAAAACCACCCACCAGCGACAGCACGGCCAGTACCGTCAGCGGAATGGTGATGCTCTTCGGCGACTCGTGAATGTGGTGCATCACGTCGTGACCGGCACGCTCCTGACCAAAGAAGGTCAGGAAGAACATGCGGAACATATAGAACACCGTAAGCAGCGAAGCAAATAAAGCCAGCCCATACACAACCGGATTATGCAAATACGCTGCTGCCAGAATTTCATCTTTCGAGAAGAAACCCGCAAACGGCGGAATACCCGAGATCGCCAACACGCCAACCAGGAAAGTCAGGAATGTAACGGGCAGGTATTTCTTCAAGCCGCCCATTTTGCGAATATCTTGCTCACCGCCGAGGCCGTGAATCACGCTACCCGCGCCCAGGAACAACAACGCTTTAAAGAATGCGTGTGTCGCCATGTGGAAAATCCCGCTCGTGAACGAGCCCAGGCCCAGCGCCAGGAACATCAGTCCCAACTGGCTGACAGTAGAATATGCCAGCACTTTCTTAATATCGTTTTGTTTCACCGCAATGGTCGCGGCAAAGACGGCCGTTAAAACACCGACGATCATCACAACCTCCAGGGTAGCCGGCGACAGTGCATACAGCAGATTGTTACGGGCGATCATATAGATCCCGGCGGTCACCATGGTGGCCGCGTGAATCAACGCCGACACCGGTGTCGGACCCGCCATCGCGTCGGGCAGCCAGGTATACAGCGGCAGCTGCGCGCTTTTACCCATGGCACCCACAAACAGCAGCATCGTGATCAATGTCAGTGTGCCCGTGTCGATCGTAGTCGCTTTCGCGAATACATCGGTGTATTGAATGCTGCCAAAGTATACAAAGATCAGGATAACCCCGAGCAACATGCCCAGGTCACCGATGCGGTTCATGATAAAGGCTTTGTTGGCCGCGTTGTTGTACGCCTGGTTCTTAAACCAGAAGCCGATCAGCAGGTACGAGCAAAGCCCCACCCCTTCCCAGCCGACAAACATCAGCAGGTAGTTGGCGCCCATCACAAGCAGCAACATAAAGAAAACGAACAGGTTCAGGTACGAGAAGAAGCGGTTAAAGCCCGCATCGTCGTGCATGTACCCGATAGAATATACGTGGATCAGGAAACCCACGCCGGTAATGATCAGCAGGAACAACGACGACAGCGGGTCCACCAGGAAGCTGATCGACGTCGAGAAATTGCCGGCCTTGATCCAGTCGAACAACGTAACCTCCAGGACACGTTGATCCGCCGGCAGCCCCAGCAAATGGGTAAACAAAACAACCGAAAGAATAAACGAAACCAGCACCGCGCCGCAGGCGATAAAGGCAGTCACACCATGTGTCAGCTTGCGGACGTTCAGGGCTACGATCAGAAAGCCCAGCAACGGGAACAACGGTACCAGGCTCACCAGCGTCTTCATACTTACCATTTTAAGCGATTCAAAATATTAATATCTGTACTGCGGGTGGCACGATACATCGTCACCAGGATGGCAAGACCCACCGCTACTTCCGCCGCGGCTACTGCCATGATAAAAAACACAAACACCTGGCCCGACGGGTCGTTCAACCGGCTGGAGAATGCTACCAGCAGAAGATTGACAGCGTTAAGCATCAACTCGATACACATAAAAATGATGATCGCGTTTCTGCGGTACAGCACGCCGAGCACCCCAATGGTGAACAGCGTGGCAGAAAGCCAGACATAATAATCTATCGGAAGAGCATTCATCGTTGTTGTAGTAGTATAATTTTCGATCGGTGTTACAGTATATCGTTAGCCTTTTCAGATTTGCCGAGCATGACGGCACCCACCATGGCGGCCAGCAGCAACACCGACGAAATCTCAAAGGGCAACAGGAACTCATCAAACATGACTTTGCCCAGTCGCTGCACAGACCCCAGGTCCGGGTCGGATACTGCATTCACCGCCAGTGTCTCCGTGCCTTTCAGCGAGCCCACCAGCACGACCAGCAGCAGCCCTGCACAAATGGTGGCCGCAAATTTCAGCATCGTGCTCTTGTGTGGCTCCGTCTCGATATTGAGGTTCAGCATCATGATCACATACAGGAATAACACCATGATCGCGCCAGCGTACACAATGATGTGTACAATGAACAGGAACTCGGCATTCAACAGCACGTAATGCCCCGCGATCGTAAAGAAGGTAATGATCAGGTAAAGTACACTGTGTACCGGGCTCTTGGAAACAACCACCATGATGGCCGAGAGCACCGCCAGAAAGGAAAGAAAGTAAAAAACGTTCAGCACTGCGAAGTTGATTTATTTGTTATGACTCAGTCGTTTCTGTTGTTTGAACTCCAGTACGTTCTGGGTTTGGCGTACCGTCACGTCGATGCGCTCATCGGTCTTTTCCACCAGTTTGTCTTTTCCATAAATAAACTCGCCGCGGCCGTAGTCCGTCGACACAATGCGGTCTGTCAAAAAGATCGCCTCCTTCGGACAAGCCTCCTCGCACAAGCCGCAGAAGATGCAGCGCAGCATATTGATCTCGTACGTGGCGGCGTATTTCTCTTCGCGATACAAGTTCTCCTCACCCTTCTTACGCTCTGCCGCCGTCATCGTTATGGCTTCTGCCGGGCACGCTACAGCGCACAGGCCACACGCCGTGCAACGCTCTGCCCCCTTATCGTCACGCTTTAACACGTGTTGCCCACGCCAGATTTCCGCTATGGGGCGCTTCGTTTCCGGATAGCGCACCGTCGCACCCTTTTTGAACAAGTGGCGAATAGTGATCACCACACCGCTCAACAGCGCCGGCAGATAGATCTTCTCCGCGAAGGTCATCTTCTTATTTGAAACAAGCTTGGATCGGTTCGTTAACATGATTATGCCTTGTGTCCGTTTTTTTTGTTTTGTAGTATCTTCTTACCAGGTCCAGTTGTTGTTCTTAATCAATATCACCAGGCCGGTAATAAAGATGTTGAAGATCGACAGCGGGATCAGCACTTTCCAGCCCAGGTTCATCAGCTGGTCATAGCGGAAGCGCGGGATCGTCCAGCGAATCCACATAAAGAAGAAGATGAAGAAACACACTTTTGATATCAGCACCAACACGCCGATAATGGAGATTATGTTGTGGTCCAGCCCCAGATCATTCATGAAGGGGAAGTTGTAACCACCGAAGTACAGCGTAGAGATCACCGCCGCCGATACAAACATGTTGATGTATTCGGCAAAGAGGTAAAAACCCAGCTTCATCGAGCTATATTCCGTATGATAACCACCGATCAATTCCGTTTCGCACTCCGGCAGGTCAAAGGGCGTGCGATTACACTCGGCAAACGCACAGATGATAAAGATCAAAAACCCAAGGGGTTGGTATACCACATTCCAGAAGTGCCACTCGCCGCCGACACCACCCGTTTGCTGTGCGGAGATTTCGCCCAGGCTCAACGTGCCGGTTACCAGCACCAACGCGATGATTGAAAGCCCCATGGCAATCTCATAGCTGATCATCTGCGCAGAAGCGCGGATTGCACCCAGCAACGAGAACTTATTGTTAGAGGCCCAGCCCCCGATCATTATACCATAGACACCGATCGACACCACACCGAACACATACAGAATACCGACGTTCAGGTCGGCGATCTGCAACGAGTATACGTTGTCACCAAACACCAGCGTATCACCCCACGGAATCAACACCCCCGCCATCATGGCGGTCATCATGGCAATACACGGCCCGAGTACGAACAGGAACCGGTTCGATACCACGGGAATGATCTCCTCCTTATAAATAAACTTCAACCCATCCGCCAGCGGTTGCAGAATCCCGAACGGACCCGCACGATCCGGACCGATGCGGTCTTGCAAAAAGGCGGCGACCTTGCGTTCGGCATACGTAGAATACGCCGCCACGAACAGGGTTACACCAAATACAACCCCCACCAGGATCAGCTTATACATGATAAAATCCATATCCTTATGAGTTAGTAGTTTCCGGTAATTGCTTTCCTTTCTGGAACGTCAGCTGACGGTCGATGTCCAGCTTCAGTTTTTGCATATCGATCTTCTCGTAATGGTTCTGCGAAATAACCGAGTGACGGTCGATGTGACGCGGTCCTTCGATCGTCCAGTCCTTCATGTCCTTGTGATCGTAGCGGCACTCGTTACAGATATACTCTTTTACTTCATTGAATTGATCTTTGCGGGCCGACACGCGCAGCACGTCGTCACCTTTCGTCCACAGCACTACCTTGCCGCAGCACTTGTCGCAATTGCGGTGTGCATCCAGAGGCTTGGTAAACCATACGCGGCTCTTAAAGCGGAAGGTCTTATCCGTCAGCGCGCCCACGGGGCACACGTCGATCATGTTACCCGAGAAGTCGTTGTCGACAGCTTTCTCGATATAGGTGCTGATCTCCGAAGCATCGCCGCGGTTCAATACACCGTGCACACGCTCATTGGTAAGCTGGTCGGCGACGAACGTACAGCGGTAGCACAAAATGCAGCGCGTCATGTGCAGCTTGATCTTATCGCCGATGTCGATCTTCTCAAACGTGCGGCGGTCTTCTTCGTAGCGGGTCTTGCCTACGCCGTGCTCATACGACAGATTTTGCAGGTCGCACTCGCCGGCCTGATCGCACACCGGGCAATCCAGCGGGTGGTTCAGCAGCAGAAACTCTACCACACCCTTGCGTGCTTCCAGTACTTCCGGCGAAGTGATGTTTTGTACCACCATGCCGTCCATAACCGGCGTGCGGCACGAGGCCACCAGCTTCGGCATAGGGCGCGGATCTTTTGCAGACCCCTGTGTAACCTTCACCAGGCACACACGGCACTTGCCGCCGGTATCTTTCAACGTCGAATAGTAACACATGGCCGGAGGAACCACTTCGCCACCGATCTGACGGGCGGCGTTCAAAATCGTGGTTCCATCTGCCACTTCTACTTCAATGCCATCTATTGTTACTTTAGCCATGTCGCTAAACTTTTTAAATCCTATTTAAATTATACCGTCGCCAGGACCGATGCCGGTACGAACGGCTCCAGCTCGAAGTGTTTCGGGTTCTTCACCTTCTCCGGGTACCGCACGTGATATTCGAACTCCTCGCGGAAGTGCCGTATCGCGCTGGCTACCGGCCAGGCAGCCGCATCGCCCAACGGGCAAATGGTATTACCTTCAATCTTCTTGGCTACATCCACCAGCAGGTCGATGTCGCCTTCGTGGCCATGACCATGCTCGATGCGGTGCAGCACCTTCTCCATCCAACCGGTACCCTCGCGGCACGGGCTGCACTGCCCGCACGACTCGTGGTGATAGAAGCGCGTGAACGTCCACAGATTGCGCACGATACAGGATGTCTCGTCCATCACGATAAAGCCTCCCGAACCCAACATGGTACCCGACACAAAACCACCGTCTGACAACGACTCATACGTCATCAGGCGCGGCTCGCCTTTGGCTGTCTTCAGGATCAGCTCCGTCGGCAGGATCGGTACGGATGAACCACCCGCCACGACAGCCTTCATCTTCCGGCCTTTCCAAATACCACCGCAGTATTGATCAGAATATATAAATTCTTCTACCGGCAGGCCGAGCTCGATCTCGTAAACACCGGGCTTGTTAATGTGCCCGCTAGCCGAGATCAACTTGGTACCCGTGCTCTTGCCGATACCGATCTTCGCATATTCGTCGCCACCCAGGTTGACGATCGAGCAGACCGCAGCAATGGTTTCGACGTTGTTTACCACCGTGGGCGAAGCATACAGACCCGCCACCGCCGGGAAAGGCGGCTTCAGACGCGGATTGCCGCGCTTGCCTTCCAGCGACTCTAACAGCGCCGTTTCTTCACCACAGATATAGGCACCACCACCGGGCTGTACGTACAGATCCAGCGAATAGTCGGTGCCCAGGATATTTTTACCGAGAAATCCTTTCGCATACGCCTCTTGAATAGCTTGCTCCAGGATGCGGATCACATACATATATTCACCGCGCACATAGATGTACGAGGTCTTCGCGCCCAGCGCATAGCTGGATGTGATCATGCCTTCGATCAGCACGTGCGGAATCTTCTCCATCAGGTAACGATCCTTAAAGGTGCCCGGCTCAGACTCGTCGGCATTACACACCAGGTAGCGGGGCTTTTCAGACTTGCGGTCCAGGAAGCTCCACTTCATACCCGCCGGGAAACCGGCGCCACCCCGGCCGCGCAGGCCAGACTTCTTCACTTCCTCCGTCACCTCGTCGGGCGTCATGGTCTTCAGCGCCTTCTCCACGGATGCATAGCCGCCGTGCTTCCGGTACACGTCAAAGGTATTGATGCCCGGAACATTGATGTGTTCTAAAAGTATTTGTCTTCCCATGGCTATAACTCCTGCATGTTCGATTTCATATACGTGCTGCGGTTATCCGAAGCACGCAGTTTCTCTATCAGCGTATCGACCTTCTCGGTCGTCAGGTTCTCATAATAATCCGAGCCGCATTGCAGCATCGGGGCCGTGCCACACGAGCCGAGGCATTCCACCGTCTTCAGTGTAAACATACCGTCGGCGGTCGTCTCCCCTTCTTTGACGCCCAGCTTCTTCTCAAAGTGCTCGACGATGTCGTCGGCGCCGCGCAGCCAGCAAGGGCCCGTACGGCAAACTTCGATCAGGCATTTACCCACCGGCTTCATGTTGTACATGGTGTAGAACGAAGCCACTTCGTATACTTCAATCGGCTTGATGTTCAGCAAAGACGCAACGTAGTCCATCGTCTCCGGGCTGAGCCAGCCGTCGAACTCCGCCTGCGCCACGTGCAGCAGCGGCAACAACGCCGACTTCTGCCTGCCCTCCGGATATCGCTTGATGATGCGCTGCGCAAGGGCCAGCGTATCGGGTGAAAATTCTACTTTGCTCATGATCCGTTAAATCGTTTCTCTCTCGGTATAAATTCTATCCTGGGCCGCTTACGCATCCAGCTCGCCGGCAATGACGTTCATACTACTCATGGTGATAACCGCATCCGACAGCATCGAACCCCGGATCATCTCCGGGTATGCCTGGTAATAAATAAAGCACGGGCGACGGAACTGCAACCGGAATGGCGTACGCCCACCGTCGCTGATCAGGTAAAAACCCAGCTCGCCGTTGCCACCTTCCACGCAATGGTACACCTCTCCTTTCGGAACCTCGGTCTCGCCCATCACGATCTTGAAGTGGTAGATCAGCGCCTCCATGTCGTTATATACTTCTTCCTTCGGCGGCAGGCAGTACTCCGGCACCTTGGCGGTGTATACGCCCGCAGGTTCTTTCTTGATCTTCTCGATCGCCTGCTTGATGATGCTCAAGCTCTGCCACATCTCCTCCTGGCGCACCATGAAGCGATCATACGTATCGCCGTTGGTACCTACCGGAATGATAAAATCAAATTCTTCATACGATGAATACGGGTTCATGGCACGCACGTCGTAGTCTACGCCGGCAGCCCGCAGGTTGGGACCGGAAAAGCTATAGTTCAACGCACGCTCTGCCGAGATCGGGCCGCAGTTGATGGTGCGATCCATAAAGATCCGGTTGCGCTCCAGCAGGTTTGAAAACTCCGTGAATTTCGCCGGAAAGTCCTCAACGAACTTGTTGATCTTGTCCCAGCACTTGGGGGAGAAGTCGCGCTCCAACCCGCCGATGCGGCCGATGTTGGTCGTTAGACGCGCGCCGCAGATCTCTTCGTAGATCTCATAGATGCGCTCGCGCATCTGGAACAGGTACAGGAAGCCTGTGGTCGCGCCGGTATCCTGACCGATGATGGTATTACAAATGATGTGGTCGGCCAAACGGGCCAGCTCCATAATGACCACGCGCATGTACTGCACGCGCTTGGGAATCTCGATGCCGAGCAGCTTCTCCACCGTCATGTGCCAGCCCATGTTGTTGATGGGTGACGAGCAATAGTTGAGACGGTCGGTGATCGGCGTGATCTGATAGAATGGGCGGCGCTCCGCCAGCTTTTCGAACGCGCGGTGGATGTACCCTACGGTCGGCTCGGAGTCTATGATGATCTCGCCGTCCATCTTCAAAACGTTCTGGAAAATACCGTGTGTGGCCGGGTGCGCCGGCCCCAGGTTCAGATAAGAATATTGTTTCTCTTCTGGCTTAATAAGTGCGTCGGTGGCCGGTTGATTGTCTTGCATAATTCAGGCGTCTGCTATTCTCTTCCAAACATTGAATCGTTCTTGTCTTCGCGCGTCTGGTCTTCCAGCGGGTACTCCTTGCGCATGGGAAATATGATCATATCGTCCACGTTCAGGATACGCTTCAGGTTCGGATGCCCCTCGAAGATCACCCCGAAGTAATCGTAGGTTTCACGCTCCAGCCAGTTGGCCGCCGAGAAGACCGTAGTCAGCGTCGGCACCACCGGGTTCGCCTCCGGTAGAAATACTTTCAGGCGTACGCGGTTGTTGGTCGTCAGGCTGTGCACCTGGTACATCACCGCGATCTGTTGCAGATCGGGATAGTGAATGCCGCAGAGGGTGGTGAGGTACTGGAATTTGCCCTCGGGGTGATGGTAGAGGTGTTGGATGATCTCAATGATCTTTTCGGCCTTTAGGGAGACCGTTAGAAAATCGTACGGTGTGTCAACATGAAGAATCTGGTCTTCATATTTTTCCTTCAGGATACCGATGGTTTTTTCCTGGGCAGAACCTTCCATTAATAAAATTCAGTTGTATAAGACGTACGTCTCGGGTCACAGACCCAGGACTGATTATTCGATTCCGTATTTGTTCAGCATCGCCTTGTATTCAGGCGAATCGCGGCGGCGCGTCGACTCGGTTTCCACCAGGTGCTGAATCTTCAGAATGCCGTCGATGATTTGCTCCGGGCGTGGGGGGCAACCGGGTACATACACGTCAACCGGTATGATGCGGTCGATGCCCTGCAGCACGCTGTAGGTATCGAATATGCCACCACTCGAGGCACACGCACCCACAGAGATTACCCAGCGGGGCTCGGCCATCTGCTCGTATACCTGCCGTAAGATGGGGCCCATCTTTTTGGCAATCGTGCCCATCACCATCAGCAAGTCTGCCTGGCGGGGCGAGAAGCTCAAACGCTCTGACCCAAAGCGAGCCAGGTCGTAATGTGACGCCATCGTGGCCATGAATTCAATACCGCAGCAAGACGTCGCGAACGGCAAGGGCCAGATCGAGTTCTTGCGGGCAAGTCCTACGACTTTATCCAGGCTGGTGGCAAAAAAGCCAGCACCCTCAATACCTTCCGGCTTGGGCGCTACGGCAATCGTTGATCCTGTTGCTGTTTCCATCACTCACTGTTTTTATTCTTCCCACTTCAAAGCACCCTTCTTCAGGAGATAGAAGAAACCTACTAGCAAAAGCGCCATGAAGGTCACCATTTCAACGAAACCCATCAGACCGAGATGTTTGAAGTTCACAGCCCACGGGTACATGAAGATTACCTCCACGTCAAACAAAACAAAGAGAATCGCCACCAGAAAGTACTTGATGTTAAACGGTATCCGGGCGTTGCCCTTTGACTCGATACCACACTCGAACGCCTCGAGCTTCACCTTCGACTTGCGTTTAGGACCCAACAGGTGCGTGGCGACCATTGTGACTACCACAAAGCCCAGGGCAAAAAGAAACATCAACCCGATGGGCAGATATTGTTCGATTGCTACGTTCTCCATAAGCGTGTTTGACGGGTGCAAAGTTCGTTTTTATCCCACAAATCCCATCATGCGTTGTGCAATAATTTGAGCTTTTTGGGAGCAATATGAGAACAAATCTTACAGCGATTCGTTCAACTGCGCGCAAATTAGAGAAGCGCGCTAAAACAACGCGCATGTGGTTATAGAACAATGATTAGTTTAGAATCATTCTATGCGACGCGCCTAAGTCAAGAAAAAGTATATCGTGAAGAATACGTACGTAAAGATGTGTAAGACTATAGCGTGCGCTGCTAGTCAGGCTTTTTTGTCGCCAATACCATGCGGATTTTATTGCGTGCGCCGATCTGCACAACATCCACGAGGTCTTGCACCGACGAGCCGGCAGGGATATGCACCACAACGGTAGGGTCCTCCTCACCGCCAGCTTCCTTCAACAAGGCTGACTCCAGCTGACTAAACGGTACCTGGTTACGATTGATAAAATAACGTTTGTCCTCCGTCACCGTGAGCGTGATCGGGTTCCGGTTTACACTCTGCTTGGTGTCTGATTTAGGCAACGCTACCTTGATCACAGCGGGGTTGGTAACGGTTGAAATGATCAAAAAGAACAACAGCAGAAAGAACATGATGTCGTTCAGCGAGGAGGTTGATACCTCGGCAGCAAACTGTTTCCGGTGGCGGATTTTCATTGCTGGGGTGTTAAGATGGAACGCATAAACTCAAATACGTCTTTCTGCATCTTAAGCGTAAACACATTCACGCGCTGCTGTAAAATATGGTATGCGCAGTAGGAAATTACCCCCACGAACAAACCCGCGCCGCTGGTGATCATCTTTTCATATAAGCCGCCGGCAATGATACCGATCGTGATGTTGTCGGTCTGTGAAATGTCGTAGAAGATGCGGATGATCCCGCCGATAGTACCGATAAAGCCCAGCATCGGCGCCACACCGGCAATAATGCCCAGGTAGCCCATGTTACGCTCCATTTCCGCCACCTCGATGTTGGCGGCCGACTCCATGAGGCTTTCGATCTCTTTCATCGGCTTGCCGATGTGCTCCACCCCTACCTGGATGATTTTGCCCGTAGCCGAACCGTCTTGCGTGGCGTACATCCGCGCACCCTTGATGTCGCCGGCCTTCAGATATTGTTTTATCGACGACAGGAACTCCTTTTTCTCACGCGTCACCTGGCGCAGGTACAGCCACCGTTCAATAAAGAAATAGGTCGCGATAAATCCCAGCAAAGCAATAGGGATCATGATCACCCCGCCCTTCGTGACCATGTCAAAAAGGGAGAGGGACTCAGCTGGTGCGGGAAGTGTTTCGACCGGTGTATCGGTCGGAGTCGTTGTCGGGGTTGTGATCTGCAGAAGGATGGAAAAGATCGTTGTCAGCATGCCGTCCTGTAAATGGTTTATTAGTTAATGGTAATAGTAGCAATAATATTGTGAACGATTACCATTAAAAGCGCTTAATGCGCGCGTGTAGTAAAAAAGAAGGCAGAAAGCCTGAAGCCTTCTGCCTGTATGTCTATCCGGGGTGATTAACCTTGTCTGGGCTTCGGAGCCGGGGCATTCATAGCCTTCAGGATCTCCTTCGCACGAGCATCGTTCGGGTCGATCGCCAACACTTTCTCCCAGAAGCCTTTTGAGGTCGAGATCTCATTGCGCAGGAAGTGGTAGTATCCCAGGTATGAGTACGCTTCGATCAGGTCGTTCTTGCTTTTATCCGCACGTGTCAGACCCACTTCAATCACTTTCTCAAAATAGGGTTTTGCAGTGCCCTGAATCTTGCCGTTCGTCTCGGGGTCTTGCGCCGCGATCGAACGTGCCTGCCACAGGTAGCCCAAGGTCATGGCCGGTTGCAGGGTAATCAGCTTCTGGAAAGTCGAGTCAGCTTGTTGAAACTGATCGGTGAAGTAATACGCACGACCAAAGTTATAAAGCTCGGGCGACGTTAGCTTTGGCTTGATCGCTTCCAGCTGTTTGTAGGCTATTGCAGCCTCCGCATATTTCTTGCGCTTGAACTGGATATCCGCGATTTGTGAGGCATACTCCTCTTTCTTCTCCAGGTCGAAAGCCTTCTGGTAGTTCTCTACGGCCACAGAGTCGTTACCTTCTTTCTGCAGCGCCTTGGCAATATATTCATAGTCGCCCGCCTGAATTTCCTCTTTTGTAGCTTTTGCAAAGTACGCATCGAATGCAGCATGGCTGGCCGCCAGCTCACCGGATTCTACCAGTGAATAGGCTTTGTATTTAAATACCGTCGCTGTTGCATCGGGACGCTTCGACAGCTCTTCGAAGATCGGGTTAGCGCGCTTGTAATCCTTCGCCATGAACAGGTAGAAAGCATAGCGCAGCTTGGCAGATTCTGGTTTCTCGGTCAGGCCCAGGTAAGCTTCGTAAGCCTTTACAGCTTCCGGCGCGCGGCGTGACTGATAGTACAGCTCGCCCAGCTCTTTATACGCCAGGGTATATTTAGGATCTACTTCTAAAGCCTTCTTAAAATTCTGCTCGGCTACGTCGTAGTTCTTTGAACGCAGGTACACCAGGCCCACTTTGTAGTGCGGCAGCGCGCGCTTCGCGTCATAAGTGGCACCGTTCTCGTAGCTGCTCACCGATTTACCACCGTCGTTCAGCTTCAGGTAGGCATCGCCTTTCAACACGGCAGCATCTACATCTTTACCTTTTACCTTCTCCAGTAAGGCAAGAGCATCTTTCGCCATCTTGTCACCCAACAGGTAGCCTTCGGCAACAGCTTTCAGTACTTCATCATCTTTCGACTTCGATACCTTCAGCGCTTCGTCGAACGCCAGCTTGGCTTCTGCAGCCTGGTTGTCCAGCATGCGCAGCTGGCCTTTACCGGCAAAGTTTAAACCGTTCTTGGGGTCAAGCTCGGTACCTTTTTGAAAGTTGATCTCGGCTTTAGCCTTTTCGTTATTCTTAATCTGGGCGTGTCCTAAGTAATACAGCAACGCTGCGTCCTGGGGGCTGGCTGTTACAGCAGCCTGTAGTGCAGCCACGGCTTTCGTGGGCTGATCGGTCTCAAGCAAATAAGCAGCTTGCTTGATCGCGGGGTTTTCCTGTGCTACCGCAAGCGAGGCCGCACAAGAAAGGAAGAACATGAGCATTTTCCCTACGTTCCATGCTCCTTTACTGACTTCTTTCATGTGTTATAAGTATAAAGTTTAGGTTTATTGTAAAACAAACACGGTGCCATACTCACGGCTACGTGCCGTTAATTGCGGAAAAGCCCCTGCAAAGCGCTAATTTAAGGGTTGGCGATTGATTTCCACAATCCGGATCGGCATGGTCACGGGAACTAAGCCCGATTTTAACACAATTCGTTGACCTTTTTCCCCGGCAATAAATGCCAGGAGGCCACTTCCCAGACCGGTACGGCCTTCTCTGCTGACGACCGTAATCTCACGGACGAGCGGATATTGGTTTTGCGCAATATAAGCCTGGAAGGGTTGAAAGCTCTCCCCGCCCGTTTTTCGCGACAGTGCTGCGATGCGCACCGTATTTAAAAAGGCATTGGCGGTAGAGTCGTCGCTGTCGCTGATCCACGTACCACCAATTAATCCAATTGCGTTAGGCCGCGAAGCTACATGCTGAATGACCGACGGATTGTCGTTCACCGCAAAGCAGTTCTTCGGCAGTGTATCTATTTTCAACGAATCCTTCAGGTATCGTAAGATCCCCGAGGTCGGTTGGTCAAAGACAATTTCGAGCGGAGCGGCAGGCCCCTTCGGACTTAGCTGGCTCCAATTGGCAATGTCGCCTTTCAGCATTTTGCCAAGTTGTTCCACCGACAGAACACTATCGGTACGTGAACGGTTCATGACCAGGGCAATGCCCTCGCGCGCAACCGTTACCTGGTGCGGCTTGAGTGCCTGCTGGGCCAGGACTTCAACTTCTTCCGGAAGCAGCTTGCGGGTAATAACAATCAACCGCACGCTGTCCAACAATAACAGGCGGATCGCCTCTTGCTCCGAGGCGTATGCCACCTCGATGCGCGCCCGCTGATAAAGCCCCATAAAGGTATCGACTTCCGTGTCGAGCAGGGGCTTGAGCGACTCGTCTACGGCAATGCGAATGGAGCCGGACGTGGGCGTGTCAAGAGGTCTTCCCTTCTTGTCACGCCCCGTACAGGCTGCCAAAAAACACACGGTGATTAATAAACTATGAAATAAGATCTTCATCTTTTATTTCTGAAAAAACCGTTGGTACACTTTATACCCCCGAAATAGGCCATACGCTATCAGCAGGACACCTAACGGAACAGCGTATTCCCCGGGTACGTGGAACACCGTCTCAGACCGAGCGATGAACATGGCACCGATCCCGATATAGGCCAGTGCCATGATTGCTCCCAAATACTTCACAACTGCCTCAAGGCCGGTTGTTTTGTACTCGTCAGATTCCATCTTCATAACTAGGTTGCCAGCTTAAACTTGATCGGCAATACAAAGCGGGATTTAACCGATCTACCATTTTGCTTACCCGGCTTCCAGGGCGGCATCAGCTGCACCACGCGCATCGCTTCCCTGTCACAGTCGGCGCTAATACCTTTTACAATCTGCGGATCGCTGATTTTTCCTTCTCTGTCTACCACAAAGCTCACGAATACCGAACCTTCGATACCCATCCGGCGTGCTGCCGCAGGATACTTCACGTTCTTCTGCAGAAACTTCATCATTTCTGCCATACCACCAGGGTATTCGGCTTGCTGCTCTACGACGGTAAAAATCTTATCGTCGTCGTTGCCCGCATCGGCTACCACCTGTTGTACGGGCTCATCAAACACGACGTCTGTTGCGTCGCCTTCGATGTTCTCCGAACCTACTTCGTTTACTTTAATTTCTTCGATCGTAGGCATTTCTTCCTCTTCCACGATTTCCTTATCGGTCACCTTGGGCGGGAGATATTTAATGATTGTATTTACCGG